>CAXTPS010000001.1:0-42389 GCA_964246305.1 uncultured Pyrinomonadaceae bacterium
TATGTTTGAGGGGACACAGAGCGGCAGGCCGCCCCTCTTTGTCCACTACCTCCAACGTGCTTTGTCTGATTGGGGCTTGTTGAGCCGAAGCAGTGAGCGTGGTGCAGCAAAGAAGTGCGAGTAACAGAAAGCTTAAAGTCAGTCCGAATTTCTGGCGCATAGTAATCTCCTCCGAAGCAAAAGAATTTTGAATCAGCCGGACAGTCCTATAGGTTGACGCTAGAAGGGAAGCGTTCTGTTCAATCCGATAGAGTTGTTTGGGTTGAAAGAAAGTAAAGACGCGCAGGTGATGCGAGTAAATTCGAGTTGAGAGACGCGAATTTTTAAAGCGTCCCAGTTAGCATCAATCTCTTGCGCCGCCTTGTCAGCGATTAACTGAAATCATACGAGACATGTTGTTGGATAATGAGATGGTGAAGACGGTTGCTTGGGACTTGAAAAAAATATTGTCCGCGCAAAGAGATTATCTAAAGAGTGTTTGCATGCGCCGGCATTACATACAGTCAGGAATTTTTCATTCCGAAAGAGAGAGCCGTCCAAAAACTTTCCCAGTCGCTCCCGTCGCATTTTACGCAGCGTTGCATGTGTACCATGCGAACCAGCCACACGCCCGCGCGTTCTAGCTTGACAGTAATCGTGCCGTCGCTCGCGGTTTGTAGCTGCTGTGTATAAATTTTTCCGTCCGAGCGATTGACCGCGAAGACAGTCGCGCCGCGCAGGGGGTGGCCTTCAAATAAAACACGCAGCTTGAGCGTCGAGCCTGTTTTGAGTTTATAAGGGTTACTTTGCGGGACGATTTCCAGACGATGGCCGACGATGCGTTTATAAGTATCGTCGTGTTTGTCGCCGACCTGCACCAGCGTTTTCAGATAACGATTGTAACGCTCACGTCCGAAGGTTTCGCTCTCGCCGCTGCGCGCGCGCTCCTGAATAATCGAATCAAGCCCTTCTTCCTTCAGATACTCTGCAAATTTTTCAGCTAACAGCGTGATGGTTTGCGCCTTGCGTTCCATCGCCAGCATGTAGGTGCCGGGTTTCGTGAGCGTCAGGTTGGCGACGGGCGTTTCGCCATCACGCGCAAGTGTGGAGATGTCCTGCCGCTCATGCGCGGACAAAAGCTCGAACCTGATGGTCGCGCTCGCTTTGTATGGCCGCTCTTCCTCGCTGGTCAGATGTCCGCCGAGATACATACGCACCTTGACACTCGCACCCGCCGGAACGAAAAAGTTTTCCGGCTCAAGCCAGTAATCATGCGCGAGCGCGCCCGTCGAGAACAGCAGTACGACGAGCGCGGCTTTAAAAATAATTTGCTTCTTCGAGTTCACAATCCGAAATCCGCATCCCGCTTTCGATTCAGCCGCCGCTGACGCCGAGCAGTTTCTGTACTTCGCGCAGCACCTCATTCGGGTTCCAGTCGTTGCCGTTATAAACTTTATAGACCTTCCCGTCGGGCGCGATGATGGCTGTACGCAGAGAGTGCGTAATCTGCTGTTGCTCCTCGACATAGGTGAGACCGAAAAACTCTGCGGCTCGCTTAATCTCTTCGGGCTTGCCGCTGGCGAACTCCCAGTGCGTGAACTTTTCCTGCGTGTACTCGCCCGTGTGCGCCGCGCCGTAACTTCGCAAAACTTTCGGTGTGTCGTAGGCCGGATCAATCGTGATGCTCAACAAGTGCGTGCGATCCTTCAAGGCCGGATCGGCCTGCATCTTTTTACTGAGGTCTGCGAAGTTGTTGCTCATCAGCGTGCAGAATTCCGGCAGAGGACAGCGCGTGTAGATAAAGGTCAGGAGCAGAGCCTTGCCGCGATACGCGTGAAGGTTGATGCGCCTGCCGTCTTGATTGACGAGCGTGAAGTCCGGGATTTCCTGCCCGACTTTTGAATTCTCCTGAGGCGCAGGTTGATTCGAGTTGATGGGGTCGTTACTGCCCGAACTGATGACGATGCCTTCGAGCCAGAAAGAGTTCGAGTCAACGACCAGAGTCGCGCCGACCTTGCTGCCCGGCGCGAGCACGTCGAATGCCCAATCATCCTTGAGCGGAAAAGGCATCGTCATGCCGGGCATGTATCCTTCGATGTCGTCATGCGAGATGGTGACTTCCTTCTTCGCTTTATCAACGGCGATGACCGTGCCCTTCAACTCGTAACGCTTGGCCTGCGCCGATGCCTTCGTTTGAGTGTGCTGGCAGGCGAGCGTCGCCACTGAAACTAAGAGCAGCAGTCCGGGCAGGAGCAGACGCGCTCGCGCTGTTCCTTTCGGTAAAACAGACGGATTGATTTTCATCTTAATTAATAATGCCTCTCTGAATTATGAATGATGAAAGCAGACTACCGGCTCTGTAACTGTTCGTTATAAAGCTGCCGGTAGACGCGCAAGTTGGACATGATTTTATAGACGTAATCCTTCGATTGTGCAAAGCCGACTTCGGGGACATAGCGGTCGGGGTCGTTTGAGTGCGCCCTCGCGACCCAACGCGCGATGTTATCCTCGCCGCCGTTGTATGAAGCGGCGACGGCCTGCGGCATATTCGGAAAGAGCTTGAAGAGATTGCTCAGGTATTGCGAGCCGAAGAGAATCGCCACGCGCGGATTATAAAGATCGTCCGGGCGAAGGCTTCGCTTGCCGAGCTGCGCTGCAATCGTATCGGCGGTCGCGGGAATAAACTGCATCAAGCCGCGCGCGGCAGAAACAGATTTCGCATCGGTTTGAAATCTTGATTCCTGACGCATGATCGAAAGTATGAAGCGCGCATCAATTCCGCGCGGCGCGGCATATTCGTTAATCACTTTCGCATACGGCGCAGGATAGAGCAGCTCGACCAGCTCGCGCGGGGCTAATTCGAGCAGGTAATCGCGCGGCACATTCTTCCAGAGCGGCTCGGCGTAACGAACAGCATGCTCTGCGAGTTCTCCGCGTTTGAAAAGAACTGCGAGCGTATATGCTTCATCTCGCGAGAGATTTGAAGAACGAGCCGTAGCAGGCTTCGATGAAGCATCAGAGTTAGCGCTGCTCTCATCGGAAAGATTTTCAGCCGCCGCGAGAGCGGGCGCGCCTTCGTCATAGAGACCGAGAAAAAGAAGCTCGTCTGCTAATACTTTCGTCACGGAAGAATTTGTGGCTGGAGCTTCACCCGTCAAGACGTTCTGCCGCCCGACTGTCATCAGCTTCGGCGCGGGCAGGCTGCTGTAAGCAGGAAGCGCGGCATAAGCTCTTCGGGCTACGTCAAGCAACTCGCGCGTGATGGTCTGGTCTTCTGTCAAACGCAATGCGCTCTGAGCGGCGACACGCGCCTTCTCAGCCTGCGCTCCTGCTAAAGCTTGTTGAGCTTCATGCCGCAAAGCTTCCAGACGAGAGCTGATGATACCGCGCGTCTTCTCGTTAGTGCCTAAAGCGCGCAGCCTCTCGGTCGCGCGCCCGCCGTAATACTCATTCCGCCCGTCCGAAATTTCGAGATAAGCTTTGAACGCATCATCCGTGCGTCCCATCTGTTCAAGCGCGTAGGCTCGCAGGTATGCGACTTCCGTAGAGCTGGTTCCGCCCGGCGCGCGTATGCCTCCGAGGTCTGGCTCACCGCGCAACGCTTCAAGGTCTGCGAGAGCACGCGCCCACTCGCCGCGAGCCGCATAGATTCTGGCGCGCGAAAAGAGCGCGAGCGCGGCTGGAAGTTGTCCCTTGAATTTAGCGCGCGTCTGCTCGACCCAATCGAGCGCGTCCTGATCGCGCCCGCCGTCGCGCAGCGCGTCAATGATATTTAGATATGAACGCTCAGGGTTCTCTGCATTCGGATAACGCTCGATGAAGCGGCGATAGCTGGCGACGGCTTCGTCCATTCGTTTAAGGCGCGAAAGTGATGAAGCGGTGAAGCTCAGCGCGTCCTGCGCCGACTTGCTCTCCGGATATTTTTCCAGCACGCGCTGGAAATACGCGAGCGCGTCTTCAAACTTTCCATCCTGATAAAAGGTGCGACCAAGCTGGTACAGTGCGTCGGGTAGTGACTGGCTCTGCGGATACCGCTCGACGATGGCGTCATAATGAAGCCGCGCCCGCGCAAAGTCTCGATTGAACTGATAAATCTGAGCGCGGCGCAGATGCTCTGCTTCGGCAAGCTGCGGCGCGGCCTTCTGCGCTGCCTCCTCGCCGCCGCCGTCGAGCGCGTCCAGCCCACGCGCGGCTGCGAGCGCGAAATCATCCGGACGCGAAGGGTCTGTAAGCTGCGCGATGAGATTATCGAAAACTTCGCGCGCCTGCTCCGGCTGATTATTAAGCAGGTACGCGCGGCCTAAGAGAGCCTGCGCCTCGCGCGCGGTCTGTCCGACTTTCGACTGGCTGCGCTGTCTCAATTCATAAATCGCGCCCGCATAATCTCCGCTCTCGAAAAGACTCTCGCCGAGCCGCGCGCTCGCGGCATCTCGCAGCAGGCTCTCAGGCGCGGTGGCGAGAAGCTGCCGTAGCTCCTCGCGCTCCAGAGTCAGATTGCCCGTCATACGTGCGAACTGCGCCAGATGCCACAGCGCGTACTGTCCCAACAGGGCATTGCGCGCGACGACTCTCTGGTAATTAACGGCGGCAGTGGCGCGGTCGCCGCTCCGCTCTGAGAGACGCGCTAACAAATAGTCATAGTTGTTGAGCGTAAAAATATTCGGGTCAGAGCTGCGCCACATCTGTAGCTGATTAATGGCCTCTGCATAATCCGCGCGCTCGACCGCAGCGCGAACAGTTTCATGTCTCTCACGCGGCGTTTGCGAATAAGCGTTATGAAAGCCGAAAGCTGTTAAGATAAAGAGCAAGACTATGCTCGTTTGCTTGAACCGGTGATGCATGGTTGGATTATCATTCAGCTCTAAGCTATAAGTAAACCGGCGATTTGTTGTAAGCTAATTGTCGAATGTAGAGCTTCCATACGCGAAGCATTTTAAAGTTAGCTTGAGAAGCCTCCTTAGAGTTTTCAGAGCTATGACATCTCAAAAGATGATTGAGCGCACGAGCGAACAGGCTGTGCGGGCCGAACTGCTTCAAGGCGCGCCCGTCGCGGAGCAGCTCAAGCGCGAGGTAGCCGAAGAAGTAAAGCTGCTCGCGCAAGAGCATGACGTGCACCCGTGTCTCGCGGTCGTGCGCGTCGGAGATGACCCTGCCTCCGCCGTTTACGTGCAGAACAAAGTGCGTACATCCATAGAATTGGGAATCAACTCCGAGCATCACGCGCTGCCGTCCGAGACGACCGAAGAAGAGCTGCTTGAGTTAGTCGATAAGCTGAACGCGCGTGATGAGGTGGACGGAATACTGGTACAACTTCCGCTGCCGCAGGCGATTGACGAAGCGCGTGTGCTCGAAGCTATTGACCCGGCGAAAGACGTTGATGGCTTTCATCCGTTGAACGTCGGGCGTCTGTCACTTGGTCAGCCTGTGATTGCACCATGCACTCCGGCAGGAATCATCGAGCTGCTTGAGCGAAACAAGATCGAGATAAGCGGAGCACGCGCCTGCATCGTCGGTCGCAGCCGCATCGTCGGTCGGCCTGTCGCGCAACTTCTGCTGCAAAGAGACGCGACCGTGACCATCTGCCATTCGCGCACGCGCGACCTACCGTCAGTGACGCGCGAAGCAGATATACTCATCGCAGCCATCGGGCGCGCGGGCTTCATCAGGGACGAACACATCAAGCCCGGCGCGACAGTGATTGATGTGGGCATCAACAAAGTGACGGACGAAGCAACAGCACGCGCTCTGTTCGGCGACGAAGCGGACAAACGCATGGATGTCATCGCGCGTCGCGGCTTTACCATCGTCGGCGACGTGCATCAGGCTGAAGCAATGCGCGTGGCTGGAAAACTGACGCCCGTTCCCGGCGGCGTGGGCTTGCTCACCGTCGCCATGCTCATGAAAAATACCGTTGCGGCGGCAAAGAGAAGAAGAGGAAAAAGCGGTGTTGGGTGATAGGTAACAAGAGAGAAAGGGAATGCAGGAGACAGAAGAAGAGGCGGAAACCCGCTGTTAATCTTTTTCTTTATTCCGTCTCCTATATTCTGACTCCTGTCTCCTGTTTTTTCTTATCACCTATCACCCAAAAGAAATGTTGCGTGTTGGATTAACCGGCTCGATTGGCGTGGGCAAGTCTTTTGTCTCGGCTGTGCTGGCGGAGCTTGGCGGGCACGTGGTTGATGCTGATATGACGGCGCGCGAGGTGGTGACGACCGGGTCAAAGGGTCTGGCGCAAGTGGCTTTGACATTCGGCGCGTCTGTGCTTCAGGCGGATGGAACGCTCGACCGCGCACGGCTCGGAGCGATCATCTTCACAGATGAAAAGCAGAGACAGCTTTTGAATTCGATCCTGCATCCTTTTATCATCGCCGCGCAGGACGAGCAGTTGCGCGCATGGGAAGCTCTCGACCCGAACGGCATCGGCATCGTTGACGCGGCGTTGATGATAGAATCGGGCGGCTATCGCCGTTTTGATAAAATGATAGTGGTTCATTGCCGCCCGGAAGTTCAGCTCGCGCGTTTGATGGCGCGTAATAATCTGACGGCGGATGAAGCACGGCAAAGAATTTCGGCGCAGATGCCGCAGGAAGAGAAGATGCGTTATGCGGATTTTTTGATAGATAATTCCGGCGACCACGCGGAAACCCGTAAGCGGACGGAGGAAGTTTTTCTAGCTCTGCGCGCGATAAGCGAGACTAAGTGAGAAGGAGGCGTGGCTATTCGTTCTAAACTTGTCAATAAAAGTTTGCGCGGGCGTAGCTGGCACGCGTCTCTCACTTTTCGCGTCTCAGCGGCGTTGCTGTTGTGTCTCTCTTTAACTGTAAGCGGATGTTTCCAGACGAGCGAGCCTGAGCCTTATTACGGGCGCGTGACGACGCCTCGCGCACAGGAGTTCCGTTGGAGCGACGGCGGCCTGCCGCAAACTTTTGATCCGGCTCTCGCAGCCGCGCCGCCCGACACGGATGCCGTGCGCGCTCTGTTTGAAGGGCTGACGGATTACGACCCGCAGACGCTGGCGGCTGTGCCGGGCGTGGCCTCGCGCTGGGACTCGTCCGAAGACAAGCGCGAGTGGACTTTCTATTTGAGGCGGGATGCGCGTTGGTCTAACGGCGATGCAGTGACGGCGAGCGACTTCGTGCGCTCGTGGCAACGCACGCTCAACCTCGGCACCCGCGCGCCGCACGCACACCTGCTCGAAAATATCGTTGGCACAAGTCAGCCGCCCGCGACGACTGTCGCGACAGAACAGCCAGCCTCAACTGCAACTCAAACGACGCGCCGCGCGAATGACAAGAGCGCGCCCGTTCGTGAGACTAAAAAAGATGCGCAGGCCACAGTCGCTGCTCCAATATTCGGAGTCGAAGCCGTTAATGATTACACCTTGCGGGTAAAGCTTCAGAGGCCGGATGAGAATTTTCCTTCGCTCGTCGCGCATCCGATATTTCGTCCGGTGCATAACGTGCGCGATGTGGACGGAAGCACTGTGATGACCGAGCCGATAGTCTCTAACGGGCCTTTCAGATTAACTCAGGTCGCGAGCGACGGCGTGATTCTGGAGCGAGCCAGCAGCTACTGGGACGCTGCGACGGTCAATCTCAATCGCGTGCGCTTCGTCCCCGCAAAGAGCGCGGAAGAGGCTCTTAACGTGTATCGCGCGGGCGAGGTGGACGTAGTCACCAACGCAGGCTTCGAGCCGCTCGCTTTAAAACTTCTCGCGCCTTACAAAGATTTCCGGCGCGCGACGTTCGGCGCGCTCACCTATTACAAGTTCAATACGGATCGCGCGCCCTTCGATGACGTGCGCGTGCGCGAGGCTCTGGCGATTGCGATTGACCGCGAGCGTATTAGCGAAGACCAGATGGATGGCGCGAGCGAGCCTGCCAGGACTTTTCTGCCGACGCAGGGCACGGATGCCGACGGCTCAAAAACAGATGACAACGCATCGCTCTCGCATGATATAACGCGTGCGCGCACGCTCCTCGCCGAAGCAGGCTACCCGCAGGGAGTCGGATTCCCGCGCGTCAGATTACTGGTCAATCGCAACGACCAGCAACGCCAGATAGCACAGTCCATCGCGGCCATGTGGCGCAAATCTCTGGGTATCGAGACCGATCTGATTCTGAAAACATGGGACGAGTACGAGGCGGCTGTGCGCGACGGGGATTACGATGTTGTGCGGCGCGGCATGGTCATGCAGACGATGGACGAGGCATCGAACATGCGTATGATGTTTGAGCCGGATGCCGCGCCGGAAACTTCGGATGCTGCCGCGCTCACGCCGAAAGATTCCGCGAGCCAGCCTGCGAGTGGAGCGCAGGAGAAGCCTAATGAGAAGAGCGGCGCGGAGAGTTCGCCCCTGCCGCCGCTATTGCGCCAAACTATTTTGTCTCAGGCCGATGCGCTCAAAAAACTGCCCGCGATTCCGATCTATTTCGCCTCGTCTTACTCGCTGGTCAAGCCGTACGTCATCGGTTTTGACAACAATCTGCTCGACGCGCCGTCGCTCAAGCGCGTTCGCATAGACACATCATGGCAGGCTCCCAAACGCAAAGAGGCAGTGTGGCTCAGGGTCGGCGAATAGGGCGGATTTACGAAATCTCGTATAAGCAACGCCGCGCGGGACTTGAGGCATCGGTTAAATTGTCAGGAGTGAACAAGATGCATCTTGATTAGAGAGGCTTCGCGTGATACCTTGACAGCCAACTTTCGCAGTTTGGAAAAGATGCTTTCCCCTTTCGCGTCGCAGTGACTTGGAATAATCAGTTCATGCCTCCGCCCGGATAATTTAAGAGGAGTTCCGACATGTCAATCTATCGCTCCAGCAAATTTCGTTTGGCCGTAGGGCTGTCAGCCCTTGCGCTCATCATCGCCGGTTGCACAGCATCTGCGAATAATCAGATGTTCTTCGGAAGGACAACTCCGCCCAGCGATAATACTCTGCACTACGTCTCCGGCTCCGAGCCTGAATCGCTCGACCCGCAGATGGGCACAGGGCAGCCCGAAGCGCGTATCTACATGGCTCTCTTTGAAGGGCTGACCGAGTATCATCCGAAGACGATGGCTCCGATTCCTGCCATCGCAGAGCGATGGGACGTGAACCACGACTCGTCCGAATTTATTTTCCATTTGCGCAAGAACGCGCGCTGGTCTAACGGAGATGGAATTACGGCGCGCGATTTCGTCTACAGCCTGCGTCGCGGCCTCTCGCCGAAACTGGCTGCGCGCAATGCTTATCTGGCTTACTACGTTAAGTACGCGCAGGGCTACAACGAGGCCGGAGTTTTCGTGCGCGACAAGCGCACGGGCGAATTTTTGCTGGCGAAGGATTTCAAAGAGGATGCGACTGGCAAGCCTGAAGCGGAACATACCGAGCCGACGGCTCAGCCAGCCGAAGCAGTCGCCGCGCCGGGTGCAGCAGCAGAGCAGCCCAAAGCTATGGAGACGGAGTTTCATAACTTCATTAAAGCTCCCGAACGCCTTGTGCTGCCCGGCGAGGAAACCCCCGGCGTGGCAAAAGAGCGCGAGAAAGCCATCGCGGCTAATGAAAAATTGAAGAAGGCGATTGACGCAGACAAAGAGTTTGTGCCCGTGAAGGCTGAAGATGTCGGCATCGAAGCGGTTGACGATTACACACTGCGCATCACGCTGATACAACCCGCGCCGTTCTTTCTCGGTTTGATCGCGCACCAGTTCTTCCGCGCAGTTCCGCAGAAGGCCATCGAGCAGTTCGGCGCGGCGTGGACGCTGCCGCAGAACATCGTCACCTGCGGCCCGTTCAAGATGGAGACGTGGAAGCCTTATGACAAACTCATCGTCGTGCGCGACCCGATGTACTGGGACGCCGCCAACGTCGGGCTTGACCGCATAGCTTTTTATCCGAGCGACGACAACCCGACGACCATGAATATGTACAAAGCCGGGCAGGTTGACGCCGTGCTCAATCACACAGTGCCTGCCGCATGGCTCGACGTGGTTCGCCCGATGAAGGATTACATGGATGCGCCGGAAGTGGCGATTGACTACTACCAGATCAATTGCAAGAAGCCTCCGATGAATGACAAGCGCGTGCGCAAGGCTTTCAACATGGCGATTGATAAGGACGCGCTCGCCAAGTGGAGGAAGATAGTTAAGCCGTTAACGGCCTTCTCGCCCGAAGGCATCTTCCCCGGCTATCCGCAGCCGAAGGGCGACGGGTTTGATCCTGAGCAGGCTAAAAAACTTCTGGCCGAAGCCGGTTACAAAGATGCTTCCGGCAACTTCGACCCGAAGAAATTTCCCATTAACGAGATAGACATCACTTACAACACGCAGGAATCGAACCGCATCGTCGCCGAATATATTCAGGCGCAGTGGAAACAGAACCTTGGGCTGATCGTACCGCTCAAGAACATGGAATGGAAAACCTTCCTCGACATGCGCGCCAAGGTCGAGTACAAGGGCTTTGCACGTTCGGGCTGGGTCGGCGATTACATGGACCCGTTCACCTTCCTCAATCTCTTCTACACGAATGCCGGAGACAACGGCACAGGCTGGTGGGACCCGAAGTATGTCGCGCTGCTCGACGAGGCCAATAAAGAGTTGGACAAGCAGAAGCGTTACGAGAAGCTCGCCATCGCTGAAAAATATCTGATTGATGAGCAGCCCGTGATTCCGCTCTACACGGCGGCGACCAATTGGGTAAAGAAGCCTT
Organism: uncultured Pyrinomonadaceae bacterium; assembly: GCA_964246305.1. Classification (GTDB taxonomy): domain Bacteria; phylum Acidobacteriota; class Blastocatellia; order Pyrinomonadales; family Pyrinomonadaceae; genus JACMLC01. The sequence continues at coordinate 10,670 of CAXTPS010000001.1, forward strand.
ATGTCAAAGGCATGTATCCCAACCCGCAGACTCTGCACCCGTGGAAATTCGTCTACATCGAACGCGACCCGGCCAAATGGGATTACGGCGTTCCCAACATGACGGACTAAGAACAGTGACAGGTGACAGGTGACAAATTAAAAACTTTGTCTTGCTTGTCACCTGACACTCGTCACCTATCACTTCTTGAAGAGGTGTTCCTATGCTTCGATTTATTATTCGCCGCCTGATCATCACGGTGCCGATGGTGATTATCGTGATCAGCCTGACGTGGGGATTAATCAGGCTCGCGCCGGGCAATTTTTATACGGGTGAGAAGAAGATTCCGCCTGCCATCGAAAAAAATCTGCGCGAAAAGTACGGGCTTGATAAGCCGTGGTACGTGCAGTATGGCCGGATGATAAAGAACACACTGATGCTGGACTTCGGCACTTCGCTGAAGTATGAGGGGCAATCCGTCAATTCGATTCTGGCGCGCTCACTGCCCGTCTCGGCTACGCTCGGACTGCTGGCATATCTGCTCGCGCTCTTCGTCGGTATAACGGCGGGAACTCTGGCGGCTCTCAAGCAGAACTCGCGGCTCGATTACGCTTCGATGGCGATGGCGATGCTGGGCATCTCGCTGCCCAACTTTGTGCTGGGGCCGATTCTGGTGCTCATCTTTTCGCTCACGCTCTTCTGGCTGCCGCCGACGCGCTGGGGCGGCTTTCCTTCACTTAACCTGATCTTGCCGGTGCTCACGCTCTCAGCCGTGTACATGGCATACATCGCGCGCCTGACACGCTCCGGCATGCTGGAAGTTTTGAGAGCCGACTACATCCGCACGGCGCGCGCCAAGGGTTTGAGCGAAAGAGAAGTGGTCTTGCGTCATGCAATGCGCGGAGGCTTGATGCCTATCGTTTCATACACTGGTCCCGCGCTCGCGTTTCTCATCGCCGGAACAGTGGTCGTCGAACGCATCTTCGTCTATCCGGGACTCGGCACATATTTTCTCAATGCGTGTTTGAACAGAGACGAGCCGCTGATTATCGGCATCGTCGCGTTCATCTCTGTCTCGGTCTTATTCTTCAACCTGCTCGTTGACATTGCTTACGGATTTATTGATCCGCGCATCCGGTACTAGAAGCCATGAATGATGACGAACGACCTGACATTTTAGATGAGCCGTCGCGGACTGCGCCTGCGCTCGATCCGCTCGGCAATCCGCATCAACCGCCCGTGCGCTCGCGCGATGGCGACATCACGCGTCCGACAAACGAGCTGATAGTCGGCGAAGGCGACGTGCGGACAGCCGAGCGCGGCGAGGGAGAGTTTGTCGCCGGAACCTCTCTCTGGCGTGACGCGTGGAAGAGGCTTTTAAAGAACAAGCTGGCCGTCTTCGGTTTAATCGTCGTCGCGGTCATCACGATCTTTTGCCTGCTCGGCCCGCCTATTCTCAAGGCTGTAACCGGCTTCGATTATGCGACTATTCCCGGCGACCCGAGCCTGACGAAATCTTTCCCGCCGTTTACCGCGGCCAACGGCGCATTTTCGTGGCTCCATCCGATGGGAACCGATAACGCCGGACGTGACATTTTAGCCAGAGTGCTGTTGGGCGGGCGCATCTCGCTGATGGTTGGAATCATCTCGACCATCGTCTCGCTGGTTATCGGAGTCTCGTATGGCGCGACGGCGGGTTACTTGGGCGGCAAGGTTGACGATCTGATGATGCGCGTCGTTGACGTGCTCTATTCGCTGCCGTACATCATTCTCGTCGTGGTGCTGCTGGCGATGTTCGGCAGCAAGTCTGCGCTCAGCCAGTTAGTGCTGCTCTTCATAGCTCTCGGCGCGATCTCGTGGCTGACGATGGCGCGCATCGTGCGCGGACAGGTGATGTCGCTCAAGAATCAGGAGTTCGTGACGGCTGCGCGTGCGACCGGAGTCACGACCGGAAAAATAATCTTTCGCCACCTCGTCCCGAACACGCTCGGCCCGGTCATCATCTACGCCACGCTGACCATCCCGCAGGTCATGCTCTCCGAAGCGTTTCTTTCATTTCTGGGATTCGGCGTGCAGGCTCCGCTGGCTTCGTGGGGCAGTCTTGCGTCCGACGGCGTGCAGAACATCGCCATCTTTCCGTGGCAACTGATTTTTCCGGGCGTGACAATGGCGCTCGCTCTCTTCTCATTTAACTTTCTCGGCGACGGCCTGCGCGACGCCCTCGACCCGCAGATGCGAAAGGTGTAACGATTTTGGATTTTAGATTTTGGATTTTGGATTAAGCGATTGATGAAAGACGCGCTATTCAAAATCCGGCTTCAAGATTAAGAAGCACGCCAATCTAAAATCCAAAGTCTAAAATCCAAAATATGAGTGGCCGCAACGGAAACATACTCGAAGTCAGAGACCTGCGCACGTATTTTCAGACTGAGGAAGGAACGGTTAAAGCCGTTGACGGCATTGATTTCATTTTGAAGCGCGGCGAGACTTTAGGCATCGTCGGCGAATCAGGCTCAGGCAAATCCGTCACCAATCTCTCAGTCATACGGCTCATCCCCGACCCTCCGGGCAAAATCGTTTCGGGCGAGATTATCTTTGACGGGCAAGACATTTTGCTCTTGCCCGCAGAAGAGGTGCGCAAGATTCGCGGCAAACGCATTGCCATGATCTTTCAAGACCCGATGACCTCGCTCAACCCGTTCATGCGTATCTCAAAGCAACTGATGGAGCTGACCGAACTGCATCTCGGATACACGAGGGATCAGGCATACGAGCATGCCATCAAGATGCTTGACACGGTCGGCATCCCTGATGCGCGAGCACGCGTCGATAGCTACCCGCACGAATTTTCCGGCGGCATGCGGCAGCGCGTGATGATCGCGATGGCTCTGTCGTGCCAACCAGAACTCCTGATTGCGGACGAGCCGACGACCGCGCTCGACGTGACGATTCAGGCTCAGATTCTTGAGCTGATTAAATCGCTGAAACAGGAGACGGGCACGAGCGTGATTCTCATCACGCACGATCTGGGCGTCGTCGCCGGGATGACCGATCACATCATAGTCATGTACGCGGGCAAGGTGTTCGAGCAGGCGCGGACGCGCGAGTTGTTCGCCACGCCCGGCAATCCGTACACGAAAGGCTTGCTCCGTTCAGTCCCCGACCCGACTTCGGAACAGGGCGATCTTTATCAAATTCCGGGACTGCCGCCGGATGTCGCGCATCTTCCGCCGGGCTGCCCGTTCGCGCCGCGTTGCGAGCGCGCGGAAGATATTTGTCGCCGCGAGTTTCCGCCCTTCGTCGCACTGACGCCGGATCATCATTCGCTCTGCCACTTCGCCGAAGAAGTTTACGCGACATCAAAGCGTGAGCTTGCCGCACGGAGCGCAAAGCAGGAACGTATTCTCGATCTCGAATAGCGAAAAAAAACGGAATCAACAGATGAGCACTCAACCGATTGATAACGCCGCGACACGGCGCATGCCGCCACCGCTTCAGCCGAAAGAGGGAAGCGAGCTGATCGCGTTACGCGACCTCAAAGTCCATTTCAATCTCGGCGGCGGCACGTTCCTCGACAAACTCGTCGGCGGCAGCCCGGTCCGCCGCGTGGTCAAAGCTGTTGACGGAGTTTCGTTAGATATTTATCCGGGCGAGACGCTCGGCCTCGTCGGTGAATCCGGCTGCGGCAAATCCACTCTGGGACGCGCCCTGCTTCGTCTCACAGAGCCGACCGGCGGGCAGGTTTTCTACAAGGGCAAAGACCTCGCGACTCTCTCAAAAAGCGCCATGCGCGAGCAGCGCAAGTATCTGCAAATGATCTTTCAAGACCCGTATGCTTCACTGAATCCGCGCATGACGGTCGGGCAGATAATCGGAGAGCCGATAGAAACTTTTCGTCTCGCGCGTGGCAGTGAAACAGACCGCCGTGTGCAGGAATTGATGGAGACGGTCGGCCTGAGCAAGCGTTTCATCAAGCGTTACCCGCACGAGTTTTCGGGCGGGCAGCGTCAGCGCATCGGCATCGCACGCGCGCTCGCAGTCGATCCTGACTTCATCGTCGCGGATGAACCCATCTCCGCTTTGGACGTTTCCATTCAGGCGCAGATCATGAACCTGATGGAACGACTGCAACGCGAAAAGAATCTGACTTATCTTTTTATCTCGCACGACCTGAGAGCGATTCGCCACGTCTCCGACAGAGTCGCGGTGATGTACCTGGGCAAGCTGGTTGAACTCGCTGACGCGAAGACTATCTATTACGAGCCGCTGATGCCGTACACGAAAGCTCTCATCTCGGCTGTGCCGGTGCCAGACCCTGAGATTGAAGCCACACGCCAGCGCGTAGTGCTCGAAGGCGACGTGCCTTCGCCGATCAATCCTCCGCCGGGTTGTCGCTTTCACACGCGCTGCCCGTATGCGATTCCAGCCTGTCAGGAAGTAATCCCCCCGTTGGCCGAAATCAAACCCAATCATTTCGCGGCCTGCATACGCATCAGCCCCGAACAACCAGACATAGACATGGTCGCGCCCGGCGATGCCCCCGGCCTGCGCGACGCTCAGAACGTCATCGGTTCGTGAAATTTAGTTAACATTAGTCATTTTAATAACAGTGAGCTGAAGAAAGCTGTAGCCTTCGGCTCGATTATTGCCCTGTGTCACTGCGTTTGCGCTTGTAACTGGGCATGCAGGACACTATACTCTAGCGTCCGGGCGGTGGCCGCTTAAACCCCCTCCCGACTTCGCTAAACCGGGCGCGTGTGCGGACGCGCCGCAAATCTCAGAAAGCTGAACCAACCTTCCAACCGCACTTCGGTTTAAAGACAACTGTGAGCAATCAGACGATGGATGAGCAGCAGGCTGCGCATGAGCGAGAGACAGAGCAATTGCAGCCGCATGATGCACCCGCAAACTGGACTGACGCGCAGAACTCTCTGGCGGCAGCCGCAGGTCTGTCCGTCCTTTTGATCGAAGGCCATCAGCCGCCCGCTCTCGCCATCTCGAACAACAATTCAATCTGCCATGCTTTTCAGACTTCAACGAAGCACGCGCACCTGTGCGAGCCATATTGCGGTGACGCCTTCAAACGCGCGATGCAGGCAGGAGATGTAGCATATTATCGCTGCCACGCGGGGCTGCATTGCATCGCCATGCCGGTCGAGCTGGACAAGAAAAGAAAGCTTGCGATTATCGGCGGGCGCGCGTTTCTGACCACCGCCGATTACCGCGCGCTGGCCGAGCGGATGCGGGTCGGCGACTTGCAGGATATGTTGACGAGCGAGCTTTTCAAGAATGTGATCTTCGCGGCGCAGCAGGACTTGAACGAACTGGAGAGACGCGTCTCCGCCTCCATTCTCGAATTTAAGAATCAAGCTGTTGATAGCGCCCCTCTCAAGCAGCAGCGCACAGCCGCCGTTGCCCTCTCTTCCACTGTCAAAGAGACTGCCGCTACTGCTGCGAAAGACAAAGAGCGCGCTAAAGGTTCTGTCAAAGAAAAGATGCCGCTCGCGGGGCCGATTAACGAAGCTTGCCGGAAGGCTGTGCGTGCGCTCGCGGAAAAATATCAGCTTGATTCGCTCGCACTGCTGCTGCGCGCCAAAGACGTGTTCAGGGCTGCGCTCGCCACAGGAAGGTTTTCGTCTCAGCAAATAAATTTGAGCGTCGAAGCGCATGAGACGCGCCTGCTCGATGCGGCGAAGCGCGGGGCGTCGCTCTTGATGACTGAGACGCCCACTGGAATTCAGGCGGCCTCAAGCGCGGGTATTGATAAGCGGTCGGGCGCGAAAAAAAGTATCGAGCTATTTCCGCTTGTCATCGAAGACGAGGTGAAGGGCGCGCTGCTGGTCGCGGATGCTGCGCTCGACATGGAGAAGCGACAGGCTCTCTCAAACTTCTGCCGCGACATGGTTCTTCCGCTCGAAGTCCTGCGCCTGCGCGACGAGCTACACAAGCGTGCGCGTGTCGCGGATTCGCTGCAAAGCTTTACGACGGGCATCAATGTCAGCGACCCTGCGGATAACTACTCTTCCATCCTGCGCCATTCAGCCGAACTCCTGCGCGCAGAACGTAGCTCGCTGCTGGTTTACGATGAAGCCTCGAATGAGCTGGCGGTCAAGGCCGCGTTCGGGCCGCGCGCTAAAGTTGCGACAGCCGAGCGCGTGCGCCTCGGCGTCGGAGTCTCCGGCGGGGTGATGCTGAATGGACTCCCGCTCGTCGTGCGCGACCTCGAAGCTGCCGGGCGCGAGCCTGCGCCTGCCGAGCGTCTTTATAAAACCAAATCTTTTATCAGCTATCCGATAATCATCGGCGGGCGCAAAGTCGGCGTGCTTAACCTGACGGACAAGACCGACGGCAGCGCGTATGACGAGGTTGATCTGGGGCTGATTGAGACGCTTGCGCCGCAGATGGCGCTCGCGCTCGACCGCGCCGAATGGCAGGAAAAGGCCGCGCAGTTTCAGTTGATGTCAATCACAGACCCTCTGACCGGACTGCTCAATCGTCGTTATCTTGAAGAGCGTCTCGCCGAAGAGCTAAGGCGTTCGGAGCGACAGAACTATGCGATGAGCTTTGTGATGATTGATATTGACGACTTCAAATTTTATAACGACCAGAACGGACATCCGGCTGGGGATCTGGCTTTGGAGATGACGGCGCAATGCTTGAAGTCTGTCTTGCGCGGGGCGGATGTCGCGTCACGTTACGGCGGCGAAGAGTTCTGTATCCTGCTGCCACAGACAAAGCTTGACGAAGCGATTGCGATTGCCGAGCGTATACGCCGCCGCGTCGAGCGCACGCGCTTTCCGCACGGCAAGACGCAGCCGCTCAACATGGTCACGGTGAGCATCGGAGTCTCCGCGCTTGACGAGACGCTCAATACTCCCGCCGCCATCATCGGAGCGGCAGACCGCGCGCTTTATCTTGCCAAACGCACTGGCAAAAACAGAGTTCAGGTTTTGAACGACCCGACCGATTCAAAAACCACAGATGCCGACGAAAGCTCCACCTAAAATCGAGCGCAGGCGGCGCATCCTCGGACGCGTCGCGCCGCAAGAGTTCTTCGGGCGCGAGGGCGCGCTCGAAGAGATCGTGCGCCACGCTGCACGCGGTTCCGGCTCGCGCGGCCTGCTGGTCTTAGCCACGCCTTCGGTCGGCGCATCAGAGCTTTTGCGTCAGGCTTATGACGAGCTTTTTCATCAACATGAAAATGTTATTCCAATCTACTTCGCACTGAGCCACAACGACCGCACATCCACCGGCGCGGCTCGCCATTTCCTGCACACATTTCTCCTGCAACTCATAGCCTTTCGGCGGCGCGACCCATCGCTCATCAACTCTTCGCTGACGATGAGCGACTTGATGGAGCTGACTGCGCCTCCCGATTACGAGTGGATCGAGCGTCTGGTCGAGGCCTGCGAGCGCGAGCGTGTGCGCGGCGACGAAAAAGCTCTGATACGCCTGTGCCTCAGCGCGCCTCAACGCGCAGCCGCGCGCGGCGCGTCCGCGATGGTGATGATTGATGGCCTGCATGTGGCTGAACAATTGAGCGGTGAAGTCTCTCTCGGCGCGGAGATCGCACAGGTCTTTATGCGCACCGAGGCCCCTTTCGTTTTGGCTGGCCTGCGCCGTCGCCTGCTCGATCTGGTTCACGACGCGCGCGTGGGCTTTGATAAAGCGGCTTCGATTCATCTGGAAAACCTGAGCGACGAGGGCGCGCGAGCGATGGTCTCAAACCTCGCGGAGCGCACGGGGCTAGCCATTAACGAGCAGACGAGTGATTTAATCGTGCAGCAGTTCGGCGGCAATCCTTCGCTGATTACTTCATTGATGCTGGCCGCGCAAGAGAGAGTGACCTCGCTCGATAGCTTTCGCAACTGCCAGCATCTTTATGTGGATGAGTTAATGGGCGGGCGAATCAATCGCCACTATTCAACAGTGCTTGAAGCCGTTGCGCCGCTGCCTGCGACGAGACGCGCACTGGTGCGTGTGCTGTACGAAGCGTTGGCGAGTGACACGGCAAAGTCTCCGCTTGAGGTCTGGCGCAAAAAGATGGACGTTGGCGCGGAAGAGTTTCAGCAGCTTATGCAGAGCCTCCATGTGCATGAATTGATTAGCCTCAATGCCAGCGTGGTTCAAACGGCGAGCGTCTCACTGGTGTGGCAGGATTACCTGCGCGTGCGTTATCGCCTTGAGATTCTGGCCGAATCACGTGCGCTGGTCGTGGCTGATACCTTGCTTGAAACTCTGAAGCGTGCGCCGCAGACGATGGCGCGCCATTATCGCCGCGCGTCGGCGTTGGGCTTGCGCGAGCTTCTGTCACTCTTTAACTGCCAGCGCATTCCCGCGAGCCTGCTCCACTACGAACGCTTTAGCCGCTCTTACAAAGGCGCGGATGCGGAAGAGATTCACGCGGGGCTTGATAATGAGACGGAGCTGATACTGCTGCCGCAGGTGATACACGTCGCGAGCGGCGCAGCCTTTCATCCGCCGATTGGACAGTTGATTGATGAAGAGCGTTGCGCCGTCGCACACGGCTTCGACGCGGGACATTATAACGACGCGAGCGAGGTGGTCTGGATCGCAGCCGAGATCGAATCGAAGCTCGAAGCCGGACGCGGCATCACAGAGATGTGGTGCGACCGGCTTGAAGGAGCGGGGCGCGCGTGCGGCTGGAGTCGCGTGCGCGTGTGGCTCGTCGCGCCGGAAGGATTTTCGGCGGAGGCCAGCGAACTGCTCGCGGCGCGCGAAGCTTACGGCTCAAGCCGACAGCAGTTGGAAGCCCTAACGGTGCGGTTAGGCTCAGATGCTTCAACCACCGGAAGGGATGAAGCGGCGTCCGACGAGTTCGAGATGGTCATCCCGATGGGCGATGAAACGGAGCTGATCGCCGCTTCAACACTCGAACAGATTGCGCGCCGCAACGACTTTCTTCCGGAAGAGATTAACCAGATTAAGACCGCCCTCGTCGAGGCCTGCATCAACGCGATGGAGCACAGTCTTAGCCCCGACCAGAAAATATATCAACGCTTTCGCGTAGAAAGTGATAAATTAGTCATCACTATTTCGAGCCGGGGAGTTGTTCCGCACGATATGAAGGAGAAAAGCGGGACAAACGGACACGACCCGGGCTTGGAACAGGCTATTAAAGACCCGACAGAGAGACGCGGCTGGGGACTCAAGCTGATTCGCACCCTTATGGACGAAGTCGAGTTTGAGCGTGTTGACGACGGCACGCGTCTGCGCATGACAAAGTACCTGAGAAAACAGTAATGAGAGAACAGATATCAGATACTAGATATCAGATGTCAGTAACTGCTTTTACTGACATCTAAGATCTCACATCTAATATCTACCTTTCATCACTCAGCACTATCTTGAAGTAAGAGGGGAGCTTACCTGAGATGGCTGAATTTCCGGCAGGCGTTCCGGTGCGCACACGTTGCATTGGAGCAACGGCGGTGATTTATGCGGGCGACTATCTGAACAAACTGAGCGGCGAGCGCATCGAGCGTGAATGTCGTCTCCAGTTAGAAGCAGGATATCGCGCGCTCGTCATCAATTTCAGAGACACCGAGCTGGTTAACAGCATCGGCGTCTCTATTCTTTTGGGCGTGATTGACGCAGCCGAAACTGCCGGAGCGCAGCTTGTCTTTTCGGATGTCAATCTCCAAACAGTCGAGCTTTTCGAGATGCTGGGTTTGACGCGCCACGTCGCCCTCGCAGCCAGTGAGCAGGAGGCTTTCACAACTCTGACGGAGTTTGCGACGGCTGCGAACACGGTCGGGCACTAGGGTCTGGATGCCTGAGCAGATGCAGAAACTGTTACACACCTTCGCCGCGCTCGCCGACCTCGGGCAGGAGATTGCCGACACGGGCGATTTTCAAGAGATGGTGCGAACCTCGCTTCATCTAATGCTCGGCTCTCTGGCGATCATGCGCGGCGCGGTCACAGAGTATGACTGCGAGGCTCGCGTTTTAAGATTCATCGCGTCGCGCGGGCTTGGCGATGAAGTCCCCGAATATCTCACTCTCGATTCGGAATCTATCGAAGACCTGCTTCACGCCGGGTTGTACGCCATCACCTCAGATAGCGATGACGCGGCAGGCCACAGGCTGATGGAGCGTCATCACGAATTGCTTTCATCTCATCGCATAGAACTGCTCCTGCCACTTGTCGTGCGCGGTAGGCTCGTCGGTCTGGTTCTGCTCGGAGACAAAGCGAGCGGCGAAGCCTTCACGGCGGAAGACCGCGAAGTCCTGTGCGCGATGGGGCGGCAGATAGGCGTCGGCATACAGGAGCGTCGCCTGCTCGAAGAGCTTGAGCAGCGCGCGATTGAGAATCGCCATCTTTACGAAGACTTGCGTGCCATTTATCACGATACCGTCAAAGCTTTCGCCGCCGCCATTGATTGCAAAGACAAATACACGCAGGGACATTCGGAGCGCGTCGGCAAGTATAGCGAGATTATCGCGCGCGAGATGGGATGGAGCGATGAAGAGGTCGAAGGCATCGCCGTCGCGGGCTACCTGCACGACATAGGCAAGCTCGTCGTCGAGCGCGATATTCTGAACGCGCCTTACCGCATTGATGCCAAGCAATCCAGCGAGCTGAATCGTCACCCGGCGGCGGGCTACGAGATACTCTCACCGATTCATCATCCTTACGCGGACATCTCTTTGATGGCGCGTTATCATCACGAGCGATTGGACGGGCGCGGCTATCCTGACGGCCTGACCGGAGACCAGATTCCGATGGGAGCCAAGATCGTTGCGCTCGCAGACTCGTTCGATGCAATGACGACCGACCGCCCATACAAAAGGCGTCGCTCGCTCGTAGAAGTCGTCGAAGATTTTCGTCGCAACACCGGCAAGCAGTTTGAGCCGTTGGTCGTCGCCTCATTCTGCCGCGCGCTCCTCAAAGAGCTAACCGGTCAAACCGTTGAGCGAAAGATTATGCGTCTGCTCGGCAAAGGTTATGTCGAGCCTGAGCGCATCGCCCCGCTCCTCTCCGACCTCATCGAAGAGCTTGAGTCCGGCGCATTCACAGTTGCTGCGACTCACAACTAAAGAAATTTTCCCGCAAAGGCGCAAAGAAAGACCGCAAAGAGATTCAATGATAATTGAGCTTTGCGTCTTCTTCTTTGCGCCTTTGCGCCTTTGCGCGAGACCTTCTTTTCGGCTTGATGATAGTGATGGTGAATTTGCTATACTTCCCCTCACGGAGGAGAAAATTAAATCATGTATGAAGACATCACGGGCCAGATGCCCGATTCCGATTTCACACGCCGCAGGTTTCTAGTGACCACGCTCGCCGCCGGATTCGCGCTCGCCGTGCAGCCCATCGTGGCGCAGACGGCTATCACGACCGACAGCAGCGGCCTCGTCGCCGGAGAAGTCAAGATCCCTGTCAAAGACGGCGAGATGCCCGCCTATCGAGCGATGCCGGAGAAGGGCAAGAACTTTCCGGTCGTGCTCGTCGTGCAGGAAATCTTCGGCGTCCATGAGCATATCAAAGACATCTGCCGTCGCTTTGCCAAACTCGGCCACATGGCGATTGCGCCCGAGCTTTACGCGCGACAGGGCGATGTCTCGAAACTCGAAAGCATAGACGAGATTCGCAAGATAGTCGTCAAAGTCCCAGACGCACAGGTGATGTCAGACCTCGACGCGGCGGTCGCGTACGCGAAAAAATCCGGCAAGGGAAACACAGACAAGCTCGGCCTCACAGGCTTCTGCTGGGGCGGGCGCATAGTCTGGCTCTACGCCTCACACAATCCGAAAGTCAAAGCCGGAGTCGCATGGTACGGCTCACTCGTGCCGAGACCGAACGCGCCCAAATCTGAATTGCAGCCGACCAATCCGATAGACATCGCAGCCACCTTGAAAGTCCCCGTGCTCGGTCTTTACGGCGGCGCGGACGAAGGCATCCCGGTCGAGACGGTCGAACAGATGCGCGCCAAACTCAAACTCGGAAAGACCCCATCGGAAATCATCGTCTACCCTGACACGCCCCACGGCTTTCACGCCGACTACCGCCCCAGCTATCGCAAAGAGCAGGCGATGGACGGCTGGAAGCGTCTACAGGAATGGTTCAAGAAATACGGCGCGGCATAAATAGCTGTTAGGCATTGGCAATTCTCTGAAATCTAAGAGGAAATACATATGAGTCGTCCTTCCGTTTTTATCGGGTCTTCGAGCGAAGGACTAGTGATAGCTCAAAACATTCGAGCGCAGCTAAAGCATGATGCCGAAATAACGATTTGGCATGAGGGCTTGTTTGGTCTTGGCGAGGGAACTCTTGAGAGTTTGGTCAAAGCTCTTGATGATTTTGATTTTGCTATTTTGATTTTGACTCCTGATGATGTTACTGAGAGTCGGAATCAAATCTCTCAGTCTCCTCGCGACAATGTTTTATTTGAGTGTGGTCTATTCATAGGTCGGCTAGGACGGTATCGAACTTTTATTGTTTACGATGCTGACGAGAAAATTAAAGTTCCTTCTGATCTTGCTGGTATTACAGTTGCTACGTATAGGAGCAAACGTAGAGATAATAACTTAATGGCAGCTGTAGGTGAGGCATGTGATTTGATTCGTTCTGCAATAAGTGAGCAGGGGCCTCTAAAAGCTGAAGCCCCTCAATTCTGGAAATCGTTTATCTATGATAGATCACTCAGTACAGGACAAAAACAGCTCTTTGAAACTGCATAAAAGGCCATCAAGCCGTTATCCTTAACCTGATCTATCGCCAAACAAATCGGGAAAGGATGACTTCTGATGGCCGACCTTCGCCCCTTGGAGCGAACGCTTGCGGAAAATGTAACTTGGAATAAAGCTCGTCGCAACTTCTTGGCAAAGTTTGCGGTCGCGCTGGTTCAAGTCAAGACCGTCAGTCTCGTGCAAATCTCTTCGGTGATGAGCGGGCGGGCCAAACAAGACTCGCATTACAAACGATGTCAACGCTTTCTTCGCTTCTTTGATGTGCCTTTCGCCGAGATCGCTTTGCTGGTTATCAAATTGCTTGGCATTCCGCCGCCGTTCGTTCTCTCGATTGACCGCACTGATTGGTATTTGGGAGCTACGCCTTTGAATGTTTTCATGTTGAGTGTGGTCTCTCAAGGGGTTGCTTTCCCTCTGCTGTGGACTGTCCTGGAGAAGAAAGGTTGTTCCAACACCAGAGAAAGAATTGAGTTGTTGGAAAAGTATCTGAAGCTTTTCGGCAAAGAAACGATTGATTTTGTGACGGCAGACCGCGAGTTTATTGGCCGGGATTGGTTTCGGTACCTGCTCAGAGAGAAGATTCCATTTCGCATTCGCATCAAAGAGAACTTGAAAGTCACCAATGCCCGTGGCAACAAAATGGTGGCGGCGAAGAACCTCTTTCGCACACAACAAGCCGGGGTTGGAGTTTTGCTCCGTGGTCAGAGAAAAGTCTTGAGAGAAGAAGTAGCGTTGATGGGCATGCGAAGCTCTGAGGGCGAATATGTGATTGTGGCAAGCAACTCGGAAAGTGCCGGGATACTCTCTGACTATGCCAAGCGATGGAAGATCGAAACCCTGTTTGGGTGTTTGAAGTCGCGGGGCTTTTGTTTGGAAGCAACACACATCACCGAGCGGGAGAGGCTGGAGAAACTGCTGGCCCTGATGACGGTGGCATATTGTTGGGCGTACCTCGCGGGTCAGTGGTTGGCACGCAGCAATCCCATCAGGATCAAGAGACATGGGCGGCTGGCGAAAAGTCTGTTTCGTCATGGGTTCGATCACTTGCGACGCATATTATGCAATCAGGACTGCCCAACCAAACGCTTTGAGTTCATTAGACTTTGTCACCTTTTGTCCTGTACTTAGGATAGATCATTAATTATCATTGGACGATTCTTAGAACTTAGCTCCTTTGAACAATCAGGCTTTTTAGGTGTGGGCGACGCGATGGCGTTATCTGAGCTTAATGCTTACTTAGAATCCTTTGGATTGAGAAATACACCTGTGTTGTATGCTGACCGCATAGATGGCGATTTACTCAAGACTAATTTAATTTTATTAGGCGGTCCTGATGCAAATCTCATTAGCAAGGAGGCTGTCGCAAGAATCAAATCAACCATACGATCTGGCGACCCCAATTTATATGAAATCAGTATTTATGATTCCATTGCCGATATTAGCTGTTCCCCCTCATACAATAGTTCAGGCGAAATAATTACTGATTGCGGGCTAATTATAAAAACCTCGAATCCATTTGCCCTCAATAAACAAATACTGCTCTTGTATGGCAGCTTCGGTTACGGCACATTGGCTGCGGTTCGATTTACTCAGTCCGATCAATTCTTGAGGGAAGAGAATGTAGCAACCGGCAAATCTATAGAGTGTTTGATTGAGACAGATATTGTCCGTGGAACTCCACAGGAAATAAGAGTAAGGGCTTTGCGCAGACTTAACACTAGCGTGGGGCCTCAGAAATAAAAAAGGAACCTTTCTGTTGGGCTAAGCCTAGCAACTCATTCAACCGGAGCGCGAGTTAGCTTGTCTTTCATCGTCAACCTGTCCGTAGCTATGTTGTATCTGCGCCCGGGTAATTTGGTCGGTAGGCGTTAAAGGAAGGTCTCTGTGGCAGGTGAGATTACCTACAAGACAAATCTCAAGGGCGTTGATTGGGGAGAGATGAAGGCGATTTTGGCTGTGGATGATTTCGACAATGGCCGCACGCCTGAACAGCTACGCAAGTCGTTCGAGAATAGTTGGGCTTCGGTCATCGCTTATGATGGCGAGCGGCTCATCGGCACGGCGCGCGTGCTGTCGGATGGTGTCTGTAATGCGTATGTGGTGGATGTCTGGACACTGTCGGCCTATCGCAAGCGCGGGGTTGCGCGTGGGATGATGGAAATGTTGGAGGCCGGCCTTGAAGGGCAGCATGTTTACCTCGTGACGGATGATGCGGTGGAGTTTTACAGAAAGCTTGGTTTCAATGAACAGCCGACCGGAATGAGCAAGGTTGTGGGTGAATGGCTGCGAAATGACGGCTGACAAATCGACAGCATAAATGTGGGAGGGCGCGCGGCCTGTCTTTGCTATTTTAAAGCTCGTTGTCTGAAAGGATGGATTGGATGAGTGCGAAACATGAGGATGCAAATCTGATTCTTCGTCTTTATGAGATCAGGCGTGAAGATGCTATGCGGCGGGCGCGTGCGTGGTTTATTTCGGAATTTCATCCGGAAAAGTTAGAGGACATCATGAGTATCCTCTTCAGTCCGCACAGCGCGGATTTTCGCATGGTCGCCTCTTACTGGGACATGGCCGCCGCGTTCGTCAATTACGGCGCGATTGACGAAGCGATGTTCAATGACATCAACACAGAGCACGTGGCTATCTATGCCAAACTCGAACCATTCGTGGCAGAGATTCGCGCGATGCCGGGCGTGCCGCCATATCTATATTTGAAAAATCTTGAGCCGCTGGTTTTGCGTATGCCCGACGCGGAGCAGCGGATTGCGTCGATGCGCAGGTTTATGAAACGTCCCGTTGAAACGCAGCCAAAGTGAGCCACGGATAAACGCAGATGAGCGCGGATTAATCAATAAAAGTTTTGACTCTATCCGCGCTCATCTGCGTTCATCTGCGGCTAAATTATTTCCTGCGCCGTGACTTTCTGGTCCTAGCTTTAGGTTTGACAGCTTGCTTTTCTTCAATATTCGTCGTGGCAGGTTTCGTCGCGCCGAGTGTAACGGGCATTGGCTGCGGCTTCGGCTTCGGAGCCATCATCTCGCGCACATATTGCGCGGCCATATCTTGCGAGAGCGAGGCTTGAAGCAATACTTCGCTGCCTTCGGCAATCAATTTCATCTCATTAAAGATTTTCTGCGCGTCCTTATCCGGCACCATGGTTTTCGCCTGCTCGAAAGCTCCGTTGAGCATGTTTCGGATGATGACTGCGGTTTCGGGATTATCCGCATTCATTGCTCCCATCAGCTTGAAATCCTGCGCGTCCATGTTCAGGCCGACATAAAAATCGCCGAAGCGCGTTCCGCAGTTACAATTATTATCATGATTGTCAGCCATTCGCAGGCCGAAGCTTTTGGCGAATGACATCACCGGAGAGCCTGAGATGCTGATGAGCGCGTTCGGTTCGCGCATGGCGGATTGAAGCGTCTCAGTCTTGATGCGCCCGCGACCGTCAGCGGCATCGAGCGCGGCTTTGATGTAAGCGATGTTGCCGACGGCAATCGTGTGCGGGTCAAGCGTGGCGATGGCTATCTCTGAAAAGTTAGCCCCAAAAGGACTCTTGCTCGCGCCTTTCGCTATGTCTTCGAGCTTTAAAACGTTGAGGTTGTGCGAGCCGTACTTTTCTTCTTTCAGCTTGCCTTCGGATGCCATCATCGCCATGCCTATCAAGCCTTCCGCGTTAAAGTCTCCGCGCATGGCGAACATCGCTTCGGGCAGAGGATAGATCATGCCGCCCGACGGCTTGTTAAAGCGCATAGCGAGCACTATGAACTCCAGATTCCTGAGATCAATGCCCGTGAAAGCTTTGACCGAATCCAGCCCCGCGCGGAAATCCCGTCCCTCTTTTTCCGGCAAGAGACGCGGGATCGCTTCGTTCACGATGCGCGGCGCGTTGAGAAAGACGAGCGTTTCGGATTCCGGCAACGTCGAGAGGGATTCCATGTTCGCCTGTGCGTTCGCGGCGGTCTGCGCGTGCGCGGGCAGGACGATCAAGACTCCTGTCATCAAGACTAAAAAGAGCTTGCGAAGGTTTGTGTTCATGTCGAGAATTTCCTTTGAGTGACTGGCAATAGTTTGAGCAGGAAAGAGAATCAGCTTTGCTGCATTCGTTCGCAAAGAAACACTCTTCTGGCTTCCTCTCTATTTGAAAAGCGAGGTGTGATGGTTCACTTCGGTTGAATGCGTAAGACATAACTGCAAATCTCTATCTTGTCGTCGGGCGAAATCTGCGTGCGTTGATCGCGCGGGACTTCGCGCCCGCCGATGAGCGTCGGGTTCCGGCCTTTCGGCGTGAGCCAGTAGCTGCCGTCATCCCCGTGCGCGAGCGTAGCATGAATGCGGCTCACTTCCGGGTCGCCTTTAATCGGAAGATCAACCGTCGTAGACTTTGAGCCGCGCCCGATTGTAATCTCATTTTTACTGACCGGCACAACTAACTGGCGCACGCCGTCCTTCCAGACTTCCATCGTGTAAAGCACGGTCACGCGTGGCCGCACGATAGTCTGCTCGCCCTCCACGGTTTCAGGAGACGAGCCGCCGGTCGCGTCTTCGATGTCAAGCACGTCACCGAGCATGCTTGTCGGCTGTAATGCAGCCCTCGCCCCTGAAAGAGCTTGAGGCCGCGCCGTCACGCTCGTCTTGCCCCCCTCGGTTTCGTCCCACAGCGGTTGCACGCGAAACTCGCCCTTGTTGAGCGTGCCGTCAACGCGCAGCTCGACGGCAAAAGATTTTGTGGCGAGCTGTGTCGTCCCGCTCAGCTCGCGCGCCCTTTCCGACAGCACGTGAAACAATCCCTGTTCGAGGCCGCGCCGCTTATCGCCCTGCCATTCTTTGTCGTCATCATTGCTGAGATAGACGATATATTCGCGCGGGATATAGGTCGGGCCGCCGGGCGGCGTGAACATCTCGCGCTGCATGACTGCTTCGACTTCGCGCGCCACCTTGACCAGAAATTCTTCCCAGACACGTCTCGGGCGCGACTGTTCGTCCGCCGCTTCGAGCGGGTCTGCTGCGCCCTCGCCGTCAATCCATCTGCGTATGGATTCAATTAAGCCCACAGTGTCTCACCTCTCGTCGGAAAGAAAATTTCAGGGACCCAGATTCACGTAACGCTTGTTGACCCAGCCGCGTTCTGCATCCAGACTATTATTATCAGCAGCGTGCCCATGTTCAAGTATTTGAACTTCGTACCAGTTGTTATTGACGTTAAGCACACGCACGCGAGATCCTTTCTCAGCCATCCCGACAGGTTTGTTGTCCGTGCTCGGGTCGGAACGTAAAAACAGATCTGTCGTCGTCAAGCCTTCGCGCCCGACATCTGCGCGCGGAGCGGGCGGGTTATTTGTTTGAGGCGCATTCGTAGGTTTGTTGCCCCACAAAGGGATACGCCCGCGAAAATAATTATGAGTGGCTAAGAGGATTCCTGCAAACGCGATGATGAGCAGAAGCGCAACCAGAAATCTCACGCCGCGACTTGCCGCCCAGTCTTTTTTCGTTCCCGCGACCTTCGGCTTCGGAATCGGCGCGTCAGACATCGCCGCCAGAATGTCGCGCGCAGGCTGGTTGGGGACGAGCGGCGCGTGTGGCTGCGCGGACTCACCCTCGGCCAGCTGCACGACGATGCGCGGGTGTGCGTTGCCGTTCGCTTTTGTCTCCAACTGCCTGAGTCCGTGCGTCGAATCGAAACGCGGGCGCGGCGGAGCTTCAGGCACAGCTCTTTGTCCGACCGCCGTCAACTGATCGCTCCCACGTCTCCTCATGTCAATATCGCCCGGCTGCTCAAGCACACGCGTCTTAGGCAGCGCGGCATCATAAAGCTCATTCCAGAATTCCTGCACGGTCTGGTAACGCTGCTGCGGGTTGTTCTGTGTCGCGCGTTCGAGCACACGCAGCACCGGAGCAGCCCAGCTATGTCTGGCGATTGATTCAGGCCAAGCCGTGATCGGACGGTGCGGAAAACGACGCGGCGGCTCGCCCGCCAGTATCGTGTAGGTCGTTTTCGCCAGTGAGTAAATGTCCGCAGCGGGCGTCAGGTGCGGCTGCGCGAGCGAGGCTGTGAGCGATTCCAACTGCGCTGTCTGAAGCAGCGGATTGTGTTCCGGCGGAGCATAGACATTTGTTCCGACGCGCGTGATCGCTCCCTCGGTCGCTTCGATCTTAGCCACGCCGAAGTCCGCTATCTTGACGGTCTGCCCGTCCGTTGTGAGCAGCAGATTGTGCGGCTTGATGTCCCTGTGTATGACCTGACAGGCGTGCGCGTGCGCGAGTCCGGCACAGACCTGTTCGAGATAGAAAAGAGTTTCGTCGAGCGTGAGCGGTTGCTTGCGGCAACGCGCCGCCAGATCGCCGCCGGACAAATATTCAAGCACGATGTAATGAAACGTCTTCCCTGTAAGATCAATCGCGGTGCCGTGACCCAAACGGTTGATGATGTTCGGGTGGCGCACGCGGTCAAGCGCGACCGCTTCATTCTGGAAATTCTGAATCAACGTGCGCTCAAGCTCTTCATCCGTCTCGCCCTGCAATAAAAGATTGAGGGCTTTGATGACCACCATCGCGTGCGGGTGTGTCGCCTCGACGGCGATGTCGCGCGCGATGTAAATCTCCGCATAGCTGCCGCGCCCGAGACATTCCTGTACGTCATAGCGGTTGTCCAGCCTGCATTGTTGAAGTTTGAGTTCCGTCATCTTTCTAAAACAGGAAAATCAAACGGTGATGGACAGGATGCATAAGATAAAAAGATTTGAGATTGAAAATTTGAAATCACAAATAAATCAAGCCTCTGAAATCTCAAATTTGCTAATCCTAAATTCTTGATCCTGCTCATCCTGTCCATCCTTGTGAATCTTGCTTCGAGCTTAACGCGGCGTCCCGGCCTGAAAAGCGAGCGAGCCTTTCATCCTCTTCGCAATCTGCCTGTTGTCACTGATCTGCGTGGGCGTAAGCGATTTACCCTCCGGGTCAATCACTTCATCAAGAGCCGCCGCGGCATTATCACGCTCGACCGGGTTGTTCGATTTCACCGCAATCACAGCCAACGCGAGCTTCGTTTCAATCTTGAGCTGTTCGCGCGCGGGATGGCCTTTCAACATCTCCTCCACTTTCTTCAAGGGCGCGCTCGCCTCCGTGTATTTGCCCGAAAGAAGCAGCGCGCGACCGTACAGGTAGAGGAATTCGGGCTTGTTTGAAGACATCGGTTTATTGTCTTGCTGGTTAGCGAACTCTATCGCCATCTTCGCCGGAGCCTCATCCACCTCATGCCGCTTGCGGTCGAACTCCGAGACCGGATTCACGGTCGTCGGCGCGGGCTTTGCCGCTGCCTGCTCCGTCTGCGCTGTCTGATTATCGAGCCGCTGTTTGTAGATGCCGCCGAAAAAGGCCGCAGCCGCGACGCCCGCCAACAGAATCAGGAATAAGAGCGCTCTCGCCAGCTTGCCTAAAAAGCTGCGGCGTCGCCGGGGCGCAGTCGCTTGCGCGACATGGCTTGAAGCTTGTTGCGTCGCCGCGACAGGCGATGTGCTTGAGGCGGCAGCAGCCGGACTTGGGGAAAGCGGACGCACCGCGTCAACAGTTTCATGCAGGTGAGAATCATCTGCGACCGTTGCGTGTAGCGCAGAATCTTCCAGCTTGTATTCTCCGCTCAGCGTCGCCGCGAGCGCGCTTCTGGAATTCGCCACGGTGCGCTCGTCATCGTATAAGCCCGCCGCGCCTCCTCCTGCCGCACCCGCGCGCTCGCCGACGCGCACGATGACCGCCGTCAGGTTGTCTTCCGCGCCGCGCTCATAACAACGCCGTTTCATCTCGGCGCAGATGGCCTCCAAATCCTGCGTGTCGCTGAGAAGCTGGCTCATCTCGTCATCTGTGATGTGGCGCGTGATGCCGTCCGAGCAGAGCAGGAAGGAAGTGCCGTCCGTGACCTCCATCGTCTTCATATCAACTTCGACGCCGTCCTCTGCTCCGAGCGCGCGGCTGATGACATTGCGGCTCGGATGATGCGCGGCCTGCGCCGGAGTCATGCGACCGGCACGCACCTCTTCTTCGACGACTGAATGATCGCGCGTTTCCCTGTGAAGCTGGCCGTCAGGAGTCATACGATAGAGGCGCGAGTCTCCGACGTGCCCGATGGTCGCGATGTGGTTGTCCAAATGCAGCGCGACGATGGTTGTCGCCATCATCTGCAATTTCGGGTGCTCGCGCGCCATCTGGTGAATCGAAGAGTTTGCGCGTTGAATCGCAATCTCCATCAAGTCCTCTACGTCCACGCCGTCTTCCTGATGGCGAAAGGCTTCGTCGAGGACTTCCACAGCCGTCTGCGACGCCACCTCGCCTGCCTGCGCGCCGCCGACGCCGTCCGCGACTGCAAAGATACGACGCTCTGCATCCGCGAGGAACGAGTCTTCGTTGAGCGGGCGTTTTTGACTGAGGCCGCGATCAGACACCGCTGCCGAAACAATTTTTACGGATTGATTCTTCATTGTACCGCCTCTGGAACTGAAGGGTCGTTGAGGCCTATAGCTTCTGGACGCGCGACAGCCGCGCGTGCTTCCGCCGCGTTACGATGCGAAAAGGCCATCAGCATTCCGAGCATGGCAAAACTTGTAATCAAACTAAAACCGCCGTGACTGACGAAGGGCAACGTGATGCCCGTCATCGGCAAAGCGCGCGTGATGCCGCCGATGTTGACGAGAGCCTGAAAACCTATAAAAGCCGTCAGCCCGGCGGCGCAGAGCTTTGTAAACATATCACGCGCGTCGAGCGAAGTGCGAACGCCCGCGCACACAAAAATAATCAGCGCGAGAATCACGATTGCGCCCCCGGCGAGTCCCATCTCTTCGCCGATGGCCGCGTAAATATAGTCCGAATCCGCCACCGGAATCACTTCCGCATAACCGAGTCCAAGTCCGCGCCCGGTCATCTTGCCCGCCGTCACTCCGAAGATAGCCTGCGCCGGTTGAAATGCCACGCGGTCAAACCACACATCCACGTTGACAGTATTCTGCATCGCCGCGCTCTCGTCTGCCAGCTCCTTCATCTTCGGGTCTTTCGACAGAGCCTCGTCGTAATCTTTCTTCCACCACGGGACGTTTGGCGAAGGCGGGTCAAAGCCATCGAGCCAGAGATGGAAACGCTGCTGAATACGCGAGGGGAGCGCGGCCTGCACGGGCCTTGCGAGCGTTGGCAGGAGCGGGACTTTCTCCTGCACGTCCTGCGGCAGCGCGCCGACGACCAGTATACCGACGACCAGCAAGACCGAGCCGACGAATAAAAAGAGCTGCGGCCAACGCCTGACTGCGACCAGATAGAGAGTCGCATACGCGCCGCTGAAGACCAGCATCTGCCCGAAATCTTTGAGCGCGAAGAAGGGAATGAAAGGCATCATCGCCATCGCCAGCAGCGGCACGACATCACGCGCGCTGGGGATGCCCCAGTAAGTGCGCGCCAGCTCTTTGTAACGCGCCGTCAGGATGCCTGCGAAGCCGAGCAGGAAAGGAATCTTCGACGGCTCCCACGGCGTCATGTTGCCGATAGCTTTGCCCGCGCTCGAAGTTATTACGGCGAGGGTGAGCGGCAGCAAGGTAATCAGCACGATGATAAAACCGTGCCGCTGTATGAAGAGCAGGAAATTATCCCGCAGGCAAAATAGATAAGCGATGACAAAGGCTAATAAAGAGAAGAGCGGAATCCACGTTTGGCCTGACGTGAGCGCATTCCCGATTGAATACTTGGCCTGTATGACAGGCTCTTTCTCAATATCTGTCGGCTGCGGCGGCGTCGCGGGGAGTCCCATCATGCGCTTCTTTTCGGCGTCGTAATTCTCGTTGATAAAACGTAGCCGCTGCGTGTCCGCCTTTTGCTCGCGCGCCTCAGACTTGTTTTTCGCATTGTATTCGGGATCGCTGTAGAGACGATATTGCACGAGCATCCCGACGGAGAAGAGAAGGATAGCCGTCGTGTAAAGCGTCCAGTTGCCCGCGAATCTTGTGGCGCGCGTCAGAACGAAGACGAGAAGAACAATCGGCACGTAGAGCAGCAGGTCGCGCGTCCCGCTGACCCATGAGGTCTCGTAGCCGCGAATCAGACCGGCGCGATGTACTGCGTAATAGCCGACGATCTCGAATCCGACGATCAAGAGCAGTGCGATGAGATGTGACGAGGCGCGATTTTTCATAAAGAGCAGGAGCCAGTGGACAAGCGACAAAAGCCGGAATTAATTTAGATCACCAAAGGGTGTTTGCGCTTTCGGCTTTTGTGGCTTCGTTGCCTGATTTTTATTTCCTTGATTGTTGTTTCCCTGATTCTTATTTCCGTTATTTCCCGGTTGCGGTTTGCCCCCTAACAGCCCGAGTTCCCTGGCTTTGAGCACCAGAGCGGCGGCGACGGGCGCGGCTGCCTTCGAGCCGTAACCACCGCCCTCGATGATGACGGCGATTGCCAGTTGCGGGCGATCAAGCGGCGCGATGCAGAGAAACCAGCTATCAATGCGCGGGTGTTCTTCATCCAGAATCAATTCCTGATACTGCCGTATGATGTTGCCCTTCGGATCGCGCTCGACCTTGAGACGTGTTTTCGGCTCGCCCGTTTTCGCATCGTAGACGGGAACCACCTTCTGCGCCGTGCCAGTCTTGCCTCCGGTCACGATGCCCGCCGCTGTGACGGGGCCGAAGACTCCGCGAGCAGTGCCGCGCGGGCCGCCCGTGACGAGTCCCATGATGGTGCGTAGCTGCTGGGCGGCCTGCGCCGTCAGAGCCTGTTTGTACATTTCCGGCGCGCGGTCGTATTCGAGCTTGGGTTTCATCAGCTTGCCTTCCGTGTTGCCGATGGCGGAGGCGAGCAGAGCCATCTGAAACGGCGTCATCTGCCCTGCATAACCCTGACCGTAACCTTCGAGCGCGAGGTCAAACTTCGAGATGTCTTTGCCAATCTTGCCTGTTACCATCGTCGCTTCGCGCGGAGCCAGTGCTTTGCGCACGGCATCCGTACTCGCGTTCCAGATTTCGGGTTGGCGGCGACCCTGTATGGACTCAGCCGGAGTATCATAAGCTCCTATGCCGACGAGCTGTGCTGCTTGCCGTATGCGCTCGGGGCCGAGCTTGACTGCCATCTGCGCGAAGTATTGGTTACAGGAGACCTCATAGGCCGTGTCCATGCCGATAGTGCCATGGACTTCGCCCGCGCCGCCGTCATCAAAAATCGCTTTCGCGCCCGGCTGCGCGACATAGCCTCCGCCGCTACAGGTAAATTCGTCATTCTGCTCGCCAGCATTTATCGCGGCGATCATCATCATCGTTTTGAAAGTCGAGCCGGGAATGTAGTAAGTGCCGAGAGCGCGGTTGACGAGCGGGCTGTTACGCTTATCCGCATCAAGCCTAATCCATGTCGCCTCGTCCTGCACCTCCTTCAAGCTGTACGCGGGATTGCTGTACATCGCCAGCACTTCGCCCGTCTGCGGATTCAAGACTACGACCGCGCCATGACGGCCTTTCAATTGGTCTACGGCGGCCTGTTGCAGGTCACGGTCAATCGTCAGTCGCACGTCCTGATTAGCCTGTTGCTTCAAGCTCTTGCCCTGCATAATCTCAAGCGCGTCCGGCACCGCTCCGCTTTGCAGGCCGAAGAGAGCGCGCTCAAGCCCCGCATCGCCACGGTCAGAGCCGAACAGGTGTGCGAACGCCTGATCCATCGGATAATCGCGGAAGATATTGCCGCTCGCGTCACGCTTATAAAGCGCGAGAGCTTTATCAAGCTGACCCGAACGATCCAGAATCCAGCCGCGCAGAGATGATTCGGAGAGACGACGATTGCGCAGGTCTTTATAGCTGAGCTGTTGAAGCCGCTCGTTGGATTCGGGCGCGTACTTGACCCAGTAGACGTGAAAGCCGAAGACCGAGAGCGCGATCAGGATATAGAACCAGCGCAAAAAGCGTAAGCCTCTGTTCGTCGCCGTCGAGCCTAAACGCTGCACCACTTCATCCGGCAGGTCGGAAGGCGCGACCGCCGCCAACGCCGAACGCTTCGAGCGATTACGTATCAGCGACACAAGCAGCAACAGCGCCATCAAAGCCAGCCCGCCCATATAAACGAGACTCAAAAGCGCAGGCTGCTTTTCGAGCGGCTGCGCAGTGTTCGCCGCGTTCGGAGCATTTTGGAGAATAAAAAGTAGTAGCATAAATAAATGTGACCGCAGAAGAGCTTCAAGAACGCGAACTGCAAAATTAAGAACTCATTTCAAATCTTACACGCTGCGAGGAAAGCTTTAAATTAAATGCCTCTCTTTGCTCGATGGCTATTTGAAATGCGCGCTAAGAATAGTCTTTTCATTTTGCATTTTACATCTTTAATTTTGCATTCCTAAGAAACTTTCCGAAACCTGACCTCAATATCGCCGAAGCCGACGACATCGCCCTCTTCTATCTGCCGCGCCTCGCCGTACCCGATGCGGCGGCCATTGATGAAAGTGCCGTTGGTCGAGCCTGTGTCGGCGACCAGCAGCGTACCCTCGCGATTGAGCATCAACGCCGCGTGAATCTTCGAGACGCTGCCGTCATAAATGTGCAGCTCATTATCTTTGCCGCGCCCGACGCTCAAACGCCTGCCCCCCGGCTTGAAAATAAGCATCAAGTCGCGCGAGCCATTCGGCATCATCACGTGCGCTGTGATGTTGACATCGGGCAAGACCGGCGCGGTTTTTGGAATCAGGGGCGACCCAAGCTCTTTGGCTCTGTGCCGTGCTTCATCGGCCTCTTTCAATTCCGCTTCAAAGTCGCCGAAAGTGGGCGAGACGCTGACGCCCGTGGTAAAGATGTCAACCTCTGTCTCGACCTTAACGGGAGCGAGCGTGCGATAGCGGTGATCGTTGATGTGGTCTATCGCCGCCGCGAGAACTTCATGCTCAAGCTCTTTGAGAATTTCGGGCGGGGCTTCCGAATGTGTGCCCCATTCGACCTTGAGCTTAAAATGATGCGGCGCGATGCGTCCCTTTTTTCCTTCATCACGCACGCGCTCGTCAATCAAGCCCTTCATCCTGATGATGAGCTTGGTCGTGGTAAATTCGGTCTGCGTGCCGGTCTTGCGACCGAGACCGCGATCCACCGCCTCGCCGACGCCTTCGAGGACGCGGCGCAAAAGCCGTTCGGGCAAGGCTTCTTCACGTTTCTTTGCAGGTTTTTCTTCTTCCATATTTATCTTGTACGCCGCCCGCCTGAGCCGGGTTCGCCTGCCTTTCATTCATCGCACGAGCCGCCGCGCAAAAGTCCTCGCGTGCGGTCAAACCCGAAAAAGCTGGGAGAGAGAAAAAGGTTCGATGCATTCTAGCCGAAACGAGGGTGAAGAGAGAAGAGGGAAAACAGTTGGCAGTAGGCAGTGGGCAGTTGGCAGTGCAATGAATGGCTGGCAGTTAGCAGCTAGCAGTTGGCAGCAAAGACAAAGCCGAATGATTTTGGCTGCACGCTTTTTCCGCCAACTGCCAAGTGCGTTACCTGCCAACTGCCAGCTATTCTTTGCTTTCTCTGCCAACTGCCAACTGCCTACTGCCAACTGCTCTTTGCCTTGCCGCTTCGTAGAGAATGATTGCAGCCGCGACCGCGACGTTGAGGCTCTCGACGGGTGGGCGCATGGGAACCTTTAGAGCTTCGTCGGCCTGTGCAAGCTCGTCATCGCTCAGCCCGCTCGCCTCCGCCCCGACGATCAGGGCGCGCGGCTGTGTCCAATCGAATTGCGTGTGAGAACGGCTCGCGCGAACGTCTGCGCAGATCGTGCTCAAGCCGCGCGCGTTGCACCACTTGAGAGCTTCTGTAAATTCCGTGCCTTCCCACACGGGCAGCCGAAAGCTCGAACCCATCGCGCCTCGCAGCGCCTTTGCTGAAAAGAGATCGGTCGTGCCTGCCGTCGAGATGATGCCCGCCGCGCCCGCCGCTTCAGCCGTGCGTAAAATCGCTCCGGCGTTCGAGGGATTGTTGAGCCGGTGCAGTATAACTATCAACGAATCATTTTTAAGAGCCTGCTCAAGCACGCTCGCGCCGGTCTGCGGACGCGCTGCGATGACGACGATGCCCTGTGGTGTTTTCGTATCGGAGAGCGAAACAAAAACCTTTTCGCTGACGACGGTCGCACGCGCGCCGCCTTTTTCAAGTCCGTCAAGCAGGCGTGCGCCGCGCTCGTCCCGCAAAATCTCTAAAGTATGAAACGCTTCATTGATAAGCAGCTTCGCGCTCGCGGCCTCTTCACAGAGCCTCACGCCTTCGATAAAGATTTCGTCTGCGGCTTTTCCTTCGCGCACAGTGCGGGCGCGTCGCACACGCTCATTATCGCGGCTCGTGATAACGTTTTCACTCATCAAGCCTTCTCGCTCTCGTCGCTCAAATCAAGCTCGGCCCACACAGGCCAGTGATCCGAGACACCCAATCTTCTAGCCACGCCCCAGCGTGTCACCTTCACATCGCGCACAAAAATCCAATCGGTGTGCAGGCGTATCAAGCCCGCGCGCCACGTGGCCGTCCCGTCCGCGAACGGAGTCTGGAAGCCATGAGACTCAAGCAGCCCGCGCATCCTGACGCGGGACTCGGAGGTCAGAGTATTAAAGTCGCCGAGCAGGATAGTCGGAGCGTCCGCTTTTTGCGCCCGTTCGATAATAGCATCGTGCTGTGCGAGCTTCTCATCAGTGGTGGCATGTGGGTCTATGTGTGCGTTGTAGAAGTGCAGACTTTTCTCTCCGACCTGAATCACCGTCTCGATTGCCAGACGCGGACGCCACGCGCATACAGTCCACGGAAGCTCAACGCGCGCCGCCACGCTGAAAGGGAAGCGGCTCAGCATGGCAAGCCCCGTGTCTCCAGTCTCTTCCGGCGCAATGTGCTCTTCAAAATCCAGATACCATTGATTTGACTTCGCCACTTCGCCACGCGGAATGTTGAGAGACGCATGCACGTAATGCATCTGGAGCTTCTGCGCCAGCTCGCACGCCACGTGTATCCCGCCCGCTCGCGCCGTCTGCTTATCGGCTTCCTGCAAGCCGATGACATCCACGCGCGGCATCCGCACGCCGTCTGAAAGAGCGCGCGAAGCTCTGCTGATGTGACGCGAGACGAGATGCGCCCTGCGGCGCGGTCTCTTGAGGCCAACGCGGCGCAGCAGGCTGCCCGTGATGAGATATGAGCCGACGCCGTAGCGTATGTTATATGTCGCGATAACCAGTTTCGTTTGAGCCTTGCGCGGTTGTTGTGGAGCAAAGCTGCCATGCTCTATCCCTTCGGGCACGGAATCCAACGAATTGATTGATGCCTGTTCGAGTCTCGCCATCGTTAGACGGTATCTTTACGCCAAATCATTCATATTGCAAAATGCTTTCATGGAAAATTTATCCGGGCAGGCGAAACAGGCTGGGCAGGCGGGGGAAGTGAAGCGCAGAGTGATTGCTCTGGTGGATGATATGTTCTTCGCAGCCAAGATACGCGAAACGGCGTGCGCCCTCGGCATCGAGTTGCATATAGCGCGCACGATAGATGCTGTGATTGAAGCGGCGGGCGCAGCACATAGCTCGCTCATCATCGCAGACCTGCACGCGAGTTGCTGCGACCCGTTCGCGCTGGCCCAACGATTGAAGGCGGATGAACGTTTGAAAACGATTCCGCTGCTCGGATTTTTCTCACACGTCCAGACGGCCTTACAGCAACGTGCCGCGCATGCAGGCTACGACCGCATCCTGCCGCGCTCTTCGTTCAGTAAAAATTTGCCGCAGATTCTGGAAGGAAACTTTTAAGTCAGAATGCGGATTGCGGATTTAAGAGTCAAGCTATCTTTAATTCCGCAATCCGCAATCCGCATTCTGCGTGAGCCGATAGTTAAAACGGGCGATCATCTCTCATCGAACGCGGCGGCGGCGGCATATCCGGTCCTTGTCCGGGGCCGCCCCTGCGATCACGCGGCGGCGGGGGCTGCCTGCTCTCTTTGACCGCATAGTCGGATGGGACTTTGAAGAGCGAAGCATCAGGCTCGCTGCGTTTGATGTTGGTCAAGCGATATATGGAGTCGCCCATGCGCGGGTCGCTGTGCTTGCTCATCAAGACGACTTGCAGCGCGTTCGAGAACCAACGCTCCGACACGATCTCAATCGGACGGTCATTGCCGATCTGGCCGGCTGGAATCGTAATCGTTGCGCGCGTCCCCTCCGCTTCGACGCCCTCGATCGTCCTCGTCCCGAGCGATTCGACTTTGCCGTCCGCAAACTCTCCGCGCTCGTCATTCTCACCGTCCGGCAGAAGCGGCGGCGGCGGCGGGTTAAGAATTTTGCGCGCCGTCTTGTTCTGATCATTGAGAATGAAGTGGTAGCCCAGCACTGGATCATCAATGATGATTAGCGTCGGAGCCTTCTCGGCGCTCGTGAACTGCCCGATAGAATCGAGCTTTCGTTCGCGCCGCAGTCGCCCTTCACCATCACGTGCGACCAAAGTGGTTGATGTGTGCGAGATGCGCGTGCCATTGCTTAAGACCTGCGTGACCTCAGTCATGGCTTCGGCGGAATACGGAATCCCTTTGACGGCTTTGTTGCCTCCCCCGAGCATTTCTACAGAGGCGAAATCAAAGGCTGCGTCGCCTCTCGGCGGCGGAGGCGGAGCTATGTCCGGTGGCGGCGGCCCGCCGGGTCTGCCGGGGCTGCCCGCAGGCGGCGGCCCGCCCTGTCCCGGTGGGCGTGGCGGTCCGTCACGTCTTTGCGCCAGTATCAGTGACGAGAGACCGAGCAGAGAAATTAATGAAGCCGTGATAAGCAGTTTTTTCGTTTTCATAAGACCTCGCAATGATTCGGCTAAAAGATAAAAAGAGAGCTATTGAACCAGTCGGATCGCGCGGGCGACGCCGTCATCGCCGAGCACTATGTCGGCTTTGATGATTTCGCCCGCGCGTTCCAGATTTAAGGGGAGGCCGAGGGCTGCCAATTTCTCGCGCGCCACTTCGACGCGCACGACGATGCCGCTCTCCATCGCGGTCGCGCTGTTCAAATAAGTCAGCGGCACGAAATCCGTCTTGATTTCGGTTGAAGCCACTTCGGTCGAAGCAGTATCCGTCACTGCGTTTTCCGTCTTTGCAGGATTTAATCGCCGCTCGATTTTCTTTGTGGCGCGCGGCACAAAGGCCAGAGCGTTAGCCTGTGGCTTTGACGCTCTTATGTTTTGCGCTGCGAGACTCGCAGAAGTCGTGTTAGACGCTTTTGCAATCGGCTTAAGAGAACTGTTGCCTGACTTCACTTCGCGCGGCGTTAGAGTTATCGCGGGAGTCACACTAAAAGCTGCTTCAGTCGTCGCGGGCGTGCGGTTCAGGCGCGACGCGAACAGTGTGAAGCCGAGTACCAGCGTCGCCGCTACGGCCAATGCCCAGCGCGTCCAATGCGTGCGGCGCGGAAAGCTCAAGACCGTCTGTGTAGCATTCGGTTGGCGGCTCGCGAAGGCATCCATCAACTCGCGCTTTAGAAACGGCGGCGCTTCGATGCTGCGCTCCTCGCGTGCCAGCGCGTTCAAGCCGAGAGACAGAGCGCGCACGACCTCAAAGCGCGCAGCGCATCGCGCACACATCGCCGCATGCTCCATCCCTTTGTCGCGCTTTGTATCCTGAGCATCTCGCGAAAGATGCGAGCTCGCCAGCTCGTCAACTATGTTTGTAAATTCCTGACAGTTCATATCGCAAACCTCGCGCGCGTCAGACGGCCCGCGCCCTCCGCTTTACTTTCATGTTCCTTTTGTCTGACTGCGCCGACTTCGCTCAGCCCGCGCAATTTCCCCAGCAACAGCAGGCGCGCACGATGCAGGCGCGAGCGCACTGTGCCGACCGCGCAACCGATGACCGTCGCGGCCTGTTCGTAATTCAGCTCGTGCAGATTGCAGAGCAGGACGACTTCGCGGTAGTGCGCGGGCAGAGCCAGAATCGCCTGCCTCACGGCTTCAATCGTCTCGTTGCGCGAAAGCTCAAGCAGCGGGTCGTCCTGCGCGACCAGAGCTTCGTTCCACGATGCCGCTTCCTGTTCTTCATCCATCGAGACGAAAGTTCTCTCTCTTTTCAAAAGCTGAAACACCCTGTGGCGCGCGATGCCGTAAAGATAAGCGGCCAGAGTTCCACGCGCCGGGTCAAACTGCTCTCCGTCACGCATCAAGGCCAGAAAAACATCATGCGTCACGTCCTGCGCAATTACTTCGGAATCGCTCATGCGCAAAGCGAAACGATAAATCCCGCCCTGACAACGATCATAAATAGACGCGAAAGCGGCTGCGTCTCCGGCTAACATCAGCCGCAGAAGCTCTGCATCGCTGGCATTTGTGGGAATAAGCTCCATAGGCTTGCGCCGAAGTCTCTGCCGGTTTAAGAACTCAATGCTTCTTCAGAACGCGTATTCAAACTGCCGAAAGCTATTTCATCTCAAACGGTAGCGGGGAATTTTGAAATAACTCCTATCCTTAATGTGTTTGAAGCGAAATAATAGTTCCAATATTTCTTTAACCGTTCAGTTAAGTGAGCCGTCCTTTGTCAAAGCATAAACCTTTTAACTGAAAAGTGAGAGGTAAAAAGAGAACAGCTTCCGACTTTTACAGAAGCCGGAAGCTGTTTGAAAGCAAAGCGAGTTTCGCTGACTCGCTTACTGCGGATTGGATGCGGACGGCGCGGGCTGGTCTTCGGCTGCGCCGAACTGTACAGCTTCGAATGCATTGGTCGCGCTCTTCAGGAGATACCATGAAGCTGCGCCGGGACGAAAGACAGCGATGTCTGTTTTGTTGTCGCCGTCATAATCAGCGGGCACAGGAATGTCGCCGCTGAGTCCGAACTGTTGCCCGGAAAATGCGCCGGTCGAGCTACGCAGCAGATACCAAGAGCCTTCGGACGGGCGGAAGACAGCGAAGTCTGACTTGCTGTCGCCATCAAAATCTCCGACGAGCGGCTTGTCCGTGCTCGTTCCGAACTGTCGGACGAGAGTGATGCTCGAAGAGCTTTGCGAGATATACCAAGTGCCGTTCGACGGGCGATAAACGCTGAGGTCTGTCTTGCCGTCACCGTC
>CAXTPS010000001.1:42489-309998 GCA_964246305.1 uncultured Pyrinomonadaceae bacterium
ACCAAGTGCCGTTCGACGGGCGATAAACGCTGAGGTCTGTCTTGCCGTCACCGTCGTAATCTCCGACCAAAGGCTTGTCTCCGTTGGTTCCCCATGGCCGCGCCGCAAAGCCGAGCGTGCTTTGCTGTATGTACCAGACGCCCGTGCCCGGACGCCAGACGGCGACATCGGCTTTGCCGTCCTGATCGAAATCTCCCGGCACAGGCACGTCGCTGCTCGTCCCGAACTGTAGAGCCTTGAATCCTCCGGTAGATTGCAGCATGTACCAGACGCCTTCGCTCGGACGAAAGACTGCGATGTCCGTCTTGCCGTCTCCATCATAGTCAGCCGGGACTATCTTGTCCGTGCTCAAGCCGAACTGCTGCGTGACGTTTTGAGAATCCGAACTCTGCACCATGTACCATGAACTGGTCGAAGGGCGAAACTGCGAGATGTCCGTCTTGCCGTCACCGTCAAAATCCGAAACCTTATTGCGTGAGGTGGACAGCGCGCGGCTCGCATCAACTATAAAAAGCCCGTTCGCTAAATCACCCAGCAGAACTTTGTTCAAGCCAAGGAAGGGATAGACTGCCCAGTTACCATCGAAGGAACCGGGGATGCTGCGCGCGAGACTGTCGGGGCCGCAGACAGCATCTCCCGGCTCTGCGCTGGCCTTCTCAAGCTCAGGCGTCCGGTTGAACGCTGGCGAAAAAGTGTCGAACTGCCCGACGCGCACGGGGTTCGCAGGATTGCTAATGTCGAAAACCTGTAGCCCGGCCTGATACCAAGCGACGAACAGCAGATTGCCCATCACAACCGGATTGTGCGGGCAAATCGCATTAAGGCCGAGGTCTGCGGCATGAATTGATTTGACCAGAGTCGGATTCGCAGGGTTCGTGATGTTGTAGACACGCAGATCGCCGTCGAGCAGCTCGCGGCAACTGTAAAGATAATTTCCGTCCGTGCTCGTCCAGCTACTGTGCGCGCGATTAGAAGTATTAACCGTGCCGATCAAAGGAGCCTGAGCCGCGACATTCGAGATGTCCCAGATTTCCGTCTTACCAGTAGCGACATCGAAATTGCTCCAGTCGCCCCAGCCCGAAGTAAACAGCCTGCCGCCAGCGATATGCACTGCGTGTATAAAGAGCAGGTCTGAGGTGACGATGTTTCTGACGAACGTGGGCGCGGCTGGATTGCTGATGTCGATGACTTTGATGGTCGGCGTGCGCGAATCCGTCTCGTACAGAAAGTTGCCGTCCACTAAAATTTCATGGATAACATTATACCCGCCGCCGTTGGTCGAAGTAATCTTGCTCAACAGCACAGGGTTATAAGGATTCGTCAGGTCAACGACGTGGACTCCTTCGTTGCCGATGCCGCTGCCGAAATAGCCTATGTGGTTGACGACTACGGCTTCCAGAAACTGCTGCTGCGGCGTGGGGTTATACCAGTTAGCCATCACGGGGTTGTTAGGATTCGTGATGTCGAAGATATAAACTCCGCGCCCGCTATAAGTGCCGAGCACGGCGACATTTCCTTCGCCATACAGATCCGAATATTTGGTCGTGCTGGTTCCGCCCAGCGGACTGATCTTGCTTCTCAGTGTGATGGTCTGCGCCTGCGTCGAGACGCATAGCATCAGCATGACGAATAACGCAAATACCGCTTTGTGCTTGCGAGAGTTAATGTAGAAACCAGATAGACGGTTTCCGGCCTTAAAAGCTCTATGGCTCATTTTCGATTTTCCTTTAAATTTATCTAATCAGGTTAATACCAGACGCGCCAAAGAGGAGTTCAGTGCGCCGCCCCTCACAGGAAGAACGGTATATTCTAGTTTAAGTCCTTAATTCATGCAAATTTAAAACGCACCCGCCGAAGCTTGAACGTCGGCTTTAGGGCACAAAGAGGAGCAGTGCAGAGGTTTAGCCGGAAGCTTGCGAAGCGTCACGCATCACGAGGTCGAAAGTGCCGGGCGCGACTTTGCGGAAACGCCCGTTGCGATTGAGCGAAACGGCGATGCTGATGGTCGGATTGTGTCCGTTGAAATTAAAGCCGCCTTCGAGCAGGCGATTGTAAATCTCGTTGACGTGAAGCGGCTCGCCCGACTCTCTCAAAAGCATCGTCGTCGCCTGCGGAATCGTTCTATCAGCGAACCTGTCATCCTTGATCTCAATATCATTTCTCAAAGGCGGGATCTGATGGCGCGGCGTGACGGGCTGGCGCGGCGCGGCTCCTGTCGTGCGTGCTGCGTAGTTATGGCGAGCCGCATCCTGACGCAGAGCGGCTTCGAGTTCTTCGTCCGTCGGAATACGAGCGGCGGGCGCGCTGTTTGAAGTCAGCACTGACGACAGTAGACGGAAGATTGCGGCCTCAGTCTGCCCGGCCAGCGTATCCATCTCCGCCAACTCTGCGCGCAGCGTTTCGGCCTCGATCTCAAGTTCGGCCAGACGCGACGCCACCCGATTACGCGCCGCACGAGCCTGTCTCAGGCTCTGCTCAAGCGTTGAAAGAAGATTCTCGTTAGGCATAAGAGATATTTATGATTTGAGATTTGAGATTTCAAATCTCAAATCACTTTCATCTGTCTCGCTCGACGATAAAAGTCGGAATCGCGCGCAGGGCGTCGCGGTATTTAGATTCCGGCAAAGGATTGAGAGCCTCGCGCGCTTTGTCCGCATATTCGTATGCGCGCTCGCGTGCGCGTGCCAGCGAGCCTGTGCGCTCGACCGCTTGAAGCAAACCGGCGCGCGAAACGTTCCGGTAATGTCCGTCGCGCATCACCGTCTGTATATCCTCTCGCATTGACAGGTCAGATTCAAGCAAAAAGATGAGCGGCAACGTGACCTTTCCTTCGAGCAGGTCTGCTCCGGCAGCTTTGCCGAGAGTCTCTTCCATCGCCGTGAAATCGAGCAGGTCGTCTACAAGCTGGAATGCAGTGCCGAGGTTGATGCCGTAATCACGAAGCGCGGTTTGAAATCCCGGGGCGGCCTCGCCCATAATCGCGCCTATCTCGCAACACGCGCTGAACAGGTACGCTGTCTTACGCTGCAAGATGTCGAAATATTGCTCTTCCGACACATCCGTTCGACCGAGCATCGTCAACTGCAACAGCTCGCCCTCGGTCATCTGTCTCGTGACCGCCGTCAGAATATCGAGCACAGGCAGCGAGCGTTCCATCAAACTGGTCTCAAAGGCTGACATGTAAAGCCAGTCACCCATCAACACAGCCGTCTGATTTCCAAAGCGCGAGTTGATCGAAGGACGATTGCGCCGCGTCTCAGCGTTATCAATGATGTCATCGTGTACGAGCGTCGCCGTGTGCAGAAATTCCATCACGGCGGCCATGCGTATCGAGTTCTCGCGCGAGGCATCAACGCCGACCGAATAGGTTGAAAGCAGATGAAGCGCGGGGCGCACGCGCTTGCCGCCGGACGCGCGCAGGTAATCTCCGATGTACGCGATGACCTGTATGTTGGAACGCGCCTGTCGCTCAAATTCCGTTTCGACCAGAGCAAGCTCGGAAGCAATCAGGCTGAAGATTCTGCGCGCCGTAATCTGCGGGTCTTCAATCGCGGCTGTGAAACCGGAAGTGTGCATAAGTTTTTTTAAGTGATAGGTGATAGGTGATGGGTGATAAGAGAAGAGGGGAATACAGGAGACAGGAGTCAGAAGCAGAGGCGGCAACCCGCTTTTATTCTTCTTTATTCTGACTCCTGACTTCTGACTCCTGCTTTTTCTTATCCCCTATCACCCATCCCTTTCTAATTTGTCCGATAATTCGTGTACTGCATGTTAATGCCGAAATCTCTGGCTTTGAGTTTAGCGATGATGTCTTGAAGCGTGTCGCGGTCTTTGCCCGTGATGCGGACGATGTCGCCTTGAATCGAAGCCTGCACTTTGGCCTTCGAGTCTTTGATAAACTTGATGATCTCTTTGGCTTTGTCCTGCGGGATGCCTTGCTGTATGGCTACGTGTTGGCGCACTGTGCTGCCAGCCGCAGGCTCGACCTTGCCGTACTCGAAAGCCTTGAGCGGCACGCCGCGCCGCACGAGCTTCTGTTGCAATATGTCATTCATATTGCGCAGGCGCGTCTCGTCTTCGGCAGTCATCAAAAGCTCTTTCTCTTCGAGCGCGACGGACGCACTGCTGCCTTTGAAATCGAAACGCTGCCGGACTTCTTTGAGCGTCTGGTTGATCGCGTTGCTGATTTCCGCGCGGTCTACTTCGGATACGATGTCGAATGAATTCTGCTGTGCCATAAATGAGTCGCAATAATTTTCGTGTCAAGCCTTACATAGCCTGAGCATAGCATCAAATGCTTAAAGCTGAAAGAATCGCATGAAATTTTCCGTCGTCATGCGCCCAATCTCTTCCGTTTCGATTCCGTGAAGCTCTGCCAGACAGCGCGCTACCTCTACGACGCGCGCGGGTTCGTTGCGCCGACCGCGAAAGGGAACCGGCGTCAGGAACGGGCAATCGGTTTCAATCAGCAGGCGGTCGAGCGGGACCGCGAGAGCGGCTTCGCGCAGATTCGCGGCCTTCTTAAACGTGACGTTGCCCGCGAACGAAACATAAAAGCCAAGCTCAAGCACATTCAGAGCCATCTGCGTCGTGCCGCCGAAGCAGTGCATGATGCCGCCGCAACGCGCGTCACTCCACTCGTCTCTTAAAATCTCAACCGTCTCGTCATCGGCAGAGCGCGAGTGAATAATGACAGGCACGCCCTCTTCACACGCCAAACGCAACTGCTTGATAAAGACTTCGCGCTGCACCTCTCGCGGCGAGTGGTCGTAATGATAATCAAGCCCTATCTCGCCGAGCGCGATGACACGCGAGCTTTCATTGATAAGCTTCTGAATACGCTGAGCCGCCTGCCCGTCAAAAAGCTTCGCGTCATGCGGATGCACGCCGACCGCCGCGTAAACGCCTTCGTACTTTTCAGCCGCGTCAACTGCGCGCTCAAGCGTCCCGCTGTGCGGATCGCCCGTCCCGATATTGAGAATCGTGCCGACGCCCGCCACGCGCGCACGCTCGACCACCTCGTCACGGTCATCGTCAAACTCCGCCCCGTCAATGTGTGCGTGTGAGTCTACGAATTGGCTCATTGGCTCATTGATTCATTTCTCATTGAACAAATGAATCAATGAGTAAATGAATCGATTACTTCAATCTGGCTCCGTTGGGAACGTCTTCAATAAAAGTCGCGAGCACGGGGCGTCCCTCGTCTCCGACGGAGGCGGCGCAGACCATGCCCTGCGATTCAAAGCCGCGCAGCTTTCGCGGCTTGAGATTGGCGACCACGACGACTTTGCGCCCGATAAGTTTTTCAGGCTCGTAATATTCCGCGATGCCCGCGAGAATCTGTCGGGCTTCTGCTTCGCCCACGTCAATCGTAAAGCGCAGGAGCTTGTCGGATTTCGGCACGCGCTCGGCGGTCAGAATCTCCCCGACGCGCAGGTCAACTTTGGCGAAGTCGCCGATCTCTATGAATGCGACGCCTTCCGTCTCCTTCTTCTCTAAAGCTGCTGCGGCGTCTGCTTCGGTCGCGCCCTGTTGCGGCGGCGCGGGTTGCGTCTCGCCTGTGATGGCCGCGCCCTGAACCGCGTCGGCTTCGGTCGCGTGCGTTCCGGTGTGCTCGCTCTCTGCGCTCTCTTTTTCGATTTCAGCCATGATTTTTTTCTTGTCAAGACGCGGAAACAGCGGCTTGATCTGGCTGATGCGCGTGCCTGTTTTCAATTCTCCCCATTCGAGTTTAGCCGGATCGATACCGGCCGGGTCTTCATCGAGACCAAGCTGATTTAAAATCTCACGCGAAGCTTCGGGCATGACAGGGAAGAGCAGGACGCAGAGCCAGCGCAGCGATTCTGCGGCTCTGTAGAGCACCGCGTTCAAGGTCTCGCGCTGCTCAACGCTCTTCGCAAGCTCCCATGGCTTGGCGTCGGAGATTATCTTGTCCACGCGCGCGACGATGCTCCACGCAGCTTCGAGCGCGCGGCTGAACGCGAAGTCGTCCATCTGCGTGATGAATTGATCCCGCGCGTGTTCGAGCGTCGAGACGAGAGCCATCGGGTCCGGGTCAATTCCCGCGCGTTTGGTCGCCAGATAATTCGCTTCAGCAATCTGCGGCGTGGGGACTACGCCGTCGCAGTAACGCTGAATCATCGTCAGCGTGCGGCTGGAAAGATTGCCGAGGCCGCTCGCGAGATCGCTGTTCGTGCGCTCGATGATGGATTCGTATCCGACCTTGCTGTCCTGCCCGAACGCCATCTCGCGCAGGCAGAAATATCGCACCGCATCCGTCTGGAAATAGCGATGCAGCAATTCAAGCTCGACCGTATTGCCGATGGTCTTCGACATCTTGCGCCCGACCGGATCGAGCCACATGCCGTGCGCTATCACCCCGCGCGGCAGCTCAAGTCCAGCCGCCATCAAAAACGCAGGCCAGTAGATAGCGTGCTGCCTCAAGATGTCTTTGCCGATGAGATGCAGCGCAGGCCAGAACTTTTCAAAGCCGACGGCGCGCTCGCGCTCTTCGTTGCCAAAGCCGATGGCCGTGATGTAGTTCGAGAGCGCGTCGAACCACACGAACATCGTATGCGCCGAATCATCCGGCACGGGAATGCCCCAGCTCACAGAAGTTTTCAAGCGGCTGATCGAGAGGTCTTGCAAACCGCCGCGCACAAAACTGATGACTTCATTACGCCTCACATCCGGGCGCACAAAGTCCGGCTGCGATTCATAAAGCTCAAGCAGAGCTTCTTCGTAATCCGAGAGGCGAAAGAAATAGCTCTCCTCGGAGATACGGTCGAGCGGCGTCTCATGTATAGGGCAGAGCGGCGGGTCGCCCGCACGCTCTGCCTTCACATATTCGTCTTCAGTCTTATAAGCAGCGCACGCGGCGCAGAACCAGCCCTCATAGTGGCCTTTGTAAATCGCCTCGCGCCCTTTCGGAGTCTTGGCACGCGCGCAGCGTCGCCATAACTCGCTCACGCCCTCGTAATGAAAAGGCTCAGTCGTCCGCATAAAGATGTCATAGCCGCCGTGCTCCGTGTCTAGCGAAAAGGCCGCGAACATTTTTTTCAATTCGCCGACGACATAATCCGCCTGCTCTTTCGGAGTGCGTCCATTGCGCCCGGCTGCACGCTCGATGTTGATGCCGTGCTCGTCCGTGCCCGTCAGAAAATAGGTCTCGTATCCGCGCTGCCGCTTAAAGCGCGTCATGCAGTCCACCACAATCGTTGTGTACAAGTGCCCCAGGTGCGGCAGGCTGTTCGCGTAATAGATCGGGGTTGTAATATAAAAAGTTTCCATCTTGATTTTTATAAAATGGTCTTGAGTTTTTGTTCTTTGGACTTTGTGATTTGTTCTTTGCACGCGACTCAACCTTGAGTCTCGAATCTGAAGGTTGGTAAGACATCAAAGAACAAAGCACAAAGTTCAAAGAACATCTTTTTATCGTTTCACTTTTCCAAACTCATCATCAGCATTGAAGCGCGGCATTTCATCCATGTCTCCGATTCTGCGACCGATGGCGAGGGCGATTTCGGCCATCTGAATCATTCCGCTAAAATCCCATGACTCTTCGTACTCGTCGGACGGCTGGTGATAATGCTCTGTGTTGAAAATTTTGAACTGCTCGCTGCCGTACTCGGCTGAGCGACCGACGAAATTCTTTCCCTGCTTTAGACTGATTGAGGGCACGCCGACTTTCGCAAACGGGAAATGGTCGGAGCGATAAAACGAGCCTTGTTCGGGTCGCGGGTCGGGTGACACGGTCAGATTACGCTCGCGCGCCACAGCCTCAACCACATCCTTGAGCGTCGAGCGTTCCGCCCCGAGCGTGGCAAAGTCAGTCGTGCGTCCGATGACTTCGTTAACCGAATCTAAATTGACATCGCCCGCAGTCTTATTGAGCGGCACGAGCGGATGCTTTGAATACCAGTCGGCTCCGAGCAAGCCTTGCTCTTCGGCGGTCGGAAAGAGAAACAGGCTTGAGCGGCGCGGCCTTTCATTCGCGGGCAATTTCACCAGAGCTTCCGCGATGCCGATGATGCACGCGACGCCGGAAGCGTTATCAACCGCGCCGTTATAAATATTATCTCCGGTCTTGTCAGGCTCGCCGATTCCCAGATGATCCCAGTGCGCGGAATAAATCACGTACTCGTCTCGTAACTTCGTGTCACGTCCGGGCAGGACGGCTGCGACGTTCGCGGATTCGACGCGCTTGGTCTCGCTCTTCAGATTTATCTCGCCGCGAAGTTTTAAATTTACAGGCTTGAAATCGCGCGACGCTGCTTGCTTTCTCAGCGCGTCAAGGTCTTGCGAGGCAAACTGCATCATCTTACGCGCCGCTGCGTCAGTCATCCACGCGCGCATGTTGAGAAAAGGCGTCTGCTCGTTTGCGCCGCGCGCGATGTCGAAACGCCAAGAGCCGTTCGACGTGCGGACGACGCTCCACGGATAACCCGCGCTCTCGTCCGTGTGGAGCAGAATCACGCCAGCCGCGCCGCGTCGCGCAGCCTCCTCAAACTTGTACGTCCATCGTCCGTAATAGGTCAGCGCGCGGCCTCCGAAAAGTTTCGGCTCGGCCTCGGTCGCGGGCGGGTCGTTAACCAGCATCACTAAAATCTTGCCGCGATAATCTTCCGCGTTGCCCTTGTAATCGCTCCAGTTTTGCTCCGGCGCGTCTATCCCGTAACCGACAAAGACCATCTCGGCGTTGACCGACACATCCGGCTGTTGCGCGCCGGTGAAGGCTACGAAATCATCCGCGAAATTGAAGGTAAGATTCTTGTCTCCGGCGGTGACGGAAAGAATAGTTTTGGGATCTGACTTCACGCCGAAGAGCGAGACGGGTTGAAAGAATCTGCCGTTCTGTCCGGCTCCTTTGAGACCGATGGCTTCAAGTTGAGAGGCAATGTATTTGGCCGCGATGTCGCCGCCGCGCGCACCCGTCCCGCGTCCCTCCAATGCATCGTCAGAGAGAAATTTGATGTCAGCGCGCAGACTGTTCTCATCAAACTCACCGGCAGATTTTTTCTGCTGCGGAATTGCAATTATGGCTAAAGACAAAATGAGCGAGACTGCAAAGAATACTTCTCTTATCTTTGCGCCTTTGCGTCTTTGCGCGAACCTTTCTCCCGCAAAGGCGCAAAGGC
The DNA here is from genome assembly GCA_964246305.1 of uncultured Pyrinomonadaceae bacterium. Classification (GTDB taxonomy): domain Bacteria; phylum Acidobacteriota; class Blastocatellia; order Pyrinomonadales; family Pyrinomonadaceae; genus JACMLC01. Next base: position 51,627 of record CAXTPS010000001.1, read on the forward strand.
GCAAAGAAGAAAAGCGCGGTTGAGTTTTAAAGTTTGCTCTCATCATTTTCTTATCTCTCATCTCAAATGTTTCCTTTAATCAATGCCATCGCCTCTGCGCGCGTGCGCGAGTCTGAGCGAAAGCCGCCGAGGACAGCGGACGTGACGGTAATGGCTCCGGGCTTTTTGACGCCCCTCAGAGTCATGCAGGTGTGCTCCGCCTCGATCACGACCATCACGCCGAGCGGCTTTAAGCCTTCGTAGAGCGTGTGTGCGATCTGCGTCGTCAAACGCTCCTGCACTTGCAGGCGGCGTGCGAAAGTCTCCGCGAGGCGCGCGAGTTTCGAGAGGCCGAGGATGCGTCCGTTCTTCGGAATATAAGCGATGTGACAGCGTCCGACGAACGGCGCGAGGTGATGCTCGCAGATCGAAGCGATGCTGATGTCTTTGACGATGACCATTTCGTCGTGTTTGTCGCCCGGCAGCGGCACGACGTGCTGGTGCGGGTCTTCGTGCATCCCCGCCGTCAACTCTGCGTACATCTCCGCGACGCGGCGCGGCGTCTCAAGCAGTCCGGGACGTTGCGTGTCTTCGCCGATGCCTTCGAGAATCAATTGCACGCCCCGCGCAATCTTTTCAAGATCGACGATTTTTCCGTTCGACTTTTTTTCAGGCTTCACTTTCGGCACGTTAACTTTCCTGTAAATGTAGCTCAGAAGGGGTCTCAATTATTCTTTAAAGCACCTAAGACTGCGGCTTCGACGACGCGCAGGGCGACGCCGCCGCGTTCGGCTGCGGCGCGGCACTGTTCGTACTCAGGCATCTGATTAATCACGCGACCGTTGAAGCTCGCTACTTTAACATCAATCTGCCCGTATGGCGTTTCGACGCGAATGGTTTCACGATTCAAAGCGCGTCGCTCGACTTCATAGCTTCGCACGCCGAGCGTCGTCGTTTCCGAAAACAATAAATCCTGCATCGTCTCAAGCGATGTTTGAGAGCAGAGGATTGAGACGAGCACGCCCGGACGATTTTTTTTCATCTGCACGGGCGTGAAATAGCAATCGAGCGCGCCCAGCTCAAAGGCTCTGTCCATCAGATAGCCGAAGACTTGCGGCGACATGTCATCAATATTCGTCTCAATCATCAACAGTCGCTCTCGTTCTTCATCTAAAACTTCGTCACGACCGAGTATCAAACGCAGTGCGTTCGGAAAGTTCTGATACTCGCGCGAGCCTGCGCCGTATCCTGTCCGCTCAATCAACATCAACGGCAGCTTTCCGAACTGACCGCAAACTGTGCTGATGATGGCCGCGCCCGTCGGCGTCAATAATTCTCCGGCGATGTCTGTGGAATAAACCGGGGCATCCTTCAATAACTCCGCGACGGCGGGCGGCGGAACCGGGAAGCGTCCGTGCGCCATCTCGACCATCCCGCTCCCGACATGCAGAGCGGACGAAGCGAACCTCTCAACGCCGAGCAGGTCGAAACCGATGCAGGCTCCGATCACATCTATGATGGCATCGAGCGCGCCGACCTCATGAAAATGAATACGCTCGACAGGCAAGTTATGCACGCGCGCTTCCGCTTCTGCCAGCCGCGAAAAGATGCGCGCCGCACGCTCTTTAATATTATCGTTCAAGCCTGACTCATTAATGATTTTCAGAATGTCGCCGAGATGACGATGCGCGTGCTCGTGCCTCGTGCGAACCTTCGCGTGCGTCGCGCTGATGCCTGAGCGATCAACCGTCTCAAAGCCGACCTCATAGCCTTCGACGCCGAGCAGCGAGAGTTGTTCGAGCAGAGCGCGCGGCTCGACTCCGACGCCGACCAGCGCGCCCAAAATCATGTCGCCGCTCGCGCCCGCGAAACAATCAAAGTAAAGAATCTTCATCCAGCTTTAAAAAGCCCGAACCCTTTCCATCAAACACTTCTCGTTGACGATAGATTTATTGTCTGCGTGTTTTGAACTCGGATGGTAACAGAGCGCACCTTAAGAGTGTCAAGTGAGTTATCAATTAGATGAAGAAGCTCCCGCAAAGGCGCAAAGGCGCAAAGTAAAACACGCAAAGAGCGAATAGCAATCAAGGCTTTGCATTCTTGCTTTGCGTCTTTGCGGAAAACCGTCTTTCTCCTGTTATGTTTGAAACCGCTCTGCTACCTATCTCGCGCACGGTTGGCCTCGCGCACGCGTGCTGGGCTATACTGCCTCTTTGTCTATGAAGCTACCGGAAAAGTTATAGAGGCCATCAAGAGTGAGTTTAGAGAATTTACAGCAGGCTCTGAGAGCGCGCGTGCGCGTTGCCGCACAAGAAGCTTTCGGCATCACGCTCGAACAGATAAACGGAGAGATTCCGCCACGCACGGAGTTGGGCGACATGGCTTTCCCCGTCGCTTTTGAATTGGCAAAGCTGATCAAGCAGGCGACGGGCGAGAAACGTCCTCCGCGCGCCATCGCTGAAGAGATCAAGTCCGCGCTCGAAACCGTCCCGCACGTCGCGCGCGTGGAGGTTGCCGGAGCGGGATACCTCAACGTCTTCTTCGACCGCGCCGCGATGCTCGCCAGTCTCGCAACGCAAAGCGAAGCCGGGACAGCATCACTCTCATCAACCGAAAACCTTGCGCGCCCCAAGCGCATGGTCGAGCACACCAGCCTCAACCCGAATAAGGCCGCGCACATCGGCCACGTTCGCAACGCAGTTCTCGGCGACACCTTCGTTCGCATCCTGCGCGAAGCGGGCGAGCGCGTCGAGATTCAGAACTACATAGACAACACGGGCGTGCAGGTCGCGGATGTCGTCGTCGGCTTCATGCACATAGAACGCCTGACGTTCGAAGATATACGCGCGCTCGACAGCGCATTGCCCGTGGATCGTCCATTCGATTATTACTGCTGGGATTTGTACACGCGCGTCGGCCTCTACTATCGCAACGACGACCCGAACGGCGAGCTGAATCAGGAACGCTTGAAGCTGCGCGTGGAAACTCTGCACGCGCTTGAAGAGGGCAACAACGCGACGGCTGAGCTGGCGGAGTACGTGGCGACACGAAATGTGGAATGCATACTCAATACGATGGAGCGGCTCGGCATACGCTATGACGTGCTGCCGCGCGAGTCTGAGATTCTGCGCCTGCATTTCTGGGACAGGGCTTTCGAGCGCATGAAAGAGACGGGCACGATCTTCTTTGAGAGCGAAGGGCGCAACAAAGGCTGCTGGGTGATGCCGTTTGAGACGCATACGGGGACGGACGAACACGAAGCGGACAAAATCATCGTGCGCTCGAACGGAACAGTGACCTACACTGGTAAGGACATCGCCTATCAACTCTGGAAGCTCGGACTGCTCGGCCTCGATTTCAATTACAGATTGTTTCGCACCTACACGGACGGGCAAGCGACATGGATTACCACCGCCGAAGCTAAACAGCATGACTCTCAACAGTCGTCGCGTCCGCAGTTCGGCGGAGGCGCGACGGTCTATAACGTGATTGATTCGCGCCAGTCGTACACGCAGGAGATTGTGCGTCGCGGCGTCGCTGCGCTCGCGCCCGAAGTCGGGGAAGAAGCGAGCGTGCATCTGGCTTATGAGATGGTCGCGCTCTCGCCCGCCGCGTGCGAAGAGCTGGGCATTCAACTGAGCGATGAAGACCGCACGCGCACGCACATCGAGATGAGCGGTCGCAAAGGGCTTGGAGTCAAAGCGGACGATCTGATAAATCGTCTTGAGATGGATGCCTTGAGAGAGGTTGCGACGCGGCATCCCGAACTCTCCGAAGCGGAACGCACGCAGACCGCGCATCAGATAGCCGTCGGCGCGCTCCGCTATTTCCTCTTAAAATTCACGCGCAACACGGTCATCGCTTTCGACTTCAAAGAAGCCCTCTCGTTCGAGGGCGAGACCGGGCCCTATTGCCAGTATGCAGCCGTGCGCGCCAACTCGATTTTTCGCAAGCTGGATGAATCGGCGCGTACTTCGGCTAAAGAAATTATCGGCGCATCCGGCGAAGCTAATGATGAACAGAAGCAGGAGATAGCGCGCGTGCTCGGAGGCGAAGGCGGAGATGAGATATGGTCGCTGGCGGTTCTCGCGGGCAGGCTTGATAAAGCCATCGCCGAATCGGCTGCACAGGCCGAGCCTGCGATTTTAGCACGCTATACTTTCAACATGGCGCGTGCTTTCAACCTCTTCTATCATCGCCATCGCATCATCGCGGAAGAGAACGCGGTGCGGCGCGCTCTGCTGGTGACTGTGGCAGACATCACGCGTAGTCAGTTAACCAGAGCGCTCGCCACGCTCGGTATCGAAGTCCCCGAAAGAATGTGAGGCACAGGCTTTGCAAACGTTACACAATATGAGTTTTGAAATCAGCGCTTAACGTGAGAAGCTGAAAAAGCTCTTTCGAGGCTTTGCAAGTTGCGATAACCGTTAGCGATTTACCAATTAAGCTGGAGAAGTGAAATGCTCATTGTGATGAAGATTGACGCGACCGAGCGGCAGATAGCGGATGTGGTCAGCGTCATTGAAGAGTTGGGTTTCAAGGCGCATCCGATGCCGGGCGCACAGCGCACTGCCATTGGCATCACCGGAAATCAAGGCTCGGTTGACACGACGCGCTTTGAGACCCTGCCCGGCGTGGCTGAAGCCATCAAGGTCAGCAAGCCTTATAAACTGATTACGCTTGACCTACGGCCTGAAAAAACAGTCGTGCGTATCGGAGATGCGACCATCGGCGGCGATGAGCTGGCGATCATCGCGGGGCCGTGCGCGATTGAGAGCCACGCGCAAGCCTTCGCTATCGCTGAGACGGTTCGCAGGAGCGGCGCGCGTTTCTTTCGCGGCGGAGCTTTTAAGCCCCGCACCTCGCCATATGATTTTCAGGGACTCGGCGAAGAGGGCATGAAGATTCTGGCGGATGTGCGCGAAGCTTACGGCCTCAAAATCGTGACGGAAGCTCTGGATGAATCGGGCGTTGACCTCGTAGAAAAATATGGCGACATGATTCAAATCGGCGCGCGTAACATGCAGAACTTTTCGCTCCTGAGACGCGCCGGACGCTCGCACCTGCCCGTGCTCTTGAAGCGTGGGCTTTCTGCGATGCTCGATGAATGGCTGCTGGCGGCAGAGTACATTATGGCCGAAGGGAATTATCAGGTCGTCCTGTGCGAGCGCGGCGTCCGCACCTTCGCACAGCACACGCGAAACACGCTGGACCTCGCGGCGATTCCAGCCGTGCGCCGCCTCTCGCACCTGCCGGTCTTGATTGATCCATCGCACGGCACAGGGAAAAACTATATGGTCACGCCGCTCGCGCGGGCAGGCGTCGCGGTCGGCGCGGACGGCTTGATGATAGAGGTTCACGACCAGCCGGAACGTGCTCTGTCGGACGGCGCACAGGCGCTGACGCTCGAACAGTATGACCAACTCGTCAACGAAGTGCGCGCGATACGCGAAGTGATCGCGCCCGCGCCAGTCGGTTAAGGTCTTTGGACTTAGGTCTCAGGTCTTTGCGCGCGACTCACCCTTGAGTTCTAAGAATCAAGCTGAGCCAGACATATCAAAGATCAAAGCACAAAGTCCAAAGACCATCCTTATATTATGCGTGCGATGATTCTTGCTGCCGGATACGGCACACGGCTGTGGCCTCTGACGGTTGACCGTACAAAGCCTGCGATACCTTTTCTAGGCCGTCCCCTCGTCGGTTATGTAGCCGAGTATCTTGCTTCTTACAGGATACGCGAGATCGCGGTCAATCTGCATCACCAACCGGAATCTGTACGCGAAGCTCTGGGAGACGGCAGCCGCTTCGGCGCACATCTGCATTACGTCGAAGAGCCGCAGATTCTTGGCACGAGCGGCGCGCTCGATAACGCCCGCGAGTTTTTAGACGGCGATACCTTCATCGTCGTCAATGGCAAGATCGTCACCGACATCAACCTTGCCGCAGCCATCGAAACGCACAAACGCACGCAGGCTCTCGCCACGCTCGTGCTGAGGCCGAATCCCGCGCGCGAACGCTTCAGCCTCATCAACACAGAAGCAGGCTTTGTGACCGGCTTTGGCGGAATGCCCCAACCCCTCACGTCTGATAACGCCAACGGGGAAGTTGTGCCGTTGATGTTCACGGGAATTCAGATTCTTGAGCCGCGAATTTTTGATTACATTCCCCGAAAAATATTTTCGCACTCGACGACTGATGTTTACCCGCAGGCCATCGCAAAGGACGAGCGCATAGCGGCGCATGTGGCGGAAGGGAGTTGGTACGAGCTTTCGACGATTGAGCGTTATCTGGATATCAGTCTCGCCATGCTTGAGAGGGAAGGGCGCGACGTGTTAGTCGGCGAAGGCTCGTTTGTTTCAACCGGCGCGCGGGTGCGCGAGTCCGTTTTGTGGGACAACGTGACGGTTGAAGACGGAGCGCGCGTGCGTCGGGCAGTGTTGGGCGACGGCGTGTTGATTGGCGCGGGAGAGTTGATCGAGAACGCCGCCGTCGTCCGCAGAGAGTTGATAGAGGGAGTCGAGCCGCCAGCCAAAGCCCTCAAAGGCGAAGTGTTGGGAGATAATTTTGTCGTGTCGCTCGCAGGGTGATACAATCGCACATCTCCTTGAGGTCTGGACTCGGCGTGCTTGAAACCTGTACCCGCCCGTCCCGTCTCCGGATGAGAGACACTTAAGCCACAAGTTTCCGCTTCAACGCATGAGTCAAGCTCCACAAATCAATGTCAAAAAGTTTGACCTCAACGCGCGTGAGCGTCTAGCGCGTCATCTGTCCGAGCATCATGCTGTGAAGGACAAAGATATTCACGCGCTCACGCCGGACGCTTCGACGCGCGAATATTTTCGGATTCACTGGAAGCGCAAAAACGCGATTGCCTGCGTTTATCCTGAACCGTTTGACCCGGAGTTCCATCCGTATCTGGACATCACCAGACTTTTCGCAGAGGTCGGATTGCCCGTTCCCGAAATACTCGCGATAGACGGCAAGAGCGGCATCATCATTCAAGAGGATTTGGGCGACAGGCAACTGCACAGCGTGCTTGAGACTTCGAGCGAGGCTGAGCACGAGGCTTATCAGGAGCGCGCCATCAGCCTGATCGCGGACATACAGGCTGCGACTCCGAAAGCTTTCGAGCTGAAGTCCATCGCCAGCCGCCTCGCCTTCGATGAAGCGAAGCTCGCCTGGGAATTGCATTTTTTCATGGAGCACTACTTCGGCAGCCTCAGAGGTGAGACCCTGAGGCACGGCGAGGCTGCGGAGCTGAAAGTCGAGCTAAACGATATCGCGGCGGAACTGTCAGCACGCCCGCGCGTCCTTTGCCATCGTGATTATCACACAGCGAATTTGTTAGTGGACAAAAAAGATTGCCTCCGAATAGTGGATCATCAGGACGCGCGTATGGGGCCTGCGAGTTATGATCTGGTCTCGCTCTTGCTCGACCGTCAGCTTGAGATGCCGTCGCTGGCAGAGATTCGCGCGCACCGTCTGTACCTGCTCGAAGAGAGGCGTTTGAGAGGGCTTGACGCGATTGACCCGGATGAATTCGCGCGCGAGTTTCGCCTCATGGCTGTCCAGCGCGGCCTCAAGGCCATCGGGACTTTCTCGTATCAAACAGCCGTCGGCGGGCGCGGCGAAATTTATGAGCAATACATCGAGCCGACCTTCCGTATCGTCGTGCAGGCGGCAGAATGGCTCGATCGCTTTCCCGCTCTCCGCCGCGCAATCACACAGAGACTGAACGACAGTGATGAGTGATGTGTGATAGGTGATAAGAGAAAGCAAAAGCTTTTTCCTGTCACCTATCACGTATCACGTATCACCTATCACTTATGAAACAGACATACATCAATGAATTATCGAAACACGTGGGCGAAGAGGTTACGCTCAAGGGTTGGCTTTATAATATGCGTTCGAGTGGCAAGCTGTTGTTCCCGCAGTTGAGGGACGGCACGGGCGTAGCGCAGTGCGTGGTCTTGAAGAAGACCATCGCGCCGGAGGTCTGGGACGCGCTCAATGGATTGGGGCAGGAATCTGCGCTCATCGTGCGCGGGTCTGTCCGCGCGGACGAGCGCGCTCCGGGCGGATACGAGATTGATGTAGTGGATGCAACGGTCGTGAGTCCGACGCATGATTACCCGATCACGCCGAAAGAGCATGGGACGGAATTTTTGATGGATCATCGCCATCTCTGGCTGCGCTCTCGCCGCCAGCACGCGATCATCAAAGTTCGCCATACCGTCGTCAAAGCCGTGCGTGATTTTCTGGACAATGACGGCTTTACTCTGGCGGATGCTCCGATCTTCACGCCTGCCGCGTGCGAGGGCACGACGACGCTCTTCGAAGTAGATTATTTCGACGAGCAGAAAGCGTATCTGACTCAGTCCGGACAGCTTTATAATGAAGCGACCGCAGCGGCTTTTGGCAAGGCTTACTGCTTCGGCCCGACCTTTCGCGCGGAGAAGTCGAAGACGCGCCGCCACCTGACTGAGTTCTGGATGGTCGAGCCTGAGATGGCTTATGCCACGCTCGATGACGTGATGGATTTGTGCGAGCGTTTCTTATCGAGCATCGCTTCGCGCGTGATGGATGAGCGAGCGGAAGAGTTGAAAATCTTGGAGCGCGATGTTTCAAAGCTCGAAGCCATCGTACCGCCGTTCCCGCGCCTGCATTACAACGACGCCGTGCGTATGTTGCAGGAAGGCCATGAGCGCGGCGAGGTTGAGACGCGCTTTGAGTGGGGCGGTGATTTCGGCGCGCCCGATGAGACTTTTCTGTCCGGCAAGTATGACAAGCCTTTGATGGTGCATCACTATCCGGCTGTGGTCAAAGCCTTCTACATGGCGCGCGATGAGGAGCAGCCGGAACTCGCTCTGGGCGTAGACGTGCTCGCGCCCGAAGGCTACGGCGAAGTCATCGGCGGCGGCGAGCGCGCGACCTCTCTGGATTTCCTGCAAGAACAGATTAAGTTGCACGAGCTGCCGGAAGAAGCCTTCAACTGGTATCTGGATTTGCGCCGCTACGGCAGCGTGCCGCACGCGGGTTTCGGCATGGGCATCGAACGCTGCACGGCCTGGATGTGCGGCATCGAACACGTGCGCGAAACGATTCCGTTCCCACGTATGCTCTATCGTCTCAAACCTTGAAATAGTCTGGAGTCAAGAGTCCAGACTCCAGAAGTCTTAAAGCTTTTGACTCCAGACTCCAGACTTCAGACTCTTGACCGTTATGATGGAAGAGCGTTTACGACTTGAGTTCAACGATTGGGCACGTGCCGGGCGCGGTGAGCGTATGGAGCGCGGCCATCGTCCGACAGGAGAGCAGGCGATTGCGCGCATGAATCTCAAAACGGATTCGCATGTGCTCGATCTGGGATGCGGTTCGGGGTGGGCGACGCGCCTGATGGCTGAAATCGCAAAGCATGGCCGCGTCGCCGGGATAGATATCTCGGATGAGATGATCGCGCAGGCGCGTGCCGCGTCCACTGAATATCTCAACGCGGAGTTTTATGTTGGGAGCGCGGAGCAACTTCCATTTGCTGAAGGCGAGTTCACGCATGCGTTTTCGATGGAGTCGATCTATTACTACTCAGATATGGCGGCGGCTCTGGCGGAAGTTCGCCGCGTCCTCGCTCCCGGCGGCGTGTTCGCCTCGGTCGTAGACCTTTATCAGGAGAACGAGCCTTCGCATCAATGGATCGAGCAGCTCAAAGTGCCTGTGCAGCTTTTGAGCATTGACGAGTATCGGAAGCTCTTCGCTCAAGCGGGATTTGTCGAAACGCTTGATGCACGGCTTTATGACCCGACGCCGATCCCGGATGATTACGCGGGCGGCTCATTTGAATCACGTGAAGATTACTTGAAATACAGGGAGTCAGGCTCGCTGCTCGTCTGCGGGCGCGTAAAAGTATGAGCGACGAACACGAAAGAATTGTGACGATCTTCGGCGGCTCGAAGTGCGACGAAACCTGCGCCGAGTATGCACAGGCGCGACGCGTCGGACAGCTTCTGGCTGAGGCCGGGTATACTATCTGCACGGGCGGATATTTGGGCGTGATGGAGGCCGCGAGCCGTGGCGCACGCGAGAAGGGCGGACGCGTCCTCGGCATCGTGATGAACCAGTTCAAGGCGGAGCCGAACCGGTATCTGACGGACAAGGTGGCTTCCGCACACTTTTATGAGCGATTGCAAAATCTGATTACGCGTTCGATGGGCTTCATAGCCCTGCGCGGCGGGATGGGCACAGTGACGGAAGTCTCGCTCGTCTGGAACAAGATACAGACGCACGTCATAGAAGAACGCCCGCTCGTCCTGCTTGGAGACTGCTGGCCGCCCCTCGTCAAGTCATGGCAAGAGCATCTCGTCGTCAGCGATAAGGATGTTTCTATCCTCGACTTTGCGGAGACGGCTGAAGAGGCTGTTTCGATAATCAATCGAAAAGCCGGAAGCGTCGTGTTTTAGGAGGTCGAAACTATGAGTCGCTTTAAGCACCCAAGCACTCAAGCGAATCAACTCTTTGCGCCTTGAGTTTTACCTTTGCGCCTTTGCGAGAACCCGCAACGTTTCACGCAAAGGCGCAAAGAAAGACCAAAGCTCGCAATGAAGGCTTGATCGCTTTGGAAATGTTTTCTAAATTCGGGGTACACAAATTCAGATGTAAATATAAAGCGTGAGTTATGAATGACACTGCAACTATAGATACTACGGAATCTCTCTCAAAAATTGATCGTCCGGGAACGGGGCGGCGGGTCAGCATTCTCGGCGTGCCGCTCGGCTTCGGCTCCACACTGGCGGGCGTGGACATCGGCCCGGCTGCGATTCGGGTCGCGCGTCTCAGCCAGCGCATAGCGCAGCTCGGCTATGAAGTGCGCGATCTGGGCGACATGCGGATTGCGCGCCCGCTTTCCATCCCCGCGCCGAACGACCAGTTGAAGTATCTGGCGGAGATGACGGAAGCGTGCGAAGAACTCGCCGTCGAGGTGCGCGACATTCTGAAAGACGGCGAGACTCCGATCATCATCGGCGGCGATCATTCGATTGCCATCGGCTCGATTGCGGGCGCGGCCTCCTACTGCCGCGAGCGTAATGAGACGCTCGGCCTCATCTGGTTCGATGCACACGCGGACATGAACACGCCTGAGACTTCGCCGACAGGCAACATACACGGGATGCCCCTCTCCGCGCTGCTCGGATACGGCGCGCCGGAGTTGACACACGTCGCGGGCTTTGCGCCGAAGCTTGACCCGCGTTTTTGCGCTCACGTCGGAGCACGAGACGTGGATCAGGGAGAGCGCGAGCTGATACGCAAGCTGGGCATACGCTTTATCACTATGCGCGAGATTGACGAGCGCGGCATGAGCGCGTGCATAGACGAAGCCATCGCCATCGCCTCAAAAGCTACTGCCGGATACAGCGTGACTTTTGACGTTGATGTGATGGACCCGGGCGATGCTCCCGGCTCAGGCACGCTCGTGCGAGGTGGCTTGAGCTACCGCGAGTCGCATCTGGCGATGGAGAAGATTGCGGAGGCGGGCGGCATGCTCTCGCTCGAAGTCGTAGAGATAAATACCGCGCTCGATGTCAACAATCGCACGGCTGAACTCGGCGTCGAATTGATTCTCTCAGCGTTCGGTAAAAGAATTCTGTAAAACGTATGAGTTCCGGGTTCCATCTTCCGAGTTCCAAGTCAAAGACAAGCTCTTAACTTGGAACTCGGAACTTGGAACTTGGAACTCGAACTTTATCTATGACAAAAAAAATTCGCGTGGGTGTGATTTATGGCGGGCGTTCTGGAGAGCACGAGATTTCGCTGAGGTCTGCGCGCTCTGTGATCGAGGCGATGAGCCGGGATATATATGATGTCGTGCCGATTGCGATTACTAAGGAAGGGAAGTGGCTGGGGGCTGCCGAATCGGTCAAGCTCCTGCCGGATGAGACGAAGCGGCTCGTGCCCGCCAGAATCACCAACAAGGCGGGCCGTGACGTAGCGATCATCGGTGACCCGACACACAGCGGTCTGGTCGCGCTCGAAGCGAATCACGAACAATCCGCCTCACAGCCGTTCGACCTGATCTTCCCTGTGCTTCACGGAACCTATGGCGAAGACGGCACGCTTCAAGGCTTGCTTGAAATGGCGGGAGCGCCTTATGTCGGCTGCGGGGTGCTGGCCTCTTCGTGCGGGATGGACAAGGTGGCTATGAAATCTCTGTTCAGAGACGCGGGGCTGCCTATCTGCAAGTACATATGGTTTCTGCGGAGCGACTGGGAGCGCGACCCCGCAGCCATACGCCGCCGCACTAAACGCGAGATAGGCTTTCCCTGTTTCGTCAAGCCAGCCAATCTGGGTTCGTCCGTCGGCATCTCAAAAGCCACGGACAAAAACTCGCTTGATAAAGCGATTGAATTGGCCGCGCGTTATGACCGTAAGGTGATAGTCGAAGAGGGACTCGACGCGCGCGAGATTGAATGCGCGGTCATCGGCAACGACGAGCCGAAGGCGAGCCTGCCCGGAGAATATGTCGTCCACGAAGAGGCCGCAAAGTTTCTCGATTACACGGAAAAATATTCGAGCACAGGGCACGTGGATTTCGTCGTGCCCGCGCCGCTCTCAAAATCCCTCATCAAAAAAATTCAGAGCATGGCGACACGCGCCTTCAGGGCTGTGGACGGCTCCGGACTCGCACGCGTTGACTTTTTTCTGCGGCGCGATACGAAGGAACTGCTCGTCAACGAGCTGAACACGATGCCCGGCCTCACGGATGTCTCAGGCTATCCGAAGATGTGGCAAGCCTCCGGCGTCTCATTCCCCGAAATCATAGACCAACTGATAGCGCTTGCCTTCGAGCGACACCGCGACAAGGCGCGCACGCAGACCAGTCTTTGAAGCTCCAAAGAAATTCTCGCGCAAAGGCGCAAAGAAAGAGCATACAGAGATTGAATGCCGCCTACTCTTTGTGTGCTTTTCTTTGCGCCTTTGCGCCTTTGCGCGAGTATTAATCGCGCTTTTGTTTTAGACTATTTCTTCGGAGCCTGATAGCCCTTACGCGTGCGAACGGTGAGGTCTGGACGCGAGAGCTTGACTTCTATCTTATGCCATTTTCCATCTCGCGCGTTGTCAGGCGGTACGTAAATCAGTGTGTACTGGTTGCTCAGCTCTTCTGCAATCTGCACGAAAGCCTCGCGCATGACAGGCCCGCCGGGAGTCGCTACATAACGACCGCCCGTCTTTGAAGCGAAATTCTGCAAGACAGAGGCGTTCTGCTGATTGCGCGCCGTCGCTCCCTCAGTCGAAGACATGTCCACAGCATAAATCGTCGCGTTGGCTGCCAGAGCCGAGTCCAGAGCTTTGTTAGCGGAAGACGCGCTCTTAGTGTCCGCGCCGTCCGAGAGGACTATGATCGCGCGGCGATTTTCCGAACGATGCCCCAAGTCAACCGCCGCGCGCAGTATCGCATCATTGAGCGCGGTCATGCCTCTGGCGCGTATGCCGAAGGCGAAGTCTCCCAAGTCGCGGCTCGGCGAATATTCCTGCACCTGCGCAATCTCGCTATCGAAGCGGTAAACAGCCGCCATGTCGTCTTCACGAAGCTCCTGCAAAAAGCGTATGGCAGCCGAGCGCGCCAGCCCCATGCGCTGCTCCATGCTCCCGGAAGTATCGAGCAGCACGGCGGCGGCGAAGGGAGTTTCTTCCCGCATGAAATTTGAGACGCGCTGCTCTCGCCCATCCACCAACAGCTTGAAATCACTACTACGCAATCCGCGCACGAACTTTCCGGCAGCATCAACGACCGTCACGTTCAAGACGACGAGATCGGTGTTGACGCGCACGACTTCATCGTCGTCCTGCGATTTTGTGAAGTTGTAAGGAGTGGAAACGAAAGCTATGAGCATCGGGAAAAAGATAAAGCCGGAGAGACGACGGAGGGAGGGATGTTTGTGTGTGTGCAAGCTGCTGCCTCCACGGTCAAATGTTCAGCGAGTTGAAACACGGACGAAACGGATAATATCCAGAATCTCGTTAGCAGTTTCGATGACGGTCGCAGAGACTACCTGCCGTGGCGTTTTCTCAACCGCTTTACGCATCTCTGTGGTCGCCTCTGAGAGACGCTTGAGAGCAGGCTCAATTTGATTCGGCACTTTGTCATCGGAATCATCGCCGTCTGAGCCGCCCGCCTGACTGCGTATCTTGCGCGTGACTTTTTCCAGCCTGTCCAGCTTCTTCTTTTCGGTCGTGCTTAAACTCTTATTGCTCGAATATGTTTTAAATATCTCATCGCCAAGTTGCGCCGCCTCGCGTGCGCGATCAAGGTTTTCCAGCCGCTCTTTCTCTGCGTACTTAATCTCCCATTTCACCCGCATCTCTTCGACGATACTGCTCTCTTGATCTGTCGGATCAAGCGGCTCAGGACGATTTGACTGCGCGCTCACAGCGCACGCGCATGAGATCAAGAACACAAGTAAAAAAAGTATGCGTAATGACATTAGCCTACACCTTGCAGAAAGTTGTAAAGTAGATGGCGAGCTTCTTCAGCCATCTCTCATATTGACGATGATATTAACGAATAACAGTAATGCGGAGCAAGCAATGATTGTGAAGCGCAGTCCGGGTGAAAGGTTGTCCCGTGCGGCGTGAGACCTATAGATGTGAACGCGAAAAGATGGCTGAAGAAATGTACACCATTGTCGTCGCGGGAATCTCGTCAGGCGCAGGCAAGACCTCCGTCGCCGAAATCGTGACCGCACTGCTGGCAAAACAGTGCCGGACGGCGGCAGCCAAAATCACTGTCACACATGGCGAGCGCGGCTGCCCGCATGGAGGGAAGGGCTGCAACGTCTGCTCTTCGCTCGGCGGCGATTTTCAAATCATCGACAGAGATAACATCATCTCTCAGCCCGGCACGGATACTGCGCGCCTTCTGGCGGCAGGCGGAAATCCTGTCCTGTGGACAATCACACGTGATGTCGCAATCACAGGCGCATGGCTTCAGATGCAGAGACTTTTAGCGGGGGCACAGTGCGTTGTCATCGAGAGCAATACTCTGGCTCTGCACATCAAGCCAACGCTGACTCTGATGATCGTTGACCCGAGCATCAGCCGAAAAATCTGGAAGCCATCAGCAGAACGTTTGATCGCCACCGCCGATTGCCTCATCTTCAATGAACGTGGGACGGCGGAAAAGCGCAAAAGCCTGCTCGAAGAGATAGCGCGCCTGCGGCAAAATTCTCCCGGTCTCATACACGTTTCTCATCCACACGAAATCGTCTCAAACCGGGAGCTGAATGAGAAGCTTCAGGCGTTATGCTGTGAGCCAGACATTCGTCTCAATAAAAGCTGATGCTGCCGAAAATCAGCCGGAAAGCTTGACTGAGAGTTTTGAACAAGCTTCTTAAGTTCCACTATTCTAAACTATAAACCGGCGGAGTTTAGATATTGCATGAAACAATGTCGCCATGCCGACTCTTGAAGTTTTACGCGAGGGCAGTCAATCAAGCGGAATTATTTTTGGAAGATAGATGAAAGCAGATGAGTCGTCGCGTGCGGCCTGAAAATCTCAGGGGACAGTGACCGGAGTATCCGGCGTGTTGATAAATTCTTCGCCTTTGCCACGCCTTGGAGTCGGCTTCACGATAATTGTTTTAGTCGTCTGAGGAAGCCGTTCGGGCGGACGTTGCGCGCCGGGGACTATTTTGAATGCTATCTCGCCTGAGCGTGAGCCGCTTTTGATGTGCAGCACGCGCGTCTCTCTGTAATCGCCGGAAGTAACGCTCAGAGAGTAGCGTCCCTGTTCCTGAGGAGCCAGGTCGTGCGGTTCGACCTGAAGCGTGCGTAGCTCGGAAACGCCGTCTTTGCGCCGCTTCAACTCAAGCTCGACCGAGAGGTCTGTCAATTTCTCGCCAGATATGTTCAGCGCGGTTCCGGCCAGAACGGCTTGCGTGCCTTTAATCATCGCATCATCAACAAAGAGTTGAAGCTGAGGCGTGGGCGCAGGCTTAGCGGCCTGAGTTTGCGCAGCCTGCTCTGCTTGCAGCCGCTCCGCGTGCCGTCTGCGAAGCAATAGATAGCCCGTCAACAGCGCGGCGGTTAATCCCAGCGCGCATAAAATAGCGATGCCGCGCGTCATCCCCGACCCGCGATCTTCCGTCAATATAGCGGGCAGATCATCCGAAGTTTTTTCAATATCAGTAGCCATCTCTGACAATTGTTATTCCCGGTACACAGTTCAAGATATGTGTGAGCCTGACGGAGCTAAGCTGTTGAAAGTAGTGCCATATGAGACGCCATCTTTATGTGTCACATCAACACGCGCAAAGCGGTTTTTAAATCTTAGGGCTGTGCGCCCGGAGGGGCGGCACCGGTCACTTTTTCTATCAGCGCGCCCATGAATTCCTGTTCGGCGGTTCCGAGGCTTTGCAGCGTTGACCACTCCGCTCCGGTAGCTCCATCCGTGCGTCCCTCTATTTTGGCAGTAACACCGACATTCGCCGTTACGCCGTCTATGGCCTGAACTTCTACGATCAAGGTGTAACGTCCGCGAGTCCAGCCGCGCGCAGTCGTCGGCGGTAAATCAGCATAGCGATTCAGCTCGGACTGAGCCACGACAGCCCCTCTGGTGAAGGTATAAGGTTGCGTGATAAAGACGCCCTCATCCGGCTTTGAAGCGGCGTCATCCAGTATCAGCTTACGGTCTCGTATCAACTCCGTGACGGCCTGCATCAGAGCATCGCGGCGCGCGGTGAAGCGATATGGATTCGGAATGAGCGGAGTTTCGGGCGTGCGCCCCTTGCCGAAATCTATGCCCCGCCCCGCGCCCGTATCCTGTTTCGTTCCATTGTTGCCCGGCGTGCTCTGATTACCGGTATCGCGCACGCGTTCGTTCTGCGGATCAACCCCTTTGCCCTGCGCATAGACGCTCGCCGCGCCAATCATCAAGACGAAGGAGATCGTGATTAGTCTTCTCACTATTAATATCCTCAAACTTTCTCTGGTCTACCGGGGAACAAACAGGCCATCTTTATCTGAATAAGGGGAGACGATGCCGAGCATAGTGTAAGAGCCATGTAAAAACAAGTGGGTTATTCAAAATCGAGAATTTGATAAAACTGCCGTGAATACTCCGTCATGTACGTTCCACAGCTTTCAAGGCGAGGGAGCGTTCTGATTGCCTTGAGCTTTAGCTGCGTCGCGTTCGCGCTCCCACTTACGCAAAGCCTCAACGCCGCGTGAGAAATCTGCGTCGTTGCTGTAAAAATTGTGCTTGCCGTCATTACGCGAAGGCTCGCGAACGTAAAAGAGATAGTCCGTCGCAGATGGAAAGAGCGCGGCTTGCAATGAGCTTGCGCTGGGGGCGGCGATGGGGCCGGGAGGAAGTCCCGCATGCAGCCTCG
This sequence comes from uncultured Pyrinomonadaceae bacterium, assembly GCA_964246305.1. Lineage (GTDB taxonomy): Bacteria > Acidobacteriota > Blastocatellia > Pyrinomonadales > Pyrinomonadaceae > JACMLC01. The sequence goes on from CAXTPS010000001.1 coordinate 68,984, forward strand.
TGTTGTAAGGAGTGTTGCGGTCGAGATCGCTCTTGTAAACTTTGCCGTCATTTTTCCACTTACCGGCGAGCTTCGATGCGTAGATGATTGCTGAATCCACGCCGAGCGGCATCTTGATCTTCAGGCGATTGTAGATAACGGAGGAGATGAGCGGGCGGTCCTCCGGGAGCTTCGCTTCGGTTTCGATGAGCGAAGCGATGGTGACTATCTGGCGCGGCGTCATACCGAGAGCACTCGCGCGCGCAGTCCATTCCGGTTTCCACTCCTGACGGAAACGCTTGACCATCAAAGCGACCATCTGGCTCGCGGTCGTGTCAACGGGGAAGCTATAGGTGTCCGGGTAGAGATAGCCTTCGAGATTCTGCGCCTGCGGGTCAAGGTCGCGTACCGCGCCTGCGTCATCCATCAACGCGAGCGCCTCCGCCGTACTCTTCAACTTCAATTCGGGCACACGCGCCAGAGCCTCCGCAATGTCCCAGCGCGTCCAGCCTTCGATGACCGTAAATTTTCGCAGACGCTCTTCGCCCTCTTCCAGCTTGTGCAGCACTTCGAGCGGAGAGATCGGAGTTTGAAAGCGATACTCGCCCGCCTTGAGCCGCGAGCCTGTGCCGGTCAGTTTCATATATGCCAGCAGCGGCCACCCGCGCCCGATGATGCCCAGAGAGGAGAGCTTCGAGACGATCTCCGTAGGCGATGTGCCGCGCGGGATCTCCACGTACTCCGCCGACCTGGAATGCGCGCGGGGCGTGTGCAGGTCACTGTAAGCCCAATATGCAAAACCGCAGATCGCTATCGCGAGCAGTAGTAGAAAGAGCAGCGCCAGACGTAAACGTTTCATAAAGATTTAAGCTGAAAAATCCCTCTTCTCTAATCTGATTGGATGAGCTGTTATTTTTTAAGATGCATCTGAATGACGTTTGGGCGCGCTGGCTATAAAATCACGAAGAATTATCGCGGCTGCTTCGCTGTCTATCAACTGGCGCAGCTCTTGAGTCCGGTGCCCGGCGGCGCGCAATGATTCTTCCGCCTCGCGCGAGGTCAATCGCTCGTCCTGCAAGTAGACAGGGACATCGAGCGAGAGCTTGAAATTGTTTGCGAGCCGCAACGCTTCCCGCGCGGCTGTACCCACAGCTCCGTCCAGACTGAGCGGCAAACCAATGACCAGCGCTTTGGCGTCAAAGTCCCTGAGCAGTTCGATTACTTCGCGCAGGAGCTTTTTCCATCTGGTGCGCTCAATCGCCTGTAGCGGGCGCACGGTCAGATGCAGCTCATCGGAGACGGCGACGCCGACGCGCTTCGCTCCCAGATCGAGCGCGAGCAGACGCCCTGCGAGCTTCGTCGCTGCTTCGCCCTGACACGGATTTTCGTTGATCTGTTCTGCTGGCAATTCGATTTTTTTCGAGCGGCGAAGTATGAAATGACCTAAACACCATGTCAAGCGGTACACGCCACAGATGATATAACAGCGGGCGCGAGTTTTATGCAAATTGTAAAATTATTCAACGCCCGAAGTGGTTGCTTGCGCGCGGTTTGAGCGCACTGTATGATACAGCCAAGCATGAGCCGACGAGAAGCTGTCAGCGGCGTATGCTTCTAAAATAACTTTGACGGCCTGTCTGATTGAGGTTTTTCGATGTCCTTTCGCACAAAATTTGCTCTCGTAGTTTTATCCGCGACCGTGGCTCTTTATGCAGTGGTCGGCGGCTGGATGTCCACACGCGCGCAGCAGCCGACGAACGACCCCGGCGCGCAGTTGCGTATCTTTGAAAGCGTCTTGCAGCATATACAGAATGATTATGTGGACGAGCCGAATATGGATAAGGTGCGCGCGGGCGCGCTGCGCGGTCTGGCTTACGGGCTTGATCCGTATTCCACTTATCTGACGCCTGAGCAGGTGCGCGAGTACGGCGCGAGCGGCAAGAGCAATCAGGCCGGAATCGGCGCAGAGCTTTCGCAGGTCTCGTCATATCTCTACATCATCGCGCCCATCAAAGGCTCTCCGGCGGATCAGGCGGGCGTGCGCGCCGGCGATATTATCGAATACATTGACAGCAAGGCGACGCGCGACATCTCTCTGTATGATGCGCGACAGCTTTTGAACGGGCCTGCGGGCAGCGAAGTCAAGCTGCGTATCCTGCGCGGCACACCGCGTCCGTTGACGCTGACGGTCAAGCGTGATTCATTCAAGACTCCGGCAGCCGAAGGGCGTATGGAGGCAGGAAAGATCGGCGTCCTCAAGATCAACAGTCTGGCTGATGGAGAGTCGGCTGATGTGCGTGCGCGCCTACAGGAATTGCAAAAGCAGGGCGCGCAGAAAGTCGTGCTCGATTTGAGAAGCGTCGCGGGCGGCTCGCTCAGTGAGGCCGTGAGCGTCGCCAATCTCTTCATCAAAGACGGCGTGCTCGCGCAGACCATCGGGCGCGAGGGCAAAGTCATCAAGAGTTATTCGGCGGAAGAGAAGAACGCTGTCTTTAACGGCCCGGTCATAGCCTTGATCGACGTAGGCACGGCTGGCGCGGCAGAGGTCCTGGCTTCGGCTTTGCTTGAAAGAAAGCGCGGCGAAGTCGTGGGAGAAAAAAGTTTTGGCGCGGGCGCGGAGCAGCAGCTTTTCACACTGCGCGACGGCGACGGTCTCCTCCTGACGACCATCAAATGGGCTTCTGCGAGCGGCGTTCCGTTCCTCGGAGCAGACCGCGCCAACTCCGGCGTCAAGCCTTCGGTCAAGGTCGAGAAGCCTGAGCTTGCCGACGGAATCGACCCGGAGGATTTGACCGGCAACGATGACGATGCGGTCGTGCAGCCGAATCAGCCGAATGACAAGCGCGAGGTTTCGCCCGAAGCCAACTCGCCCAAGCAACAGCCGGAAGACGTGCAGATGAAGAAAGCTCTGGAGCTTCTCAGAGAGCAATCTGCAAATGCTAAGAAGGCTGCTTAACGTTTCAAGATATTTCAAAAATCAAAAAGCCGGATGGAGAACATGTCTTCATCCGGCTTTTTGATTTATTCGAGATTCAAGAGTAGGGCGAGATAGCTTTACTCTCATCGCTCTACAGAGGAATGTTCCCGTGCTTCTTCGGCGGGTTAGTGTCGCGCTTATTTTCCAAAAGTTTCAGGGCGCGTATGAGCTTCGGTCTGGTCTGCGAAGGCTCTATCACTTCATCTATGAAGCCGCGTTCGGCTGCGACATAAGGGCTGGCGAACTTCTCTTCAAGTTCGTCGATGCGTGCGCGTCGCGCAGATTCTTTGTCGTTGGCTTCATTTATCTCTCGGCGGTAAAGGATGCCGACCGCGCCCTCAGCTCCCATGACAGCGATTTCGGCTGAAGGCCATGCGAAGTTGATGTCCGTGCGGATGTGCTTTGAAGCCATCACGCAGTACGCCCCGCCGTAAGCCTTGCGCGTGATGACCGTGATCTTCGGCACGGTCGCTTCCGCAAACGCGTAGAGCAATTTCGCGCCGTGTCTGATAATGCCCCCGTGCTCCTGTCCCACGCCCGGCATAAACCCCGGCACATCTTCAAAAGTAATCAAGGGAATATTGAAGCAGTCGCAGAAACGCACAAATCGCGCGCCCTTCACGGAAGCATCTATGTCCAAGACTCCAGCCAGAAAGGCTGGCTGGTTGGCGACGATGCCGACGGGCTTACCGGCCAAGCGCGCGAAGCCGACGACGATGTTCGGAGCGTAATGCTGATGCACCTCAAAAAAGTAGCGTTCGTCAACTACTTCATGTATCACCTCGCGTATGTCGTAAGGCTGGTTCGAGGCTTCCGGCACGATGGAGTTGAGCTTCGGCTCGACCCTGTCCGAAGGGTCAACGGTCGCCGCGAAGGGCGGGTCATCCATATTGTTAGAAGGGATGAAAGATAAAAGCTCTCGCACGAGGCGCAGGGCGTGCGCGTCAGAATCTGCTGCGAAATGCGCTACGCCGGAGATGCGGTTATGCGTCATCGCTCCGCCCAACTCCTCCTTAGTCACGTCCTCATGCGTGACCGTCTTAATCACATCCGGCCCCGTGATGAACATGTACGAAGTATCTTTGACCATCACGTTGAAATCAGTGATGGCAGGGCTGTAGACAGCGCCGCCCGCGCACGGCCCCATGATGCAGCTTATCTGCGGCACGACGCCGCTCGCAATCGTGTTGCGCAGGAAGATGTCAGCATAGCCGCCCAGACTGACGACGCCCTCCTGTATGCGCGCACCGCCGGAATCGTTGAGGCCGATGACGGGCGCGCCCACTTTCATCGCCATGTCCATCACCTTGCAAATCTTTTCGGCATGAGTCTCGGAGAGCGAGCCGCCGAAGACCGTAAAATCCTGTGCGAAGACGAAGACGCGGCGACCGTCAATCAGGCCGTGACCCGTCACGACTCCGTCGCCCTGATAAAGCTGCTTGTCCAGCTCGAAGTCGTGCGAGCGATGCACTACGAACTTATCGAACTCTTCAAACGTCGCTTCGTCGAGCAGTAATTCAACACGCTCACGCGCAGTCAGCTTGCCGCTCGCGCGCTGTTTCTCAAGACGCGCACTGCCCCCGCCCGCTTCCGCGCGGCGCGAGCGTTCACGCAACATTTCCAGCTTATCAGGAGCCGACGGCTCTGGTTTTTGTGTCGCCATTTTGTGTAGCTAAAGAGTCAGGGAAGCACTTTTTTCAACAATCGAAATTCGGAAACGAGAGACTAACACAAGGCGTTCGATAACTCACGCTTATGCCACCAGACGGCGACGCATACTGCGCATCGCCCACTCTGTGAAAATCAGAGCCGCGACGAGCAGGTACGAGAGTTCGTATAGATGTCGAATTAAAAACCTGCCGGTCAGGCACGCGCGCGTCAGATCAATCGCGCTCGTCAAGGGCAATGCCCACGCGAGCAGGCGCAACGGCGGCGGCAGGACTTCGAGCGGAAACCATGCGCCGCACAGAAAGATGGATGAAAAGAAGAGCGCCAGATAAAGATTGAAAGAATCTATGTCATGCACGTGCGCGGTGATGCCGAGCGAGAGGCTTGAGATCAGGAAACTGCCGAGGAGCAAGGGCATTGGGGCAAGCACAGCGTAAACGGAAGTGGCCGCCCCGAAGGCCACGAGAATCAGCAGGATAATCAGGGCGTCGAGCGCGGCCTTGCTGATAGCCCAGAAGATTTCCGCGAAGGCAAGAGACTCTGCGCCGACGGGGGTCGCGAGGATGGCGTCATACGTTGATTGATAGACCATACGGAAATATGCGGAGTAGGTCGTCTCAAAAAGCGAGCGCATGATGACTGAAAAGGTCAGCACTCCGGCTCCAACGAAAGAGAGATACGAGATATTCTCCACGCGTGAAGTTATCAGAGAGCCGACGCCCCAGCCAAAGGCGAAGACTGTGAAGACAGGCTCAATCAACGGCGCGGCGAGCTGCATCTTCCATGTGCGAATGTAGACCTGAAAATTACGCTGCCACACTGCCCACACGTCGCGCGCATCCACGCGCGCTAATGCCAGCGCGCGGCCTTCACGATTCGTCCCGGCCTCGTGCTGCGCGCGGCCACTAATTTTCACTTCAATCTTTTCCTGTGCGTTCATCAGACAAACTCAAAATCATTTATCGAAAGGGAATCGACGCGACTCGATCAACAAGATCAATTCGTCTAATGCAATGTGTGCGCGTTGCATTACCTTTGCCGGATAGTTGAAGCTGACGGCGTTTGCGGCAAATTCGTCTTCGTCCAAAATCTGATAAGAGAGATCGGGCGCAACCAGTACGTCTATATCCAGGTCTACGAACTCAAGCACGCACCCGTCAAAAGTCGGCGGCTTGTTGATGTTGCAGTAATAGTTACGCAACCCGCCATCCGGCTCTGAAAAGCGAAAGACGTTATACCAGCGATCCAGCCAGTAATATTCGACGCTCAGAGTCCCGCGCTCGATCCTGCCGAGCAGTGGATGATTTATCTCCACATCAAAAGCCGCGTCCAGGACGAGCAGCGATGCCTCGCGGCTGTTGAGCCGTGCGCGCCAACTGCGATGCTCACGGCCATCGAATTTCAGAGCGCGAACGGTAATTTCCGGGGAAATTATCTTCAAGGGCGGCTCGATCACGAAGGCTTTGCTCCCACAGCCTCATCTTCCGGGACGACGAGTTGCATGAACACATCCTCCAGATTCGAGGGTCGAATCAAGAGGCGGTATCCCTCATAATATTTCAACAGAGGCGTCAAGCTGTCAGCATCCGCCGCGAAATAAAGATGCGCGCCGTTGCGAGAGACAGCGGCGATACCTTCTAAACCCTCCTGCAAGGGTTTCGTCTCGCAATCACGAACCTCCAGCGCATACCTGGAGACGCTTTCCCTAATCAATTCGAGCGGTGAGCCGGAGGCCAGAATACGACCCCGATCCATCACAATCAGACGTTCACATAGTTTCTCAGCTTCTTCCATGTAATGTGTTGATAAAAGAATCGTTACCCCTCCTATGCGGCGAAGCTCTTCGAGCCTCTGCCAGATTTCCTGACGCACCTGCGGGTCAAGCCCTGTGGTCGGCTCGTCGAGAACTAGGAGCTTGGGTTTATGAATCAGCGAGCGAGCGATCATGAGTCTGCGTTTCATGCCGCCTGAAAGCTCGTCAACGCGCGCAGTGGCGCGATGACGGAGCCCCGTAAAGCTCAACAGCTCATCGCAGCGCGCGGCAGCTTCGACTGGAGGGATGCGAAAGTATCGCGCGTAAACGAGCAGGTTTTCGAGTACGTTCAGATCGGGATCTAGATTGTTCTCCTGCGGCACGACGCCGATCAGAGAACGTATACGGCGTGGCGACTGGCGTACATCGTAGTTTTCGACGGATAGCTCGCCGGATGTAAGGGGAGTGCGGCAGGCGATCATACGCATGGTCGTGGATTTGCCAGCCCCGTTCGGACCGAGCAGTCCGAACGTCTCACCGCGCCTGACTGTGAAATCTATGGCATCAACCGCACGATGCCCGCCGTAGATTTTGGTGAGGCCGTTTGCGACGACAACATTTTCAGACATGCTCGTAAAAAAATCTCGGGACATACGCACGTTAACTGCTCACGAAATCAATCTTGAAATCAGAGCATGCACGTACTGACAGGCTCGCTCTACGACCGCACCTGACGTGATACTTCAGAAGTCGGCACGGCGACCATCCTTGAAGTAGAAACTGAAGCTCAGGGGTTTAAGCTTTTGAAAACTATCGCCCGCTCTTTTTCCAGTCTGAGAGAAAAGCGTCAAGCCCTTTGTCAGTTAAAGGATGCTTGATGAGCTGTTCGATGACTTTGAAAGGGATGGTGGCGACATCAACGCCCATGCGCGCGGCCTCTATGACATGTATCGGATGGCGTATGCTGGCCGCCAGAACCTCCGTGCCCCAATCGTAATTGTTGTAAATCTCAACAATATCCGAAAGCAGCTCAAGCCCATTCTGGCCTATATCATCGAGCCGCCCGATGAAGGGGCTGATGTATGCCGCTCCAGCTTTGGCTGCGAGGATGGCTTGAGTGGCGGAAAAGCAGAGGGTGACGTTGACCTTCGTGCCTTCCTCTGTCAAAGCCTTCGTGGCCTTGAGTCCGTCGCGTGTGAGCGGGCATTTGACGACGACATTCGGAGCGATACGTGCATACTCGCGTCCCTCCTTGAGCATCCCTTCGGTGTCAAGGCTGGTCACTTCGGCGGAAACAGGCCCCTGCACTATCTCGCAGATGGCAGCGATGTGCTGCTTGAAATCAACGTTACCCTCTTTGGCGATGAGCGACGGGTTGGTCGTCACGCCGTCTATCAGGCCAAGCTCAGCCGCCTCGCGTATCTCATCCAGATTAGCTGTGTCTATAAAAAATTTCATTTCACTCTCCTCATTCAATAAGTCAGGAGTTAAGAGTCTGGAGTCCGAAGACAAAAAGTTATTGACTCTAGACTTCAGACTCCAGACTTTTAACTTGATTTCGTAACACGCCGATGTCTTCGACCTCTACTTCGACGACATCTCCAACGGCGAGTTTAGAGACGCCTGCGGGGGTGCCGGTGGCGATTAAGTCGCCGGGATTGAGCGTCATCGCGTGCGAGATGTAACGCACTAGATGAGCTACGGAAAATGCCATCGAGGAAGTGCGCGCGTGCTGTTTGACCAGACCATTGACGCGCGTGGTCACAGACACGTCAGCAGGATTGATGTCAGTCACAATCAGTGGACCGACAGGGCAGAACGTGTCGAAGGATTTGGCGCGCGTGAACTGTACGTCCTTGCGTTGCAGGTCGCGCGCGGTCACGTCGTTGACGCATGTGTAGCCGAGCACATATGCGAGCGGGTCTTCGTCCGCGCGCAGTCGCCGCGCATAGCGTCCGATAACGACCCCGAGTTCACCTTCGTGTTCAACCTGCGCTGATTCGGGGGGCAACAAAATATCGTCGCCGGTAGCGATAAGAGCCGAGGGAGATTTTAAAAAAAGCAGTGGCTCGTAAGGCATCCTGTTGCCAAGCTCTGCTGCGTGCTCCCTGTAGTTGCGTCCGACGCAGACGATTTTTGACGGAATCATAGGGACGTGCAAAGTCGCTTCGGCGAGCGGAATCCTGTCTGCGCGCGCGCGTGGTCGGCTGCCGAAGGCGTCTGCGTCAATGAGCGGGCGTATAAACTCGCCCTCGACGATGCCGTAGTGCGGCGCGAACATACCCTGAGCTGTGTAGCGACATAGTTTCATCTTATGGCACAGTCTCCGAAATTACTTCAGACGGCGCGCTGGTGTTGCCTGCTGTATCCACTGCAGTTAGATAGTAATAGTACTTTTTGCCCGGCTCAACCCTGTCATCCTGAAAAGTCGTTCGCGTCAGCAACTCGCCGTTGAGCTTCGTCCAACGGTCTTTGGGTAAGTCCGGGTCGAGCGAGCGATAGACGTTATAGCCAGCCACGTCAAGCTCCGGGTTAGCCGGGAAGAAGAGCGAGAGACGACCCGGCGCGGCTGCAATCGTGATTGAGGCCGGAGCAGTCGGCGGATAAATGTCACGCGGCGTGACCGAGACGGTATTGGAATCCAGACTCTCGACCTGCTGGCCGCCGGTGCCGAGCGAGACCGAGCGCGCGAAATATTTGTACTCGACACCGAAACGGAAATTCTTGTCGGCGTAGCCAGTGCCGTTAATCAGAGCATTGTTGACGGGCGCAACGTTTGTCGCGTTCGCTGCCTGCTCTATGCGATAGAGATTGTAGCCGAGCAGGTTGACCGGAGTTGAGCCGTCTATGTTCGCGGCTGGTGAGTTCCAACTGAGATTGACAGCAGCCTCTGACTCCTGCGCGGAGACGTTCGACGGCGGCTGTGCGAGGCGCGCGGCGGGTTCTATCAAAAGAAAGTTGGAGAATGACGCGCGCTGGTTGGAGGCGTTGACGTAGCGCACTGCGTAGCGCAGGCGCGTGGGCACTCCGGCCAGTTCAAGCGTGTCTGTGTAAGTGAGCATGTCGCCTGAATTACTTATTGCTTCGTAGTCAACCGAGCCGATGAGTGTGGCGCGTGCCGCGAACTCCTCTTCGGTCAGAGGCAGCGGAGCGTTCGTCTGCTCCGCGAGGCGATAGACATCTACGCGGCGTATGCTCTGCACGCTGCTGTCGGTTGCGTTGCGGCGCGGCGCAGGCCACGTCAGTGTGATCTGATTGCCGCGTTGCGCGCCCGTCAACTCTTCCGTGCGTTGCGGGACGCGTTCGACGGGCGGCTGAGGCGGACGGCGTTTGCCGCAGGCCGCGAAAATCAAAGTGGAAAGCAGAAACGCGTGGATGCAGAGACGCAGCGAAAGTTTGGCTGAAAAAAAGCGGAAGGCGCTGTCTCTGTATCGGAGCATAAACGCCGGGGAAGTCAGAATTTTTTTTCTCTCACTCACAGGATGTACCGGCTGAGGTCTTGGTCTTTGACCGTTTCGGCGAGCATCTGGTTGACGTAAGCAGCATCTATGCGCTGCTGTTTGGGTTCGAGGTCGGGGCCTTCAAAGCTGATCTCGTCGAGCAGTTTTTCCATGATCGTGTGCAGGCGTCGCGCGCCTATATTTTCGGTCTGCTCATTGACCTGCGCGGCAAACTCCGCGACCGCAGAGATGGCGTCGGGCGTGAATTCCAGTTGGATGCCCTCGGTTTCGAGCAGAGCCTGATACTGTTTGATGAGCGCGTTCTTCGGCTCCGTCAGAATGCGCTTGAAATCATCTATGGTCAGAGCTTCCAGCTCGACGCGAATCGGAAAACGGCCTTGCAGCTCCGGGATCAGGTCGGAAGGCTTCGAGACATGAAAAGCTCCGGCTGCTATAAAGAGTATGTGGTCTGTCTTGACCATCCCGTAACGCGTGTTGACATTCGTGCCTTCGACTATCGGCAGAATGTCTCGCTGCACGCCCTCGCGCGAAACATCCGGGCCGCCGCCCGACTCGCGCCCGGCGATCTTGTCCAGCTCGTCCAGAAAAATGATGCCGGCGGATTCGACGCGTTCGAGGGCCGCGCGCGCAATCGTGTCCATGTCTATGAGGCGCTCCTCCTCTTCCTGCATGAGATACTCCATCGCCTCATCAACACGCATCTTGCGCCGCTTGGTTCGCCCCTGAAACATGTTGCCGAGCATGTCCTTCATGTTGATGCCCATCTCTTCGATACCCTGCGGCCCGGCCAGCTCTATCGTCGGAAAGTTTTTCTCGCGCACCTCCAGCTCGACGATGCGGTTGTCGAGCTTTCCGGCGCGTAGCTGCGTGCGTAGCTTTTCGCGTGTCCTCTGAAAATTCTCATCGCGCGGGGCAGCAGCGGCGGCACTGGAAAAATCATCGGGCGTGGTGGCTGCGCTCTCCTCTTCGTCATCGAAATCGAAATAGCCGGGCGAGAGCGCGGACTTTGGCGGCGGCAGGAGCAGGTCCAGGATACGCTCTTCGACATTAAGCTCCGCCTTGTCTGCTATCTCATCAATCTTCTCGGCGCGGGTCATCTCGACGGCGATCTCTGTGAGGTCGCGTATCATGCTCTCGACATCGCGCCCGACATAGCCGACCTCTGTGAACTTGGAAGCCTCGACTTTGAGAAAGGGCGAGTTGGACATGCGCGCGAGGCGACGCGCGATCTCGGTCTTGCCGACGCCGGTCGAGCCGATCATGATGATATTTTTGGGCATCACGTCGGCGGCCATATCCGGCGCGAGCTTCTGGCGACGCACGCGATTGCGCAGGGCTATGGCGACAGCGCGCTTGGCTGCGTTCTGGCCGACGACGTGCTTATCCAGTGCGGCGACTATCTGCCGCGGCGTCAGCTCGTCGAGCCTCAGCTCCTCGTCAATTTCACCTGAGAGATATATGACCATTGCGTCAGAATACAGAATTCAGGAGTCAGAAGACAGGAGACAGAAGGGAAAGGCTGAAAACCGTTTTTATTCTGACTCCTGAATTCTGACTTCTGTATTCTGTTTTTCAAAGTTCCTCGACGATCAGATTAGTGTTGGTATAGATACAGATTTCGCCTGCGATGAGAAGCGCTTCGGAGGCTATCTCGCGGGCGGAAAGTTCCGTGTGCTTGACCAGCGCGCGTGCCGCTGCCAGAGCGTAGGAGCCGCCAGAGCCGATGGCGAGCACTCCGTCGTCCGGCGCGATCACGTCGCCGTTGCCGGAGAGCAGAAAAGAGCTTTTCTCGTCCGCGACCACGAGCAGGGCTTCCAGGTGGCGCAGTATCTTATCCGTGCGCCAATCTTTGCTCAACTCTATGGCTGCGCGATCCAGATTGCCTTGATACTGTTCGAGCTTGGCCTCGAAGCGCGTGAGCAGAGAGAAGGCGTCCGCGGTCGCGCCCGCGAAGCCCACTAAGATGCGGTCGTTGTAGAGACGACGCACCTTACGCGCGCCGGACTTCATGACCGTATCGCCCATCGTCACCTGCCCGTCGCCTGCCAGCGCGACATGTCCGTTCCTGCGCACGAGCAGGATGGTCGTGCTGCGAACTTTCTCTTTTTCATTCTTCATGGCAAAGAAGCACTATAGGAAGACGCGCAAAGGGAAGTCAAGCGGCATTACCGTTTGAATACAGGGAGCCAAAAATAATCGCGCCGTGGAAGAGGCTGATTGAGCGTGGCGGCGTAATATGAGATAAGATTGCAAGAGAAGCGAAAGAGACTTTGTTTGCTGAGAGACGCTTTTGAGAGGAAGCTGAAAGGAATAGGGCAGTCATGCTGCTGGAGAGGCCGCGCATAGGCATCACCATGCGCTTAGAGCTTGAGACGAACCGTTTTTATCTCGGCAGAGATTATAGCGAAGCAGTGGAGGCAGCCGGAGGCGTGCCCGTGCATCTGGCTCTCATCCCGCGCGCGGAATATATAAACGCGTTGATGGAAGACCTTGACGGCATACTGCTGCCGGGCAGCGATTCGGATGTAGACCCGCTGCTCTACGGCAGAGACCCGCACACGCACCTCGGCAGCGTCCAGCCTTTAAAGGACGAGACGGACATGCTTGTGCTACGTGAGATCGAAAGACGCGGCACGCCGCTCCTGGCAATCTGTTTCGGGATGCAAATTCTGAACGTCGCGCGCGGCGGCACTCTGATACAGGATATACAGACGCAGTTCCCGCTGGCGATCAAGCATCAACAGGGAACGCCGCGCGACCGCCACTCGCATCGTGTGCGCCTGCTCGAAGGGAGCCAGCTCTCTCTGCTTGCAGGAACAGGGAGCGTGCCGGTCAACAGCCATCATCATCAGGCGATTGAGAAAGTCGGCGAAGGATTGATCGCCACAGCATGGACATCGGACGGCCTGATCGAAGCTTTGGAAGACCCTCTGGCAGAGCGTTTCATGCTCGCAGTGCAGTGGCATCCTGAAATCGCATGGCAACGCGACGAGCTTTCGCAAGCCATTTTTTCGAAATTCGTAGAGGCCGCCGCAGAATACTCTCAGACACGGCGCAATGGCCTGCTTGAAACACACGACAATTCACCCGGCGTCCGATAACGCCGACGAGTGGGCGCTTATAAAAATCGGTGCGTCTAAAACGGAAATCTAGAATTGAAGAGTCAGACTAGAATGGTAGATTCAGAGACAGACAAGAGAGCTAACATATCTGGCTTATTGCGCGGGCGCGTGGCCGTCGTGACGGGCGGCTCGCGCGGAATAGGGCGCGCGACGGTCGAGCGGCTGGCGGAGCAGGGCGCGCATGTCGTCATCAATTACATGCATGACGAAGACGCCGCACAGGAGACTGTGAACGCAGCGGTGCGTTGGGGGGTTCAAGCTCTGGCGGTCAAAGCGGATATTTCGCGCCCGGATGAGGCGACGGAACTGTTGCGCCGGACGGTTGAGAAGTTTTCGCGTGTGGACATACTGGTCTGCAATGCAGGAATCTGGCAGGGCGCACCTGTGGAGGAGCTTTCGGAGAGCCTCTGGGATCGCGTTCTGGAGGTGAATCTCAAGGGCACCTGGACTGCTTGCAAGGCCGCTGTGCCGTATATGAAGCGACAGAAGTCAGGGCGCCTAGTCATCGTCAGCTCGACCGCAGGACAGCGCGGCGAAGCCTTCGTCTCAAACTATGCCGCCTCGAAGGGCGGACAAATATCTTTCACCAAATCTCTGGCGGCGGAGCTGGCGGCGGACGGCATCAACGTCAACGCGGTCGCGCCCGGTTGGGTGGACACGGAGATGAACACAGGAGTGTTTGCAGACGCAGCTTATAGAAGCAACATAGAAGCAACTATCCCGCTTGGGCGCATCGCGACCGCGGATGACATAGCGAGGCCAATCATTTTTCTATGCAGCGATTGGGCGCGTCACATCACAGGCGAGGTCTTGAACGTCAACGGCGGCTCAGTCCTCTGCGGCTGAAGATTTTTAAATGTTTAGGAAATCTCAGATTTCCAGTCTTCTGAATCTCAGATTTTAGATTTTCAAAATGTAAAGGGTTTTCGATGGCGAAAAAAAAGGTTTTATTGGGAATCGAAAAGTTATTGACAGAGCGCCTTGAATCCCTGCGCGGAGCGCGTGTCGGCCTCATCTGCAATCAGGCGTCTGTGGATCACACGCTAGCGCATTCGGCTGATCTGCTGAACGCCACGGATGCGTGCAAGCTCACAGCTCTGTTTGGCCCGCAGCACGGGATACGCGGCGAAGTGCAGGACAACATGGTCGAGACAGGGCATGCGTTTGACAGTGCGACGGGAGTGCCTGTCTACTCGCTCTACAGCGAGACGCGCGAGCCGACTGAAGAGATGCTCAAAGAGACGGACGTGCTGGTCTTTGATTTGCAGGACGTGGGATGCCGCATCTACACATTCATTTATACGCTGGCAAACTGCATGCGCGCCGCAAAGCGTCTGGGAAAGAAGGTGATCGTCTGTGATCGCCCGAATCCGATTACGGGAGTCTCTGTGGAAGGAAATGTGCTTGAGACTGAATATGCTTCTTTCGTAGGGCAATTCCCGATCCCGACCCGGCACGGGATGACCGTCTGCGAGCTGGCTCGTCTCTTTGCAGAGCATTTCGGAATCAGATGCGAGCTTGAAGTGGTAACTATGGAAGGATGGGAGCGTGCCGACTGGCTTGATGAGACGGATGCGCCGTGGGTGATGCCTTCGCCGAACATGCCTACGCTTGAGACAGCGACGGTCTTTCCGGGGACGGTCCATCTGGAAGGAACACAGGTCTCTGAGGGAAGGGGCACGACGCGTCCTTTCGAACTGGTGGGCGCGCCGTACATTGACCCGTATGAGCTGGCAGAGAGCCTGCGTTTGCTCTCTCTGGAGGGAGTGCATTTCCGCACATGCGGCTTCAGGCCGACCTTTCAGAAGCACGCCGAGCAGATTTGCGGCGGCGTACAGATACACGTCACGGATCGAGACTCGTTTCAACCCGTGATCACAGGCATCGCAATAGTTAAAGCGATTCGTGAACTCTACCCCGCTGATTTTCGCTGGAAAGAGCCGCCTTACGAATATGTCTTCGATAAGAACCCGTTCGACGTGATAGCCGGAACCGGCAGACTACGCGTACAACTCGAAAGACACGATTCGCTTGAAACGATACGGGAATCTTGGAGCGCCGGGCTGGAAGAGTTCAAGCGTCTGCGGCGAACTTGCTTACTCTACTGATATATCAAAATAGCTATGAAACATGGAAGTGAAACTTTAACCTTTGTCGCCGTGCCGACTCTTTGTGTAAACCTTTAAGTATGGAAGAACAGGATCTATTATTAGACAGTTTACTGGAAGAATGCGGACGGCTGCACGGGCATATCTGTCCGGGCCAACTGTTGGGCGTGCGTATGTCACTGCTGGGATGCGGTCTGGTGGGGATAAACGAGCCGCGCGGGGCTGACAGAAAGAGATTGATCGTCTGGGTAGAGATTGACCGTTGTATGACGGATGCTGTGAGCGCTGTGACGGGCGTCAGGCTGGGGCGCAGGAGCTTGAAGTATGTTGATTACGGAAAGGTCGCAGCTACTTTTCTCAACACAGAGTCTGGAGAAGCAGTGCGTGTTGCTGCCCTGGATGAATCGCGTGCGCTGGCGGATGCGCTTTATCCTTTGATAGAGAGTAAGAAGGAGAGGCAATTGCGCGCCTATCGGGAAGCATCTGATGAAGAGTTATTCAAGGTCGAGAGAGTGACTGTGGATTACCACGAGAGGGATGCACCGGGCAAGACACGGACACGCGTGATCTGCTCGAACTGCTGCGAGGGCATTAACGACGGGCGTGAAACACAAGGTGAGGGAGATG
Source organism: uncultured Pyrinomonadaceae bacterium (assembly GCA_964246305.1). Taxonomy (GTDB): domain Bacteria; phylum Acidobacteriota; class Blastocatellia; order Pyrinomonadales; family Pyrinomonadaceae; genus JACMLC01. The sequence continues at coordinate 84,679 of CAXTPS010000001.1, forward strand.
CGATTCTGTGCGTGCCATGCGGGATTGGTGGCTATTATAAGAAAAGAAAAGAGTGACCTCCGGCCATCTTAACGCGTCCGATAACGCCCCCCCCCCCAAGCTGTTCGTCTAAATACGCAGTTGAATAAGGTAATCCACCAGTTCGACTGGTGAGACTTGAAGAGCTTTGAGCGATCCGGCCATAGAATTCTCCAAAGGTGGCCTTGATGAGTGACACCAAAGGAGAATCCATATGGCAGAATCGTACCAAAGTCTGGCTCATTCAAAGTGGGATTGCAAGTACCACATCGTGTTTATCCCGAAGCGACGGCGCAAGGCGCTCTATGGGCAGATTCGCAAACAATTGGGTCAAATCTTCCATGAGTTGGCGCGGCAGAAAGAATGCCAGATCATCGAAGGGCACATGGTTCGAGATCATGTGCATATGTGTCTGGCAATCCCGCCCAAGTATGCTGTGGCTTCGGTGATCGGGTTTCTCAAAGGGAAAAGTGCTATTGCCATTGCACGCAAGTTCACCGGGCGCGAGCGCAATTACACGGGAGAGCACTTCTGGGCGCGAGGATATTGTGTCTCAACTGTGGGCTACGACATTGAGATTGTGCGCGCTTACATCCGCGATCAGGAGGAGAGCGACGAAGGTCGCTTCTAAAGAGAAAGCTGGAAGCACTCAGCCCTTTGTGGGCGAGGCGTGCGGCGCGAGTTATGCACCGCAGCCGAGTGGAGGTGATAACGGTGCAAGTATCGTTATCAAAGAACAAGCTGGTTAACCCCGACCGTCTTTGAGACGGTCATACTCATCAAGCCACCGCCTTTGGCGGGGGTTGTCTGACTTTTATGTCTAAAACTTCTGATATTATCTGCAAACTTTTACGGCTTTTGATGCTCTGCTCATTGCTGTACGTTTGGGGTGCGTCGGATACAATGGCGCAGAGCGGTAGACAGACGAAGACTGTCGTTGATGAGAAGGAAGGCGAGAGCACGGTTGAGGATGGCGACCTGATACGCGTGCGTACGGAGGAGGTGTTGGTGCCAGTCTCCGTGCGTGATCAAGCGGGGCTGCCTGTGAGCGGTCTCAGCCGTGACAGCTTTTTTGTTTACGACAATGGCGAGCGGCAGGAGATCACAAGCTTTAATCGTCAACGTGTGCCGGCTAATATAGTTTTATTACTGGATGCTTCCGGCAGCGTGTTTAGCCGCATGCGTTTTATAAGGGAGGCTGCGAAGGGATTTCTACAAGGGTTGTTGCCCGAAGATAAGGTCTGCGTGATGCAGTTTGCGGATGAGGTGGAACTCTTGCAAGACTGGACTATGGGGGCAGATACGCAGAGTCTCTTGAAAGCCCTGGAGTGGCATTATCATCCGGGAGAGGCCACGACCTTTTATGACGGTCTGTATCTGGCAGCGCAGGAGCAACTGACACGGGTGGAGGGTCGGCGGATAGTGATCCTTCTGACGGACGGGATAGACACCTCTGCGCGTAAGCGTGCGAGTTTCGCGGACGCCTTAAACGCCATACGGCGCGCAGAAGCCAGCGTGTATGTGATCAGCCTGACAGAGAGTCTGCGTGAAGCCGTGCAGAAGGGCGACCGTGGCTGGGTCGGAAGAGTCTTTGGAGGATATGACCCGAAGGAGTTGGCGCGCTACAGGCGTATGATAGACGAAGCGGAAAAGATGCTGTCGAAGATTGCTCTGGAGACAGGAGGGCGCATCTTTCTACCCGGCAAAGAGGAAGAGCTGGCGCCCGCATACAGGGCTATAGCGGAAGAGTTGCGTATGCAGTACATCCTCACTTATAAGCCAAGGAAGAGAGCCTCGACGGGAGAGTACAGACGCATACGTGTGCTGGTGTCGCCGGGCGGCTATGAGGTGGCAGCACGCGACGGCTACCTCGGGCGTGCTTGAAGGGTTTGGTCTGAAGGTGTTCTTTCGAAGAGTTCTGTGTCAAAGGAACATGTCTTGAAAGAAGAGTTATAAAAAATTTCTGTTTACAAAAGGAGAGCGGATTTGGCTGAAAGAGGATTGAGTAGGGAAGAAGGGGTGCATGAGAGCGCACCTGCAAGAGCCTGGCTGTCCGCTGTGGCAGCGTGGCTTGTGCCTGGGGCAGGGCACCTGTTACATGGACGCATCGTGCGCGGCCTCTTAATGGGAGGCTCTGTGTGGGCTATGTTTATCATAGGACTCAGGCTGGGCGGGCATCTTTTCCCACTGGCTGGGACATATGACGAAGGGTACGCGACGCTCTTACAGGTGCCGCCGGTCATCGCCAATCTGGGGGCGGGCGTGCTTTACCTGTTCTGCCTGCTGACACACACAGGATTTACGGATCAGGCGAGCCTTGCAACGTATGAATACGGCAACACATTTTTGCTGGTCGCAGGACTGCTTAATTATCTGGTCATGCTTGACGCCTTTGATATAGGGGCCGGGAGAAAGCCTTGAGACACTTAATCGTGATGACTTTATTCGCAGCCATTGTCTCAGTCGTCTTCGGCGCAGTGGCGCGGGATACGCGCCGGGAGAGAGTTTTGTATGGACTCAAGATTTTCGCGGAATTTATGTGCATCGGGCTGGCTTTAGCCTGGCTGCTGTACTTTCTCCCGGGTAGATAGGCGTGAACCCTTCCAGGCATCCGATAACGTCTTAAAGGAAGGAAAGCTCGAACGAACTACGGATGGGACATATAGACTCAGAAGCGATAGTGTTGCGCACATATGATCTGGCGGAGGCGGATAAAATCGTCGTCTGTTTGACGCGCGAGGCGGGCATGGTGCGTGCGGTGGCGCGCGGGGCCAGGCGTTTGAAGAGCCGTTTCGGCGGCGGTCTGGAGCCTTTTACGTTGATCCGTCTGAGTTATTACGAGAAAGAGGGGCGGGAACTGGTCACTTTGAGTCAGTTGGAGATCGTGCGCTCATATTTCAAGCTGTCCGGCAGCATGGAGATCGTCAGCGCTCTGGCTTACATGAGCGAAATGTTGATGTCCTTCGCGCCGCCGCACGAGCCGAATGAAAAGCTGTACAGGATGGTCTGTGCGTGCCTCGAAGCGATAGAGAGCGAGCCGTTGGATTCCGGGCTGGTCCTGCGTTACTTTGAGGGCTGGATGCTCAAGCTGACGGGTTTTTTCTCATTGATGCGCAACTGCGCTCGTTGCGGCGAGAGATTCGAAGAGTCGACGCAGATGCGTCTCGATACAGAGCTGCGGCAGCTTTGCGAGTTATGCGGGAGGGGCACGGGCACAAAGATTTCGGCTGAAGCGCGTACACAACTGCTGCACATGCAGCGGCAGCCGCCTCTGGAGTTTGTACATGCCGGACGCAAAATCAGCGGCGATGCACATCGGGAGCTACAGCAGATGATGCGACGCGTCATCAGCTACGTGCTTGAGCGCGAGCCTGGCAGGGCGCTGCGAGGCCATCTCTCTTAACAGATAACAGTTGGCTTTATAAGACGAGTAGCCGGATGAGAGCGTCATAGAGCAAAAAAGATGCGTGTAGGCGGCGCTGGATCGATAGAGAGATATATTGCGCGTGCGATAGTTCCATATCTATTGCTCGCGCTGTTTTTGTTGACGATGATACTGTTTGTGCAGCAGTCCAGCAGGTTCGCTGAACTGCTCCTGTTGACGCAGGTGCCCCTCTCTCTTTTGACAGAAGTAGCGGTCTCTCTCTTCCCGAACGTGCTGGCTTTCACCTTGCCAATGGCGACGCTGGCGGGGACCATCATCGGCTTGAGCCGTATGAGCAGCGATAGCGAGTTGGTTGCCATACGCGCCGCCGGCGTCAGCAGTTGGAACATACTCAGCACGCCGCTAATGATCGGCCTGCTGCTATCCGCCTGCGGTTTCTACATAAATTTTGCAGCCGCACCATGGGCTGCGCGCACATTGAGGCGCGCAGGATTACAGGCCGCGCTCAAGAAGCTCGATTCGCCTGTGGAGCCACGTATCTTTAATACGGATATTCCGGGCTATGTGGTTTATGTAGGGGACGGAGATAAAGCGCAGGGAAGATGGGAGCGCGTTTTTATCTATTCACGGGATAAGAGCGGCGCTACGCGTCTGATAACTGCAAGATCGGGTCGAATAGACGCAGCAGCCGAGCAATCCGAACTGGTCTTAAGTGATGCCGTCGCGACGACACTGCCGGGCAAGACAGATGTTAAAGGTCAATACGTGTCAGAGAGACTGGCACAACTGCGCGTCGTGCTGGAAACAGGGCGTAAGGGACTGCTTGAGCGTTTGCAGAAAGATGAACCGGATACGGGCGAGATGAGTCTGACGGAATTGTGGGCGTTTACGCGCATACAAGAGGGAAAGGAAGTGCGCGAGGCGCGAATTCTGCTGCACAAAAGGCTCTCTCTCTCATTTGCGCCATTGGTTTTTGCACTGCTGGGGGGGAGTCTGAGCCTGCGTTTCAAGCGGGGCGGTAAGGGATGGGGCAGCCTCCTTTCTCTGCTAACACTGATAGCATATTACATGCTCTCTTTACTTGGCGATCAACTCGCGCGAAAGGGAAGCGTAGAACCTCTGACCGGCGCGTGGCTGGCTACTGTAGTTGCCAGTGCCGTCTCATTTATGCTGCTCCTCAAAAACCGATGGAGCCTGCACGATCTGTTTAGACGGCCGGTGCCGCCTGGAAACGTAACCGCGGTTATAGAGGTCAGCAGTACGGAGCGTCTATCTATCAGGGAGCGCAGGCTCCTGGGTTTCCCGAGCATGCTGGATCGCAGCCTGCTGCGCTCTTTGTCAGCCAACTGCGCCTTCTCCTACGCGGCGTTGCTCGCAGTCTTCCTCATTTTCACCTTATTCGAATTATGGCGCTTCATCAACCCTGCTCGAACGGGTCTGAGCCTGGTTGCAGGCTATCTCTTTTTTCTATTGCCTCTGGCGACTGTGCAACTGCTTCCGGCGAGCCTGCTGATAGCCGTGCTGGTGACGTACGCTCTGATCGCCAGACGTAGCGAAGCAGTTGCGTGGTGGGCGAGCGGACAGAGCGTTTACAGGCTGATGCTGCCGGGAGTCGCTTTCGCTTTGTTGATCGGACTCGCGACGTGGACAGTGCAGGAGAAGGTGATGCCGCAGGCCAATATCAGGCAGGACGCACTGCGCGCGCAAATCCGTGGCGGCGTCTCACAGGCGATCACAGGCAGCGGGACACAGTGGTTAGCCACGGCTCCAGACATCTCAAAGCGTATTTACTCATACGAATATGACGAGGAGCACGGTAGCCTGAAAGAGCCTGTCATATATGAGTTTGACGCGGAAGGCGTCCATCTGAAACGGATCGTCGCAGGGCGTCGCGGCGACTGGCAGGCGAGCGATACGCTTTCGGTACAGGGGGCGACGACGATTCTACTCGGGGGGGCACGGCTGGATAGCAGAGAGGGCGAGGAAGTGCTGCTTGAAGGAGGCGTCTCGGAAGAGCTGTTTAAGCTTAAGCTTAATAAGCCCGCGCACTTAAGCACAGCGCAATTAAGCGACTACATAACCGCGCTCAGTCCCAGCGGGAGGAACCTGACGCCGCTCCTGATCGCACTGCAAAGAAAGTACGCAGAGCCGCACACGGCATGGATCATGGCGTTGTTCGGCATCCCTCTGGCACTCTCCTTTGGCCGCCGGAGCGCAGTGGCTGCGCTTACTTCGGCAGTGGGAATCAGCCTCGCCTACTGGGGAGCCGCAGGGGTATTTCAGCAGATGGGAGAATACGGATTGCTCACTCCGGCTGTCGCAGCATGGTCGCCGCTCCTGATTTTTGCAACTCTAGGCGTCTATCTGCTGACCCGCATGAGGACATAAGGAGACATAAAAGGCTACGCGTTTATGTCTCACCTTTTATGTCTCCACTTTTTATGTTCCGGTCTCCCAACTTCCAAGATACTCTATCTGTTCAGAGGTTAAAGTATCTATAGAGATGCCCAGCGCGCGTAGCTTCAGGCTGGCGATCTCCGTATCCACCTCTTGCGGGAGCATATGCACGCCGGGCGACAGTTGCCCTTTGTTCTTGACCAGATACTCTACAGAGAGGGCCTGATTGGCGAAACTCATGTCCATCACGCTGGCCGGATGGCCTTCGGCTGCTGCCAGATTGATCAAACGTCCCTCGCCGAGCACTATGATCCTGTTGCCGCTCTTGCTTACCCTGTATTCTTCTACGAACGGGCGCAGTTGAGTCGGCTCGGCGGACATCTCGCGCAACGCGACCAGATTTAACTCAAGATCGAAGTGGCCGCTGTTGCAGACGATGGCGCTATCCTTCATGCGTGCGAAATGCTCTTCATCTATCACGTGCCGGTTCCCGGTCACGGTCACAAAAATGTCTCCTATCGAAGAGGCTTCGGCGATGGGCATCACGCGGAATCCGTCCATCACTGCTTCCACGGCCTTGATGGGATCGATCTCAGTGACCACTATGCTGGCGCCCATCCCGCGCCCGCGTAAGGCTATACCCTTGCCGCACCACCCGTACCCGACCACGACCAGCGTTCTTCCGGCCAACAGAATATTGGTGGCACGTATGATTCCGTCCAGTGTGGATTGCCCCGTCCCGTAACGGTTGTCGAAAAAATGCTTGGTCTGCGCATTGTTGACGGCCATAGAAGGGAAGGAGAGCACCCCGGCGGCCTGCATCGCCTCTAGACGGACGATGCCCGTGGTCGTCTCTTCCGTTGTGCCGAGCAGGTCATGCGCCTGCTCAGGTCGTTCTTTGATCAATGTCGCAACCACATCCGAGCCATCGTCTATAATAATGTTCGGTTTAAAATCCAGAGCAGTTCGTACGTGCCTGTTATAGGTCTCGGTTGACTCGCCTTTGATAGCGTAAACAGGCACGCCCCAATCGGAGACCAGGGAAGCTGCCACGTCATCCTGTGTGGAGAGCGGATTCGAGGCGATGAGGACAGACTCTGCGCCTCCAGCCTGTAATGCGCGCACCAGATTAGCAGTCTCCGTTGTGACATGTGCGCAAGCGACCAGGCGTATCCCCTGTAACGGTTTTTCCTCTCCGAATCGCTCACGTATCAGTCTCAGAACGGGCATCTCGCGCTCGGCCCACTCTATCCTACGCTTCCCATCCGGAGCCAGTCCCGGGTTCTTAATATCAAACTCAACTGCTTTCGTTGCATCCATTTAATCTGTCCTCGGTTAAAGTATCTGTTTAAGAAATTGCTATGTGTAGAGCCTGGCATAAACCCTTTTAAGATTTATGAGGCAAAACAGCCTTACAGCCTTACAGCCTTTTACGTGCCTGCTGCCTCTCTGAGGGCTTCCGCCTTATCTGTCTTCTCCCATGTAAACCCCTCTCCGTCGCGCCCGAAGTGTCCGTAGGCGGCAGTTCTCCTGTAAATTGGCTGCCGTAGCTTCAGTTCCATTATAATTCCTTGCGGCGTGAGCTGGAAGTGTTCGCGCACCAGATTGGCTAGCCTGGTCTCTTCTACGCGTCCTGTTCCACCTGTATCAACCAGCACGGAGACGGGGTCTGCGACACCTATGGCATATGCAAGTTGAACCATACAACGATCTGCCAGTCCGGCTGCGACTATATTTTTGGCAGCGTAGCGTGCCATGTATGCGGCTGAGCGGTCTACTTTGGTCGGGTCTTTGCCCGAGAAGGCGCCGCCGCCGTGTGGTGCGTAGCCCCCGTATGTATCCACTATAATTTTACGCCCGGTCAGCCCTGCATCGCCTTGCGGGCCACCCGTCACAAAACGCCCTGTGGGGTTGATATGATATTTGGTCTGTTCATCTATTAACTCGGAAGAGACGGTGCGGCGTATGATCCTATCTAGCACCTCTGTCCTTAATTGTTCCGTAGTGACCTGCGGATCATGTTGTGAGGAGATGACTACAGCTTCGACGCGAAAAGGTCTTCCGTCTCTATATTCAACAGTTACCTGAGATTTGCCGTCAGGTCTCAGATAGGGAAGCTCGCCTGTCTTGCGCACCTCCGAGAGTTTTCTGGCTAGCTTATGCGCCAGTTGAATCGGCAGGGGCATCAGCTCAGGCGTTTCGTTGCAGGCAAAGCCGAACATCAGGCCTTGATCGCCAGCTCCGCCTGTATCCACGCCCATAGCTATGTCCGGTGACTGCGTCCCGATCGCGTTAAGGACGCTGCAAGTGTCGCAATCAAAGCCGTATTTGGCTCGTGTATAACCAATCTCTCTAATGGTTTCACGTGCCACTTTGGAATAGTCTATGCGGGCGGAGGTGGTGATTTCTCCCGCGATCACCACCAGACCCGTTGTGACCAGCGTCTCGCATGCGACGCGCCCCATCTCATCTTCCTGGAGTACCGCGTCCAGAATTGCGTCTGAAATCTGATCTGATATTTTGTCCGGGTGTCCTTCTGTGACTGACTCGGAAGTGAATAGATATGTGCCTGCTGTGCTCAAAAGGCGCTCCTTCTTGTCCTGCTTGGAATAATAATTTTTTGAAGGTAAAAAGACCGCGTAATGTAGCAGCCGTCCTTTCCTGTGTCAAGGCTCTGCGGCCTTGTTAACGATTGGAAACGGTTGGAATATGATAAAAAGCTCCGAAGCTTACATAATATATATTATCAGACGCAACAGGTGTGGCTAATAACCCGTCTCTTCATCTTTCCCTCCCGGATCTGCCTGTAGCTGTGCGTCGCTTGACCGTCCACAGACTCTTCTATAAAGTATCTCTCTGCTTATCAACAGTCATACATAACCGGATAACATAAACGTAATCTGAATTCGAGCTAATTCACAAATGGCGCCCAAAATCGAAAATCACTCTACAAACAGACTTCCGCGTAAAGCCGAGTCATGGATTGAAGATATAGTCAATAGCCTTCCACGCGAACACCTGCGCGGAATTGAAAGGATACGCCTTGTAGATATCATTTCAGACCCGCGTCTTAAGACCTTCAGCCAGCGCACGGAACTGCCGGGACTATATCACCCCAGACAGGGTGCGCAACAGGCTTGGCTTGAACTGGCTGTAGGGGTACTCTTGCCTGCCAAAAGTCCCTTTTACAAACGTCTCATGCCGCGCCTCTCTTTTAAAGGCAATCTGGCGGCGGTCATCTTCTCTCTTTTCGGCCAGCATTATTATCTGACCTTGCGCCATTCGGTTAAAAAGAGTCAGATTGAGCAGTCAGTCAAAAATTATACCGAAAAACAGTTGCGTCTATGGCATCAGAAGCGGAACACATTTCGCTCAAGGCTTTTTAAACCTTTCGAGCCAACACTGGAAAAATGGGGACGATCCCTGCGTAAACGTGCCGTAGCCGAACAGAAGAAAAGACAGGCAGTCAAGAATTAAGTCATATTTCCTAAAGCAAGTTCTGAAATAACCGGAACAGGCTCCCAACGTTATCGGACGCATGTCTAACGTCTACAATTAATCTGTGGGCGTTTGCCACTCAATCAGCTCTCCAGATTATCTATTCTCTCCGCAGCATCCCTCAGCGCTTCTGCCACCTCGCTACGCGCCACAACCGAACGTCGAAAACGCAGCTCAAGACGAAACTCTTTGCTCGGAGGAACATATCGAAAGGTAAAAGGTTTAGCGGTGGAGGCGGCGGTGTTCGCCACTCCGTTGACCAACTCCCTACGCGTGGCCCTGGCCTCGTCGCGGGTCAATCCGTGCGAGATAATCTCCGCGACCATATGCTGCATGCTCTCTTCGTCAGGCTGCCGGACGATCTGTAGCAGGATCGATTTTGAGATGATGTCGGCGCGCCGACATTGATCCCGAATGCCCTCCGGCAGCCCTGCTATTGAGAGCGATTCAGTGATCGTGCTGCGGCTCTTCCCCATCTTGCGCGCCACCTCTTCATGCGTATAACCGAAGCGCTGGCAGAGCGCAGCCAGCCCGTCCGCCTCCTCCCAGATAGTCAGGTCTTTCCGCTGTAGATTTTCGATGAGGGCGATCTCCGCCACGGCATAGTCATCTACATCCATCTCTATACAAGGGACATCACGCAACCCTGCTTCCCTTGCAGCCCGCCAGCGCCGCTCGCCGGCTATTATCATCCAACGCCCTGTCACCCTTGTAGGCTTGACCAGAAGCGGCTCCAAGACCCCTTTATCTTTGATTGAAGCGGTCAGTTCAGTCAGGTCGCCTATCTCTACACGCGGCTGCTCAGGGTTCGGGTCCAATTTCTCTATAGCGATCAGGCGTCCCACAGGGGTCGGACGATGCTGCGCCAGTTCTTCAACGTAATGCGCGTCATGGCGCATGCTGAGGCCCGTCGGCAATCCTCTTTTAGACACGATTGATCACCTCTTCACAGAGTTTTGAATACTCGGTAGCGCCCGAAGAATGCGGCGCGAAAGTAAAGATGGATTCTTTATAAGCAGGCGATTCCTCCAACCGCACGCTCTTCGTGATTACCGTTTCGAACATCTTCGTGCCGAACACACGGCGTATCTGTTCATGTACCTCTCTCGCCAGCGTTGTTCTCTTATCGTGTAATGTGACCAAGACGCCGAGCACCTGTAGATTCGGATTGGGACGCGCCTTGACCTTCTCAATCGTCTCCAGCAGATCGTCCGTTCCTTCCAGTGCGAAATATGATGATTGGATAGGTATCAAGACATGTGTCGCCGCCACCAGTGCGTTGACAGTAATCAAGCCCAATGTCGGCGGCGTATCGATGATGATGACCTGATAATTTGCCTTAAATGCCTCAAGGCGATCCTTCAGACGAAACGGAGCGTCGAAATCGCCGACCAGTTTTGACTCCAGCTTGGCTAGACTAATTCGCGCCGGGATAATATCAAGACACGGGACGTTGGTCTTGTAAACAGAGCGCTCCCAATGTCCATCCACATCCATCATAATATCATAGGCAGTATGTTCGATCTTCAACAGGTCCAAAAAAGTGATCGAGCTGTTGCTCTGCGGGTCTAGGTCTATCAACAGCGCATGCTGCCCGCGCTGCGCAAAGGCAGCGGCAAGGTTGATGGCCGTAGTGGTCTTACCAACCCCGCCCTTCTGGTTGGCTATCGCTATAACTTTAACAGGCGGCGCAGCAGATGTAGTTCCCATATCATTCCAGCATCTAACGAGAATACTTGTTTCCACAGAGCTTTCCACAGAAAATTCAATACAGCCTCGTGGAAACCGAAAGCTACAAACATCCTTTACATCGGCAAATCACCTGCCTCGCCGATCACGTCCGGCCACTCCTCTTCCTCCGCGCTTCCCTCTTCAGTTTCCTGATCTTCGCCCTCCGCTATAGTATTACGCGAGGCTCGTATCACCTCTGCATCCACATAAATAGGGCAGTCCGCGCGGAGCGCAAGCGCAATCGCATCGGAGGGACGTGAGTCAAGCATCACCACTGTCCCGTCGCTGTGACGCATCTGTATCACAGCAAAAAAGGTGTTGTCTCTGAGTTCGGTTACCACCACGCGCTCTACACTCGATCCCATCTCAACAATCAGATTTCTCAGTAAATCATGCGTCATAGGACGCTGCGGCGTCACTTTTTCGATCTCCAAGGCTATGGCGTTCGCTTCGTATGCTCCGACCCAAATGGGCAGCATCGTCTCGCTGTTCACATCCTTGAGAATAATGATCGGCGTCCCGCTATTGGGATCCATCATCAAAGCCCTAATCTTTACCTCTATTTCCATACCAACACCTCATACGCTACTTCAGCTTATATCGTCGTCAGTTCCCCATACAGGCTGTTCATCTTGGCCTTCGTTACACGAACACTGACCTGACTGCCTATAAGCTGTTTATCCCCTTGAAAATTGATCACTTTATGGCAGGTGGAGTGTCCCGTCAGGTCACAGGAAGACTTTGCGCTCTCTCCCTCGACCAGAACGGAAATCTCTCTTCCGACGTAATCCGCATATATCTTAGACTGCACGCCCTGCTGCAACTGCTCCAACCTCAGGAATCGTTCCGTCTTCTCCTCTTTGGAGACATCATCCGGCAACGATGCGGACGGCGTGCCAGACCTTTCGGAATACTTGAAGATATACAGGCCATCGTATTGACAGTACTCGACTAAACGCATCGTACATTCAAAATCTGCCGCAGTCTCTCCCGGAAAGCCGACGATCACGTCGCTGGTTATAGAGAGCCTGCGCGCGGCTCTTTTGATGACATCAATGCGCCTCAGATAGTTTTCCGCCGTGTGCCCCCTGCGCATCGTGCGCAGGATACGGTCGCTCCCGGATTGGACTGGCAGATGCACCCAGTTGCATAAATTCTCGTGCTCGTCCAGAGCCGCCACTATATCCTCGTGAAAGTCTCTCGGAAAGTTGGTCGTAAACTTGATTCTATCAATGCCTGTCGCGGCCACTGCTCGAAGCAGCTTTGAGAACGGCGTCGCACCCTCGTGTGCTTCCAGTCCATCAAGGCTTCGCGGACGATAGCTGTTGACGTTCTGTCCTATCAGGTGTACTTCGTCAAAACCCTCATCACGCAGCCTCTCGATTTCAGAGATGATCTCATGCGCAGGCCTGCTTCTCTCACGACCTCTTGAGTAAGGCACTATGCAATAGGAGCAGAATTTGTTGCAGCCTTCGATGATCGGCACGAAAGCTACATACGGAGAGTGGCGCACAGTATTGTTGACTGACCAACTATCGCCCTCTGCGCGTTCTCCCACATCGAGCACCTTCTCGCAGGAAGCCTGCGCACGCTCTATGAGCTGCGGCAGACGATCCGTGGCGCGCGTCCCGGCCACAAGGTTGACAGCCATCGTGTGATCGAAAATCGCCGCGCCTTCAAGCTGCGCAACGCAGCCCATGACGCCGATCAATTGATTGCTCTTCCGCACAGCAGCACTGCGCACCTCTCCGATGCGGTTAAAAACTTTCTGCGCCGCGCGCTCCCTCACAGAGCAAGTGTTAAAGAGAACAACATCTGCGCTCAAAGCCGAATCGGTCATCTCATAACCGGCAGCCAGCAGACGGTCAACGGCTCTTTCAGTATCCGCCACATTCATCTGGCAGCCGTGCGTCTCTATGTAAACACTCGTTTTCATCTATGCGCTGTCAAGCCTCTTTAATCAATATGGACGGAGTTTATCAGAAAACAACTCTTCGTAGCGAATACTTATAGAAGAAACATTGCTCGTAAAAAGATTCTCGAATACATCGCTTAAGTCTCAGCCGTCTCCAGCATCCAGCGCGCAGTCTCAAACGTGGTTGAAGACTCCTTTTCGCCAGCAATCATACGCGCCAGCTCGCGTATGCGCGCTTCCCTCGTCAGGTATTCGATGCTGGTTAGCGTTCTCCCGCTCCTGACGACTTTTTCCACGGAATAATGCGCGTCAGCAAAGCGCGCTATCTGCGCCTGATGCGTGACGCACAGAACCTGATTGGTCTTCGCCAGAGTTTTTAAGCGGCGGCCCACAGCTTCTGCCACGCGGCCTCCGATGCCCACATCTATCTCGTCAAAAATGATCGTCTCGCCCCCCTGCTGCTGTTCACTATTCTTCATGCTCACGGTCAAAAGCGTCAGCATCAATCTGGACAGCTCACCACCCGAAGCCGCCTGTGCTAAAGGGCGCAAAGACTCCCCTGGATTAGCGGACAAGAGAAAGCTGATCCGGTCTGCACCGTATGAAGAGAAAAAATCTGCGTCGAGCGAAGACTCCGCATCGCTCAGAGGCTCTTCGCCTGTGGACGAGTTTTTCGGCTCGACGGTCTTCAGCTCTGCGACGAACTGCGCCTGCTGCATGGCGACGTGGCTCAGGTCTCTGACCACCTCGCGCTCCAAACTGCGCGCAGCCTCTTTCCTGCGCGCAGTCAATTTCGCAGCCCTTGCGATATAACTTTTCTGAGCCGCGTCCAATTCTGTTTTCAACTGCCGCTCCTGCTCCGTCAGGTCAGCGAGCCGCAATAGCTTCTGCGCTGTGCTCTCACGAATTTCAAGTATCCCATTCAAATCCGCACCGAACTTTCGCTTGAGCCGCTCAAGCTCTGAGAGGCGTTTATCCACCCTGCCGAACTCTTCCGGCGAGAACTCTATGCTGTCCAGATACCTGCGTATGGAATCGGCTGCCTCGGAGAGCAGCACCGCGCCCTCATCCAGATTGTTGAGCAATGGTGACAGACGCTCGTCAATCTCAGACAGCTCTCGAACCTGTTTTGTGATACTCGAAAGGGCTGCGAGAAGGCTACTATCACTCTCGTACAAACGGTCGTACGCGTCTGCGCCCAGTTGCAGTATCTTCTCTGCATACGCCAGCAGGCGTCTCTCGCCTGCCAGTCGCTCATCTTCGCCCGAGACGGGCGAGATTTCGTCTATCTCCGAAAGCTGATACTCCAATAGCTCCAGCGTGCGCTCTCGCTCCCTGAACTCTTCTTTGAGCTTGTTGAGGGCTGTTAAAGAACTCTTCCAATCTAAAAATGCCTCGCCGACCTCTTCACGCAGCGCCTGAGAGCGTGCGTAGCCGTCCAGCAGTTCCAACTGTGCACGCGCATTGAGGAGCAATTTCTGCTCGCCCTGCCCGTGTATCTCGACCAGAAGCGGCTGTAGCCTACGCAGTACCGCGAGCGTCACGCTACGATCATTGATATACGTACGACTCTTCCCGCTCCCACTGACTTCGCGCCGGATAATGATCTCATCCTCTGTCTCAACATCAATCCCGACCTCCTCCAACACAGCGCGAACCTTCAATATTTCATCGCTCTCAAGCGCAAATATGCCCTCGATAAATGCGCTGCTCTCACCCGTGCGTATCTGCGCCGGAGAGCCGCGTTCTCCTAGGAGCAGGCCGAGCGCATCCACGACGATGCTTTTGCCAGAGCCTGTCTCGCCCGTTAGCAGGTTCAAGCCCGGCTGAAACTCGACCCGCACACTCTCAATCACTGCGAAATTACGTATGTTAAGAGACTTAATCATAATGCTTTAGCTGACTTAAAGTATCACCTTAAAAGTAAAAGGTTAATATATATTGCCTTCCTGCGGATAATTTTGCCTTGACCGTTCAAATTCCTGCGAGTAGTATTCGGGTCTCAAAGAGGATTAAAAAACCAGATCAAAATAAAGAGGACAGCCGCCTATGTCATTCAATAAAATAATTCTTGTCGGCAATCTGGGTAAAGACCCTGAACTCAGATATACCCCGCAGGGAACGCCCGTCTGTAGCTTCACACTGGCGACCAATGAGAAGCGTAAAGACCGCACGGGTGAGATACAGGATGCCACGACTTGGTTTCGTGTCACGCTCTGGGGAAGACAGGCAGAGACGGCCTCTCAGTATTTGACCAAAGGGCGACCCGTTTATATAGAGGGGCGACTCCGCGTTGAAGAATGGACGGACAGAGATAATAAGCAGCGATATACGCTTGAAGTCCATGCTACAGATATGCAGTTTATCGGCGGCGGACGTGGCGACGAAGCGCCTCAGAATGCTCAGCAGACGTCTCAACGCTCAGCCCCGCCCGATACAGCTCAACCGGACAACGATCTGGCGGATGACGATATTCCGTTTTAAGAGTCTCACAGTGAGTGTATGTCGGCGCGCCGACATACACTCACTGTGACTCACACTAAAGGAGCCTCTGCTCAGACTTCCCCGGCAAGCCCCCACCGTCCAAACTCACGCAGCTTGTTATAGCGCAGCGCCAGTCGCTCTTTACCGTTATATGAAGCAATCTCCATCAGAGTTTCGCTCAAACAGGTGTCCAGAATCCGCGCCGTCTCATCGTAGTCCGTATGCGCGCCGCCGCGCGGCTCTCCCACCACCCGGTCAATCACTCCGAGCGCGTATAGGTCTTCCGCAGTGAGGCGCAAGCCGCCCGCCGCAACCTCTGCCAGTGAAGCGTCTTTCCAAAGAATCGCGGCGCAGCCCTCCGGTGAAATGACAGAGTAGATGGAGTTTTCCAACATCAGCACACGGTCGCCTATCCCGATTGCCAGCGCGCCGCCTGAGCCGCCCTCGCCGATCACGGTCACAATAATAGGTATCTCCAGCTTGGCGATCTCGCGTAAATTGAAAGCGATGGCCTCCGCCTGCCCTCTCTCTTCCGCGTCAATTCCCGGATAAGCGCCCGGCGTATCTATAAAAGTGAAGACGGGATGCCCGAATTTTTCGGCCATCTTCATAGCACGCAAAGCTTTACGATAGCCTTCCGGCTTCGGCATCCCGAAATTACGCAGACGCCTCTGTTTTGTATCGCGCCCTTTCTGGTGGCCGACAACGATTATCGGAATCTGATGAAAACGCGCCAGACCGCACACCACCGCCGGGTCATCCCCGAATCTACGATCGCCATGTATCTCTACAAAATCTTCGAACAGCCGCTCGATCAGGTCCAGGGTATAAGGGCGATCCACCTGACGCGCTAATTGCACGCGCTCAAAAGCAGTGGAACGGCTTGAGTCGGAAGCTCTTGTAGATGATTTCTCAGGCTCGGTCATCTGTATTCGCCTTAAACGGTTTTTGTCACTATATCACGAAGGTGTTTTTATGGCTTCAGTTGGAGAGAGCCTTAGGCTCCAATGAGACGTTCGCCCATTCGACTCTGCAACCGTAGCTGCGTATAGCATCTTCCAGCTCATGGCTGCCTTTGACGCGCAGTGTCGTGTGCGGCCTGACACGCACCAGCACGCCGCCTTCTATGTACAGGTCCAGCAGCACCTCACAATCCCCTTTATGTCCATCAAACAACTTAAAAAGTTTCTCCAGCAAAGGCTCGTGCTCTCTCTCCTCCGGCAGACAAACTATGACGGCCTTTGCCTTACGCTGTATGACGTCATCCAAATGAGTCAGGTCTTCAACAAAAACGGTTGTCCCGCCGTCTTCGGCTACCTCAAGGCTTCCATAAACCAGTACAGCCAGATCATCTCTCAAGAGCTTCTCGAACTTAGAAAAGACCTCCGGCCATGCGACACATTTAATCCCCCCTGACTCATCCTCCAACCGCATCAGTCCAAAACG
This sequence comes from uncultured Pyrinomonadaceae bacterium, assembly GCA_964246305.1. Classification (GTDB taxonomy): domain Bacteria; phylum Acidobacteriota; class Blastocatellia; order Pyrinomonadales; family Pyrinomonadaceae; genus JACMLC01. Next base: position 101,553 of record CAXTPS010000001.1, read on the forward strand.
CGCTCCCTTCTTTGTCGTGCGCACCTGAAAAGAAGAGAGGATGCCGCCGACATTGACTTTCGCTCCGGTCCCCTGCGCAGTCAAATCAAGGAAACAGACTGCGCCCAATTCGGTCAAAACTTCGCGGTAATTATCCAGCGGATGTCCAGTGATATAAAATCCTATGGCATTTTTCTCGGCAGCCAGCAATTCTGTGTGGGTCCAGGCGGGAACCTCCGGGAGCCATTCTGTCACAGACTGTTCAAGCGGATTGTCCGATGCCCCTCCGAAAAGGTCGTTTTGTCCATGCGATCTGTCCCGCTGTAACCGATTTCCATGTGACATGGCCGTATCTATCGCGTGATGCAGGCGGGAGCGCCACATGTGTATCGGTTGCCCGTTGCTGTTTAGAGAATCAAAAGCTCCGGCGCAGACCAGACTCTCCATCACCCTTTTATTAATAGCTCCGGGGCTAACGCGCGAGGTAAAATCAAAAAAGGAGCCGAATCTGCCGTTGTCGCGAGCTTCGATAATGCCGGTAACGCTGTGATGGCCGATCCCCTTGACAGCCGCAAGGCCATATCTGATGGCTCCGGCCAGAGGCGTAAACCCCGCCCCGCTTTCATTGACATCAGGCGATAGGAGTTGAATCCCCTGCCCGCGAAGTTCTGTGGAGTATTTGAAAACTTTGGTCGTGTCCTGAGTTTCATTTGTCAGGACTGCCGCGTAGAAGTGTTCAGGGTAGTGCGCCTTCAGATAGGCTGTTTGAAAAGCCAGATAAGCGTAGGCCACGCTGTGGCTGCGATTGAACCCGTAGTCGGCAAATTGCGCCATCAGGGAGAAGATTTGCTCTGCTTTCTCCTTCTTAATATTTCTCTCGACGGCTCCAGCCACAAACTTTTGTTCGTGTAGAGCCATCTCCTCACGCTTCTTCTTGCCCATCGCGCGCCGCATTAAATCCGCCTCGCCGAGGCTATAGCCGCCCAATTTTTGCGCCAACTGCATGATCTGTTCCTGATAGACCAGAATCCCATATGTATTGCTCAGAATCTCTTTCATTTCAGGAACGATATATCTGACTGCTTTCTGCCCGTGGTGCCTCTCTATAAAATCATCTACCATCCCGCCATCGAGCGGCCCCGGACGATACAAAGCATTAAGCGCAGCAAGGTCTTCCAACCCTTTGGGCTTGAGTTTGCGGCAAATCTCCTGCATCCCGGAAGACTCGAACTGGAAGACCGCTTCCGTCCTGCCCTCTGCAAATAATTGCATGGTTTTGGGATCGTCAAGCGATACGTCACCCCACTCAACATCCACGCCAAGCGATTGCTTAATGCTTTTTAAGCAATCGCTTATTACCGTTAAGGCTGTCAGCGCCAGAAAATCCATCTTGAGCATGCCCGTTTTTTCCAGATCCGACATGGCATACTGCGTGGTTAATTCGTCCTTGGCTGAGACCGCAATCGGGATCAAATTGTGCAAAGGTTCCGGTGAAATAACGACTCCGGCGGCATGCACTGAGGCGTGCCGTGCGCAACCCTCAAGCCGCATGGATAAATCTATCAACTCTTTGATCTGAGGAATCGTATCAACCGCTTTGCGCAGTTCCGGCACTTGTTCTAAAGCGCTTGTGATGCTGATGTTACGTCCTCTGACCGGCGGAGGAATCATTTTAGCTATCCGGTCAACCTCTGCATACGGCATATCCAAAGCGCGCCCTACATCCTTAATCGCGGCTTTTGACGCCATCGTTCCGAAGGTAATGATCTGGCAGACTGAATCACGACCATAGAGGTCTGCCACATGATTGATAACATCAGGCCGCCCGCGCACGCAGAAATCTATATCTATATCAGGCATTGAAACGCGCTCGGGATTGAGGAATCTCTCGAAAAGCAGGTCGTAATGCAGTGGGTCAACATCCGTTATAGCGAGACAGTAGGCTACCAGTGAGCCTGCCGCAGAGCCTCTGCCCGGCCCGACCGGGATCGAGTTTTCCCGCGCGTAGCGTATAAAATCCCACACGATCAAAAAATATCCGGCGAACCCCATCTGCTTAATCATGGCAATCTCGCGCGAGATACGCTCCTGATAATCAGACATCGTGTGGCGCAAAGTTCCGCGTGCGAGTTGCCGCTCCCATACCTGATTCCTGCGACTTTCGTAGCCTTCCCTGACTACTTTCTCGAAGTACTCATCCGCGGTCAATCCCGCATCCGAGGCAGGGATAGGATAATTCGGCAGATAATTTATCCCTTTTGGCAGGTGCAGGTCACACTGTTCGGCTATCTCTACCGTGCGCGTCAAGACTTCTGGTATCTCATGCCCGAAGATATTCCACATCTCTTCCTGCGACCGCACATAAAAGTTGGGCGGGCCATACCGCAAGCGATTGGGGTCACTGACAGTCTTGCCAGAGCCTATGCAGAGCAGTATGTCGTGTGCGCCAGCATCTTCCGGTGACAGGTAATGTGCATCATTTGTAGCCACGAGCGGCACACCTGTACGCTTCGCCAGCTCAACCAGAGGCTTGCGTATGCGTTTTTGAGCATCCAGGCCATGCTCTTGAATCTCAAGATAATAGTTGCCCTTGCCCAGAATCTCTTCAAACTCTGTTGCCGACGACGCCGCCTCGTCGAAACAATCCCGCGCCAGCATGGCTGAAGGCACGCCGGACATACAGGCCGAAAGCCCTATCAACCCTTTACTATTCTGCGCCAACAGCTCTTTGTCTATACGCGGCTTGTAGTAAAAGCCCTCCGTATAGGCTTTCGAGGTTAGCCGCATAAGGTTCTGATAGCCCTCAAAATTCTTTGCGAGCAGGATCAGATGATAATTCTTCTTCTGGCCGGGAACAGTTGCGCCCGCTCTGTCTTTACGGCTCCCACGCGTGATATAGACCTCGCAGCCGACGATGGGCTTGACGCCCTGCGCCTTCATGGCGTTATAAAAAGAGATCGCGCCGAACATGTTGCCATGATCCGTCATGGCGCAGGCAGTCATGCCCAGCTCGGACGCGCGCCGCGCGAGCGGTTTGATTTGTATGGCTCCATCGAGGAGACTGTAGTCCGTGTGCAGATGCAGATGTACGAAATCTTTTTTAGCCATAAATTTAGAAACTTAAATTCCGCCGGAAGGATATAAAGACAGATAACCGTCAAAGGACTGCACACTATATCACGTGTCTGTCCGATTGAAAGCTGCAAGATATGGGGATAGATTACCTGAGCGTGGCCTAAAACTATTGTTTCAAGGGGTTTTCTGGACTGGCTCTGACAAAATACTTCAAACCCTCTGGCTGATGTATTTGATGGAATTTACTCCCACTCAATCGTGCTCGGAGGCTTAGAGCTGATGTCATACACGATTCGATTGATGCCCTTGACCTCCGAGACTAGCCGCGTCGAGAGCCTTGCCAGAGTATCGTGTGGCAGACGCGCCCAATCCGCCGTCATGCCATCTAGACTGGTCACCGCGCGAATCGCCAGGACCTTTTCATAAGTCCGGTCATCACCCATCACGCCCACGCTTGAAACAGGTAAAAGCACTGGAAAGGCCTGCCAGACGGCATTGTAAAGACCTGCGAGGCGTATCTCTTCTTCTATAATGCGATCCGCCGCTTGCAGTATACGTATGCGTTCCGGTGTGACTTCCCCTAAAATTCGCACGGCCAGCCCCGGACCCGGGAAAGGATGGCGTTCAAGCATTTCCTGAGGGATACCAAGCTCACGCCCGATGAGCCTCACCTCATCCTTGAATAGCTCGCGTAGTGGCTCAACTAAGCGCAGGCTCATATTCTCCGGCAATCCGCCGACGTTATGATGGCTCTTGATGACTGCCGACGGGCCGCGCACAGAAACCGATTCGATCACGTCTGGATAAAGCGTTCCCTGAACCAGATATTGAACTTTCCCCAGAGTTGCAGCCTGTTCTTCAAAAACCTCTATAAACACCCTGCCGATATGTCTGCGCTTTAATTCGGGATCAACAACGCCCCGCAAAGCATTCAGGAAACGGCTTGCTTCGTCGAGGCCGATGACATTCAAGTTCAGGTTCTGCTTGAACAAAGAGAGCGTAGCCTCAAACTCGCCATCACGCAGCAACCCGTTATTGACAAAGATGCAGGTCTGGCGCGCGCCCACTGCTTGATGCACCAGGACGGCTGCCACGGTCGAATCCACACCGCCGGAGAGGCCACAAACTGCCCGGCCTTGCTCTCCAAGCTGCTCGCGTATGCGCGCGATTTGCTCTGCGATGACCGCGCCGGGTGTCCAATCTCCCAGACAGCCACAGATATTTAACAGGAAATTCCTCAGAATCTGCGCGCCGAGCGGCGTGTGCGCGACCTCCGGGTGAAACTGTATCCCGTATATGCGCTTGCTTAAGCTCTCAAAAGCGTTAAGCGCATCGTCTGTGACGGCTGTTATCCTAAAACCCTCTGGGGCTGTGAGCACATGGTCGCCATGGCTCATCCAGACATCCATCTCGGAAGGAAGATTCGTAAAGAGAGGGCTATTGGTTTCGAGGATTTTTAATCTGGCATAGCCATATTCACGATTATCAGAAGGGCTGACTTTACTGCCAAGGTCTGCCGCAATCATTTGCAGGCCATAGCAGATGCCTAAAACCGGACAATCAATCGCCTCCAGCAGGCGCGGGTCAGGGCGTGGAGCGTTCTCATCATAAACCGAAGACGGGCTGCCTGAAAGTATGATTCCGCGCGGCTCACCTCTTAAAATCTCTTCGAGAGAGGCACTAAATGGCAGGATTTCACAATACACTCCAGTTTCGCGCACACGGCGCGCGATCAGTTGAGTGTACTGCGAGCCAAAATCTAGTATGATTATCTTCTCATGTCTGTTTTTATCGTTCAAGAAAGTCAACCTCCGCTCAACGTCGCGCGTCTGAACAATCTGTTATGCGATGAATTCCGGGGATTATACTTGTAAGTGTTTGAACTAACAATCAGAGGGGTCTTGAGCAAAATGTCCTTTGCCGCGCTTTGGAACAGATCGGCGATGTGTAAGAGCAGTGAGAGCAGCCGCATGTATGGAAAACCAAGAGTCCATCGCATAGCCATGCTTTTTTCGATTTTAATTTTAGTCATAGCCTTTAACAACACTTCCCTTGCCTCTCGCAGTTTAACTCAGGTCGAGCTATCAAAGCCTTTAACACTTCAATGGCGCTATGCTTCCGAGCAAACGCTCAATTTCACTCCCGCGGCTGACGGCGAACATGTCTATCTACCTTTGACGGGAGGGGTGCTTGTTTCGCTGCGCGCATCTGACGGACTGTTGTTATGGAAGACAGATGCCGGAGGAGAGCTTTCAGCCGCTCCTGTGGCGGATGAGCGCGGAGTTTACATAGCATCCGAGAGCCAGAGCGTGGCCGGCTCGAAGGCACAGGCGACAGGGGCATTGAGAGCTTTGGGACGTGAGAGCGGCGTAACACTGTGGGTTTGTGCGCTCCCGATGGCGATCCGCGTTGCGCTCACGCTGAATCGAGATACGATCTTTGGCGGCGCGAGCGATGGACATATCTATGCCATCAGCAAAACGAGCGGCGAGATGCTGTGGAGTAAACAGGTCAACTCTACATTTGCCTCGCAGTTGACCATGGTCGGCTCGCGTCTCTACATCGGCTCGGAGGACGGCAAGCTTTATGCTCTGGATCAAAAGACCGGACGCATCATCTGGCATTATCAGACGCAGAGTGCGATTCGGGGACGTGTGGCTGTCGCAGATGGCATAGTTTACTTCGGCTCGGCAGATGGTTATGTGTACGCTGTGAACGAAGCGGCGGGTCGTTTGCGTTGGCGCGCACGGACGGGCGCGAGCGTGCAGTCTGTTCTCAGCGTTCGTAACGGGCTGCTGGTAGCATCTCTGGATAACTTCGTCTACTTTCTCTCGTTGACGCGCGGCGACCGCGTCTGGAAGCGCAAGCTCGTCGGCAGGCTCACAGCCGACCCGATGGCTACTTTCGACGGCGCGCTTTTCACGCCGCTTTCAGGCGATAGCGGAATCGTGTTGGACTTAAAGGATGGAAAGCAGTTAAACAGTCTGCCGGTGGGTGAGGACAACAACACGGCGGCTTCACCGATCATTGCAGGGGATATGTTGCTGTTGACGACGCGGCACGGGCTGTTGGCCTTCTCTCGCCCTTTGGATGCTACGAAGAAGCAGTAGAAAAAAGTAGAAGCAACTGCGATCGTAACAGGCAGGACGAGTTCAGCTCTCTTCCCTCTCTGCGTGTGACCTTGGTCTGAACAGAGACCAGAGCTTGGATAAAATGCCGTGCAGCGCGTAAGCAGTGACGACTGCGAGGAGCACGTAACGCGAATAGAGCAGGATGAGCATCATGCCCGTCGCGACTGCCAGAATCATGACGCGCGGGCTGCGCCGGCCAGTCCCCACGGATTTAAAGCTCGAGTAACGCAAAGTGCTGACCATCAGCACCGCCAGAAAGCCGACCAGCACGATCATCAAGCCACAGTAGATGAAACCGAGTTTCGGCCCGTATTGCACCAGAGGTTTGGGGGCAAAATGTATGATGGCTGCGATCATCGCAGCCGCAGCGGGAATCGGCAGTCCCACAAAGCTTTTCTTGTCTACTTTGACAGTGCCCTCTGCCAGCAGGCGTGGGCGCGTCGCCTGCACATTGAAGCGCGCTAAGCGAAACGCTCCGCACATCAGATACAGGAATGAGATGAACCAGCCCAGCTTGTGACTGGCGCTGCCGTCTTTCAAGGCGGCCCCGACGCCCCATGCGTATGCGAGCACAGCCGGGGCGATGCCAAAGGTCAGCACATCCGCAATCGAATCGAACTGGACGCCGATCTCGGTGGTGGTCTTCGTCATGCGTGCGATACGTCCATCGAGAGCATCGCACACGACCGCTCCGCCGATAGCAATTGCAGCATGATCAAAGAGCGCAGCCGCGCGGGCTAGTTCGCCATCGGTTCCTCCGCCGACAAGCTGAAAGCCGCGCAGAGCCGCCATCACAGCGTAGAAGCCGAGGCCGACGTTGGCGGCTGTGAAAGCGGAGGGGACCAGATACAGGCCCTTTTTTATTCCGCGCCTTTCGGGATTGACGGCTTGCGTCTCTGCGTCTTCGACAGGCAGTTCGGTGGTGCTCATCAAATCATTCTCCCGATGACGGTCGCGCCGCCGCGCACGCGATCTCCGACCCGCACCAGCACTTTTACCTGCGGCGGCAGGATGAGGTCTGTGCGCGAGCTGAATTTGATGAGGCCGAAACGCTCGCCGAGCGCAAGCTGGTCGCCGACTTTTTTCCAGCAGACGATACGGCGCGCCAGCACTCCTGCGATCTGCTTGCAGACGAGCGTCATCTGCGCTCCTTCAATCGTCAACGCATTCTGCTCATTAACCAAGCTGGCTTCCTCCTTAGTCGCCATCAGAAACTTACCCTTGGTATAGGTGACGTTTGTAATCTTACCAGCAATCGGGGCGCGATTGATATGCACGTCCAGAGGCGAGAGAAAAATACTGACGACCGTCGGCGAGGATTCCGAATCGGGGGAGAGCGGGCAGACGCGCGTTACGCGTCCATCCGCAGGCGAAACTATCACGTCGCTTTCGACCGGTGCGGTGCGTTGCGGGTCTCGAAAGAAGTAGGCCATAAAACCTGCGAGGAGTAGTAAAAGAGTTGCGACGATAAATAAAAGGATAGCGCCGTACCGGTAGCCGAGCGCGAGCGCGATCAGTCCGAGCGCGAGCGGGATGAAAACATATGTATAACCGTCTCTTGCCATCTAAACCTGTTCCTCTGGAATCTTTCGAGCGCGCGAGCGTACTCACAAAAAAAACGAGCCTGTGGTGAGATTAACTAAAACGGGGGCGCTTTGTAAGATCGCTCTCAAGCGCGCCCCCGTCTGACAGCCCGAAACGGCTGTGCTGATGAAATTCGTGTGGCTTGCGGGGCCAATTCAAACGTCAGTGTGCTGTCCCCGGCTCGCTCTGATGTTGCAACATAATGGAATGCATCTGATCTTTGATAGCTAGCTTTTTCTTCTTCAAAGTAATCTCTTCCAACTGTTCTTCGTCACTCGGATAAGTGAGAGCGGATAATTCGCTGAGACGTTCTTCATAGCGACCATGCTCGCGCGCCAGCTCGCGAAATTGAGGGTCGCTCGTCATCAGTTGTTCCTTCAAGCTGTCCATGTTTGTGGTTTCCATATTAGGGAAGCCTCCTTTCAGATGCGTGAATTGGTGTTCATCGGTGCGACGACCGACGACATAGCCGTCGCTGTTTCCTTTTCCAAAAATGTTAGCTCAAACCATGTGCCTAATCAAGCCGCATCGCGCCGCATCAGGAAGCAGGCACACGGAGCGCGCAGCTCATCAAGAGCGCGTCCTCTGGCGGCGATGCGTAATAACCGGCTCTACGCCCGGCGAGGCGAAAGCCATGTTGCTCGTAGAGAGCTTGCGCGGCATGATTCGAGGCGCGGACTTCGAGTATACAGACGCGCGCTCCGACGTTCGCGCCTCCCGCGAGGACTGCCTTTAAGAGCCCGCCGCCGATTCCCAGTCTGCGTTGTTCGGGGCGAACCGCGATGTTATTGATGTGCAGCTCATCGGCGATCATGCGAGAGGCGACAAAGCCCGCGAGCCTCCGGTCATCCAGAGATTCTCGCGCGTCCGTCTCGCGCGCGACGAGCATCAATCCATCGTGCCCGCCTGTCAGCTCGGCATGATACGCTTCCCAACCCCAGCGGCTGAGGCCGGTCGTCTCTTCTATTCTGACGACTTCGAGCAGGTCATGCTCTGTCATGCTCTCTATGCGCCAGGAGCCGCACAGCGATTCCCTCGCACGCTCAACCTTTGACATGACTGTTCAACTCCGCATCAGAAGGGCGTACATAGATGGCGTGTAAACCTTCAGGCATATGCCTTTCATTACTTTCGTTATCGGACGCTTTATGGATAGCAAGCAAAGCGATGTGCTGCGCGAGTTCCTGCACATCGGGCGCAAGCGTCCATTGCTCGCTCTTTTTCTTAGAAGAATAGGGCGCATTCTGCTCTTCTCTAAAATTTATTTCAAGCGTTTCTGCGTGCGCTTGAATCATCTGTGCGTAGAGATGCGCGCCCGCGCCCGCCCAGCGTAACGAGCGCATACTTGAAACTCTTTCGATTAGAACCTGCGGCGGAAGGTGCTGTGCTTCATCAAGAGGAGCGACGGCCATTTCTGAATCCACAGTCAAAAGCTGTGCGTACACTTCCCCGCGCCCCGCAGGGAGCAGCGCGCATGTCAACTCCGAGACGCCGGACGCGTGCGCGATAGCGTGGAGCGTGGGTACGCCTATGCAACTTCGTTTGAATGTGGCGGCAAAGGCTTTGATGGTCGCCAGACCTATCCGCAAGCCTGTGAAACTTCCCGGCCCGGCAGCCGTCGCAAAGAGATTGATGTTACGCAAAGAGACATTCGCGCCCGCGAGCATGGCTTCGATCTGTGATAAGAGATTGACCGAATGAGACTCTTCGGCCACGCCCTTCGATGAAGCGATGAGCGAAGTGCCACGCATGAGTGCGAGGCTTCCGGCACGCGTCGCCGTCTCAAGGCTCAGGGTCAGCGGCTCTTCGGATATCTGTTTTGAGAATTGTCCCACGCGCTTGTATGTAAAAGTTCGTGCCCGCTCCCCACGGAAGATTGCAGTTCATCTTGTGTTTGGTCGAGTGATTATAGGACGCGCTCATACACAAACACAAACAGGCTCATCCGGTAATATGACTCCGCCGATGTTGTCGTATCAAGCTACAGAACAAAATAAGATAAATAATGTGAGTTCGATATAAGCAGAAGCCGTCACCATAGCCCCGGAGGGGCTAACGAGGTCTATTTTCTATTGCGTTTGAAATTTGAATCCGGCTCGCTACCGGATAATAACAAAGCCGCAGAAGAAGAGAGATCTTCCTCTGCGGCTTTGGTGATTGAGAGCTGCTGTAGTAAAGCTCCCTTTACAGCTTACGGGACGTAAGCGGAAGGAGCGGGCACGTCTCCGTTTGTGCCCCAGTTCTGTCCTGTCGTCGCATTGGTGGTAGAGCGCAGGATTTGCCAGTTGCCATCCGTCGTCTGCCACACAGCGCGGTCTGTCTTGCCGTCTCCGTCATAATCTCCCGGCACGAGACGGTCTGCGCCCGTCCCCAGAGTTGTTGCGCTGAGACTGCCATTGGTGCTCAGCTTGACGTACCACGTCCCCGTCTCTGCGCGGAAGACCGCGAGATCGGATTTGCCGTCGTCGTCGTAGTCGCCGACCACAGCATGGTCAGTCGCTATGCCCCACTGCTCATAGCGGTACTGACCGTTCGAGCTGTTGACGATGTACCACGTCGCGGTTGATGGACGGAAGACCGCTATGTCCGCCTTGCCGTCGTTGTCGTAATCAGCCGCCACGGGTTTGTCGCCGTTGGTTCCCCAGTTGAAGCTGCGAACCTGACCGTTCGTGCTTTGCAGGATATACCACGTTCCCGTCGAAGCACGCCAGACAGCCACATCAGCCTTGCCGTCTCCGTCATAGTCAGCCGGAGTTGTCACGTCATCGGAGAGTCCCCACTGCACTGCTCTGAGTGAACTCGTCGTAGATTGATAGATGTACCAACTGCCGTTCGACGGACGGAAGACAGCGATGTCAGTCTTGCCGTCGCCATCGTAGTCAGCCGGGACGATTCTGTCACCGTTCGTGCCCCACTGGTCTGCACGCATCACTCCGTTAGAGCTTTGCGTGATGTACCAAGTGCCCGAAGACGGACGCCACACAGAGAGGTCTGTCTTGCCGTCACCGTCGTAGTCGTTTGTGACCTTTTGAATAGACGTTCCATCTGGCGCGGCTACGAAGTCCATGTTATTGACCACGCCCGTGTGGCTGAACGCCCTGTTCTGCGGGTTAAAGCCGTAACCGTTGCGCGTCGGTGTGACGACGAAGTCACGTCCCGTCAGAACATCCGGGAATTGATAGAGGCCGTTGGCATCTGTCATCGTCGTCGCCATCGCGCTCGTGACTGTATCAAGGATCGTCATGGAGACGCCCGCGAGCGGCTGTCCGTTGTTAGTCAGGATGTGCCCGCTGATGTTCGCCGTGCCGTTTGTCGGCGCGAAAGGCTCGCCAACCGTCCAGTCGGAGAAGTTAGTGATGCCAGTCACGGTGGCTGTATTATTCGTCGGATCCAAGACAGTACTCGGATAGTTGAAAGGCGTAGTGCCCTCTATCTGTATGACGCGGTAGTTAGCCTCGTTGCCGTTCACGTCTCCCTGATCGTAATTGAAGGTCAGGTTAGCCGTCAGGTCGCCGTTTTCGGTCAGCGTCCAGTAGGCCGAGAGCGTCGTCGCAGGGCTAAGCGCGGGCGTCGAAGTCGGAACACCATTGTTGGCGTTCACCGTCAGGCTCGACGGATTCACGGCCAGAGCCGTGACGGTCACATCCACAGGCATGTAACCGTTTGTGGGAGCGACCGAGTTGGCCGCAGGATCGCCGACCGGATAGCTAAAGCTGCCCGGCGCGCAGAAATTCTTCTGCACATTGCCGTCCACATAGCTGGTATTGCTTGCACCCGAAACCGTCGCGCCGCAATCCACCGTTAACGTATTCGCGCCGGTCGAAGTGATGCCGTTTAGCGTCAGCGAGTTAGTAACCGTCACATTGCCGCCGAGCGCATCGCCGCTACCGAATGACGCGTCATAGAAAGTTCCAGACGGAACCACGCCGCCCGATGACTGGACAAGCTCATCCGCGCCGATGTCAGGCGCAGTGGCCGGACGCGGATCATTGTCAAAGTCAACAGTGATAGCAGGAATCGGAGTTCCCGCCGAAAGCGCAGGACTCGTCGCCGTCAGATGCAAGTCGCTCGCCGGATTGACGAACAGGGGGTCTGCCGAAATCGAGTTGGCATCGCCGCCCGTCGCCGCCTGCCAATTCGCTAACGTTGCCTGATCGGTTCCGGCTGTGCCAAGCCCGCCCGTTTGACCCACGAATCCGTTCGTACCGGTGACGTACAGATCGTTATAGTTCGAGGTCATATTGGTGAATGAAGATGAAGCATTGGCGATGGCATACATCTTCGCCGTGCTGGTGCTGGTTTGCGTGTTGTAGAAGATGTTGTTCTTCACATCCACAATCGGATTGCCGCTGTTGATTGCCAATCCATAGGACGGGAAAGTTGCCGCGCCGCGCGCTCCGGTCATCGCTACAGAGTTGTAGTAAATCTGCGTTATCGAACCCGTGCCGCCGCCGGCGATAATGCCGCCGGAGAAATCGGATGCGGTTGCCGCCGATCTGACTCCCGAAATCATATTGTTGGAGAGGAGAGTTGTACCGGACGTTACGCTGTTGACGACGATGCCGAAGGCGGAATAGCCGGTTGCACTCAACTGCGTCACGCCGTTGATACGGTTTCTTCTGACCTGTCCGTTCGTTACGTCACTGCCCGTAAAGGTCGTTACCGTATTGGACGGAACAACGCCGAGCGCGATACCGAAAGCCGTGCCGGTTGTGCCGGTCGTGCCGTCGTTTTTCAAAACGCTGATGTCGTTCTGCGTAATCTGAATTCCGTCTTCAAAGTTCGCCAAAACGCCGCCGGTCGTAATGTTATTCGGCGTAGCCGCGTTCATTACGTTTTGCGTAATTACCGTTCCCGTGTTTTTATTCGCCGCGCTTGCGCCGCCCGAATAAATACCGTAGGAAGTCTTGGTAATGTTGTTGTTCTGAACCGTGTTGTTATCGTTATCAGCGCCTGCGCTGGTGATGCTGATAGTGGTGCTGCCGGAGAACACACCGAATAAAGTTCCCGGTGTCGCCGTTACCGTCGAGCCGACGAGATTATTATTCTTAACGGTGTTGTTCGTCGCGCCGGCGTTAACGCCAGTGCTTTCGATACAAACAACTGCCGAAGAAGTTCCGGCGTTGGTGTTTGTAATCGTCAAATCACGGCTTGTGCCGCCAACGGCATTCGAGCCGTCAATCGTCACATAGTCCGCGCCGTTTAGGACGAAGATACAACTTGCGCTGCTGCCGCTAATCGCCGGAGTTACGCCTGTCGCCGGTTTGATTGTAACCGTGTTGGTCGCACTCGAACCGCTGTTGGCGTTAATCGTCAACGGGAAGGTTTCCGTCGGGTAAGTCGCATCCGTCAGCGTTAAGGTGACAGGGGCGGTAATGACCGCGCCGTTTACCGCTGCAATCGCCGCCGTCAGTGTCGGGTAATCGCCGCCCGCGCCGACGTTTTTATTGCCGCTGATAGCCGGAACAATTGTATAGCTGTTCGGCGTGCCGGAGAAGGTCACGGTATTGACGTTTGCGCCGGTCGCTCCGCCCGGATTCGAGGCGAGGTTGCCAAGCGTATCCTGTGCGACGACGAAGTATTGAATGACATCGCCTGTCGTCACGCCGCCGCCGCCGACTAATGAATAATCAATCGTGCAGTCGTAAGTTCCGTTCTGCGCCGTTCCGCCCGTCATCACGCACTGCGTTGAGACGTAGCTGGCATCGGTTGATTTCTTGAAGTAGATGCGCGGCGCATTCGCTCCCGAAGCAACGCCGGTCGCGTCGGTAATCGTTACCGTCAGCGTTCGATTAGCAGTGCTGGTGGTATTGCCAAGTGGCGTGTAAGTAATAACCGGCGCGGAAACATCCTGCGGTGTAAAGTTACCGGCATCCGCACCGATGTCAACCGGCGTCAGGCTGGCGCGCGTCTGACCATCGAAATCGTTGGTCACGCTGGCGACTAAAATTCCCGCGCCTTCAATCGGCGTCGGATTGGTCGGGCTGACATGAAGATCAACCGTCGCCGCCGTTCCCGTCGGATTAATCAACTGCGGGTCTGCGGCAATACTGTTAAAGTCCTGTCCTGTCGCTGCTCTCCAAGCTGGCAATGTCGGAATAACAGTCGCGTTGAAAACACCTGTCGCGCCGTCCGTTCCGCTAAAGTAAAGGATGTTGTAATTGCTGGTCAGTCCCGGCGGATTAACGGTCGTGCCGCCCTCTCTGGTAGCAAGATGTGCTACGCCGCCTGCGACCGCATTACTGCGAGCATTCCAAAAGATATTGTCAAGATGCGCGCGTGTAACGGTTACCACGTCGCTGAAAAAGGCGTAGGTATTAGAGGCCGTCGGCGTGGCGAGAACGCCCGTTCCGCCGATGTAAATCGTGTTGTGATAAACCTGATTGGTCGAGCCTGCCGCATCCCTGAGGCCGATAATCGAAGAAGGAAGCGTAATCGAATTGCCCGCCGCGTCAATGCCGAGGCGAATCATATTGTTCTGATAGGTGGTCGTTCCGGTCGCGCCACCCGAAATTCCCCAAATCTGCGAACCTGTCAGGGTGGTCGTCAACGAAAGCGAGTGAATAAAGTTGCGCTCGACTAGATTCGTGGTTGCTGGCAAACTGAGCGACATACCATAAATGGAGTTGGCAACCGCGCCCGAAGCATTGAAAAACGAATGAATGGTATTCTGCGAAATAGTATTGTTTCCAGTCGCCCCCGATGCGAGAAGTCCGCTCATGATGATTAAAGCCGAACCGTTGGAAGCCCCGCTCATATTGCGGACGATATTTCCGGTAGCCGTCAGATTCGGCAGCGCACTCTGAATACCATACACCGAATAAGAACCGACCTGCGTATCGTTAATCGAATTCGCCGCCGTTCCGCCGATGGTGTTGTTGTTAATCGTCGCGGTCTGACCTGTCGTGGTGTTAACAAGAATTCCTCTGAAGCCGACAGTGGTTCCCGTTCCGCCGCTATTGATGGTTATCGAGCCGATGTTGTTGTTGGAGATGGTCGTCGAGAAAAAGCTGAAATTGTAAAATCCAATAACCGGCGCGGTGCTAGCGGTTGTCGAAGTTTCGTTAATCACGATGGTCGAAGAACCATCGAGACTTCCGATGGTGTTGCCGGTCGCGTTAATAAAACCGTCCGTCGTTCCCATTGCGACGGCGATAAACGCCGAGCTTGCTGTCGTCGTCGAAGCGCGGCTCGATGTTTGGTTAATCGCGGTAATCGTGTTGTTCGAGATAGTTGTCGCGGCTGTCGTAAAGACGCTTGCCGCGTCAATGCCTCTGAATTCGTTTGACGTGCCGGAAATCGTGTAAGTTCCCGTTCCGTTCGCCGCCGCAAATCCGATTGTGTTTCCGCTGACGGTGAACGAGCCTGTCGAGTTATTCAAAGTTATCGCTGAATGGCGAGAGGCTGCCGTAGTAACTGTTCTGGCGGCTGTCTGGTAGAATTTGTTATTTGAAATCGTCCAGGCTTCGTTGCCGGTCAGGATGTTGATAGCCGAGTGAGAGCCGGTAGCCAGAAAGTAATCGAAAATGTTATTGCCGGTAATCAACGCGTTGTCGTTTTCGATGGTGGAACTCGTACCGCTCGCCATAATCGCTTTTGAAGGCAGATTCGCGCCCGCCGGACCGATGTTGTTGTTGGAAATTGTAATAGTGTCGTTTCCGGTCGTCGTTCCGGTGGCGACAACAATTGTTCCGGCGGCGGTCGCCAGCGTTGAGGCGGACGAACCTAAGATTGTCGTATTCGTTACCGTGTTGCTCGTCGCGTCGGCGATAAAGCGAATCGTCGAGCTTCCGGCAGTCGTGCCGATGGTCGTATTGGAAATCGTCAGCGAGTTGCCGCCCGTGTTCAGGCCGTTAATCGTCACGTTATCCGCGCCGTTCAAATCAATTAAAGGACTGCCCGCCGCGATTGCGCCGGTAATCGTGCGCGCCGCGCCGCCCGCCGGAGACATCGTAACCGAGGTCACGCCCGCCACCTGATTCAAGACTGCCGAAGCCGTTTCAGTCGTGTTGCCGCAAACGTCAATGGTAATCACGCCCAAATGAATGACTCCGCCATTAATTGCCGCAAAAGCTAATTGAAGCGTCGCGTAAGCGGTCGGCACGCCTGCGGCTGTTCCGCCGGAGGATTCGACCTCAATCGGCCCCGCCGTGTCGCATACGCCAAAGGTTAATAGCTTCCCGGCAGTATCGCTCTTCGGCGCGGAACTGCTGCGGAGCGCGGCTTCCGTTCTGGCCGCGCTGGCTCGACGCTCTACCACTGCGGAGAATCCAATCCCCATGACCAGAAAAATAAGACACAATGCAACTAGGCGTTTGTTAAGGAAAGCCATTAAGTTATTCATAAATCCTCTTCTGATATTGGCGGTCATTGAACGGTTCGGGTTAGTCGTGCGGGCGGCTGACGCTTTCATTTCAGGACTCCTTGTAGTGGCTCATTCAGGCGTGCGTTCGGGCGCACACGCTTGCGGGTTGTGTTGCTAATCTTAAAGTCCGACACCCGGCACGGCGTCAGAGGAATCTTCGTCGGTGGGCAATGCAGCCCATGCTCTAAGTGAGTCCGGCTAAGATGCCAAACGCACCGCGCCCTGCAAAGCTATGACGGAAGCTCTTATGCGGGGAGGGAACGGGATACGGGGGCATCAACCTCACTGCTCTTAAACTTTCTCTTGTCTGTTAACTTTTGACGATTGCGAGTCCCGTAATATCACTGGGTGAGACTCGACTGCAAACAAAGTAGGCGGTCAAAGTACACATATTTCACGAAATTGTCAATTTGGAACGGGCGGCTCTGGCGATGAAAAAGCGCGGGACGTATCAGCCACGGATAAATGCGTTGACGCGCGAATCAAAACTATAGTTCAGTTAGTGACCATCCGGCATTCATCTGCTGCCTATTTTCCTTCTCCATGGAATCAATCACCGGACAGATAAGGGACGCGCGTCCCTTTTTGTCCGGGCGTTTTATCATGCGATTGATAACGAGGCGTTTGCCTGAGCATCAAAGGCTTGTATTGATTGAGTAAATATGATTGGTCTGGCAATAAACGGCGTGGCCTCAGAGTTGCCAAAGAGCATGGTGACGCTTTCATGAAAGTCCATATGATTCCGTGAAGCTGTTCTTTGATTGCACACGATAAAGGCAAACCTGCCGCGAGGCAGGGACGCAAAGCCGTGAATCTCTCCGGGGCGCAAGGCAGTACGCTATGCGTGCTTGAGAGATCGTCTGGTTGCCGAAAGTAATCACTTTCCTACCTTTGGAACCCGCGCGAGTGCAATCTCCCACAGCCGACGAGACTTCTCTTTAAGGAGAGACAAATTTAATGAAACAAAATAGATTAGTTAAAATGCTTGGACAGACTGGCCTGCTGCTGACTGCACTTGCAGTGATGGGAACTTTGCACATCGCTTCCGCACAGAAGGGCAGGAGGAGGAACTTGGCTCCTGCGACTATCACTTCACAATCGGACTTTAACGGCGACCAGTTATCCGACTTTGTGTTTTTCAACCCCGCCGACGGTCAGTGGCTTATCCATAACATGGACGCCACAGTTTCTTCCGTCTACTTCGGTATGGATGGAGACAAGCCCATTGCTGCCGATTACGACGGAGACAATATCGTTGACTTGTCTGTCGTGCGTAATGGGGGCGACAGTTACACCTGGTACATCCTTCAAAGCTCAAACGGCGCGCTCAGACAAGATCAATGGGGGACAGACAAAGACGTTCCCGTTCAGGGCGATTACGATGGCGACGGTAAAGCCGATCTCGCCGTGTGGCGTCCGAGATTAGGCGTCTGGTACATCCTTAACAGCAGCACCGGCACGCCTTCGATAGTTACGCTGGGCACTCCCTCTGACAAGCCCGTCCCCGGCGACTATGACGGTGACGGCAAGACTGATGTCGCCATATATCAGGCATCAGACAGTTCGTTCGTTTATATGTCAAGCCTCACCAGTCTGACTACCTCACAACCATTGGTGTCGGGGATGACAGCGAAGTACGGCGACGTGTTCGTCCCAGCGGACTATGACGGTGATGGCAAAACAGATTTTGCTGTCTTCAATGAAATCGCTGGCTCGTGGGTCATCCTTGAAAGCTCGACCGGCAATTATCGCACCGAGCAGATAGGCCACGAGTCGCCTCTTTGCACCCCGACAGAGGTAAGAAGGTGCTATGAGTTCCCCCTGCATGCTGATTATGATAATGACGGCAAAGTCGATCCATCCATCTGGAATGCCAGATCGGGCAACCTGTTTATCCTCGGCAGCTTGAACGGTGACATGGATTTCGCCACCTATACGACCCCGGAGATGATTCCGGTCCCGGCTTTCTACACCTTCAGGTAATGCCGCTTGGTGCTGCCAAGAGAGAGCAAATGAGCTACAGATGAACGCGTAGACGCGCGGATAAGATAAAGCTACCTTTAACCTGACAGGTTAAAGGTAGCTTTACTTTTATTGCCGGTCAGATGTTTTTACTTTAGCGAGAATTTGAACTCTTTGCCTCGCCGCAGCGGCAATTCTGAATTGACTTGCAGAGTTCGCATCATCCGGCGCACAAACCCTTCGAGCAAATGCCAACTCAATTTTGATCCCTGTTCTTTGAGCCGGTGGAGGTGGATTCTTTTGGCAGGCCGTGGAGAAATTTTGCCGTCCGCGCGAGATAGTTTCCGGCCTGAAAGATAATTCTGGGCCATTCGTTGAATGCGCCGTTCATGACTATCGTGGCCTGTATCGGGTTCGGAGGCCAGCGGCGGCGTATGGCTTTGAGAGTCTCGACGGGATGCTTGAGCCGCTTTGAAAGTGGCGGCGGGACGACGTGGTCTACGGAGACGGGGTTCTCCCACTCCTTCAAGACGGCGGGCATGAGCCACTTCGGTAGATTGCGCGCGGCCTCTTCGACGGGCGTGCCGGTGATGTCTGCGCCGAGCAGTTGACGTGCAAGGCCGACGGTGCAGGTTATCCAGCCCGCACGCTTGCGACTGCGCGTGAGGCAGGCGTCCCAATCAAAGTTTGCGCGATAGGCTTCGACCATCAACGCTATGTCGCAGAGTCCGGCCGGACGCCACGCGCCGTGATGCAGGAAGTGTACGCACAAAACTCTCAGATGGTCTTCGGGCGAGAGGACGCGCACGCTGACTTCGCCAAGCTCTACCTTTTCAGAGCGCGCAGACAAGCTATCAAAACTCTGCTCATCCAGATGATCCGCGCCCTTGTGCAAATCCACGAAAAACTTTCTGCCCTCTTCGCCCAGAAAAATCTTTTCGGCGAGAGCAAACTGGTCTGGCCGCACGAAGAGGTCTATGTCGCCGTATGGACGCAAGGCCGGTTCGGGATAATGTCTTGCCATGCTCCAGCCTTTGACGAGGATGGGTTCGATGCCTTCGCGTTTCAAAAGCCTGATGACCTGCTCTATCTCGCGTTCGTGGATTGCTGCTTGAAGTGTGTAGAGGCGATAGACCTGCTTGAGGTCTGCGGCGATTTGAGTTGATGCCAGAGACGTGCCGCGCAGTTTCCAGAAAGCCAACGCGCCGCCACCTGAAGCGATCAGGAGCGGCGCGACGACGGCTAAGTCTTCTGCGGAAATTTCCGGCGCGGGCGGCTTCTCTCTCCATGCTCCCGTGAGCAGGCTTGAGATGAGATGGCTGCGCGGTTTTCCTGTGCGGGTCTTAGTCATATTCCATTGACTCGCCGCAAATTACTCTCTCTGCATCAGGGGCACGTAGCCGGAGGCGTGCAGGTCGCAAGAGTGCTGCAACACACCACCGTCGTGCTACATGTCTGGCCTGATGGAATGCAGGTCACGGCGTTCGCCGCCGTCGGAGACATGATAGAAATGACGACGGGCAGGGCGACTGCTGTCGCCAAGCCGACGCGGCGCATCAACTGGCGACGCGAAATCCCTTTCATCTGCACCGGGAGCGCGACGCGGGCTTCGAGCAAGTGGTCTTTGCCGAGTTGATCCAGAGCCAGATAAATGACTTCCTCACCCACCTCTGTCTTAAATTCCTTCGCCAGACGGCGTGCGAGATGCGCGACATCCGTCTCTCCGTCGCAATGCTGCCAGACGAATGCGGCGGTCTGGTTCAGGCAATGGGCCTTGTGGCGGTCTAAATCATATACCAGAACTTCATCCGGCATACGCTGGACAATCAAGCCCTCTTTTCTGGCAAGAGGTGCAAGGTCTGTTGTTCGTTTCTCCATGGAGCCTCCGTTATGCTCTTTTTCCCGACATTAAGTTTGTCAGAGAATGCTTTATTGGGAATTAACATGCTCTGCTCAAAGCGCAGCAAGATAATAGCATCTTTTATGCTATGGACTTTAAGATTGATTCGATAACCTGTCGGGCCTCGCCTCGCTTGCTCTTGAGAACTGATGCGCGTGATGCTACCCGATGTAGCGTGGAAAGCGCAACCTCCGGCTGGCGACGTGCGGAGATGGTGTGCGCCAATAGCTCCAAAGCTCCCTGCCCCGCGCTGAGCTTCTGAGGCTGCCAACGCGCTCCCGCCTGATAGTCGCTGATGACGACGAGGCCGACCGGCAGAGGCTTTTTCCCTGCTTCGCCGCCAAGCGCTTCAACCGTGTAGTCTGTCTGTTCCGCAGTCCCGTTTTCGCGTATCGAGAGGGGCTTCGCGAAAGGATGCACGCGCCCCTGTTCGTCCAGCACAGCGTACTCGTCAGAATAATAGGTCGCTCCGGCGCGCAGGAGTTCCCTGACCAGAGTCGTCTTGCCGCTAAAGCTGCGACCGGGAATGACTATCGCCAATCCTTTCCAACCGACCACGCCCGCATGCACAAAGACTCTTCTGCGCGCGGCCTCGGCCACAGTTATTCTGAGATTTGATTCGAGCGTAGTGTAAATCTCTTCCACGTTAAAACTGCGCGCAAGCTGCTTGAAGCCGTTGTAAAGTAAGTTGTAGCCGCGCACATTCCCACGCGGCTCACCCGCAAAGTAAACTGAAAACAGGCTCTCGACGAAAGGCGCCGCAGACGGCTTCCAACCGGGCGGCAGTAGTTTCGTGATGCGCTCCATCGCCCGCGCGTCGTTGACGCGTATGCCGACGCGCACGCCATAACTCAAGATAGAAATTCCATCCGTCCACCCGAGACGGTCAAGCTTTCGCATTCAAGTGGATTCGTACTTAAATCTGGGTAAACTCAAAACCTGTTCTTGCGCCTTCGGGTTAAACGCAGCCCTTTCATAAAACACTGGCTCGTGCGACGGAATTTGTTTGCAGACTCAATCTTTATTTGATTGCGAGCGAGCGCCACAGCGTCGGCAGAGCTTGCAAGCTAACATGAGCCTCTTTTCAGGTCAACCGCTTTAATCGTCAGGCTCAAGATTAAAGGCTCAAAGCACAAGGTTAAGAAATGGCGTCTGGCTTTCAACCTTGAACCTTTAACTTTGAACCTTGAACCTCGCTCTTCAAGTCGAAGGCGTCGAGCCAGAGGCGGCCAAAGATAGGGCATGGCTCGCTCGGACATGGTTGCCGTTGCAGGCAGATGAGCACGGCTTCCGTCGTCTCGCCGGTCTTGAATTCGACTTCGTAATCTTGCCACTCGCGCTCGCCCTCTTTGAGCGCACTGGATTGTCCGAGCATGTGATACTCCTTGCTGCTCGCATCGCTGACCACGATCACCGGCATGCCTCCAGAGTAAACATCCTTCGTCAAGGCGGCGAAGCGCAGGCGATATTGCGTGTTCGGCTCGACCACTACGAATTGAGTCAGAATCTGCGACAACGGATTCGAGTTGCCGTTCCATTCAAAGCGCAAACTGCGCTTTCCCTGAGGCGCGTCCGCTCCGGCGTCGAGCGCGATTCGCACAGTCGCGATCTGCCAGTTGGCCTGCCAGCCGAAGCCCGGATCATTGCGGCTGATCTTGTCCTCGAATCCTCCGTCTGTAATCGTACCGATACCATGATTGCTCAGGTCAACGCCTGCGCGCCCGCGCGCCCAGACCTCGTAGGCCGCAGTGTATTTTTTCGTCGCCAACAGCTCAGCGAGCAGAGCGCGCCTGTCCGCTTCGTTAATCTCGCCCGTCCCGCGAAACAGCTCGACGGCTTCCAGAGCCTTGCCGTGCTTCGCCAGAAAACGGGCCAGAATCAGACGCGCGTTCGAGTTTGTAGGTTGAATGAGCTGCTCGACGGCTTGAACGTCGCCGCCCGATGCAGCCCACGCCAGTTCGAGCGAGAGCGGCAGCAGCGTCGAGTCGCCCGCGATGGCGCGGCGCAGCTCCGGGAAAGCCTCTTCGTAACGTCCCGCGCGAAACAGCACGTTGGCGAGTTGCCAGCGCGGCTGCGCGAAATACGGTGCGAGCGTCACAGCCTCGCGCAAAGCCTGTATCGCTCCATCGGAATCTTCCGCCTGATCGCGCGCACGCCCGAGGTCTAGCCAGAGCAGGTAATGCCTCGGACGCAAAGCCGCTGCACGCGCGTATTCCACGGCGGCATCCGCGGGCCTTCCCGTTAGCAGGTAAGCGACTCCGCGCGCTCTGTACGCTTCCGGGTCTGCGGGTGTCAGGCGGCTCGCTTCTTCGGCGGAAGGCAAAAGACTTTCCGGCTCCGTGTCAGGCAGCATTGAAGCCTTGACGACGAAGCCGGAAAAAAGACGCGACATTCCTGCGCGCCCGGCCATCCAGATCAAGCCCAGACAGGCGAGCAGGCAGAAGGTAGCGATGAAGTAACGCGTAATGCGTTGCGGCACGTTCAAAGGAGCGGCAATTCTTTTCGGTAGTTCAATGACCCGTGCCTGAATACGAGCGATGATGCGTGTGTTGGCACGCATCATCGCTCTCAGAAAGAAGACGAGCTGAAAATCTTAGAATCGTCTTAAGGATTACGCGGGCTGTCATCATCGTCGTTAGTGGCTACGACGGCAATGATGATAATCGCAACGGCAACCGGGATGATGATTAATGCGGCTTTCTTCTTACCGCTCATCTTTGCGGCAGCGCGCGGAGTCGAACTCAGCGTCGTCGCCTTGCCTTCAGACCGCAACACATTTCCATCCGCGCCGGTCAACGTGGCGTTGACGCCCTCGTTAGACATCAGATTGACATCGCCCGCCGCGACTCTGACCTCGACCCCTGTGCTTGAAAAGTCGAGCGTCAGGTCTGTGTTCGGCCCGAGATTGAGCTGACCCAGAGTTCCGAGCTGGACAACGGCATTGACCCCATCGGGGCTTTGTAGATGCATGCCGGAAAAAATTGTGGCTCCCGTCCCGGCATTGTTGCCGTTAACGAGAATTGATTGATCGTCCGCCAGCGTGAGCCGGCCGACCAATAGTTTATTAGCAGTCGCTTCACCGGCACCCGGAATGGTTGCCGCTCTGGACGTTCTCGCACCCGTCATGATGTACACATTGAACATCACGACAGTGAGAAGTAAAGCTACTGCTTTGTTTGTACCGCGAGGCTTGCTAGCCAACATATGAATCTCCTTTACGGAATTTAACAAGCGTTCCAAGATCTCAGAACCATATCAGCGCGGGGGGCTGATTGAATGGGCAGGGCGTGATTGTAGACTGCGACTGCAAT
The DNA here is from genome assembly GCA_964246305.1 of uncultured Pyrinomonadaceae bacterium. Lineage (GTDB taxonomy): Bacteria > Acidobacteriota > Blastocatellia > Pyrinomonadales > Pyrinomonadaceae > JACMLC01. The sequence continues at coordinate 124,860 of CAXTPS010000001.1, forward strand.
CGAGTCAACAAATTCGTGGTTGCAGGGGGATTAACTTTTCATTGCAACCAAGAGCTTCAGGCCGCGCCGGAATGTTGCTGCCTCTGGCGCGGCTCGCGCTGTGCGCGCACCGTCGCATCCTCGACTCTCTCATCAACCGTTGCGATAACCACCAGAGCGACGCAGATGAGCGCGTTCACCGTGATCTGTAATCCGAAGTCCACAAGGCTATGGACTGCGACGCCGAAGAGTCCCGTCAGTGCGCCGAGACAGGCCGCGCGCCGCAAAGCGTCTTTCGTGCGCAAACTCTTTCGCACGCGCTTAATCAACGCGGTCAGGAACCAGAGACCGAGCGCAGCGCCGATGACGCCGCCGCTCACCAGCAGTTCCAGATAATCGTTATGAGCTTCGTAAGGCCGCTTCTGTCCCGGCACGTCATAGTATTCGGTAATCGCGACCCAGTAGCTGCCGAAACCTATGCCCGTTACAGGATGCGCTTTGAACATCTTCCAGCTTGCCTGCCAGATTTGTATCCGCCGCGCGTTTTCGCTCTCAGTTGTAGAATCGCTGCCGACCTCGCTCTGCAAAGTCTCCAATCTTTTCGCCAGAGGGTCGCCGCCGATCCAGAAAACTCCAACGACCATAGCTCCCAGGAGTCCCGCGATGAGAAAAATACGCACCGGCAGTTTGCTCATCAAGCGACGTATGAAAGGCCAGATGCCATACTCGCCATCGCCCGCGCCTTGCGCTTGCCCCGCAAGGCCGTAGATCAGTAGCAGAAAAAGCAGTTGCGCGATCATGCTCAGAATGCCGCCGCGCGAATTGGCGAGCACCAGAGCCATCCAGACCGGCAGGGCCGCGGCGATGTAAAGCAGGCGCGCACGCTTTTCGCCTCTTCCGAGTGTTAACCCCAGAGCGAGACCGAGCGCCATCTCCATCAGGTACGCGAAGTGATTGCGATTGATGAATTGCCCGTAGCCGACGCCGGGCTTCAGTTGCGGCAGCGCGAATCCCGGCGTGTTGTGATGCGTCGTCTCTCGCACGATGCCGAAGATCGCGCTCACGACAGCCGTGAAGAGCGCTGCGTAAATGAGCGCGCGAAGCCGACGACGGCTCGATGTGTAGCGCAGCAACAATGCTCCGGCGAACGCGAGGGCGAGCAGCTTCAAAACGACCAGACGCGTGCCATACGGGTCTGCGCTGATAGACGGCCATGCGCCCATGTGCAATGGGAGCGTCTGCACAAAAGCGTAAGCCACGATTGCCAGCGCGGGAGCGAGCAGGCTCAGCCCGCTGACTCTCCATTCGCCGCGCAACATCCCCTCGACGATCCATAAAGCGATGAGCGAAAAAATCAGACATTGAAAGATCGCTTCCCACCACGGCTCAACCGTGCCGTAGGGAATCGCCGTCAGTGGCATGACGACGAGGAGCGCGGAAAAAATCGCGCGGTCGAAAAACAGCAGGCCGCGCGTGCGCCACGTCGTCTCGCTCTGAGTGGGCAAGACGCGGCGCACGCCCGAAGATGTCAATACGGCATTCTGCTCTTCTATATTTTCCATGACGGCAAAAAAATCAGAACCGCCTGCGGTAGCGGACGGGTTCTTCTGCTCCAGCCAAACACCAGCCCGCTACCGCAGGCGGTTCTGACTTCACGAGTGTAGGCCTCCGGCAATCGCTCTCGGCGCGTGGGTTGGGTTGGATGTCGCTTCGATTAGCGCATCATCAACTTTGAGATTGGCTTCCGGCAGAATCTCGTTGAGCACATGGCGCAGGCCGTCGCCGTGTCCGTCTTCCGCCAGCAGGGACAGCCGGCTCAATGCGCTGCTCACTTCTTCCGTCGGATAGGCCGCGATCTTGCCGATAAAGATTTTCGGATGGCGCGTCTTGGCGACGCTCTCGCTATCGGTTTGCAGCTCCTCGAACAATTTTTCGCCGGGGCGGATGCCCGAAAATACTATCTCTATATCTTCGTACGGCTTGAAGCCAGAGAGCGTAATCGTGTCTTTAGCCAAGTCCAGAATCCGCACCGGCTCGCCCATGTCGAGTATAAAAATCTCGCCGCCTTCGCCCATCGCTCCCGCTTCGAGCACGAGCTGCACCGCTTCCGGTATCGTCATGAAGTAACGCATCATCTCCGGATGCGTGACGGTGACAGGCCCGCCCTTGCGTATCTGTTCGCGGAAGATCGGAATCACAGAGCCAGCGGAGCCGATGACGTTGCCGAAGCGTACGGCGACGTATCGTGTATCATAACGGCTGTCCAAATCCTGTATCACGAGTTCGGCGACGCGCTTTGAGGCTCCCATCATAGAGGTCGGGCGCACGGCCTTGTCCGTCGAGATGAGCACAAAAGCCTCGACGCCGAAACGCCCTGCCATCTCGCCCAAGCGGCGAGTTCCGAAAATATTATTCTTGATCGCCTCGGTCGGATTGCACTCCATCAACGGCACGTGCTTGTGCGCCGCCGCGTGTACGACGACCTGCGGATCATACGTTGAAAAGATCGAGCGCATACGCGCCTCGTCGCACACATCAACCGTCAAAGGCACGATGCTCAAATCAGGCCAAGCTTCGCGTAGTTCCCTGTCAATGTTGAAGAGCGCAAACTCCGCGCGCTCGACCAGCAAGAGGCTCGTGGGGTTGAAGCGCGCTATCTGTCGCGCAAGCTCCGAACCGATTGAGCCGCCTGCGCCCGTCACCATCACGGACTTGCCCGCTAGAAAACGCTGCATCCCTTCCTCGTCGAGCCTGACCTGCTCGCGCCCCAGCAAATCTTCTATCTGCACATCGCGTATACGGCTCACTTCGACGCGTCCCTGCAAGATTTCATAGAAGCCGGGAATGATGCGTACCTTGATCGGGATTTTTTCGCAAATCTCGACGACGCGCCTCAGCTCATTTCTAGAAGCCTGCGCGATGGTGATGACGACGTGGTCTATGTCATGCGCGCGAACCAGTCGCGGCAAATCCTCCGACGTGCCGAGCACCTTGACGCGATGAATGACGGAGCCTTGCTTTCTCAGATCGTCGTCAACGAAGCCGCGCACGTCTAAGTCAACGTCTGCGCGTCCCTGTATCTCTTTGACGGCCATCACACCGGCACGTCCCGCTCCGATCATCAGGACACGTCTTTTAGGCTCTCTGCCCCCGTGCAACTCTTTGCGCCGCTTCTCATATCGCTCATACATCGCGCGCCGCAGGACACGCACGCCGAGCACGCCGCCAAAGGCCAGCACCGTATCCATGACAATGACTGAGATCGGCACTTGCCAGTTCCAATACTTCACCGGCAGTCCGAACCTGAGCAGCACAAGCGGAAGGACAGAGATAAGCGCGGACATGATGAAGGCTTTGACTTCCGCCAGCCCGACGTACTTCCAGACGAAGGAATAAATTCCGGTCAACAGCAGCACCGTAAACTGTAACAACACCACGTAAGGAAGCTGTGTCAGAGCCGGAAACAGCCAGTGCTCGGAAATCTGAAAATCGAAACGCAGCAGGTTAGCAAGGAAAAATGCCGTGATGAGAACGATCAAATCCAAACAGAACTGCATCTGCCGCGTGAGCAGCCTAGTCCACCACAAACGCGATTCCTCCTGCCTGCTTTTTGGTTCCATTTCCATCTCTTGTTCCTTAATTACTGCTCACCCATGATAGCGACCTGCGTTGATAATTTTCCCGCCGCCGATTTGCGCTCGCGGCGCAACACATATAGCCACAGCGAGAGACAGAGCAAAGGCAACAGCGTCATTATCGCGACCTGACTTCCGGCCACGCCCTTCCACCAGGCGAGCGCGAGCGCGGCTCCGACGAGCGCCAGCGCAGCATACAGCATCGTGACGAAAAAATGCGTGCAGCCTGCTATCACGAGCCGCTGGTAAAGATGCGAGCGATGCGCCGCTAACACATTCTCGCCGCGCGCAGCGCGTCTCAGGAAAGTAAAGACGCTGTCAAAAATAAACGACCATAACAGGAGCGCGCCGATTAAAGCTAAGCGCGAATCCGCGTGCGGCACGTGCGCTGTTATCAAAGGCAGCACGGCGAAAGTGTACCCCAGAAACGCGCTCCCGACATCCCCCATAAAGATGCGCGCGGGCGGCCAGTTGTGAACCAGAAAACCGAGGCTCGATCCGACCAGCAACATCCCTATCGCCATCAGGTGCGCCTGCCCGCCGAACCAGCCGAGCAATGACCAGCCGAGTCCCACCACGACCGCCTGCGTGCCCGCGATGCCGTCTATGCCGTCCATGAAATTGTAGGCGTTAGTCAGTCCTACAATCCACATAAAAGTGAGCGGCAGTCCGAGCCATCCAAGGTTCAGTTGATTTAAAAGCGGAATGCTGGTCGTATGCCAGTAACCGAAGCTCTTGATTGCCAGCAACGCCGCCGCTCCATGCACGGCCAAACGCAGGAGCGTTGGCACAGTCCGCAAATCGTCCAGCCAGCTTATGACCGCGATAATCAGCGCGCCTAAAACATACGGCAGAATCGGCCAGTAATCCATCGCCGCATTGTCGTAGATGAGCCAGCCCGCGAGCGTTACGACGACGATTGCCAGACCTCCGCCGTGCGGCGTCGGGAGCGTGTGCGAGCTGCGCTCGTTCGGCACATCTAAGATTTCCCGCCGCACAGCCCAGCGGCGCAAAGCCGCCACGCCCAAAAAAGAGAGCGCAAAGGAGATCAGGCTCAGTCCGACAGCTCCAAACATATCTTCTGCTCTGATGCTTCTTAAAACAGCGTCGCTGATTCGTGTGGCGATGTAGTGGCGATTCAGTTGACCAAGGCTGTGTTCACAAAAAAGTGTACGGCAGGCTCGGCCTTCTCGGTTGCCGGACGCTCGACGAAATTGAGCCGGTTCAGTCTGCTGATGACTTCCGGGGGATTCATTCCCTTGCCCTCATGTATCTCAATAATCAGATACCGGCAGCGTGTCACATTTTGATGATTCGGCGTGCTGAAGATTTCATACTCTGCGCCTTCGACATCAATTTTGCAAACGTCCACAATCTCTGCGCCGAAGGTGGAAGCGTAAATCTCATCAAACGTCATGCCCTTGATTTGATAAAGCTGTGCGCCGGAATTGTTTCCCTGCTGATAAATACTGTCGCCCGCGTTTCCCTCTCCGAGGCTGACTTCGAGGAAGCGCGCCTCGCCGCAGATAGCCGCGTTTAGTCCCGTGAATTCGCATCCGGCATTTCTTTCGAGATTGAATCTCATACGCATAAAAGTGTTCGGGTTAAACTCGACCGAGACCACCTTTTTGAGCGCGATGCCGTTGGCGCGAAGCATCAGAGGAAAGCCGCCGTTGTTCGCGCCGATGTCCAAGACATTGACGGGCGCGGCGAGTTTCATCAACGGAATGAACTGCCTGTACATCGGCGAGACGATAATTTCTCTGGCTCCGTTGGCGTCGCCCGCCAGATGGTCAACCAGAATATTCATCCCCTTGAGACGATAAATATTGATGCGCTCGCGGCGAAAGAAAAGCCTGTTGATTATAAGCTGCCAGCGATTATCGAAGTACCAAATTTCTTTGAAGCCGTTAAGCTTGGTTGTCAAACTCATTCCCAAAAAATTCCCAATCCGTTTCAAGGAGAGTTCTCCAAAACCTTCCCGCGCACATGCAAGTTGCCGTCGCGGTCGAGCCGCATCAACTGTTTGCCCGTGCGTATGTCGTCAAAGTAGATATTATTCTGATCCTCGCGGATACGATAAAGCTCTTCGCCAGTCTCTTTATCCGAGAGCACTGCGTCGCCGCTCACGACCTTGACCGCGTGAATGCTGTCCCAACGCTTCGCCTCGGTGCCCACGTTTCCAGTCCTGTTTTCCAGCGGCACAAGGTCGCCGTTAAAACGAAAGCCTGTGTAGCCTTGCTGGTTGCCACGGAAATTCAGATAGCCTGAGTTGTCACGAAAAAAATCATAGTAGAAGCCCTGCGTGCTGCCAATACGAAGCTGCACCTCGTTGTCATTCGGGGTTCCCAGATTGAGCAGAGCGTCCGGCGTCGGCGCGATTCCGATTCCGACCCGCTTTGAGAAGATGGTGTCGTTGCCTATCTCAACGCCGTGAATGCTTGAGCCGAACACGACGCGGCTGCTGTTTGTAAGCTTGAAGGGAGTCGCGCCTTTCGGCGTCTTGCCCGAGTTGAGCGGCAACTCCGCCACGTCGCCGAAGCTGTGAATTAAGACATCCGTTCCCTTTTCCACCGATTGCACTAAACCCGCGCCGTAATAATTGCCGATGCTTACATAAACGCAGTTTGCACGAAGGAGCACGTTCTGCCCGATGATCGAGTTCATGACCGTGATCGGATACGAGTAGTTAGAAGGCTCCGCGACCTCTATGAAATTATCTATCTCTTCGCTCTCGGAGTTAATGACCATGATGGTGCCGTGCGCCCCGCCGATATAGATAAAGGTTTTAGCAAACGGAACCCCGCGAGCTTTGGCGAGCGGCGGGCCGCCGCCCGAAGTGGTATCAATCGTCACAAAGCCGGAGCTTTGCAAGTAAATGCCATAACCACCCGGCATGACGATGAACGAGCAGTTGCCGATCTTCCAGTAAGCGGCGTTCTGCGTGTCCATGTAAATGCCATAATTATTTTCAGTGAAGGTGCAATGGTCAATCACCACGTTATCAAACTGCCAGTTGCGCTCGCCCTTAGAATCCACGGCGTTGAAGGCTATGTCAAAACCCGTGAAGGTCATGTTTCTGAAGTCAATCTCGAAGGTGCTGCCGGGAACTGCGCCGCGCGCGTCAATCCCGATTGTCTTCGCCATAATCTTGTAAGGCTTGACAGATAACGGCGCGGCCTTGAGTTCTATGTCGTGTATGTTGATGCGCCTGCGATTTTCGCCGATGGTGAAAATCGACTGATTCGCAACCGTGAGGCGTATCTGGCAGTTTCCGTTATAAGTTCCGTTCGTTCCTTCAATCGTGATGCCCGACGGGAGATCAATCGGACTGCTCACAGGATAAATTCCATTCGGGAAAAAAAGCCTCCCGCCTCCCGCCTTCGCAATCGCCTGCACAGCCGCGCGAATCGCAGCCGTGTCATCGTCCCTGCCGTTGCCACGCGCTCCGTACTGTTTGACATTGATGCCTTCACGCTCGGTTATATCCTGCGTGCCGGGACGTTCCTGCGGCGACGGCGGCACGAGCGTTGAAGGAATCAGCGATGTTGGAGCAAGCATTGTGGGAAGCTGAGCGCCTTGTCCTCGTGTCGGCAGCCTGCGTTCGCTCTGCTGCGCTTCGACGATAATATTCAGACACAGAGCCAGCGATAATAAGATCGCTCCTCTTTTAAAAATCTCACTCATGCTAATGCTCTTACTCATGCCACAACCTTTCTCTCTCTTCAAACCCACTGAATCGCAGGCGTTATCGGACGCTTTGGCGATACCATGAGGCTTCTCTCTCCAAAGCTTCTTTCAAGTTCACCTGCGCCTTAAAGCCCAGACGCTCTTCCAACTTTCGCGCGGAGTAAACATCATCATCGAGCCATTTTTCGATGGTCGGTTTCAAACCGGCAATTTTCGGATTGCCAAACGCAAGGGTTTTCAAAATTGTTGCTGCCGCTAAGGCCATGCGCGGCGGAACGTACAGGCCGGGCACAGGCCGACCGAGCGCGGCGGCTATGCCTTCGACAATCTCGCGCATCGTATGTGCAGGAGCGGCAACATTATAAACATTTATTCCCTCGCACGGCGAGAGTAAGACAGTCGCGCACGCGCGCCCTACGTCCTCGCAATGAATCATGCTCTTGAGGTTTGCCCCGCGCCCGATCCATACAAAAAGGCGACGGTCAATCGCACGCATTAAACGCAGGACGTTCCCGCGATCTCCTTCACCATAGACCACCGCCAGACGCAATATCGTCAGACATGCTCCCGTCTGGCCGATGATCTCCATCGCACGCTGTTCCGCCTGATACTTGCTCTGCGCGTAAGCTCCCTGCGGATTACAAATTTCAGCTTCGCCGCGCGACTCAGCGCTGCGCGCCCCGTATACGTTCACCGAGCTGATTAAAACAAAATGGCGAATCCCTGCGCGGGCGGCAGAGAGCGCCACATTTTCCGTGCCCAACGTATTGTTCTTAAAGAACTGCGTGTCGTCTTTAGCTTTCTTAAATTGATGAGCCATCCCGGCAGAGTGAATCACACAGTCAACCTTTGACATGGCCTCTGCCAGACTGTCAGGCTTCGTCACATCAGCTTTAAAGTAACCGGGCAACAGTTCGCCGTCAGCGTCTTTGCGCCCGGTCGTGCTGACTATCATTCCGGCGCGCAGACATTGCTCAACGATATTCGAGCCGACAAAGCCGTTAGCCCCTGTGACGAGTACCCGTAGCGCACCGCTCGCAAAGCCCTGCTGTGTGTCAGACATGTTCGACATCTTTGATTTGAAAAACTGCCAGATAATCTTCGACCGCTTTAGCGAGCGAATATTTTTTCTCTGCGGCGAGTCGCGCTCTGTGCCCCATCAACGCGAGTTGCTGCGGGCACGACTGCGCTTCTGAAATCGCTTTGAGCAGAAGCTCCTGCTTACCCGGCGGCACGACCCATCCGACCTGCTCTTCATCAATCACACGCGCCAGTTCCGACAATGGGTCTGCAATTCCGATCATTGGCTTGCCGGAGGCGAGCGTGTTGTAGGTGCGGCTCGGCATCGAAACGCCCAGCATCCTGTCAACGAGCGAGATGATAGCGATGTCGCAGGCGTTCAGAAAGTTTGTCTGATCGTCGCGCAGGCGTGGCGGCAGGATGGTGACATTTCCGAGCGAATGCTTTTTAACAGTCGCTTCGAGCCAGCCTCTTTTGACTCCGTTGCCGATGAACAGAAAGTGAAATTCGTTTCTGGAAAGAAGCTGCTGCGCGCTCCACATGATGCTTTCGAGATCGTTGGCGTAACCCATGTTGCCCGCATAAAGGAGCACGAATTTCTCGCTCAGGCCAAGCTCTTTGAGCAGGGCGTTATGCTCGCGCGGCGCTGGGTCAACGCGCTCAAGCTCCGCCCAATTCGGAATGGTCACGATACGCGTGTCGTCTCCGTCGAGCTTCTCCGTCAGGAGTTCCTTCATGTCGCGCCCGACGACGATGATCTTCGTCGCCCCTCTATACAGACGCTTGTTCATCCAGTTCATCACGCGCACGATGAGGGCGCGCGGGCTGACATTCTTGACCGCAATCAAAATCTCAGGGTAGTTGTCATGTATCAACAACAGGTATGTCGCGCCGCGCAGGCGACAGGCCAGCGCAGTGATGAATGGAAAAGTCGGCGGCGCGGTCACGACCAGCACTTCATCGCCGCGTTTGAATTGAAACAGCGCGCGAAAGAAGATAGACAGGCTCAGCGTGACCAGATTGAGCAGCCTGTAGAGCATGACGTTTTTGTCCAGCGTCGTGCCGAGACACCTCTCAATCTCAACGCCGTTATGAGTTTCCCTGCGCGGCGCGCGTAGACCGCGAGCGAAATACGCCGGCTGCCCGCAGAGCACGTGAACCTCAAAATAATGAGCGAGTCCCTCTGCAATTTTCGTGATGTAGTATCCCGTGGAAGTCTCTTCAGGATAATAAAGCTCAGAGACGAGCCAGATTCTTTTGAGCATCGAAGCGTTCACACTTTAAGAGTTAATTTTAAATTGCCACAGAAAATAAAGCGGGGAAGTTAATGCGTTCAGAGTTGCGTCTTGAGGCGCGAGCTTTAAAGCATCACGGCTGAAAGCCGTAACTCTGAACTTTATTTTAATTATGATGGCGGCCCTTGATACAAATCTTTCTTGGCAACGCCCTGCTTGACGACTTTCCGGAGCAGAGTTCTGACTGAGCTGTCGGCCAGCGTAATCAGGCGGCGGACGTGCTGCTCGGGTCGTGCCTGAAAGAAGGTGATGTGAAAATGGTCTTGGCCTCCCGGCGGATGCGGCGTGAAATAGTAGTTAGAGACGCAGCACCGCTTGCCCTCCGCACGCACTTCATTGACGGAGTGCCATGACAAACTGTTGGTCTCCATAATCACAAGGCGATTGAAGAGGCTGGGAATTTCCACGCGCTTTCTAACTTTCGTATCCCACAGCTCCAGATTCCCGCCGTACTCCGTAGACCACTCGGGCGTCATGTAATAGAGCAGATTCAAGGCTCTGTAAAATTTTCTTTCCGAGTCATGCGAGTTGTCTATGTGCGGATTCAGGAAATGGCCTTTGAGCATCGAGCTAATGCCGCCCGCGTACAGGTGCGGGTCGCCGACCATATCCTTGATGCCCGTAATCGTCTCGACCTCGCTGATTATTTCCGGCGCTTGAAAAGCGAAGATAGCGTCGGCAATCAGGCTCTCCATTTTTTCAAGCGACTTGGAGGTATATTTCCTCTCACGAAAGGTTGACATCAAACGCATCTGCTCGACGGCGGGAAACGCTTCGTAAATATTTACAGCAATTTCCGCTGGCAGGATGTCATCGACGACTGCGTAACGCGTCTGCAATTCCTTCGGCTGATGAAACTGCTGCTTCAGTTTTTCAGCGTCCAGCCGCAGCCGTTCGACGATAATGTTGATAAGCTTGTCTCTCATTTCCTCAACGCCGTTTCCTGCAAAGAGCCTGCGACTTCTGTAGGCTCGAACGCCATCTCAGGGAGCTGTTTTTCAGCCGGATAATATGACCAGTATCCAGACATGTCTTTACGCATGTACGCGCCCGCATTCGCGTGCTGCAAAGGATGATCCGACGCTTCCGCCCACGGGCCGATATAAAATTCTCCGAGCGCGAGTCCCATCCCCGCGCCGATGAGTCCCGTCGGAGTGCGATTGAAATTCTCGCGCCACCATTTTTCGGAATAGAAGATCGCGCAATAATCCGTGCCGACCACTTCATCTATAAAAACATATCCGGTCGTAGTCAGGTTCGGGTAAATATAGCGGACGCACGTGTCAAGGCTCGCCTCTAAATCAACATCCAGAAAAGCGAGCAGCACGGGCTTGTCCAGATGCGGCAGCGTGTCTTTGAACCAGCCTTTGATAAACTCGCACTGCTCGATAGCTCCGTATTTTTTAAGATTGTCCTGCACCTCTTCGAGCGCGCCCTTGTACTCGCCCTTCTTGTAAAACTTAGCCTCGCGGTCTTCCGCTTCGCCTTCGGGCAAGCCCTCGAAAGAATCGAAAATCCTGAGCTTGCGCCCCGCGATCTTGCACACGAGTGAGAGATTGGCGGCGCATCCGCCCTTCCACGTTCCGCACTCTAAAACATCTCCTACGACTTCGGGAGAGGTTTCGAGAATTTTCAGAGCCATCGCGAGATGCGTCTTGTACGAAGTCCCCGTCTGAATGCGAATCGTATTAAGAAAAAACCGCGTGCCTAGAACCAGTTTTTTCCATAATCCCATTTTGTAAGATGGATGTATGCGCTGCGAGTTCAGTATAAAAATGATGCTCAACGGCATCATCGCCACATAATAGATCGTGGCGAGCAGATGGCGTCTACGCAACAGCGAGAAAACCCTTTTCATAAATTAACTCTCAACTCCTTTAGCGAAAACAACGATTCACGAAATCACTTTAACTTGCAGTTCCATGCTGTCGCAGGCTCGTGTGTCCGAGCACGATTTTGACGACCGTGCTTGCGACATTCTCCGCCAGATATTCCGCCGGCGGCGTCCAGTTCGGCGGCAGAGAGAGAGCTATCTCGACTGCGCGCACGATGTCTTCGAGCCGCGCGCCCGACAGGATATTGCTCCCGCATTCAATCGTCTCCGGCCTCTCCGTGACATCACGTATCGTCACGTTCGGGATGCCGAAGATAGCACATTCTTCCTGCACCGTGCCGCTGTCCGAGAGGACTGCGAGGGCGTTGCGCTCAAGCTTGACGAAATCGAAAAAGCCGAGCGGCTCAAGCAGCATGACGCGCTCGGATGACGGGTGCAGGTTAAACTCCGAGAGCTTGCTCGCCGTGCGCGGATGGACGCTGATTAAGAGCGGGTGACTGTATTTGTCCGCGATGACCGAGAGTGCGCCGAGCAGTTGCTTCAAACGCTCAGGCTCGTCAACATTTTCAGAGCGATGCATAGTGACGAGCAGATATTCTCTCTGATTAACTTTCAAACGCGTCATCACATCGCTGGCTTCGATCTGCGGCGCGAAGTTCGAGAGCACCTCTTTAATCGGATTACCCGTCACAAAAATTCGGTCGCGCTCGATTCCCTCTCGCACCAGATTCTCTTTGCTGCGCACAGTGTACGGCATCAGAATCGTGCTCGAATGATCTACGATGCGGCGGTTAATCTCTTCCGGCACGCGGTCGTCGTAACAGCGATTGCCGGCCTCCATGTGAAAGACCTTGATGCGGCGACGCGCGGCGACGATGGAAGAGAGCGCGCTGTTGGTATCGCCTAAGATTAAGACTCGATCAGGCCGCTCGCTCTCAAGCAATTTATCAATGCCCGTCAGAATCTGTCCGGCCTGTTCGCCGAAACTGTTGGCGCGCATCCCCAGATGAAAGTCAGGCGTTCGCACTTGCAAGTCGCGCAGGAAAATATCGCTCAGGCTCTCGTGATAGTTCTGCCCCGTGTGAACAGTCACGTGCTCACAGTGCTGGTCGAGCAGGCGCATCACAAGGCTCAAACGTATAATCTCAGGGCGCGTCCCGAAGATCGTCATCACCTTCATCGAATTTTTATTTGAAAGCGGCAATTTCTCCCCTTGCTCCCGCCAGCAATTCGCGCAGCTCAGGCACGGACAAGATATTGTGCATGGATGAATATTCTCCGGTCAGCGCGGGCGTGAACTCAAGCCCGCGACGAAGCTCAGGCAGCACCGGAAGGATAACGTAATAGCCGTCGCGTTCTATAGTTCTAAAACACTCCTCTTCCGAAACCATAATCTCATGCACTTTCTCGCCGGGACGGATGCCTGTAAAAGTTATCTCGATCTCTTTCTCTTCCATCAAAGCGCGTGCGATGTCCACGACGTTCGCAGCCGGAACTCGCGGGATATATGTTTCGCCTTTGCCTCCGCCACGCACTGCTGCAAAGACAGTATCAACCGCGCGGTCTAGACTCAGTAGAAAGCGAGTCATCTCAGGCAGTGTGACTGTGACGGGGCCGCCCGTGCGTATCTGCTCGACGAAGAGCGGGACGATTGAGCCGCGCGAGGCGATGACGTTGCCGTACCGCACGCAGAGAAAGCGCGTCTGCTCGCAGTCTATATTCGCTTCGAGCAGGATACGCTCCTGCAAAGCTTTGGTCATGCCCATCACATTGATCGGCTTACACGCTTTATCCGTCGAGATGCCCACGACCAGCTCGACCGGCGTGTCGTTTTCTCTGAGCGCACGCACGAGGTTCTGCGGCCCCAGGATATTCGTCTGAACTGCTTCATACGGAAAATATTCGCACGTCGGAACCTGTTTCAAAGCGGCTGCATGAAAGACCACATCCGTATTTCGCAGAGCCTGCAACAAAGATGAAGGATTGCGCACATCTCCGATGCGGAAATTGAGCAGGTCTTCGGATTCCTGATAGATGATGTCGTCGGTCGCCGCGCGGCGATGCTGGAAATCGAGACGCATGTAATGCTGCTTCGCTTCGTCGCGCGAAAAGACCGTTATCTTCGCGGGGCGTCCCATCTCTCCTTTGAGCAGGCGGCGCACGAGCGTCTGCCCCAGTGACCCTGTGCCGCCCGTGACCAGTATTCGTTTGCCTTCAAGTAACACTTGTTCGTCTCCATTCATCGTATGGTGTCGGGTCGTCCGCCATCTTTTTTATCATCTCCGGCCATGTGGGAGACTTGAACCCGGTCGCTTCCCGAAATCGTTTTGAATCGAGACTGCGATCAATACGAAAATCCGCGTCAGGCTCTATCTCGACCTCAACACGATACGCATCAAGCATCAAACGCAGCAGCTCGTACTTATTTATCGACTCGCTCGAAACATGATAAAGGCCGGACAGCATCGGATGACGCTCGATCAGGTCAGCGATAATCTCAGCCATGACGACGGTTGGAAAACCGGAATAAATAGCATTGGTAAAGCCTTTGACTTTCCCACCGCGATTGCTCAAAAACCATTCGACGAGACTGTGCGCGCTGCCAAGCTCGCGCCCGATAATCGAAGTCCGCAGCGTCAAACAATTCTCGCCAGTGGCCTCGCCCAGATATTTCGTGCGCCCATATAAATCTTCCGCGTCCGCGATATCAGCTTCCGTATACATCCCACGCCGCCCGTTGAAAACACAATCGGTGCTGAGCGTAATCAACCGTGCGTTGGCATCGCGGCAGAGCGCAGCCAGCCTGTGCGGAAAGAGCGAGTTGATAGTCAGAGCAACTATCGGGTCTTTAGCCGTCGGCAGTTGCTTGATAACGCCGATGGCGTTGATGACCACATCCGGCTGCGCGGTTGCGAACGCGCTCGACACAGTATCAAAATCGAAAACATCAACGCCCTCAACCGTTCGCTCGCGGTCGAACAGGTCGAACCGCTCGTAATCACGAAAGCCTGAGCGCAGCGTGACCCACGTCTCGAAACGATCTCTATAAACCTGTCCCAGCTTGTGGCCTAACATTCCGCCACCGCCGAGAATCAAAACACGCACCTTCAATGCCTCGCAATTCTTTTTTATGCCGCCGAAGAAATAGCCGCTTTCTTTTGCGCCAACGCTCTGTCGAGGACGCGCGCATTGGCTTCGACAATCTCCGGGGCGGCCAGCCAGTCAATCGCATATTGTCGAGTGGCCTGTGATTGTCTCTCATATTCCGCGCTGTCCATCAACACGCATTTCTGCAACGCCTCGCGCCAGAGGTCTATGCGTTCGAGCGGCAAATCCCACCCGATGTTTTTCTCGACGAGACCGCGCCACGGCGTCTGGTCGCTAATCAGGACAGGACAACCGGCAGAGAAAGCTTCCGGCATGACGTGGCCGAAATTTTCTCCGAGCGTCGGCAGCACGAAGTAGTGATAGCCCGTCATCTTCTCCGCCACCTCTTCATACGGAATTGAGCCGCGATGCGTGACACTGATGTTGGGAGGCATGCTTGCTATCAGGTTCTGACACTCGGCCCAGTAAGTTTCGTCTTCGAGCGGGCCGTAAATATCCAGCTCGATTTCTCCACTCAGGCCCGGAAGAATTTCCAGCGTGTGATGCAAATTCTTTTTGGGCATCACGCGAGATAGAAAAACGAAACGAGCCGCACCCGATTTTTTTTCGGGTTTCCGGGCGAAAGAATAATTTTCCAGAATCACGCGCGGCGGCATGTTGGGCGCGACGTAAATCTCGCAGTCAGCTCCGGCAACGCGCTGAATATCTTCTCGCTCAGGCTCGGACGCGGCCTTCCAGATCAGCTCGCGGTAAAGCCTGCCGGGTAAAGCGAGCGTGCGAAATATCTTTTTCTTTCTGGCTTTGAGCTGCAAAGCTCCCGGAGAAAATTCGCCTTCGGGCGCAAGTATCACAGGTACATCGGGTATCATCCCCAGACGACGCAAGGTAAGAAACCTGACGCCGAGCGGGAAGAAGAAGCTGGTCAGATAAACTGCATCGGGCGCGACCTCTTTCATCACGCGGCGAAGCGTAGCGAAATTCAGTTGCCCGTGCGCGGCATGAAAAATCTTAGACTTGCCGATCTGATTCCAGTCGTTGATCTTGATGCCCGGATAAAAATCCTTCTCGCCGACATCAAACCCGCGCGTGAGGACGCTGAATTCATACTCATCGCCCAGACGCTCGACCATATTGACAATCGTCCGCATGATGCCGCCGCTCTTATAGCCCGGCAGATAATAGTCGCTGAGGATTAAAATTCTCTTCATCAATCACCAATGCATAACAGAAAAGTTATCGCACATTTCTTTGCGCTCTTTGCGGTTTAATATTTTTCACGCAAAGGCGCAAAGGGAAAACATGAAAGGCACGCAAAGAAATATTTCTTCACCAGCTATTTTGCCGCCTCTTCTTTACGGCAGATAAAGATGGCCGTCCCGATGACGAGCGAGTCAAGCGGCATCCCTTGAAATCTTTTGTTGAGCCTCGCCTGTCTGACAATTTCTTCCGACCAGAGTTCGAGGCCGGTCACTTCAACCTTTAAACCCGCACGTTCTAACGCCGCGCGGAATTCGTGGTACCGGTGACGATTCGGCGTGCCCCGATTGGAGCCCATCAGAGACCAGAGCCAATTCGGGAAGCGCAGGAAGGTCAGCGGGTCACGATAAAAAGTCCAGCAGCCATGCGGGCCGAAGTCCACGCGATGCATCGCGACTCCGCCCGGAGCCATCAGCCGTGCAGTCATCTGCGCGAAAGATTCTAAATCGCTGACGTGCTCGCCGACCTGTAGAGAGCAGACCACATCATACTGTCTCTCTGCCGTGACTTCCTCAATCGGAATCGGCCATACCTTGACACGTTCTTCGTAACCCTCCGGGAAATTTTCAGCCTTCAGATAATCCGGCCACGGCGTTTCGGGGAAAAAATCCGGCCATGCTTTTTCTATCTCAAGATAACTCTCCTTCGCGTCGGGCGACGAGAAGTCTCCGACGAAGCGTTCTATTACGGTGTAGGAGGCAGCCCCCGCGGCCAACATCGCCAATCCCGAAGTCATGTGATCGCCCGGCCCTACTTCGACGATGGAGAGGTTCTCGACGTTTCCGACAATTTCGCGCAGCCTGCGCAGGCTATAGAAAGCATAACGTTCAAGACGCTCCGCCAACTCTTCCTGTCCCGTGAAGACAACGTGCGTGCGCGGCCTTGACAATCTCCATGAGCGAAATTGCGGGATGCCCATCAGGAAATTCTTGCACGCCTCTTTGAGCACGTCCATTACCAGAGACCTTTCTTCTCTTTGAGGGTGGCTGACGGACGTTCCGGTTTCAGAAATCTGATTCTCACTCATAATAGTTAATCACGCGCTCAGCTCAACCTGCTTCGCGTCGGCTGGGACATCCACAATTAAACGACGACAGGCATCGTATACTTCGTTGACTTCGATCAGCTTCAGACAGAGCAAATCCTGATCGCAGTCTCTGAGCTGACAACCGGCGCAAGCGACTGCGCGCCGCAGGACTGTGTGTTGCTGCCCGTAAGGATACCAGCGACCCGGCCAATCCTGTGCGGAAAAGGCTACGACGCATGGCGTCCCGACAGCCGCAGCCAGATGCATCGTCCCCGTATCATTGCCGACATAAAAACGGCACTCGCTCAAGGCCGCCGATGCCTGCCTGACGCTCAAATGTCCGGCGGCGTTCGCACCGCGTTCCCAACTCGCAATCAAACGGTCGTTGCGCGCGATGTCCTCCGTCCCGCCTAACAGAAGCGGGAACAGATCGAGCTTCTTTATCAAACGCGAGCCAAGCTCCGCATAGTTTTCTTCCGGCCACATCTTTGATTGCCAGTTACTGCCGGGGCCGATTCCTATCAATCTGTTTTTCGCCAGACCCTCGCCGCAATGCTCAAGCAGCCACGCGCGCGTGAACTCACTTTCTTCCGCTGAGATTCCCAAATCCATATCGCCCTGACCGGCTGTTGGAACGGGAATGCCGCTCAGCTCTAAGCGATGCAGCAGATGATCCGCTTCATGCTCGATGGTTGGCTGAGCTTCGCCTGCGACTCTGACAGGTAAATAGTCAATCCCCTGATGCCCTATAAAATGGCGTATCCCCGTGCCGTAAAAAAAGCACATATCTCGCCAGACGCTCAATGCGCGGCGACCACGCGGCGCGAGATAAACGAGCGTGTCGAATTTCCCGCGGCGCAATTGAAAGAAGAGTCGCAGCATAGCCTTTGAAGGCCGCGTGCGTCCCTGACTCGTAGGATATGTCAGCCACTCGTCGAAGAGACCTTCGGAGGGCAGCACGCTTTGAGCTAACACATAATTCTTCTCATGCGCGTTGCCCAGAAACGCCATCTGCGCGCGTGGGTAGCGTTGCCTGATAGCGCGCACGGCTGGCAGCGCGATAATCGTATCTCCGATTGAGCCGATGCGATAAACGAGGATGCGGCGAATATTCTTCGACGCAGCTTCGGCTGCTTTTTTCGCGCTCAAATCTTGGTGGAGAGTTGATTCGTGGACGACTGATTCAGGCATGAGATACTTCAGATGATGCGCCGATGGTTTCGCGCTTAGTCTGGCCTTCGCCGTCCTGCCCGGCGCTTAATGCGGAAAGCGATTCTTCGATTGTTCGACGCAGAAGCTCATGCGTGATGATCGTCGTCCCGACCTGTTCCACGGCCAAGCCTCCCGCCATATTAGCCAGTTTCGCAGCCGTCGCAAGGTCTGCGCCTGCTCCGAGCGCAAGGCTCAAAGTAGAAATCACAGTATCGCCCGCGCCCGTCACATCATACACGTCACGCGCCAGTGCGGGCAGATGCAAGGGCTGTTCATTACGACGAAAGAGCGTCATGCCGTCTTCGCCCTGCGTGATGAGAAACGAAGCGACATCAACTTGCGAGAGCAGTTGCGCGCCCGCTGCTTCTGTCGCGGCCTGATCGCCTACATCCATCCCGCAAACCTGTGCGGCTTCAAAACGATTCGGGGTCAGCATCGTCGCGCCCGCGTAACGCCCGTAATCTCTTCCCTTCGGGTCAACCAGCACGGGCATTTTCAAGCGACGCGCCTCTCCGATGACCTGCCGCAAGAGCGAGCGGTCGAGCAATCCTTTGGCGTAATCGGACAGCAAGAGCACATGAGCCGACGGCATCAATTCGATTATCTTCGCTGCCGTCTGCTGTGACTCTGCTTCGGAAATCGGCGTGGTCTCTTCATGGTCAATCCGTGCGACGTGCTGGCTGTGCGCCACGATTCTGGTCTTGACTGTCGTCGCGCGTCCCGGCAGCGTGCAGAGATTTTCAGCCGAGACTCCGGCCTCATGCAGCACGCCGGGTAACTCGCGCCCGCCTTCATCATGACCGATTAGACCGACGAGCAACGGACGCGCAGAAAGTCCGGCGATGTTCGCCGCGACGTTGGCCGCGCCGCCCGCAGCCAGCGTGCTCTTTTCCAAACGCACGACAGGCACGGGGGCTTCCGGCGAAATCCTGTGAACGCTGCCCCACCAGTAACGGTCGAGCATCACATCGCCGACCACCAGCACTACGACGCGATGGAAGGCGTCAATGATTTCAAGCAAATCATCCGAGACGTGATTAAATTCGTTCTGCGAATTCATTGAGCGAGTTCCCGAAATATCTTTAATCTCTCTTGACTAATCGTTGAGCCACTTGTCAGCCAGCTCGCACCAGATATGCCCGATGGTGATGTGCGCTTCCTGTATCCGCGCCGTGCGGGTGGAAGGCGCGAGCACGGCTGCATCGCATAATGAAGCCAATCTTTTTCCCTTCGCGCCCGTCAGGCCAATCGTCCGGCAGCCGATTTTGCGTGCGGACATGATCGCTGCGATCACATTCGGAGAGTTGCCGCTCGTGCTGATGCCGACGACGACATCACCCGCCTGAGCCAGAGCCTCGACCTGCCGCGAAAAGACGTGCTCGTAACCGTAGTCATTTGAAATAGCCGTCAAGGCTGAAGTATCGGTCGTCAAAGCAATCGCAGGCCACGCGCGTCTTTCGCGCTCGAACCTGCCGACGAACTCCGCCGCGATGTGCTGTGCGTCAGACGCGCTGCCGCCATTGCCGAAGATGAGAAGCTTCTTTCCCTTTGTGAGAGCTTCCGTAATCTCACGCGCGCACTGATTTATCGCGGGCATTCCGCTTGAGAGTATTTCCGAGATGACACGTTGATGCTCAAGCAAAGAGGCTTCGGCTTCATCGCGCCCCTCGCTCGAATCATCGCCCCCCGCCACCGCCAAAGGCTTCGCGTGTCCGTTTAAATTCTGAATTTTGTCAACGATATTTGAAGTGGAATAGGAAGGCAGCAAGGGCAATGAATGAACCTGACCGCCGCGACTAATGACAGAATCCGCGCCGACGATCTGCTCGACAGGCCAGTCACCGCCCTTGACCAAAACGTCAGGCTTTATCTCTTCGATCAGGCGCGCGGGCGTCGGCTCGTTAAAAACTATCACTTCATCAACCGAGCGCAGGCCGCGCAGAACTGCCGCGCGATCTTCTTCAGAAAGCAGAGGGCGGCCACTCCCTTTAATCGCAGCGACGGACTCATCGCTATTGATGCCGACGATCAAACGATCTCCGAACGCTCTCGCGCGCTCAAGAAAATCAATGTGGCCGGGATGAATCAGGTCAAAGCACCCGTTAGTAAATACGACGACACTCATTATACAAAACTTCTTCTGCGTATCATGATATTGATAATCAATCCGGCCAGCAGCAAGATCACGGCCATGCGAATCAAATCCGGCAGGATCGTGCCGTAAAATCCTTCATAAGAAATCTTTATCAGCAGTAGGTAATAAGCGGACGAACGCCAGACGGATTTGGCCTGCCCCTCGACCAGAGACGAATACATAATTCGCAGCACGATTCCCAAAATCGCCATCCCGATAGGCACGCCAATGGGGCCGAAGTTTCTCAGCAGGTCGCCAATCGGCGTGATGGCGAAAGAATTATCTCCGTAATCAAAATAGAGCGCGCTATAAGCTCTGGCATCAGAGATGATGGGCTTGTCCGGCCAGACGACGCGCGGGATAAAAGCCGTCCATGTATACGTCCAGATATTTCCGGCCAGTCCATAGTCGCCCGCGTAATCTTCCAGTTGCTCATAGTTCGCCACGACGACAGCTAAAGAACTGGTCGTCTCTATGCGCTGCCAGAGCGTTTCGAGACCGAAAGACACGTTTTCCCCCACACCTCGATCACCTATAATCTGCATAGCCTTGGAGGAGCTGTCCATGTAGGAGTCGAAATCCACCTGCTCTTCCGCTCCCTTGACCAGCCTGAAGGTCGTTCCATAAATAACCCCCAACAGCACCGCACCCGTCAAAATAGTTCCAAGGATAATTCCGTGATGCAGTTTGATGCGACGGCCTGAAAGCCAGAAGGCCACCGCAATCGGCAGCAAGTTATGCAACAAGCCGCCGCGCGAGCCTGAGAGCAGTGTCGAATATGGAATCAAAACGATGAGCAGAATCGCGACGACCTTGAAGTGAATCGTCCTCCGCTCCGCGCTAAAAATCGCGTACCACAATATGAAGCTGCTGACGGGCACGAAATAGGTAAAGAAGATGAGCGTCGCATCAAAGGTCTCAAGCAATGAACCGCGTTGATAGCCTGTGATGCCAGCCGTGAAGGCGGAGGTGCTGACTAAAATGCCGACGCCTAAGAGCAGCACGCCGGGCAAAAGAATCTCGTTCGGCTTCCAATCCCAGACAGGCAGATGACGCGCCAACATCTCTCCCACTTTCTTGCCGACCGGCAGCACAAAACCGAGCGTCAGTCCTGCGAATCCGAGCGCGACATAGACCAGTGTGAGCGGGAGGTAATATTCCAAATCCGGGATGAAGGTCAGGTAGTAGGGCTGCGACAAGCCGCTGGCGAGAATCAGTCCGCCGACGATGAAGGCCGGAAAAAAATATGACCACGCGGCAAAGACGAGCGGATGAAAAAGGTCGAAGCGTTTGCGAACCGCCAGATACACGGGCGGTGCGAGAACCACTATGCCCGCAAACGCGATCCACGGCAGCAGGTACAGCTCCGTGAACGGATTCGTGAAACCGTTGCCAAAGAGCAACACCATCCACGCGGCGATAAAAGCCACCCCGAACAGTAGACCTATCGGGATAAAGAAGTTGAGACGCCTCGGCGCGGGCGATAAATATAATGACTTCGGTTGGAACATAAAAAGCGATACAAGCTTAAAGCGTTCGCAAAGGGAGACGTAACTTTTGACGGCTGAGAACTATACCAGCTTATGGCGCGTAAGAAAAACCGATGCCCACCGAAATTCACTGGCTCACATTAGCCTTCGTGGCTTTGAGTTTCAGTTGTCGCAGCCATTTGAAAATCGGTCTGTTAGCAAACTGCCTGTAACGATCATTGTACTGGAGCGATCCCAGATAACCGACGTGGTTGTTCAATAACATCTCTTGAATATATTCCATGCGGTGAATCGGAAACTCGCCGATCTCAACTACAAAAACAGTATCCGGCAGATTATAAGCGCGAAACTTGACGCCCTGCTGCTCAAGATAAGCGACGACCTGCGCCAGCCCGTTATAAACCACCGGCGCATCATGAAAGACGAGCAGGCCGTTTTTATCCAACACCTTCAGGCAAAAGAGAAAGTCCGCGAACGCCGCGTGATCCGTGTGCTCTCCGTCTATGAAGCACATCTGCGGCTTCTGCTCGATGCTCTTCTCGTCAATGTTGCGCGCGTCATCGTCTATACAGTTTATCTTTGAAAGTCCCGCTTCCGAAATCGCCCTTAAATTATCGAGCATTCGCTGCGTGGAATTATTTCGATACTCGTAATTGAAGCCGCGCTCGTCGGGCTGCGCCGGGGGTCTCTTGTCAATCGAATAGATACGGCTGCATTCGTCGTCGAGCAGAAAGGGTTGCAGGCTGCCTCCCAGATACGACCCGATTTCCAGATAAGTGTATCCCGGCGTCAGAGTCCTCACCGCCAACTGGCAGGCGAGGAGCGAGCGTTTGTCCCTATCCGTCGTCTGACTGGAAATTTTTTCAAAGAGCTTGATGTCCAATCCCTCGATCAGCTCTTCAAAATTCGATTTGACTTCTCTTTCACTAACAGCCAATTTTTCAACTCCTTTACTGTCATTCAGAAGAAAGGGTGAAGGAATAGGGTGTAGAAAAGACAAGTTGCTTTTCACTACACACTACACCCTCGTTCTTTGCGCCCTTTGCGGGAACATCTCTTTTTCTCCACCATCTTTGTAGCTAACCCGCCAATGATTTTTGCTTTTCTGTTTTTCCATCTTCACGCGCCCACTCAATCGTCGCGCGCAAGCCGTCTTCGAGACTCGTGCGCGGCTTCCAGTTCAATAATTTTTGCGCCAGCGTGATGTCAGCCCATGTGTCATGCGTCTCGTCGGGCGTCGCCGGCCTCTCTCCGATGAGCAGAGGCGCGCGGCTTTCGCTTAAGCTCCAAATCAGACGCGCCACATCGAGCAAGCGGCGAGCGCATCCGCTGCCGATGTTGATAATCTTCCCTTCAACTTCGGGCGCGCTCGCCGCGAGCATCAAAGCCCGCACGACATCATCCACATAAACCAGATCGCGCTTCTGCACGCCCTCGCTCATCCGAAACGGCACGCCGCTGACCGCACATTCAATCGCCTCCGCCACGAACATCCGGCGCGGCTGCTGCGGCCCGTAAACAGTGAACGGGCGCAAAGTCACGACAGGAAAATTCTCAGTCTCGTACAGCATACGCGCCAGCCCCGTCGCAACGGCCTTCGAGATTCCGTAAGCCGAAACCGGCTGCAACGGCTGGCTCTCACTCAACTGTCCTGACTGCCTGCCGTATTCGTCCGCCGAACCCGTCATCACCACGCGCTCGACGCCCGCGCCTTTCAAACTCTCAAGCAGATGGCCCGTCGCGCGAACATTTATCTCATCGCAGGAATCATTCGCGCCAACAGCATTGCCCACGCCTCTCGTGCCTGCCAGATGGAAAATGTGCGAAGGCTTCTCTGCGCTTATCAGTTTATGAACTGTTTCGTAACTTAAAAGATCAAGCTCAAGCCATCTAACCTGCGCTCTCAAATCGGGAGCCAATTTTTCAAGCTTCCCCGCGTTGCGCGTGAGAGCCGCCGGATGATGCCCTGCCTCAACAAGCGCACGCAGCAGGTGTTGACCGATAAAGCCCGCGCCTCCCGTCACCAGAATCTTTTCAAACGGGGATGCGTGCGGCACGTGCTTCATCCTTGCTTTGTAAAAATTCTCTGTACCATTCAATCGTCCGCGCGAGGCCGTCGCTCAGGCTGTAAACAGGTTGCCAGCCGAGCATCTCGCGCGCTTTCGTCGCGTCCAGATATTGATGCGGAATCTCGTGCTGCGCTTCATTACGCACATCAAGCTCCAACTTGCCCGCGCACGCAAGCTGCAAAACCTGTCGCGCCAGTTCGAGCACGGTCACTTGAATCTCATTACTAAAGTTAAAAGCCTCGCCAGCGAGTTCAGGACGCGACGCCATCTGCTCCGCCAGCGCGAGATAGGCGAGCGCGCCGTCTTCGACATAAAAGTAATCGCGTATGTAACTGCCGTCGCTGCGAATCACCGGACGCTCGCCGCGCAGAGCTGAGCGAATCGTGCCGGGCACAAGCCGGTTCCAGTTTAAATCGCCGCCGCCGTACAGGTTGCCGCAACGCGTAATACACACGGGCAGTTTGTAGGTCGCGGCATAGCTTTGCGACAAGAGGTCTGCGCACGACTTGCTGACATCGTATGGATGCTTGCCTTGCAGCGGCGCGTCCTCTGAATACGGAAGCTTCTCGTGTATGCCATAGGCTTTATCGGAAGAGGCTACGACAATCTGCTTGACTGTCGGCGTGCGGCGGCAGGCTTCGAGCAGAGACCATGTGCCGCGTATGTTCGATTCAAAAGTGCTGACCGGATTTCGATTCGCAATCCCGACGATGGTCTGCGCTGCGAGATGAAAGACAGTCTCTATTTCATATTCGCCGAGCGCGCGTTCGAGCGTCTCCTGCTCTGTGATGTCGCCGCGCACGATGTTGACGCGATCAATCACGCCTGAGTGTATCAGCTCGCTTTCGGGAACCCAGTCGCGCACGAGGCTGACGACGAAAGCTCCGCGCTCGACGAGCGTGCGCGTGAGCCAGCTCCCCAGAAGCCCTGTGCTGCCTGTGACGAGCACGGGCTTGTCTTGCCAGAATTTAGGATTTGTATCTTCTATTCCCATATCTTCCACGGCGCGCGGCCTGTCTGCCAGAGGTCTTCCAGAAGCTTCCACTCGCGGAATGTGTCCATCGGCTGCCAGAAGCCTTCGTGCGGCCAGACCATCAGTTCGCCGTCCGCCGCGAGGCGTTGCAAGGGCGCGCTCTCAAGCGTCAGGTCTTCCCTGTCATCGAGGTATTTTTCCACAAACTGTGACTCGAAGACAAAGAAGCCGCCGTTGATAAAGCCCTCCGTGACCTGCGGTTTTTCGAGGAACGACTCGACCCGCTCTCCCTCGATTTGTAATTCGCCGAAGCGACCCGGAGGCCGCACGCCCGTCACCGTGCCGAGCTTGCCATGCGAGCGATGAAATTTCAGCAGCTCCGAAATCTTCACATCACCGAGGCCGTCGCCATACGTCAAACAGAAAGTCTCGCCGTCGAGATAACGCGAGGCGCGACGCACGCGCGCTCCGGTCTGCGCGCTCTCGCCCGTTTCCGCGAGCGTCACAGTCCAGCCGTCTTCTTTGTGGCCGCTGTGAAACTCCACGACCGGACGCTGTCCCAGACGCACCGTGCAATCATTCATGCGCGCTTCGTAGTTGACGAAAAAATCTTTGATGACGTGCCCTTTGTATCCTAGACAGAGGACGAATTCGTTGAGGCCGTGCTGCGCGTAGAGCTTCATAATGTGCCAGAGAATCGGACGCCCGCCGATTTCGACCATCGGCTTCGGCCTGACTTCCGTCTCTTCGCGTAGCCGCGTGCCCTGTCCGCCGCAAAGGATCACAACCTTCATTAAATTCTCTTTCTGATGACCTGATTATTTACAAAACGCGAGCTGTTTCGAGAAGAAGCAATTTGACATAAGAAGAGGCTCCGCCGCAAGTGACGGAGCCTTTTCTCAACCAATCCCGTTGCTCGTTCAAAACCGCTTAGCGTCTCGCGCGCCGTTTTTTCACCGGCGCGCGTTTCACACGCTTCGCAGCCTGATTGTAGTCCGTGTTCTGAAACACCCTGCCTTTCACGTAGAGATTGCCGTCTCTATCAACACGCATCATCTCTTTGCCCGTGCGTATGTCTTCAAAGATAATCGTGTCTTTGTCTTCATGGATTCGATACAACTGTTGCCCTGTCTTCTTGTCGCTCAAGATGGTATCGCCCGTGTAGACGTTGACGGCATACACCGAATCCCACTTATTGCTCGAATCGCCGAGCGAGCCGCGCACGTATGCAGTTCCGGCAACGTTCAGGTGTTGCTGCGGAATGACTTTCCCGTCACCGTCAATCGTCACGATATTTGCCGAGCCGATGTCCTGTAAATACAGCTTGCTGTCATAGACAGCCCAACCCCATCTGTTGTGCGTGCTGCCCGGCCCCTTCAAGATGAGCCACGGGAGATTACCGTCAATCTCTGCGATGCTCGGAGCCGTCCCGCTGATTCCGGTTCCGGGCGTAGTCGTGCCAACGCCGAACAGCTTGTTCGCCGTGAAAGAGCTGTTCGAACCTGACCTCCAGGCGATCTTATTGTTATTCGTCACGCTGAAGGGATTGCACTCGCCGCTCTCCGGCACGCTGCACTCCGAATGTCCCGGCAATGAGAGGCCGGGATCAACGCACGCGCGGTCTCCAATCGAGTAAATCTCGACATGCGTGCCCGTGCTTTCGGCCTTCACATTCCCGTTGCAATACCAGTTGCCAATCGAAACCAGAGAGACATCCCGGTTGAGCAGGACGGGCAGGCCGAAAGCGTTGCTAATCAGAGTTAGCGGCCCCGGAATGCCTGTGCTCCCAAGCCCCGACCCCGATGGGAAGTCAACATTGAGTGCGTTAACAAACTCCTCGCATTCGGAATTTTCGATCTGTACAGTGTTGACCATCCCCAGAAAAATAAAGTTGGTGGCTTGAACGCCGCTCTCTGTGATGCCGCCGCCAATCGTATTCTCTATCAACATAAACCCGGCACGCTTGACGTAGATGCCTGAGCCGCTAGGCTTAACATTGAGTTCGACGTTACTGATGTGCATGTCTGTGTTCAGCGTATCCGTGTAGACACCGTATTTCGCGCCGAAGGTGCAATGATCTATCCGAACGTTATTGCACTGCCAGCCGTGACTGCTATCTGTCGCCACGATGCTGATGCCCCTGTCAAAACCGGCGAAGGTGATGTTACTGAAAAGAAATTCAGTACTCCCTGTCGGAGGGTCAGTCGCGGGATTCGAGGGCATAGCCCCTGAGGCAGCAATGCCATTGGTGGAGGTGTAGCTGGTGGCTCTCAAGGTAATATCCCGCACGGTGATCCGGTTCGTCAGTTGTCCGATTTTGAAGAGGCTCTTGCTAGCCAACTGAAGCTCTAACACGCAATTGGAAGAGCTTGCCGGATTTGCTCCCTCAAGGATGAGGCCGGAGGGCAAAGGAATGCCGTCGAAAGTCTGCGTGGCGCAACTGCTGCAATTTGTGTAGTCCACGCCGATTTTATATAAGCCGGTGGGGACGGTGAGTTTGCCGCCGTTATGTGCGGCCAGAAAGGCGACTGCGCTTGAAAGCGCACGCGTGTCAATGGTACTCGCAGTCGAGCCTTGTGTGGCGACCACTGCGGGGCCGAAGTCTTTCACGCTAATGGGACTCGAACGTTGCGAGAGCCAGATGAACTCAAACTCTTTTGACCCGCTGGTAAATTTCAGCAGGTAAGCCGGGTCGCTCCCCACGAAATAGAAAACACCACTGACAGCCGTCACGGTGTTACCGGTCACAGGCCACGTAGAGGTGTATTGAGAGATAGTCGCGGCCACTAGATTGCCGCCGCTGGTCTGGGGCAGCATGTTGCTATCCAATTTGTATACGGCCACGGTCGCAGAACTCAAATTAGCTGCCCCGTAATCCGAAAAGTCTCGCACCGTGCCTTCAAAAACGTAACTCTGCGCAAAGGCAGTCGAGACGCAACCAAAAAACAGCATCATCCCTATGAGAAGGATACGCGATAGCTTACTCATCTTGTGTCTCCTTTTAGCTGTGAGCGCTTAGAGGTTGCCGTTTGAATCCGTTGAGGTGGATTCAGAGGCTCAGGGAAAGCGATAGACCCTGAGGCGACACGGCCTGTAGCGGTTGAGACAAATATACATCAAATGAGGGGTCGTTTTGAATAGCAAATTTTACCTGCAAGGCGACTGGAGGGAAATCTAATTGACTTGTTTTGACGACAGGGCGCGGCCTGATGAATGGAGTTTGAGAAGCCCGCTTGCTCTTGATTCGGTTGCGCGCGGCGGCGTTCCGGCTATGCTTCCCCGCTCACATCCTGCGCTCGCAACATCGCGCTGGTCTTGCTCACAAATGTTTTCAGCCACGCGCGTTCGTCCTGATCCAGAAACCCGATTGTCCAGAGGAGGCCGAAGTAGAGCGCGCCGCTGGCGGCGATGCTGATGATGAGCCAGAGCCAGCCGTGTGCGATTTGACGAAATAAAAATATCTGGACGGCGGCCATGACCGCGCCGACGAAAAGCAGCATCAGCCCTGTGCGCAGCCAGAATCGCCAGAGACATTTTCCGAAGATCAATCGCTCGGTCATAAAAATATAGAGCGGAATCGTGAGCGCGCTGGCGAGCCTTCCATAAGCGATGCCCACGATGCCGTACAAGGGCGTCAGCCAGATCATCAACGGCACGGCAATCACGACCCAAGAGAGAACCAGCAAGGCATTGCGTCCCGGATGCCCGAGTCCGTCCGCCATCTGCCACGCGACGATGCCCCACGCAACCAAACCGAACACGACTGCTTGAATCATCAACACACTGGCGGAGTTGCGCGCGAACTCTTCTCCCATCCAATTAGAAAGTATCTGATGGCTGCCGGTGACGAGCGTCAAGGTCAGAAACAGCACGAGCATACTGATATACTTATATGCCCGCGTATAAATCGCGTGCAGGCGCGCTGTGTCCTGCTGCGCCCCGGCCTCGCTCGCCAGCGGGAAGATGACGAGCGTAAGGCTGGAAACAAAAGCATGTATGTAAATCGCAATCGTCATCGGCACGACGTAGAAAGTGACTGCGGCGGGGCCGAGTGAGCGCGTGAGCCATCCGCGCTCGAACAGCAAGAGCAGATTCGCCAGCACTTGATACGCGATGACCGCGCCGCTAAAACGCATGATGCCTATCATCAAGTCTTTCTTAAATCGAAAGGCCAGATGCGCCTCCGGCAGCAGCCGTCTGGCAGCGATGTAGTAGACCGCGCATGACAGGCCCGTCACCATCACGTTCCACGCGATCAGCGATTTGATGCTAAAGCCGAGCCAGACCAGCAAGCCGTTGCCGCCAATCGTCGCCATGCCGGTTCCCGTCGCTATCAATGAATAAATATCGAAACGCTGAACGGCCTGCGGCACCGCATTGAAAACCTGACTCAGCATCGTAATCAGCAAACCGAACGATGCCAGATAAAAAGCTATCCTCGCATTTGCCTGTAGCTGCGGCACGATCTTGAGCACGCGCGTCACCAGCACATTCGTGCAGAGCGCGAGCGCGATTGCGCTCAACGCGCCGATGACCAGATTGATCAGAAGCGTCGTTGATAAGACTTCGCCGATTCTTTCATACTCCTCGTTCGCCCGGTAAGCCGCGACATATTTTGTGATCGCGCGCCCGACCGTAAAAGTAAAAGAGTATGCGACGAAACCCATCACCAGCGCGTAAAGTCCATACGCTTCGGCTCCCAACCCATGCACGATCAGCGGGGTCAGCACAACGGTAAATCCCAGCGGCAACAGCCACGAGAGAAAACCAAACAGAACATTACGCGATAGACTTATTCTCTTCATACAACCTACTGGAAACCTTGTCTCGTCTTTGCGTACTTTAGTTTTGACTTTGCGCCTTTGCGTGAAAAGTCGTTTCACGCAAAGGCGCAAAGTTAAGATTTAAGACGCAAAGGATTGAATCATTTAGACAACTGAATTTTGAATCCCATTCTTATTTAACGCCGACGCAAGTATCATACAGGTCAACCGTAATCTGTGCTGTCCGGCGTTCGTCAAAATTTTCCAGCACGAACTCTCGTCCGGCTGCGGCCAGCAGCTCGCGCTCACGCGGCTGCTCCTTCATCAACGCGATGGCGGCGGCCAAAGCTTTACTGTCACCCGCAGGGACGAGCAAGCCCGTCTCTCGATGCAATATCGCTTCGGGTATCGCGTTGACGCTCGAAGCCACGCAAGCCTTGCCCAGAGCCATAGCCTCGATGAGCGCGACGGGCAAGCCTTCGTTGAAACTCGGAAGCACAAAGAGGTCTGCCAGCCGCAGCAGCGCGAGCAACCCCGCGCGCCCCTGCCCTATCTCTTTTGAAGTCATCAAGCGAAAACTCTCACCAAGTCCGAACTCCGCGATTCGACTTCCGGTCTCTTCGTCCAACTGCGCTGTGCCAATCCAGACGCAGCAGATGTCTGGATGCAACCCATGCAGACTTCGCGCGGCATCAAGAAGCACCCAGCAGCCCTTGCGCTCGATAAACTGCCCCATGCCGAAAACAAAAAAAGCGTCAGTCGGCAGCTCGAACTTTTCACACAACGCCGCTCGATTAAATTCAGCTTCGAGCGCGCCTTTAATCTCGCGCCGGTCTACGCCCGAATAAGCGAGAGGAATTTTCGGAATCTGTTCCGGCTTTATAAACGGCTTCAAACTTTCGATCATATCCAGATTAGAAGCCAGCAGGTGAAAGCCCTTCACCGCGCACAGGATTCTGAACTTCAGTTTCCACAGACGCCGACGCAGCCCCGACGCGTGCGGGAGCGCGGTGTGCAAAGTGACGAATACGTTGCTTCTCAAGGAAAGATAGAGCAGCAGCCAGAACGACGACCACGGCCCGAAGTCAACATGCAGGAGCGCGCTACCTGCTCTGCTCCAGCCCAGATAACGCACGATGGTCAGCTCCGCGTAAGCTTTGCGCCAGCGGCGGCGCAGCCTTTCCCAAATCGTCTTGGCCGTGGACATATCTACGTGTGCTTCAAAGAACTCGCAGGGAATATTCAAAGCCTGCATGTAACCGAGCAGTCTTTCGGCGGAGCCTGCGGGCATCAGTGCGCGCACGTCGTATCGCTCACGCGCCAGCTTCATCAAACCCATAAAATAAATTTGCGCGCCGCCCCATTCGAGATAAGGCCAGATATATAAAACTTCTCTCTTTGCATTGCCATCGCCCATTGACACACAGCGCAAACACTTCAAGCTTGCCGCTCTTATTCGATCCGGCAAACCGCGTCATTCGTCTTTCTCTCTGCTTCGTTTCCCGTCCCGGAATTATGAGGCGGCAACAAATTCTCTTCAGGCCAATCGTTCGGCCAGCGGCCTGCGAGACCGAAGATTTTCAAGCCGAGCCGAGTCAGGAAAACTGCGGACGCCAGCAGCCCGCGCGCTCGTGACGGTGAAGTTTCCCAGTTGAGCATCCAGATTCTTTTCAGACTGTGCGCGCTGCGTTCATTGAAGAAGAGCCGGTTCAAAAGATTTTTTAAGGACTGTTCGCGCAGAGCCGGGAGCGGTGCGTTGGGCTGGCAAAAAACCCTCGCGCGCGGCTCAATCAAGAGCCGCCATCCGGCGCGTCGCATACGCACCGTGTAATCCGTGTCTCCGTAGTGCGGAAATTTTTTCGCGTCCATCAACCCGACTCGCCTGATAGCTTCGACCGGCAACAGGACGCAGTTGCCGACGATGGCTTCGACCTCCCACGCGGCGCGCGGCATTGTCCATACAGTCTGTTTATACAAGTGTTGCCACCCGCCATAACTCACGCTCCACCTTGGCGCGACCTGAAAAACTTTATGCGGCTCATCCCACAAAAGGAGCAGCGGCCCGACGACCGAACGCGTGTTCGCTTCGGCGCAACCGACCATCCGAGCTAAAAACTTTTCATCAAAAATCGAATCGTCGTTAATCGCCAGCACGTAATCGGGATTCTTCTCAAGCGCGGCCTCGATGCCGCGATTCGTCCCCGCCGTGTACCACAGGTTGCCGTCGCCCTGAACGACTTCCACATCCGGAAAGTTACTCCGAATCGCCTCGCCCGTGTCGTCCGTCGAGCCGTCGTCAACGATGATGACGTGAACTTTCAATCCCGCGTGATCAATGCGCGAGAGGCTGCGCAGGCATTGCAGCGTGATGTCGCGCCGATTATGAACCGGCGCGATTATTTCTACGTGAATCAGCTTGTTGCTCATCAACCGTTGTTCCGCGAATTATATGAGAGCCGCTTCGACAATCAAGCCATCCGCCAGTTGCGGAGCAAAGAACATGCACACGTCATTAATCCAGTTGAGAAAAAAGCGATTGTGAATGCGATGATCCGGCCCCAGATCGTAGAAGAGAAAACGCCTTGCGACGAGTTGTTCGCGGGAGAGCAAATGATGAATCGTGGAGTAGGAATAATACGAGACGTGATCGGGGTGGACAGGCTCCACGCTGCCGCCGCGCCCGCGCAGGCCATAATAGAAGACGCGAAATCCGCAGTAGGCATTGATGGTCGTAATCACCAGCGTGCTGTCCGGTCGCATAAAGCGTTTGATGCCGCGCAGGAAAAGGCCGGGATTCGAGAGATGCTCGATCATCTCTCCGGCGATGATGACATCAAAGGTTTCCGATATTTCAAGCTCGTCAAGCTTCTCCAAATCAGCGTAGTGAATATTTCCGACGCCCATCTTCGCCAGAGCCTCAAGCCCGTCGCGGTCTGCATCGAGTCCCCATAACTCACCCGCGACTTTTTGCAGTGTCAGATGAAGCAAAGCATCATCCTTGAGAGCCTCTTCCGTAAAAGGCCAGTTCGTGCATCCCAGATGAAGCACTTTTCGCCCGATGCAAACCTGCTTCAAATATTCGACGCGATGCACGAGTGGAATCTTTTTCTTTTCCGTCATACCTTTAAGTTTAAGCAGTACCGGCCAAAATCATTTTATGGCTGCTTACTGGTTCGTCTTTTCTTTGCGTCTTTGCGCTTTTGCGTGAGACTGCTTTTCACGCAAAGGCGCAAAGACGCAAAGACGCAAGACGCAGGTTTAGTTTTGATCCGTTTCTTAATCTAGATAATTACTCTCGTACCAATCAATCGTTTTTCGCAATCCGTCTTCCAGAGATGTCTCTGCGCGAAAGCCGAATTTTTCTGCGGCGCGCGTGACATCCAGTTGGCGACGCGGCTGCCCGTCCGGCCTGTCGGATTGCCATCTTATCTGGCCCTCGAATTTCGAAAGACGCGCAATCATCTCTGCCAGCTCGCTAATGCGTATCTCGCTGCCAGTGCCGATGTTGACAGGCTCGCTTTCATCATAGACGCGAGCGGCGCGAAGAATAGCCTCCGCACAATCTTCGACAAACAGAAACTCTCGCGAGACGCGGCCAGTGCCCCACGCATCCACGAATGGCTGCCCTTTGCGGCGAGCCTCGACGCACTTTCGTATCAAGGCCGGAATCACATGTGAGGTTTCGAGATCAAAATTATCGCCCGGCCCGTAGAGGTTCGCGGGCAGTAGATAGATGGCATTAAAGCCGTATTGCTCGCGATAGCTCTGCGCCTGAACCAGCATCATCTTCTTCGCGAGACCGTAAGGCGCGTTGGTCTCTTCAGGGTAGCCGTTCCAGATGTCGTCCTCTTTGAAAGGCACGGGCGTGAATTTCGGATACGCGCAATTATGAACAGCAATTCCGTTGACTAAATAGGTATGGCTACGATCAACCTCCAAGTTATATACAGAGCCATCGTAATCAATCTCGCGAATATTTAACACCGGCGTCAAATAACCGCGATCAATACGCCGATGCCTTCCGCGAAAACCGACAGGCTCTTCCAGCAGGTCGCCGGAAATAATCTTCAACAAGTAGTCTATCTGCTCATTCCCGTTGACCCAGATGCTCCAGCAATCTCTTACATGTACCTTTCTCTCCTGAATGTATGACTCTCCTTCTCGCTGGCGGCAATACATCAAGGCGAAAACTCCTAACTCTCCGAGAAGTGATCGCAACTGCCACGCCAGATGCTCGGAAACGGCAGTCAAACTGATCTTACGTCGCTCTGCGCCTTCGTGATAACAACCATCTCCTTTGAAATATCCACGAAAGAGTGCGGCCAATTTTTGCTTCGGCAAGTAAATTAGATAAGGCGGAATGCGCTTATTGAAAGAGAGATACGGCGCATACGTGTAACACTCCCTGACGAAAAATCTGGCAGCCTCAAGATCGTAGAATGAAACCTGATAGCCCTCTTGATGCGGCATCTTTCTCACATGGCCTATGAGGCCGAAACACTTCTTCATCAAATACTGGGTTCGCTCAATCAACTCCGGTTCTTCGCCGAATGAGAAGTAAAGGTGGCCGCGACTCCCTCTTTCGCCCGTGTCTGCCAAATAGACGCTCCCTTCGGCAACATATATTCCAATTAGTTCGCACAGTTCTGCACTGAAATTTTCCAGGTCGTATTTCTCCGTTTCAGCTAAACGTGGAACCAACAAAAAATCTTCGCTTTCTATTTCGCAAGCTTTCTTCCATACCAAATTCTCGCCCGCAACTTTTGTCGTGAGAAACGGGTGTTCAGGAGTAACGTGAATTTCCGGCAATCCTCGCAATTTAATTATTTTAAGCTTGCCGCGATAATCGCGGCTCATTGTCTGTGTAACGGGATCAAGCTTGCCATCGGCAGAGACAACCAAATCGCCTATAACGACTTCTGAAATTGGTTTGACCCCATGCGCCAAACTAACTTTTGTCTCAGGGCTAAAGCAGACGGTTCCGATGGCGACGAATTTCTTAACGCCGCGCAGTCTGGACTGCTCTATGAGCTGCGTGCCCATCATCAGATTTTCATAAAAGAAACGTCCGGGATTTTTCTGGTTGTGGCCGATGCCTCCGACCACCGCCGCGAGATGAATCACCATCTCAGGCCGCGCGTCGTTGAGCATTCTGGATACATCCGCGCCCTCGACCAGATTGTAATCACGGCTTCGCGGCACGAAGACTTCTACATCCCCGGAGTCTTTTAACTTCTGGACGAGGACTCGCCCCAGAAAACCCGCGCCGCCCGTGACTACGATTTTTCGATAAGGGAAACCGCTTGTTGAATCCATAGGTTATACAATATTAACGACAATTCAGCTTCGGAGAAATTATCAGCTCTTTGCGTTCTTTGCGTCTTATCACCTTTGCGGCCTTTCCCTTAAAAAAGCTCTTAACCGCAAAGAACACAAAGCGAAGAGGGCAAAGGGATACCGTTTTTCTTGCACAGACAGGGCAAATTATCAATCAAGAATTTTGCATGTTAGCAGAAATATTTGGACTGCTGAAATGGACTCAGGCTTTCGCGTTGTATGGTATCATCTTTCGAGCATCTCTTGCGGTTAATCAAAAACTATTTACAGGAAAATTTCTCTTCGATGACTAAACGCGCTTTAATCACGGGCATCACCGGGCAGGATGGCTCGTTCTTGACAGAATTGCTATTGGAAAAGGGTTATGAGGTTCACGGAGTCATCCGTCGCTCCTCTTCTTTCAATACCGAACGGATAGACCATCTCTATCAAGACCCGCACGAGACGGGCACGCGCCTGCGCCTGATTTACGGCGACCTCAACGACTCCAGCTCTCTCAATAATATCTTGAGGCAAACGGAGCCGCATGAGATTTACAACCTCGGCGCGCAATCGCACGTCCGCGTCAGTTTCGACGTGCCGGAATATACAGGCGAAGTGACGGGACTCGGCACTGTGCGATTGCTCGAAGCGATACGCGAGACTGGCATTCGCCCGAAATTTTATCAGGCGTCTTCTTCAGAAATGTTCGGCGAAGTGGCGGAGTCTCCGCAAACCGAAAAGACTTCCTTTCGCCCGCGCTCGCCCTACGGCTGCGCGAAGGTTTACGCTTATCACATCACGGTCAATTACAGGGAGGCTTACCAGCTCTTCGCCTGTAACGGCATTCTGTTCAATCACGAATCGGAGCGCAGGGGCGAGACTTTCGTCTCACGCAAGATCACGCGAGCCGCGACACGCATCAAGCAAGGCTTGCAGGACAAGCTGTATCTGGGAAATCTGGATGCCAAGCGCGATTGGGGCTATGCGCGCGATTACGTAGAGGCGATGTGGTTGATGATGCAAACGGAGAAGGCTGACGATTATGTGATCGCGACGGGCGAGACGCATACGGTCAGAGAGTTTCTGGATGAGGCTTTCGGCTATCTGGAATTGGACTGGCAGAAGTACGTCGAGATAGACCCGCGCTATTATCGCCCGACGGAGGTTGACCTGCTGTTGGGCGATGCGACGAAAGCGCGCACGGAGCTTGGCTGGGAACCGAAGGTGGATTTCAAATCGCTCGTCCGGTTGATGATTGACCACGACCTGCAACTCGCGCGGGTTGAAGAGTCGAGCGCGCAGCTTAACGGAAATAGCAATCAGTCCGTTCGTTGGGGAGCAGTTTAAGCGCGACGACAATTTCCGCTTTTAAAACTTTGCGCCTTTGCGAGAAATTTATTCTCACGCAAAGGCGCAAAAGCGCAAAGAAGACGATTGAGTTTTGAAGCTCAGGCTTTCTATGTGCCGGTCGCGACTTCCGAATCCGAGTCGCCCTTGTAGTACGACTGGTGATAGTAGCTCTGGTAATAGTAGTAGCCATCCTGCGAGCGCAGGTTCGCGTTGTTGAGCACAACGCCGAAGATCTTCGCTCCGACTTCCTGCAACAACTGACGCGAGCGGCGCACGATCCCGCGCGAGCTTTTGCCCGCATGCACGACCAGCAGCACGCCGTCCACCATCGCCGCAATCAACACGCCGTCCGTGAACGAAGCTATCGGCGGAGAGTCAATCACGATATGCGTGAAATTCTTTTCGAGCGTCAGAATCAAACGGCGCATCTGGTCTGAGCCGATCAGCTCGGCGGGGTTGGGCGGTACGGGGCCGGAGGTCAGCATTGATAAACTTCCGTCCTCGTAAGGTTGAATCATCGAAAGAATCTCGGCCTCGTTCGACTCGCTCGACAGGATGGTGCTCAAGCCCTGACGATTCTCTATCTGGAAAATATTGTGCAGGCGCGGGCGGCGCATGTCCGCGTCAATGACCAGCACTTTTGCCCCCGTCTGCGAGAGGCTGATGGCGGTGTTAACTGCCGTCGTGGTCTTGCCTTCGGACGGCACGCTCGATGTGACGAGCAGCGTCTTCGGCGCGTGTCCTGCCGTCGAGAGCAGCACGGAGGTTCGCAACTGCCTGTAAGCCTCAGCCAGCGAGGAACGCGAGTCTGCTTTAATCAGAAGTTCTGAACGCCCGTTCCCGTTCCCATCGCCGTTTCCGTTCGCCCCCGTCCCGGCTGCGAGCAGGCGACGCCCCTTCGAGCCTTCGATTGAAGGAATCACTGCGAGGGCTGGCAATCTGAGCAGATTCTCCACATCGTCCGTCGAGCGCACTGTGTCGTCAAGATATTCGAGGAAGAGCGCGAGAGCCGCGCCGAAGGCCAGCGAGAGCACAAACGCAGCCACGACGCTCATCAGGCGGCTCGGAGCCACGGGGTCATCCTGCGCGACGGCGTAATCCACGACATGTATGTTGTTTGGCGTTCCGGCGACCGTGACATCAGCCTCTTTGGCGGCCTGCAACATGTTTTCCAGCAAACCCTTGTTGGTGTCAATCTCCTGCTGAATAATCTTGTAGTTGATCGTGGCCTCGTTCATGTTGAGCGTCTTGCTGCGCTGCTCATTGAAATCTTTTTGGATGGCGGCTTCGTTCGCCATCGCTTGACGGTATTTAGTCGCGTAATTTGTGATGACGACATTACCGGCTCGCGCGCTGGCGTCTTCGATAGCCTTCTCAAGCTCCGTTATCTGCTCGTTAACCTGTTTTACTTCAGGCCACTCTTCAGTATTTTCAACCAGAAGCTCTGCGCGTTTTTGCCTGAGTTCGGCAAGCTTGACGCTGGCCTCATCAATAAATCTTTTGGCGTTGCTGTTTTCAGCGAGCGCGCCTGCTGCGCCCGGTACGAGCGCGGCGTGATAGTCCGCCTCCGCCGCATGACGCTCG
This sequence comes from uncultured Pyrinomonadaceae bacterium, assembly GCA_964246305.1. Lineage (GTDB taxonomy): Bacteria > Acidobacteriota > Blastocatellia > Pyrinomonadales > Pyrinomonadaceae > JACMLC01. The sequence continues at coordinate 162,599 of CAXTPS010000001.1, forward strand.
TTCTGGGCTTTCAGCAAATCCCGGTTGAGACCGGCCAGACGCTCGACGACGACATTCTGTTCTTTATCGAGCGTGAGCAGGTCGTTATTGCGAGAGTAGTTGACCAGCTTCTCGTCGCCTTTACGAATCTCGGCCTGAAGCTCTGCGATCCTTTTTTGCAGGAAATCGCTGGTCGTGCTGCTCGACTCGGTTTTTTTCTCAAGATTAGAGAGCTGAAAAGTGTCTGCGATGGCGTTGACGATCTTGGCTGCAATCGTGGGGTCGGAGTGCCTGAAGGAGATGTCAATCAGGCGAGTCTCTTTGACAGCCAGACGATTTTCTCTGACCGGCTCGACCTTCAAGCCCTTCTGCAAGGCTTCGACGTAAGGCGCGAGTCGTTTGATCTCAGCCAAATCTTCCGCGTTCGAAGCAGAGCCGCCCGAAGTGGCGACCGGAATCTCCTCGGCATTATTCTTCGGCTTCTCTTTCTGTCCCAGACCGACCACGCGCAACAGGCTCTGCCACGTCGAGTGCGATTTGTCCGTCGGGTTCTTGAGAAACTCGCGGTTGTTTTCGAGGTCTAGAGTTTTGGCGACCCGGCGCAGGAGTCCCGGCCCCGTCAGAATCTGTAACTGCGTATTAAAGTAGGCGGGATCGTTGGTCGAGCTATTAACCACGATCTGATTTTCTTTGACGCCGAGAGCCGGATTCACTCTCTCAAGATCAACCTGCACGCGCGCCTGCGCTTCGTAGATGTCCGGCTTGCGCGACATGTAGATGGCAGTCAGGCTGGTAATCAGGACTGTGACGCCGATCACGAGCCACAGACGCTTGCGAATCGAGCGCCAGTAGTCCAACAGATGCACGGCCTCTTCGCCGCCGGTATCCATCTTATAGACGGAAGGCGTGGGCGCTCCCTCCCTATCAATCGGACGAACCAGCTCTCCATTGTTGGGAGCATTCACGACAAGCTCATTGCGTTCTTTCATCGAATCACCTTAAATAAAAAACTTTAATCTCTGGCAGCGCACTCAACAATATTGAGGCGCTCTTACTCTGCCGACTCTACTTGTGCGAAACCACCATGCTCGTATATCAAAGCTTATAGATAGCTGAGGGGAGGGTGCCCGTAAAAATTTTCAAAAAGCTATCTCTGAGGACGACGCCCTTATCCGTGGGGACTTCGATCACGTCATTCGGCTCAACCATAACATCTTGTGCACGCTGCTTGTTGATCGCATCAAGGTTGACTAAGATAACCTCCTTGGTAGCGCCATCTTTAATCGGCCTGATGATACGAATTGCGGTCATCTTGGTAGCGCGCAGTGGGCCGCCCGCCATCGCAATCGCACGCGAGACCGTGACAGGCTCTTTGAGCAATACGGCCTGTGGCTTGACGACATTGCCAATGACATAAGCCTGATCCGCTTCCGGAATCGAGATGATGTCGCCCGGCTGGATGAAAGGGTTGGACTCTTTACCGCCCCGCATCGCCTCGCGTAAACCGTAGAAGTCGAACACGCCCTGCTCCTGCGTGCCCGGCGCTTCGCACAAAGAGAGAGAGCCAGTGTGCGCGACCTCAATCTTGCCGCCCGCTTTATCGGTCGGGCCTCCGGCGAAGGCCAACAGCTCAAGCAAGCGCACGCGGCGCGTCAACTGAAAACGACCGGGCTTATCAACCGCACCGATGACGGCGACGGGCGTCGAGCTGTATTCTTTGACGAAGACATTGACGTAAGGATTGCGCTGATATTTGAGATAGAGTGTGGCGATCTGCTTGGACAGTTCGTTCTCGGTCAGGCAGGCCGCGCGGATATCGCCTTCGAGCAGCGGCATCTGAATCAGCCCGTTTGAATCAACACGCATTTCACGCGAAAGCTGCGGGCGATTGAAGACGCGTATATCAAGCACGTCGCCCGGCCCGATGCGGTATCGCTCGTCAATCGTCGTATTGGCAGCGGCGTTGATTCCGCCCGACGCGACCGGCTGCTGCGGGGCGGCGACGCTCGCGGGCGCGGCCTTGTCTTTTGTTTCCTGTGCGACCGTGACGATGGAGGTGGAACCGGCCATCAAACACAGCGCGCCGCTTATGGCGCAGGCTGTTAAGACCAATCGAGCCAACTTAAAGGCTTTGCTTTGACTTCTCTTCATAATTTTAAGACCTTTTAGAACGAGCGAGTTTGTAAGTTTATCAGGCAAGGATGAGCATCCTTAAATCCTTCACATCGATTGAAGCTGTCTAGTTTAGCACAACTGAACCGGAAGTTTGAATGTTAGCCGGTCATTCCAACTTCCTGAAAACGCAAAAGCCACTGGGGAGCGGGTTGCGGGCGCGCGAGTAGCTGACAAATCGAGAAACTTCGGAACAGTTAAGATTATGATTGCAATTTTCCAATCGAAATGCCGCTTGCGAATTTACTGCTTGCACAAATCTTCAAGCTTTATTTTTGAAACTACAGCTATACTCAATCAACTCTTTTCACACGCGAGAGGCTTAATTAACATGCTCGAAGTACATTGTCAACTAACCCTTTGAGCATAAACAGTTTTCTGACACACCGATGCCGTCAGGCTGATGTCTCACACGGGCAATTTAACAAGCGCCAAGAGATTAAGGGGCAAACGGAGCTGGCACATCTCCGCTCGTTCCGAATTGCACTCCTCTCACAACTCTGTTCGTGCTCTGGAAGATATACCAGTCTCCGCTCCTGAACACCGCTTCGTCCGCTTTCCCGTCCCCGTCATAATAGCCGGGCACAGGCACGTCTCCATTTTGTCCCAAGTACACCGCCCCGTAGTTCGTCGCCGGATTCAACGACGTGTACCACACTCCCGTGCTTTGCCGGAACACCGCGATGTCGTCTTTACCGTCTCCATCATAATCCGCCGGCACCGGCGTGTCCGTCGTGATGCCGAACGGCTGATCCTTGTATCCCGCCGCGCTTTGCAGCAAGTACCAGTGTGCGTTCGTTGGACGAAACACCGCGATGTCCGTTCTCCCGTCTCCGTCATAATCCGCCGGCACGGGCGTGTCTGTGCTTGTTCCCCAGCCCACCGCTCCATAATTCGTCGCCGGGTCTAAAGAGGTGTACCACGTGCCCGTCGAAGGTCTGAAGACAGCGAAGTTGGTCTTGCCATCGCCGTCATAATCTCCCTGCACGGGGATGTCTCCGTTCTGTCCGAACTGCTGGAAGGAGAAGGCTCCGTCACTGCTTCTGAGGTAATACCATGTCCCCGCTGATGGACGGAAGAGAGCGACATCGGTTCTGCCGTCACCTTCATAATCGCCGGGGACAGGGATATCTCCATTGGAGCCGAAGGGAATGGCATGGAAGGAGCTGTCGGAGCTGTAGATGATGTACCAGTAGCCTGTGGAAGGACGAAAGACAGAGAGGTCTGTCACTCCGTCTCCGTCAAAGTCTGCTATCCGTTGACTGCGTGCGCCCAAGCAGATGCCTTTAAGTATGGAGAGAGAGTCAGGTATATTAGTGACAGCTAAGTCCAAACGATTATCGTTGTTGAAGTCACTGATAGCGATTGAAGTCTGGTTGTTGCCAGCAGCATAGTTAGTCGGCGCAGCGAAGCTCAGGCTTCCAACCCCACCCGTATTAAAAAATATTGACACGCCAAATTTGGTAATGGCCGCCAGATCAGTCTTCCCATCCCGGTTGAAATCGGCTGACGTGAGATAAGAGGCAAGGAATGTCGCGTTGACGGTTACGGGTGCGGCAAAACCTCCAAGGCCATTGCCAGCCATAACCGTTATTCCATTATTTGTACCGGCGGCAATATCCGGCTGGCCATCGCTGTTGAAATCTCCGACCTCGACTGAAGCCGGAGCGGGCGGCACCGGATAGTATGTAGCATCAGCCACTCCGCCTGCGCCGTCACCAAGCACCGCGATGACGCTATTGCCGTTATACGAAGAGATAGCCAGATCAGCCTTGCCGTCATTATTAAAATCACCGGCCTTGATTCTATTAAGCCCCCCGTTGATGGTGTAGGTTGTAGCAGGCCCGAAGCCGCCCGTGCCATTGCCGAAGAGAAAGGAGAGGCTCGAGCTGCCGGCGACCGCCAGATCAGGATTGTTATCACGATTGAAATCTGCGACCACGATGGATTGCGGGGTTGTCAACGCAAAGAAATTGGTCGGAGAGCTAAATCCGCCCGTACCGTTGCCAAGGAGAATTGAGACATTGCTTTGATTGAGCGCCACCGCCAGATCGAGCTTGTTATCGTGATTGAAATCTCCCACGGCGATAGCTGTGGCATTGCCCGCGATGCTGTAATTGGATGGCTGGATGAAACCGCCCGCCCCGTTATTCAGGAAAATGGAGACGCTGCTTGAAGACCCGTTGGCAACGGCCACATCGGGTTTAGTATCACCATTAAAATCTCCGGCCACGACAGCAGCAGGATTCGAAAGCCCGCCGCCGGTGTAAGTGTCGGCTGTCAGCAAACCGCCCGCGCCGTCGCCAATCGCGACCACAACTCTAGGCGAGTTAACGGAGGCTTGCGGCAGTGGCGCAGCCAAAGCGAGATCAGCCTTGCCATCGCCATTGAAATCCTGCATCACGACGGAGCGTACAGAATTGCCATTGATATAGTTGGCAGCGGTGGTGAAACTTCCAGACCCGTTCCCCAACATCGTGATGACGTTCTTCGAGGTCAGATGCCCAACAGCCAGATCAAGCTTGCCATCATTATTCAAGTCGCCGACGGCAATCGTGAAAGGCTGCACGCCGACCGGGATATTAGTTGGCGAGCCAAAGCCTCCGCCAGCCTGTTGTAAGAGAATCGAAACATCGCCGGTCGAATAATTCGTGACCGCGATGTCTGCGCGATTGTCGCCATTGAAGTCTCCGACCCCGATTGAAGTCGGGAACGGCCCCGCCGTGAAGGTCATCTGCGTGAACGCGCCCCCGCCATTGCCCGTCAGCAGAATCATATTGTTTGAGCCGCCAGCCGCTACCACAAGGTCTGGATTTGTATCGTTAGTAAAATTTCCGGCGACGATGAAATCCGGGCCGGTCCCAGCGCCGAACGTGCTCAAACTGAAGCCCCCCGCGCCATTGTTAATGCCCACGGTCACGCTTCCCCCCATATTGTTATGGAAATTCGCTGTCGCAAAATCAGCTTTGCCGTCATTATTAAAATCGCCCACCGTGATGGAGAGCGGTTGTATCCCGACCGTAAAATTAACGGGCGCGCTAAAGCTGCCCGTCCCGTTGCCGTAATAAACAAAAATCCGCGATGCACTCGAATCCGGGATAGCCAAATCCAAATGCGTGTCGTTATTAAAGTCGCCGATCCCTATCGAACGCGCTTCAACGGGTCCGGTAAACAAAGTTGGCGGTCCAAAGATGCCTTCGCCAATATTTAACAGGATTGAGACCTTGCTGTTATTCCCGACGGTAGCCAAATCCGGCTTGCCGTCGTGATTAAAATCGGCGGTGGCGAGACCTAGCGGAGTATTGATGTTATTGAGTGAGGTGCTGGCCCCGCTATCGAACACGAGAGCGTCTTTAAAGTTGGGCACGCCGCATTGCGCGTTAACAGTAGCCGTCCCGAAGCCAGCCGCAATCAGGAGCGAGAACGAGACGCATAGGACAACGACAAAACGACTCGCTAAATAAGTTGAGTGAGACATGAGCTTTCCTTTTTTTGAGCGGTCTTGCCGGATGGCTTTCTCTGATTCTGGTTTAAAGAGAGACGCCGGGAAATTAATAAATAAGAGCGAAACGGGAGAGCAGGACGAAGCCATTCTACAGTACCTGCTTTCATTGTAAAGCGTGTTTGTGAGACGGCTTGCGCTTCATGCTTTCAGCGTGTAGGCTTTGCTCGCACACCTCGCTTCAAGCATTTTCGGTGACGGCCTCTCGTTTTTACAGAGCTTATGAACACGACTTCAAATACCCCCATGCTGCGGCAATATCAGGAGTTGAAGCAGCAGCATCCGGGCACGCTTCTCTTCTTCAGGCTCGGAGATTTCTACGAGCTTTTTTATGACGACGCGGTGACGGGCGCACGCGAGCTTGAGATAACTCTGACGGCTCGCCATAAAGAGCGCGGCAATCCGATTCCGATGTGCGGTGTGCCGTATCACTCGGTCGCTGGCTACATCGCGAAGCTCGTCCGCAAGGGTTATCGCGTCGCCGTCTGCGAGCAGACCGAAGACGCTTCAAAGACCAAACAGCTCGTCAAACGCGAAGTCGTGCGCGTCATCACGCCCGGCACTGCCATCGACCCGCAGCTTGTCGAAGCACGCGAGTCTGTTTATCTGGCGGCATTATGCGGCACAGGCTCAAGCTATGGCGCGGCATTTTTGGAATTATCTACCGGAGAGTTTCGCGCCACCGAAGCCACAGGCGCAGACGCCTGGGCGCGCATACGCGCAGACATCGAATCATATGCTCCACGCGAGCTGCTCTTTCCGGCCTCGCTCACTTTGCTCGTCAAAGATGCTTTTAGCGAGCCGGTTCATACAGCGCAGCTTCCCGTCAACGACGCCGAAGATGAAGAGAAGCCTCCCGCCGCACGTATCTTGCCGCCGGATCATTTCGCGGGAATTCAGAAAATCACTCTGACGCCGCAGGAAGATTGGCCGTGGCAGGAGGATACTTGCGCGCAGCTTTTGTCGAGGCAGTTCGGCGCGCGTGACCTCGCGGGTTATGGCCTTGCGGGGAAGCATCAAGCGATTCGAGCGGCGGGCGCGTGCTTGAATTACGCGCGCGAGACTCAGCGTCGGGCAGCAGAGCATATCACCGACATCAACTATTTCGAGGCACAGGATTATCTGGTGCTCGATGCGGTCACACTGCGTAATCTCGAACTCGTCGAAGGCCAGAGCGGAGGCGGACGCGTGCGTTCACTACTCGGCGTGATTGATAAGACCGTGACGGGAATGGGCGCGCGTCTCCTGCGCGCGTGGCTGATGCGTCCGTCCATGCGGCGCGGCGAGATTGAGGCACGTCTCGACGCTGTCACAGACCTCACGGCTCAAATAAAGCGCGACCGATTGCGCGCCCTCCTGAAAGAGGTAGCTGACCTCGAACGTCTGGTCGGGCGCATACATCTCGGCACGGCTACGCCGCGTGATTTAGTCGCACTGCGTTCTTCGCTTGAACAGGTTCCGGCGATTCGACAGACGTTATCGGACTCGGAGCCTTCTCTGCTTCAGATTTTGCGCGAGAGCATAGACGAGTTGCCGCAGATGCGTGACCTGATCGCGGAGGCCATCTGCGATGAGCCGCCCGCGAGTCCTTCTGACTGCGGCGTGATACGAGACGGCTATCACACGTTGCTTGATGAGCTGCGCGCGACGAGCCGCAATGCCAAGCAGACCATCGCCGCACTTGAATCACGCGAGCGTTCGCGCTCTGGCATCTCTTCACTGCGCGTGAAATTTAATAACGTCTTCGGCTATTTCATAGAGGTCTCGAAGGGCGCAGCCGCGCGCGTTCCAGCGGATTACGAGAGGCGGCAGACGCTGACGAATGCCGAAAGATACACGACGCCTGAATTGAAAGATTGGGAGCGGCATGTGCTCGGCGCGGAAGAGCGCATGCTTGAATTAGAGTCGAGCATCTTTATCGAAATTCGCTCGCGTGTCGCAGCCGAGACGAAAGCTTTGCAGGCGACGGCTCGCGCTCTGGCGACGCTTGATGCGCTCTCCGCTCTGGCTGAAACGGCTGTGCGTTGTCGTTACGCGAGGCCGCAAATGCATGACGGCGACGAGATTGAAATCAAAGACGGTCGGCATCCGATGATAGAGGCTTTCAGCGAAGAGCCTTTTATCCCGAACGATCTTTACATGAACAATTCGACCGACAGGTTTTTAATCATCACGGGGCCGAACATGGGCGGCAAGAGCAGCCTGCTTCGACAGACCGCTTTGATTCAAATTTTGGGACAGATGGGTTCGTTCGTGCCCGCGAAATCCGCGCGGCTTCCGATTCTTGATCGCGTGTGGACGCGCGTCGGAGCTTCCGACGATCTGGCTTCAGGCCGCTCGACCTTTATGGTTGAGATGACGGAGACCGCAGCCATCCTGCACAACGCGACGCCGCGCTCGCTCGTGCTGCTGGACGAGATAGGTCGCGGGACTTCTACTTTTGACGGGCTTTCGATTGCGTGGGCTGTGTCGGAGCGCCTGCATGATTCCGGCGAGCATGCGGCCAAGACTCTCTTTGCGACCCATTATCACGAGTTGACGGAACTGGCGGAGCGTCTGCCCGGCGCGCAGAATTACCAGATAACGGCGGCGGAGCGCGAGGGCGAAGTCATCTTTCTGCATCGCCTTGAGCGAGGCCGCGCGTCGAAGTCTTACGGCATCGAAGTGGCGCGGCTCGCGGGCTTGCCGCCGACAGTGCTTGAGCGTGCGCGCGAAGTCTTGACGCGGCTTGAGCGTTACGAGCTTGATGTCTTTGCAGAAGAGGCTGCGCCGAATCAAGAGCAGGCGAATCAAAAAAATTCGTGGGAATCGTGGGCGACGGGCGGGGACGGTTTGGGGACTGCTGCGAAGCGCGCGGCGCGTCGTCAGTTGGCGGCGCAGGTCACGCTCTTTGATTCCGTCAATCAGGGTTTGCTTGACGAGGTGCGTGGCCTTGATGTAGAAACGCTGACACCTGATGAAGCGCACGCGATTCTCCTTAACATGCGCAGCCGAATAATTTGAGACCGTGGAACAGAGACCTTTGAAATTGAAGCACAGAGACCTTTGTTGACTGAGCATGTTTGAAACTTTAACTTCCCTTCCGCTTGAACAACAGATCGGACAACTCCTTTATATCGGGCTGCCGGGTACGGAGCTTGACGCAGAGACGCGCGCTCTGATTGAAGAGATAAATCCGGGCGGCGTCATCATCTTCGGACGCAACGTCGCAACTCCCGAACGGCTTCGCGAGCTGCTCGATGAAATAAGAGCTATCTCGCCCGTGCCGCCGCTGCTCGGCATAGATCAGGAGGGCGGACTCGTTGACCGCCTGCGCCGCATCTGCACGCCGATGCCCGCCGCGCGCACGATTCGTCAACACGGTGATCTGGCGGCGGCTCGCTCGCTCGGACGCATTACGGGCGAAGTCCTGCGACTGCTCGGCTTCAATATGAACTTTGCGCCCGTGATGTCGATTATGACGGACGAGCGCGACCTGCTCTCGAACGGGCTTTACTCGCGCTCATTCGGTCGCTCGCCCGGCGAGGTCCTGGGCTACACGACCGTTTACATGCGCGGGCTTCAGGGCACGGGCTTGCTCGGTTGTCTCAAACATTTTCCGGGCATCGGCGCGGGCGAGGTTGATTCGCATGAAGAGATGCCGATTGTGAATCTGACGCATGACGACTTGATTCAGCAAGACCTCGCGCCATACATCGAACTCTTTCAGCGCGAAGACGACCGCGTGCGCTGTGTGATGGTCAGCCACGGCGGATTTCCCAAGATAGATATCCGGCAGGGAGTCGCAGGCGGCACGCTCGTTCCGGCCTCGCTCAATCAGGCGATTGTGACGACGCTCCTGCGCGACGAACTCGGCTACAAGCATCTGGTCGTGACCGACGATCTTGAGATGGGAGCCATCGCCAAGCATTGCGCGATAGAGGAAGGAGCGCGGCGCGCATTCTTAGCCGGGCAGGACATGCTGCTCATCTGCTCGCGCCCGGACATTATCAGGCGCGGCTACGAGACTCTGCTCAAGGCCGCGCGCGAGGGAGAGATTTTGACGGAGCGGCTACATCTTTCGCTGCGCCGCATAGCTGAGTTCAAAGCTCTGATACAGCCACCGCTGCCGTTTGAAGCCATGCGTTTCAAGCAGCTCTCTGACGACGTTGAACTGCTCAACCACAAACTCAATTACAGTTATGGAGGCCGCATTTAATGCGCGTTGCAAGACTCTTTTTATTACTCACGGCTTCTCTTCTGCTGCTGGTTTTCGTAACCGCCTGCCGCCCGCGAAGCGATGCTTTCGTCATCGCGCTCTCGGATAAAATCTCTACGATTGATCCGGTCGGCTCACAGACTATTGATGCCGCGAGCGAGCGCGTGCGTGTGCTGATGTTCAACTCGCTCGTGCGCAAGAATGAGAAGTTCGAGTACGTGCCCGAGCTGGCATCCGATATTCAACGAAGCGATGACGGCCTCTCCTACACCTTCAAGCTCAACGACGGCGTCAAGTTTCATGACGGCAGGCTGATGACATCTGCCGATGCGAAATACACGCTGCAAACAATTCTTGACTCTCAAACGTCAGGCCGCACCGCCGGCTTTTACGAAGGCTCCGGCGAAGGCCGGCAGTCTTACATCAGAGGCATCGAAACGCCGGACGCGCGCACGCTCGTTATTCGCCTGCGAAAGCCTTGGCAACAGCTTCTGACCAACCTCGTTCCGATCTCGATCATCCCGAACGGCAGCGCGCAGGCGCAGGCCACTGCTCCCGTCGGCACAGGGCCGTTTAAGTTCGTCCGCTACGATTCGACGCAGCAGATTGTCGAGCTGATAGCGAATCAGGATTACTGGCAGGGCAAGCCGAACATACAAACGCTTCGCGTGCGCGTTGTCGCGGATGCGAGCGCGCTGCAAGCCGAACTCAAGAGCGGGCGCGTGAGCCTCGTGCCGCTGCCGACTAATCTCTCGCCTGATACTTTGAAATCGCTCGGACAGGACGCGACTCTCAAGGTCGAGCAGTTTCCCGGCGCGAACATCACCTACCTCGGATTCAATGTGAAGGAAGCTCCGCTCGATAACGTCAAGGTTCGACAGGCGATTGCCTACGCGATTGACCGCGAGAGCCTGATCCGCGACCTGCTCCTGAATCAAGCGAAGATCGCGCACTCGATTCTGCCGGAAGAGTCTTGGGCTTACAACGCCGGTCAGCAATACACACATAATCCAGAGATGGCGAAAAAACTTTTAGATGAAGCGGGCTTCCGCGACCCCGACGGCGACGGGCCGCAGATGCGTTTCCCCAAACCGATTGTCTTCAAGATCGCTTCGGGCAGCGCGGCGACCAGCCAGTACGCGGTCGTCATCCAAAACTATCTCAAGCAGGTCGGCATTCCGTGCGAGATTGAGACGCTCGAATTCCAACTCCTGCTCGCGCAGATGAAACAGGGTCAATACCAGATGACGACCTCGCGCTGGATCGGCGGCAACCAAGACCCCATCTTCCTCAAAGACCTGTTTATGACGAAGGCCAATTTCAACCGCACCAACTACAGCAACCCGCAGCTCGACCCGATTTTGCAGGAAGCAGTGGACACGCTCGACCGCGAAAAGGCGCATGACCTCTACGCACAGGCGCAACAGCTCATCAGCCGCGACGTGCCGATGCTCCCGCTCTGGTATCCAGCCAACATGGTCATCGCACAAAAGCGCGTCGGCAACATCAAGGTTGACGGCAGCGGTGATTGGGGCTTTGTGAAGAATCTGACGCTTGAGAAATAGAGATTTGACAGCAGATGAGATTGAGGACATGTAAACTGAGCTTGAGGACATATAAACAAGGAGCGGGGGCAAGCCGCCCTTCCCAACCCTTGAGACATCCATGTTTGAAAGCCTGCCTCTCAAGATAGAATATCTCACAGGTCAGGAAGGAGGGCTTGCCCCGCTCTTTACGGATCAATAATTTTTTCTAACTGCTCGCGCGTAATAACTCCCTCACGAATCACGTTAGGCTTTTCTCCGCTCACGTCCAGCACGGTCGAGGGCTTGTCGCTCACGGCTTCGCCTCCGTCAATTATCAAATCCAAGCCTGATGGGAAATAGCTGGCGACTTCGTGTGCGGTTCGCGCAGGGGTAGCTCCGGCTGGATTTGCGCTCGTCGCGGTGAGCGCGCCGCCGCACGCGCGCAGAAGCTCGCGCACGGTTTCATCGTCGGGCAGGCGGAGGCCAATGGTTCCGGTTCCGGCGGTGAGTTCGTCAGGGACTTCCGGGCGTGCGCGCGTGACGAGGGTCAATGCGCCGGGCCAGTGTCGCGCAGAGACGGCTTCAAAGTTGCTTGAAAGTTCTGCTATAAAACGGTCGGCTTGAAAGTTATCGCTGATGATAACGAGAATCGGCTTGCCGTCTTCTCTTCCTTTTAGAGATTTGAGTTTTGTAAGCGCGTGCCGATTAAAAGGATCAACGCCAAGGCCGTAAAAAGTGTCTGTGCGAAAAGCTATCACGCCGCCCGCCGCAACTATTTGAGAGGCAAGCTCGTGCGCGTCCGCTGAATCTGCGATAACAATCTTCTCAACGCTCATAGTCTGGTGATTATAACCCGAATGTGCTTTCAGCTTTTTTCGGTTGACTTAAACTCGAAGTCAAGGGCATTATCTGTTCGCCCCGAAACAGTATGTTTGTCCCTCTCGTGTTGTTGCAAGCCCAAGAGCGCGTATGAGGATTTATGTGTCTCGCATCATAAACTTTTTTGAAGTGCCTGTTAACGGGGTGACGAATGCCGATCCGGCGGAACCAGAGCTTTCTCTTTCTTTCAATTCCCATCGTACTGTTGTGCTGCCAGCTTTTCTGGCCTGCCAGTGTCTATTCTCAAAAGCGAATCTACATCGCGCCCGACGACCACACGGATTACATGTGGACTGCGGACGAAGACACGTATCGTCAGGCGTTTCTTGAGATGACCGATTACTATCTCAACCAGATGGATGCGACCGATGGCAATCCCGCGCAGTATCAGGGGCGCTGGAACTGCGACGGCAGCTTCTGGATGTGGACGTTTGAGCGCAACAGGTCTGCCACAGATTTTCAACGCTTCATCAATCGCATACGCGACGGGCACTTGAGCGTGCCGCTGACCGCGCTCGTTTCGGTTTACGGCGGAACGCCCGCCGAAGCTGTCCTGCGCGGCATGTATTATCCGGGACAGATAGAGCGTCGGTTCAATATACGTTTTCCGATGGCTGTGGCGATGGAGAATCAGACGCTGCCATACGGACTCGGCTCTCTGTGGGCCGGAGCGGGAGCGCGTTATAGCTGGCGCGGCATCTGCAACTGCGCGTCGCACGTTCCCAACGCGGGCGACCGCGAGCATGATATCTACTGGTGGCGCGGCCCCGACGGTAATCGCATACTGATGAAGTGGAACTCGTTCTTCTCGAATGACAGCATCGGAGGCTATGCCGAATCTCGCCGCCCGACAGAAGCCATCAACATCGCGGACACTAACAGCAGCTTCATACAGCGTTATCCGTATCCGGTCATCGGCATCTTCGGCAAAGGCTGGGACGATTTGAAGACGACGAGCACCGAGTTCATCACGACGGCGCAGAGCCAGTCGAATGCTAATCGCCGGATAATCGTCTCGAATGAGCAGGATTTCTTTCAGGACTTTGAAGCAAATTACGGAGCGGGCTTGCCCGAAGTCTCGTGCAGCTACGGCAACGAATGGGAGACGCTGGTCGCTTCACTCGCGGAAGTCTCCGCGCGCGTCAAGCGTTCGGTCGAGAAGCTTCGCGGCGCGGAAGCCTTAGCCACGCTCGTCAGCTTGCAGAATCCGTCGTTTATGAATGGACGGCAACAGGCGCGCGATCAGGCGTGGATGAATCTGGGGCTTTACTGGGAACATGATTGGACTGCCGACGGCCCCATCAGTCGAGCCGCGCGTGCTGACTGGGAAAGAAGGCTGACGACCGGAATCGAAAGCTATGTGGACACGCTGCACACGGACGCGAGCAACGCGCTCGGCTCTATGATTCGTCGCAGCGGAACGAACACGCGCTTTTACGCTTTCAATCCTTTGAGCTGGGCGCGCACGGACATGGCAGAGATTCCATACAGCGATATGAACCCCGCCTACGTCGTAGATTTGAGCACGGGGCTTGAGACTCCTTCGCAGATAGTCTTTGTGAACGGCGAGCGTCGGCTGCGCGTGCTGGCGCAAAATATTCCGTCGGTCGGCTATAAAGTTTACGAAGTGAGACAGGGACAGGGCGCAAACTTCGGAGACGCCGCGACCGTCAACGGCAGCGTCATCGAGAACAGTATTTATCGCGTCACCATCGCGAGTCGCGGAGCGATCACGAGTCTGGTTGACAAGACACGCGGCGACAGAGAGTTTGCGCACAACGTCAACGGTCTTGCGATTAACGATCTGGGCAGCGGCTCAGGCTCTGTTCAAGTCGAGAACGCGGGCGCGGTCTCCGTCACTCTGCGCGCCACTTCATCGAGTCCGCTCGCGCACACTTCGACCGTCACGCTCCTGCGCGACTCGCCGCGCATAGAGATACGCAATGACATCAACCAGAATTTCACGGACGTGCGGACGTGGGGCTTCGGGTTTAATCTGGACTCGCCGGATGTTTCGCACGAAGAAGTCGGAGCCATCGCGCGTGCGCGTCTTCTCGCGCAGGGCGGAAACTATTCTCCGCGTAATGCGCGTTACGATTGGCTGACGATGAATCACTTCGCAGACATGAGCAGCGGCGGCGCGGGCGTCACGCTCTCGAACGCCGATTGCTATTTCATGAAGCTCGGCAACAGCACTTCGACTTTTCTTGACACGGGCACGCCGCTCATCAATGCGCTGGCGGGCGGGCAAGTGGACAGCGTAAATCTGGGCATTCAAAATCAGGGCGGCGATACGCATTTCCTTCAACGCTTCGCCTTGCAGACGCACGACGCTTACGATGCTGCGCGTGCGATGCGGTTTGCGCTCGAACATCAGAACCCGCTCATCGCGGGCATCGTGACGGGCGGGAATGCATATCCCGAAAACTCTTACACGCTCTTTACAATCGCAGACCCGAACACGCTGCTCTGGTCTATCAAGCCCGCAGAGGAAGGCATCAGTCAGGGCATCATCACGCGCGTCTGGAACATGTCTGCGGCTCCGTCCAACGCGGCTCTGGTATTTTCCAGACCCGTCGCGAGCGCGAAACGCACGACTCATATCGAGACGGATTTGTCGGACGCATACATGCTCAACGGCGTGCCCTATGCGTTGCTCGCAGGCCAGCAGATGCAGACCTTCCGCGTCAATCTTGCGCGCCGCACTGCTTTTGATTACGACGGAGACGGCAAATCAGACATCGGCGTCTTCAGACCCGGCGCTAGCTCCTGGTACATACAGCAAAGCTCCAACAACACACTGCGCGGGCAGTACTGGGGAGCGGCGTCTGACCAGCTTGCGCCCGGAGATTATGACGGCGACGGCAAGTGGGATATGGCCGTCTATCGTCCGGCCAGTAATATTTTTTATATCCTGCAAAGCTCGAACGGCGCATCCCGCGCGCAGCAGTGGGGCTTGAGCGGCGATGTCGCGGTCGGCGGAGATTACGATGGAGACGGCAAGACTGACATCGCAGTCTTTCGCGCGAGCAATGGCACTTTCTACATTCAGCGCAGCTCTGATAATTCCTTTATCTCGCAACGTTGGGGAACGAACGGCGACGTGCCCGCGTCTTCAGATTACGACGGAGACGGTAAGACGGATTTCGCTGTGTATCGTCCCGGCAACGGCTCGTGGTTTATTCTGAACAGCTCGAATAATACATTCCGCTCGCTCGCGTTTGGAACCGGCGCAGACAAGCCCGTGCCCGCAGATTATGACGGCGATGCAAAAGCTGATGTCGCTGTCTATCGTCCCGGCAACGGAACGTGGTATGTCTTGAACAGCTCTGACGCTTCGATTAAATCTCTAGCGTGGGGACTCAGCACTGATAGGCCCGCGCCCGCTGATTACGATGGAGACGGCAAGGCGGACATCACTGTCTTTCGTCCGTCCAGCGGAACGTGGCATCTCATTCAGAGCGTCAACGGCGCGCAATGGACGATTCCATTCGGCGCGAGCGGCGATATGCCCGTCGAAGCGGCATATATTGCTCCATAAAAGGAAAGGACTTTGGACTTTGTGCTTTGGTCTTTGCGCGCGACTCAACGTTGAGTCTCAAGATTCAAGCTAAGCAACACATCAAAGACCAAAGCACAAAGTCCAAAGACCTGAAACAAAAAACCAAAGACTAAGATTGCTCTGTGCCTACGCAATCTTGACCGCATATCCGATTCCGTCGCCGAAGGATAAGACCTCTGCGCGAAGTTGCGGATGATTGACGAGCTTTTGGTTGAACTCTCTGAGAGCCTGTGTCGAAGCCGTCTGATCCTGCGAGCGGATTTCGCCCGCGACCTGCCCGCCCCACAACACATTGTCCGCGATGATGACTCCGCCTACGCGCAGCATCGGCACGGCCAGTTCCAGATACTCCGAATACTCTTGCTTCATCGCGTCGAGATAAACTATGTCGAATGTCTCATTCAGCTTCGGCATGACTTCGAGCGCGCGTCCACGCTCGATGCGAACTCGCTCGCGCAATCCGGCGCGCGTCAAATAATCTTCTGACAAACGTATCATCTCTTCATTCGGCTCGATGGTCACGACCAGCCCGTCATCCGGCAAAGCCTGCGCCAGATGCACAACCGAATAGCCGATAGCCATGCCTATCTCAAGCACGCGCCGCGCAGACATCGCACGCGCCGTTATCTCAAGAAAAAGCGCGACCTCGCGATCAGCAATCGGGACTCTGTGCTCCGCCGCATACGCTTCCATCTCCTCCAACAATCCGGTGTTCGCTGGCAAGAGGCGATCAAGATACTCTGCCTGCTCACGATGAATAATGGCGTCGCTGCGTGCTTTCATAAAAAAAACTCTCCCTGCTTCAAATGATGAATAACAGGCCAGAGTTTATCAGAATAAAATCGCTACGTCTTTGCGCCTTTGCGTGAGAATCAGTTTCGCGCAAAGGCGCAAAGGAAAAGCCAAGATCAATTATGATTTTGAGCTGTGCTACCGGAATGCTGCAAAGCAGGCTCCCCAATCGCCTCCCACACATCGCTGGCTCGCAGAGTGGCTGGTAAATTCTGATTGCTCGTCATCACGAATCCAGTGCTCTGCTCGCGCATCACATTTCCATGCGTCGCTTGCAGGAAAGCAAAAATATCCAGCGCGAAGCTACCGGAGTAATATCCATCATCCAGACTCAAAATGACATTCGCGCAGCTTCGCACTTCTCCGGTCGCGCCTTCATACACGCGCCGCACAACATCCGGTCTCACTCCGTCCTTCGTCGCCGCGAACCAATCCGCATCCGCGATGAATCCATCAACGTCTGACTTGTCACGCTCTTTTAAATCAGCCGCGACAGCTTTTAGCTCAAGCGGGTCGCCGCTCTCTATCTGATAGCGAAATCTATCGCCGCGCCGCTCAATCTTTGCAGCACCGCCCCGCCCCACCACGCGCACGATTCCCCCTCTCTCATACATTGCGAAATCTACTCCGCGCGCCTGTGCCGCGACTCCCGCGAGCCGCGCCTCGTTCTCCTCTTCCGTGAACATCAGAGCGCAGCCGATGAGGCCGAACTGCGGAAGCACAACGCTACGTGCATCGCGTATGCTGCCTTCGAGCTTGAAGCCCGCGCGTCGTAAAGGCGATTTCAGAGAGATGCGCTTATATTTCCTGTAATCATTTCCATGATCGGAAAAGATTGTGACCTGCACGCGCCCCTTGCCGTCGCGCATGATGCCGTTGATGCTATCGTCCAGCAGCGAGAGAAATGAGCGAACCATCCGCTCGCCGCCCAAATGAGAGAGAGAATCAGTCGAGCCGATGTAAGCGAAAAAGACTTTGTCGTTTGAGGAATTAAATTTCTGTTTGAGGCGGACGAGATCGCTCAGGGCTTCGACGTAAGTGCTGACGGGCGGCAGCGCATAGCCGAGACCGCTCTTGATGGCCGACGGATGATAATCGAAAAGCTCGCGGAAAGTTCCTTTAATAAAACTCTTGCTATTAAAACGTTCGAGCAGTCCGCCGCGCATGCGATTGCCCGCCGCATCATAAAAGTTGTCCTCATAACCTTTCGGCTCGCTCGCTCCGGCGGATTCCAGAATTTTCGTCATCGAGACATTAGTCAGCGTCGGAAAAGGCGCGATCATCTTTGAAGGCTGGCGAAAGCTCTTAAACTTTCCTTCCGCACGCATCTTCTCAATCGTCGAAAACCCCACGCCGTCAACACAGATAATCAGACGCTTCGTCGGAAGCTCGACCGTATCCGTTTGAACCTCCGAACGCACGGACTGCGAGTTCGAGTTATTCGCCAGCAGCCCGAAGACCAGCAACAGCACATTTAAAGACCGTGCAAACATCAAAAGCATCACCACCTCGCAAAAAGAATTTCGAGTCAACGCATGCCACAGAAAAATTCATGCGTCACATCTCAGGTTTGTGAGCAATGCCTGTACCGGAAGAAGGTGATAGGTGATAAGTGATAGGTGATAAGAAAGAACAGGAGACAGGAGTCAGAATACAGGAGACAGAATACAGAGAAAGATTAAATGAGAGCGGGTTTCCGCCTCTTCTTCTGGCTCCTGACTCCTGACTCCTGTGTTCCCTCTTCTCTTATCACCTATCACCTTTTTATTTCACTTGTCGGATTTATCTTGCGCGTCGGAAGTGATGTTGATGTAGCGGCGCGCGAGGCCAAGCTCGCGCAGTTTGTGTTGCAGGGATTGGCGATGCATGCCGAGAATGTTTGCGGCGCGTGTGACGTTGCCGCCGGATTCTTCGAGGCAGTGTGCGATGTAGCGACGCTCGAACTCGCGGCGGTCTTCTCGAAAATCGGAGGTAAACGGAACGCTCAAAGCATGCTGAGAGGCAAGCTGTTCATCATCTTCTTCGACCGGCGCGCCGACTGCGCCTGACTGCTTTTCAAAAATCTCTTCGGGCAGGTCGTGCGCGGTCAGCTCGTTGCTTTCAGCCATGATGGCTGCACGCTCGATTGTGTTACGCAGCTCGCGCACGTTGCCCGGCCAGTCGTACTCGACCAGACGCCTGAGCGCGCTCTGTGCCAGCGGACGTGCGGGCAAGCTGTAACGCTCCGCTGTCGAATGCGAGAATGATTCCGCGAGCATCGGAATGTCTTCGCGCCGCTCGCGCAGTGGAGGGATTTCGATGGTCACGACGCGCAGGCGATAAAAGAGGTCTGCACGGAAATTTCCGCTTGCAATCTCCTGTTCTAGCGGGCGATGTGTCGCGCTCACAATGCGCACATCAACAGCCACGGATTCACTACCGCCGAGCCTTTCGATGCGTCTCTCTTCGAGCGCACGCAAGAGCTTGGCCTGCACATTCGCACTCATGTCTCCTATCTCGTCAAGGAAGAGAGTGCCTCCGTCGGCCTGCTCGAATTTCCCGGAACGTCGCGCAGACGCGCCTGTAAATGCTCCTTTTTCGTGGCCGAAAAGTTCAGATTCGATTAGTTCGGAAGGAAGCGCGGCGCAGTTGACGGCGACGAATGGAGCCTGCCTGCGCGTCGAGCTGCGTTCGTGCAGTTCACGCGCGACCAGTTCTTTGCCAGTGCCGCTCTCGCCGCGCACGAGCACGGTCGCATCCGTCTCGGCTACTTTTTCGATCATCGCGCGGACGCGGCGCATCGCTTCGGAGTCGCCGAGGAGCGGCCCACGCTGCTTGCCCTCAAGCTCTATGCGGCGGCGCAGCGATTCGTTCTCGCGCCGCAGCCTGAGCGTTTCGAGCGCGTTCTTGACGACGAGGCGCAGCTCGTCAAGCTCGAACGGCTTTGAGAGATAATCATACGCGCCGGACTTAATCGCTTCGACGGCCATCCGCTCAGACCCGTGCGCGGTGATGATGATGACGAGCGGCGCGCTCTTTTCCGACTCATCAAGCTCGCGCAGAAAATCCAGCCCGCTCGTGCCCGGCAGATTCACGTCGAGCAACATCAAGTCGGGCGACTGCTTGTCCATCAAAGAGCGCGCGGCCTCGACGCTTTCGGCTTCCGCGATCTCGTAGCCGAACGAGCCGAGAGCGCGCCGCATGCCGTAACGCGAAGCCTCTTCGTCATCAACGACCAGCAGCCGCCAGACGCTTTCATTCGCTTTCATCTGTGCCCTCCAAAACTCCTTCACGCGAACGTACCTTGCGCGTCGCGTGCCACAGATTACAGCAACTGGTTGAAAGAACGTTAACGCACGGCGGCGCGCTTCGCTATCAGCACGAGCACGAGCGTTTCATTCGGACGCCCAGCGTCTAAAGTCCCGACGACGACCGGCTCGCCCTCACGCATGGACACGTCCGTCTTGATGCCGACTCCCTCATACAAAATGTTTGCGGAATTATCATCGCTGC
This sequence comes from uncultured Pyrinomonadaceae bacterium, assembly GCA_964246305.1. Lineage (GTDB taxonomy): Bacteria > Acidobacteriota > Blastocatellia > Pyrinomonadales > Pyrinomonadaceae > JACMLC01. Next base: position 182,701 of record CAXTPS010000001.1, read on the forward strand.
CGTTGCCGCGCGCCGCCGTTCCCTGCAAAGGAATCCGCAGGCCGAATCTGAAAGGAAACAACTGCACGACTTCACGGCCTGCCGCATCAGTTTTGAGACTGACCGTCCCGGCATTGATTTCATAAAACGTCGGGTTAACCGAAGCTTCGAGCGCGGGCGTCACCAGCAGAGTCCGTCCGACGCCCTTCACCTCAAGCGGCCTTCCGTTCTTCACACGGGCGAGGAACGTCGCGCCGAGCCTGTAATTCGTGAACGGCAGAAGCGGTCGCAAATCTCTGGCGACCGATTCAAGCGGCGCAGACAATTTTGAATTATCTCCGGCCACATTCGAGGCTACGAGCAGATGCAATTGAACTTCTATATCTACATCACTCGCACGCTCCGAAGCTGTCGCGCTCGTCCCGTCAGATTGCGCCGAAGCTTTTGCAGCTAGCCCTGACACAACACACCACGACAGCAGCACGAGAAACACGGTTCGATAAATTCGCAATCCAGCCATTTAATATTCTCCTTTATTTTTGAGCAGACAAATTCCCACGACGCCTGTCACACAAGCGTCCATCGAAAAGCGCGCCACACGTCACACAACAGACGCACCGGATTTTACGGGAGAGCGAGCTATTTTGAAGAAACCACGCTGACGGCGAATCGCTAAAGTATTTCTGTTACATTCGCCTTCATCAAAACGCTCTGCGGAGATTTCAGTTCGATTTTCTTCAGGGCAGAGGTCTTTGTGCTTTGTTTGTCTGCCTCAGCTTGAATTTCAGCATTCAAGCTTGAGTCACGTGCAAAGACCAAAGCACAAAGCCTTTTATCAATTCAGCGGCGTGCGTATTTCAAAGCGAGTGCCTTCGCCTGCGCGTGACCACGCGAGGCGGGTCGTGCCGCCGACTTCTTCAATGCGCTTGCGGACGATGGCGAGGCCGAGGCCAGTGCCGCGCTGGCGTGTGGTAAAGAACGGCTCCCAGATTCGCTTCTCGAATTCGCGCGCGATGCCGGTGCCCGTGTCCATGACGGTGATGAGCAGCTCGTTCTGCTCATGGCTCGCATGTACCTGCACGCGACCGCCAGCGGGCGTGGACTGCAACGCGTTGAGCAGCAAATTCGAGAGCGCGTCGCGTATGGCTGAGGCTATCGCCCCGCTGACTTCGGCCTGCGACTCCGTGTGAAACTCAAGCAGGACTCCGCTCTGCACGGCCTGCGCGCGAAAGAGTTCGACGACGGCGCGCAGTAGCTCGTCCGTGCGTGCGGGAGCAATGGTTTCAGGAGCCTTGCGCGCGAAGCTCAGGAGTTGCGTGACACTGCTGTTGAGCCTGTCCGTTTCGCCAACGATGAGGCCGAGGTCGTGTTCGTACTCGCGCAGTTTCGTATCTTCGCGCAAGACCTGCGCGATTGACTTGATGGCGGAGAGCGGATTTTTGACTTCGTGCGCGACCGTCGCGGCCATCTGCCCCAGCGCGGCGAGGCGCGCGTCCTGCGCCAGCCGCCGCTCAAGCCGCACGTTCTCTTCAATCAGGCGCGCGTCTTCGATGGCAAGCGCAACCTGTCGGGCCAGGACTTCGAGGACTGCACGCACATCATGCGTCAGGGCATCGGCAGGAGCATCAACCAGCATCACCCCGACGACGCGATCCTCACGCTTGAGAGGAAAAGCGAGCGCGTAATCCTGCTCCTTTAGCCTGTCAAAATTTTCCAGCGGCTGCACGTCATTCGTCTCAATCTCTTTCAGAATTTCTTCGAGACACGCATCCGACGGCTCGCCATTCTTTGAATCGAGGGCGATTGATGAATCATCGTCCGCGTGCAGCGCGACCAGATGCACGCGGCGCAAGCCTAAATCTTTCGCCGTGCGCTCCGCGACGAAATGTAGCAGCTCAGGGAGCTGTCGAAACTGTCCCGCATGAGTCCCGATACTTGCGACGACTTCGCGGTAGAGCGTCGCTTCTCTTTCAAATAGCTGGTGGAAACGTTTTTCAAGCCACTTCCGCAAAGGCCGCGCTCCGAGCGCGAGCGTCAGAATCAGCAGCGATTCAATCACGCCTGAGCGCAGGCCATAACGCGCCGTGAGCCATTCTCCGATGGCGCGTATGCCGAAGAGATAAACCATCAGCACCACTGCCGCGAAGGTAGCGATGACCAGGCTCTCGCGTATCACAAGGTCAAGATAACGCTGCCGGTAGATACGATGAGCCAACAGCGCGGTCGGCAACAGCGACCCCAGATTGGCTAGCGTCACAAGGTAAGGCGCGAGCATCGTTCCACGCCCGACGCCGAAAACGTAAATCGCCAGAATGAGCGTCGCGATTAACAGGAAAGAGCCTGCGAGCGTCTGCATAAAACGCTTCTCGCTCTTCTCGCTTGAAAGATACGCGGTGATTAAATCCGTGGCTGAGATAAAGACCAGCACATACGTCGCCCACAGCATGAACGACTCGACATAACTTATCGCGGGCGAGTTGAGCAGATGAAGCTGAGCCAGCTTCTCAAGCATCGGCGCGTAGCCGTTCGACCACAGATGCGGAATCGCCTTGAGCAGAAAGAGCGTCGGGATGTATGAGAGATAAACGCGCGCTCGTTCGGTCGTGGTGAAAGGGCGCGAGCGCGCATTTGCCCAGAGATAAAGATGTACGTGTAGGAGTAAGGAATACGCGAACGTGATGCTGATGACTGCGACCGTATCGGCGAGCCTGAGCGTGTTCGTCCAGCGCGTTTTTTCTAATCCGAGCAGCGCGTGCAGCGTGAGAATCAGATTGCACGAATGCCAGAGACCGATGCTCACGGCGAGCGCGAGCAGCACGCGCTCGACCTCGCCCAACCCGCGCCGCCACTTCAACAGCAGCGCGCCCATCCACAGCGTCAACGCCGCGCCCGTGGCGTAACCCACTAGCTGTAAGATTTCGAGCAGAGACATAGCGGCGGTGATAGGTGACGGGTGATAGGTGATAAGAGAAGAGGGAAATACAGAAGACAGGAGTCAGGAGACAAAAGGAAGAGGCGGAAACCGCTTTTAATTTTCCTCTTTATTCTGTCTCCTGTATTCTGTCTCCTGTTCTTTCCTATCACCCACCGCCTGTCACCCATCACTGATTATCTGCCGTGCTTTCGGCGACCGCCGGGACGAGCGTGATCTCTGTGCGGCGATTGCGGATGCGCGTGTTGGCGCGTGCATTCGAGGCGATTGGATTCGCAATGCCCATGCCCGTCGCCTGTATCCGCGCGCCGTCAACTCCGGCTGAGACGAAGCGGTCGGCCAGAGCCTGCGCCCGCTCCTGCGTGAGCGACTGCAACGAAGCCTCATCTCCCTTGTTATCGGTGAAAGACTCGATCACGATCTTATAATCGGGATTGTTGGCGAGCAGCGCGACGAGCGGGTCGAGCTTAGCCAGCGAAGCCGGAGCGAGATTACTGCTGCGCCCGTCCGTCCAGAGAGTTTCGGGCAAGACTAGAACGAGGCCGCGGCTCGTCTCGTTGACTTTTCCGAAACGCGCCAACGATTGTTTGAGCGTCGAGAAATTTGCGCGCAACTGTTCGGCACGCTGTGCGGCATTGCGCCGTGCCTCTTCAGCACTGCGCTCGCCCTCTATGCGCGCCAGCTTGACCTTCGCATCCTCGCCTTCGGAGCGCACGGATTGAAGCTCTTCGCGCAACTGCGCGACCTCCGTTCGCATGTCGCTCAACTGGCGCGTCGCATTGGCCGCATCACGTTCCGCCAATTCACGCGCATGCTGCTCGCGCTGCAATTCCCCGCGCAACTGTTCGATCTGCTGCGTAGCGGTCGCGGCATTATCCTCTGCCTCGCGCACGGCCTGATCGCGGCGTTGAATCTCTTCACGCCTCATGCGCGCGGCCTTTCTGTTCGCGGCCATCTCTTCGGCCTTGGCTCCGGCGCTGGTGGCGCGGCGCGAGATCACGTCAATCTCCGCTTCGGGCTGCTTGACGCGCCACGCGCGCTCTGCCTCTTCGAGCAGATTTTCGGCGTCGCGCAGCTCTTCAGTCGCGTCGCGCTCGGCTCCGGCATAACGCGCGAGATTAATCGCCTGCCGCGCGCCTAAGAGTGAAATCGGGGTCTTGAGATAATCGCTCCCGGCCATCTCAGGCACGCCCGGGTCTTTGAAATAGTCGCTCGTGTTTCCGAGATACTGCACGTTGATGGTCGAGACCTGCGTGTCGCCCTGTAGAGAGGGCGGAAGATTTTCGAGCACTACCAGACGGCTCGGCCCGCTCACTAGAAAATGCGGCTCAGCCGTCACGATCAGCGCGAAGGTTTGCAGCGGAGTCGTGACATCAATCTTTGAATCCACGATGACGCTGCCGCTTCGCTTAATCTCGCCGAGATTGTCCACGCGGCCTTCGGGCGAGATAGCCCACAGCACATAGGTCGTATAGACGCCGCCCAGCTCAAGAGCGCGCGGCATGTTTTCGATGCTCAGCTCGACGCGCGTGCCACGCCGTCCGTTTCTTCTGATTTTGGCTTCGCCCTTGAGGCGCGGGAATCTGGTCGTGCCGCGAAACCTGACCGCCACGGTCTGGTCGAGCGGATATGTGATGGCTACGGTCTGTCTCGGCAAATCGCTCTGAGCAAACGCATGCAGCGGCCCACAGAGCGACACCATGAGCAACAGGCTGATGATGATGTATGCACGAAAAGGAGAGTTGATGCGATTCATATAACTTATGCTCCTTGCGGCTGATGTTAAGCTTGCGGGAGAGTCTGTTTTTCTCGCTTTCACTTTGAGAACAATACTATTGATGCAACGCATACGTGCATTGTTGCCGATGACGCGGGGCAGGTCAATTATAGCTGAGGGAAGAAGAGTTGCGTGTTAAAGCTAAACATTCAGATATTGAGTCGTGCGGGCGTAAAACTATCAGGCAGTCGTTGCTCTAATTTTCAAATTTGATTGTCTTAAGAGGCATTAGCTCTTCCATCTTGATCTGGAATCTATTAACGCCTGAATACTTTCTCTGTTACGCCGTCCTGCTTCTTCAGTTTTAATCTGTGCCGCAACAAGCACGTTGTAGCGTTCGCGGAAATCGATTCGGTCACGCCGACATGCGCGAATGGCTAATTTGAGTACACGCTCCAGCCTGCCCACACGTTTTTCGGCTTCAAGATGAGCCAGTTCCAGCCTTTGAATGTTAACTGAAAACTGTGCCTGCTGATTGACAATGAACTCCATCTTGCCCTGTAATTCTTCATTACTCATTACTCAACCCCCGAAAACATATTCCGGCGTGCCCACACTGTCTTAACTCATCGCCCTGCGCCCCGCGACGACTTCCACGACGATAATGGCAAGGGCGCAGAGCAGCAGGATATGCAGAAAGCCGCCCTTGTGGAAGAGCATTCCGATAGTCCAAGCGATGAGCAGCGCCGCTGAGATAACCCAGAGCATTTAACGTCTTCTCCTTACAATAATCTTCATGCGTATGAACGGACAAAGCTGTATTTACTTCAAGGCTCCGGGAGGCAGGCCGACGGCGCGCAGGCCGGTTCGCCCCGGATCGGCTCCGACGAGCAGAGCCTGTGAATTGCCTCCGACTTGCGCCGACACCAGAGAGCGCGGCGCGGTTGCGTTATCGCCCGCAGGAGCGCGCGAGGCGGCTTCTTCCGCCTTCCAGATCAACTTTCCGTCCTTGCCCGAAAAACCGAGCGCGAAATCTTTCCCGCCCGCTACCAGCACATCACGCACGCCGTCGCCATTGACATCTGCAAACGCCGCCTGCGCTGCGTCGGTCGCGCCCTCTGCGTACCACTTTATCTTTCCATTGACGAGATTGACCGCAACGATTCTGCCGCGCCGTGTAATCATCACGATTTCATCCGTGCCGTCTCCGTCAAAGTCGGCGGAGCCGAGCGTGCCCATCGGAGCATCGCCTTCGGTTGCGACTCGCCAGAGCGGCGTTAAGTCTGCGGCATCGAGCGCGACCAGCCCGCTCTCCGTCCCGATCATCACCAGTTGCCCGCGCGGCGCGCGTACGATCAGCGGAGCAGTGGTGAGCGCGGCATCGAGCTTGATGGCAAGCATGCTATCGCCAGCCGGATTCCGCGCGTCGAGCGTTCCGTTATTTAGCGCGAGCAGGACGCCGCGCCCGCTTTTCAAACTGATAACGGCAGGGCATCCGACGATAAATCCTTCGAGCTTTGTTTGAGAGATGACCTGTCCCGTATCTCCTTTGAGAAAAGTTAGCGCGTGCGAATTATCAAACACGGCGAGCGTGGTCGCGCCGCCGTTCTCAGCATTGATGACGCTGCCGCTCATCGCTGCGCCGGGCAGCGCGGCTCGCCACAACTCTTTTCCGGTCGCTCCGTCAAGCGCGCGAACTCCGCTATCGAATGCCACCAGCACATCTACTACTTCATCCTTCTCAGGCATCAACAAAGGAGCGAACGGAGGCGTGTTGCCGTCGCTGTTGGTCGGCTCGCCCTTCTTTGCGTTCGGGCGATAACGCGCAGACCAGAGCGCGACTCCGTTCTCGCCACTGATGGCGTAAACCATACCGTACACATTGACGCCGATGAGGTCTGGATTCGATCCGGCGTGAAGCTTTGCCGCCAGCGGTTGGATAATCAAGCCCGTCGCGGTTCGCCATCCGACATCGGACGGGGGAGCGAGCAGCGGCGGCGGCGGAATATCAGTCGCCACGTTCATCCCCTGTGTGCTTATCGTCACAGGCAGCGGCCTTGAGTATGCTCCCGTCTCACTCGCAGCCGGAGCGACGCGCCAGAAATAGCTGCCGGGCGCAAGCTCTTTGACTGTGTATTCGCGCCCCATGACGAGCTTATCGAAGACTATGTCGCTGAACTGCGCGTCACGCGAGAGTTGCAGCCTGTAACGCATGATCTTCGGCTTCCCTTCCCATGCAATGCGCGCAGAGCCTAAGACCTGCGGCGCAGTCGTGTCCGGCACGCTGTCTTTGCTTTGAGCGGTCGGACTCTGAGCCGCTTTGCTCTTAGCGGGCTTTGGCTTTTGAGCAAAGGCCAGCGCCGGGAAAAGTAGCAGCAGTAGAAAGATGATGCGGCGAGTGTTCGGGAGTGTAGATTGGGGCATGGCGATTTCGGATGGTTGATGAATGATGCATGAGAGGCAAGCAAACGAAAAACAGCTTGCCTCTCATGCGTCATTCATGGCTTTTCAAAAAAGTTTAGTTTGTTGTCTACGCGATAATGGTTTCGTTCAACTTGTAACCGATGCCGCGCACCGTCAAGACATAATGCGGATTCTTCGGGTCGGTTTCAAGTTTTTTGCGTAGGCGCGCGATGTGCGGGTCGATGTTGCGCTGGTAGCCCTCATACTCCGTGCTCCAGACTTTATCGAGCAGCGCATTACGTGACCACGCGCGTCCGGGCTCCGAGGCCAGCAGCTCCAGAATCTGAAATTCGAGCGGCGTCAAATCCACACGCGACGAGCCGCGCCACACCTCATGCCGCCTTTTATCAATCACCAGATCGCCGATTTCCAGACGCTGGCCGTCGCGTGCCGGAGAGCCGCCGCTGCTGCGTCTGAGCAGGGCTTCGACGCGCATCTCAAGCTCGCGCGGGCTAAACGGCTTAACCAGATAATCGTCCGCGCCCGCTTCAAATCCGGCGACCTTATCGCTCAGCTCATCATGCGCCGTCAGAAAGAGCGTCGGCGTCTCAATGCCGCGCTCACGCAGTCGGCGCAGGAGTTCGAGGCCGGACATGCCGGGCATCGAGACATCGAAGATAAAGCAATCGAAGCTGCCGGTAGCAGCCGCGCCGAAAGCCTCTATGGCGCTCTCGTTCTCTACAACCTCAAAGCCCAGACGGCGGAAATATTCGGCCAGCAGCAAACGCATACTCGCGTCATCATCCACGATGAGCAGCCGCCGCGCCGCGCTCTGTGTGACAGTTCCCTGTGAATCCACGCTCTATTCGCGTCCCTACATTCTGATTTTTAATTTCTTCGCCCAGAGTATAACGCATTTATGTTATGGCGGCTTGCTAAATGTTATTCGAGGAAGATTCAAACAGGGATAGACAGGATAGACAGAATATAAGAAAGCAGATTTCAAATTTGAGATTTGAGAGCTTCTAGATATAAAAACGACTCTTATTTTATCTTTAGTCTCGAATCTCGAACCTTCAATTTCTATCCTTTAATCTCAAATCTCAAATCTTCAATCTCAAATCTATTCTGCTTCAGCCTTGACGCTTTCGTGTTCGGGTAAGTATATTTTTCGCTTAAAGAAATTCGGGTGATAATGCGCTGCTCCCTCCTTCCGATGACGGTTCACTTGCGCGCTGGTCAAGAATGCACGATCTAAGACGGCTTTTAAAATATTTACGGCCTCATTGGGGAATATTCACGCTGGCGACTATTGCGATGGTCGTCGGCAGTGTGCTGGAAGGCGCGATAGGCGCGCTGATTGTGCCCATCTTCGATCAGGCATTCGCACAGGGCGCGGGGAAACGCTCATCCACGCTCTTCGGTTTGCAACATCTGATTCCCAACACGGGTCTTGAGGCATGGCGTAACATCGCGGCTCTCCTGCTCATCTTCACCCTCGTCAAAGGCATCGCGGAATATCTCTCTTCATATCTCATGGCACGCGTCGGGCAAGCTTCTGTCTTCCGCCTGCGACAAGACCTCTACGCGCACGTCCTCAAACAGTCTGCGAGCTTTTTCGAGCGGCATCGTACAAACTATCTCGTCTCGCGTCTGGTGACGAGCGCGTCCGCGATTGAGACTGCCGTGACCGCGACCCTGCGCGATATGATTCGTGAGAGCTTTACGCTAATAGCTTTTGTCGGCGCGTCATTCTTTTACAACTGGCGACTGACGCTCGGCTCGCTCATCATCGCTCCCATCATCGGAGTCCTGACTGCTCGCTTCGGAAAATCGCTTCGCAACCTCGCGCACGAATCGTTCGAGGGCAATAAGCTCTTGACCGATACCGCGCAGGAAGCATTAGCCAATCAGAATATCGTCAAGGCCTATCGCGCAGAGGCGCGCGAGCAGTCGCGCTTCTCCACCGTCGCGATGAAGATCGTGCGCGCCAACCTACGCTCGGCAAAGATCGCTGCGCTCTCGCCGCCGACGATTGAGATGATCGGCGTCGTCGCCATCGTTATCCTGCTCTACTTCGGTCAGCGCGAGATCGCCGCCGGACACATGAACGCGGCGCAGTTCTTAACTTTTCTTTTCTTTCTTTTCAGAAGCTATGACCCGATGCGAAAGCTCTCGCGCCTGCAAAACAGTATGGAGCAGGCTCTCGCAGCCGCGCGTCATGTCTGGGAAGTGATGGACGAGCACGCGGATATCCCTGAGCGAGCAGACGCCGTCGCCCTCTCAACCTTGCGTCGTGAGATTGAGCTGCGGCACGTCTCTTTCGGTTACGCCAACGAAACCAAATCCGTCTTGCGTGATGTGAGTTTGAACATTGCTGCGGGCACGATGGTCGCGCTGGTCGGAGAATCCGGCGGTGGCAAATCCACTTTGACGAAGCTGTTGATGCGCTTTCACGATCCGACGAAGGGAGCCGTGCTGTGGGACGGCACGGACTTGCGCGATGCGCGCGTTGACAGCCTGCGCCAACATCTCGCGCTCGTCACGCAGGAAACGGTTCTCTTTAATGACACGGTGCGCCACAATATCGCTTACGGCAGACCGGATGCGACCGACGCGGAGATTGAAGAGGCTGCGCGCGTCGCCTTCGCGCACGATTTTATACTTGAGCTTCCGGCGGGTTACGAAACAATCGTAGGCGAGCGCGGTATCTTTCTTTCGGGCGGTCAAAGACAGCGGCTCGCCATCGCCCGCGCAGTATTGGCGGACGCGCCCGTGTTGATTCTTGACGAAGCGACATCCGCCCTCGACGCAGAATCCGAGCGGCTCGTGCAGCGCGCACTCGCCAACCTGATACGCAATCGCACGACCGTCGTCATCGCGCATCGCCTCTCGACTGTTCGACGCGCAGACTGCATCGTCGTCATGGAACGCGGCCAAATTATAGAGACCGGCACACACACAGAACTGCTCGCGCACGGAGGCCAGTATCGCCACCTCTACGAGCTACAGTTCGCAGATGAAGAGGAGAATGAGTTAGTTGGCAGTTAGCCGTTGGCAGTTGGCAGTAAGAAACTTTTCTTTACTGCTTCACTGCCAACTGCCAACTGCCAACTGCCAACTGTCTTATGAAATCAATGACCGGATTCGGACGGGGATCACTGGCGGGCGAGAATTTCTCCGTGTCGGTTGATCTGAAGACCGTCAACAACAGATTTCTTGACGTACACCTACGCGTCGGGCCTGAGCTATCCGCGCTCGAATCAGCCATCAAGCGGCGCATCAGCCAGCGTCTCTCGCGCGGCAGGGTTGACGCCAATCTTACTTTCGAGCGCACGGGCGAAGTTGCTTACGAGCTGAACCGCCCATTGATCGCCGGATACATCAGCGCGCTTCGCACGATGCAACAGGAGTTCGCCATCACCGGCGAGCCTGACATCAACGTCATCGCGCGCCTGCCGGGAGCGATGCAGCCTGTACGCGACGGCATAGATGAAAAGATGGTTGCTGGCGTCGAACAGGCGATAGATGACGCGCTCGCCGACCTGGAACAGATGCGTGCGCGCGAGGGACAAGAGCTGGCGGCGGAGATGCGCTCGCGGCTTGATGAGATAGAGCGGTACGTGCCCGTGATTGAAGGCGCGGCGAACGGGCTGGTCGAAGCCTATCGCTCGCGGCTCCAAAAAAGAATCGCAGAGCTTGTCGCGCGCGACGGCCAGAACATAGAGCTTGATCAGGGCAGGCTCGCGCAGGAGGTCGCCTATCTCGCAGACCGCAGCGACATCAGCGAAGAGATTGCACGCCTCAGAAGCCATCTCACGCAATTCCGCGAAGTGGTTGAGAGCGAAGGCGAGACGGGAAAGCGTCTGGACTTTCTCTTGCAGGAGTTGAACCGCGAGGCCAACACGGTGCTTTCAAAATCAACCGACATGACGATTAAAGACGCCGGGCTGGCTATCAAAGCCGAGGTCGAAAAACTACGCGAGCAAGTGCAGAATGTCGAGTAAGAGCGAAGACCAACAGAGCCGTCACGACTGTCTTCCGAATGGAAGAGGGCGCGGTATGCTCGTCGTCGTCAGCTCGCCGTCGGGCGGCGGCAAAGGCACACTGATTCGCCGCGTGTTGAAAATCGTCCCCGATGTTGGCTATTCTGTCTCGTTCACGACTCGCGCCCCACGCGCAGGCGAGAGACATGGACGCAACTATTTCTTCGTTCCCGTCGAAGAGTTTCGCGAGCTGGCGGCGAACGGCGCATTTCTGGAATGGGCTGTCGTGCATGGCAACTTGTACGGGACGGCTCACGCGCAGGTCGAGCGCGAGCTGAACGAAGGGCGCGACATTATTTTGGAGATCGACGTGCAGGGCGCGGACAGCGTGCGCGAAATGGTTTCGGATGCGGTGACGGTCTTTATTCTGCCTCCTTCGTTTGAAATCCTTCGAGAGCGTTTGACGGCGCGTGGTTCCGAAAAGCCGGACGAGCTTGCTCTGCGCCTGCGAAACTCGCGCCAGGAAGTCGAGGCTTACAGCCGCTTTGATTACGTCATCATCAACGATGACAAAGACCGCGCCGCCGCGCAGCTCGCCTCCGTTATTTACGCCGAACGCGCGCGGCTCGAAAGACAGGAAGAGGCGGCGCGATGCGTGCTGGAAACTTTCACGCAAACAGCAGAGAGCGGCAATAAAGCTTGAGCAATTACACAAGCCTTGTCATCGCGCTTCTCAACTCATGTTCGATAGCTAATTTTTAATAGACTCAAAAAAAATCCGCTACGGGAGATAAAGCAAATTTATGGTTAAAGCATCAGAAGAGATTACGGACCTCACAGCAGAGCAGGTGCAGCCGGAGATAGACTCGAAGTATCGTCTGATCATCCTCGCCGCCAAACGCAGCAAGCAGTTGCAACGCGGCGCACGCCCGCGCATTGACATCGACCCGCAAAAGCACAAGGTGACGAGAATCGCGCTCGAAGAGATTCGGCACGGCAAAGTATATTTCACTATTGAAGATGGCGAATGAAGCTTTTCTAGAACTCTTTAATTGAATTTATTTGCAGCTTAATCCGCCCCTTCGTGTCGCTATCTCACAGACTTCGGCTGCCCGGCTTGCACCCTGCCTTCAGCGCAGGCGCAGGTTTCAAGGTTTATAAATCCTGTATATATCGCGTGGCGTCTTCCATTTAAAAAGGGAAAGAGTTAAGACTCTTTCCCTATCCGCCTGACCATGACTGGCGAAGAGCTTATCGCTCCTATTAGTTATTGGGAGTGAAATCTATGTTCAGATTCTCCTCCGTCACATTTATTTGTTCAGGGTGTCATCAATCGCTACCGGTTTGAGTCGGGAAAGCATACTCTTCGATTGTATATTCCGGCAGGGTTTTTAGCTGCTCACATCCCTTTGTAATCCGGCCCGCCGCCGCCTTCGGGTGTGACCCAGTTAATAATCTGGTACGGGTCCATGATGTCGCAGGTCTTGCAATGCACGCAGTTTGAGAAGTTGATTTGCAGGCGACGCTTGCCGGAAGCGTTGTCTTCGACCATCTCGTAGACGGCTGCCGGACAGAAACGCTGGCAAGGGTTTCCATATTCTTCCGCGCAACGCTCGGCGCAGATGTTCGTATCAAGCACGTGCAGGTGCGCGGGCTGGTCTTCATCATGCCCGACCGCCGCGTGATAGACATCCGTCAGCTTGTTAAAAGTAATCTTCCCGTCAAAACGCAGGCCGTCATAACGCTGCTCTATGTTATCGCCCCTGTAGCCGTAATCCGAAAGCTTACGCATCGCCTCATGCCCCGGCTCCGCGCTGGCGCGGTCGAACAATCCCCACGAGCGCCCGCCGGTGATAAATTGCAGTCCTGTGTTCATGATGCCGAGCCAGCGTCCATGCTTAAATCCCGCGTGGAAATTTCTGACCTTCCTCAATTCAGGCGTGAGCCAGCTCCGGTTGACCAATCTTTCGTAGCGGCTCAGTTGCTCCGCCGAAAAATCGTTCTTCGTGAGCGCAGTGTAGATAGCTTCGGCTGCGAGCATTCCGCTCTTGATCGCTGTGTGAATCCCTTTCAAGCGTTGTGAGTTCAGAAACCCGGCGCAGTCGCCCACGAGCAAGACTCCATCCGCGTAAATCTGCGGCATCGCGTGCCAGCCTCCGGCAGCGATAGTCTTCGCTCCGTAACGAATCATCTTGCCGCCTTCGAGCAGCTTTGAGACGAACGGATGCTGCTTGAGCTTTTGAAACTCCGCGTGCGGGTCAAGCAAAGGGTCGCGGTAATCAAGCCCCGTCACATAACCTATGTTGAGAATGCGATTCTGCATTCCATAAATCCAGCCGCCGCCATACGTCTTCGCGTCGGACGGAAACCCCAGCGTGTGCGTCACACGTCCAGCCGGATAACGATCATCGGGCAGCTCCCATAACTCCTTGACGCCGATGCTATAGACTTGCGGCTCGCGCCCGTCGTTGAGATTGAGACGCTCGGACAGCATCTTGGTCAAAGAGCCGCGCGGCCCTTCTCCGAGCACAGTTACTTTCGCGTGCAGGTCAACGCCCGGCTCGAAATTGCTCTTGCGTTTTCCCTCTCTATCAATTCCCTTGTCGCCAGTGCGAACGCCGATGACCCTGTCCTGCCCGTCGTAAAGCATCTCCGCGCCCGGAAATTCCGGGAAGACATTAACGCCCGCCTCTTCACATTTTTCGCCGAGCCACGCGGTCAAACGATTGAGAGAGACGATATAATAGCCATGATTCTTGAGCGGCGGCGGCGTAATCGGCGAGCGGATCGCGCGCTTTTCCGTGAGATAAAGAAAGTAATCTTCCTTGACCGGAGATTCGAGCGGCGCGCCCTCATTTTCAAAATCCGGGAACAGCTCACGCAAAGCGCGCGGGTCCATCACCGCTCCCGACAGATTGTGCGCGCCGACATAAGAGCCTTTCTCGATAACGCCGATCTCGATGTCGCCGAGCGGCGCGGCCTCCTTCTCGCCGCGCTCGACCGCCTCGTTGTGCTCTTTGACAAGGCGCGCAAGATGCAACGCCCCGCTCAGATTCGCCGGCCCCGCGCCGACGAAGACCACATCCATCTCCAGAACTTCTCTCTCCAAAGCTTTTCACTCCTGACCAAATATTTTCCACGCCCCTGTCCGCACAGGCTCAGCTAACACAAAAATGAATGGCCATTCATTTTTAAGCAGTATAGCAAATACACGACCAATGCTCTAGCCACGTGGTAATTTAAGCACCATCGTTGCTTTTATCTTCCTTTACGTCTTTGCGCCTTTGCGTGAGAATGTGATTTCTCGCAAAGGCGCAAAGAAAAGCTTATGACTTAAAACATTATTCCGCGATGTATTGAAGCTATTGTAAACTGTAACTTGTTAGACCATTCAACAAATCAATTCGAGGCCATCGGTTTTGTCCTTTAAGAAGAGCGGCGCGCTCACTCTAATATCTCTCGTCCTGTTGCTCGCGGGACTCGCGGCTCTCGCCCTGCGTGTGCGTTCATCAAGCATTGCGGCTCACAACGTGCGGCCAAGTCCATCTCGCATGAACGTCTTTCCAAAACTTTTCCTGTGGGCATGGGAGCGGCAGGAGGAGCTGGAATTCATCAACCCGCGCGAGGTCGGCGTGGCTTTTCTGGCTCAAACAATCTACCTGCGCGGAGATAAAGTTACCGAACGCCCGCGCCTGCAACCGCTCAAAGTTCCACAGGGCACTACGCTCATCGCAGTCGTGCGGATAGAATCCGCGCATGACATTCAGACTGTGCTGTCCGGGCGGCAGCGCGCTCTTGTGGCCGAAGCTTTGAATCGTATCGCCCGCAAGCCAAATGTCGCCGCGCTCCAAATTGATTTCGACGCGACCGTGTCTGAGAGAAAGTTTTACGGTGAACTTTTGCAGGACGTGCGCGGTCGTCTGCCGGAATCAATGCCGCTCTCTATGACCGCGCTGGCGTCATGGTGCATCTTCGACAACTGGATTGATAACCTGCCGGTTGACGAAGCCGTGCCGATGTTCTTCGAGATGGGAATAGACCAGCAGCGCATCACAAACTATCTGCGCACAGGCGGAGCGGCGCGCGCTTCGCTCTGTCAGGACAGCATCGGCATCTCAACAGATGAAACGATTGCTCCGTCTTCATCAACCAAACGCGTTTACATCTTTAACCCGCAGCCGTGGTCGGAACTGACCGTGCGTCGTGCAATTGAAAGGAATCGAAATGAAACTCTCGTCCCCTAAAATTTTTATCTTGATACTCGTTTTAGCAATCATGCTGACCGGCGGGCTTAAGCTCTCTTACGCCTGCGGCCCATTTTCGAGATACGCGATTTTCAGTTTCTCAAAACATCCCGACTTCCCGCTCGACAAATATTCGGGCGGCGAGCTGGGCGTGCTGAAACCATCTTATGCACGCTCGTATCTCTACGTTTCGTACCGTCTCATGCTGGGAGGGAAATTTAATCAGGCGGAGCAGCAGGCTCTCTCCGGGTTGTGGAATGAGCGGCTCGATTTCAATCAGGAGAACACGGACGATTCTAACGTGACATGGCAAGAAGCACGCAGGAAAGTCCCCGGCATCCCCGCTGATGTCGGCATACAGGTTGTCCGCGACACGGGGCAGGATAATTACTCCTCTTTTATTAACTGCACGCCCGACGCTTTTCGCAATACGATCAAAACTCTGGAAGAGAGAATCGCCAAATTCGGTGCGGGCAGTGCGGAAGTTAAAGAGTGGACGCTGGCGCAGGATCAGGTCTTCGCTAACTGCGGAAGCGGGCAGACGATTCCGGCGGAGGCTCCAAACACTTCCGCGCCGCTCATCAGGTACGACCGCGCTTATCAGATCGCAGCCGCGCATTTTTACGCGATGGAATATGATGAAGCGCGAAGCCACTTTGAAAAGATCGCCTCTGATACGGCATCGCCGTGGCATGAGCAGGCGGAATATCTTGCCGGGCGCAGCCTGCTACGTAAAGCGACCCTCGGCGCGGAAGCCAGTCGCAAAGAAACTTTCGCGCAGGCCGAAGCGCAGTTTAAAAAGTTTATAGCAGATACGACTCAAAGCAGTCTCAGGCTGTCGGCTCAGAATCTCCTGAATCTTATACATATCCGCACGCATCCTGCGGAAAGCGTGCGCGAGTTGTCTCGATCTCTCTTGCAGCAGGAGCCGAACGCTAATCTGAAGCAGGAGCTGTGGGATTACACGATACTGCTCGACAGGGCGCTGGGCGATTCGGATGAGACTGTGGATGAAGGTTTGAAGAAAGCTCTGGAGACAGGCGAGAAGGATGACCTGACCGACTGGCTCATCACGTTCGAGGCGTTGCCGAAAGATTCTCTCCAACACTCTATCGAGAAATGGGAGAAGACCGGTTCCCTTCCGTGGCTGATCGCCGCGCTCTCAAAGATTCAGCCCGGCGACGCAAAGGCGTCTGCTCTGATTAACGCGGCGGAGAGAATCGAACCAGCTTCGCCCGCATACGCGACCGCGCAATTTCATCTCACACGCCTCCTGCTTGAAAAGGGCGACAGGGCAAATGCGCGCAGGCAGCTCGACACGGTACTCCAAGCTCAATCCGGCATCCCGCCCTCGGCTTTGAACCTGTTCCGTCAACTGAGAATGATGGTCGCAGCTAACTTGGACGAATTCCTCAAGTACGCGCAGAGGCAACCGGCTGCATACAGTTGGGATGATGACGGGAGAGAAAATCCGATTGACATCAAAGATGATGAGGACTTGAAGACATGGGGCGGGCGTTCGTTGCTGGACGCAGACTCGACCAAAATTTTGAACGAACAGTTTCCGCTCGAACTGCTCCGCGAAGCCGCGACGAATAAAAATCTGCCTGAGCATTTACGCAAACAGATCGCCCTGTCAGCATGGACGCGCGCGGCGATTCTGGATGACGCCGAAACAGCGAGAGCGCTCGCGCCCGTCGCGTCAACGCTCGCGCCCGAACTCAAAACATATCTCGACGCTTATCTCTCAGCCACGACCGCCGCCAACAGAAAATCCGCAGCCCTCTATGCGATTCTCAAATCTCCGGGACTTGCGCCGTATCTCGCTTCCAACATCGGCAGGCTCACGCCGCTCGGCGAAAGAGATATTTACAGGGACAACTGGTGGTGCGACATGAACGTGAATACCTCTGAAGATGCGACTGAAGAAGATACATCTGAAAGTTCGAGCAAGTCATTCATGCAGCCTTTGAATCTCGCGCCGGAATTTTTCAGCGAAGCGCAAAGAGCCGCAGCCACGCGAGAACGCGCGAAGCTCTTATCGCTCGGCGCAGCCCCCAACTATCTCGCGCGCGAAGTCATCGCTTGGGCAGACCGCACTCCGAACGACCCGCGCGTCCCGGAAGCTCTCGCCACCGCCGTCACAGCCACGCGCTACGGCTGCTCGGACAAAGAGACCGGCAAATGGTCTAAGGCCGCCTTTGATCTCCTGCACAAACGCTATCCGAAAAGCGCTTGGGCGAAGAAGACCCCGTACTGGTTCAATGGCGTTTGATTTTTAGTTGCGGCTATGTCGCAACACGAACACTTTTGCTATAGGTCTATTATGGTCGAGCACAAACACACGAATCGTCTGTCTCAAGAGACAAGCCCTTATTTATTGCAGCACGCGCACAATCCCGTGGATTGGTACGCGTGGGGCGATGAGGCTTTTGAAAAAGCTCGCGGGGAAAATAAGCCCGTGCTCTTGAGCATAGGATATTCTGCATGCCATTGGTGTCACGTCATGGAGCGAGAGTCTTTCGAGAATGAAGACATCGCGCACCTGATGAATGAGAATTTCGTCAACATCAAAGTTGACCGCGAGGAACGTCCAGACTTAGACCAGATTTACATGAATGCCGTGCAGATGATGACGGGGCACGGCGGCTGGCCGATGACTGTGTTTCTCACGCCCGAAGGAGTTCCCTTTTACGGCGGCACATATTTTCCGCCAGAAGACAGACATCACATGCCGGGCTTTCCGCGCGTGCTGCTCGGCGTCTCGGAGACATATCAGAAGCGACCGGATGAGGTCACGAAGACAGCCGTCTCTATGCTTGGAGAACTGCGACGCTTCGGAATCGCGCAGGAATCGAGCGAGCCTTTTTCGCTCGAACTGCTAGACGTTGCCCAGCGCGGAATGGCGCGCGGTTATGATGCGAAGTACGGCGGCTTCGGCAGCGCGCCGAAATTTCCGCCGGCGATGACACTGGAATTTCTATTGCGCCAGTATCATCGGACGGGCGATGAGAAGGCTCTGGAGATGGTCGAGCACACGTGCCGGATGATGGCGTGGGGCGGGATGTATGACCAGCTCGGCGGCGGCTTTCATCGTTACTCGACGGATGCGCGCTGGCTCGCGCCGCATTTTGAAAAGATGCTTTACGACAACGCTCTGCTCTCGCGCCTCTACCTGCACGTTTATCAGGCGACCGGCGATGAGTTTTATCGCAACATAGCCGAGGAAACGCTCGATTATGTTGCGCGCGAGATGAAGGACGAGCGCGGCGGCTTCTACTCTACGCAGGACGCGGACTCGGAAGGACACGAGGGGAAATTCTTCGTCTGGTCACCGTCAGAGATTGAGGAAATTCTAGGCGCGGAAGACGCCGCGTTATTTAATCCTTATTACGACGTGAGCGCGGACGGCAATTTCGAGGGACAGAATATCTTAAATATCAATGCCACGCTCGAAGAGGCGGCGAAGGAGGCGGGCGTTCCCGTCCAAACATTGCAGGAAGCTTTAGAGCGCGGGCGGCAGAAGCTTTTCGATGCGCGCGAGCATCGCGTCAAGCCTGCGAGAGACGAAAAAGTTTTGACAGCATGGAACGGACTCATGCTCGCCAGCTTTGCCGAAGCCTCCGCGATTCTTGAGCGAAAGGATTATCTCTCGATCTCAGAGAAGAACGCAGAGTTCGTGCTGAGCCAGTTGCGGAGCGATGGCTTGCTGCTCAGGACATACAAGGACGAGCAGGCGAAGCTCAACGCTTATCTTGAGGATTATGCTTTTTATGCTGATGGCCTCGTGGCTCTCTATCAAGCGTCGGGCGAGCTGCGCTGGCTCGAAGAGGCCAGCGCGCTCACGGAGCGCATGATCGTGGAGTTCTGGGATGAAGAGGAGGGAGGATTTTTCTATACCGGCGAGAGCCACGAAGAACTTATCGTGCGGACGAAAGACTTTTTCGACAACGCGACGCCCGCCGGAAATTCTGTCGCGGCGGAAGTCTTGCTGCATCTGGGCGTGCTAACCGGCAATGAGAGTTATCAGCGCAAAGCCGTGACTCTCTTCAGGCTGCTGACGGGTTACATCAAGCGTTACCCTTCGGCCTTTGGACGCGCTCTCGGCGCATTGGATTTTTATCTTTCGACTCCCAAAGAGATCGCCATCATCGGAAAGAAAGATGCTCCCGAAACAGCATCCCTGCGGCGCGAAGTCTGGCGGCGATATTTGCCGAATAAGGTCGTGGCGCAATCAACGGGCGAGGACGCACGCGCCGCTGAAATCGTCCCGCTCCTCAAAGACCGCACGACGATTGAGAATCGCGCGACGGCTTATGTCTGCGAGCATTACACCTGCCAGAGACCTGTGACGAAGCCTGAAGAGTTGGCCGCACAACTCGGATAGCAAAGCACAAGGGTGAAGGGGAGAGGGCGTAGGGTGTAGGAAAGACAACTTGCTTTCCTACACCCTATGCCCTCTCCCCTTCACCCTTTCTTCCTGCGGCTTTGCGTGGGAAGTTTTATCACCAGCCTGTCGATTGATGCAGGACGGTCAAAAGCTCTTCGCCGAACCGTTCGATTCTGGATGCGCCGAGGCCGTAGATGTGCAGCAGAGCCTCAAGCGTCATGGGTCTTTCCAAAGCTAAATGCTCAAGCGTCCTATCCGCACAGATCATATAGGCTGGCTGGCGCAACGCCTGCGACTTTGCCAGCCTCCACTTTTTAAGCGAGGCGAGCGTCTTTCGCTCTTCATCCGTCAGAGGTCTCAGAGCGACTTGAGGCGCGCGGCGTTTGCGCGGCGCAGTTGAAGACTCTTCCGACTTGAACTCTATCGCAGCGGTTTTCAAAGATTGTTCGAGCTTTCCCTGCTCAGACAAAATCGCGTGCAGCTCATCGTAAACCTGTAGCGCGACACGTGCGTCCATCGCGGCGTATCGAAGCTGCGCGCGTGTGAGCGGGCGGCGTCTCCAGTTGGATTTCTGAAAACTCTTATCAAGCTCAAGTCCGAGCAGGTGCGCTGAGACTCCGGCCAGACTGTAAGAAGGAAGGCGCAGGGCTGCACGCGCAAGACGCAGTGTATCCACGAAAGAGGCTGGCCGGAGACCTTCGCCCGCCAGCATCCTCTCATCGAACCGCGCGTTGTGCGCGACCATCGACACCAACGGCGATTCGATCAGTGGCCGCAGCGTCTCTATATCTACTGCAAGCGCGTCCACGACCAGCACGTCTCCTCTGCGCGGCGCGAGTTGTACGAGCGAGACTCTCGAACGATTTGCCGTCGGCTCCCAGTAAGTCTCCGTATCGAGACCCACAATCTCTTCCTGCCGGAGCTTGTCGAGTGCGGCACGCGCTTCCTCCGTGTCGGTCAGATAAAGATATGGGCACTCGTCCGGCATGGCTCTTTTACAGCATTGCTCTTATCCGTGAACGGCGCGCGACTCGTCTACACAAAAGCCGTACTTAAAATGAAAGGCGCGCTGAACCTTCAACGCGCCTCACATCAGCAATCGCACAGCGAAACGCTAAGGCCTCTTTGGGGTCATGTTAGAGTTGCCAGCAGGCTTGTTCATGTTGCCATTCATGTTGCCATTCATGTTGCCCTTGTTCATGTTTGAATTCATGTTGCCGTTCATGTTCCCCTTATTCATATTTCCATTCATGTTGCCATTCGTGTTGCCGTTCATGTTGCCGTTACCATTCATGTTGCCGTTACCATTCATATTTGAATTGGCGGGCATTGCCGGGGACGCGTTCGTGGTCGGCGGTGTGGTCGGGGCCGTGGTATTGGCATTCGACGGGGCGGTGGCATTCGTGTTGTTCGAATTGTTCGCGTTGTTAGCATTGTTGCTGTTGTCCGCTGCACAACCTGCCAGAAAGGCTGAGACAGCCAACAGGACGAAGAGAGTAATGATTCTGCGCATTGAGTTTCCTCCTCTTAACCCTTGGGTTAATTGTTAGGAGCTGTCCGAAGACTCCCCACGTGACAGCTCGGTCAAGGTTCTGCCCGCACGACTTCGACTCTTTGTCTGCTTGAGCAAAGAGCTACGCGGCGGATCAAATGTTCATGTTCTCCGGCTCAAAGGCTGACGCGCGACTAGCCATGTGATTCCCTGACGACCGGGGCGCAAGAGGAGTGCCCAGAACCGGCGATTGAAAAGTTAAAATTAACACGATGTATAAATGTTCCGAATTGCGACGCGCAGTGTAGCATTAGGCGCGATAAAAATACAAAATTTCTTTGCCCGCCTGCCCTTCCTACGACCACTTCCACCTTGACGCTTAAGCGTTAATAGAGTAGATTCAGGATATTGCCAACATTGTTTGGCATCGGCTGCTTTGATTTAACAACTTCTAGCCTTTGACTTTCCCTTAATCATAAAGAGTATCTTGACCTGAGTCTAGCTTCTTCTCCGCCTTATTCGCAGCTTTCAGAGAGGAATCTTTTCGAGCAATGCTACAAAGCAAATGGAAATACGCAGCCCTGCTCGGCGCAACCGCTTCGATTGCCGCGCTGCTGCTCGGCGTCTCGCTCTACTCGCTCATACAGCTTCCGCTTTTAGGCCGCACAGGGCTTGCGCTACTGGCCGGGCTGGCCGCGCTGGCAATCGTGTCATCGCGTTTTACGGTTACGGTCGAGACGGCTGAAGACGTGGCGCAAAGCTACAAGTCCGTAGCCGAGACATTTATTTTTCTCGCCGCGATGATCTATGTCACAGTTCAGGCCGGAACGGTCGCGCCCGCGACTGTGCTGGCAGGAATCACAGGGCTGCTCACCTCTCGCCGCTCACCCGACCGTCGTCTGACTCTTCTTAACACGTGCGCGGCGATTATCTCTACATACGTTGCCGCAACGCTTTATGGATTTCTGCTCACACTGTTTGTCGGAACGCAGGCGAATGGGCAGGGACTTCCGTTAGAACTCGGCGTGGTGCTTCCGCCTCTCTGCGCTTTCGTCGCCGTGCAATACTTTTTGAGCGCAGCCATGATGGCTGCTTATGCTGCCTGCGCTCCCGGCAATGATAGAGCAAAGCTCTCGCGCGAGAGTCTGATCTGGATGGCGATTACGCAGGTGGCCGGAGCCGCTTCGGCAGCTCTCTTCTACTTTGCATGGCAGGGCGGCGGATTGTCTTTCGTCTTCCTCGGTCTACTCATCATCGGGATGGTCTACCTGATGAATCATTTCAACGAGCAGCGCGTTGAAGAGATCAAGCGTGCCGGGATGGAAAAGTCGCGCCACATGGAGGAGATGGCGAGCCTCCACTTGAACACCATCGAATCGCTCGCCATAGCGATTGACGCCAAAGATCAGACCACGCACGGCCATGTGCGCCGCACACAGATTTATGCGACCGAGATGGGCAGGCTGCTTTCTGTCAGTCAGGATGAAGTACACGCCCTGCGCGCGGGCGCGCTCCTGCACGACATAGGCAAGCTTGCCGTCCCCGAATATATTTTGAACAAGCCGGGCAAGCTCACCGAAGCCGAGTTTGCCAAGATGAAGATTCATCCCACGGTCGGCGGCGATATTCTGAAGCGCGTCAACTTTCCTTATCCGGTTGAAGACATCGTGCGCTTTCACCACGAGAAGTGGGACGGCACGGGTTATCCGAAAGGCTTGAAGGCCGAAAACATTCCGCTGGTCGCGCGCATCATCTCAGTTGTGGATTTTTATGACGCGACGCGTTGCGACCGTCCCTATCGCACAGGGATGAAGCGCGAAGAGTCGCTCGCGCTGTTGCGTAATATGTCCGGGTCATCATTTGATCCGAAAGTCGTCGAGATTTTTATCGAGCATGTCGAAGAGTTCGACACACTGATTGCTTCGCAAGACATCAGGGAGCAAGTGCAGCCGGATGAGCCTGTTGACATTACAGCCGCGCGGCCTGACGCGGGGCTTGCGCCGGACGTACTCGGCGCGCCTGACGGCAACTCCGGCTTTCGCTCGATCACGGAAGCACAGCGAGAGGTCTTCGCTTTTCATGAAATCGCGCAGACCATCGGTTCGTCTCTTAACCTACAAGACACAGTCACGCTGATCTCCACGAAGCTCGGCGCGATTGTGCCTTTCGATACCTGCATCATCTTTCTCGTTGACGAGAAGACTGGCAAAGCGATTCCGGCTCATGTACTCGGAGAACACTCCGCTACGTTCTCTCAACGCCGTATCAATATCGGCGACGGCGTGACGGGCTGGGTTATCGCAAACGGTCGCACGATGTGCAGCTCATCGCCTGAGCTTGACCTGCTCGGCGTGGCCGAAGAGATTTCACGCCACATACATCACCTGCTGGTCACGCCCTTACTGCGCGAGGATGGGACGTTCGGCGCGATCACGCTCTATTCAAAGAATCGCCATCCATACACGACCGAGCATGTCCGCCTGCTCGAATCCGTCGCACAGCATGCTTCATCTGCGCTCAGTAACGCGCTCACGTTTGAGAAGACGAAGGAGAGCGCGCTGATTGATCCTCTGACCGAGCTGCCGAACGCGAGAGCCTTCTACATGGCTCTTGAGCAGCGCATAGCCGAATGCCAGCGTTTGAAGAATCGCGAGCCGATGACCGTCATCAGTATGGACCTGGACGATTTCAAACAGGTCAACGACGCCTACGGCCACGCGACCGGCGACAGGCTGCTGGCGAGCGTGGCTGCCGTGATTAAAAATCAACTCCGACAGATGGACATACTGGCGCGTTACGCCGGAGACGAATTCACAGCAATCCTCCCGATGGCTTCGGGCAACATGGCCGTCATCATCGCGGAACGCATCAGCTCGGCCCTCAAGGCTCACAAATTCTCCGTCCGCACAGGGCAAGCCGTAGAGGTCGGAGTCAGCATCGGCATCGCCTGTTACCCTGACGACGGTGAAACAGCCGAACAGCTTCTGACCACAGCCGCCCGCAACATGCAACACGACAAACACGCGCGCAAGCTCGCGCCCTCGCTCGCACAAGACAATACAGTCACTTCCATCGAAGCCTTCAGATAAAAGAGTTCCGAGTTCCAGATTCCAAATTCCAAGTTTAAGATTAGTTGTATGTCTTAAACTTGGAATCCGGAACTTGGGACTTGGAACTTGAACTTTTGCTTGTCGGCGCAAATCTCGCGTATAATCCGAGCCATTCTTTAAGGTTCGACAGCTTTACTTTCATTTGTGCGTTCAGAGACCGCCGCGTCGCCGCCGTCTCTCTCGCAGGAGGCCGCTGTCGCAGATGGCTGGAAATTATGAGATGAGCAAACAAGCCGCACCAACAAAATCACGCGTCAAAGCTGAAGAGCAAGCAAGCATCGCTCCCGACATCGAAGATCAGGTGACGGACAAAATAGATGAGGCGCAATTAGACCAAGAGCATCAGAAGCAGAAAGAAGAGCAGAAGCATCGCATCGCTTCGATGGATCGCGAGACGCTTTTAAAACTGCTCTACCAGATGATTCTCATTCGCCGCTTCGAGGAGAAATGCGCGGAAGCTTACAGCCTCGGGAAAATAGGCGGCTTCTGCCATCTTTACATCGGGCAGGAGGCCGTGGCCGTCGGCGCGATCAGCGCGATCAGAAAAGAAGATTACGTGCTCACGAGTTACAGGGAACACGGGCACGCCATCGCCAAAGGCGTCTCGCCGGATGAAGTGATGGCGGAGCTTTACGGCAAGGCGAGCGGCTCTTCAAGCGGTAAGGGCGGCTCGATGCACATCTTCGATTCGGACGTAAATTTTCTGGGCGGCCATGCGATTGTCGGCGGGCAGATTCCGCTCGCGACGGGCGTGGCCTTCGGCAGCAAATACAAGGGCACGGATCAGGTCACGCTCTGCTTTTTCGGCGAAGCGGCGGTCAATCAGGGAGCGTTTCATGAATCAATGAACATGGCTCAACTGTGGAAGATTCCGTGCATCTACGTCTGCGAAAATAATCAGTACGGGATGGGAACTTCGCTTGAGCGCGCGATGTCTTTGCAGGACGTGTCGCAGAAAGCCTGCGCGTATGAGTTGGCCTCGGAGTTTGTAGACGGGATGGACGTGCTTGCCGTGCGCGAGGCCGTCGAGCGCGGCGTCGAGCGCGCTCGCAAAGATTATCTGCCGACGCTGCTTGAGATTCGCACCTATCGCTTTATGGGACATTCGATGTCCGACCCCGGCAACTATCGCACGCGCGCAGAGATCGAGAGGCATCAACTGCGCGACCCGATCAAGCTCTTCACGGCGAGCCTCTTGGAGAACGGCGTCATAGATCAGGCCGCGCTCGACGACATGGAAAAGCGCGTCCGCGAAGAGGTCGAGCACGCCGCACGCTTTGCCGACGAAAGCCCACTGCCCGATCCGAAAGAGCTTTTTACGCATATCTACACGAACGGGTGATAGGTGATGGGTGATAGGTGATAAGAGAAAACAAAAAAAGCTTTTTCCTATCACCCATCACCTATCACCTATTACAGAGGTTTCATCAATGGCAGTTATCACAATGCGCGAGGCTTTGAATCAGGCTTTGCGTGAAGAGTTAGAGCGCGACGAGAATGTTTTTCTGATGGGCGAAGAGGTCGCTGCCTATCAGGGCGCGTACAAGGTGACGAAGGGCTTGCTGGATGAGTTCGGCGGTAAGCGCGTGATAGACACGCCGATTACGGAACTCGGATTCGCGGGGCTTGGCGTCGGCGCGGCGATGGTCGGCTTGCGTCCCGTCATCGAATTTATGACCTTCAACTTTTCGATTCTCGCCACAGACCAGATAGTCAACTCCGCAGCCAAGATGCTCTACATGTCTGGCGGCCAGTTCAAGATACCGATTGTCTTTCGCGGCCCCGGCGGGTCTGCTTATCAGGTCTCGTCGCAACACTCGCAGGCCATCGAATCGTGGTTCGCATACTTTCCCGGCCTCAAGGTCGTGATGCCTTCGACTCCGGCTGATGCGAAAGGGTTGTTGAAATCTGCGATTCGTGATGACGACCCCGTGATTTTTATCGAGCAGGAGAGGATGTACGGCAACAAGGGCGAAGTGCCGGAGGATAAAGACTTCACGATTCCGCTCGGCGTGGCGGAAGTTAAGCGCGAAGGAAAGGACGCCACAATCGTCGCGCGCTCTTTGATGGTTCCGGTCGCATTGAAGGCCGCAGAAGAGCTTGAGAAGCAGGGCGTCTCCTGCGAAGTGGTTGACCCGCGCACGATTCGACCGCTCGACATCGAAACGATTGTCGCTTCGGTCAAGAAAACCAATCGCGTCGTCATCGCCGAAGAGTCGCATCCGTTCTGCGGCGTCGCGGCAGAGATCAGCGCGGAGATTATGGAGCACGCTTTCGACTATCTGGACGCGCCCGTGCGACGCGTCTCAGGCGCGGATGTCCCGATGCCCTACGCCAAGAATTTAGAAGACCTCGCTATTCCGAAGATCGAGCAGATTATTAAGGCTGTGCGCGAAGTTTCGTATTTATAAAACGTTCTTTCTTTTTTGTGCTTTGTTCTTTGCCCGCAACTCAAGCTTGAGAATCGAAACTCAAGATGAGCAAGACAGACAAAAGACAAAGCACAAAGGACAAAGCACAAAGGACAAAAGAATATGGCAACGCAGGTCGTGATGCCCAAGCTTTCTCCGACGATGGAGGAAGGGCAGCTTTCAAGATGGCTCAAGCAGGAGGGCGATAAGGTCTCTATGGGCGAGCCGCTGGCTGAGATTGATACTGACAAAGCGACGATGGAGATGCAGGCGCTCGGCTCTGGCGTCCTCCGCAAGATTCTCATCAAGGAAGGCGAAAGCGCGCCGCTCGGCCAGCTCATCGCCGTCATCGGAGAGCCTGACGAAGACATTTCCGCGCTCATCGCCGGAGCAGGTTCAAGCCAGCAAGCCACCGCCGAAAAAAAAGTCAGTCCCGCAGAAGCCGCCGAAGATGGTGGCGATGGTGAGAGAGCGCAAATTTCTGCCAGCGCAGCATCCGAACCCGCGACACAATCCGGCAACGGCGCGAGCAGCGCGGCAAAAACTGCTGCAGCAAAGACTGATCCGGCGAAGCCTGATGCAGCAAAGAATAGTGCGGCGAAGCCTGAGGCGGCACAAGCTGATGTAGCTAAAGATAGCGTGCGTCTCGTCGTCTCGCCGCTGGCCGCGCGGATGGCTGCCGAAGCGGGAATCAACCTCCGCACGCTGAGCGGCAGCGGCCCCGGCGGGCGCATCGTCAAACGCGACATCGAAGAAGCGATGAAGGCCGCGCAGCAGCCCGCCGCACAGAGGCAAGTCGGCGCAGCCGAAGCCAGAGGCCAGCAGCCTTCTCAACCGTCGCAAGTCGAAGGCGCGTCCGCTTATCGTGACGAGCCTATGTCGGAGATGCGCCGCGTCATCGCGCGCCGACTCGTCACTTCAATCGGCCCGGTTCCGCATTTTTTCCTGACGACCGAAATCGAGATGGACAGGGCAGCCGAAGCGCGACGCACGATTAACGAGTCGAACCCTGATTTGAAAATCAGTCTCAATGATCTGATTATCAAAGTCGCTGCTCTCTCTCTCATACAACACCCGCAGGTCAACGCCTCGTTTCAGGAAAAAGCAATTCGCTACTACGAGCGCGCGGACATAGGCGTCGCCGTCGCTATCGAAGACGGGTTGATAACTCCGATTGTGCGTGCCGCTGATAAAAAAGGAGTGGGACAGATCGCCGCCGAGGTTCGAGAGTTGGCGGAGCGCGCACGCTCGCGCAGGCTGCGCCCCGAAGAATATACCGGCGCGTCTTTTTCAGTCAGCAATCTGGGGATGTTCGGGATAGATGAATTCACCGCCGTCATCAATCCGCCGGAGGCCGCGATCCTCGCGGTGGGCGCGATGGCTGCAAAGCCCGTCGTCCGTGACGGCGAAATGGTCGTGCGCCAGATAATGCGGGTCACGATGTCATGCGATCATCGCGTGATAGACGGCGCGACCGGCGCAAAATTTCTACAGACTTTCAAGCGCATGCTCGAAAACCCTTTGACGATGATCGTATAAAAGTCAGGCTTTATAAAAATTGAAGGAGGCCACACATGAGCGAACAAGATGATAAGAATAAGGAGCAGGAAGAGCCTGAAGACAGGCACACCGGAGACATCAAGCCCCCGACACGCGGAGATGAGCCGCCGCCACCTACTCCCGGAGAAGATCAGCAGCGCGGCACAGGCGACATTAAGCCGCCGACCAAGTGAGACCATCCGCGCGTAGATGAGAGACAAGCTGTGATAGCTGCTTTCAACTGAAAGCGACTACTTCACGCAAAGGCGCAACAATTAGGGTATAGGGGAAGGGTGTAGGGTGTAGGAAAAGCAAACTTGTTTTCACTACACCCTACACTCTTCCCCTATGCCCTTCTTTGCTCTGCGTCTTTGCGTGAGAATTTCTTCGCTCACGTCTTTGCTCCGGGATTGATTGAGATGCAACAGGCTGTACGCACGACAAAGTTTGAACCAGCAGGACGCGGCGGCGCGACTCCGCATCTGGCTCTGATTGGCGTCCAAATCCTGTTCGGCTCGTGGCCGATTGTCGGCAAAATCGCGCTCAAAGGGATTTCGACCGCGAGCCTCGTCGCCTTTCGCGTCGCGGGCGCGGCCATCGCTTTTATCATTCTTCAAAGCTTTGTCCGTCGCGTTAAGATTACGCGGCGAAGCGACTATGCGCGGCTCGCTCTTTATAGCCTGCTCGGCGTCGTCCTCAATCAACTGCTTTTCGTCAAAGGCATAGCTCTGACGACTGCCATCAACGCGACGCTGCTCAGCACGACCATCCCTGTCTTCGCGCTACTGGTCAGTATCGCGCTCGGTTATGATCGCATCACTGTTAATAAGATTCTTGGCATTACGCTCGCCGCCGCTGGCGTGGTTTACCTGATTGATCCTTTGCGCGCGGATTTTTCAGCACAGGCGACGCTCGGCAACCTTCTCATCATCGCCAACTCACTCTCATACGCGGCATACATAGCTATCTCAAAAGATTTGTTGAGACGTTACGGCGCGCTGGCGGTTCTCACATGGATTTTTATCTTCGGCAACGTAGCCACGATACCCTTCGGGCTTTATTACACGGATGCCGCGACCGTCACACACGCGAGCGCGGGCATCTGGATCGCTGTGCTCTATATTATTTTGATGCCGACGGTCGGAGCATATTATCTGAACGCGTGGGCGCTGGCCCGCGTCGCTCCGAGCACCGTCGCCGCTTATATCTATCTTCAGCCGCTCATCGCCTTCGTACTAGCTCCCTTGATTCTCGGCGAGAGATGGAACTCGCGCGCGTGGCTCGCCATGCTCATGATTTTCGGAGGCGTCTTTATCGTCACCCGCCGCGACCGCAGTTTTGCTATCGAAGAAATCTCCGAACATCCAGAAGCGATAGGACATTAGGATTTACTCATTTGCTCATTGATTCATTTGCTCATTTCTTAAATGAATCAATGAGCAAACGAGTAAATTCCCTCAAGCTGTCTTTTTAATTTCTTTCGGCTTGTCCGGCCCGGCGAGGCGTCGCAGCTCGTAGAGTTTCATCAGGGCTTCGACGGGCGAGAGTGAATCCAGGTCGATGTCTAAAAGCGCGTGCGCGAGTTGTGATTCGCGCGTGGGAGTGTTGACATTGCTTTGCGACTGCAAGGCTTTGACGGGCAGGTCGCTGTGCAGGCTCTCCTGCTCATACTCATTTAAAAGTTTTTCGGCGCGGCGCACGACCGGGACAGGCAAGCCCGCCAGCTTCGCAGCATACACGCCGTAACTCTTGAGCGCGACGCCGGGACTTATCTTGTAGAGAAAGACCAGCTCGCTTCCCTCCTCCGCGATTTCTACGTGAAGATTTTTGAGACGCGGGAGCAGCACGGCCAGTTCTGTCAGTTCGTGGTAATGAGTTGCGAAGAGCGTCTTGGTGCGAACCTGCGGATGGTTGTGCATGTATTCGATGACGGCGCGTGCGACTGCAAGCCCGTCGTAAGTCGAAGTTCCGCGTCCAAGCTCGTCGAGCAAGACGAGCGAGCGCGGCGTCGCGTGATGCAGTATCTGCGCCGTCTCGACCATCTCGGTCATAAAGGTGGACTCGCCGCTCCCGATGCGATCATAGAGGCCGATGCGCGTGAAGATGCGATCACACATTCCGACAGTCGCGGCCACGGCGGGAACGAAACTGCCCGCCTGCGCCATCAACACAATCAGGGCTGTCTGCCTCAGATAGGTTGACTTGCCGCTCATGTTCGGGCCTGTGATTAAGGCTATCTGCGCCGCGCCATCGCCGCCAAGCTCCACATCATTAGCAACGAATGGAGCCTCTTCATCAAACACTCTTTCGAGCACGGGATGGCGGCCTTCTTTGATGAAAAGCTGCGGGCTGTCAACGACGGTCGGGCGTGTGTAGCCAAACTCTTCGGCGGTCGCAGCGAAAGAAATTATCACATCAAGATAGGCGAGGCTCGCGGCGGCGGCGAGAATTTCCGCGCGGCTCTTTGAGACCTCCGCGCAAACATGGCGGAAGAGATTCGCTTCAAGCTCCGCGATTCTTTCCTGCGCATGAAGGACAAGCGATTCATACTCCTTCAGCTCAAGCGTGACGAAGCGTTCGGCATTGGCGAGAGTTTGCTTGCGCGTGTAATCTTCTGAAATGAGATGCAGGTTCGGGCGCGTGACTTCGATAAAGTAGCCGAAGACTTTGTTGTAACCCACGCGCAAACTCTTGATGCCTGTGCGCGCACGCTCGCGCTGCTCCAATTCCGCCAGATAAGTTTTTCCGTTATTGAGGAGCGAGCGCAAATGATCCAACTCTTCAGAATATCCATGACGAATCACGCCCGTCTGCTCATTACGCGAAGGCAGCTCTTCCGAGATCGCCGTGCTGATAATCTTCGCCGCGCCTTCGCATGAAGGCAGAGCTGCAAGAGTCGAGCTGAAGCGTCCTGCTTCGCGCTGCAACACTGCGCGCACATGCGGAATCGCTTCCACGCTCTGCCCCAACGCCAGAAGCTCCTGCGCGGAGACGATGCCAGCGCGCGTGCGCGAAGACAAACGCTCAAGATCGTGCATCGGCTCAAAGATTGAAGCCAGCTCGGCGCGAGCTTTTCTGTTTGCGAGAAACCATGCGACGTGCTCCTGCCTGCGAACGATCTCCGCCACGTCAAGCAAAGGTTGTTGCAGCCAACGCCTGAGCAATCTGCCGCCCATCGCGGTTCGCGTCCCGTCAAGCGTCGTAAAGAGCGACGGCGCGCCAGCCCCGCTCTCAAATATTTCGAGGCTGCGGAAAGTCTGCGCGTCGAGCGTCATGTAATTATCCGTGCGATAACTCTTGAGCCGCGTCAGTTGCTCGGAGGCGAGCGTCTGCATCTCGCGCAGGTAAGCGATAATCGCTCCGGCTGCCGAAGTCGCCAGAGGCCAGCGCGTGAGGCCAAATGGAGCAAGCGAACGCACCCCAAAATGCTCGCAGAGCGCACGCCGCGCTCGCTCGTACTCAAATGACGATTCATCGCAAACAGTCGCAAAGCCGGGCAAAGGCTCCGGCTGAGCATTGCCGGGACTATTTGAGGGGATGAGCAGCTCGGAGGGCGCGAGACGCTGCAACTCCGGAATCATCGCCGCATTCTCAACCTCCGTCGCGGCAAACTCGCCCGTCGTCACATCGGCGTATGCGATACCCGCGCGCTTACCGTCGCTCACGCACGCGGCCAGATAGTTGTTGGCTTTGCTTTGAAGCAGGCCGGGTTCGAGCACAGTGCCGGGCGTCACGATACGCACCACGTCGCGTTCGATGAGGCCGCGACCGGCTTCGCCTTTGACGGGCGTAGCGGTCAACTGTTCGCAGATGGCGACGCGGTGGCCGCGCGCAATCAGCGTGGCGAGATGTCTTTCGAGGCTGTGATGCGGAACGCCCGCGAGCGGGACGCGTATGTTCTTGCCCATCGGCTTGGAGGTGAGCACGATGTCAAGCTCGCGCGCCAGAAGGCGTGCGTCGTCATCGAAGGCTTCGTAAAAATCGCCTATGCGAAACAGCAGGATGGCGTCCGAGTGCCGCCGCTTAATCTCCAGATACTGTTTGCGCAGTGGAGTGGTTGTGTTTGCCGTCATCACTCGAAGATATTTGCGAGAAGTTCTTCGACCGATGTCAGGGCGCGGTGAAGCCTGCGTATCTGCTCGAAACTCAGGATCGTAGTCACGCGTCCTATCTCATGAAAAGCCCCTGTGCGCGCGATGCTCAGCGACCTAATCGCGCGATTGTTATCCCGCTCGCTGGCGATGACCAGAAAAGGCTTTGTGCGTTGCGCGTCATGCGCCCGCTTCAGCTTGGCGAGCGCGGCGTCTATGTTGCCCTTGTGCTGAACCTCGAAGACGTGGCTCAGACGCGGACTCTTCTCACTCTCGCGCCAGACGACATCATAATACTCAAATTCCGCCTGTGCATGATAGCCGAGCACGCGCCCTATGTCGCAGAGCATGCGTTGCGCGTCCGTGTGCGAGATGTAATCCCCGCGCGCCTCCGCGCCCGTTCCCAGTTCAGCCGGAGCAAAATTCGTCGCTTCCTCTTCCGCGCGCCTGCGTCCCGCAGCAGTGATGACCCAGCGACCGCGACGACGCTCAATCTGACGATTCTCGTCGAGCGCGCGTCCGGCTCGCTGCACCAGCCTGCGCCACTCCGCCCGATGGCCGTTGCCTGAAGCACGCACATCCGCTTCGATAAGCTGCGGAAAATATCCGGCCAGCCGGACGTAAAGAAAACGCACGTCTTCGTTCCCGCCCGTGGCGATAAGTTCTTGCAGGATAGGCAATTCGATGCGGCTGACGCCCGGGTACGCCATAAATAAAACTTACAGGAGAAGCTTTAAATCAAGCAAGCCGGAAAGCGTAAGTCCAAAAAAATAATGAGTGATGAGAGACAAGCTATCTCTCATCACTCATCACTTATTACTTATCACTGTCTTTAAGCTGCCTGAGCTTTATCGCTTGTGCCGAAGCATTGATGAATCTCGTCGGAGTCGAGCGTGTCGCGCTCCATCAGACCGGCGACGAGGTCAGCGATGGCCGGACGTTTGGCGTCAACCATCTCGCAGGCACGGCGCATCTGCTCATTTATAATCTCATGCGTGGCGTGTTCCACGCGGTCGAGCAAAGCCTGACTGTGCGGGTCTTCGGGCTTGCCCAGATGAATCGCGCCGAGCGGACTCATGCCGAATTCCGCGACCATCTTGCGCGCTATCTCGACTGCGCGCTCGATGTCGTTTGAAGCTCCCGCGGTCATCGTCTCAAGCAAGAGCTGTTCGGCGGCGCGGCCTCCGAGGAGCATTGCTATCTGGTCTTCCAGATACTCTTTCTTCTTCATCAGCCTGTCGCGTTCGGGCAAAGACTGTGTGACGCCGAGCGCGCGACCGCGTGGCAGGATGGAAACTTTGTGTATCGGGTCGCCGTGCCTGACGCCGAGGCCGACGGCGACGTGTCCTGCTTCGTGAACGGCGGTCGCGTAACGCTCGTCTTCATCCATCATAAAGCCGTGACGCTCGGCTCCCATCAAAATCTTATCGCGCGCGTATTCGACGTGCCTGCGCTCGACGCCTGCGGCCCCGTCGCGTGTCGCGGCAATCGTCGCTTCGTTGAGCAGGTTGGCGAGGTCTGCGCCGGAAAATCCGGGCGTGCCGCGCGCAATCCACCCCAAGTCAAGTCCCGTTTCGAGAGTCAGGCCGCGCGCATGGACTCTCAAAATCTCTTCACGCCCGCGCGCGTCCGCAAGGTTGACTGTTATCTCGCGGTCAAAACGTCCGGGACGCGTGAGCGCACTGTCGAGTATGTCAGGGCGATTGGTCGAGGCTATGACGACGACGCCCGCGAGCTGCGTGAAGCCGTCCATCTCTACGAGCAGTTGATTGAGCGTCTGATCCTGATCGGCGGAGGCGGAATCGTTGCCGCGCCCGCGCTGGCGACCGAGTGCATCAATCTCGTCTATGAAAATCACGCAGGGCGAAAGCTTGCGCGCTTCCGCAAAGAGACGACGCACACGCGCCGCTCCGAGTCCGGCAAACTTTTCCTGAAAGCTGGAACCAGAAACCGAGAGGAAAGGCACGCACGCTTCATTGGCTGCCGCACGCGCGAGCATCGTCTTGCCTGTTCCCGGCGGGCCTGAGAGAAGGATGCCGCGCGGAGCGCGTCCGCCGAGCCGACCGAACTTAAGCGGGTCGCGCAGGAATTCAATCGTCTCTTCCAACTCCCGCTTGGCTTCATCAACGCCCGCGACATGGCTGAAGTTGACGTTCTGCTTGCCGTTGCCGTCTACCAGTGTGAAGTTTGTGCTGCGACCGCCCATGCTGGCGTAGATGCGCCAGCCTATGAAGCCGAAAGCCGCGAGCGTCAGTATCGGAATCAGCCAGTTCATAGCGGTCGTCAAAGGGCTTGGCTGCAAAGAGCTGAATTCGACCGGCACATTGCTTTTGGCGAAGACGGCTATGATCTCCTGTTGCGCGGCTTCGTTGGTCACGACCGCCTGCAAGATAGAGCCGTCACGACCCGTGACCGTCAGTTGCTCGCCGTCAATTTTGAGCGAGGCCGCGCCGTTCGTTTCGCCCAGCGTGCGTAGCTGCGTGTAGTTGATTTTCTGTACGACGGGCTGGCTGCGCGCGTGCATCATAAAGATACTGGAGCAGAGCAGAAGTATGAATACGCCGAACGCGAGAGTTAGATTTATCTTCTGCGAACGGGGGAGTAGACGAGGCAAAGGGGATGGCATAATTTCTCCTGAAGCTGGGCGGTTTTGTCGTGCATGGGGTGCGTGCCGCCTCTTCTTGATTTAAAAATATCTATTTTCAGATGACAAAGATTTAGGGTCTTGGGTAATTGGTACAGCTACGGAGGGAACGACTCGCACGAGATGCGGCGCAGGTCCCAAAGCAGTGTGAGCGTGCTCGCACGAAAGGCCGGGGCGCGAGCGACAGTTAACACTTTACCAATTCACGGCTACAGAAGTCCAGCATAACCTTGCTGCTGCTGCTTGCCAAAACGGAGCACGCCGCCGCTCGAATCAAATGCTTGTATATAACTTTCGGACGGCTAACTCCTGTTTCCGATGTTTTGCATCAGGCTCCGGTTGCCGCTCGCTTAGTATAATTAGTATAAAGAGGAGAAAACGAAGTGCCAGATTATCGTTGCCCTAAATCCAGACACACATGATAGGGGTCAGGTGCTTTGATTCAATACAAAATATGGGAGTCAAGTCTCTTTCAAGTTCCTTATGATTTTCAAGAGCAACGGATAAATGCTTATCAAATCGCGCTTTATGAAAGATATGTGCGTTTGCCCGGAGGCATGGCACAGTCATTGCTCCCTCTATCCTGCAAGCGGGTTCAAATGGAACCGTAAAGCTCAAGATTAAAAAGGGATGCTCAAAAGGAGAAGGCGATTATGTTGTGGACAATCTTAGTGGTGCTTCTGGTCTTGTGGTTAATCGGCGCAATCGGCGGTTTCGGCGGTAGTTTGATTCACCTGCTGCTGGTCGTGGCGCTCATCGTGTTAGTCATCAATTTGTTGACAGGCCGTCGAACGGTCTAAACGATTGAAGACCTTCTAGCCAGCTTCCAAATCAAATCACGAGAGAAGAGCTTTGCCGCGTTGACTCCGCTTCGCTCTTCTCTCTTTTTATTTATCTGTTAGATATCCTGACCGTCTGCGTATCGAGCGGCGTCGTGATTCTCCCGACCGGATACAGATTGACCTGCCTGTCCCAGTAGGGCGAGCGCATGTAGAAAAAGCGAAGCCGCTCCGATGCGCTGGCGGCGAATTTAGGATCGCTCATTAGCTTCTGCTCAAACTCGCGCCGCAGGTTATCGTCCTTTGCCATCATCTCGCGCGACAGTTTCTCCATCACGTAATCTTCCGCGTACTCTTTCTCTTCAAAGATAGGATTAAAGAAGCCCCACGCGACGAAAGAATCCGGCGCATCAGGCTCAAGCAGGTAGAGAGCCACGCGCGCAGCGGTCTGCGTCATCGGCACGATGACCGAGCCAGCCGGATATGTTCTAGTCTCGCGCACAGGCTCTGTCTTAAAAGTCGCCATCACGCGTCCTTCAAACGGAGCCGATGCCCACTTCACATCGCTGAAGCGATAACTTTCAACCTCCAGCGTCGCAGGCGCGTTGAGGCGTTGCAGCTTGATGCCGTGCGCCTCTAAGACTCCGATGACCTCGCGCCACTGTGTTGGGATGATGTAATAAAGCGGCGTCGTCACGCTCGCGGTCGTCTTCAAATCGTCAAAGAGCGGGACGGTCAAATCCACCGGCTTCGTGCCGAAGATGACGCGCACCGCGCCGGACACATCGCTCAATTCGCGGCGCGACTCCAGAGCTTTTAACTGAAACGGCACGGACTTGTCAGTCAGCTCGAATCTCAATGGGTAACGCTGCGACGGATTATAAGCGCGCCCGTCCGCGATGGTTTGCTCATCCGCCAAGCGCACTGCCTCTATCAGTTTCTGCGGGTCGCGGTTGACCTCTTCGAGCGAGTGGCGAAGCAGATCGTATGTGCCGCGCACGCGCGAGCGATAATCCTTGAGCATGTGCGTCTCTATCAACAGGCCGGGACGATTGCGCAGCGGCGTGTATCCCGTCGAGAAGCGCGGCGTTGCGATGAAGCCGACGATGCCCTGCGCCAAATCCCTGTTATCTTTGAAAACCAGATATGTCGTCAGCAGATTGCCGTCAGCTTCCGCAGCCGGTACAGCGCGGCCTTCTATCACCTCCCTCATCCAATCCCGCACGGAAGCAGGGGCGTTGTCGTGATGCTCGTATTGATAAGTGATGTTGTAGCGAAAATCCGCGCCGTCCGTGACGTGGCAATCAATGAAAAGGTCAGGGTTCCACTCAGTCCACATCCTGAGCCACGCGCGCGTCTCCGGCGTATCGGCCTTCATGTAATCACGATTGAGGTTGAGATTGATCGTCGTGCCGCGCCAACCGCTCTCCGCCGGGCCGTTCTGGTTGATGCGGTTGTATGCGCTGAAACGCTCGTGCCCGTCCGTGTTGTAAATCGGGATAAAGAGGAGCACGACTTTTTCCAAAAGCCCCGGACGGGTTTTCGTAATCGCTATGTCGCGCAGCAATGCGAGTCCGGCGTCTTTGCCGTCAGGCTCGCCCGGATGTATGCAAGCCTGCACGAGCACGATTGCCTTGCCAGCCTTGCGCGCAGCCTCCGGCGTAAAAGTCCCTCCCGTTGCAGCGATCAACAGCGGCAGTTCGCGCCCCTCGCCGCTATGCCCGAAGCCTGTGTAACGAATCAACGGCGACGCGTCGGCAAGTCTTTTAGAATAAGCGATAGTCTCTTCATAACGCGGCGTCTCTCGATATTCAGTTTTCTCCGCATGTGTTTGCCACTCCGGCGGCGCGGGGGGTGAAACGCTTTGTGCCATAGCTGTGTATCCTGAAATTGAGATGATAGAAAAAAGAAGGATGCCAAAACATTTAACTACCGAACGCGCCATGTTATTCTCCTGTGCAAGGAAGACTTTTGAGACCGCATCTCTTTATCTTTACGGAAAGCAATCGAACGATAGAGATACTATACGACGCTTCCCTTTCCGCTCAAACACCGCCGCGAATATTTTTCATCCCGAATACTTCGCAGACTTTGCTTCGCACATCTTTCTAAGGCACAATCTGAAATGCAACCCCCGATTTCACAGTAACGCCGCGAACAGAACATATGGTACAGAAGAAACTACTGCGCCGCGCACTCGCCGTCGCGCTCGCTTCCCTTTTTCTCGCCTGCAATTTTACGCCCACGGTTTTTTCGAGGCAGAACGCAGCCCCCGCGAGTCATGCGCGCGCCTACGATGTGCAGCATTACGTCATTCGCACGAGCTTCGACGTGCCGCACAAAACAGTCATAGGCGAAGTCGAAGTAACTTTAAAACCTCTCTCCGCCGGACTCAAAGCCTTCGAGCTGGACGCCGCGAATATGAAGGTCGAGCGGGTCTCGCTTGCTTCCGGCGCAGTTCTTTCTTCGATTATACGTGATGACAAGCTGCTCATTACACTCGACCGCGTGTACGAACCTGCCGATAGCATCACTGTCAGGATAAAGTATCGCGCGCATCCTGAGCATGGCCTCTATTTCGTCTCTTCATCGCGCGAAGACGGATACCGTCGCCCCGCGCAAATCTACACGCAGGGCGAGCCGGAGGACAATCATCAATGGTTTCCCTGCTACGATTTTCCAGACGATAAAGCTACCAGCGAGCAGTACATCACGACGGGCGCGAACGAGCTTGCGATAGCCAACGGCAAACTCGTTGAGACGACCAGTAACGCTGACGGAACGCGTACATTCCACTGGCTGATGGATCAACCGCACTCGACCTATCTCATCTCTTTGGTCGTAGGGGATTACGCGAAGCTGACAGATTCTTATAAAAACATTCCGCTCGAATATTACACTTATCGCGGTACGGAAAGGCAGGCGCGGCTCGTATTCAGCAGCACGCCTGAGATGATAGATTTGTTCAGCCGCGTCCTCAAATACGATTTTCCATACGACAAGTACGCGCAGACCATCGTCGGGAATTTTATTTTTGGCGGGATGGAAAACATCACCGCGACGACCTTCGCCGACACCGAAATTCTTTATGCGGACAGCAGCATTCCGGGAGCCTCTGGCGTTGATCTAGTCTCGCATGAGCTGGCGCATTCGTGGTTCGGCGATCTGGTGACGTGCAGGGATTGGTCGCACCTCTGGCTCAACGAGGGATTCGCCACTTTCATGGAAGCAATTTACCGCGAGCATCTTGACGGGCGCGCAGGCTATCTTGACTCATTGCAAGCGGACGCCAAAGAGTATTTTAATGAAGACCCTTCACACAAGCGTCACCCGTTGGTCAACACGCGCTATCCGCTCTCGATGGAGTTGTTCGACTCGACGACCTACAAGAAGGGCGCGCTCGTCATACACATGCTGCGCGAGACGGTCGGCGACGAGATTTTCTGGAAGGCTCTTAACGTCTACTTGAACGAGTTCAAGTATCGCAATGTGGAGACGCGCGACTTGCAGAGAGTGTTCGAGCGCGTGTCGGGGCAACAGCTCGAATGGTTTTTCGATCAATGGGTTTACAAAGCGGGCTACCCGGAATTGCGCGTCCGTTCGAGTTACAATGCGACGCAGCAACAGTTGACTTTAACCGTCACGCAAACGCAGAAGCCGGATTCAAACACGCCGATTGTCTTTCGCCTTCCGGTCGAGCTTGAAATCCTGACAGCCAGCGGCTCGCGCACGGAGCATATCGAGATTAACCAGCGCACACAGAGCTTCACTTTTAAGCTGGACAGGTCGCCGGGATTGATAACGTTTGATAAGGGCGCGCGGCTGCTCAAGAAACTTGATTTCCCGCAATCGCGCGGGGCGTCTGCTTACTTGATAATTGACGGCGCAGACTTTGCGGCTCAAAGGCAAGCGACACAGGCGATGTTCAATTCAAACAGGGCGCAAGCTTCAAATATCTTTTTGAGCGAAGACATTCAGTCCGGCTCAGCCTTCTGGCCATGGACGAGCATCGGGCGTGTGGCTGAAAAAAGTATGCGTTGAAATGGGTAAAAAACGGGGCTGGCAGGCCATCTCTCTTTGAGCCGCGCGCGGTACGTTTGCAGAAAAGTTTCTTGAAGCTCGACAGGCAGACGCTCGAAGTACGGCACGAGCGCAGTCCCGGAAGTCCACTCGGCGAGCGCGTCCGCGTTCTCCAAAACATGCGGATAGATTTTCTCGTACACTATCAAATCTCTCCCGCCGTGCTCATATAAAAGCTGCGCGTATTCACCGATAGACAGCACGGGCGGCTGGCGCGTCCAACCGTCGAGCGCACTGCGGAAAGGCTCTTCGCTCGCAATCTCTATGATGATAGTGTGCGTGGCGTGGCTGTGATTTGAAGGCAACTGGACGGCAAGCTGTCCTCCCGGCGCGACCAGAGAAAGCAGGCGCGGCACAAGTCGCTGATGATTATCCACCCACTGAATCGCAGCATGTGAAAACACCAAGTCCCACTCACCCGCTACCTCCTCAATAGCGCGCCTCTCAAATTTCAGGCCGGGACGCGCTACGCTCTCAGCACGCTTCAGCATCTCCGTGGACGAATCCATGCCGACCACTTCGCTCTGAGGCAAAGAATCCGCGAGTTGACGCGTCAACTCGCCCGTGCCGCACCCCAGATCAATCACGCGCATTCCCTCACGCACGATGACCAGCTTGAGCAGGTCATCGAACGGAGCAAAACGCTCGCTCTGAAATTTATGATAGAGGTCAGGGTTCCAAGGCATGAGACTTAGACAAAAATGCTTTTTAAGAATTTGCCACAGAGGGCACAGTGAGCACAGAGGAATCTCAAATTCAACATCTCAAATCTCAACTCAACATCTCAAATCTCAAATTTGAAATCTCAAAGCCTAAATCTCAAATTTGAAATCTCAAATCTCAAATCTTCTTATGCCTGTGTGACAATTATATTGAGAGGTTGAATCTATTCTACTGCGGGCGGCGAGCGCAGGTCTTTGCCGCAGCCGCGACACGCTGTTCGCCGTTTAGCGTTGAGCGTGCCGCAACCGGCGCAGCGTATGTACATCGCTTTGGCGAACCAGTTTGTGATGACCGCGCTCGCGGTGAGTATACAGACGAGAACCGCTATGCTCAGCAGCGTGTCTTTCAACTCCTGAATCTCTCCCGCAAATCTCTTTGATAGCTCTGACCTCTTTCGTAACCGTGCTTGAAAGCATCGCTCGCGGAGTCGTCTCCGTAATGCTGGCGCAGAAACTCCGCGCGCTCTTCGTAAGCTTTGCCGCGCGACTGCGAATGTAAGGCCGATTCAAAACCTCTGCGATAGAGCAGCTCGTCATTCTTGAAATCTCTTCCCTGCCCTGTGTACCGCTCCTCTTCCGCGTCTCGCAGGCCGACCCACCATTCCTCGCGCGCCGCGTCAATGCTTTCGGCTCCCGCCTGCGCCATAACATTGCGCGCGGCTTCGCTCTGCGTCTCATCACTCGTCGAGACGATGACGACGGTTCGACCTTTTCTGAGCGCATCTTCGTAGACATAAAGCTCATCATGCGGAAGCCCCGTGACTGTATCTTCGAGAGCATTACCCGCCGTTGCTCCGACCGTTGCCCCGCCTACCCCCAAGAGAGCCGCACCGATGAGTCCG
This sequence comes from uncultured Pyrinomonadaceae bacterium, assembly GCA_964246305.1. Taxonomy (GTDB): domain Bacteria; phylum Acidobacteriota; class Blastocatellia; order Pyrinomonadales; family Pyrinomonadaceae; genus JACMLC01. The sequence goes on from CAXTPS010000001.1 coordinate 224,062, forward strand.
GCGGCGATGACGGGGCCGACGCCCGGAATCAGCAGGCTCGCTACGGCTGCGCCCATCGTCGCGCCGCCCGCCGCACCCATCGCGCCGCCGACGACTCCGCCGAGCGCAGACCCCATCCCCGGCTGCTCTGTTTCAGTAGTCTCCACAGTCGTGTCAATGTCTGCGTGCGAAGCTCCGGGAGCGAGAAGGCTGATCTCTTTGTCAGTCAGGCCAATCGTGCGTAAGTTTTCTGCGGCGCGCTCTGCGTCTGCGCGCGATTTGAAGATACCGGCGACGGTGCTCATATTAAAGTTTCTCCTCGTGTTTGGTTTCCAGTAGTTTTAACCGTTTCGCTCTTTTCTTTCAAGCAGATTCAAACAGGGAAAGACAGGGTAAGAATTTCAAATGAGCAAATTTGAGATTTCAAATGTTTGATTTATCCAAGGTTTCAAATCTGCTATTTCAAATCTGCTATTTCAAATTTCAAATGTTCGAGCTGTCTGAGATTTCAAATCTGCTATTTCAAATCTTTTCATCCTGTCTATCCCTGTTAACTCGAACTGTTGAGTAAAGCCCTGACCGCGTGTTAAAGTAACTTCGCTCTCATCTTTTCTCAAATGATATTAAATGGAGCGGGGCATGATTGAGATTATAGAAAAACATTGGCCGATGTCTGCGGGCGACGGCAAGGCCGCGCGCAAGAAGAGGCCGCGCATTTTAGCCATCACGACTGATTGCTGTACCGGCTGCGCAGGCTCTCCGGCGTGCATAGAGTATTGCCCGATTGAAGCCTGCATGTTCTGGGTGCCGGATGAAGACCACCCGCCATTCGGACGTATCGAAGTTGACCCGTATCTTTGCATCGGCTGCCAGAAGTGCATCAGCAAGGGGCCGGATGGAGCGTTCCTTGACGGCTGCCCGTGGGACGCTATCGAGATGGTGCCGACAGATAATTGGGAAGCGGCGCACGGCGTCACGCTGCCCGACCTGCCGCCGACGCCCGTCGCCGCAGAAACTTAAAAGACAAGCTATTGAGACTTCTCAGAGCGGCTCTGAATGGCTTTGGCCGTCAGAGCCGCTTGTTCTTTTATCTCTTTAGACATTTTCCCGACGCCCTGCGCGTACTGCTCGACGACGGGCAAGTCCTCTTTCTCTCCGATAAGATACAAAGCCCTTAAAGCCTCCCACGCGGTGCTGCTGTCAGGCGAGATGAAAAGCATCGTGTCGCCCGTTTTGATTTTCGCTCCGACCGCGACTGTGACTTTGCTTATCGCTCCGGGCAGAGGCGAGCGAACTTCCAAAATCTGTTTCTCGCCCTGCTTGAGACGAGAGAGCATCATGCCGACCGTGACCGGAGCGCCCTCGTTCAGGACGCTGTTCACTTCGCCCTCGACCGGAGAGGTGAGCGCGTATGGTTGCAGCATGGAGCGGAGCACAGGCAGCGCGCTCTTATCGCTAAAAGTCACCAGCGAGACGGCTGCATTGCGCTGCACAATCGGCTCGTTGTCTTTGACCAGACGCAGCAGCGCGTCGTGAAATTCCTGCGACTGATTGTCTTTGCCCATCAGCCACGCGACGTTCGAGCGAAGCTCTGCAAAGCTGCTGTTAGAGACGGCGACTATCTGCGGATACCAGCGACGCGCGCCAGCATCCTTTTTATCGAGCCGCTCCGCAAGTTGCGACAGAGCGTGCTGTACGTGTCGCGGATTTTTTTCATCCGCGAGATATTCCGTAATCTTCTCGTCGCTCAGATCGCGCCCGAACCATGTTCCGTACCAAGCGAAGAACGGGACTATGATAAAGAGCGCGGCCACGACCATCAGCGGGAAGGTCGCGCGTTGGCGCAAGCCCTTCGGCAGAACGGGCGGGACAGCTTCGGGATGTGAATTATTGCCTGACATCAAAACGTTCTCTACAGAATTCCTTTCATCAATCATCTCGCCGGGAAAAATTGATAGAGCATGAGATACACGATAACTCCCGTCACGGAGACATAGAGCCACACCGGAAATGTCCAGCGCGCAATCCTGCGGTGCTTGTCAAATCGCTCGCGCAGTGCGCGCACCAGCGTCACGATTGCCAGAGGCGCGACTACAACCGCGAGCGCTGTGTGCGTCAACAGTATCGTGAAATAGAGCGGGCGCACCCACCCCGTGCCCTTGAACGGGGTCGAGCCGTGAAACGCATGATAGGTCAGGTATGAGATGAGAAACAGAACGGATGCTATGAAGGCTGAGATCATGCACCGGCGATGTGCAGCGATATTTCCCCTGCGTATAAAGACGTAGCCTGTGATGAGCAGCAGCGCGCTGATGGAATTGAGTGTGGCGTTCAGGTGCGGCAGAGCATAGATATAATTCATTCGAGAGAATAGCTCTAAAACTTTTTCAGATTTACTATTATTTTTCCGGCGATGCTATGTTATCACGCGCGGCAGCTTTTCCGGCTTCGGTCAGAGCATAAAAATCGTTCCCGCGCTCTTCGAGCAAGCCTTCTTTAATCAACCGCTCGACCGTATCGAAGACAGCGGTGCGCGCTTGTGGGTCGTTCCCGCCCGCTTCAAACAACTCGTGCAGGTCGAGCGTCTCTTTCCCGAAACGCTCGAACATGCCGAGCACATTTAATGCTATCTCATCCATCTTCTGCGGGCCGCTGAAATTTTATTCTTCGACCTTCGGCTGCGGCCCCTTCATCACTTCGAGCATCTTCTTCACGTCGGGCGGAATCGCACGTCTGGCCGCAGCGCGACCGGCAGCCCTCGTCTGAGGCTGCGTTCCTGTGACGCTACTAGACGGCAAAGCCTTAGGCGAAACTCCCACTGCCCCGGCCTTCTCGCCAGCGAGAGCTTTGGCAGACGCACCGTGAAGCTTCTTAGGCTCTTCGGCCTTCTCGAATCTTTCCGAAAAGCCGCAGCGCTCGCACTCCCATAGCGAGAAGACTTCGGACGGGTCGCCCGCGCTCTGGTAGACGGCGCGGTTCGACGGAATGATTTTGCCGCCGCAGACAGGGCACGCGCGCCCGCGTATGGTATTGAACGCGACATCTACGCCGTACACATTTTCGACGATCTCGGTTTTCTCTGCCATGCTAGTTTCACCTGAAAATTTCTGTTATTCAAAAAAGCGGGGCTGACATCATACACCGATAATTTCCAGCGCGCCTTCTTCTCTTTGAGCACGCAGGAGTTTTTTGTCAAACTTGCCGACGCTCGTCTTGGGAATCTCTTCGATGAAAGCCCAGCGTTCGGGCAGCCACCACTTGGCGACGCGCGATTCGAGGAATGAGCAAAGCTCGTCAGCCGTCGTCTCGCTTCCATCCTTGAGCACGACGCAGGCCAGCGGGCGTTCGTCCCAGCGTTCATCCGGCACGCCTATCACAGCCGCTTCGATGACGTGCGGGTGCGCCATGATCTCATTCTCAAGCTCGACGGATGAAATCCATTCGCCGCCGGATTTGATGACATCCTTCGTGCGATCAGTAATCTGTATAAAACCTTTCGCGTCAACCGTGCCGACATCTCCGGTTCGCAGCCACCCGTCATGAAACTTGTCCGAGCGTTCTTCGCCATAATACCCGCCCGTCACCCACGGGCCGCGCACCTGTATCTCTCCCACAGACTGACCGTCCCAATCCAGAATTTTTTCACCGTCAACGATTCGCAGCTCGATGCCGGGAACAATCCGGCCTGACTTTGTGCGCCAGTCAATCTCATGCTCCGGCGGGCAATTTTTCGGCGGACACGCAATCGAAGCCAGCGGGCTGGTCTCGGTCATGCCCCATGCCTGCGTGATGCGAACGCCGTGTCGCGTCTCAAGCTTCTCGACCAGAGCGCGCGGGACGCTCGACCCGCCGCACATCACCGTCCGCAGAGAGCGCAGGTCAACTTCATGACTTTCGGCGTAACGCAGAATATCGTTCCAGATGGTCGGGACTGCCCCCGCAAAAGTGGGACGCTCGGACGCGATCATCCGGCACAGAGGCTCCGCTTGAAGAAAGCGACCGGGCATCAGAAAGTCCGCGCCCGCGAGCCAGCCGGAATATGGCAACCCCCATGCATTTGCATGAAACATAGGAGCGATTGGAAGTATGCGGTCGCGTTCGCAGATGCCTATACCGGAGGCCGAGCATTCCGTCAACGCGTGCAGGTACTCCGAGCGATGGCTGTAGACGACGCCCTTCGGCTGTCCGGTCGTGCCCGTCGTGTAACACATTGCCGCCGCCGCACGCTCGTCAATTTGAGGCCATTCGTATCCAGTCTCTTCCGCCGCAAGCAGCTCTTCATAACGCAAGACTTCGCGTCCAAGCTCTCCGGCCTCGCCGTCGCCGATGACGATCAGCCGCTCGACCGTCTCCAGCTTATCTTTGATTTTAGCGAGCAGCGGGACGAGCGAATCGTCTATGATAACAATGCGGTCTGCCGCGTGGTTGATGACGTATGCGAGCTGTTCCGGGAAGAGGCGTATGTTGAGCGCGTGCAGCACAGCGCCCATCGAGGGCACCGCAAGATAAGCTTCCAGGTGTTCCTGAGTGTTCCAGCAGAAGGTCGCTACGCGGTCGCCGCGATCAACGCCGAAGCGATGAAGCGCATTGGCGAGACGCTCGACGCGCGCCGTGACTTCCGCGAAGGTGGCTCGCCGCACCTCATCGCCTTCGTAGGTTGCGACGGAGCTATCGGCATACACTTTCGCGCCATGCCTGAAGAGGGCTGTTACCGTCAGCGGCCAATCCTGCATAGTGCTTTGCATCATAATTTTGATACGAAAGATTTTAAGGAAATGGATTCACCGCTAAAGAATGCAAAATTAAAAGTGTAAAACCCAACCAGCTTATTACTTTTGCATTTTACAATTTTAATTTTGCATTTTTAATTCCCCTGCGGTTTGCGATACTTGAAGGCGAGGAAAAATATCGAGCAGAAGACAGTCACGGGCGGAACGAGCAGGACGAGGATGCCAAGGTTCAGCCCCTGCGCCATCATTTTTCCCTGTGGCGAGTCTTCAACCGCCAGCTTGCATAACGGGCACTGTGCGAGCGCGGGCAGACAGCCGAAAGTGAGCGCGGCAATCAATGCCAACGCGGCGAACAGGATATTTCTTTTCTTTGCGCTCAGCTTTTTCATGGCTCTGTCGTCCTCGTCCCGGCTTGATTTTCAGTTGCCCCGTAACGCAGGTTCTTCGACCTCGAACTGTCCGGGAAGAAGATAAAGAACAGGCAGATACAGATGACCAGCGCGGGAATCAGCGACAGCACGAGGCTCAAACGCTCGAACTTCAAGTGCATAAAGTAGGCGATGATGAGCGCGGCCTTGATGAGCGAGAGGCCGATGAGAATCGTCAGCATCAGCACTATCGGAACTTGTTTATATGCGAGCAGGACTTCGATGAGCGTGAGTCCGAGCAGCCATCCCAAAATTCCCATGAACAGCTTCGTCGTGCCCTCGAAGTGAACCGGCACGAGTTCGACCGGCTCAGTGTCTACATCCGAGCCGACGAGTTTCTTAAAATATCCGTGCTTGTAGAGCCAGAACACGGGGCTGATGAGTAAGGCGGTTGCGAGCAGCATGAAGACCACTGCCATGAACAGTGCATCCGTCGTCAGAAAGTCTCCGGCCCAACTAAAATTTTTGGCGGCAAGACCCATGAAGACCAGCGCCATCACAAAGCAGATGCCGTTGATAATCATGTCCTCTTTCGTCGCCAGGTTTTTGAACGATTCTACAAGGCGGCTCATCTTTGGCTCTTTATGCCTCCTCTGCGTTCTCTGAAATTTTCAGGCTAACTCTTCATCTGACAAACAAGCGTCACTACTTTCTATAAACCGATAGCAGGTAAATCATCGGGAAGACGAACATCCAGACCAGATCAACGAAGTGCCAGTACAGCCCGCTGATCTCAACGTCCTCGTGCGACATGCGCCGGACTCTCAGAGCGATGAAGCCTAAATAAATGACGCCCGTCAAGACGTGGAACATGTGCAGTCCCGTAATCGCAAAGAAGGTCGAGCCGAAAAGATAAGAGGCTTTCGGCCATTCCTTCAGCCACTCCGCCGGAAGAGTCTTCGCGGTCAAGCCTTCGTCAATCAGGTGCTTCCATTCGGAGATGTGCAGGCCGAGAAAGAGCAGGCCGCCGAGCATCGTCGCCATGATCCAGCGACGCGTTCCCATTCTGTCTTTCCGCGCGGAAGCCTTGACGGCCATCACCATCGTAAAGCTCGAAGCCAGCAGGCAGAGCGTCATCACGGTCGAGTAAATGATGCTCGGACTAAAATGGAAAGGCTCGGGCCACTGGTCGCTTGAGGCGCGCACGTAAGAGTAGCCCATCAGGAGCGCGGTAAAAGTCAGCGCGTCCGAAACGATGAAGAGCCACATGCCCAGCTTTTTATGGCCGACGCGATACGGGAGCGAACCGCCTTCCCAATCCGCCGCGACAAGATGTTCTGCGTGCGCTTCCGTGCTCAAAACAGAGTCACCTCCACATGAAAAGGAGTAAGAACAGATAAACCCAGAGTCCGTCCATGAAATGCCAGTAGATCGCCACCGCGCCTGCGGCAGCAGTTCTCTTCTCGCCTATCTCCGAGGGCGCGCGCCTGCGCCACGCGTGCAGCAACAGGTAATCGAGCGCGAGGATGCCGCCCAGCAAGTGAAGCCCGTGCAGCGCGGTCAGCAGATAAAAGAATGCGCTGTGTGGATTCGACGAAACATAAATTCCCTGCGCGACCAGTTGCCGCCACGCCAGAAATTGCGTACCCAGAAATCCGAGTCCGAGAATCACCGTCGAAAGCAGCCAGCGCGCATACGCTTTCTGGTCAGCACGCTTCAAAGCTCTGCGCGCAAACTCAAAAGTGATACTACTCACAAGAATCAAAGCCGTGCTCAGCCAGAGCAGGCGCGGCGCTGCAAGCGGCGTCCAGTCATTGGCTCCGGCGGCGCGCACGATATACGCGCTCGTCAGAGCCGTGAACAGCATCATAACGCTCGCCAGCGCGACCCAGATGGCAATCCGATACTTGTCGCGCGTAAATCCTCCTGCGCGCGAATCATCGCCTGAGCCGCCGTTGCCGTTGCCGCGCGGAGGATGGCCGTTTCCGCCGGTGAGGCTTCTGCCCTTGCCGGTGGCGGTCGTCTTTGTGGCTACTGTTTCAGTGCTTGTGACCATTAGTGCTTGTGACCGTTATCGCCGTTCCCGTTGCTTCCATCCCTGCCCGTCACGGTCTGAGCCGGATCAGGCTCCGTTTGCATGATGTAATCATTGGGCGCGCCGGGCACTGCAAATTCATACGGTCCTCTGTAAACCGTCGGGATGTGCCCTGCGAAATTATCGTGCGGCGGCGGCGAAGGAATCGTCCATTCGAGCGTCGTCGCTTCCCATGGATTATCACCGCACTTCTCGCCCTTGTAGATGCTGTAGATGAAATTGAAGAGAAAGAGAATCTGAGCGATAGCCGTCACAATCGCGGAGATCGTCACGAACATCACGAGCGGATGCAGCTTGGCTAAGAACAGGTACTCTTCAAAGCTGGAATACCGGCGCGGCATCCCGACGATGCCCATGATATGCATCGGAATAAAAATGCTATAGACGCCCGCGAACGTAAACCAGAAGTGAACCTTAGCTATCTTCTCGCTCATCAACCGGCCAAACATTTTCGGAAACCAGAATTGCACGCCCGCGAACATACCGAAGATCGCAGCCACTCCCATCACCAGATGAAAGTGCCCGAGCACGAAGTAAGTATCGTGCATCGAGAGGTCGAGTCCGGTCTGTCCGAGCACGATGCCTGTGATGCCGCCCGCGACAAAGAGCGAGACGAAGCCGATGGCGTAAAGCATCGGAGCGGTAAAACGTATCTTCGCTCCCCACAGCGTCCCCAGCCAGTTGAAAGTCTTGATCGCGGAAGGCACGCCGATGGAAAGCGTCAGGACGGAAAAGGCCATTCCCGTGTAAGGACTCATGCCGCTGATGAACATGTGATGTCCCCAGACGAAAAATCCCAGCAGGCCGATAGCAAAGATGGCGAAGACCATCGCGCGGTATCCGAAAATCGGCTTGCGCGCGAAAGTGGAAAGGATATGCGAAGTCGCGCCCATGCCCGGCAGGATGGCGATGTAGACCTCAGGGTGTCCGAAGAACCAGAAGAGGTGTTGCCACAGGATTGGCGACCCTCCTTTATGCGAGACTTGCAGGACATCGCTCACGACCAGCCCGCCCGGTAGAAAGAAGCTCGTTCCCGCCGTGCGGTCAAGCATCAGCAGGACGCCCGCCGCGAGCAGCACCGGAAACGCGAGCAGCGCGAGCACAGCCGTCGTAAACCACGCCCAGCACGTGAGCGGCATACGCATCAGAGTCATGCCCGGCGCACGCAGGTTTAAAAGCGTCGTGATGAAATTGAGCGCGCCTAATAGCGAGCCGACGCAGAAGATGGCTATGCTGATAATCCACAGGTTGACGCCCGCGCCCTGCCCCGGCCCCGCGCTCGGCCCCAGCGCGCTCAGCGGCGGATAACCCGTCCAACCTCCGATTGGCCCGACCGTCCCGCTCGGCTTAAACCCCGGCACGATGTTGGCGTACCATCCCGCGACCGTCGCATTGCCTTCGACGAAGATGGCGGAGACCAAGACCAGCAGTCCGACCAGAGTCACCCAGAACGAGAGCATGTTCAGGGTCGGGAACGCCATGTCATCTGCCCCAACCTGAATCGGAAGAAAATAATTTCCGAATCCTCCCTGCGGAGCAGTCGTCAGGACGAAGAAGACCATGATCGTCCCGTGCATCGTGACGAGCGAGAGATAGAACTCCGGCGACATCACGCCGCCCGGCGCGCCCAGCGGAAAGAGCTTTCCCAAAATGGTGATGGTACTGCCCGGCCACGTCAGCTTGACGCGCATCAGGACGGACATAATCAGCCCGATGAAGACCGAGAAGATGGCGAGCAGCAGATACTGTATGCCGATCACTTTATGGTCTATGCTGAAAATATATTTGCGTATAAAACTGGTCGGCGCGGGGTGGCGATGCACCTCGTGTTCAGTTTCATGTGCGGCAACGGAATCTGCCATCGTTTCTCTCCTCTGGCTTCGGCGCGCAAAAGACTTTTATGGCTAATAGATGAACGGATATTTATCAAGCAGCTCTTTCATCTTCGCTTGAAACTGCGCCTGCGGTAGCTCGACCAACGCGCGGTGCTCTTCTTCCGGCAACACCAGCATCTGGCTCTTCATCTTGAAATGAAGCGCGCCGCACAGCTCCGCACAGGCCAGCTCATATTTGCCGACGACGGTCGGAGTAAAGTGGACTTTAATCACCATGCCGGGCACTAGGTCTTGCTTGAAGCGCAGGGGCGGAACCCAAAAGCTGTGCGTCACGTCTTTTGAATTGAGCATCAGCTCCACCTGATGATTGACGGGCACGACGAGCGAGGTCACGACCGCATCATCCTGCGAGTTCGGGTCGGCGGCATCGAGGCCGACGAAATTCAGATCCGCATCCTTAATCAAAGTCGGATCGGTGCGCCCGAAAAGCTTATCTTTGCCTGCGTAATGAAAGTTCCACTGAAACTGCTGCGCGAAGACCTGAACCCTGTACGCATCTTTGTCAGCCGGTTGAAAATGAAGCTTTGCCCACACGCTCTGCCCCAGCACGCCGAGCGAGATAAAGACGAGCGCGGTGATAATCGTCCAGACTATCTCCAAACGATTGTTGCCGTGCGAGTAGACCGCGCGCTCAGTCGTCTTCGGCGTCGAGCGATACCGCCAGAGCGCAATCCCCAGCCCGATCTGCGCCGCCGAGAAAGCGATGCCCACCACGATGATCGTCAACATAAACTGGCGATCATAAGCCGGGCCATGCTCGGAGATGGCCTTTGGAAACCACCAGCCACCGTTCGTAAACAGCAACACAGTGCCGAGCGTCAAGAGCCAGAGCAGTACAGCCAGAGCGCGACCCATTCGGTCAATCTCCTTTGTGGGTGATAGGTGACAGATGACGGGTGATAAGAAAATCTTTTTGTTTTATCTTATCACCCGTTTACCTATCACCTATTACCGATTTAAAACCATTAAGACAAACAGCAACGGCAAATAGATTACTGAGGCAAGGAGCAGGCGACGAGCCTGCTGCCTCGATTTCGAGAACGCTGCGCGCAGGCTGCTATAGAGAAAGAGCGCGCCGAGCACGATGGCTCCGTACAAATAGATCGAGCCTGAGATTCCGAGCACGGTCGGAAGCAGGCTGACGGGCAACAGGAGCAGCGTGTAGAGAACTATCTGTTGGCCTGTGATGTGGCCTTCAGGCTCCACCACCGGAAGCATCACGATGCCCGCGCGCTCGTAGTCCTCGCGGTACATCCACGCGATGGCTAGAAAGTGCGGGAACTGCCACAGGAATAGAATCGCAAACAGCACCCACGCGCCCGCCGTCACTTCTCCGGTCGCCGCAGTCCATCCCATCAAGGGCGGCATCGCTCCCGGAAAAGCCCCGACCACAGTCGAGAGCGTCGTCTTGGTCTTCAAAGGCGTGTAGAGAAACAGATACCCGATAATGACCGTGATGCCGAACATCGCCGTCAAAGGATTAACCAGCAACGCCAGATAAATTTCCGCCAAGACCGTCAGGATGACGCCGAGAATCAGAGCCTCCCTCGACGCGAGTTTCCCGGAAGGCAGCGGACGCGAAGCCGTGCGCCGCATCAAAGCGTCAAGGTCGCGCTCCATGTATTGATTGAGCGTCGCGATGCCCGATGAGAGCAGAGCTATCCCGTACATCGCGTGGAAGAAGACCAGATAATTAATCGGCCCTTGCGCCCCCAGACAAAATCCTGCGGCTGACGTGAGCACGATCAGGAAAGTGATGCGCGGCTTGGTCAGCTCAAGATACAAACCGAACCTCTCGCGCAAACCGGCGGGCACGCTCTCAGCCTGCGCGATAACGCCCTGCTCTAATTCTATCGCTACGCTTTTCATAGATTACTTGAGAACAAAAGCCCCTCGTGAAAAAGCAAGGATGAAGGCGGAAGGATGAAGGATGAAAGGCATGCTATTCAAGCTTGTGCGGTTCAGCTCTCTTTGAATCCTTCATCCGACAGAGCCACGCTTTCATCCTTCCGCCTTCATCCTTGCCTTTCTAGTGTTGCATCAACATCGGGAATTCCAATGCGGGCAAGACTTCGAGCGTGTTGCTGCGAATCACATCGGATGCCGCGCTCGAATCAAAAGCGAAATCGGCGGTCGTGCTCCCCTTCGCCGCGAGATTTATTTCCAGCGTCTTCTCGCCGAACTTCTCATGCCACGCCACCAGCGTATATTTGCCCGGAGGCAAGCCCTTGATTGTGAACGAGCCGTCCGCGCCGCTCACTGCGTAGAACGGATGATTCAACACGCCGACGTAAGACTTCATCCACGGATGCTGGTTGCATTTGATCGGAATGATGACTTCGGAACGCGCGAATTTCTGTTCGATTGGCGGAGCGTTCGGCGATTGGATGTTGTTCCACGGAGTATTGGATTTGCCCTGCACGTTGACGTTGTGCGAAGTCGGGTCGCTGTTGGTGACGACGAATTTCTGATTGGCCTGAATCCCCATCACGTGCGGCACATAATGGCAGCCGTTCTGATCCAGCTTCACGGGGTCTGCCGGAACCGGAAAAGAGAGGCCGGTAATCTTCATCCCGTCGCTGGTCGTGCCGTCCTTGATATAGACCAGCACGTTCCCCAGTTTGCCGTCTTTAATGACTGCCGTTTCCGCGACAGCATTCGGATTCTTCGACGCGCAGGCGGCATCTGCATTCATGTCAATCGCCTGCGAAGCGGGCGCGGTTCCGTTGAACTTGATGGAGCCGGTCACCGTGCCTTCGTTGCCGGTCGTTTGATACGGCTTGCCGGTCGGCACGCCGGTCGTACCGCCCTCTTCCTCTGCCACATCGTCATCATCGCTGTTGCGGCAGGCGATGGAGAATGAAAGAAGAGACAGGACTGCCAGCAGGCAGAGCCAGAATTTTATTCGTTTTGATAACATTATTAACCTCTGATGCAAATTAAAGCATAAATATGTTTTAAGCAACCGGCGATCACTCGCGCGCAAATTCTGACTTGCGATGCGCTGCGAAAAGGCGTGAGCCGGGCGCACGCGCGTGTTGTCGGACGAGCCTGCGGTGCGACGCAAAGACACGGCCACGCGCTCTTTGACGCAAATTATTGCGGCTCACTTTCTGCCCGCTCGTGGCAGATGCAGCGGGCGCATTTTCCTTCGGCGCGGGCGCTTGCCCGCTCGTCGCCGTCGGCGAAGTTGACATCAAACGCCGCTGTTCGTCGGGCGTCATCTGGAACATGTAGCGCACAAGGAGGTCTGCGTGATCCCTGTGATAACTGTTGAAGCTTTCAGGCGTCTCGCCGCTGAAGACCCAACGCTCGCCGTCGAGCTTGAAGAGGCCGGAAGGCATCGGGGTGCCGGGGCTTATCTGTTGCGGGTCGAGCAGCCAGCGGAAAGTCCATGCCGGTTTCAAACGCTCGCTGGCTAACAGGAAGTTGGGAGCCGTCGCGGTCTTATCGTGCGTCGGATCGCCCGTGATGTGACACTTCAGGCAAGGCGCGGCGCGGGAAGTGAAAAGCTGGCGAGCCAGATTCTTTTCCTCTTCCGTTAACGTCTCCTGCTTCTCTTTGATATAAATATCGGACTGCGAAGAGACGGCCATGAAGAATCGCACGAGCGTCTGCAACTCGTTCGGCGAGAAGCTGAAGGTCGGCATGCGCGGCTTCAAGTAGACACGAACGCCGTTGCGGTCTGCGCCCGGCTGCGGCTTTAGCTCTCCGCCGGACTGCGCGCCATTGCCGCCCGTACCACTATTGCTGCCAGACTGCGGCTGACCGTCGCCGTTTGACGGCTGAGTCTTCTTATCTTTCGGAGAGCCGTAAGGATTTTCCTGTGCGCCCGGAGCCTGTCCGACGGTCTTGTCGCTGCGTCCGGGTTCAGCCTCGCCCTGCGTCCCGCTGAGCGACGGGTCGTGCAGGAAACGCAAGAGCCAATCAGGGTCAACGCGCGCCCCTTCGCTCGTCAGTTGCGGCGGTAACTGGTCTTTGCCGTCACCTTGAAATTGCGGTAAGGTCGAAAGCACTGACTTCTGCCCGACCTGCACATTGTGACAGCCCATGCAGTTATATTTCTTAATCAACCACCAGCCGTCCTGTATGTCTTTGCGCCGCGCGTCCGGCGTGTAAAAGAAAGTCGGCGAGACGTTCGCCCCTTCGAGTCCGACGCTGCCCAGCAGGAAAGTCGTGAGCGCGGTGTTCCACTCGGGCTTATCCTTCAAGGAAGGCTTCGGCATGCGCAACAAATCTTTCGGGTCTTTCTCTTTCCCTCTATCGTAAAGCGAAGGCTCCTGAATCTTGTTCGAGAAAAATCCTTTGTGGTCGTACCACGGCTTGTTATCGAGAGGCTTGCCCTCTTGCTTTTTCTGATCGGCAAACGGGTCTTTGCCCGTCTCCGCGTCATTCGTGAGCAGAGCGAAATCGAGACGCTCAATCGGAGTCGCGCCTTCGTTCGTCAGTTCTTTGCCGATACGCTGCTCGTCTTCAAAGCCGCTTATCTCGTGGCAACCGGCGCAGCCGTACTGCTTGACGAGCGCGCGTCCCTGCTCCTTCAAATTCGGATCGTCCATGTAGGAAGCGTCAGGGTAATCGCTTCTCTGCGAGAGCGAGAAGAGATAGGTGGCGATGTCGCGCGCATCCGATTCAGGCAGGCGGAAGTTCGGCATCACAGTCATGTTCTGTATCTGCAACTCCGCGCCGTCGTTCGGACATTTCGAGTGGTCGTTGTCAAAGACGTAAGGCAGACCCTTCTTCTCGTAATCCTCGCGCGTCAGGTCGCGCTTCTCTTTCGGACAGTAAGGCGCCCAACGCTCGCGCGGGTTATAAATCCAGCGCACGATATAATCGAAGTTCGCTTTTTCGCCGACGCGTTGCAGGTTAGCAGCGAAGTCTCCGCCGACCTCCGCGCCCTTCTCGCCGGTCGAATGGCAGGCCATACAGCCGCGAGTTTCAAAAAGCTCTTTGCCGTGTGAGGCATCGCCCGTCTGCTTCTCAGGCGTCTTGCCCGTAAAGCCCTGTTGCCAGACAAAGGCGGCGATGGCTTTGCGTTCATTCTCTTCACGCGTCATCTCTGCGCGCTTGCCTGCCTCATCCGCCTTTCCGCTCTCGCCGTCAATGCGCCAGAAGGTAGGCATCTTCGTGCCGGGGCGGAAGTTCTGCGGATTCTGAAGCCAGACCGGAATCCATTCCTTGCGCAGCTTGAGCTGCACATCCTTGAGATTCGGCCCGACCTTCTTCTGGTCGTACATCAAATACTTGCTCTGCGTTTCAAGCTGGGAGATGCGCGCGGCGAGCTGGCTGTTCGTGACGAGCAGGTACTCGGCTCTGGCGAGCAGCTTCTGTGCCTCTTCTTCCGTCACCTCACCGATTCTCGCGTTCGACTGTGCGGCCTCACGCTTGTTGGTCGCGATCTCTTCTTCGAGTTGTGTGACCGACTGCCGCGCGTTCGCCAGCGCGTCCGTCTCGCGGTCAAAGCCTTCGTAACGGTGACAGCCGACGCAGCCGCGATATTGAAAAAGGTCTTTGCCGAGGTTGAGCACGCCCGCGCCTTGTAGCACGCGGTCTGAAGAGTGGCACTGCTGGCAACCCGCCTCCGTGTTCTCTTTGTCGTAGAGCGGGTGCAGCCAGAATTTATTTTGGCCGTGGCCTTTGACGACGTTGGTCGTGGCGCGCCCGTTGCCGCCATGACAGCTTGAGCAGCCGAAGCGGTCTGGATTGTGAATCTCTAACAGCTCTTTGTTCGGGTGGCTGACGAAAGCCTGCGAGAGTTCGTCCGCTTTTCTCAACTTGTGGTCGCGCACCGGACGCATATCCGTCGCGGTGATGTTGAGCGGCTCGCGGACGCCGAGATGGCAGGTCTCGCAGCGATCAACCAGAGCATCGCCCTGCACGTTGACCTGCCGCATCTTGAAATCGAAATTCTGGTTTCGCTTGAGCAACAGGTCAAGCGTCTCTGTGGTCAGGCCGATGACGTTGTTCTTCACATACTCTTCGCGCTTTTTCTCAAGCTCGCCCGGCTTCTTCAAAAGCTCTGCGCGCTCAGTGGTCAGCGCACCCTTCTTGGCCTTGAGGTCTGTGTACCTCTTATCCATCTCGATGTAATTGAGCTGCGTCTTCGTGGTCTTGTTCGAGCCGTCGTCGGCAGGCCAGTTGATAGTATGCGCTTGCTGTCTCTTCTTTTCTATGCCCTGACGAATATCGTCCTGCTTCGACTTGCTGTGCGCCGTTTCGATCTTGTAGTTATCAACCGTGATTTCGCCGCGCACGTTCTGATAAGTGTCCGTGATGGAGGAAAGCTGGCTGTCAATCACTCTGACGCGCGCGTCAATCTCCTTCATACGCGGCGCGACTTCCTCTCTGGCTGCTCTGGCTTCTGCGTCGAGCTGCTGGTAATCCGCGCTCGCTTTGACCTCTTTCTCGGTCTTGCCGGCGTTGGTCTTCATCCGCTTGAGCAGGCGGTTCTCGCGCGTGACGAACTCCTGCTGCATGCTCTTCCATGGACGCTGGCCGTAGATTTCATCGTACAGAGACCATCCCAGCACAGCCGCCAGAAGCAGCGCGCAGATAAGCAGGATGCCGCTCGTCGAACGGCTGACTATCGGGTCTTGAGCCGGAACATCAGGCTCTTTCTTGATGATCGCATCAGTCTCTGGAGAGTCTGCCACCTCTGTTTATTCCTCCGCCGCGTCGCGTCAAATATTGAACCATGGCGTCACCCACACATACTTGATATTCATCGCCAGCCTCAGGATGAGCTTGGCGGGCAACGCGAATAAAACCGTGATCGCAAAAAACTGGAACGTGAGATATTGCAAAAGGCTCGTGCGCGCCAGAATCTTCCGCTCAAACTCGTTGCGATTCATGAGCCAGTGCAGGAACAGCCCGCACAATAAGAAGAAGATGCCGACGACTACCATGCCAAAAATAAATTTAAACGGGTTCGCGGACAGAAAGCTGAGTCCGAGCTTTTGCGCGAACCAATCATGCAGGTCAACGTTGCGGTCGTTGACCACTACGTTGTGGTCCCACCTTTGACCGGGCCAGAACCAGACCCAGCCGGGGCCGCGTATGAAAGTCCCGATGATGATTAAGAGAATCCACGTCAGCCACCCGATGCCGAACATGCCGAGCGCGAACTTGCGCTGCTTGATCGTGTAATAGCCGTTGCCCAAAGGATTCGAGTCCACATACGGGAAGACCATCAGGCCGATCATAATCAGCGACGGCATCACGACGCCCGCGATCCACGGGTCGAAATAAACGAGCATCTCCTGCAAGCCCAGAAAGTACCACGGGGCTTTGGATGGATTCATCGTCAGATTCGGATTGGCAGGCTCTTCGAGGGGCGCGTTGAGTGTGATTGACCAGACGAAAAGAATAACGGTCACGATCACTGCGGCGAGAAATTCGATGCGCACCAGATAAGGCCAGACGTGCAGCTCTCTGGCCCAGCCCGGTCGCCACGGCAGAGCCTTGCGATGATGCGTCTTGGCAAGCTGCGGGTCGTCCTCAAGCTGCTCGACCAACCCGTCATTCGCCTTCGCCTGCCGCAGGCCGAGCCACGTAAAGAAGATGACCAGCGGAATCAGCGCGACAATCGGCACGTTGTCAGGCGTCGAGACAATCGTCCACAGTTGATGCCAGTCTTCAACAAAGAAGGAGGCAATCACGACGAGCAATAACAGCACGAGCGCCGCGATCACGCCGGGAGTCAGTCTGAAACCACGCTTTTCCATCACTCACTCTCTCCGCTTCAAATCTCAAGCGTCCGAACAACTCAACCCTTTGCGCCTCCGGTTTTATCTTCGCGCCTTTGCGAGAAAACTAACCTTCACGCAAAGGCTCAAAGGAAGACCAGAGCGCGCAAAGAACCGCTTCAGGTTTTGAAAGATGCTCATAAGCTCACGTCTTCTTCTTAATCGCCTTCATCTCGTTTTCGAGCATCACGGGCGCGGGGCCTGAGATGCCTCCGTCCTTGCGTATGCGCCAGAAATGCACGGCCATAAAGATTGAAGCCACGAGCGGAATGCCTATGCAGTGCCAGATATACGAGCGCAGCAAGGCATTCGAATCCACAATCGAGCCGCCGAGCAGGCCAAACCTCACATCATTAAACGGCGTCATGCCGAGTTGCGGCCCGAACGGCCCCTCGCTGCCGAGCATCGGAGTCGCACGCGCCATGTTCGTCCCGACCGTCACAGCCCAGAAGCCGAGCTGGTCGTCCGGCAACAGATAACCCGTGAATGAAAGCAGCAGCGTCAGGACGAGCAGCACCACTCCGACGCACCAGTTGAACTCGCGCGGCGTTTTGTATGAACCCGTCAAGACGACTCGGAACATATGCAGCCACGTCGTGATAATCATCAGGTGCGCAGCCCAGCGATGCATGTTCCTCAACAGCTTGCCGAACGGTACGTCGTGCTCCAGATAAAGAATGTCGCGGAACGCCTGCACCTTCGTCGGGTGGTAATAGTACATCAGCAAGACGCCCGTGAAGGTCAGCACGATGAAGAGATAGAACGTGATGCCGCCCATGCCCCACGTAAAGTTGTAGCGCACCGCGTCGCGGTTGATCTTCGCCGGATGCAGGTGCAGGAAGACGTTCGAGAGAATCGCAAGGCTGCGATTGCGCGGGTCTGAGCGGTCGTGCGAGACGCGAAAGATAGATTTCCAGAGCTGCGTCTGCTGCGGGTCTTTGTAAGCTTTGGCCTCTTCGACGGCACGCGTCTTCAAAGCCTCGCCCTCGGTCTTCACTCTTTCGATGAGACTCGCGCGAGGCTTGCCCTCGCCCTCGCTCAGTTGCTTGACCTCTTTTTCTTCAGGACGTTCCGGCTCCATAGTCGCCCAACCTCATTTTGGATTTTGGATTTTGGATTTTAGATTGGCGTGCTTCTTAATCTTGAAGCCGGATTTTGAATAGCGCGTCTTTCATCAATCGCTTAATCCAAAATCTAAAATCTAAAATCCAAAATCTTCACAACGGTATGTAAGAACCTTCGGTATTGAACTCGCCCGGCGCGGGGAGGCCCTTTTCCCACTTGTAGAGGCGGTTGATGTTGACGACGATCTGGCCTTCCGCGTCCAACTCGACGTGCGCGCGATCCATCGGGCGCGGCGCGGGGCCTTCAAAGTTGATGGCGTCGCTGTCATAACCGCTGCCGTGACACGGGCACTTAAACTTGTTCTCGCTCGCCTTCCAGTCGGGCGTGCAGCCGAGATGCGTGCAGCGCGCGTAGATGACGAACAGGCGGTCAGGGTCTTTGTGTACCCAGATGCGATATTGCTGCTGCCACTTGGTATCGATGCCGAGCGCGTAGTCTCCCGGATAGCCTATGCGAAAGATGCTCGACGGCTCGAAAATCTCGCGCGGCAAAAAGAAGCGCACGAACATCAGAAAAAATGTGACGAGCGTGCCGAAGACGATAGACCATGTGATAAGCCGCCGCTGCTTGTTGACGGGCGGCTCCTGCGCGCTCTCGACGACCGCGCCCCGTGGCTTTGGAACTGCGGCGGCTTTGGGCACGCCCTTCGCCACGCCAGCGGTCGGTGTTGTCGTAGCTTTCGCCGCGCCGGGAGCAACACGCGCGGCTGGCGTCGTGCCCGCTGGCACTTCCTGCGCTGGCGAAGCGTCGTTGACGCTCTCGGCGGATGGATTCGGATTCTCTGGATTCTCCACTCCGCAAACCTCCGTTAGATGAATCTAAATCGAATTGTTGAAAAAACGCTGCTTCACGCTATTATACACAACTCCCCTGTGAACCTTAGCGCGGGATATAGATATACCGCATCACAGGGATCAAATTCTCTGTAACATTACCCCGACAAGCTATTGCGACTGTATGAAGAGCGCCGTGCCAGAAATTATATTATTAAGCGGCTCGGTGCAATATATATACTCTAATACTCAATTCTGTGGCAAGGTTTAAATTATAAAAGGAAAATTCGGAACCGCTTGCGGTGGCGGGCGGGTTCTCAGCATTAAAGGCCCGCCCGCTACCGCAAGCTGTGTGGACACAAAGAGCGATAAGCCATATGCAAAAAGCCAGAGTTACACTCTACACCAAACCCGGCTGTCATCTCTGCGAGGAAGCTAAAGCGCAGATGCTCGCCGCAGGCTGTGCAAATCTATATGAGCTTGAAGAGATAAATATCGAGACAGACCCCGCGCTGATGGAGCGGCACGGACTACAGATTCCCGTCATCGCCATCAACGGCGTCGAAGCATTTAAATACCGCATCACCCCCAAAGCATTCAGAAAGGCTCTAAGTCGCGCGAGGTGACAACGGAATACTGGATGAAGATAGAGCTAGAAATCAATTTCCCGCAAAGGCGCTGGTGAGGCAAAGGAAGAACGCTAAGACATAGCATGCTTCTTAAACTTTGCGTGCTTTGCTTTGCGTCTTTGCGCCTTTGCGGGAAACTTTCTTTTCCTCGCCATGCTTAACTAATTTCCGGCTTTCACAGACTGACGCTCTCTTGAAAATTTAAGGCTCGCGCGGTCTCTTCAATCACAGCGTAAAGCTGCTCGCGCTCTCGCTCATCAGAGGACTGGCGGTAGGCTGAGAGCAGTTCTTTCAGGGATGCGAGGTCTTTATAAACTCCGGCGCTCTCAATCGGCGGCGTGAGGTAGGAAATCAGCTCAGCGTAAGAGCGTCGTTTGGCGATAGAGCCTTCCGACGGATTGTTGACGCTGTAAATATAAATGTTCGGCAGTTCTCCGATCAGGCGATCAGGCCAGCACTCGTCTGACAATCCGACCTGTTTGCCCGGCATGAACTCCGTCGCGCCGTGCGTGCCGACGTGCATCACCGCATCCGCGCCGAAAACTTTTTCGAGATAAGTATACAGAGCCATAAAGCCGTGATGCGGCGCGCCGCTCTGCGCCATCATCAAGCGCATCGGGTCGCCTTCGTAACCGAAGGTCGGCTGCACGCCTATAAAAATCTTGCCGAGCATGATGCCCTGTATCAACAGTTCGCCGCCGTGAGAATTGATTCTGCCGGGAGCCGCGCCCCAGTCCTTTTCAATCTCGTCAACAAACGGACAGAGCCGCCTGTACTCATCCGTCTTCATACGATAAGCGATATTCGCGGTCGCTCCGCACCTCTCCGAATCTCCGCCAAGCAGCAGCTCGCGCAAATGATCCGCGCTCTCTGGAACTGATACGTCGTAGCCCTCATCCTTCAAACGCCGCAGCGTCTCCCACACGCTCGGAAAAACATCAAGGTCGGCAGCCGTGCCGACGTTCCCCTTATTCGGCGGAAAACAGAAGAGCAGCATCGCCAGCTTCAGCTCACTGCGCGACGCCGTCTGCAAGCGATGCCATCTTTTCAAGCGACGCGCGAGACGCTTGCAACGCTCATCGAGCGGCACAGGCTCCGAGCCGCCCGCAGGCATTCCGCCATACACAAAAGCCTCTGTCGCTCCGTCCAGTTCGGGAATCGCCACCTGCATCCCGGACTGCACAGGGTTCAAGCCGATGCCCGAAGCGCGCCATCCCTCAATCGTCTGCATGTCCAGACTGACGCATGAACGAAACGGGCTGTTCAAGCTTTTGAGAAACTGCGCGGCAGCCTCGCTGTCATTCATCGCCGGGCCGCCGACAAAGCTAAAGCCCGTCAGCGAAACTATCTGGCTGACACGCGAACGCGCCTCAATAGGATTGCTGTCATCTCTCTTTGAGCCTTTGGCCTTTGGCCTTTGGTCTTTGATAAAAAACTTTGCGCAGGCTTCGCGGTTATCCATAAAGGTCGAGATGGCTGGCAGGACTGCCAAGCCTTCCGCCTCAATCGCGCGTATGAGTCCGTCATAATGCTTTCGCGTCCGGCTGATAATCTGCGGTCGCATCAAGAGCAGGCCGATGGTCTGCTTTGCCTCAAGCTTCGCCTTCTGACCATTACCCGCGCGCTTCTCATACCACTTGCGATAAGCCTCGAAAGTTTCAAACAGCGCGGGCGCATCCGGGTGATAAATCGCCACCGCAGGCATCGTCTCAGGCGGCTCTGCTTTCACCCCGGCCAAACGTTTGTCCGGCACATACTCCTTGAGCGCGTAGAGAATCATCGAGCAGATGTTCGCGGGCGTCGGTTGCAGGAAATAGCAGAAGAGATACAAATAATTTTTAAGATCACGAAGCCGTCCGGCGTTCGGCACAAACCTTAAGAGCCGCGGCATGTGGTCAATTAATTTGAGATACGTCGTATGGCTGCGCGTCCCCCTTTCCCTGTAAGCACGCGCCTGCTCTCCCATCCACGCGCCCACACTCCGCGCCAGCCTCTTCGCACGCCCGCTCTTCGCATCAACGACGCCGCCCATCTCCGCGTCGCCTGCCTTTTTCCCTCTTCCTCTCTTCCCCTCTTCCACGCGCCCGAACATCTGCCCGAAATCAACGCGCCCCATACGCGTCCGACGCATCAACTCCGGCATGCAGTTAATCACTACGACGGCGCGATGCTTCTCTTTGTACCTCTCAAGCGCGGGCAACAGTCGCGCAGCATTCTCTCCGTCCATCACATGAATCACGAACACGACATCCGCCATGCTCAAATCATGCTCGACCTCTCGCCACTCAGTCTCCGCCAGAGCCGCCCCGAAATTGTGCGCGGTAATACGCAGCTCAAGCCTGTACTCACGATTAATCTCACGCTCCGCCTGCCTGAGCGGTGCGAGTAGGCTTGAGCCGATATAGAGGACTGTGACGTTCAAACATTCACCTTTGCATCAAGAAAATTAAGGGATAACGCTTACTGTTCCGAATTGGCGAAAATGGCGATCAAAAGCGAAGACATACTTGAGATGAAGTTTTTCAATTATTACTTTGCTGGCACAATCCGTAAAGCTCCAATCTTTATCGGAGAATCGTGGGAAAGTTTCCCATGTTTGAGCATGGCTCGCTGTTGCTACTTAACCAGCTTACGGCTGCCGCATAATCTGAATCCGAAGGAACAATACTAGCGAACCATGCGCCGGTATCCACAAAGATCATTGGGGTGCCTCTTTGCCATATAATATTTGATCATGGTCACGACCGGAGAACTCCGCGCCATTGCCCTCCAACGGCAACGAAGCGATGGCAGTGAGAATATCCGATGGCTTGGCTTCTCCCTGCGGGGCATCCTGCGAGATGATGATGACTTCCACGATTGTGCCTTCAGGCAACGCAATAGGCTCTTTTAATCGCAGCACTCCCTGCTCATAAACGGCTTCAACGGTTGTTGACATTGATCTTACTCCCGGCAAAATTCACATCTTCAAAATGCATCTCAACAGCGACGCCTCATATTATCAAACTGCATAGTTGAGACATATTCGCAGAAGATAGCCGAGGCTAACGGATACCTTCGAGCTGATCTTCCAGTCCGGCGAAAGTTTCGCGCAGGGCTTGGAGCATCTCCGTCTCGGCCTGCCAGAAGCCGCGCCCTTCGGCTTCGAGTAGACGCGCGACGAGCGAGCGGGCGGAATGTGGATTCAGATTTCGCAGGCGATTGAGCATCCCTTCGTCGAGCACGAATGTTTTCGCAACCTCAGTGTAGACCCAATCGTCCACGGCGTCGGCTGTCGCGCTCCAGCCGAAGGTGTTGGCGACGTGGCTCTCTATCTCTGCGACGCCGCGATAGCCGTGCTTGAGCATGCCCTCGTACCATTTCGGATTCAGGGTTTTAGCGCGCGTCTCAAGCCGCACGGTCTCTTCGAGCGAGCGAACTTTCGCGTCGGGCGAGAGCGTGTCGGAGAGATAGACGGCGGGGCGATGCTGTGTGCGCTCCTCTACGGCGCGCGTCACGCCGCCCAAGTATTCAAAGTAGTGGTCAACGTCCGTGATGCCGATTTCGAAAGTGTCTATGTTCTGGTAAGCGGCTTCGACGCGCGAGAGTGCGCGATCCATCGCGCCACGCGCTTCGCGTCCCTCAATCGAACGCCCCAACGCGTCTCTCCCGTAGGCGAAACACTTGCGCGTCACGAACAGCTCGCCGAGCGTCGCGGAATTTTCCCACTGCGAATCCATCACCATAAAATTGACGTTCGTGCCGTAATTTCCCGGAGCGTTTGAAAAGACGCGCGTCGCAGCTTCATCAAACACGCAACCGTCCGCGCTCATCTGCTCCGCGACATGCTTGCGCAGGTAGTTCAGCTCTTCAGGCTCGTCGAGCGCGGCTACCTTTCGCACGGCTTTATCAAGCAATCCCATCGTCGCGCCGAAGAGGTCGCGGAAAATTCCTGAGACTGTCATCACGACATCTATGCGCGGGCGATTCAGTTTTTCGAGCGGAATGATTTCCACATCCGTCGCGCGGTTCATAGAGTCGCGCACAGGCCGCACGCCCAACAGCCACAGAGCCTGCGCCACTCCCTCGCCCTGCGTCTTGATATTATCGAGTCCCCACAAGACCAGAGCCATCGAGCGCGGCCAGCGTCCATGCTCCGCGCGGTGGCGTTCGAGCAGAGCCTGCACCACACGCTCCGCGCGCGTGAAGGCGATTTCGGACGGCACCGTGTACGGATTGATAGCGTGCGTGTTGCGCCCCGTCGGAAGGATAGACGGATTCTGCACTATATCCGCGCCCGGCCCCGGCTCTATGTATTCGCCGCCGAGCGCACGCATCAATGCATCAATCTCATCATTGCTGTTGAGCTGTGCAGAAATTTTTTCGAGCAGCGTGAAGACGGGACGAGAATCATCAGGAGCGACTCGCGCATCCCTCTCAAGCCACTGAAGAGTCGGGGGCTGACCGCGATTGATGAACAGCTCAATCGCCTCTGAGACTATCGCATCAACGCGCTCGCGCTCGCGCAAGACGCGCTCATCCGTTCTGCTTCCGGCGAGTAAGAGTGTGTAAGACTGCAATCCCAAACCTTCAGCCACGAGTTCCGGGAGCGCACGCGCACAGGCTTCCGGCCTCTCGAATGAAGCGACCATCCGCAGCATGTCCGCACGCGCGGCTTTTTCCGGCACGCGTCCAAAGACGTGCAGGCCGGTCGGAATAAGACGCTGCTCTATCTCGACCACCTGCTCATACAGAGCCAGCACGCGGCGGTCGCGCTCCTCATTTGTCAGCAATTCTGTTTGGGGTTTCGTCTGCGTCACGATTCAGATTTCTAATATACTCTTTGCATTCAACTGTTCGTTAATCGCGCCTGTGCCTGCCAGATAAACATAACGCGCGCCAAGCCGTTCTGCCAGCGCGCGTGCTTCACCGCCGGAGGTGAAACGATTCTGCGTATCAAACACGACCACTCCGACGGAAGCCCTTCGCAGCTCTGCACTCAAGCATTCCAGCTCAGACATGATCGCGGCCTGCTTCAAAGACGGATTCGTCACTTCATGCTCGCGTAAGGAGACGTTGGCTCGACCATCCGTGAACAATAATAAAGTAATTCGCAAGGTTCCCAGCCGCGCCGCGCGTCCGGCGATTCCGAGCGCGCAGGCCAGAGCCGAAGCGAGCGGCGTCGAGCCACCCATCAACAATTCATCAAGCAGACGGCGCCCACGTTAATTGCTTGTTTATGGCTAGAGACGCTGGTCTGCTTGCCCGCCGCTAATGCTTACTAGCGCGACACGGTCTCTTCGTATGTATGATTTGCCGAGCAGCCGTACGAGCGCGCCCTTCGCCTGCTCTATGCGATTCAAAGCCATGCTGCCCGAAGTGTCAATCGCCAGAATGAAGAGCGCGCCCTGCTTGCGCTTGAATCTCTTGAAGCGCAAGTCCTCAAGAGAGGGGGTAGGGTGTAGGGCGTAGGGTGTAGCCGGTTGAGATGCGCCGTTATTTTTATGTTGAAGATAGTTGTGAGTTGCGTTGATTGCTGTGGCGCGAAGCGTTGCGTCGAGGGCGATCTTTGAGCCGTGCGAGCGGTTGACGACGGCTCGTGTGTAACGACCGCGCGGCGCGTGTTGTGTGATGCGGGTCGCGCTTCGTTGATGGCGCGTAGCCTGCTGAGTTTGATGTTTGAAAGGTGATGGATGAGAGACAGGCTCAAGCGAGTCGGCAGGCAGATGCGTATCGAGCGGCGCGGGAGAAAGACGTTTTGCCTGCTGTCGTTGAAACTCACTCCGGCTTTGAACTTCATCGCCGTTGTCTTTGTGATGCGCGCCCGCTCTCTTTGAGTCATTCGCTTTTACGCTGCCGCCCGCATCGCGCGATGCGTTAGATGATGCATGCGATTGAGCCTGAGCATTGTTCGATTCGGTTTGAGGAAAGTTTTTTTCCAGAGCCTGTTCGATACGCGTGCCGCCGCCGGTCGGTTCGAGCGGGTCGCGGCGCAGGCGATGCTGCAAAGATAAAGCGGCGACGCGTCGCACATCCGTCTCGGAGACGGATGTGCGTCCCTCGAATGCCGCAAGCGAACGCGCTGCCCGCGCTATGGTCAACTCGCCCCGGTGGCCGTCAATGCTCAGTTCCAAGCACAAAGACGCGATGCCGCGAAGCAGCTCCTGCGAAATCGAGACCTCTCCGGCGAGTTTACGGGCGCGTGAGAGCTTGCGCCTCAAGCTCTGTTGCTCTGCTTCCACGCTCGCTCGAAATTGCGCGGCGTCGCGCTCGAATGCTTCACGCAGGTTTACAATCTCAACGCGTTGATCTAGGTCAACAACCGTCCGTACCTCCGCGTAAAGACCGAAGCGGTCGAGGAGTTGCGGTCGCAATTCGCCCTCCTCAGGGTTGCCGGAGCCGACGAGGACGAAGCGCGCAGGATGTTCGAGCGAGATGCCTTCGCGCTCGACAGTGTTGCGCCCCGTGACCGCGACATCAAGGAGCAAATCCACCAGATGATCTTCGAGCAGGTTAACTTCGTCAATGTAAAGAAAGCCGCGATTGGCACGCGCCAGAAGTCCCGGCTCGAAGGCTTTGACGCCTTCCTTCAAAGCGCGCTCAATATTGATCGTGCCGCAGACGCGGTCTTCGGTCGCTCCGAGGGGAAGCTCGACGACCGGCACGCGCGCTCTCGTGCGCGAAAGCTTTCCCTGCGTGCTCAATCTTTCGTAGCACACCGCGCACAGATTTTCCGCTTCTACAGGATCACAACCGTAAGGGCAATCTGCCGCTATCCAGATTTGCGGCAAGAGGTCTGCGAGGGCGCGCACGGAGGTGGACTTGCCAGTCCCGCGATGACCCATAATCAACACGCCGCCGATTAAAGGGTCAATCACATTCAAGAGTAGCGCGAGCTTCATCTCTTCCTGCCCGACGATGGCCGTGAACGGATAGACCTGTCCGGCGGCGCGGCGCGGCGCGTGGCTTGTTTGCTTTGTCGGAGCGCGTCGAATCATTGCTGCCTGATAATCAGAAGGAAATTATGAGCGGAAGAAATCTGCTGTGTTACTCAACACTCTTTGTATCTGAAATCGGTGAAAGCGGCAAGCCAATTCAGCTCAGCCGAAATTTTAGTGACATCTCAAACAGTTTTCGCTATACTTCCGCCACCTCAACCGATTGACCGCTCGTTTTAGTCCCAGAAATTTCTTGCCTCCTACTTTCTTGCCCGGAGTTTGCAGCCTCTCTGTGTGCAAATTACGGAGGTTTGAATGATTTCAAATTCAAATCTTAAATTTGAAATTCCTTTGTGTCCTCTGTGTCTTCTGTGGTTAATGTTTGCGCGCGGAACGAAGAGATGTCTCAGATGACAAAGAGCTTTGCGCTCGGTTATGATATGGTCGCCTTGAAAATATTAAATTTGAGCGGCATGGTTGCGTAAGGTTTCCCCGCCCCTTGCCGCAGACGCTTTCATTCCACTAGCCCTAAAAATTTCTGATGTCAGCAATCGAAGAGACTAAAACCGCTCAGAGTCCAGTTGCTAAACCAGCGGCTGGCGGCAAAGCGCAACAGCCCGCGATTCCGATTTTGAATCGCATGCTAAATTTTCTCAGCTCCGTGCGCTTCGGCGTCGTGCTGCTGATCCTGCTCGTCATCGCCAGCATGATAGGCATGCTCATCATGCAACAGAACGTCGAGGGCTTTGATAAATATTTCGCGGAGTTGACGCCTTCGCAAAAACTGCTCTACGGCTCGCTCGGATTTTTCGACATCTATCACGCGTGGTACTTCAACGTCCTGCTGCTCGTCCTCTCGCTCAATATCGTGCTGGCTTCGATAGACCGTTTTCCGAAAGCATGGACGTTCGTCTCGCGCAAGAAGCTTGACGCCTCGCGCCACTGGCTGCTGAGTCAGGAGCAGCACGCCGAGATGACTGTCAAAGGCGAGAGCCAGAAGGACGTGGCCGAACGTATCGGCGCGGCCTCGCGCAAGCTCGGGTTCAAAGCGACGATTTCAGAGAAGGGCGGGCGCACCTTTGTCTTTGCGGAGCGCGGCACGTGGAATCGCCTGGGCGCATACGCAGTGCATGTCGCGCTGTTGACGATTTTCACGGGCGGCTTTTTGACGGCGCAGTTCGGACGCGACGGGCAGATGCCGGTCGCGCCCGGCGTCTCAAGCTCTGAGATGACGCAGCTCAACACCAATCTCGATCAGGTCTCAAGAGTTCAGGTGCAGCTTCCCTTCACCATCACCTGCACGGACATCCAGCAGAAACTGATTCGCAAAGAAGGCTCGATCATGGCGAGCAATACGATTGACTGGCTGACGCGAATCAAGATTAAAGACGAGTACGGAGAGCGCGACGCGCTGGTGCATCTCAATGAGCCTTACGACTATCGCGGCTACAGATTGTTTCAGGCCAGCTTTATCTCCGTCGGCAGAGCGCGAAACATCACCATGCGTCTGACGCCCGACGGCGGAGGCAACGCGCAGGACGTGACGATTCCGCGCGACGGCTCGACCACGCTTTCGGACGGAACGCGGATTGACTTTGAAGAGTTCATGCCGGATTTCGCCATCGGTCAGGGTGGGCGGCCTGAGACGAAGAGCGGAGAGTACAACAATCCAGCAGCCATCCTGAAAGTCACCACGCCCGCGGGCGAGACCAAAAGAGCTTACGCTTTTGCCGCGCAGTTGCCCGAAGGCGTGCCCGTCGGAGCGGCTGTCGCGGGATACAAATATCACCTGACTGATTTCGAGAAAGTGCCGGACGCGCACGTGCTTGCGATTCAGAAAGACCCCGGCAAGAGACCTTTTTATGTCGGCAGCCTGCTGCTGATTATGACGCTCTGCGCGGTCTTCTTCTTCTCGCATCAACGCGTCTGGGCGATGATCGAAGAGGGCAAGAAGGGCGGCTTCGATGTCGCGGTTGGCGGCAATACGAATCGCAACAAGCTTGGATTTGAAGACCGTTTCAAGAAACTGGTCAACGCCATTAACGAACAAACGAGTGAGGTAAAGCGATCATGAGCACCACACACGCTACAGCGGAATCCAAATTGAAATTAAAAACCAAACAGGCTAATAACGACGCGCCTTCATCCCTGCGCTCTTATCTGCCTGCCCTTCTGACCCTCGTGGGGGCGCTCCTGATGGGACTCCTGCGCCTCAAAGTCGGCGGCGACCATTTCATCTCAGACGGCGCGCTGATGATGCTGGCTCTGGCCTGTTATCTGACGGCGGCAGTCTTTTACCTGACGAACCTTTACGCGCCTTCGGAGATGGCGCAGAAGGTGGGACTGTGGACGGCATCGTTCGGCGTCTTCTTCAACTTTTCAAGCTGGCTGGTGCGCTGGGTCGCGGCGCACGACAGGGAGCTTTTGATCTTGCAGCGCAACGGCACGGAGATGCCATGGTTCTTTCGCTACATTCCGTTCGCCAATCTATATGATCTGAGTCTGGCGTTCGCCTTCGGCGCAGGCATCACGACGCTCTTCATCGCACATCGCAAAAACTTTCGCTTTCTGGCAGCCATCACTCTGCCGCTGGCTTCGATTATTCTCTTGCTGGCGCGATTCATCGGCAACGAGTTCATAGACCTGCCACCGATTCTGGACTCCTACTGGCGACCGATTCACGTCGGCATCGCTTCACTCTCCTACGGCGTCGCGCTGGTCTGCTTTGCAATCGCGGTCATCTATCTCTTGAAGGATGGAGTCAAGACGGAAGCGATGGCGATCTGGTCGAGCATCTTTTCGATTGCCGTCATCTTTACCGTCAGCCGCGCGTCCGTCCTGACGAGCGCGACCTACAGCGCGGCCACAATCCTTACAGGAGAAAGCTCGCGCCACCCTCTGCCCTTGCGTGTTGATATTCCATACGTCGGCTTGACGCTGGCTCTGGCTGCTCTGCTGCTGGTCGGCGTCATCATCGCGTTTGGCGTTTATCTTTCTAAAAAAGATGAGCAGGCGCGTTTGTGGGGGCACAGGCTGTTGAAGCTCTCGCTGATCGTGCAGGCGTGTTCCGTCGCGCTGCTGGTTTCACAGATCAAGACGCTGGGCAACCTCTCACAGCGCATAGACCCCGGACAGTTCGCGCGCTTCGGCAAGTGGCTGGCAGAGCAACAGGGCGCGACCAAAGAACAGCTCGCGGCAGCCTCTCCCGGCCAGCTTATAACAATGGCGCAGGACTTCGTCGCTCAAAACGGCTCGCGGCTCGCTTTGAGCATCAATGCCAATCCGGTCGAGCTTGCCGCATTGATTACGGCTTTCGCGGGGACGCTCTTTGTCATCATCTTCAGCTTTCGCACGGAGCGTTTGAGAGAAGTGCTGCCGCCGCTCGATAAGCTTGACAGCCTGATGTACAAGACCGCGTCTGTGACTTTCGCAGGTCTCGCCATGCTGCTGATTACCGGAGCGGTGTGGGCTAATGAATCGTGGGGCAAGTACTGGGGCTGGGACTCGAAAGAGGTGGGCGCGCTCGTGGCGTGGCTGACCTACGCTGCCTTTCTTCATACGCGAATCTCGCGCGGCTGGAAAGGCAGGTCTTCGGCCTACTTTGCCATCGTCGGTTTCCTGCTCATCATCTTTACCTATCTCGGAGTCAGTTATCTGCTGCCGGGTCTGCACTCATACGCTTAAAGGCGGTGGTAGGTGATGGGTGATAGGAAAAACAGGAGACAGAAGTCAGGAGACAGAATAAAGAAGAAGATTAAAAGCGGGTTGCCGCCTCTGCTTCTGACTCCTGACTCCTGTATTCTGACTTCATATCTTTCTTATCACCTACCACCTATCACCTAACTCGAAATGAACAAAGAAAACATTCTATTCGCAGTCATAGGTTTGCTGCTGGGCTGCATCATCGGTTTCGTGTTTGCCAACTCGGCCAACCAGCGCGGTTATGAGCCGAATGCGAACGCGCTTAATTCTTCAAATAAGAATCCGAACCTGCCGCCGGATCACCCGCAGCTTGCATCGAACGGCGTGGCGGATCAGGGAGAGATGCCGGAGGCTATCGCGGAAGCGATTCAGCAGGCGCGTAGTGAGCCGAACAATTTTGACGCGCAAGTGTCGGCGGCTCAGCTCTACTATCGCATCGGTCGGTTTGACGAAGCGATTGAATTCCTGCTCAAAGCCAATCAACTTCGCCCGGATGATTACCCGACGCTGGTCAGGCTCGGAGATGCTAATTTCGAGGCTGAACATTTCGACACGGCTGAGAAATGGTACGCGGCTGCGCTGGTTAAGAAACCCGATGACGCGGACGTTCGCACGGATTTGGGCTTGACCTTCTTCCTGCGCCAGCCGCCCGACGTTGACCGCGCTGTCAAAGAGTATCGCGCCGCGCTCGCGCTTCAGCCAAAGCATGAGAAGGCTCTACAGAATCTGACCGTCGCGTTGATTAAGCAGGGCGATGCGAAAGAAGCTCAATCAATGCTCTCTCAACTTGAAGCGGTCAACCCGAGCAACGAGGCGCTCACCAAGCTGCGTTCCGATCTTGAAGGTCTAAATTCCTCTCCGCCAAAGAAGAGCAAATAACGTCTCACGCAAAGTCGCAAAGCCGCAAAGAAGAGAATTAAATTCTTCTTTGCGGCTTTGCGACTTTGCGTGAGATTATTTTTATCTCTAAGGCTCGATTGTTACGCGTAGCACGTTGGTCATCGGGCGACGCTCAACTTTTCCGTCGCTGGTAATCACTATCAACAACCCTTTTTCGACCGTCACGCGTCGCACCTCGCTCATGTAACGCTCGACGCGCATGCCGTCTCTGGTTTCGATAATGAGGCGCGGATTTATAGCAGGCTCTGCGGGCGTTGTGGCGGGCGGCGGCGCGGCAGCGTCGGTCGTCTTCGCAGGCTCTTCTCTCTTTTTCGCAGCCGTCGCGGGCTGCCTGCGTGAAGGCGTCCGGGCGGGCGTTTTGGCTCTCGCGGGGCGCGCCGTTCTCGGCGTTTTCGGTTTGACGGGAGCAGGCTCTTCGGGCGGCGCAGTAGTTTCGGGTTTCGTCTTTTTCGCTTTGACTTTCGGCGCGGGAGCAGGCTCCGGAGGTTCGACCTTTGCCACCGGCTCTTCTTCCTTGATGCGCGCGCCCGTCGCGGTGACGCGCCGCACATTCTTGTCGCGGCTGGAAGAACTTGAGACGGTCGGCTCGACATTCTCAGGCGGCGGAGTCGCGTTGGCTATCGGCTCGAAACCGCCGGAGAAGCGTATGTGATAGCGCCCCGCTTCATCGTTCGAGCTGCGAGCCTCGACGCGCAGGATGAGCGACTCGCGCGCTCGCAGGTAAACGCTCTTGGTCACACTGGAGGTGGAAAGCCCTGCGTACATACTGAGCTTTGTTAGCGGGCGCAGGCTGCCCGATGTGAAGAGGTCTACGTCGCCGTTCAGATTGCTGCTCTCAACCGTCAGGATTAAATCGCCCTGCGTCGCGGTCAAAATATAGAAGTGGCGCGTCAGGCGCGGGTCGCCGACATCACGTGCCTCGATCACGCCGCTCAATTCGTCTGCGGTGACGGGCGTCGGGAATTCTATGTTGGTTGACTGCGCGGACGCTCCAACGCACGAGACGAGCAGAAGCAGCGCGGCAATCGCCAGTCGTCTTGAGATACAAGTGATTGAGTTAAAAGAGATGTGCATAATAATTCCTGCCAGCAGGCTTTGAAGAATTATGATTCTAACAGCGTCTGTGTCGTCAGCAAAGATGGAAAGGCAGTTTCACGTAAAGGCGCAAAGACGCAAAGACGAATACGAGGGTGTAGGAAGTAGGGTGTAGGGTGTAGAGAAAGGCAACTTGCTTTTCCTACACCCTATCGCCTTCACCCTTTCTTCTTTGCGCCTTTGCGGGAAATTCTTTCTTAACTTGAAGACTCAGCCTGCGAATTTATAGCCGAGGCCGTGGACAGTGAGAATAAACTGCGGATGACGCGGGTTAGTCTCGATTTTCTGGCGCAGCCATGCGACATGCACATCAACGGTGCGCGTCGAAGGCATCGCGTCATAGCCCCAAACTTCGTCAAGCAATTTGTCGCGCGAGATGACCGCGCCGCGATGCTCAATCAGGTAATGCAGCAGCTTGAACTCAAGCGATGACAGCTCGATTAGCTCGCCTTCACGGTCAACTTCAGCGCGCCTGAAATCAACACGCACAGGCCCGAACTGATATGTTTCAGGCGAAGCGGCGGAAGCGACAGGCGCGCGGCGCAGCAGAGCTTCTATGCGCGCGAGGAGTTCCATCAGCTCGAACGGCTTGGTCACATAATCATCTGCGCCGAGCTTGAGGCCGACGACTTTATCCACGACCTGCCCGCGCGCCGTGAGCATGATGATCGGAGTCTGTACGTTCTTCTGCCGTAGGTCGCGACAGAGGTCGAATCCGTTTTTGCGCGGGAGCATCACGTCGAGCATGATTAAATCGAAGGCTTCGCCAAGCGCACGCTCAAGTCCCGTCTCTCCGTCCGAGGCGGTCTCAATCACGTAGCCTTCGCTCGTCAAACGATCAGTCAATGTCATGACGAGACCCGGCTCGTCTTCCACCAATAAAATTCTTGACTTCATAAACGCCCCGCGCCGTCCTCTTCTCCAGTCTGATTTATGGCTGGCAGGTGCAAGGTAAATGCGCTGCCCTGTCCCTGTACGCTGACGACGCTGGCTCTGCCTTTATGAGCCTCGATAACCTGCTTGACGAGACTCAAGCCCAGGCCGTTCCCGTGTATCTGCGCTTCGACGACCTCACGCCCGCGATAGAAAGGCTCGAACACTCGCGCCACTTCATCGGGCGAGATTCCGACGCCCTGATCCTCGACGGTTATCTGCACCTCTTCGCCGCGCACGCCCGTGCCGGATTGCGCGCGGATGCCTATCCAATGATTTCCGCCGTCATACTTCATCGCATTGCTCAGAAGATTTTGCACGGAACGACGCAGGGCTGCCGCGTCCGCTTCGATCAGCGGCAAGCCGGACGCGATCTTTTTCTCGATGACGTAGCCCTTCTCTTTTATCAAAGGCTGGTATGAAGTGAGCGCGTCTTCGATGACCGATTCGATCTCGACCGGGCGAAGCTGATACGACATGCGCCCTGAGCGCGCTCCTGCGAACTCCAACACCTGCTCGACCATCTCCGTGAGCCTGCGTCCCTCATTGCGCACCAGCGCGCCGTACTTTGCGACCTGCTGCGGCGCGTCAACGATGCCGTCCGCCAGATTCTCTCCGGCGGAACAGATGACCGCGAGCGGCGTGCGAAACTCATGCGAGACGGCGGAGACGAACTCCATCTGCCTGTGCGCGAGGCGTTCTGCGCGGCGTGTCGAGACCACTATCATCGTCACGCTCCCGGCGAGCAGGAGCAGAATGCCGAAGCTGATAGCAAGATTGCGGTGACGCGCTCTGTTGACAGCCGCTTCGAGCGAGCCTGCGCGATGCTGTATCAGCAGTTGCCACGGGCCTGCGCCCGCGTTTTTATCCACAGCCACTTTGTCCTGCATCTCTCGATTGAAGACACGCACAGTCACGCTCCGCGCGCTTGAGTTCCCGTTGTGCGATTGCTCATCCGAGCGCATGTAAACCTGTCCGGGCGGTAACTTCTGCGTAAAGATTGTCTCTTTATCTTTGGACGTGGCTGGCCTGCGCGGTAAACCGAAGAAGAGCGTATCAAGCTGGTCGAGCTGCACATCCAGCAGCCGCGCGGTCGCATCCCCGTTCGTCGCCTGCTTTTGTGCGGGCATCTGCGAAGATTGATAGATGGGCTTATCGGGCGATTTCGGATTGATGACCGCGAGATTATATTCGAGTCCCTCGCTGCTCGAAAAATACTTGCGTGCTAAAGCAGGCAGCAATTCGTTCCTGATGACATCGAGGTTGAGCTTGACGATAACGTAGCCTGAGAACGGAGCGAGGTCTGCAAAGTCCGGCAGCTCCGATTTTCTGATGCCGCGCACATTCTCTCGAACATCCTGTTGAGCTGGCAGCACGACTCTCGGAGCGGCGATTATCGGCGAGACAATGGCTGGAACATCCGCCTCGACCGGATCAAGCGAGATTACTCTGTCACCTTCCGCATTGCTCTTCTGCAAAAGTCCCTGCTCAAGTCGCGGACGCAACTGTGTCAACTCCGCAGGCCATTCGACAGGCTCAAACTTGTTCTGCTCACGATTAAAACGGCTTAAGCGAAGTGCCGCGCCCTCGCCTCTTTCAAATATAAAAATATCGCCGACGAGTTGCGGGTAAGGAGCTTTCGCGTCCCACTGCGCGTAGCGTTCTGCAAACTCGCTCGCGTTCTCATCGCGCAGCATCGCCGAGTCGATCTGAAAACTCATGTAAGCGCGCGTAATCTCACGATTGAAATCCTGACTGAAGCGCGTCGCGCCCGCGCTGACCGAAGCCTGCATGCGCTCGCGCTCGCCCGTGCTGACCTGTCCCAGCCAGCGATATTGCAGCGTCGCCAGCAACGCCAGCAATCCCAGCATCACCGCCACCAGCAAGAGCATCTTCGTTAGCTTGCGTTTCAAGAGCTTCATCAAGGCAATACTAACACGACCGCTTTCATACCTCATCGCAGCCGGAATTGATTTTACATTCTTAACATCTGAAGCTGTTTATCTCAGTTTCAGATAGATGGGCCTGGTAATATCCGGCTGACTTTGCCTGCTCATTCCATGCTGGCATCAAGGGCTTTGACCAGCATTGTGAGGAACGGCACGCATCGCTCATAGTTGAGTGTGTAATAATTCAACCCGATTTTGATGTTTTTGTAGTAGTCGCTCAAATGTTCTTTATAATACATCTCCGAAGAGACATGCCACGCCTTGCTGCCTAGATGCGAAACTAAAAACCATTTCTCAAGGAGCCGCGCCGCACGCCCGTTGCCGTCCATGAAGGGATGAATATGAACGAATATCAGGTGAAGCAGAGCGGCGTGATAAAAGACTTTGGCAACGCTCAAAGATGATTTCCTAAGCGCCTTCACCTCCGCAAATAATTCCTGCATCGCATCGGGCACAAACTCAGGCTCAAGGGCGGCATACTCCATTCCGGCGCGACTATACACATAAACCATCTGCTCGCGGTATCTGCCTAAAGAAGTTTTGGGTAAGAGTGTCTTTGCCAAAACAGCGTGTGCGATTAAGAAATTCTTTTGAGTAAGCGCGTGTGTTTGCGCGTAGCCATAGGCAGCTACGATTAATTCAATCTCTTCGCGTTCTCTGGCTTTGCCCGGACTTGTAAAACCTCTGACTTTTGAGCGTAAGTAGCTATTGAGATCAAGGCTGTTGCCTTCGATGTTCGCAGAGTAAACCGCCGACACTTCATGGCTGAATGAGATCGACGGCAACTCATCCTGCGACGAAAATTCTTTCCACAACTTATCAAGCTTCCGGCCACGCAGAGTTTTTAGCCAACGTTGATAATATCGCGTGTCAGTCACTTCCATAAGATTTTCCACCCTGGCACATAGGCATCAGGACGTTAGAGCCGGTGTTCTTCAAAAGCCCCGCGTGTCAACTCGTAGCGAATCACGCCCTCTTCCGAGCCGTCGCCGATAAAGACCAGACCGTTTTTCTCCATCACGCGAATTGATTTTGGCAGGGTCGGGTAAGTTTCCGCTGTCACGCGCGTGACCTGCGTGTGTGCGAACGCCCATTCGATCAGACCTCTGACCGCTTCCGAGGCGTAGCCGAGCTGCTGAAACTCTTCCAGTATCGAATAGCCGACTTCGACCGTGCCGTCCTCTGTCGGCAGTCCCTTGAAACCGCCGTTGCCGATAACCACGCGCCCGCCCGCCTCGCTCTCGCGAAGCACGAAATACCATGTCACCCAGCCCGCGCCGTCCGCATGTGCTTCAAGGTATCGAGCGAACCAACGCATCGAATCCAGATCATTGAGCGGCGGCGGCCAGGCTTCAGGCACACGCGCCTCAAGCAGCTCTGCGAATCGTGCGCGGCTCTCAATATTCGCCCGCGCAAGCTCCTGCGTCCCCGCGATTAACTCAAGCCGCTCTGTATTTATTTTGAGTGGATGCATCAATCGCTTATCCCTTAAATTCAACAGCGAAAGTAACGGCTCACTTAACAACCACCGAGTTTATTCCAAAGCTTTCCGCCCGTCTATACTCAATTTATCTGAAATTTTTACTATTCATGGCTCAAGTTTGATTTTACATTCTTAACATCTGAGGTTGTTTATCTCAGTGTCAAACAGAGCCGGAAGTTTCATTTTCGGCTCTGTTTTTTCATTTGTTGTTTGTTTAGGTTTTATAGATGCGTGGGAGTTGCCCCACTAGAGGCAACAAGAGCAGGCTATCAAAAGTGTAAGATATATTATTACCACTAGATGCTACATATATTCAGTGCAGCAGAGAGTGATAATCAGGCGCAAAGGTTAAATGAATAGGCTGTGAAATATTAACTACTTCCCACAGCCTTTATCAACCCCAATTCT
The DNA here is from genome assembly GCA_964246305.1 of uncultured Pyrinomonadaceae bacterium. GTDB lineage: Bacteria > Acidobacteriota > Blastocatellia > Pyrinomonadales > Pyrinomonadaceae > JACMLC01. Next base: position 260,788 of record CAXTPS010000001.1, read on the forward strand.
ACAGAATTAAGCTCAACAGTTATGGTACGTAAGCTGCCGGAACCGGCACATCGCCATTTGACCCGAACTGCTCAGCTCTCAGAGAATTCGTGGCGCTTTGCAGGATGTAGAAGACGCCGCTCGAAGGACGGAACACCGCCACGTCCCACTTGCCGTCGCCGTCATAGTCTCCCGCTGCCGGGACATCTACGCCTGTGCCCCATAACACTCCTCTAAAGCTATTGTCGGAGCTTTGCAGGTAATACCATGCGCCCGTGGTCGGTCTGTAGACTCCAATCTCAGTCTTACCATCGCCATCGAAATCCGCGGCTATCGGTTTATCTACACCTGTGCCGAACTGCTGTCCGGTTACTGTTCCATCCGAGCTTCTGAGGACGTAGAAGACTGCGCCCGAAGGACGGAAGATAGCGTAGTCCGTCTTCCCATCACCGTCATAATCTCCCATCACGGGCAGGTCGCCGCTTGCGCCCCATTGCTGGAAGTGGAATGTGCCATCCGAGCTATAGAGCAGATAGAAGTTATTGTTCGATGGGCGATAAAGCACTATGTCAGCCTTGCCGTCTCCATCGAAATCTGCTGCGGTTGGAATGTCTCCTGCTTGCCCGAACTGCGTGGCGCGAAGTGAATTGTCGGAGCTATGGAGGATGTACCATGAGCCTGAAGAGGGACGAAAGACTGCCGTGTCCGTTTTACCATCTCCATCATAATCACCCGGCACAATCCTGTCTCCGTTTGTGCCGAACTGCTCTGCACGGAAGGCATTGTTTGAACTGTTGTTGATATACCAGTAGCCATTTGATGGGCGAAACACTGAGACATCCGTTTTGCCATCGCCGTCGAAATCGGCAGGCGCTTTATGGGGTGCGGTTGATGAATCGCCGAAAACCGTAAAACGAAACGCCTGAGTGACCGAAAATTCGTTGGCCGCCACCGCATCGGCAATGTACCAGCGCCCGTAAAAAGTCTGGCCGATGAGAGCCGGATTGTTCGGAATCGGCAAGCTGACTGAGCCGAAACCGTTCCCGTCGCCGATGCCTACAAGATTGACCGAAACACGCGCAAATGAGCCGCTCGCCGGAATTGACGAGCCAACTCCCGGATCGTTTGAATCAATCACTAAAACAGCTTGTGCGCCGCCCAAAGCTCTCGAAACGGCAACGGTAAAACTCGGATTACCGGCAACCGGCGGTTCGATGGCGACCGCTTGCGGAACGATGCCGCCCGAACCGGCGCGCCCTGTTCCGATTATTACCGGAACCCGGTCTGATTCGGTATAAAGCTGCGGGCGGTCAAATGGCGGCAGCTCACCAGCGACGCGGGGGTCAGTCATCGGACGCTTTAAGAAGGCGACGAGATCGGCTTTTTGCTCACCCGTCAGATTGAGCGGACGAACGCGCGGGTCTTTGTTCGGCGCGTTAAAATCGCCGCCGCGATTGTAAAACTCGACGACCTCTTCGAGCGTGGCGAATTCACCGTTGTGCATATAGGGCGCACGCAGCTCGACGTTTCGCAAGGTCGGAGTCTTAAATCTCGCGCGGTCGTTTGCGCTTCCGGTCACACTTTCGCGCCCGATGTCTTCCGCTTGGGGACGGACTCCGATGTTATGAAAATTTTGATCTGAAAGGAGCGGCCCGCCGTGACAGAAGCTGCATTGAGCCGTGACGTAAATCTGGCGTCCCCTGTCTTCCTGAGCCGTGAGCGGTTCGATTGCTGATGCATATCTGTCCAATGGCGCGCGGTCGGAAAACAACGTTCGTTCGTGCGTGGCGATTGCCATAGCAATCCGCGCCGGTGTAACTTCGGGCGAGCCGAAGGCATCCTCGAACAACTCCGGATAAGTCCGCCCGTTGATCCATTCGGCCAGCGACGGCGGAATGTTGCTTGCGAGCGCGAGGGGTTTCGCCACGGCAATTTGATTTGCCACCTGCGTCCAGTTTCGATTGCCGTGTCCCATTTCGCCCGAATTAACCGGAGGACCTAAAATCTGGCTTTCGTATGACGCCCATTCCGTCAGCAGAACCGCGCCCGTCAGAGGGTCTCGAAAAGTGGTTGACGCGCGACCATCCCAGAATAAACCGTTAAAACCCAGACCCGCATTTAAATATGACGGAGCTTTTCTCGGCGTGACCTGTTCATTAAATCCGAAACTGCTTGACGGCGAATAAGTGCCGTCCAGATTGTTGAGCGGAACTCCGGGCGAGCCGAAAACATCGTCGGGCGTATTAAACACGTTGTCAAAACCCGGATTTCTTGAGCGCGCGTTATTGACGATAGTTCGCGGATCGGAGCCGCCTTCACTCGCACGGTGACAGGTTCCGCAGGAGACCGTCAGAGTCGAAGAAAGCTGTTCGTCCCAGAAAAGAGCTTTGCCCAGATAAGCTTTAGCTGCCGTGACCGGATTTCCGCCCGGCGCAGGTGGCGGAGATAAAGGAGAAAAAATTTCGGATTGAAAGCTTCCAACTGCGCGCAAGCCCTGATCGGCGTTGCTCAAACTGCTGTTCGAGCCGTTGTTTTCAGCCCGCACACGGTAAAAATAATTTTGATCGGCGACAGCCGTCACGTCGAAAAAATAATTTGCGGCGGTCGTTCCGACTTCCGTTGCGGATGACGGATCGCTACTGGTGCCGCGGAAAATCCGGTAAAGCGCCGCTCCGCGCACGGTGCTCCACATGACGCCGATTTTATCGGCATAATCTCCGTCCGAAGCCGAAACTCCGGTCGGGGCGGAAAGCGTTGCGCCTCCGGCAAGATTTCTCCCGGCTGAAGCTGTTGTAAACCACTGCTCACCGTAAAAGACAGATGCCATCAAGATAAAGAATAACGAGACGAACCGTTTTAAGCGCTGCATTCGATCAATGCTCCGTGACCAAGTATTTCCCTGTGAATTGATTTTCTGAAAACTGGCTCGAAAATGCCGGAAGGTGTCAATTGACGAATTTCAGGACAGCATTTCATTCCACCATCAAGCCCGCGATAAGCCTCAGCTCCAGAGCTTAAATTAACGAGAGTTCAGGATAAGAAATCAGCGAAAACAACCCTTTCGATATAAACAAGTATCAGCAAAACAAATTTATTGAAAAAATTTCGCTCTCGCTGATGGACATTTTAACTTTGTTCTGTTCAATTGACGAATATTGCAAACTGTTTGTGCATCCACAGAATAAACTTCTGCTCAAATCCGAGCCAGTGAAAAGGAAGCGTTCGTATCTGAACCGGTTTGCGATTCTCTTTGAAGAGCGAGTGCGAACGGTCGAACTCAACTTTAACACACTTACACGAAAACCTGCTTATGCCCTTAAGCGGAGTCAGCCCGAAAGCCGTTATTGAGCAGGCCGGGCTTTCATCCGCCGGGTTCACTAAGGCGAAAAGCTCATTACACATAAACATTACCCCTCTGGAGAGTAGACAAACTCAGATTTTACATTCTTAACATATCCTTTGCTCCAGCTTAACCACCCGCTTTGAGAAATAATGCATGATGCGCCCCGGTTAGTTGCTTTCACGGGGCGCGCATCGGCATGCAAGAGAGCGGTTGATGCTTGATGCAAATGGAAATCTTCAATCGTGATATAAATAGAGGAGGCATAGCTATATGCGAAAAATCATTCCGTACATAATCAAACTTTCGGTAGTGTTGATGGCGCTCTCGGTCATCGGTCAACAGGTCAGCGCGACGAAGGGCGATGTCGAGCGCGCCATTGAATTGCTCAAACAGGCGCGTGCTGCTATCGGCGGCGAGCCTGCCATCAGCTCAATTCAGAGTCTCTCCATCAGCGGAAAATCCCATCGGCAGTTACAGCTCCCGGATCAATCCGCGAAGGAATTGAACGGCGAGTTCGAGCTGCACATGCTCTTGCCCGATAAGATGATGCGGCTTGAGAAGATGATGATTGGCACGCCCGACGGCGCGGAGCGTCCGAACATCAGTGATGACAAAGATGTCAAGATTTTCAAGGACGCGCGTGTGAAGATCATTCGTGGCGGGGACATGGAAAGAGGAGAAGCGGAAAAGGTCATGCGCCAGCATGAGCAGTCAGAAATCGCTCATTGGATGCTCGGCCTCTTGCTGACGCCTCCGCCCGCTTTCGATGCGACGTACAACTACGTCGGCGAAGGCGATGTCGAAGGCATACGCGCAGAGATCATCGAGGCACAGAGCGCGGGCGGCTTTGCCATGAAAATCTATCTGGACAAAAATTCGCACCTGCCTCTGATGATGAGCTATCAGGGATCGCTGCCGCGCATCCCGTTCGGTCAGGGTCTTAAAATTGAGGGACCGGGCGATGGCGGCGAAGACATAGTGATCGTCCGCCATCGCAAAGAGGGCGAGTCCGGTCAGGAGTTGCCGCGCATTATCGTCAAGGGCAAAGACGGAGAGACTGTCGTACAGGACGGAGACAAATTCACGCTTCCCGCTTCCGCTCCCGAATTTGAGAACGCGTTGATACAGGTTCGTTTCTCAGACTTTCGCACGGAGGGCGGCGTGATGCTCCCGCATACTCTGACGCAGCTCGTCAACGGCAAGGTCGAGACCGTCTGGACGGTTGAGAGGTACGACATCAACTTGCCTTCGATCAATGAAAAGTTTCAGCGGAATTTTAAGTACAAGGTAGAGCAGAACTAAGCAAGCGGTAAAAAGCTGGTGCGAAAAAAAAGCAGCGGGGATGGATGGGAATCCTCGCTGCTTTTCTTGAAAGGAAAATCATGTTTTCAAAACTATCATTCGCTCTTTCATTGTGCATGGCGATCATCGCGTCCGTCGCGGCGCAACAGGCCGACGCGTCAAAGCTTCCGGCGACCGAGGCAGGGCAACGCGTCGCGGCTTATATCAAGGCGTTCAACTCCGGCGATGAACAGTTGATGCGCTCGTTCATGGCTAACAATATCAGCGAGGCTTCTCTCAAACGTCGCTCGATTGACGAACGCATACAGATTTACAAAGAGATGCGTATCAACATGGAAAAGCTTGAGCTGCGCCGCGTGACGGAAGCGACGGCAAACAGCATCACTGTGCTCCTTCAGACGAGCAAGGGAGAATGGTTCGAGTTCGGCTTCGAGTTTGAAGCGGACGCCCCGCACAAAATTCTAGGGATGCGAATCGAAGACGCGGAACCTCCTTCGGACAACAACAAGCCGACGGCTAACGGCATGACTGTTCCGGCTAAGATGAATGAAGCGGAGTTCACGGCAACGCTTGAAAAGTATCTCGGCGAGCTTGTCAAAGCGGACGAGTTTTCAGGCGCGGTGCTGATTGCGAAGAATGGCAAGCCTATCTTTCAAAAAGCCTATGGCCTCGCGAGCAAGGAATACAACGTCGCTAATCGTCCCGACACGAAATTCAACCTCGGCTCAATCAATAAGATTTTCACGCAGGTCGCCATCGGTCAACTGGTCGAACAGGGCAAGCTCTCTTACGACGATACGATGTCTAAATATCTGGACGATTACCCCAACCGCGAGGCGGCTGCGAAAATCACAATTCGCCAGCTTCTCAGCATGACCTCCGGCGTCGGAGATTTCTTCGGCGACAAGTTCGACGCCACGCCGAAGGACAGAATCAGAACGCTCAAGGACTTCGTGCCGCTCTTCGCGAACGAGCCTTTACAGTTCGAGCCGGGCACGAAGCAGCGATACTCAAACGGCGGCTACGTGCTGCTCGGAGCGATTATCGAAAAGGCGTCAGGGCAGAGCTATTATGATTACGTCCGCGAGCATATCTTCAAACCCGCAGGGATGGAGAGCACGGAATATTACGAGGCGGATGTGCCTGTGCAAAATCTGGCGAGCGGCTACACGCGCGAAGGGAGCGCAAACGGCGCGCGTCGAAATAATATTTACACGCGCCCGGCCAGAGGCAGCTCGGCTGGCGGAGGCTATTCGACGGCTGAAGATTTATTGAAATTCGCCAACGCACTTCAAAGTGGAAAGCTGCATAAAGCGGACTTTGGGAAAGGACAGGGCGGCAGTGGCGACTTGGGGATTGCGGGTGGCGCGCCCGGCATCAACGCGCTGCTGGAAGCAGATACTTCAAACGGCTACACAGTCATCGTCATGTCCAACTATGACCCGCCGACCGCGACCTCTCTCGGCAAACAGATTCGTCAATGGCTCACGCGAATCAAATAAGATTTTTCTCGCCACAGAGGACACAGAGGAATTTCAAATCTCATAATCTCGAATCTGAAATCTCAAATTTCAGGTCTGAAATCTGCAATCTCAAATCATTTAAACCTCTGCGTTACTCTGCGGTTAATTTCCGCTTGCAGTCTTTACTTCAACAATCCGCTCAGCCAGTGCATGACGTTGAGGACAAGTTGGCGATTGGCTCGCATCTGCAAATTTTGGCGAGCATGTCAATCGTTTGCGCCAATCGCCACAAACTTGTATTCTCCATCAACTTTGCCGAACACATAAATCGTCTCGCCGCAGAATACGCTGTACTCTTCATCGTCTTTGACGGCTTTCGCCTTCACAAAGCATCTCCTCGTTTTTTTATCGAAGAGCATGTCAAAGCGTTTGATGAAACCGCTTCGATCCAATTCTTCGCTGTCAAACAGAAAAGGCAGTTTCGTCATCGAAGCAATCGCTGCTTTGTCATTTTTCGCAAGAGCCGTTTTGAACTTTGCCAAAAATGAGTTGAAGCTTTGCTCCTGCAGTTTGGGAATCTTTTGTGCGCTCAGCTCAAGTGGACTGAGCAGTAATAATACCAGAGCCGTTACCAGCATGAGTCTCATCGTTACTCTCCTTCGCGGCTATCTCAATCTCTGTGGAGTGCGCTTTAAGAATAACAAAAAAGCAGAAGACCGCAATGCAATCTTCTGCTTCTTAATTGTTTGGTGGGGATGGAGAGACTCGAACTCTCATGGGTCGCCCCACATGCACCTCAAGCATGCGCGTATACCAATTCCGCCACATCCCCGTCGAGATTGCTTCAGCCCTAAGCAACCCTAAATCTTAATGTCAAAAATCCAAAGCTATTTTTTCGTCGCCGCCGGAGATGCTTTAGGCTTCGCGGTCGTGGCTGGCGAAGCGGAAGTTTTAGCATTCGAGTTCGCGTTCGATGTTCCGGCATTGCTGTTAGCAGCCGCGCCCGGCGCAGGCGCAACCGGTTCCGCCGGAGGCGCTGTAGTCGGCGCAGCGGTTGGCGCGGGAGATGCTTGCGGCGACGGATTTGCGTCAGCAGGCGCGCTCTGCAAGACCGAGCGTTGACCGGAGATAGATGGCAACGCGAGGATCAAGGCGCACAGCATAAAGAGCGAAGCCGCGCCGATGGTAATCTTGGCAAGCAAGGTCGCGGTGCCGCGCGGGCCGAAGGCGGTGCTGGAAACGCTGCTCGAAAAGAGCGCGCCCGCGTCCGATTTTCCCGGCTGCAAGAGCACTACGATGATGAGCACAACGCAGGCCAGGATGAAGAGACCGTATAAAACGTAAAGGAGCAAAAGCTTATCCTCAAACTATCTATTGTAATTGACTATCTGCGCGAAACTGTCTGCCTTGAGGCTTGCGCCGCCGACGAGCGCACCGTCTATATCTTCCTGCACCATCAAACCTGAAATATTGTCCGGCTTGACCGAGCCTCCGTAGAGTATGCGCAAATCACTTGCGGCCTCCGGCGAGTGCTCCGCGCGAAAAACGCGCCGGATAAACGCATGCATTTCCTGCGCTTGCTCCGGCGTCGCGGTGCGTCCTGTGCCGATAGCCCAGACCGGCTCGTAGGCCAAGATGATACGTGGCAGGTCTGTGGCTGTCAACCCGCCAAGTCCGCCGCGTATTTGTTCGCTGACGACATTTTCCGCGTCGCCGGATTCGCGCTGTGCGAGCGTTTCGCCGACGCAGACGATGACCGTTAAATCGGAAGAAAGCGCGGCCTGCGTCTTACGACTGACGCTCTCATCCGTCTCGAAATAGTATTGTCGCCGCTCTGAATGGCCGACGATTGTGTACGTCGCCCCGGCGTCGCGCAGCATGTCAGCCGCGACCTCGCCAGTGTGCGCGCCATGCTCTGTTTCGGTCGAGCAATCCTGCGCGGAGACTCTGATATTCGAGCCTTCGAGACGATCCGCGACCGTTTTGATAGCCGTGAAGACGGGCGCGATCACGACCTCGCAGTGGTTGGCATTCGCCACCAGAGGCTTCAGCGCGAGCGCAGTCTCGACAGACTCCGCAATCGTCTTGTACATCTTCCAGTTTCCGGCGATGACAGGTTTTCTCATTGTGATAACTTAAAAATCTAAATCTTCGTCTGCTGTGTCAAGTTTGATTTCCTGCGCCACAAGCTCCAGCCAAACCTGCAAAACGCTTTCGCTTGCGCCAGAGTTTTGCAAAATCGCTGTGACTTCGCTTGCTTCACTTTTCAATTCCGGAAACGTCAAAAGCAAGACTGCTAAATCACGCCAATCTGTACCCGATTTAGGCTTCCCGCGTCGAGCATGATAAGAAATGACTTTGCTGGCAACCAGTTCGGCAGGCGAGAGGACTTTAATCTCTTCGATGGTCTGCGTTTCCGGCAGATGCGCGACAGGTCTCACGTCAGCCAAATGCCGGTTGCCTGTTTTTTGTACCTGATAAAGGCGAAAGCCCTTGCCTTCTCCGACTTCTCGGACGCGCACGGCGATATGAAATTTTTCGCTCAATAACTCGCGCAGCTCTTCCGCAAATTCTCTGGCGCGTGTAGAGAGCAAGTCAACATCCTGCGTCATGCGCGGCTCTTCGACGTAAGCGTTTACTGCCTGCGCTCCGAACACGGCGACATCATCTCGCCCGCGCAAAAATTCAAGCACCGTCTCTTGAATCGTCGCTAATGGCAACGGCTCACGCATCACAAACTCCCGAAATGTCAGAACTCCCGCATTTAACATAAATGATTTCGGCTTTGGTCTTTGTACGCTGTGCAAGCTTGAGCTTTGAACCTCAAGACGAGCAAATTAATCAAAGGCCAAAGCCCCGAGACCTAAGACTAATCAGTTAGGCTTTATCGCTCAACGCCTCAACTCCCGGCAAAGCATCTCCGGCTAAAAATTCGAGCGTCGCGCCGCCGCCGGTTGAGATGTGTGTGATGCGGTCTGCGACTCCGGCCTGTGTGACGGCAGCGACGGAATCTCCGCCGCCGACAATGACTGTCGCTCCGCCGTCCGCGGCTTCTGCGACGGCGCGGGCGATGCCGAGTGTGCCTTCGTCGAAACCTTCCTCTTCAAAAACTCCCATCGGGCCGTTCCAGATAATCGTCTTCGCTCCCTTCAAAGCGTTGGCGAAGAGCGAGACGGTTTCGACTCCGATGTCGAGGCCGACCAGCCCCGCGTTCGTGAATTCGATGGGAATGGTTTTGCGGCTGTGCAAAGGGTCGTAGCTGTCCACGACCTGATGATCTGTCGGCAGGAGCAGTTCGACGCCTGCTTCTGCTGCGCGCACTTTAATCTCGCGCGTGGTGTCGAGCATTTTGTCTTCGACCAGAGATTTTCCCACCGTAAAGCCTTCGGCCTTGAAGAAGGTATAAGCCATCGCGCCGCCGATTAAAAGCTTGTCCACTTTGCGTTCAATCAGAGCCTCTATGACGGGGATTTTATCGGAAACTTTTGCGCCTCCGAGGATTGCCACGAAAGGATGTTCGGGATTGCTGATGACGCGCCCGAGATATTCCAGCTCCTTCTGCATCAAAAGACCTGCGGCAGCTTGCTTTACATGCTTCGTGATGCCCGCGGTCGAAGCGTGTGCGCGATGCGCCGCGCCGAAGGCGTCGTTGACGTAGAGGCCGTCAGAGAGGCTCGCCAGCTCTTTCGCAAAGCCTTCGTCGTTCTTCTCTTCCTCCGGATGAAAGCGAAGATTTTCGAGCATCAATACGTCGCCGTCTTTGAGAGTTTCGGCTTTCGCTCTCGCATCATCGCCGGTGCAATCGGATGCAAACTCGACCGGCACGCCGAGCAGTTCAGACAGATGAGCCGCGACGGGACGCAGGCTATACTTTTCCACCCGCTCGCCCTTCGGCCTTCCCAGATGTGAAGCGAGAATCACACGCGCTCCCTGCTCCACAGCATAACGAATCGTCGGCAGCGCGCCGCGCATGCGTGTGTCGTCTTCGACCACGCCGTCTTTGACAGGCACGTTGAAATCAACGCGAACGAAAACGCGCTTGCCTTTCAGGTCTAGGTCTTTGATGGAAAGCTTGTTCATAATATATCTTTGGTCTTTGGCCTTTGCGCTTTGGTCTTCGCACGCGACTCAAGCTTGAGTTTTAGAGCTTCAAGATGAGGAAGAGGTCAAAGCCCAAAGACCCAAGGTCAAAGACCGACCTTACAATCCCTTCTGCGCGATAAATTTGACGAGGTCGCGGACGCGGCACGAGTAGCCCCATTCGTTGTCGTACCATGAAAGAATCTTGACCATATTGCCGCCGATGACTTTTGTGTATTCCGCGTCAACGATGGAGGAGAAAGGGTTTTTGCGAAAGTCGCTTGAGACGAGCGGCTCTTCCGAGAAACTCAAGATGCCTTGAAGCTCTTCGTTGGCCGCGTTCTTCAGAGCCTGATTGACCTCTTCCGTCGTCGTATCTTTCTCCAGATTCAGCACGACATCTACGAGCGAGACGTTCGGTGTCGGGACTCTCACGCTGATGCCATCAAACTTTCCTTTCAGTTCCGGCAAAACGAGCGCGACGGCTTTGGCTGCGCCGGTCGAGGTCGGAATCATCGAGAGGCCAGCGGCTCGCGCTCTGCGCAAGTCTTTGTGCGGCAGGTCTAAGAGCTGCTGGTCATTCGTGTAAGAGTGAATCGTAGTCATCTGCGCCGACCGTATGCCGAATTTTTCGTGAATCACTTTGGCGACCGGCGCGAGGCAGTTGGTCGTGCATGAAGCGTTCGAAATAATTTTGTGCGCCTGCGGGTCATAACTGCCTTCGTTGACGCCGAGCACAATCGTGATGTCTTCGTTCTTGGCGGGCGCGGAGATAATCACTTTTTTGACCGTCCCGCGCAGATGCTTGGCAGCATCCTTGGCTTCGGTGAAATGGCCTGTTGACTCGATGACGATTTCCGCGCCGACGGACTCCCAGTCAATCGCCGCCGGGTCTCGCTCGGAAAAGACCTTGAACTCGTCGCTGCCGACCTTGATGCCGTTCCCGGTCGCAGAAATTTCATGATCCAGATTGCCAAGCACTGAATCGTACTTGAGCAGATGCGCGAGCGTCTTGATGTCCGTCAGATCGTTGACGGCCACGAAATCTATCTCCGCGTCGCCGAGCGAAGCTCTTAAGACATTGCGCCCGATACGCCCGAAACCATTGATGCCGACTTTCACTGCCATGTTAGTTTGAGACCTCCTCGACTGACCTGTTAGATGAGCAAACTCTTCCCTCTTGCCCGCGCCTCAGTTGTTCGTGCCGGCGCACACTTTCGGGAAGACCGTGTTAAGAATTAATGCGTGGACAGCGTTTAGAATTAAAGAAGGGCAAGATAATGCGCGCCTGCCTTGACTGTCAAGTTGCTGGCACAAAGAGCGGACTTGGAGCTTTGGTCTTAGGTCTTTGGACTTTGGGCTTTGTATTTCGGGCTTTGAGCTTTGTATTTAGTTCTTTGTGCTTTGCAGGCAATTCAAGATAGAGCTTACTACTCAATATTGAACACCACATGCAAAGACCAAAGCACAAAGTCCAAAGCGCAAAGCAATTTGTCTCCAATTTATTGAAACCACAGGGGCGCAAGCGACGTAGTAGGCTATTGACTTGCTGCGATTCTCGTTCGGTTTGAAAAGCAATCGCGCGCCACAGTCGAATTTATTTCAGGACTCATTTCAAGGAGCTTTCGGTTCGATGTCAACTTATTCCGTGCGTCGGATGATCCGGTCATTTGCGCTTCTCTCAATCATCACAGGCGCGTGCGCCGTTGCTGCTCAGGCACAGACGCCTTCGGCTACGCCCGCCGCGACGCCCGTCCCCATCACGCCCGCACAGCGGGATGCGACGCGCCCGCCGGGGACGCAGCAGAACCAGCCTGTGCCGCCGCAGTCTCGTCCCTCGACCGACCCGACCGCGCCTCCGGGAATCGTGCGCCCGAATCCGCAAACTCCGCCCGGCGTCACAGTCTCGCCGCAGACCACGCAGCCCTCGACCACGACCGGGACGACCGCGCCCGTCACTTCGCCGACGCCTAACGCGCCTGTCGAAGGCGGCTCGACGCAGCCATCTTCTCCTAACGAGCCATTGCGCGAGCCTGTCTTTACCAATCAGGAGGCGAGGCCCTTGCCGCCCATGCCGGACATCACACGTCTCGGCGTGTCCGGCGATAACGTGCTCTCGCTCACGCTCAATGATGCGATTCGGATGGCGCTGGAAAATAATAACGACATCGAAGTCGCACGCGGTGATGTGAAGTTCAGCGAGACGACGCTCCATGCTCTCGAAGGAGTTTTCGATCCGGTCTTTACCTTTAACCCGCAGCTCACGAGACTCGTCCAATCGCAGCCAAGCTCGCTCGGCGGCGCGACGACCCTGACGCAAACGGACTTTCAGAACAACGCTGATATCAACAAAACTTTTAGCAGGGGCGGCGGCTCATACGACTTCTTTTTTAATAACAACCGGCGCACGACCAACAACTCATTCAGTCAGCTTAACCCTGTCTTCTCTTCGAGCCTCGGCGTGACCTTTACGCAACCCCTGTGGCGCAATCGCTCGATTGACCGTAACCGGCGCGACATACGCATCCAGCGCAAACGTCTTGAGCAGACGGATGCGGACTTTCGCACGCGCACGATTGATGTCATCGCGCAGGTGCAGCGAGCCTACTGGGATTTGGTCTTTGCCTTGCGCGACCAGCAGAACCGCATTGCCAATATCAATCTGTCGCGCGAAAATCTGCGGCAAGTGGAGGCACGCATTAGCGCGGGTTCCGGTGCGCCGATTGAACGCGCAGAAGTACAGACGGAGCTTGCCAACCGCGAATCAGACCTGCTGCTCGCGGCACAAAACGTCTCGATTACCGAGAACAATCTCAAGCAGTTGATGCTGCGCGACCCGAACGCGCCGCAATGGTCTGCACAGGTGATGCCGATTGATGAGCCGAGCTTTGATGTCGTGCCGGTCAATCTCAACGATGCGATTGATGAAGCCAAAGCCAATCGCCCGGAGTTGCGCCGCCTGCGCCTGCAACGCGACATCAATAATATTGACATTCAATTTTTCAAAAATCAGACCAAGCCGCGGATTGATCTTCAATCCACCTTTGCGACCACAGGACTCGCAGGCTCTGCCGTCACAACCGGTGGAACAACCGGCAGCATCCCGCTCATCTTCGGCAATCCTCTGACCAACTCCAACGCATTTCTGCTTCAACAGATAAACATCATACGCAATCTTCCCCTCATCAATTTAGGCAACGCCATGGTTCCTCAAATTGATGCGACGAGTCCGGGTGCGACCGGCAATCTGGTCGGCGGCTACGGGCAGATGTTGCGTAATCTCTTCAACTTTAACACCTATAATGCCGTCGTCGGCGTGACCATCGAGTTCCCCTTCCACAATCGAACCGCGGAAGCGAATCTTGCCGGAGCGCGCATTCAAACCACGCAACTGGATGCTTCGATGCGCTCGCAGGAGCAGTCCGTCATCGTCGAGGTTCGCAATGCGGCTCAGGCAGTTGAAACGGCGCGCCGCCGCGTCCTGTCTGCGCGAGCCGCACGCGAAAATGCCGAGCTACAATTAACGGGCGAGCAGCGTCTTTATCAGGTCGGACGCTCAACCACATTCATTCTCTTCTCGCGCGAGAACACGCTCGCCAACGCGCGCAATGCAGAGTTGCGCGCCGAGACCGATTACAACAAAGCTCTGGCAGACCTACAGCGCGCGACCTCCACGACCCTGCGCGCCAACAACATTACTATTGACACGCATTGACATGCATGGCGCGCCGTAAAGCTCAATTCGGATTTGTGATTTTAGGTTTGCGATTGGACAAGGGGAGATAATTCTCCTTGTCCAATCGCAAATTATAAATCTAAAATCGCAAGCCAGATGAAGATCACCGCCACCATCATCACACACAACGAAGCTGAAAATATTCGCGCAGCCTGCGAGTCGGTCGCTTGGGCTGACGAGATTCTGGTAGTTGATTCCGAATCCACAGACTCTACGCGCGAGATTGCTGTCGAGTGCGGGGCGCGCGTCATCACACGGGCGTGGCCGGGCTTTGCCACGCAAAAACAGTTCGCGGCTGATGAAGCGGCGCACACATGGATTCTCAGTCTGGATGCGGACGAGCGCGTCTCGGATGAGCTGCGCGAGGCGATTCTCGGATTGAAACAGAAGGATGAAGAGCAACGTGCCGACGGCTATCGTATCGCGCGCCGCTCGTGGTATATGGGACGCTGGATTCGCGGCGGCGGTTGGTATCCTGACTTCCAGCTTCGCCTTTACCGGAAAGAGCGCGGGCGTTGGGAAGGAGCCTTCATACACGAGTCTGTGAAAATGCCGGAAGACTCGCGCGTCGAAATTCTCAAGGGCGGCATACTGCATTACAGCGTGCGTGATGCCGCGCATCATCACCGGATGATCGGCGAGCGATACGCCCCGCTCTCGGCAAAGCAGATGTACGAGCGTGGCCGCCGCACCTCTCCCTTCGGCATCGCCACGGCTGCGCCAGCCGCTTTCATACGCAGCTATTTTCTCAAAGGCGGCTTTCGAGACGGCCTCGCCGGTCTCGCCATCGCACGCTTTGCCGCGCATCATGCTTTTCTCAAGCATTTAACGTTGTGGGAGATGCAGCAAACAGAAATTAAAAATTGAAGCAATATTCGTTAAGAGACAGTTCCGGTTGACTCATAAGTCTAATGTGAAAACAATGATTTTCAGATAGCCCCCCCCCGAAATTTGTGTTAATTTATCTTTGCACACAAACCTCTTTGCTCTTTGTGCAGAAACCTCGCGGTCACTCCTTAAACTTCACGCCTCAGGGAGGGGCATAAGTATGAAAAACAGTATCAGCAAAATCCATTTCTCGCTGGCTACACTTCCACAAAATCGGATAGGCAGAAAAATCCCGGTCTGTCTGCTTGTGATCTTTGCGTTGATAATTGTTGCATCAAGCGGAAAAGAGAACGTGGGACAAAACAAAGCCAGTTCTCAAGTAGAATTCCCGCGTGGGGATTGGTCTGTCGGATCGCACCCTTTCTTAGGCCCTGACTCCGAATCAACTCCTGTCGTGGTCACGAGCGTCACAACCGATGCCAAAAGGGGAATTGCCGTCACAAAAGTGGGACTCGAAAATCAGTCTAAGGAAAATGTCACCGCCGTCAAATTAACGTGGCGCGTATCTAAAGAACAAGCTTCCGATAAAGTGTTATTGCAGGGACAAACCCCTTTCATCACACGTGACGGCGGGCTTCCAGCAGGCAGCAGCTTGGTCTTGCGCTTTCCCGTCGTCATTTTCGCTAAAATCTATCAGCCGCTTGTTCATAATGGCACACTCGATGGAGAGTTTCGCATTGATATTTCAGTAAGCGAGATTCTCTACGAGGACGGATCGAAATGGGCGAAGAACGATTTGAGCCAAGTGAAAGCCATTAGAGCGACCAATCATGCCTCGCGCCCCGCGCCTCAAGGACTGTGCCCTCGTCAAGCTTGCGAAACTAGAACCAGCCCTAGTGGTAATGTCTTTTATGCTTGTCACGCCAGCAACGGTAATGAGCTTTGCAGTGTGGCGCAAGATGGATTTTCCTGCACAAATGTTTCGTGTACTCGTCCCCATCCGAACGGAGAGTACGAAGGCTATGAGATGATAATACCGTAGCATCTCACAAGCCGCACATCGCGCTGTGGCTGTCAATAATAGAAGAGGCGGGCATGTCTAAAAGCATGCCCGCCTCTTCTGCATCGGTTACGAATTTTTATTGACTGATTCTTAACCCCGAAGCTGAGAGTAATTGTCTCGGAGTCGGAGATGCGATGGCGCGGGGCGTGGCTAAAGTGTTGACTACATCGGCGAGCAACTGGTCTTCTAACTGCCTGTGCTCCCAGATATGATTTCCCTGATCCAGAATCACGAAGACGACGCGCCCTGCATCTTTCGTGTAAACGATTCCGGCGAGGCTCGCCATGCCGCCGTCCACTTCCGATGTTAGCGTGCCGGTCTTTCCAACCACCGCGCCTTCCAACCCTGTGCCCGCGAGCCTGCGGCGCAACGTTCCTGAATCGTCGCTGGCAACGGGCATGATGGCTTCGGGTTCGAGATTCTGACGCGCAGCCTCTTCGACCAGAGCGCGTATCACTGCGAGCATGCCGCGCGGCGTCAGGCGATTGTGCTCGCGCCCGGACACGCGCGCGATGGTGACTTCTGAGACGGGCAGATGAAGCTCGTTGACGAGAAATTGCTGCACGCCCTCTGCTCCGCCGATGAGCGCGCCGATTCTTTCCGCGACGAAGTTGCTCGAACGTGCATTCATGTACAGCAGCACGTCATGCAGCGGATATGAATCGAGCGTGAAGAGAGACGCGCCCGCGGCATCGCTCGCGATAACCGGCGCGGCGTTCCCCAGATTCAAAGCCTTACATAAACGGGCGGCGGATTCTTCCGCCGAATCGCTGAAGTTAAAGCAGAAATCCTGCGAGACGCCGATTGCGCCCTTCACATTTTTGATACCGCGCGCACGCAATTCTTTAGCAATCATGCCCGCCGCGACATCTCCGAACGTCGGGTCATTGCCAATGACGAGCAACCGTCCAACTAATGTGCCTGCGGCGTCAACTCTGCCGTCAACGAAGACGCGTGTTTGAAAGCGATACTCCGCTCCGAGTTTTTTTAAGGCGACGAGCGAGGTGGCGAGCTTAATCAACGAAGCGGGATTAAACGGCTCGTCTGCGTTATGCGAAGCCAGCAGACGCGTGCCGTCAATCGTTTCAATCAAGACTCCGTGATTTTCCGGCTCCTCTTCGTGCAGCGCATACCACGTGGCGACATCGAAAGCAGGCTCGCCCCTGCGCGGCTTCGCTTCAGATTTTTCTTTCGCTGACTCAGAGAGAAATGCTCCCGCAGCCTGTTTCGCATCCGGCTTTCTGGCGAGCGAATATGGAATCAGGCACAGCACGATGATGAGCAGCACGCCGACTGCGAGCATCACGATGATTGGATGGCGACGATTCAAACTTCACTCCTCAAAATTACATCTTTCGCAAACAGGCACAAAACCGTATCATGCTTGGGGGCACGATGGACGTTAAGTTTAGCATGCCTCTTAAAAACGCGCCGCCCGCGAAGAGCTATAGGACGCACAGCTTCAACATGATTCTCTCAGACAATATGAACGAGGCCATACAGGCTCTGCCGTGGCCGCTCGCCTGCGCGCTGGTCACGGCCTTCGGCGCGATCATCGGAAGTTTTTTGAACGTCGTCATACATCGCGTGCCGCGCGAAGAGTCTATCGTCTTTCCGAACTCGCGCTGCCCATCGTGCGGGACGGCGATAAAAGCTTATGACAATATTCCGATTATCAGTTGGCTAATCCTGCGCGGTCGTTGCAGAACTTGCAGCGCGCCGATTTCCGCACGCTATCCAGCGGTAGAGCTTCTGACTGCGCTCCTGTTCGGCGCGGTCTTCCTGCGCGACGGGCTGAGCTATGCGCTGCCCTTCGACTTGATCTTCGTGACGATGATCACGGCTCTCGTCTTCATAGACGCGGAGCACATGATTCTGCCGAACGCCATCACGTATCCCGGCCTCATCTTCGCCGTTCTGGCGCGCCTCGCACTGCCTTATCTGACGGGCACGCCGTACTTCGACGATCTCGGCCCGGCTCTGCTCGGCGCACTTCCGGGCTGGCCTGTGTGGGCTGTCTCTTTGTTCGGAGCAGCGTTGGGTGCGCTGGCAGGCGGCGGCTCATTGTGGCTCATCGGCTGGCTGTGGGAGAAGTTGCGCGGAGTCGAAGCGATGGGGCTTGGCGATGTGAAGATGATGTTTATGGTGGGAGCCTTTTCAGGTTGGAGGCTAACGCTGCTGACGCTTTTTCTGGGTGTCATCTCCGGCTCGGTCACTGGAGTTCTACTGATGCTCAAACGCCGCGAGAGAAACCTGCAAATGCTCCTGCCCTTCGGCATCTTTCTCGGCATCGGCGCGATCATCTCTTTGCTCGTCGGCAAATACCTGATTGCATGGTACGCCTCGCAATTCGTTATTAAGTGACAGGTGATAGGTGATAGGAAAAGCCTGTCTTCTCTTATCTCTTATCACTCATCACTCATCACTTATCACTCATCACTTCTCTATGCGTTACGGAAGCCGCTTACAAGTAGTCTTCGCGCTGTTGGGCGGAGTGTGTCTGCTGGCGAGCATGGTGGCGGTGATATTGTTTGCGTTCGGGCAGGGCGTGACGAGGACGCCGCGCGCACCGATTCTGCTGACGGTTTTTATCACGACGCTGGTCGTCACTTTGCTGTGCGTCACGTTGTTATTGAGGTGGCTGCTGCGCCCGTATCGTCAACTGGTGGGCGAAGCCGAACGCGCTCCCGTCTCCGCTCGCCCGATCAAAGCGCGTGATGAAGCGGAATTTGTGTTAGAGACTTTTCAATCCGTTATCGCGCAGCTTCAATCGCAACAGCGCACGCTCGAAGCTCTGAGCGCGCAGGCCAGTGAGCGCGCGGCATCTGCACAAAAGTTTAGCGAGCGCATCGTCGCCAGCGTCCCTTCCGGCCTCATAGCCTTTGACGCAGAGGGGTATGCGACGATGGTCAACGCGCCCGCGCGCACGCTCCTTGAAACCAACGGCGAGGCCGAAGGGCAAACCCTGCGTGCGCTCCTGAGTAACACGCCGGAGTTGGCGTTGATGGTCACGCGATGCCTGGAGACGGGCAAGCTCTATCGCCGCGAAGAGGTGTTAGCGACCGGCTCTGGCGGGCGCACGCGCAGGCTCGGAGTGACGGTCGCGCCGATTGATCCGATGCCCGAGCGCGGGGCGCGGGGCGCGCTCTGCCTGCTGACGGACATCACCGAAGTGACGCACTTGCGCGAGCAGGTCGCGCTCAAAAATAATCTGGAAAGTCTGGGAGAGATGTCCGCTGGGCTGGCGCATGAATTTAAGAACGCGCTCGCCACGCTGCACGGCTACGCACAGCTCATGCAGAATCTTGAGATGGATGAGCGCGGGAGCGCAGCCGCCACGGCTCTGCTCGGCGAAGTCCGCAGCCTGTCTGCGATGGTCACGGCATTCCTCAACTTCGCGCGCCCGCAGCCGCTCGACCTGACACGCGTCTCGTTGCGAGAGATGATTGACGAATGCTCTGCGGAACTGCTGGCTCTTTATGAAGAGCATGCGGTCACGCTCTCAATCGAAGGCGAGTTCACAGATATACAGGCTGATGAACGTATGCTGCGGCAGGCGATGCTCAACCTGTTGCGTAATGCAGCCGAAGCGATTGAAGATGAAAAAGCGTCGCGCTGCGTCAACGTTCGAGCCTCGCGCGAGCTTGATGTGGCGGGTCAGCCATGGGCGAGGGTTGAGATTGAAGACACGGGCGCGGGAATCCCTGAGAAAGATTTGCAGCGCATCTTCATTCCCTTCTTCACGACAAAATCGAAAGGGCACGGCGTCGGACTCGCACTCGCGCACCGCGTCATCACAGAACATGGCGGCACGCTCTCTGCGGGCAATGCCGAGACGGGCGGAGCGGTCTTTACGATTCGGCTTCCGGTTTGAGTTTGGATTTGTTCTTTGTACTTTGTTCTTTGCACGCGACTCTAGCCATGAATGTCAAAACTCAAGCTGAGCAAGACGAACAAAGAACAAAGGATAAAGAACAAAGTACTATTTTTAGTGCGTATCGTAAGCCGCAATCGGAGAATCGGTGCTGAATCCCCAATTGGTTTGCTGAATGCCGCTATCCATGCTCCTCAGGATATAAAATGTAGCGGTGCTGTCACGCCACACTGCTACGTCAGCTTTGCCGTCTCCATCGTAATCGTTCTGCACAGGCACGTCTGTGTCTACTGCTCCGAAGTTCGCGTATTGAAGCTGGCCGTTCGTGCTTTGCAGGATATACCAATCGAAAGTCGAGCCGTTGTTGCGTACAGCAGCCAGATCGGTTTTGTTATCGCCGTCATAATCTCCGGTCGCTATGCGATCAGTTCCGAGTCCCCACTGCACGCTGTAAAAGCCTGAGAGGCTTCCCGAAATATAAAATGTCGAGACGCCGCCCGTGCCGCTTCTCTGCACAGCGATGTCGAACTTTCCGTCTCCGTCGTAATCGCCGGGAGCCGTCAAGTCGGTAGAAAGTCCGAACTGCTGTGCGCGCAGCGTGCCGTCCGTGCTTTGCAGGATGTACCAGAAAAGATTGCCGGAAGTGCGGCGCGCGACAGCGAAGTCTGTCTTGTTGTCGCCATCATAATCGCGCTGCACAATCTCGTCGCCGATGATGCCCCACTGTCTGGCCTTGACGGTCGAGGTGGTACTCTCAAGATAGTAAAAGGCTGCGTTGCTGTAACGCCAGACAGCGATGTCGCCTTTGCCGTCGCCGTCATAGTCGCCGGGCGCGAGCGTGTCTGTGTGCGTTGTGCCGAAGGCTTGACCGATGAAGCCCGTGCCGTTGCTTTTCAAGATGTACCAGCCGTTATCGCTCTGGCGAAAGACAGCGATGTCCGCTTTGTTGTCGCCGTCATAGTCCATTGCACTACGTAGCTTGAGCTGGGCAAACGACGTTGCGGCAAGCGCCAGCATGACCGCGATGGAACACGCCAGACGTAAAGAGAGTTTGTTTGAGACGCAAATATTTTTCATCTGTTTGCTCCTTTCATCAAGCTGCGCAAGTGGTGGCAGTGGTTCGGATGCCGATGGTCTTGGTCGCCTGCAAATATTTGTTGTTTATCATTCGTGTGCTGAACAGAAAAGGCACGACGCGTGTCAGATTTCCGCCGATGACATTATCCGTGGCATTCGTCGTGTCGCGGTTCGGGCGGTGCGAATAATTCGGATGGCTCCTGTAAACAAACTCGCTGACCCTATCTGCGAAGAAGAACTGCGTGGTCGCAATGGCTGTGGCTCCTAAACGAATAGTCGCGTGTATGTGCGTGACGCGTCCCGAATACCAGCCCGGATAGAACGAGTCGAAATACGCCCAGCCGTTGGAGTCCGTGTTTTGAATGCCGCGCCCGAATCGCTGTGTCTGAACGACCGGGTCTGTGCCGTTACAAAACGTGCTTATCGGCGCGGAGTAAATTCCGTTATTGTCAGTGTGCCAGATATCAATCGAAGCGTTTGAAATCGGCTCGCAGGTATCCGCGTTGACGACGCGAAAACCGAGTCGCGTAGGCAAGCCGGGCTTCCCTTCTGTGATGTTGCGGCGGACGAGGCCGGTTGAGAAATAGCAAGGCCCAATGGTTGACGTGCATGTCAGCACGCAAGGCTCGACCGATGCATAATCGAGCGCGCCCTGCGGAATATCCGCTAAGGCTGTGGTTGCGAACGGATTGAAATTGCCCCCCGCTCTCAAGGCCACCGCGCCCAATCCGAGTGCGGCGGCTGCTTTAAATCCTTTCGTCAATAAATCTCGACGCGAAAGTAAACTGTTCTCTTGCATTATCTCTCCTTTGAGCTTCGCTTGTCGGTGAGCGGCCAGCAATTTATTCGAGGGGGGTTGGGGCAGGAAGCACAGCCAGCTTGTTCGTTGTAACCATGAAGTAGCCCCTCTCCATGGCCTTCAGCATCATGCCAGACTGCCTGTGCTTCCATCTTGCATAACTTATTTAATTCTGTGTAAAGCGCATGTGCTGTTTTACCGGCGTGCGCCCTCCGGCCTGTCCCCGCCGCGTGAAAATTCCGGGCGCTCCTGCTTGAGCTGTTCGAGACGCGCTTTCTGTTCTGCGGTCAGAAGATTGTAGGTCGCAGAGTCTGCGCGCAGGCGTATGAGTTCAAGCTCGGTCATCACCCCCGCTTTGCTCGCAAGCAGCGTGCGCGCCTGCTCTTCATTAAATGCGGCGGCCTGCGTGATTGTTCTGAGCTGCGCGTCAATCGCTTTAAGCTGTTCAAAAAACTGCTGCGAAGCCGTACGCGCGCTTTCATGTAAAGCTTTGATCTGTTCCTTCTGCGCGTCGCTCAGATTTAATTCTCTGAGCATGCGCCCGTCTAACCCGTCATGCGGCATCGGCGGGCCGTCGGGTCTTTGTCGCCCACCGGACTCTGTTTGCCCGTCCGATTGTGTTCGTCCGGCATTATTTCTCGACTGCCCGAACATCAAGGTCAGCGAACCGGCCACAGTTGCCAGAACAAAAGCTGCAAATATGATTCTGAAGATTTTCATAACAATGTCTCCCTTCCGTCTTGCTGTCAGGTAAGCTTTGCATCATGCGTAGATTCAAACATCCTGCAAGATGCATCCGAATGATGTGACTGTAATTTACAGGCTGAACGTAAAGCTTTCATTATGACGAGCAGCATTTTTGTTAAGGGATTGTAAAAGTTTCTGCGCCTTCGATTATTTCGCGCTAGAATCCGGCGACGGTTCAGAGAGCAGGATACGGAATAACGATGAGAGACACGAGCGAAAATATTTCTCCGATACGCGTGCTGATGATTGACGACGATTTAAAGCTCTGCCGTCTGGTGAAAGAGTATCTGGACATGATGGGCTTTTCGGTCGAGGCCGCGCACACGGGCGCTGCCGGTCTCAACAAAATCGAAGGCGGTGATTTTCAAGCGGTGATTCTCGATGTGATGTTGCCGGGCATGGACGGCTTCGAGGTTCTCAAACAGATTCGCCGCGTCTCGACCGTGCCGGTGTTGATGCTGACCGCGCTCGGAGATGAAGCGGATAGAATCGTCGGACTCGAAATCGGCGCGGACGATTATCTGCCAAAGACTTTTTCGACGCGCGAGCTGCTGGCACGTCTGCGCGCCGTCACGCGCCGCTCGCTCCTGACAGCCGCGCAATCCAAAAGTGAGACTGAAGAAATCTCCGTCAAAGATTTGCATCTCAATCCGGCGGCGCGAACGGTCGTGCAGCATGAAGAGGTTTTAAACTTGACCGCGCTCGAATTCGACCTGCTGCTCTGTCTGGCGCGCGCGGCGGGGCGCGTGCTAGACCGCGACACGCTGCTTGATGAAATCGCGGGGAGAAACTACGAGGTCTTTGATCGCTCGATTGACGTTCACATCTCTTCCTTGAGACGCAAGCTCGGAGACGATCCGAAAAATCCGCGTTACATCAAAACCGTTCGGTCGGTGGGTTACATGCTCGTGCCGGAAGCGGCGTTGAAAGGCGAGGAATAATCATGCGCCGCCTGCGTTTCTCGCTCTTCTCAAAAATCATGTTGTGGGTCTTTTTGAACCTGCTGCTCGTCGGCCTCATCCTCTGGCTCGTCTTTAATCTGGACTCACGCTTTGAGCCGCGCGCACCATTCTTCGCCGGAGGGTCTAACAGCATCGAGGCCGTGACCAGACTGATTTCGAGAGAGATGGACGGGAAGCCCAGAGAAGAGCGCGATCAAGTCTTGAAGAGATATTCCGAAGCCTACCGCGTAGAGTTTTTCATGTTCGACAACACAGGGAAACAGATTGCCGGAAGAGAGTTAAATTTGCCGTCTCGGATTTCCAGCGAGATCACGCGCGCCGAACCGGACTATCCGGCGGGAAGACAGCCAATGCCGCAGCCTCCCGCAGCGTCGCAGCCGCGCGAGCCGCCACCGCCCGGAGGCCCGCCCAGTTTCTACCTGCGCACGACGAATCCGACTCTTTACTGGATGGTCATGCGAACTATCTTTCAGGACAAAGATGGTACGGAAGCCGTCCGCACGAGATTGATCGCCGCCTCCGATTCGTTCTCAGGCCACGGCCTGTTTTTCGACCCGACGCCGTGGCTGGTGATGGCAGGCGTCGTCTGCATTTTTACGATTCTCTTCTGGCTGCCGTTCGTGCGCGGCATCACAAAGGCCGTCGGTCAGATGACGAGCGCGACAGAGCAGATCGCCGAAGAGCAGTTCGACGTGCGCGTCAGCGAGCGTAGAACGGACGAACTCGGGCGGCTTGGCAAAGCCATCAATCATCTGACCTCGCGTCTGTCCGGTTTCGTCCACGGGCAGAAAAGATTTATGGGCGACATCTCGCACGAGCTGAACTCGCCGCTCGCGCGCATGCAATTCGCGCTGAGCATTCTGGAAGACCGCGTCGGGCAACAGGATCGCCGCCTTGTCGAAGATGTCAGAGAAGAGGTCGAGCTGATGTCGAAGCTCGTCAGCGAGCTTCTGGCTTATTCAAAAGCCGGAATCAGAACGACCAACATCGTGCTTGAGCATGTTTCACTGCGACCGCTCGTCGAGCGCGTTATCGAACGCGAGACGGTTACAGAGAATGCCAAACTCGAATTAAAAGTTGACGACGAGGTGGAAGTCATGGCGCAGCCGGAGCTGTTATCGCGTGCTCTTGCCAACGTGTTACGCAATGCCGTGCGTTATGCGGGCAACACCGGAATGATTACCATCGCTGCCGAAACCAACAACGGTCACGTCAGCGTGTCTGTCAGAGACGGCGGCGCGGGCGTGCCGGAAGCCGCGCTCGAAAAACTGTTCGACCCATTTTATCGCATCGAGTCCGACCGCTCGCGCGCCACAGGCGGCACAGGACTCGGCCTCGCCATCGTCAAATCCTGCATCGAAGCCTGTCAGGGCACAGTCTCCGCACGTAACCTCTCGCCAAAAGGATTTGAAGTCGAATTTCTATTGAAGGCAGGATAATTAAAAGATGGACTTTGTGCTTTGGTCTTTGGTCTTAGATGACTTGCTCATCTTGATTTTAACAACTCAAGTTTGAGTCGCGTGCAAAGACCAAAGCACAAAGTCCAAAGTCCATTTTATTTTATCGTCAACACCGCGATCTCCGGCGGCACGCGAAAGCGGACGGCGAGGCCGGTCGTGCCGATGCCCGTCGTGACGAAGAGTTTGCGATTGTTCTCCTGAATATAACCGGCTGCGTATCGCTCTTTGTACTGCGAAGGGACTATCAGACGACCGATGAAAGGAATGTTGACCTGCCCTCCATGCGTGTGCCCGGCGAGAGTGAGGGAGATGTTCGGCGGTAGCGTCGGGAATACGTCAGGATTATGTGTGAGGGCGATGATGGGGCCGGGCGCGTTGATTTTTTGCAGGGCGGGTCTGATGTCTATCGGCTGGCGCATCCAGAAATCCGGAACGCCAAGCAGCCATAAAGTTTGCCCGTCCTTCTGAATCTGCGCGACATCATTTTCTAGCACATGTATGCCCGCCCCCTCCAATGCGCGCCTCACGCGCTCGCCGTCAAAGTTCCAATCGTGATTGCCGAGGATTGCATACACGCCGTATTTCGCGCGCAAGCCTTTTAAATTCTCCGCGATCATTTCAGGCGTCATCAAGAGCCTTTCATCTCTCCTGTCGCGTGCGATAAAATCGCCGAGCAGGACGATCAAATCGGGCTGAGTCTGATTCGCCATCATGACCACCTGTTGCAGCTTGGCCTCGTTGATAAAAGGCATGCCCGCGTGCAGGTCTGAGATAGCAACGATTTTAAGATTAGCGAAAGCGGCAGGCCACGCTGGAAGCTTAATCTCAACTTCGTTGACGATGACGCGGTTCGGCTCGATGAGGAACGCCCACAAAACTGAAAATAGTACGACGCAAATTATTGCTGCAAAGGCGAAAAGAACTGCTCTCTTCTTGCTCTTAAAAAATCTCATTCTTTCTAAAACTACTTCCCTTCACTCGCGCTCAAACCGTGTGGAAAATATTCACGCCAGCGGCGGTCAACGAGTTCTGCGATGTCCGGGCGCACGATCAACTCATCCGGGTAGCCCGGCTTCATGCGCGCATCAATCACGAGGGGCGCGCTGTATGAGAGATGATGGCGGCGAACTTCAACGCCCGCCGCGTGGATGTCCGAAGCAGGCTCGAAGCGCGTCCAAGTCGCCCACAGAAAATCCGAAACGGAATGCGCGACGCCCGCATCATCATGCAGGATGACGAGAGGCCAGTCAGCGAACGCTCTATCTGTTACGAGACGCGCGGCCTGCGCTGCGTCCTTTTGAAACGGCAATCCCTCGACGACCAGACAGCCGCCGCAGAAGACTTCCGCACGCGCGACATCACGCGGCAGCTCTCCAACGAACTCGCGCGGCAGCTCGCGCACAGCATCTCCGAGTCCGAGCAAGATAGCCTTGCTTCCCTGATTTATTTTTCCGCTCGTGTAATCGAGCGTGTCCATCGAGACATTCGAGAAGATAAACAGGTCGCTCTCGAATCTGGCACGCGCGAGCACGTGCTCGAAGAGAGATTTAAAGTCGCGCAGGTCTTGCGGCGTGTCTGTCAGGAGCAAAAACTTGGTGAGCGAGAGCTGGCCTTCGCCCAGAATGCGAAAGCCTGAGACCAGCGCCTCGCGCGCGTAACGCTCACGGACGACAGCCGCAGCCAGAGAGTGAAAGCCCGTCTCGCCGTAGCTCCACAGGTCGCGTACGCTAGGCATGACGAGCGGGAAGAGCGGTGAAAGAAGCTGCTGTAAATAATCACCGATGAAAAAATCTTCCTGTCGCGGCTTGCCGACTACGGTCGCGGGATAGATCGCATCGCGGCGATGAAAGACCGCCTCGACATGAAAGACAGGATAATCGTGCTGCAAAGAATAGTAGCCGTAATGATCGCCGAACGGCCCTTCCGGTCTACGCTCATGCGGCGGGACTTGTCCGACCAGCGCAAACTCCGCTTCAGCGACGAGGCGATGCGAGAAATCATGCTGCGGATTTTTTGTGACCCTGATTTTTTCTCCGGCCAGCACGGAAGCCAGCACAAGCTCCGGCACGTCTTCGGGCAAGGGCGCAATCGCAGAGAGAATCAGCGCGGGCGGGCCGCCTAAAAAAACTGTCACGGGCAGCGGCTGTTCCAGACGCTCGGCTTCGTGATAATGAAAGCCGCCGCCCTTGTGTATCTGCCAGTGCAGGCCGGTCGTCCGCGCGTCATAACGCTGTATGCGATACATGCCAAGATTGTGCTTGCCCGTCAACGGATGCTCCGTGTAAACGAGAGGCAGAGTGATGAAAGCTCCGCCGTCCTCTTGCCACGTGGTCAGAATCGGAAGCTCGTCGAGCCGCGCCGGTTCGTCCAGTACCTGCGTCACAGGCGCGCGGCTTGTGCGGCGCGTGCCGAGCTTTAAAGCTTCTAAAGCGAGCGAGCGATGCTGCCAGAGTTTTGCAGGACGCGGAGGCAGAAGATTTTCCGCAACCGACACGACTTCGCGCACTAAGGCTTCGGGCTTTGAGCCGAATGCGCGCTCGATGCGTCGCGCAGTACCGAAAAGATTCGTCGTGACGGGATAGCGGCTGCCCTTCACTCGCGTAAAGAGGAGAGCAGGCCCGCCGCGCTCAATCACGCGCCGGTGAATTTCTGCCAGCTCAAGATATGGGTCAACTTCTGTTTCGATTCGCACGAGGTCGTTCTCGCGCGCGAGCAGGTCAAGGAATGAACGCAGGTTCGAATGCATCAATAATGGCAAGCTCAGATTTCAAATTTGAGATTTCATATTTGAGATTTATGAAATTACAGCAGTTCTTAATTGAAAGCGAGTGCGTGCGAGGGAAAAGTTTCGCGCAAAGGCGCAAAGGCGCAAAGAGGAAAGGGTGAAGGGGATAGGGTGTAAGGTGTAGTGAAAGAGAATTCTTTTCTACCCCTACGCCCTATCCCCTTCACCCTCGTGCTTTAATCTTATGGAACGGCGTTATTGCTCTTTCCGACTTCGCGCGGGCGAGTCAGAGTTTCGGGCGTGGGTTGTGCGAGCCGCGCGGTTATCTCGCGCGTGGCGAACTGCGCGGCTTCTGCGACTTTTGGCTCAAGCGAAGCCGTGTAAGGTCTGACGAATTCCAGTGTGTCCGCATCGCCGAGGCTCGCCATCACTTCGAGTAAGCCGATCAGCGTCTTGTTGTCGGTATGCATGAAGAACGGTTCGAGGGGGCGCGGGCCGGGAAGGGTTGAGAGATAACCGACCGCCTGCGTGCGGCGGCTATCACTTCGCAGGCCATTGACCACGCCATAGAGCGCGTCCCTCTTGCCCATGCGATAGAGCGCCCAATCGAGCGCGAGCCGCACACGGTCGTTCTTCTCCTGCAAGCGATAGCCTTCAACCAGACGTTGCTGTTCGACGGCTGAGAATTCGGCTAACACTTCTGCGGCGCGCTGCCGTATGAGCGGGTCGCGGTCTGACAACTGTCGCACAGCCGCAGCCGTCCCGGCCTCTCTACGCACAGCATAGCCTTCATCATCCTGCGCCACTGAAACCGACGCAGGCAGGAGAACAAGCATGATGAGAAGCATCATAAATTTAATTCTCATAACTATTCTTACCGACAGGGTTCAAGGTTTCAGGTTTCTGGTTTCAGGTTCAAAGCTAGGAGCCATGTCTTAACCTTGAACCTTGAACCTGAAACCTGAAACCCTTTTTTACTTCTTCAGGACACCGGATTCATTCTTTCTCAAACCCGCGCTGTTGAGATCGAGATCGGTAATCGAAATGACCTCGATGTTCGGGAATTGCTTGCGCAAGTTTTCGAGAAACAGCTTTGAGTTGCCGACGATAATCAGGTTCGCGCCCTTCTGGTCAATGCGTGTGCCCGCGAATTTCTGCACATCGCCTGCCGATACCGCCTGCACGTTCTTGATGTAATTATTTATCTCGTCCAGACTCAGGCCGTAGAGGGCAAGATTTGCTATCTGCGCCACGAGGCCGCCGGTGGTTTCAAGGTTGCGCCCGAAGTTTCCGGTCAGCACGGCCTTGCGCGGAGTCAATTCCAGATCAGCAATCGGCTCGCTCGAAAGGCGCGTCAATTCGCTCATCAAGAGCGAAGCGACTTCGGCTCCAGACTCATTCTTGGTCTGAGTCGAAGCGGTGAACGGCCCGACATCGCGCCGCGCGGAAAGACTGCTGCCCGCGCCGTAGCTCAGGCCGCGCTTGACGCGGATCTCCTGATTGAGACGCGCAGAGTAGCCGCCACCGAGAACTGTGTTGGCGACGATGCCGCGATAGTATTCCGGGTCTGTCCGCTTCAAGCCGCGACGCGCGAGGACAACCGCGGCCTGTCCCGCATCCGGCATATCGATCACGACGACGCGCGATTTGGCGTTCATCGCATCACTCGCGGTCTTCATCTCCATCGCGGGCAGCGGCGAAGCAGGCTTAGCCCAATCGCCAAAGAGACGCTCTGCAAGCTTGAAGGCATCTGCCGCCTTGATGTCTCCGGCGAAAACTAAAATCGCATTGTCGGGGCGATAATACTTGTCATGCAGCGCGACAATATCCTCGCGCTTGATGCGTTGGATTGATTGCGTCGTTCCGGCCAGCGGATGGCCGTAAGCATCATCGCCAAAGACGACGCGCGCGGCGACCTGACTGGCGACGGCGCCGGGGTTAGCCATAGCCTGTTGCAGGCTGTCAAGATTCTGCTGGCGCAAGCGGTCAATCTCATCATCCTTAAAGGTCGGGTTGCGAGCCACGTCAGCGAGAATATCCATCGCCTGATTGATCTTGGAGGATGCGACGTTGACTGTAATGGATGTTGAATCCCATGCGCCGTTAGAATTAAGCTCGCCACCGAGAGCTTCGATAGCCTGTGCGATTTCGGGAGCGCTGCGCGTCTTCGTGCCTTTGGTGAGCAGGTCTGCGGTCATGTCCGCGAGGCCGCTCATCTGCGCCGGGTCAACTTCGCCGCCGTTCTTGATGACCAGACCCGAAGTGACGAGCGGCACGTTCGCGCGCTCGACGACGATGACGCGCAGGCCGTTCTTCAGAGTCTTTTCGACCGGCTTCGGAATGGTGACGGAGCGCGGCGCGGCGGGCGCGGGCGGCATCTCCTGTCCGAACGAGATGTTTGCGAAAGATGCTGTCATGAGCAGCGCGACACCCGCGCTCGCGGCGCGGCGGAAGATATTTCTTCTAATGTTCATTTGCTTTCCCCTCCCGCATTCGGGCTGCGCATGGATTCAGGCAGATAGTTGATGACGACGCGATTCGAGTCCGTGAAATATTTTTTCATGACGCGCTGCACGTCCGCCGCGCTCACTGCCTGCAACCTTTCAAGGTTCGTGTTGACGCGCGCGGGGTCGCCGTAAAGCACCGCCGCCTCTGCCAGTGCGGAGGCTTTGCCGTCGCTCGTCTCGCGTTCGCGCAAGGCTCCCGTGACGAGTTGATTCTTAGCCTTATCAAGTTCCGCCGCGGTGACGGGTTGGTCCTGCATCTTCTTCAACTCAGCGAGTAGCGAATGCTCCGCCTCATCAACCTTCTTATCGCTCGCAAGAATCGCGCCGAAGATAAAGAGGCCGGTGTCTTCTCTGAGGTCTGCTTCGCCGAACGCCTCTTGCGCAAGTTGCTGCTGATAGACGAGTGATTGATAGAGCCTCGAAGATTCGCCGCCGGAGAGAATTGATTCGGCAACTTCCAGGGCTGCCGCGTCATCGCTCGCAATGGGCGGGGCAAGATAAGTAATCGCCACTGCCGGCGCGGGAACATTCGGGCCGTACTCGTTAAAGCGTTGCTCCGCTGTGTGCTCAGGCTCTTTGACGGTGACGCGCGGCATGGCTCCTTCCATCTTCGGGATACGGCCTAAATATTTATCAACCCACGCGTCAAGCTGTTTCTGCTCAAAGTCGCCGACGATGACGAGCGTCGCGTTGTCCGGGCGATAAAAGGTTTTATGAAACGCGCGCACATCATCTATTGAAGCGGCATCCAGTTCTTCGATGCTGCCGATGCCGGGACGTTTATACGGATGCGTGGTGTAAGATCGTTGTTTGAGCAAAAGATAGAAAAGCTTGCCGTAGGGTGGCGCGAGAACGCGCTGGCGAAACTCTTCTTTGACCACGGCTCGCTCCGACTGGAAGTTCCCTTCGTCTACATTGAGCGTGGCGAGCCGCTCGCCTTCTGCCCAGAGCAGGGTTTCGAGATAATTGGAAGGCACGACCTCATAATAGTTTGTGAAATCATCGTGAGTCGAGGCGTTGTTGTAGCCGCCGACATCTTCCGTCAGGCGATCCATATTCTCGGCCTTCATATTTTTCGTGCTCTTGAACATCATGTGCTCGAAGAGATGTGCGAAACCGCTGCGGCCTTCCGGGTCGTCCTTCGAGCCGACCTTGTACCAGACCTGAATCGCAACGGTCGGGCTGGAATGGTCTTCGACGGTCAAGACCTTCATGCCGTTCGAGAGCATACGTTCTTTGTAATTAAGACGCGGCACTTTGGTTTGTGCATGAATCACTGGCGGCTGCATCAAGAGCACACTGCACACGACTGCGGCTGCGCACAAAGCGATCAGGCTAAAGTAAAAACGACGCATAATCTTTTTGCTCCAGTTAAAGGATAAGCGGGTTGACGGACTTTCATTCCGCGCGTTTGGATGCGCCCTGCGGATTCATCTGTTGCCGGAATTCTCCGCAAAATGCGCTCGCTGTTTCATAAAATTTACATTCGGACGATAACTCCGGTGATTCTACACTCTGCGGGAAAGGAACTCGAACCGAAGCAGCCGATTCTACGCTATTTACGCGGAAGATGTTTGGAGTATGTGACGGGGCGATGAAAAGCAGGGATGAGGGCGGAGCGATGAGGGATGAAAAGCTAATTAATAACCTCCCCTTAATCTTTAATCCCTAGTATCGGAAGCTATCGGGGATAAATATCTTGTATCCCGGTATTTCGCAAAATACCTATCGGAGAAATAAGCAGATGCCAGAGTTGAAAGTGTAGGTTCTTATCTTTGCCAGTTATAGTCGTGAGCGTGCTGGAAAACCCATCGGAGTTTTTTTTAGCATCCGCGCCGAACTCATAACCTTGCTTCTGATTGGAAAAACCTCGCCACCACTTTTTGTAAAGAGTGTTAGCTTTGCCTTCAGGATACCACTCGAAATAGTAGTCCTCGACTTCATGCCTCAAATGTCTTTCATTAAAGACCAGACGTTTTTCTGCAAGGTCTTCAACGGCTGTGAAGAAGAAATAGGAATACAGTCTTGCTTCAGTATCTCCATCCACGCTTAGAAGCGCATCTTTAGCTAGCCGGTTAAAGGAAGTCATGGCATCCTTGAATCCATAAAGGTTATAGGGCTGCCCTGTTTTAGTAGAGATGGCAATCAGCCATTTCCTATAGCCATCCGATGACGTTATAGATATTGCTTGATCCGGAGTGACAACGTAGAAACCGCTTTCAGTCACTTCGTAAAAGTACGCGGCTCTGGCTATCTTCCCGCGAATTTTTATTTGAAAGCCAAAGAGGTCATCCTCTAAATCCTCCCTGCGTTTGAGTCGAAGAGGCGTGGAGTCTGGATAGTTTAAGTAGCGGCGAACTTCTGTTTCGGCTAATGCTTTCGCCTGTGGCTCTCCGAGCTGCGCCGGACAGAAAGACGAAATGGCTAAGGTAAAGATAATGATCGTTGCTAATCGCACATGATGCATAATTCTCCAGACTGCACTCAGTCCATATCAAGCGGATTGCGGAAGGGCTTGTCCGTGTCTTTGTCCGCACGTTTCAGGGCTTCGCGGAACTTCTCTTCGAGCAGCCGCTCGCGGTCTTTCATAGAGCCTAGCTCCTGCTCGAATATCTGATCGCGCACCTGCTTCTGCTTGTCCAGGCCCTTGACCATCTCGTCAAAAGAGGCGAGCGGCTTGGCTTTCTCTTCGTGCGAGATGAGCGCGCCGGTCTGCGCGTCAACCGTCAGCGTGGCTTCGCAGCAAGGGCAAATTATGGTGAAGCGCGTGTTATCCATCTCCGTTTAACTCCTCTTTATCATGTGGACGAGCCGCACGGAAGCTCACCCGTGTTCGGTCTCGTCATTCAAGGCTGAGGATTATATCACCGTGCGCGCCCTGATAGAGAGGCAGACACGCGAAGACGCGGCGCAAAAGCATTCGGTCGTCGGATGACAACCTACCGCCACGCCGCGTCTCTGAGCGAAACTCGCTCCACTCATGTGAAGCCGTTGCGCCGTCTCTCTCTTTAGCTTACAAAGCCTGACTCTTAAAGTCCGTTTAACGAGTTAGGGAGTAACGGCGTCCTTCACTTTCTTCGCGCCCTTCTTCGCGCCTTCAACAGTCTTTTCACCGACGGTCTTCGCGCCCTCGACTACTTTGCCGCCGATGTCTTTGCTCTTTTCGCCGGCCTTCTCCGCGCCCTCTTTGGTCTTATCAATGACAGTTGATGCGCCCTCTTTAGTCGCAGAGGCAGCGTCCTTCGTCTTGTCCACAGTCCATCCGGCAGCCGAAGCCAGAGCGTCGCCCGTGTCTTCCAGCGCGCCCTTAACCTTCTCCTTCGGCAAGTCCTTCGACTCGCCCTTGGCGTTGTAGACTTTTGCCGTGCGGGTCGTGCCGTGCGTCGTCACCACTACCTTCGAGACATTCTTGTTGTTCTTAAAAGTACGCGTCTCGACGACATCGCCGCTCGAATCCATCGTCGTCTGAACCTCGGAGTTATCGGCGGCGGGGCGACTCGGGTTTTGCTGTGGCGACATAGTCTGCGTCGGGTCTGTGCCGGGCGGATTCTGCGCCATCGTCGGGTTGGCGGGCGATGCGTTCGCGTTCGCAGTCCCATCAGGATTAGTCGTATTGGCATTAGCATTGACATTCGTCGTGTCGCTCGAACATCCGGCGGCTAATCCCGCCAGAGCAAGCACACACAGGCCGATAAAAAGTTTGATACGCACGTTCATTTCCTCCTACTGATGTTTGTAGCTCGAATTATTTTTGCAATCTTCGTGCCTGTTATACACCACGCCGCGCACAGAGGCAAAAGCAGCAAGGGCAGCTCAAATGAGCAGTGAAACAGTACGACATTCACGCGTCCTGTTCCCACACGGTACAGCAAAAGCGGCGCGAGCATAGACTCGCGCCGCTTTCATCAAGACTCAGAAATTATTGGAGCGGGCGACGAGGCTCGAACTCGCAACTTTCAGCTTGGGAAGCTGACACTCTACCATTGAGTTACGCCCGCTCACACGGTGGACTAGAAGATAATCAACCGGCAGTTAACTGTCAAATTTAGCCGCAAGTGAAAAGCTGTTCGAGCATGAGAGCAAAGCTATCAATACGTTGCTTTTCATCCTTCATCCTTCCGCCTTCATCCTTGCTCTTTGATGTATCGCTTCATCAAATCGCTCCAACGTCCCTGCGCTCTGAGGATCAGCTCGCAGACTTCGCGGACGGCTCCGAAGCCGCCGTTGAGTTGTGTGACGTAATGTGCCGCGGCGAGTGTCTCAGGGACGGCGTCTGCGACCGCGACGGCGAAGCCCGCGCGA
Organism: uncultured Pyrinomonadaceae bacterium; assembly: GCA_964246305.1. Taxonomy (GTDB): domain Bacteria; phylum Acidobacteriota; class Blastocatellia; order Pyrinomonadales; family Pyrinomonadaceae; genus JACMLC01. The sequence goes on from CAXTPS010000001.1 coordinate 295,035, forward strand.
TGCATGAGCTGAATGTCAGTCACATCGTCGCCGATAAAAGCGACCTCGTGTTCGCCTACTCCGGTTTCGACAAGAAGCTCATCAAAATCTTTTATCTTGTCCAGTGTTCCCTGTCGCACGTGCTTCATCCCAAGCTCGCGCGCACGCCGCTCGACGAGTGTGGATTTACGACCGGAGATGATGCCCGTGCTCAATCCCGCGCGATGCATGAGCGCGATGCCCTGTCCGTCGCGCGTGTGGAAAGTTTTTATCTCGTCGCCGTTCTCAAGCAGCTCTATGCGCCCGTCCGTCAGCACGCCGTCGCAATCCATCAGGAGCAGCTTGATGCGCGCGGCGCGGCGTTCGATCTCGGCGGGTTCGGTCATGCTCTTTCAGCGCACCTCTAAGAATTCTATTCCGGCGAGTTTCCAGTTGCCGCCGACGCGCGCGAGGATCAGCACGGCTGTGCCTGTTTGCTCGCGCCCGAGCTGTTTGACATTGAGGCTCACGTCAACAGCCATCCGCGTCGCATCGAGTTGCTCAGTCCGCAGCGCTTGAGTCTGCCAGATTTCCGGCTGAGTCCCGACCACGCCCTTTGAGAATGAGGACAGCTCGCCCGGCACGATCAAAGCCTCTATCTCGATTTTTCTGCCGCTCAGAATCGCTTTGTCGAGCTGCGCTATAAATGTGCGCGCCGATTCATCCGGCGCGGGCGCAGTCTTTGCGGCGGCTTCGGCTTTGATTCTTCCCAGCCGCGCGGCAAGCGTCGTCGCATATCCCGCGTCCGCGCGGATGGCGTCATCGAAATTTCGCGCGGCCTGCGCTGCCTGACCGCGTTGCAAATTAATCTCGCCGGAGACGACGCCCGCCCACGCCAGCGTCGAGGGTGTCGGTGCGCGCAGCTCAAGCGCGGCGCGCAACTCTTTTTCCGCCTGCTCAGGCTTGTTCTCCGCGAGCAGTGCGCGGGCCAGCAGGATGCGCGCCTCTTCCGCATAAGGCGCGGCGCTCAGCAGATCACGCATGAGACTTTCAGAGAGAGCGTAATCCTGCCTGACGAAGAGCCGCGTGGCTTCCGCGAGCGGGTCTTCGCCCGAATTCGAGCGCGGCGCAAAATCGTTCGCGTAGTCAACCTGCGGATAAATTTTTTCCGGATCAAGCTCAACACGCTTTATCTTCGCGCTGGTCTTAAAGACGGCTTCGCTGAAATTGCGCGCCGGAATCAGGACATCCGCTTTGAACTGCTCGCCGCTTTCGGTTAAAGCCAACACGGTCGTCGCGGCATCGAGCGCGCCTATGTTGCGCAGAGCTATCACCGAATCGCCGCCGCGCGCCTGCGGCGTTCCGATTATCAAATCCATCTCCGTCGGCTGATCCAGTTCGTACTGAAGCATGACTCTCAAGGGTTCACCGCCGCGCGCGGCCAGAGCCTCGCGCAGCGAAGCGAGCGAGAGACCCGCGCCGCCCTGCGCGCCTGCCTGCAACTGCTTGCGCAGAGTGTCCATGAAAGCATCGCGTCCGAGCGTGCGCTCGATCAGACGCCAGACTATCGCGCCTTTGTTTCCGACCTCGTTAAAATAAGAGGCGTCGAGCGGAGTCGTCTGAGACAGCGGCGCGTCACGCTTTGCGACTGCGGCAAAGGCCGCACGCTGTCGCATTCGTTCGGCATCCGCCGTCTCGCCGCCAAATTGCTTTTCGATAAACAATGTCGCCAGATATCGCGCCAGTCCTTCACGAATCAATCCGCCTGATTCCGCGCGGACTGGCACGCTCCCGCCGAGCCACAAACGCGCGACCATCTCCGCGACGCGCATCGCCGTCACCGCGTCAATCTTCGAGCGGCGAAACGCTCCCGCATCGAGCAGCAGCGTCCCGCTGTCGTCAAAGCCCGCGCCGCGTGTGACAGTCACGAGCCGTATCGGCGCATCGGGCGCAGTTCCGAGCAGTCCCGTGTAAAACGTGCGCGCCGCGCCCGCCAGAGCGATGACGACGTCGGCCTGCTTACGCTCTTCCGGACTCGCGCCCTTCGACAAATACGCGCTGATGCCGCGCGCATCCGCCGCGCCCTCGACGACATCCCAGTTGCCTGACAGAAAAAACGGCTGCCCGTAAAGCGGCTGCTCGAAAGTGCCCGCGCCAGATTTGCCGGATGAGATAAAATCTCCAGCGGCATTCGTGACTTTCAAACGATATGGAGCCGTGTCCGCGCCTCGCACCGAGAGCGGGTTAGCAGGCGTCGGATACCACGCGGAGGTCGGGAGAAATTGCGCGCCCAGAGGCGAGACGGCTGCGAAGCCGCTGTTCTCCGCAACGGGCAGAGTGTAATCAACCGAGACTGTGAATGTATCGTTTGGCGCAACCGATGAAGCGAGCGTGATTTCTACTTTCTGTTGATTGGTTCGCTCGTCCTGCGACGGTCGAAAAGAGGCCACAGCATCATTAAATGTCGCGGCCTTAATCTCCGCTTTCGGACTGATGCGCAGAGTGATTCTCGCGCCCGCGCCGCGCCCGATATTGCGCACGCTGACCACTGCATGTGCAGACAAAGAGCGGTCGGGCTGTATGCTCGCCGTGATGTCATAACGCAAGACCTGCCAAGCAGCCACCGCTTCAACCTGCGCTTGAGCGGAAGCAGATAAAGCGACTAAAGATACAAACAGAAATATTAAAGACAGTATGCTTTTCATGATGAATGAGACTTATGAGTTTTCTTTGCGCCTTTGCGTGAAAACTATTCTCACGCAAAGGCGCAAAGACGCAAAGAGAAGACGTTGTTATTCTGAACTTGGGAGACACTTTAAAAATTTACTGCGCCGCTTTGGCTGCACCGCGATTGACGAGCGCGTGCATCTCTCCGAGCATCTCCAGAAGCGGCGCGAGCCGCGCGAGCGGGAGCATGTTCGGCCCGTCCGATGGCGCGACTTCAGGACGGTCATGTACCTCCATGAACACAGCGTCAACGCCGCATGCGACCCCCGCGCGAGCGAGCGGTTCGATGTACTCCGACTGTCCGCCGGTCGCATGACCCAGACCGCCCGGCAGTTGCAGAGAATGCGTCACATCATAAACAACAGGCACGCCAAAACTTCTCATAATCGGAAAGGCGCGCATGTCTACGACCAGATTATTGTAGCCGAAGCTCGCGCCGCGTTCCGTCAAAAGAATCTTTTCGCATCCGGCTGACTTTGCCTTTGCGACGATGTTGCGCGCATCATTCGGCGCGAGAAACTGTCCCTTCTTGACATTGACGGCGCGCCCCGTTTTTGCGGCGGCAATAATCAGGTCGGTCTGGCGACAGAGGAACGCCGGAATCTGCAAGATGTCCGCGACTTCTGCTACCTCTTCGATCTGGGTCGCGTCATGCACGTCGGTCACGACGGGCACACCGATCTCCTCTTTGATTGCGCGCAACACTTCAAGCCCCGCGCTCATCCCCAGCCCGCGAAAGCTTTCGATGGACGAGCGGTTGGCTTTATCGAATGAAGACTTGAAGACGAAATCGAGCTTCGCAGCCCGCGCACGCCCGGCGCACTCGCGCGCCATCATCAAAGCGTGCTCGCGCGATTCGATGACGCACGGCCCGGCGATGATCGTCAATCGCCCGTCGCCGAACGTCGCGTTTCCGACCTCAAAGGGTTTTTGATGAAAGGCTTCCGACTGTTCAGACATTATTTCGCTTCCCCGTTCCCCGCCTGGCTACGCAATTTCTTCAAGCTATGCTCGACCTCCTGCCGCTTGGACGAGTTGGGATTTTGCTGCAAGTAGGTCTCATACTCTTTGATTGCATCGGCAGGGCGATTGGTGTTTTCGTAAACAAGCGCGAGATTGTACTGCGCGTCCGGGAAATTTCCGCCGTGCTGTTCTATCGCCTGACGAAAAGCGGTTTCCGCTCCCGTATAATCTTTCTGGCGCGCGAGCGCGACGCCCAGAGCCTGCTCCGCGTCGGCATCGCGCCCGTTGTTCTGCTCAATCGCGCTGCGGAAAGCTTCGGCTGCTTCCACGTCGCGTTTTTTGAGACTGAGCAGAGCCACGCCCTTCTGATAAAAGGCGTCAGGGTAAAGGCCGCCGCGTTGCGAGATAGCAGCATCGTAGGCTTTAATAGCGCTCTCGTTATCGCCCTGCTGTTGAAGCGCGAAGGCCAGATTATATTGTGCCGCGTAAAAGTTTCCGCCCTTCTGTTCAATCGCCGTGCGAAAATGTTCAGCCGCGTCCGCGAGCTGCCCCTTTGCCAGCAACACGCGCCCCAGCCGGTTGTGCGCCGAAGGAAAATCTTTCTGCATGTCGAGAGCACGCCGGTAATCTTTGATGGCGTTATCATAATCACGCGTGGAAAAATAGTAAGCGCCGCGCTCGTAAAATTCTGCTGCCGATGCAGGATCGCGCGCAGGCGCACTTCGCTTCGGCTCGTTCTCGCCCGGAGTAATGAAACGCCCGGTCGCTTCCGCATCCTCCGCGCTATTATTTTGTGAGACCGGCGCGCGATTCGACCTCATCAGATAGCCCACGATTATCAGAGCCAGAAAGAAGAAGACGGCGGCGATGGCTAGCAGAACGAGCGGCTGGCGCAGCCTCTCTCGCGCAGCTTCTCCACGACTAAGCGGAACTTTGACACGCGATACTGACTGCTTCGACTTCCGATGAGCGACGGATGCCGCAGATGCCGCGGACGCGCTCACGACGGGCGCAACATGCAGCGCAGGGGTTCCATCATGCAGAGCATGCTGTTCATCATCGCGTGTGCTGCCCGTCCGCACGAGTCTCTCTTCGGCAGTGTGCGGGGCTTGAGCTTCCGTGGTCTTCGGGCGCGAGGCGCGGCTCTCTCGCAGGCGCTCGATGTCAATCACGAGTCTGCCCGAAGGAGTCTCCGTGCCCGCGTCACGCAATGAATCGAGGGTCGGCGCGCTGAATCCTTCTGCGTGCTCAAGTCCGAGCTGCTGCGCCGTCGCATATAGCTCGCGGCGAAATGCTCCGGCATCTTTTGGCCGCTGCTCCGGCTTCTTCTCAAGAGCATGCAGCACGAGCTTCTCAATCTCTGCGGGAATCGTCGTGACGAACTCACGCGGCGCGCGCGGCAGTTCCGATGAATGTTTCAAAGCGACCGAGAGCGGCGTCGGGCCTGTGAAGGGCGTCACGCCCGTCAGCATCTCGTAGAGAATAATTCCGAGACTGTAGACATCGGAGGCGTTCGTCAACTCCGCGCCGTCACATTGTTCGGGCGACATGTAACGCGGCGTTCCGATCATCACGCCCGTCTGCGTCAAAGGCTTTTCTTCGAGGCCGTCGCCGGCCTCTCTCGCCAGCTTTGCGATTCCGAAATCCAGAACTTTAATAATGGCCGGAGCGTGCGAACGCTGGACGACGAAAATATTTCCCGGCTTGAGGTCTCTGTGAATCACTCCCTCTTCGTGCGCGGCGGCGACCGCGGCAGAGATTTGCAGCATCAACGCGACGGCGCGGGCGGTATCGAGCGGGGCTTCGCGCGCCAGCACATCGCGCAGCGAATGTCCCTCCAAGAGCTCCATCACGATATAGAAAATTCCGTCCGCAGTGCGTCCGAAATCCGTGACGGCGACGGCGTTGGTGTGGCGCAGCCTGCCTGCCGCACGCGCTTCACGACGAAAACGTTCCTGCGCGGCCTCGTCTTCAACGAAACGCGAGTTGAGGACTTTAACCGCGACCGGGCGGTCAATCAGGAGATGCGTGCCGCGATAGACAGTGCCCATCCCGCCTTCGCCGAGGCGTTCGTCAAGGCGGTATTTGTCGTCCAGCGAGAGGCCGATGAGAGGATCGGCGCGTTCCGTCGCCACGGTCGCATCAGCCTGCAAAGGCGCGCCGTCCTCCGGGCACGTTTGCACGTCATCCGCATAGTGGCGACCGCATGTGGGGCAATGAAGCATAAACAGGTTTCAGACTGTAACAGCTACGGAGTAGCGACATCACAGTAGCCCACAGCGCAAGCTGTGGGGAAACGGAGGAAGAAAGATTCAAAGCCCTCGTCAGAGGGCGACATAGACTCCGGCTGCTTTATCATCCGCGAAATATTATGCCGCTATCTGCGATAGCTCACAACCGCTTGCCTGCCGTAAAACCCACAGCTTGCGCTATGGGCTACTGTGATGTCGTCACTCACGTGACTAAAGAAAGCTTCCTGCTTAACGTGAGTTATTTTAATCAGCTAGCTCTTAAAACATAAGTGTCGGAGCCATGCTCGAACTCATCCCGCGTGATAGCATAATAGACCAGATCGTGTTTGTAATGATGCGCCATCTTCTCATATTTCATCCCGACCTTCTCCATCACGCGCCATGAGCCTTTATTCTCCGGGTATGAGAGCGCGATGATGCTATCCAGCTCAGTATTTTCATAGGCGAAGCGAAGGCACGCGCGCGACGCTTCGGTCGTGTAGCCTTGATTCCAGTATGGCGGCTCAAGTCCATATAGCAACTCTATCAACGGCGTCTCTTCGACATACTGAAAGCCGCAATAGCCGATCAACGCTCCATTCTCTTTCAGGGTTATAGCCAGATGGCTGAAGCCACGCTCACGCCAGCGCCGCTGTGTTCTTTCGAGATAATTTTCTATATCAACACGCGTGGGCTGCCACCCCGGCCTGATGTATCTAGTCACCAACGGGTTGCTCCAGATACGCAGCAGCGCGTCCAGATCATCCGGCTCGAATGTGCGCAGGCGCAGTCGCGCGGTCTCGATTTCGATTCTCTCGAATCCCATCTCAATCATCACCCGCGACGCCTGCGCGCTCGTGCTCCATCGCCTGCGTCTCGCTGACATTCGCCATCGAAGCCTCGTGTCGCATGCGATTCTCGTGAGCGGCGCGGATGAATGAAGCGAAGAGAGGATGCGCGGCGAGGGGTTTGGATTTGTATTCGGGGTGAAACTGGCAGCCCAGAAACCATGGATGCGTCTCGCGCGGAAGCTCTATCATCTCTACAAACTTTCCGTCGGGCGAGACGCCGCTAAAGCGCAAGCCCTCGCGCTCCAAAGCTGCTCGAAATTCCGGGTTGAACTCGTAACGGTGACGATGCCGCTCGCTGATAACTTTCGCGTCGCCGTAAATCTCACGCGCCTGTGCGCCTTCCGCCAGCTCGCAAGGGCACGCGCCCAGACGCATCGTGCCGCCGAACTCTTCGACGCCCACCAGATCGCGCAGCTTGAAGATGATGGGATACGGAGTCTGCGCGTCGAACTCGGTCGAGTCCGCGTCCTTGAGGCCGCAGACATTTCGCGCATACTCGATGCACGCGGTCTGCATGCCGAGACAGATTCCGAAGTATGGAGTCTTCGTCCTGCGCGCATAGCCGATGGCTTTAATCATCCCCGCGATGCCGCGCTTGCCGAAGCCGCCGGGAACTAGAATCGCGTCAAAGTCGCGCAGGCAGTCTTCAAAATCCTCTTCCATCAAATCTTCGGACTCGATCCATTTTACGTCCACTCTCAAATTATTAGCGACGCCGCCGTGCGTCAAAGCTTCGCGCAGAGACTTGTATGAATCCTCAAGCTCGACATATTTTCCGACGATGGCGATGGAAACTTCGCCCGACAACGGCTCTCTGATGGTCGAGACCAGCTCGCGCCAGCTTGCGAGATCGGTTTTGTTTGCTCTCTCTCCCATCTCAAGCAATTCGACGATAAGCTGATCCAAACCCTGTTCATGAAAAGCAAGCGGGACTTCGTAAATCGTATCCACATCCTGCGCGGTGATGACGGCGGACTCTTTGACGCTGCAAAAGAGCGCGATCTTGCCCCGCAAGTCGCGTGAGAGCGGGCGGTCTGTGCGGCAAAGCAGGATGTCGGGCGCGATGCCTATCTGTCTTAACTCGCGCACGGAATGCTGCGTCGGCTTGGTCTTGAGTTCTCCTGCGGCGGCGATGAAAGGAACTAATGTGACGTGTACGAAGAGCGCGCCCGCGCGTCCTTCTTCATTTCCCATCTGGCGAATCGCTTCGAGGAAAGGCAGCGATTCGATGTCGCCCACCGTGCCGCCGATTTCGACAATCACCACATCCGGCTTATCTTTTTCTGCGACCGAACGCACGGCATCTTTAATCTCGTTCGTGATGTGCGGGATGACCTGTATGGTCTTGCCCAAGTAATCACCGCGCCGCTCTTTTTCGATAACCGAAAGATAGATGCGTCCGGTCGTCCAGTTGTTTGACTGCGAGAGCCGCGCGTTGGTGAATCGCTCGTAGTGGCCGAGGTCTAAATCCGTCTCCGCGCCGTCATCGGTGACGAAGACTTCGCCGTGCTGGAAGGGAGACATCGTGCCGGGGTCTACGTTGATGTACGGGTCGAGCTTGATGAGCGCGACGCGCAAACCCCTCGCTTCAAGCAGGCACCCGATGGACGACGCAGCCAGTCCCTTGCCGAGACTCGAAACCACACCGCCCGTGACGAAAATATATTTAGGCATCACATTCCTCTCGAATAAGATAAAAGTAAAAAGGTAAAAGGCAAAAGGAAGGCTACAACCACTTTTTAATTAAAATGCTTTTGTCCTCACCTTTGCCTTTTGCCTTTTTACTTTTCACTTTCTTTGTCGTCGCCCGACTCCTGCTCGCCGTCAAGATAGCCCTGCTTGAAATCTTCCTGTGCGATGGCAGCCTTCTCAAGCTCAGGCTGAAGGACTTTCTGCAAACCCATCACGCCCGCGCTGAGCGCACCGGGAGCCTCTTTAGCGCGCCTGTCAAACTCCTCCTGCGTGACCTCATAAGGCTTGCCCAGCAGCGACAGCCCCGCCACCGCGCAGATGATGAGCAGGATGATTACGCCGAGTCCGATCCAATCACTCATAAATAGTTCCGAGTTCCGAATTCCAAGTTCCAAGCTCAAAAGCCCTTGCGACTTGGAACTTGAAATTCGGAACTCGGAACTTCTAAAATTGCGCGCACGCGCTCCAAATCTTCCGCCGTGTCAACGCCGATGGAGGGCGCGGCGGCTTCGACGACTTTGATGATCGCGCCGCGCTCCATGGCGCGCAGTTGTTCGAGCGATTCCGTGCGCTCCAGCTCGGATTGCGGCCATGCGGAGTATTCTAACAAAAACCCGCGACGGTACACATAAAGCCCCGTGTGCTTACGAAAGGTATTGAGCAAGGTTGCGTCTCGCTCAAGCGCATGCTTGAGCGAGCCGTGTTGACTGACAGCATCACGCGGATAAGGAATCGGCGAGCGTGAAAAGTAGAGCGCGCGACCGCCCGCATCAATTACGACCTTGACCACATTCGCGCTCAAGACATCCGCCGCATCCAGAATCGGCTCGCATGTCGTCACGATATCGGCTTCGTCTGCGTTGAGTAATTCATCCACCGCGCGCTCAATCGTGAGCGGCGAAATGAGCGGCTCGTCGCCCTGCACATTGACGAGGACATCTGCTTCATCAAGCGTCGCGGCAACTTCGGCCAGACGGTCGCTCCCGCTCCTGTGCTCAATGCCCGTCAAAACCGCTTCATAGCCTGCGCTCCTGACGCACTCCAAAATCCGCCCGTCATCCGTCGCCACAATCGCGCGCGTCACATTGCCCGCCGCCAGAGCGCGCTCCAACACCCACAGAATCATCGGGCGTCCCGCGATTTCAAGCAGAGCTTTACCCGGCAGACGGGTCGAATGATAACGTGCTGGAATGATTGCAACGACGTTTGGCAGGGATTCTGAGGCCGTGTGATTCACGGGAGAACAGACTACCCTGCAACATCACAGCATGTCAATTAAAAGGCAGAATGTTTTTACACGCACTGCGCAAGAGACCGTGCGGCTCGAAGCTACACGGTCTCTGGTAACACAATCTCTCTGAGCCAATGGCCGGGAATCGGATTACTTGCTGACTTTCAGATTATTGAAGTAAGCCGTCGAGGAGGCCGTAGCCGTGCCATTTGTTTTGCCCGCCCCAATACTCACTTTCAGCGCAGCAACTATCAGGTGATTAGCGACAGAGCCTTGTGTCGCCCAACTCTTACCATCCGGGCTGGTCTCGAACATCATGGTGTTGCCCGCCAAACGAATGCGCCACCAGCGATGATTGATCGTGCTGTAAGGTGCGCTATAAATGTTTTGAAAACTGCCCCCGCTGATTTTATCTGCGAGCAAAGTGAGGATGCCGTTCTCACGTCTGACGCCGAAGCGGAAGTAATTTGAGCTGTCCTGATAAACGAATAACCAGGTCTCACCGCCTTCGTTACCGACCACCTGCGGCACCTCGACCGCAGCCTGCGCGTTGCTAAAATTTAGCGGGTAGATGGAATCATAACCGCTCCACTGCTCGCCGCCGCCCGCCGGAGACGTAATCCCCAACCATCCGTGGCTGCTTATGTTCTGCTCATTGACGGCCACAGTTGAGTTGTTGCCGTAGACCGTGCCCTGCGCCCAGACGAAAGTATCGCGCGCCGCGTCATTGAAATCATCCGCCAGCAGAATATCGCCGCTCGTCGTTGTCCAGAAGCCGGGGCGCGCACCCGCCGTCGCGTCTTGCAGAGTATTGAGATTAACACCCACGTCAGTGCAATCCGTCGCCCATTGACGACCGCCATAAGTCACCGGCGAAAGGCGCAGATCTCCCCGCGCACGGTCGAGGAACAAAGAGCTGTAAGATTGCGTCAGATCGTCCAGATATTTATTGAGCTTACGATCAACTATCGGGACGGGGCACGTCGGGGCATTGTTGATATTAGCCGGGGATGGATAGTTAGCAATCTCGGCGACTTTTTGATCGGGGAACGTCATCACGTTCCGGCGCATCTGCCAGCCGGGAGCGTAAGTATTAAGATAGCGCAAGCCGTCCGCGACGAATCCATCCCCGGTGAATCCATATATATTATGTCGCAGAATGTTGTTGTCGAAACGAAATTCGCTATCCGTAGTTATGAGCGGGTTGCCATAACCTTTCAAAGGAGTGCCCGTTTGAAAGACCGTATTATGGCTGAACCAGACCTTATATTGCAGGCTCCCGCTTTCAATAAAAACTCCGCCCGTGCCGGGGACATCGCCGATGCGATCAAAGAGGTTATTGCGAATCATGAGATTGCGCGCGGGGATGCTCGGGTATACGTCATCAACAGCCAGAATAGCCACTCCCTCTCCGACATAATCAATTTTGTTGTTGGTCAGCTGTACGTTCTGAACAGTTGACCATGGGTTATCACCATTCTGATTCCTGACGGTCAACAGAATTGCATCTCCGGATTGTGCGACAGCAAAAGAGTTCTGCAAGACATTGCCGTCAAAGATCACGTTCTTAGCGTGCTTGAGTTCAAGGAGGTTTTTGACCTTGGCAGCCGGGTCCGTGGCCCAGCTTAACGGTTTGAAGAAGTAATTGTCGCGGATGGTAATGTCCGACGGAGTCATGTACTGGATACGCATCGTAGAGCCGCCGTACAAAATATTTTCGGTTGCTCCTGCCAGAAAGTTATTGATGATGGCATGCGGCCCAATCCCGGACCATGAAGAGATAGCCTGCGAATCATTCCCGGCCTGTTTGAACTCCCGGAAGTACGAGTTGATGACGGATGTGCTGCCGGAATCCATCTGAAGGCCGCGCCTTATTTGAAGATTCGTAGGAGGATCTTGGTTGTTGGGATCAAACGGAACATTGCTGAAGATGCAACGATCAAAGATGAGATGATGCGGCACGTTTTCGAGGACGGGCGCGCCGTGATAAGAAAGCGCAACCAGCACGGTGATGTCGTTGCTTATATTCGACGGGTGTCGTCTGAAAAGAACGCCGACAAAGCGGTAATGATGTGCGGCGTCCTCAGTGTGCATGGCCGGGTCAGTATCGGTTGGGTCGGAACCCGTGCTAATCATCGGCATGCTAGACAGATTTTCCTCCGAGATGCGCGTTCCTTTGGGCGGAAGACCGTTCAGATCGGCGCTCCTGATCTGAATGTAGCCGTCACAATCAACCGCTCTCGTTCGCAACGTGACCGCGCCGTAATCCACTCCGGGCTGAAGGATGATGTCCGTGCGTCCACACAAATTTCTGGCGTTATCAACCGCCGCCTGCAAATTGGGATAAGTTCCGGGAACGTTAAAGGTGTTGACGGGTGACTGGAGGGCTGTGACCGTGAGGTTGATGGAAGCCGTGTTGGAGATGCCCGCTTCGTTAGTGACCGTCAGCGAGATGATGTAAGAGCCGGGCGTCATGTAAAGATGCGTGGCGCGATTGATTTCGGCTTCGCGCCCGTCGCCGAATTGCCAGCGCACTTCATATGCTCCTGATGAGAGACCGCCGTCAAAGACGATTGGCTCGTCCTCCATGATGGTTGAAGGCGCAATGATGCGCGCCACCGGAGCTTCCGCGACGTAGATGCGGACGGTATCTGTGCTCGCGCTATTGAGGTTGTCCGTGACGGTCAACTGGAAGTTGTAATAACCGGCGAAGGTGAGTCCGGTGATGCTGGTCGTCGAGCTGTTGGGAGTAGAGATAGCGGGGTCTGGCGCGCCGCTCGGCTTGGAAGTAAAAGTCCACTTGTAGCTGTTGATTGTCCCGCCGTCGCTGGTTGACGAGGTGCCGTCAAGCGTGGCGGTCGTGGTCAACCCCTGAGCGAGCGTCTGATCGTCGCCCGCTTTGGCGGTGGCTGTGCTTGTTTTAGCAAACTTGAAATCGTCGAAGATGGCTTTGGTCGCGGATGGAACCGCGCCATAGCTCCCGGCATTGAGGCTGACCTTCACGGCGTTGAGAGGAAAATGATTGTAATCATAGCCGCTTGGGTTCTTCGCCGTCCATGTCCCATCAGCCCCGTTCTGGCTCGTCTCAAAGAAGATTTTTCCATTTGAAGGATTGCCATTGGTAGGCTTGAATCTGATTCTGATATAAGCCATCGTGACGAGGCTGAGAGGAAATTGCGCGAATTCGGCAGTTGTTTGATCAATCCTCTGACGCGCGAAGGCTCGCCCGTCAGAGCCAATCACGAACTGTAATTTGTTTCCGGCATCTGTGCCGATCTCAAAGACAGACTCCGAAAAGAATTGGCCGTATCCTTCATTAGCAGTTTTAACGACGCGGACTGAAGCGTAAGCATCTCGTAAATCATAAGTATTGACGGAGCGAACACCGTTATAGATGTTGCCGGAGCCTGCCGTTGCCATGGGCACGGTAATCTCAAGTTGATGATTAGCTTCGGCGACGCTCACGCGTGAATCGCCGGTTGCCCCGATTAAGCCCACCTGCCACAGACCGGACAGGGCGTTATCATTAAAACTGTCTTCGGCCAGCACCGTCTGCTCCGCGAGCGTCACGTTGCTGGTGGTCGTCGCTCCCGCGGCGACGTTGATGCCGGTCAACTGCGCATCCTTGTAACCGTTCGCGGTGATTCTTATCTCATACTTTCCGGTGAATAATCCGGGCGCGGAAAACGCGCCGCTGCTGCCGCTCGCTGCCGAGGTTTTGAATTTCCCCTGCTCGAAGATTTCGATCAACGCCCCGTTGATAGCCGCGCCCGTGCGCGTCGTGACCATGCCCTCGACGGCTCCGGTCGGGATGAAGGCCGAAGGAGCCAGCTTGTCTCCCAACGCCTGATTGCCCCACGTAACCGAGGCGTTGGAATTGTTGGAGCTGTTGAGCACGTACCAGACGCCGGTCGGCACGCGCCACACTGCGAAGTCCGTCTTGCTGTCGCCGTCGTAGTTTCCCGGCACTGGCACGTCTCCGTTCGGGCCGCTGCCGTACTGTTGCGCTATCGTTCCGCCATCAAGGCTCTTCAACACGTAGAAGTAGCCGGTCGAGGAACGCCACACTGCAAGGTCTGTCTTGCCGTCGCCGTCATAATCCCCTGTGCCGACGGTATCGCCGAGACTGCCTAAGCCCCATGCCTGATGAACTATCTGGTTGTTCGTGCTGCGAACGTACCACCAGTTGCCATCGCCCGGACGCCAGATAGCGATGTCGGCTTTGCCGTCTCCGTCGAAATCCCCGCGCACTGGAATGTCGCCCGCCGCGCCAAAGGTCTGAGAGGTAAAGCCTCCATCAATGCTTCTTAAAATATTCCATGTATTATCAGCCGGACGAAATACCGCGAAGTCTGTTTTTCCATCTCCATCGTAATCCGCCGCCATCGGCAGGTCGCCGCTGATGCCCCATTGCTGCTGTATGAGCGCGCCGGTGGTACTCTTCTGCACATACCAGACGTTACTGCTCAGACGAAAGACCGCAACGTCCGTTTTCCCATCGCCGTCATAATCGCCGGGAACAATCTTGTCGGTGCTGACTCCGAATGTCATCGCGCCGAAGGACTCAAGACGAGCCGTGTCGGTCGCGCTCTGCCAGATGTACCACGTGCCGTCCGAGGGACGCCACACGCTCGGGTCTGTCTTGCCGTCGCCGTCAAAGTCGAAGGGCGTCTTGTGTGTGGCGGTCTGCGCTTGAATCGAGATGGAAAGGAAAAAGAGGGTCAAGAGAATACAGTAATACCGGTTGAGTCGCAGCATGGGAGGCTCCTGTCTACTGCTGTTGAGAAAGCAGCGTGAGAGAGATGAGTTCACAGACAATGGTGCGAATCTGTGGTGAAAGAAACTCTGGTAATGTGCGGTTAATGCTCTTAGTTTATCGCGCCTGAAGAATACTTGAAAGACAATTGTCGTAAGGGTGTTGTCCCCACGGCTGCACTATGAAACCGTCCCGACTTCGATTCACAATAAAATAGGCCGGATATAAGTCACGCCACACAGCCGCATCGGTCTTGCCGTCCCCGTCGTAGTCGCCCGGCGCAATGCCGTCAGGTTGGTTAAGCGATCCGAAGTGCAGGCCGTCAATCACGCCGTCTGAACTGCGTCGCCAGTACCACACGATGTTGTTGCTTGGGTCGCTTTCGTCAAAGCGAGCAACCGCGATGTCGGTTTTACCGTCGCCGTCATAGTCCCCCGGTATCACAGCATCCGTAGGAGCATTGCCGAATTGATGTGCTTCGACTTGCCCGTCCGAACTGCGCAGGATGAAGAACGTGTTCGGCGGTGAGCTAGCAGCACCGCGAAACACAGCGAT
>CAXTPS010000001.1:310098-402025 GCA_964246305.1 uncultured Pyrinomonadaceae bacterium
TTCCGAAGTGTAAGCTCTCAATTACGCCGTCTGAGCTACGTCGCCAGTACCACATGACCTTCCCGTCAGGGTCATCCGGGTCAACGCGGGCAACCGCGATATCAGTTTTGCCGTCGCCGTCGTAGTCTCCCGGTATTTTTGCATCTGTATAATCGTTGCCGAATTGATGTGCCTCTACTTGACCGTCCGAACTGTGCAGGATGAAGAACGTGTTCGGCGGTGAGTTAAAGTATCTGCGATATACAGCGATGTCGGCTTTGCCATCCCCGTCAAAGTCTCCGCGTATCCCATAATCTCCCGCGAGTCCGAATTGTACCGCCCGAATCTTCCCGCTCCGGCTCATCAAGCTGTACCAGTACAGCAAGTCGTCCTGTCCCCTGCGCACGACCGTCGGGTCAGCCTTGCCGTCCCCGTCAAAGTCCTGCGTCTGCATCATGTCGTCGCTGGCTCGCCCCCACTGCACGGCTTGAAAACTATTGCTTGAGCTGCGCCAGATGTAGAAATATCCACGCCCGCCCTGAGCTTCGCTGTCGCTGCGCCAGACGGCGATGTCCCACTTCCCATCGCCATCGTAATCCGCAGGTATCTGCCGGTCGCTGTTGGTGCCGAACAACATCACCTGCGTGCCTCCGCCGCTGTTCAGAATGTACCAGCGAAAATATGACTCGTTGAGAATCAACTCGCTGCGAGTGATGGCGTAATCGGTCTTGCCGTCGCCGTCAAAGTCCAGCACTGCTGCGCGATTGACCGGCGGCGTAGCCGACGCAATAGACAGTGAATAGCAAATTATTAAAAGACTGATTAAGGTTTGAAACAGAGGCCGCGTGAGAGAACAACCGCGATATGCCATATTTTCTCCAGGGTGAGTGGACGTTAAGCGAGGGGCGTTGCGCTGTTGGATAGTGCAATGTCCGGGTAAAAGCGCGGAGCTTATAGCAGCGCGCCCTAACTGTCAAGGCTATTCCATCACCTAAACAAAATCACTAATAGAGGTCGGCTACCATTATTAACTTGAACTCAACCCGCTGCTAACATCTTCAACACCTTCTCGCTGTTATCTTCTTTAGCGTTCCCACCCGCGCAGGTCTTCTAAAACTTGCAGCATCTCGCCGCGCTTCTTCTCAAAGAGCGCAAAGGTAAAAATAATCAGCGCGCCGGTCACGATTCCGGCGACCCACCAGAGCCACGTCCAGCCCAGATTGTCAGACGCGTACCAGATCATCGAGATGATTGCTATCAAGAGGAAGGTGACGCCCAGAAAAAGAAACGCTCGCACACGCAGCAAGATGCCGCACAGGATGCCGACCAGCGACAGTCCGGCGAGCGCGAGCGGCAGCCACGGCGATTCCGCTACGCCGTTGATAAAAATATCCGAAGTCGAAGAAACGTAAATCATCATCAACGTCACATAACGTATGCCCGCCATCTGCTCTTCAGTGAAACGATCACGATTGAGATAGGCCGCGACCAGCACAGAGAGCGCGACCGGAATGAGCCACATCTGCGGATGCCTGAAAAATCCGTAACTCGCAGTTTGATGGAGCAGGTACCACAGGCCGCCGTTGCCCGCGAGCGCGGCGAGGATGCCGAAGCCGAACGAGCGTCGCAGAATCGAGAGCGTCGCGTAGAGCAGGCCGATGATGAAAAGCAGCATCGAATAATCAACGCGCGAATCAACCATCCAGAAACCTATCACCGGCAGGAGCGGCAGAAAAGCTCCTGTGCGCTCGACGGGACGCGCCACGACCAGCACTCCCTGTCGGCGCAGGACTTCGCTGATGCCGACGCCTATGAAGGCTATGAAGAGAATGACGAGCGGCCAGTATCTCTCAAAAAATCCGGTGAAGAGCCACGGCATGGTCAAGCGTATGTGCATGAAGAGAAGCGCGAGCAAAACTTCCGCGACATAAACATATTTCATCCGCCCGCTCTCTGATAATTCAAGCGGGTCGTGCTGCGGCCTGACCGCGAAGTAGATACACATCACGCTCGCGGAGATGAGCGTCCCGCCGACAACCGCGAGCGCGGTGAGGTTAATATGCACGCTGCCGAACTCATTCTGCTGCGTGACTTCGGTCGCAAGTACGAAGAAGAGCGAGAGCGCGCCCGTCCCGGCCAGCCACGGGATAAACCTTCGCGCCTCCCGCGTCCAGCCCGAATCGCGCAAAGAAGCCCTGTCCGTCCCGATGCCGTAGAGCGCGATCACCCCGAACATCACGATCATCAACACGACCGCGCGATTGAGCCACGTCCCGCTCAAGTTCGGCACGAGCCACGACCAGCCCAGATAGACCGCGCCGATTGCGAACATGAGCAGAGCCACGCGCTGCCACAGGCTTCGCTTATCGCCCTGTGCCAGCATTACGAACGCGAACAACTGTGCGCCGACGGCGAGCGCGCCCGCGAGTCTCATCGGCCATGAGGCAAAGTTTATGACGCTCCAGAATCCTACTAAGACAATGATGAAGGCGAGCGATGCATTAAAAGCTCCGAGCCAGTTGAGACCCGGATTATCCGTCTCTGTGCGCTTCGGAATTCTTAAACGGTCGGCGATTGCGATGAAGGCGGCGCGCGATTTCCAGATAAAGCTGGTCAAGATCGAATAGGCCGCGATGACCAGCATCAACGCCCACGTCAGCACATCCGGCTGCAAGTCCAGCCTGCGGAGCGCGCGTCCCGCCGCGACCAGTCCGAGCAGGTACAGCCCGGCGACTGCGTACCTCGCGTGCCTGTCCCAGAGGCACGCAAACATTAATGCGACGGCTGAAAAAATCGCCAGCCCTTCAAGCCACGCGAGCGGATGCAGGCTCTCGTAAACAAGGCCGAAGAGCAGGCCAATCAGGAGCACGTACAACATGGCTGCCAACGCGCCCAGAGCGGCTAAGTGATGAAACGAAGGAAACACATTTCTTCTGCCTTCATAACTCCCGCTTTCAACTCTTCTATTTTCATCGCTCCGGCGCGCGCGCAGTTCGAGGCATAACCAGATGATGCCCGGCAATGCCAGCGCGCTTACATTCGCATCTATAAATCCGATGACGCCCTTGATGTTCTTTCCGTAAGACCAGCTGGTTAAGAACCAGATGGTCGCCGCCAGATTGAGCAACATTCCTGCCGCGTAGAGATAAGCGCGTGATAAAGTCTCCCAATTCAACCCCGCCGCGAGCGCGCTCATAACGACGAGCGCGCCGACAGACCACCACGGCCTGTCAGGATCGTTGATGGATGAGCGAAGTGCTAACAACACTGTCCACGCTCCGGCAATCGAAGCATATAATGTCGCCTGCCATCTCCAATCCGTCGCTAAAAATGTTTGGCCTCGCTTCTCATTCGTCTCTGAAAATTGCCCTGCGCGCGCGCTCTCTAAAAATGCCGGAAGCTTCATCGCAAGCAGCATCAGCCATGCCGTCACGACCGACGCAACGAGCAGCGCGTGAAAGCCGCTCCATGTTCCGACCTGAAAGCGCGTCACATCAAAAGCGATGAGCGCGCCCGTCGCTCCCACGGCTGCGAACACCAGCCACGTGTGCAAGCTTTTATGAAAAGCTTTGACGTACCAGAAGGCAGCGATGAGAGACAGAACCAGCGCGAGCCACCCGCGCGCATTGCCCGCTTCGACAGTAGCGATGCCAGCCCAATCCGGTCGCGCCGCGAGCCGCAGCACGAGCGGCGCGAGCAACAGCGCGTTGAGCGCAAGCCCGATGCCGACTTGAAATTTCAAATAGCCCTCGGCACGCAACGCTTGTTCCCGCGTCGCTTCGAGCATCCACCTGCCGCGCATCGCCAGCCACAGCAGCGCGAAGCCCGCCGTCGCTATGATATTCAGTTGCAAAGACTGAACCAGCACGACCCTGTTCATAGAGCCGCCCACAGCCGCGATGGTCAAAAGCTGCGCGACAGTCACCGCCAGATTTATCAGCAGGCTCGCGGCAAAAGCGTAGCCAGCCGCACGCTCGCGCACAGCATGGCCGATGAGCGCGAGACTGATGAGCGCGAGCGGCACGGAATAAGAGACCACATCGCCTAGCAGATAAAAGATTCCTGCCGACGGCCCGTGTACGGGTCTATAAAAAATAGCCTTCAACGCGGGATAAACGGCTAGCGCAAGGGCGGGAACAATCGTGAGGACAAGCAGCAAAATGCGCGTGCGTCTGACGGAATTCCCTGCTTCATCATTCATCAACGGCAAGCCGAAAGATTTGAGTTGTCTCAACAAACTTTCTCTAAACCACCACAGCGTGGAAAGCAGAATCAGAAAAACCGACGCCAGCCAACGCCATGCAGACGCGGTCGCAAATTCCGTCTCCCATCTCGCCGCGAGGAGCGGCACGATGAGGTAAAAAGCCAGCAATGCTCCGAGCATGTAAAGAGACTTGCGCCGCTCCCAAAATCCCACGAGCATCGAAAGCAGAAGCAGCCCTAAGAGTATCCACGCGCCCGCGCCGTAAGCCTGCTCATGCGGAAAGCCCGCCAGATTCCAACTCGTAAACGCGACTCCGCGCGTCGCCAGCTCAAGCCTCAAGCCATTGAGCGCGCCGTAAATTCCCATCAACGCAAATCCGCCGAGCACGCTCCACATCAACACACGATCAAGCGCAGGCCATGCAGAGTTCAGATAACTCCAGGCCACATCAGCCAGACTCTCATCATGCGCGCTATGCTCAACACCCGCCGCCCCGCTCTCAAAACTTTCAACAGCATGGCTCTCAACAGCATGACTCTCATCACTCGCCTCACGCTTTGAAACCGCGCGCCGCACAAAAAGTCTGAGGGCTATCCACGCGAGGCCGAACATGACAAGCACGCTGCCCTGTATCTGCAAGCTCCACGGATGCAGCCACGCGTTCGGCAGGTACGCGTACCACTCATAACTCTGCAATCCGAGCTTGACTGTCAGCAGCACCGTCAAAGCGAGCGCGACCTGCATCGCTGTAAAAAGCAGTTGCAGGCGGTTCAGCCACAACAGCGCCAGCCAGATGAACGCGAGCCATAACAGACGTTGCGCGTACATCGCCGTCGGCTCCCACCTGTAAGCCTCGTTCATCGCTAAGACGACGCCGACCGAAGTGATGAGCGCGGACAGGTTGAGCGGTCGCGCCAGAACGTGACGCAGCGTTTCGCCGCGACGCCAGAGTAAGATTGCCGCGATAGCCGTCACGCTCGCGTGTACCAGAAGCGCGGCCTGCCACGGGAAGCGCACGTGCAGCAGCGTGCCGAGCGTCTGCGCCACTGCGAGCAACAACACGCCTGAGCCGAGCCAGCTTGCGATTGAAAAATTTCTGCGCCACGCGATAAAGAACGCGCCCGCCGCTAAAATAAAACATATCGGCGCGACGAAATACGGGTCGCCCGCTCTGCCCAGTCCGAACAACGTCGCCAGCACGAGGCACGCGCCGCCGATGACCGACGCGGCTGTCAGGTAATAAACGCCGGCGGCTTCCTGTTTGCGCCTGCTCAAAAATTCCGAGGCCGCGATAAAAAGGACGAACAGCGCGGCCATCGCCTGACCGCTCCCGATGGAATGTAGATCGCTGAAGAGAGACATGTAGCGCGGCGACTGCCACGCGACTTGTCCAGTCCATGCCAGATACGAGACGAGAAAAGTCAGCGCGAAACAGAAGGCCGCGAGCAGGTGCGCGCGTGGCTGGTCGAAGACGAGAGCCACGCTGGTAAAAATGAAGAAAGCAAGCAGTGCGGCTGGAACGACGCTCGCGGGATTCGGAAACGAGAGCAGGATGCCCGTTATTGTGAGCATCGCGCCGATGAGAGCGATGCTCGTTCCGGCTGTCCGCGAGGCGGCGAGTTCTCTGCTCCTGATTCTCTGCCAGAGCAACAATCCGCTCACCAGAATCGGCCCGCTGCCGAGCGTCAGCAGCGGCGCAAGCTGCATCAACGTCTGCGCTGTCTGTCCCGATTTGTAGCTCAGCAGACCGAGCGACAGGATGGCCGCGAACGTGCTCGCTCCAAGCGTCACAAAGATAGTGTTGGCCTGACTCTCATCAAACTCCGCCTCGCGCGCGGCGCGTCTCAACATCCAGCCCGTCGCTGCTACGAAACACAGGAGCGGAAAAAACCCCAGCATGACCAGCTTGAAAGGAGACGCGCCCGGATACGCGAAATGCCGTATGAGCAGTTGACCGATTGATGAGCCGAGCACGCCGAAGGCTAACAGTTGAGGCCACGCGGGAGTGATGATGCGCCCCGCAAAGTAGACCAGACACAGAAAGAGAGCTGGCGCGATGAGTTCGCTCGCGACGATGAGCGCGCCCGCCGGGGCTGTGCCTTTTGAGACAGCCGCGATGGCTAGAAAATTGAGCGGCACGAGCAGCGTCGCAATCGTCAGAATCCCACGGCTCGTCGTGGGCAGTTTCCACCGATGCTCTGTGTACAGGCCGACGCCGAAGAGAGCGGCTGTGACCGACGTGAAGATAAAAAACTTGAGTACCGGGATGCGCGAGATTTCGTTCCACAGGCTGATGACGAGCGCGGTCGAGCAGCCGATGATGAGCAGGCCGCCGATGATCTCGCCCCAGCGTATGTTGCTCTGCTCCATAAATGCCGCGAGCACTTCCGTCAAAGGCTTGCGCGGCTTTCGGACAGCAACTTCAGGAGAAGCAGATTTACGTTGCTCTTCATCAACCACCCAACGTGGCGGACGGTGCGTAGCAGGAGCAGTTTCAAACGCAGGCTCCGTCATCAAAACTTCGACGGGCGAGCGCACGTCTCCGCTACTCTCTGAAACGGCGTGCGTGGCGGGCGGTTGAGCCTCGATGATTGATTCGGGAGGAACGGATATGTGTGGCCTCGCTGCTTGAGTTATGTGCAGCGCGGGTTTCGGCTCTTGCGCCTGAGTCGGCCTCGCTATTTCCGGCGTGGGACTTGCGGTCGGCGGCGTCGGCTTCACATATCCCGTCGGCGATGCCAGCCTCTCTCTTTCCAGCTCAAGCGCACGCATCGCCTCGCGGTACGCAGTCTCGCTGATGCTTCCCTGCCGGTGAAGCCTTTGCAGTTGCCTGTGCGTCGCGCCCATCTCCCTCATCAGCTCCGCAGTCGCGGGCGAAGTCTTGCGCCAGCCGCATACTGTGCAAACCGGAGCCGCCGGATGCAGCACCGAGTTGCAGTTCACACAACGATTCAGATTGAGGCTTTCGTGTTGCGGCGAGGTCGGAGGATTTTTGCCGGACAGCGCGCGGAAGAGCCAAGCCAGCGCGAGCCAGATGGTGTGGCCGACCAGAGTAATGAGGCCGAGGAAGAAAAACAGGAAGACTAAGGCAATCAACAATTCTTCCATGAGTGTCGCTCTCTATGACAAAGCGGCGAGCCTTAATTCTCGCCGCTCTTTTTAAGTCACGTTCAACCCGGAGGCCGCAAGTTACCCGACGAGCGGCGGGCCGTCGTACAGCACGTCCCAACCGTTCTCGCGGCTGTCCTCAAGCATGTTCATGAATCCGCGCCGCGCCTCACGGCGGTCGTCCCAGCGCGAGGTATGCGGCTCGCCCGTGCGCGGGTCAAACCTGCCGACCTGCGCGAATTGGTCTGCGACGGCCAGCCCTATGATGCCGAGCAGATCGTCCTTTGACATGATAGCCGTGCGTATATTGAGTTCAGTTATTTCTATCTCATCCATGTTTTTATTATACCAAAGCTGAAGCTGCGTTGTACCCGTCGCGGCGAGTTGGTTGAGGCTGCTCTATTTGCAGAGTTTGACAGCTTAGCGGCTGCGGGCTACCATGCCTCAATCGCAAGAGGAATCATACATCAAAGCTCTTTATTGACAAGTGATTGGTGAAAAGCGGGCGGCAGAGGCCGTGATGGCCTTGCCGGTTTTTAACGTTCGCCATTATATTTTTTTAACTAATTATGGGATTCGCAACCACAGCCATACACGCGGGCAATGAGGCCGACCCGACCACCGGAGCGGTCACGGTGCCGATTTATCAGACTTCCACATACCAGCAGGAAGGACTCGGCAAGCATAAGGGCTACGAGTACGCGCGCACGCAGAACCCGACGCGCGCTGCTTTGGAGCGGAACATCGCCGCGCTTGAAGGCGCGCGTTTCGGCTACGCTTTCGCTTCCGGCATGGCTGCGATTGACGCGACCCTGCGGCTCATCAAAGCGGGCGAGCACGTCATCGTCTCGGACAACACATACGGCGGCACGTTCCGGCTCTTCACGCGCATACTGGCGAACTATAATATCGAGTTCGATTTCGTGGACACCTCCGATGTCACGAACGTGGAGGCCGCCATCAAGCCGAATACGAAGATGGTCTTTCTTGAGACGCCGACCAATCCCGTGATGATCGTCACGGACTTGCAAGCAGTCTCGGATGTGGCGCACAGAGTCGGCGCGCGTGTCGTCTGCGACAATACTTTCATGTCGCCTTACTTGCAGCGTCCGCTCGAATTCGGCGTTGACATTGTGGTGCATTCCACTACTAAATATCTGAACGGCCATTCGGACGGGGTCGGCGGGATGGTCGTCTTGAATGATGAGACGGATGCGGACTGGATCGGGTTTGTGCAAAACAGCGCGGGAGCGATCCTCTCGCCTTTCGATTCGTGGCTGGTCTTGCGCGGGACAAAGACGCTCGCGCTGCGTATGGAACAGCACGACCGTTCGGGACGCGCCGTCGCTGCGTTCTTAGAAGAGCATCCGAAAGTCTTGAAGATTTATTATCCCGGCTCGCTCTCGCATCGCCAGCACGATCTGGCTAAACGACAGCAGAAGGGTTTCGGCGGGATGGTGGCTTTCGATGTCGGAAGCCTTGAGAATGCGCGCAAGGTGCTCGAATCTGTTAAGCTATGCACGCTGGCGGAAAGCCTCGGCGGGGTCGAAACTTTAATCTCGCATCCGGCGACGATGACTCACGCATCCGTGCTGCCTGAGACGCGTGAACGGCTCGGTATCACGGACGGACTTGTGCGCATCTCCGTCGGCATCGAAGACACGGACGATATTATCGCTGATCTGGATCAAGCTTTAGGAAAGCTGTGAAAAATGATTAGTGATGAGTAAGAAGAAAAAGATTTCGTTTTTTTTATCTCATCACCTGTCACCTATCACTTATCACTCTCTTATGATTATTGAGCTTCACGCACAATCGGATGTCGGGCGGGTCAGGCGCGGCAACGAAGATAATTTCCTGCTCCTTGATTTATCGAGCAACATTTCATGGACAGGGTCGGATGGCTCGGAAGCGCCCGAAAACTTGCGCCGCATCGAGGTGCTGGACAAGGGAGTCGTGTTCGTCGTCTCTGACGGCATGGGCGGCGCGCTGGCGGGAGACGTGGCGAGCCGTATGGCCGTCGAGACCGTGCGCGAGATGCTGGTGGGCACAGAGGAAGGCGAGGACGGCTGCGAAGCCGATGCTCCGCTGGTCGAATGCCTGCGCAACGCGACCGTTTACGCTAATCTGGCGATTCATCACAAGAGTCAGGAAGACACGCGTTGCAGCGGCATGGGCGCGACCTTTACCGGCGCCGCGATCAAAGACGACATGCTCGATCTGGTGCAGGTCGGCGACAGCCGCGCTTACTTGCTTCGCGGCAGCCAGATCAAACTCGCCACCAAAGACCAATCGCTCGTGCAGCAGCTTGTGGACGTGGGACAGATCAGCGAACAGGAAGCCGAAACACACATGTTTCGCAACGTCATCCTGCAAGCCCTCGGCGCACAGAGCGAGCTTTCGCCCGTCAGTTGTCGTATCAAACTTAAACAGGGCGACATCCTTCTGATATGCAGCGACGGATTGTCAGGCAAGCTGCGCGCGGAAGACATGAGCGTGATTGTTGACGAAGCGAAGGGCGATCTGGCAGCCGCGTGCAGCGCGCTCGTCAATGAAGCCAATCATCGCGGCGGCGAAGATAACATCACGGTCGTGCTCGCGCGTTTCACCGGCACCGATCTGGAAGAGCCCGCCGGTGACCGTATCACGGTCGAACTTCCACCGCTCGAAGAAGATACCACGCTCGGAGACACTGACCCGTCAACAGCCTGAATTTCTCATATACATGCGAAGCAGCCGCAGCCACCGTCAAAGACAAACATTGACAAGCGCGCACGCCCTCGCTAACATCCGACTCGCTTTAACCATCAAGCAAGGCATCGAATCGGCTCTCGCCTGTCCCGCAGACTTAATATGCTGGAGCATGATGTTTCAATCACTGTACTTTTCAGGCAAGACGCATATTGCCATAAGCAGCAGTTCAATTTTTATTGGCAAATAGTCCACGGTTCGAACGTCTGAAACGCCAGCCGACCGTCTTGAAGTATGTTTCGCGTTCAGCCCTTTTCGTTTCTCGCTGGATGGCTCGCACGGGCGAGGCCGCATCCGGTCACGCTCCTTGAAGTCAGACGCTCTTCAATCTGCCGCTGCTTGAGTTCGGACTCGCGCAGTGGTTTTCCCAGGGTTGCGCTCCAACCCCGTACCCCCGTCGCGCAATTTTTTCCGAGGGACTGATACCGTGCGGCTAAATTTTGCGCGTAATGTTTCAGGAGGAGGAATTTCTCAGCATGTTCAAACAATTACTCAACAAAAAATATATTTTTCTGGTGGCCTGCTGCGCCGTGGTCGGGATGCTTGCCATTCCTGCGACAACGCGCACCAGCGCCGCGGACGACCTGACCGGTCGTGAGCTTTTGAGCGTCACACGCGTGGCGCAAGGCGGCAGCGAATACAGAGGCTTGCAGTTTGTCACGGCGAGAGCTGAAGGCTTCGTCAACGTAGCTCCGATTGCCGGGGTCGGACTGGGCACTGGCGGCGCGGCTGCGGCTGTCGAAGTCAAGCTCAATCTAACAGATTATCAGGATAGAGACGGACGCAGGCGGCTCGATGTCAGCCCGGCTGGCGGGCAGCTTCTGGGGCCGACGTTTCTGGTCTACACCGGCTCGACCGGCGGCGGCATGTACATGGGCAACGAGTTTCGCGTCAGCGAAGCGGCTGCCTCTCGTCACTGGGGCTTGATGGGCTTCAGCACTTTGAACCGGGCGGTTGACGGGTCATTGTTCACTGTTCGCCAGAGGGACGAAGGCAGAGACTACGTGGTTGAAGTCAAGTACAATCCCGAGGATACCGTGCGCTACTGGATTAACAAAGACACGTTCCTCATTGACAAGGTCGCCACGCGCTATAACAGCCGTGTGCTCGTCGAAGAAGAGCGCAGCGACTATCGCAAAGTGAGCTGCATGATGCTGCCCTTCCGCGTCGTGACGAAGCTGGGCGGCCAGCGTCTGGCGGACTTGAATGTTGACAGCTACGACTTGCAGTCGGCAGTGCCGAGCGCACGCTTTACCATGGCAATCGTGCCCTAAACCTCTTCCTTATTCCAAAGGATGAAAGAGAAAGAAACGACGCGGCGGATGTACTCGCCGCGTCGTTTCTTTTTCTGCTCGCGATTAACTTCCGACCTTACTATTCTTTGCTTTCCGGCAAGGCTTTGCCGCGCCAGTCCGACGGGTGGTCTACGCGGCGGACGTAGATTGATGCGCCCTGCACGCGCTCTACCTCCACGCGGTCTCCGGCTTCGAGCGGCTCTTCGCCCTCTGACGGAAATGCCGTCCACGTCGAGCCGAAAACTTTGACCGCGCCCTCATGCAGCGCGCCGTTGCTGGAAGAAACGACTGTGCCGATCTTGCCCGGCAGCGCGTCAACTCCAGATTTCAAATCGTTGCCGGACTTTTCACGCGAAAAGTAATTGACGAAGATCGTGCGCGAGGCGGCGGTCAGTCCGATTGAGACCATCAGGAAGATCAGGAATTGAAACGGCATACTGACGCCTAAGATTCCGGCCACAGCCGCCACCAGCGCGCCGATGCCGAACCAGAGCAGCACGAAGCCGGGCGTGAAGACTTCGGCAATGATTAAAATCACGCCAAACACAGTCCACACTATCCACTCAATATTTCCGTTCATCTTAAATCACAGTCGGTTTCAATATTAACTACAGAGACAGCTATCGAAAGAACATCAAGTCTCATTTAGATTTGCTCTGTGCCTCTATGTCTCTGTGGCTGTTTCATAAGCTCGTAATCCTAACCGCTAGCCCTTGAACATATTCTTCATGATAAACCAGATATTAGCCGGTCGTTCTGCGAGCCGACGCATGAAGTAAGGATACCAGTGCTTGCCGTAAGGAACATAGACGCGCATGTTGTAGCCGTCGCGCGCTAACCGGTCCTGCAAGTCGCGCCGCACGCCGTAAAGCACTTGAAACTCGAAAGCATCTTTGCTGATGCCCTTGTCGCGTGCATAGCGAATCGTCGCGTTAATCATCTTCGGGTCGTGCGTCGCAATGCCGTGATACGTTCCCGAAGAGAGCAGCAGTTGCATCACTCGCACGTAATTCTCGTCCACATCCTTCTTGTCCGGAAAAGCGACTTCGGGCGGCTCGTTATAAGCGCCCTTGCAGATGCGTATGCGCGCGGGGATTTTCAAAAGCTCCTCAGCGTCTTCGTAAGTCCGGCGCAAGTATGATTGCAGCACGATTCCCACGTCGTTCAAACCAAACTCGGCGCGCAGGCGTTTGAAGATGTCTATCGTGGCTTGCGTGACGTTAGATTGCTCCATGTCCACACGCACGAAGTTGCCGCGCCTCGCCGCGTCTTCGACTACTGCGCGAGCGTTTCTGTAAGCCAGCTCCGGGTCAATCTGAAGGCCGAACTGCGTGAGCTTGATAGAGACGTTCGAGCGGATGCCTGTCTCGTCAATGCGCGCGAGTATGCGTTGGTACTCGCGCACCTCTTCTTCCGTCTCGGCTGCGCTTGAGACTCCTTCGTTGAGATGATCGAAAGAGGCCGTGCAATTGTGCGCGTTGAGTTCACGAATGGTCGCGATGGCCTCTTCGATGTCCTCGCCCGCGACAAAACGCGTCGTCATCTTTTTGAAAGGACTAAAGCGCGTCGCGAAATCCTTCAGCCCTTCCTGCCGGGCCAGATATAAGAGTGCGCTCCTCGTAAGCATTTTTTCAGGTGATACGTGATAGGCGATAGGAAAGAACAGGAGATAGAAGTCAGAATACAGGAGCCAGAATATAGAGAAAGATTAACATCGGGTTTCCACCTTTTATTCCGTCTCCTGACTCCTGTATTCTGTATTCCCCTCTTCTCTTATCACCTATCACTCATCACCGCTCTTTCCTTTCCAGTTTTCTGAAATCACTTGTCAGTACGCGCCGCTGTGCTATGCTTGTCGGCGGTATTGCGCCACCTCGCCTTGAGACAAGGAATAATCTATTTAACGCCGGACATGGTTTGCCTTTGGAGCAAAGCTGTATGCGCTGGAAGCTACTTCTGATTGCCTCGTTGATTGCCGGCCTCGTCGGGGCCGGGGCGACGATTGCGATAATTATCTTTCTGCTCGGCTCGGCTCGCCGTTTAGAACCCGGCTCTGTGGACATCCTGGCCTTCGCTCCGCTCATCATCCCCATCGCCATGATCATCGTTGCCAGCATCTTCGTCTATCGCCACACTGCGCGCCGC
Organism: uncultured Pyrinomonadaceae bacterium; assembly: GCA_964246305.1. GTDB lineage: Bacteria > Acidobacteriota > Blastocatellia > Pyrinomonadales > Pyrinomonadaceae > JACMLC01. The sequence continues at coordinate 323,581 of CAXTPS010000001.1, forward strand.
CGCAAGCTTCAGGCGTTGATAACTGCGCTGCTCTCGGCTCTGCTGATGCTGACCATCTTTTTTTTCTGCGAGATGTTCCTGACCAGAAGGAATCAGGAGCCGCCGCCACCGCCACCGGGCAAAATCGCTTCAAGCACCAGCAGCATACGTGACCCGCGCGCACGCTCGCAAGCCGAAGCAGTTGGCAGTTGGCAGTTAGCAGTTGGCAGCAAAAACAATGCGGTTGGCAGCTAAGACAATTATGCTTTTACTGCTAACTGCCAACTGCCACCTATTTCAATATTTCTCTTGAGATGACGATTCGTTGAATCTCGCTCGTGCCTTCGTAGATGGTGGTGACGCGGGCATCGCGGTACATGCGCTCGACCGGATAGTCGCGCGAGTAGCCGTTGCCGCCATGTATCTGCACCGCTTCGGCGCAGACTTTGTTCGCCGTCTCCGAAGCGTAAAGCTTCGCCATCGCGGCATAGTATCCGGCCTGTTTGTGTCCAGCGTCTTTCATCGAAGCGGCGCGCAGCGTGAGCAGGCGCGCGGCATCAGTCGTCGTTGCCATGTCCGACAACTTGAACTGAATCGCTTGAAACTCTGAGATAGCTTGGCCGAACGCCTGACGCTCTTTGGAATATTTCAGAGACTCGTCGAGCGCGCCCTGCGCGATGCCGGTCGAGAGCGCGCCGATGCCTATCCGCCCGTTATCGAGACTATTGAAAGCGACCTTCAAACCGTTTCCCACGCCGCCCAGCACATTCTCTGCGGGCACGCGCACGTCCGCGAAATTCATCTCGGCGGTCTGAGAGGCGCGCTGTCCCATCTTGTGCTCGATGCCTGAGACGGTCAGTCCCGGCGCATCTCCGTCAACGATGAAGGAAGTGACGCTGTTTTTGCCTCCGTCCCGATTCGTGACGGCCATCACCATGTACACATCCGCGATGCCGCCGCTCGTCACCCATGACTTCGTGCCGTTGATGACGTAATGGTCTCCGTCAAGCACTGCGCGCGTGCGAAGATTCGTAGCATCCGAACCCGCCTGCGGCTCTGAGAGACAGAACGCGCCGAGCTTTTCTCCACGCGCCAGCGGGATGAGATATTTGTGTTTCTGCTCGTCAGTGCCGAAGCTCAAGATCGGATAGCAGCAGACCGAATTCGTGACGCCGACGATGACGCAGACGGAGGCGTCCGCCCGCGCTATCTCTTCGAGCGCGACCGCGTAAGCGACCGTGTCGAATCCCGCGCCGCCCCACTCTTCGGGAATAATCATCCCCAACAGTCCAAGCTCCGCGAGGCCGCGCAACTGTTCATGCGGAAAGAGCGAATGCTCGTCGCCCTCTTTCGCGCGCGGGGCGATCTCGCCCGCGACAAACTCGCGCACGGACGCCTGCACCATCCGCTGTTCTTCGGAAAGCTCGAAATCCACTTTGAATTGCTCCTCCCTTTTCACACGAAACTAGCACATGCCTTGCGCGATGAACAAGTTGGTAAAGATGGTCTTTGTGCTTTGGTCTTTGGTCTTTGATGTGTTGCTTAGCTTGAAGCATGAAACTAAAGGTTGAGTCGCGTGCAAAGACCAAAGCGCAAAGCACAAAGACCAAGGCTAAAGTCTATCTTTCCTTTGTTTCTCACTTCAATTACAATACCCCGTGTCTCCAAAACTTTTTCGATAAATATGAAACCCCTCCTTCTCTCAGTTCTGGCGGCGTATGTCGTGGCGGCGATACATGCGATTCTGGCGTTCGTCAATAAGCGGCGCTCGTTGGAGCGCGTCTCGCTGGCCGCGCTCTCGATAGGCTTTGCGATGCACACGACCTCGCTCATCATAGACTGGGCGCAGGACGGGCACTATCCGCTCTTCGGGATGCGCGAAACATTCTCTTTTATGGCGTGGACGCTGGTCGCGACTTACGGACTCCTGCTCTATCGTTATCGCACGCAGGTGGCTCTCGGCAGCCTGACGCTTCCGTTGATCGCGGTGCTGACTTTTTTCGCCAGCGTGTCGCGCGAGAATGCTGCGTCGGGAGATTCACTCGCGGGGGCGGGCGCGGCATGGCTCTTTCCGGTTCACACGACGCTGCTCCTGTTTGCTTACGCCTCATTCTTCGTCGTCTTCGCGGCGAGCGTGATGTATCTCTTGCAGGAGCGCGAGCTGAAGCTGAAAACTTTTAGCGCGATCTTTCATCGCCTGCCTTCGCTGACGACTGTGAACGAGATAGCGGCGGGAGCGGCGGGCATCGGCTTAACTTTATTGACGCTGGGCTTGCTGGCTGGCATGATTTGGTCATCGTCGCGCGACGGGCGGCTCTGGCACAACGACCCGAAAGAAATCTTCGCCGTACTGACGTGGCTGCTCTATCTGGGATTGATACTTTATCGCTCGACATCGAGCTGGCGCGGGCGCAGGGCGGCATGGCTCGGCGTCGCCGGCTTCGCGCTGGTGCTCTGCACCTTCTTCGGCGCGAGACTTTTGGGCAGCTATCACGTGTTCGGATAAAGCAGTAACCTATGAGCACTAAGGTTGAAGCTACGATTGAAGATTTATACCGCGTCCCTGAAAACGGGAAAGCTGAATTGGTCAATGGAGAAATTATCCATATGGCTCCAACTGGCGGTCTGTCGGGTCGTGCGGGCGGAAAAATTTATCGCAGCCTTGATGATTACGAGCAAAAGACGAAATCCGGTTATGCGTTTCCAGACAACGTAGGGTTTGCCGTCAACCTCCCTCATCGCAAATCTTTCAGCCCGGATGCGGCTTTTTATACAGGAGAATTAAAGGGCGGAGACTTTCTCGAAGGCGCACCGATTTTTGCGGTCGAAGTCAGAAGCAGGAATGATTACGGCGCGAAGGCCGAGCAGCAGATAGCGCGAAAGCGCGCCGATTATTTCGCCTGTGGAACGCTGGTCTTCTGGGACGTTGACGTGCTGCGGGAAAAAGTCGTCAGAGTTTATCGCGCGAATGAGCCTGACACGCCGCGTGTTTATCGAAAGGGTGAAGAGGCTGAAGCAGAACCGGCTCTGCCGGGCTGGATGATTCCGGTAAACGATTTTATTCCCTGATTCGCGTCAACAATTTTCGACATCAGAACGTCCAATAGCAGGCTCCTCAAATAAATGATCATCGCTGTTAATTGACAGGCAAGCTTTATGTCAATCGTACTCGTCGGACTCAATCATAAAACCGCGCCGGTGTCAGTTCGCGAGCGTCTCGCGTTCACGGACGAGGCGTGCGCGTTGAGCCTGCGCGAGCTGGTTGACGGCGAGATAGTGCGCGAGGGATTGATCGTCTCGACCTGCAATCGCGTCGAAGTGCTCGCCGCGACTGAGAAAGCGAGTGGTGAGGAAACAATCTCGCACATCTCCAATTTTTTGAGCGCGACACGCTCAATCCCGCAAACGGATTTCAGCAAACATCTCTATACGCACGCAGACGACGAAGCCGTGCGCCACATCTTTCGCGTAGCCTCTTCGCTCGACGCGATGGTCGTCGGTGAGGCGCAGGTTTTGGGGCAGGTGCGCCGCGCATACTCTCTGGCGGTCGAAGCCGGGACAGCCGGGCGCGTCTTAAATCGCCTCGTGCATCACGCTTTTCACGCAGCCAAACGCGTTCGCACGGAAACAGGCATCGCCTCGAATGCGGTCTCGATCAGCTACATGGCGGTCGAACTCGGGCGCAAGATTTTCGGCTCGCTCAAAGACTCGACGGTGCTGCTCATCGGAGCGGGCGAGATGGCAGAGCTTGCCGCGCGTCATCTGATTAACGCCGGAGCAACGCGCCTGCTCGTTTGCAATCGCACACTGGAAGCCGCACAGAAATTGGCGACGGAATTTAAGGGCGAGGCGTTTGACATGACCCGGCTTTCGTCTCATCTGGCGGAAGCGGACATCGTTATCTGCTCGACGGGCGCGAGCGAATATGTCATCACACAGCAGATGGCGCGTGACGCGCTTGAGAAGCGGCGCAATCGCCCCGCCTTCCTGATTGACATCAGCGTCCCGCGAAATATTGACCCGGCAATCGGTGGCATCAGCCATCTCTTCGTCTTCGACATAGACGATCTGGAATCCGTCATCTCCTCGAACATACGCGAGCGCGAGCGTGAAGCAGAGCGCGCAGAGCTGATAGTCGAATCTGAGTTGATGCAGTTTCAGCAGGCACTCCGCGCGCTCGACATAGGGCCGCAGATCGGAGCCTTGCGCCAGAAGATGCAGGACATCGCGCGCAGTGAAATGACGCGCCAGCGCAAACATCTGGGCGAGCTGACGCCCGAACAGGAGCGCGCCGTCGAATCGCTGCTCATCTCAACCGTCAACAAAATCTCGCATCCGGTCATCCAACGCATACGCCGCTCTTACGGCATGGGCGATGCAGAGAGAGCGCTCTCATGGCGCGACCTCTTCGACCCGGAAGAGCTCACGAAGGAATGAAATCGGCGTTGACTATCGGCTCGCGCGGCTCGCGGCTCGCGCTCTGGCAAGCGGAGTGGGTCAAGTCTGCGCTCGAAGCCGGACACACACAGCTCGAAGTCAAAATCGAAATCATCAAAACGTCCGGCGATGTCTTGAAGAATGTCTCGCTCACGGTCATCGGCGGCAAGGGCGTGTTCACGAAAGAGCTTGAAGAAGCTCTGCTCGATGGACGTATCGATCTGGCCGTACATTCTCTGAAAGACCTGCCGACACAGCTTCCTGAAAATCTACACATCGCCGCCATCACCGAACGCGAAGATGCGCGTGACGCGCTCGTCCTGCGCTCCGGTTACGAGATTGAATCGCCCTCGATTGCACGGCTTCCCGCAAAGGCTGTGGTCGGAACTTCAAGCCCGCGCAGGCTGGCGCAGTTGAAATATTTGCGGCCTGATCTCGAAATCAAAGACTTGAGAGGCAACGTCGATACGCGCCTCAGAAAGCTTGATGAGGGACAGTATGATGCTGTGATACTGGCGGCGGCTGGGCTTCGCAGGCTCGGATGGACTGAGCGTATCAGCGCGTACCTTGAGCCTTCGGAGATGTTGCCCGCGGTCAGTCAGGGCGCGCTTGGGATTGAGACGCGCGCGGCGGATGCGTTGACGATTGCACACGTGTTGACGCTCGATCATTCACAGACGCGTGCGGCGTGCATAGCCGAGCGCGCACTGCTTCGCGGCCTCGGCGGCGGCTGCCAGCTTCCCATCGCGGCGCATGCTTCGGTTCATAATGAGCAATTGCGCCTTGATGGTTTAGTTGCGAGCGTCAAAGGCGAGAGGTTGATACGCGAGACGATTACGGGCACGCTCGCAGAGGCCGCGCAGTTGGGACAAAGGCTCGCTGATGTTCTTTTAGCGAAGGGGGCTGAGTCCTTGCTCAGTGATTCGATTGCAAAAATATAATCTCGCGCAAAGGCGCAAAGGCGCAAAGTAAGACCACAAAGAAATTCAATCCTGATTTCTCTTTGCGGGCTTCGTCTTTGCGCCTTTGCGCGAAACTTGTTTTATGTTGAAACAAACTCAACCACTCACTAATCGCACTATCGTCATCACACGCGCACGCGCGCAGGCAGAGGAGTTCGCCGTAGAGCTTGAGAGGTACGGCGCACGCGTCATCTTATGCCCGGCTATCGAGATCGTTGCGCCGGAAAGTTTTGAGCCGATGGATGAGGCGATAGATAATTTGTACGGTTACGACTGGTTGATTTTCACGAGCGTCAACGGGGTGGATTATTTCCTGCGACGCCTCGCCGCGCGCGGTCACGAAACACACGAGCTTGACGACCTGCGCGTGTGCGCCATCGGTGACGCGACTGCGAACAGGCTGCGGGACGCTGCGGTTCATGTGGATGTAGTGCCCGAGCAGTTCAAAGCGGAAGGCGTCTTCGCTGCGCTCAAAAATTATCTGGGCGGCGACGAAGGCTTCATGGGTCTTAACTTTCTGATTCCGCGCGCGGCTGCGGCGCGTGATTACCTGCCACGTGCTCTGGAAGAAGCGGGCGCACGTGCCGATGTCGTTCCGGCTTACCGCACTGTCAAGCCCGACACCACGGAGCTAGGCCGCACGGCAGCGCTGCTCGAAGGCGGAGCGATAGATTGCATCACCTTCACCAGCTCTTCGACCGTCACGAACTTCGCGCAGCTCTTCGACACCACAGACCTCAGCCGATTGCTCAACGGAGTCGCCGTCGCATGCATCGGAGACATCACGACCTCGACCGCAGCTCAATACGGCCTCAGCGCAAACATACAGCCGCACGAATACACCATCCCCGCTCTCGCCCGCGCCATCGCAGATTATTTTGCAAGTAATGCAGATTAACCTTGCGCGTAAAAGCTAATCAGCCATCCGTTCTTTTGATTAACACGAACAGATGGCTGAAGCTTCTATGAACCATTTTTATCTGCTGGCGGGCTTGCGGCTGTGAGGTATGCTGATTTAGAAAAAGTCGCAGGCGAGGCTATTCGGTTTTGTGCGTCAGTAAAACCTGTGTTGATTTGTCTGCAAACTTAACTTCGCTGACCGCGATTTGGAGTACATACATGCCTTTGAGGGTGATGCCTTGTGTGCTCCATGATTTGATAGCATCAGCGAACGAGATGACGGGGTACAAAATTTCAACGCTCTCGCCGGCTTTAATTCCACCGGGCATTCCGAGCAGCTTGGTTTGTCCTTGCAGCAAGATCGTCTCCGGGTTTTCCTGTGTGGACACGTACCAACTGAACTTCAGCCGCTCGATTGTTCTGCCGGAGTTGTTCGTCACCTCTACCTTCTCAACCTGTATGCCGTCATCCGTGTTCGAGGTGACGCCGGTCACAAGCGCGGGCAGAGATTTGTATCCGTCTCCCATGTAGGGACGGCAACTCACGAAGTAATGGCCTCTGGGAAGCTCTTTCTGTGAGGCTTTATTTGTCTGACTCAGAGCTGCGCCCGCAGCCAGAATGACTAACAGCGCGGAAACGAAGGTTCTCTTCAAAAGTAATGGTGACGCGTGAAGTTTCATCAAGGTTTCCTGTTACATAGCTTGATGTCGCTATCAGTGAGATTCACCGGCAAAGCCCACTTTGGGCGAGGGGCTTTCGGAGTATATGCCCGAAGAAAATGAGAGTCAATGACATTTATTTTTTTGTCTGACCTGTGCTTTGCCCCGCCGGGACGCTTTCGGTTTCGGCGATGATTCTTAATCAAGCCTATTATGCTAAACTTGATTCGATGGCAAAGGGACGTGTGCTCATTGTTGATGACGAACCGGCGGCGGCGGATGGACTGCGCGAGCTGCTGGCCGCGTGGGGATACGAGACGGTCGCGGAGGCGGACGGGCTGGCGGGCTTAAAGCGCGCCGAAGATTTTCTGCCATCGGTCGTGATTACGGATGTGCTGATGCCGCGACTCGACGGCTTCGGACTCCTGCGTGAGTTGCGCAAGCGATTCCCCGAAATTGCAGTCATCCTTCTGACCGGACAGGGGTCTGTCGAGATGGCTTTGCGCGCGATTCAGGAAGAGGGCGCGTATCACTATTTCGAGAAGCCTATAGACATGCGCAAGCTGCGTATCGTCCTCGAACGCGCCGTCGAGTACGGCGAAGCGCGGCGCGAGAACGAATCGCTTCGCCGTCAATTAAGAGATCGGGGCGCGTTCGGCGAACTGGTCGGAAGCTCAGACCCCATGCGTCAGATTTACGCGCTCATCGAACAGGTCGCGCCGTCTTCCGCTTCCGTCCTCATCACAGGCGAGTCGGGCACGGGCAAAGAGCTTGTCGCGCGCACGATTCATAACCTGAGCCTGCGCAAGAACGCCCCGTTCGTCGCCATCAACTGCTCCGCGATTCCCGAAACCTTGATGGAATCCGAACTCTTCGGACATGAGAAGGGAGCCTTCACGGGCGCGGCTGCGCGCAGGCAGGGCTGCTTTGAACTGGCGGATTCTGGGACGCTTTTGTTGGACGAGATAGGCGAGATGCCCACGCTCCTGCAGGCCAAGCTGCTGCGCGTGCTTGAAGAACGCACGGTGCGCCGCCTTGGCAGCACGCAGGAGATTCGGATTGATGTGCGCCTGCTGGCCGCGACCAATCAAGACCCGCACGAATCGGTTAACACAGGCAAGTTTCGTGAAGACCTTTTGTATCGCCTCAATGTCATCACGATTGAGATGCCGCCACTGCGTGACCGCAAAGAAGACCTTCCGCTCCTGGCTCAACATCTGGTGACGCAGCTCGCGGAGCGGCATCAACGCCCCGCACGCTTTCTGACCACGGGCGCGCTCGAAGTTCTGCACTCACATCGCTGGCCGGGCAATGTGCGCGAGCTTCGCAATGCGATAGAGCGCGCCGTCATCATCTGCTCCGGCGAAGAGGTCGAGCGTCATCATCTCGCGCCTTATCCGGTTGACCAGCGCGCTCGCGCTCGAAGCGAAGACACAGTTTCGCTGCCGGTCGGAACGCCGCTCGAAGAAGTAGAGCGACAGATGATTATGCGAACTTTGCAGAAGACCGAGAACAACAAGACGCGCGCCGCAGAGCTTCTGGGCATCAGTCTCAAGACGCTTCACAATAAGCTTCGACTCTACCGCGACCGTGGACAATTGCCTGAGAGCGGTCAGCTTCAAACTCCCACACCATTCAGCGAGCGCAGGATTGGCGAGGCGCAATGAAGGGTGGCAGCGCACTTCTCAAGCGACAGATTGCGCTGATCACTCTACTGGTCGGGACGGTCGCGCTCGTGCTCGTCTCGATAAATATTTTGCGCCTGACGGGCGTGCTGGTTGAGCGTGCGCGGATGCAATCGGAGACGGTCACGCTACAGGTCGCAACCGCCGTCGAGACCGCGCTCATCGAAGCGCCGAACCTCCAGCCGAAAAACGCTATCAACGAATCACAGATGACGCGCACTTTTGCCGAGGCCATCGTCAAGCGCGGCGTCCCGATAACTTCGCTGATGGTTGAGAATGAAGCTGGCGAGCCTCTGCTTCAAGTTCCGAAGGACGCGGGCGCGCAGTCGCTCCCCTCATTCGACGCCTTCTCAAAATCTTCTTCGCTCTCACAACTCAAACAGCTTTACACGGGCGGCAGGACGCTATACGAATACACACGCGCGCTCGAATATCGCGGGCAGAACTTCGGACGCGTGCGGCTCGGCGTCTCGCTCGAACTGATGCGAAGCGAGATTACACAGTCGCTCATCATCAACCTGCTCATCGCCCTCGCAGCGATTGCCGCCGCCACCTTCATCGCCATCAGTTCCGCGCGCCTCGTCATCGCGCCCCTGCGCGCCATCACCACATCCATCGAGCAGATCGCACGCGGCGACGCGCACACGGCGGAAATCCCTGGAGCCGGAGAGCAGGACGCGAACATCGAGAGCGTGGCGAATCGTATCGAACAGATCGGAAAGCAGATTGCGGGCGACCGTTCCGAGCTGCGAGAGGCGCGCGGGCGGCTTCAACAGATTCTGACGAGCTTACAGGAAAGGCTGCTCTTGGTGAGCACGGACGGGCGCGTGATGCTCGCCAGTCCCGGCGTGGAAAAGCTGCTTGGCGTGAGCGAGCACGCCGAAGGACGCCCGCTCGTAGAACTCGTCGGCGCACAGCATCCGCTCGTCCGCTTGACTCAACTTGCGCTCAGCGAGCGCGAGACCTCTGCGCGCGTCACGCTCCAAACTTCAAATGGCAGACCCGCCACAGCCCCGCTCGTCGCTTCAGTCCAGCCGATCTCAGATCGCGGCGAAACCGTCGGCGCGCTCGTCCTCCTGCATGACCGCGAAACGGTCGCCAAGCTTGAATCGCAGCTCGATTACTCGCAACGTCTGGTTGATTTCGCGCGCATCACTTCCGGCATCGCGCACGAAGTCAAAAACCCGCTCAATGCGATTGTGATTCACCTCGAACTCTTGCGTTCAAAGCTTGAGCGATACGCTCCCGCGACTGACGAAGTGCGCCCGCAGCTCGATATTCTGACCTCGGAATTGCACCGGCTCGAACGCGTCGTCCAGACCTTTCTGGATTTCACGCGCCCGCCGCGAATACAGTTGCGCCCGCTCGATGTCAATCAACTTTTAGAAGAGACGCTCGCGCTGGCCGCGCCCGAAGCTGAGACGCGCGGAGCATCAATTCATCGCGTGTTCGCCCCGAACCTGTCGCCCATCGCGGGCGATGCGGACATGCTCAAACAGGCTTTCTTCAACATCATCATCAACGGTTTTCAGGCGACGGACAACGGCGGCGAGCTTCGCGTCAAGACCATGCAGAGCGGAGAGCGCAGCATACACATCTCGATCACGGATCACGGATGCGGCATAGAGCCTGAAGCGCGCGAGCGTATCTTTCAGCTTTACTACACGACGAAGCAAGGCGGCCACGGCATCGGTCTCGCGCAGGCATTTCGCGCAGTTCAACTGCACAACGGCCACATCACATTCGAGAGCGAACCGGGAGCGGGCACGACTTTTCATTTGCGATTTCCAACCACATAACCTCACAAACGAAACCCAGCTTGTCTCTCATACACCTTTAATGTTATTCATCGGCTTGCATGTCTATCATTCTTTTTTTCATTGACGGTTTAGGAATCGGAGAGCGCGGGCGGCATAATCCACTCGACGGATTGAGCGAGGCCGTGCCGCTGGCTATCTTTCGTGATGAAGAGCCGGAGCTGATTTATGACGGCGCGCTTGTCCGCACGGATGCGCGGCTCGGCGTGGAGGGCAGGCCGCAGAGCGCGTCCGGGCAGACGACGATTTTGACGGGCATCAATGCAGCGGCGAAGCTCGGCTATCACAAGCAGGGTTTTCCCAACGAAGCGATGCGCGAGATTATCAAAGAGCATTCCATCTTTCTACAGCTCAGGCGCGCTGGAGTCGAGCCTGTCGTCTTCGCCAACGCTTACACAAAACTATTTTTCGAGACGCGCCCGCGCTGGGTCTCCGCGACGACCGCCGCCGTCGAAGCCGCCGGAATGAGATTCCGGGACATCGAAGATTTAAGAGCGGGGCGCGCAATCTTTCAGGACTACACCAACCAAATGCTGATCGAGCGCGGCGAAGACGTGCCCTCGCGCACGGCTGTGGAGGCCGGTGAGATTTTAGCTGGCATCGCCGCCGGGCATCGCTTTACGCTCTACGAATATTTCATCACGGACAAGGTCGGCCACGCGCAGGACTTTGAAAGAGCGCGTGAAGTGTTGACCAATCTGGCGCGCTTCATACGCACGCTGCTGTCGCGGCTCGATCTGAAACAGACGACGCTCCTGCTGACCAGCGATCACGGCAACATAGAGGATTTGAGAGCGCGCAATCACACGCTCAATCAAGTTCCCACGCTCATCTGGGGAGAGCATCGTGACAGCATCGCCGCACGCATCAGCAGTCTCGCAGACATCACGCCCGCGATTGTCGGAGCTTTGACAAAGAGGGTGACCGCTTATTGATCGGTCGTTCGCACAAACAAAAATCAAACGAGATGAATAGCAACTCAACCGAGGCCACGACGTCGCCAAAACGCATCCCGCGTTATTCATATTACGCGCTCGGCGTGCTCACGCTGGTCAATTTCTTGAATTACATAGACAGGCAGGTGCTGCCTGCAGTTGGGCCGTTGATGCTGGAAGACAAGGGACTCAAGTTGACGCACTCCGAGTTCGGATACCTGGAAGCCGCGCTGCTGCTCTCTTTCACAATTCTCGCCCCATTGTTCGGTTATCTCGGAGACCTCCGAACGCGCACGAAATTGATGGCCTCAGCCGCGATCATCTGGAGCGTGGCAACCGGCATCACGGGCCTGGTTGATCGTCTTCCCTTTCTGCCGGAATCAATTCGCATACACGTGCCGCTGACGCAGTTGACGCTCGCCATGTCCGGCGCGGCGTTCGGGCTTTGTGTAGTGCGCGCTGTGGTCGGCGTCGGCGAGTCCTCTTACTCGACGATTACTCCGAGCCTGATCGCGGATTATTTTCCGCCGCGAAAGCGAGCGACCGCGCTCGGAGTTTTTCAGGCAGCTATCCCGATGGGCTTTGCGCTCGGCTTTGTCATCGGCGGAGTGCTGGGGAGCTACTTCGGCTGGCGCATGGCCTTTATGATAGTCGGCATGCCGGGGATGCTCGCAGCCGTGCTCGTGTGGCGACTGCGCGAGCCGAAGCGCGGCGCAACGGATGAACCCGCGCCTCAAGCCGCGCTCGAAGAGATTCTTGAGGCTCCGGCAGAAACGTCTCAGGCTGTGTTGCATCAGCCTGTAAGAGAATCATGGCTGCGTACTGTGTGGGGAATCTTGAAGACGCGCGACTGGTTGCTTTCGACCGCAGGCTATACCGCGCTCACCTTCGCGCTCGGCGCGTTCGCCACATGGGCGACAATTCTCCTGCATGAAGATAAAGGAATGAGCGCGACGAACGCGGCGATTACTCTGGGCATCGTCTCATTGCTCGGAGGCGCGGCTGGAACTTTCGGCGGCGGATGGCTCGCGGATCGCGTCGTCGCTAAGCGTCACAACGGATATTTTCTGGTCTGTGCGTTCGCCACACTGCTCGGAATCTTTCCCACCATGCTCGCGCTCATCTCTCATACGGCGTGGCTCTATCTTCCGGCGATTTTTTTCGCAGTCTTTCTGCTCTTCGTCAGCAACGCTCCGTTTCACGCTATTCTGGTTAACAGCGTGCCAACGCTTGTGCGCGCCACAGCCGTCGCGCTCAACATAGTCATCATACATTCACTGGGCGACGCCATCTCGCGCGCAGCCGTCGGCGTAATTTCCGATGCTTTGGGCGCGGGAGGACTAAGATTTCTCGCTGCTCTCGCAAACGCTCTCGGAATAGACGCCAGCCGACAACATCTCTCCGCCGCGCTCCTGATCGCGCCCGCCGCGCTTGCCGTTTCAACCATCTTCTTTTTCTGGGGAGCGTGGGCGCAGAAAAGATAAATGAAGATTTCCCGCAAAGACGCGAAGGAAGAACGCAAAGGATTGAAGCCTATCCGGTCTTTGCGTGCTTTACTTTGCGCCTTTGCGGGTAACAGTCTTTTTCTTTTGAAAGATATTTATCTGGAAGAGCGGCGTGCGCGTTGCGGCGCGTCTGCGGCGCGTTCGAGGCATTCGTGTGAGCAGTAGGCGGCGGACTGTGAGCGCAGACTGACTGCGCGTGATGCTGGAATCCATGTGTTGCATGAAGCACAGCGCACGAGCCGCTGTCCGTCCTTCCCGCTTGAGCGGAGAGGCGCGGCCACGTCCTGATTATTTACCTGCCGCACGTCTTTCATGATTCCTAAGACGCGTTGCGCCATCTTGATGTAAGGCCGCATGCGCCAGAGGATGAAAGTCCAGAAGACGAGCAGCAGTCCGAAGATGATTAAATATTTCAAAAATTACTCCTGCGCGTTTTTGCTCTGCGCGAGCTGTGCGCGCAAGTCCGAGAGAGCTGCGTTCGAGGGATTGACGCTCTGTAGCTCAGCGATTCTCTTCTCCGCTTCGGCCTGATTTCCCGTCACGATCAAAGCCGCCGCCAGATTTTGCAGCGTCGCCTCGTGCCGCGCATCAACCGCGAGAGCTTTACGATATTCCGCGATGGCGCGTTGCGGGTCTGACGGCTTGCCGAAATAATATGTGAGTCCGAGGTCTGTACGCACGTCCGCGTCATCGGCTTTCATCTCTAAAGCATGCTGGTAATAGATACGCGCCTCAGCGAAGCGCGACGGGTCATTCTTCTGCGCGATGTCGAAAAGTACGTTGCCGAGCGAAATGGTGAGGTCTCTGTCCTTCGGGTCGGCGTCATAGGCGCGCTTCAGGAAACGCGCCACGTCAGGCAGATAGCGCGCGTCCTGCGTGTAACTGGCGTAACGATAGAGCGCGAGTCCGAGCTTGCGTTGAAACTCAATATCATCTGGCTTCTGATCGCCTGACGCAATCGCTTTCTGCACTTCCGCTTCGGAAAGCCTGGGAGAGTCGGAGCCATCAGCCGTGCCGCTCAAGTCACTATTTTGAGCAGGGGCTGTTGCGCCCGGCTGCGCAGGCTTCGCGCCCGGCGCGCCGCCCTCCCTGTGATTGACCGAGTTGGCGATGAGAAAGCCGACCATGAAACCGGCTAAGAGTCCAACGAGGCCATAAAGAAAATTTTTCTTGTTCACTGCTGGTACTTGATTTGAAAGTTGATCTCGGATGCTGTGGCAAAGTGTAACAAAATGCTTTTAAAAATGCGACGCGCGCCCCCATATGATATGGGACGCGCGAAGTGCGACCAGGGCTTCGTTGTAGATGACGAAGCGTAGCTGATCGCTACGGATAAAACTTAAGCTGCTTGAAACTTTACTCTTCGCCTGAAGAACGATCCGAGGGGACATAAGGTATATCGTCTTTGCGACGACGCACCGGCGGGTCTGTCGCGCGGCGGCGCGGGATAGAGGCGTCGGTCGTGCGACGATCTATGCTGCCCGGCGGCAGGCTGCGCCCGTGTATGGCTTCGGTCAGAATGCGTGTGATCTCCTGCGAGAGCGTGCGATGCTCTGCCGCTGCACGACGACGCAAGGATTCCTTCAACTCGCTTGGCACATATGCGCCGATGAACACCCCTTTGCGGTTCGCCATCTCTTCTTGCGCCTCTCCTTAAAAAATTTGAATTTAGTGGTGAGAAAACTTTTTGACGAAGCTCCTGCAAAAAACGGGAGCGTCGCCATGCAATTTGAGAGCAGGTCTATAAGCCGAATTTTGTTCCCCGCTTGAAAGCGTGGCGGCGATCATTCATCTAGCCCATCCGTCGCCGGATGGATCGAGCGACCTACCCGGAGGTCGTAGCATGTTCCGTGAAGAACACGCTTCGGGCGGGCAGCCCTAATTGACGCCTCCCTATTTGGTCTTGCACCGCGAGGAGTTTACCTGGCCGCGTGTGTTACCACCCGCGCCGGTGCGCTCTTACATTAAGCCCTTTGGAGGCCGCACCGTTTCACCCATCACCCGCTACTGCTAATGCAGCCCGCTGGCTGGTCTCTTCTCTGTTGCACTTGTCGTCGCGCCCCGTCATTTTAGTGACGACGCGCGCCCAGCCGTTAGCTGGCTCGCTGCCCTATAGTGTTCGGACTTTCCTCCCCCGCGCCCTTTCAGGCATCTTGCGGCGGCGACCACCCGACCTGCTCTCTTGCAAGGCTCAGGGATTATAGCAAATCATTGTTCAACACGTACAGCACAAAAAAATTAGCGATTTAACAATGAGAAAGGCTAAGCTTTTGAGAAATCAGATCGAAAAGCAGCGGGGGCAAGCCGCCCTTCCAGACCTGTGAGACATTCATGCTTGAGAGCTTGTCTCTCAAGCATCTTAGTCTCAAAGGTGAGAAGGCTGGCTTGCCCCCCGCTCTTCCGATCATTACAGCTCTACTGCCCTGAATAGCTATTATTGTTAGTATCCTGATAGCTCAGAGTGTGCCGTGTCGTGAGGCTCATCTCCGCTTGCAGGTTTGCACGCAGGCGGATGGCGATTCTCAAGACCGCTGTATCTCCCGGCGCAAGCTCGCTCACGCGCCAGGTGATGCGTTGCGAGTCGCTCGAAGCATCCTGCGCGTTCAGGGAAGGCTCGGAGTTGACGAACTGCAAGGCGTCGGGCAGGGTCTCGATCACAGAGAGGTTCTTAGCCAGCCCGCTGCCTTCGTTGACGAGCACGAGACGATAGTAAATCGTGTCGCCCGGCGCGGATGAATCTGTGACCTGCTCTGTGCGCACGCGCACACGCGGTGTGGCGACGGTCAAGACGGTATTGGCTTCGCTTGCCACGCGATTGCTCGTCAGAGAGCGAGCCACGACGCTGTAAGAGAACTGCTGGCGGTCTGGCGTGCTGGCCGGAATCCTGACGCCGAGGAGCATCGGGAACTGTCCGCCCTGCGGGTCGAGCGCGGCGGTTTGCGTGATCGCAAGCTCGCTGTCCTGATGTTGCCCGTCGGCGTTCGTGTCCGCGTAAATAGTCGCGGGCGGCGCGCCCGGAGAAGTGATGCGAAGCTCAAACGAGTCTGAGCTGTTGCCCGGATTCCTGACGACGAAGGGCACGAAGATCATATCGCCCGGCGTCGCGGTCAAGCCTGCCGAGACGGAATCTATGCGGGCCTTCGCTACTTTGCCGACAGAGATGTTCGGGCTGTCAAAGTTTGAAGCGACCGGCAAAGACTGTGTACGCAAAGTTCCGCGCCCCAGAGAGTTCGAGGTCGCCAGCGCGTTCGGCACAGCCTTCAAGGTTACAGTGATGTCGCGCGAGTCGCGCCCGCCCAAGTCTCCCAGACTCCAGATTGCCGTTCTAGATGCACGGTCATAAGCAATCGGGCTGGGGCTGGCATTGACCAGCTCGAAATTCGGATTGAAGACGAAATCCGCGCGCGAGCTTCTGGCCGCAGAGCTGCCCGTGTTTTTGACCGTGATGGTCTGCGTGAAAGTCTCTCCGGGCATCACGGACTGCTGCGAGACATCGGAGGTCGCGGTCAGCGCGGGGGCCACGACATTAATCGCGCCATCCGTAACTTTCAAGATTTGATAGTCCGCCTGCGAAGCTGCGCGGACAAAGAAGCGTCGCTGCAAGCCGTCGGTCGCGGTCTCAGGCACGCGCAAGTTTAAGAGCACGTCTACGGACGAGCCTTGCGTGAGCTGCGGCGTGACGAGAATCGGAAGTCCTGTGTCCGACCCGCCCTGCGCGAGGCTGAAGGTCGGCTGGTATTCGGCGGGTAAATCAGTCTCAAGTCTGAACTGATCCGCTTTGTTTCCGGTGTTGGTGATGGTCAAAGGCAATTGGACAGTCTGCCCCGGCAGAGCGACTTCCGCAGTTCGCTTGAGCGCGAGCATCAGGTTCGGCACCTGCTTGACAGTGATGTTCAAGCCGCTGCTCGAAGAGGCCGGAGCGGAAGTTGTCGGAGCGCTATCAATGCCGCCCGGAGATTCAAAAGTAGTCGGCGGCGTAATCGGATTCGTAGTCGCAGAGCTACTGTTGCTGTTATTCGTCGTGGAAGGACGAACAGCGGGCTGCGTGTTTCTCGGCGGAGTATTGACCGCGACCTGCTCATCCCTCGTCGGAGGCTTGATCGGCTGCGTTGATTGATTCGAATTGTTGATGGTCAGAGTTGGGGTATTCGTTTTCGGCTGGTTCGCGCGGCGATCCCGTCCCTTATTCGGTTGCTTGTTGGCGTTAACATTCGCCGCCGCGTCCGTCGGCGTCCCTCCCGGCGAAGTCGTGTTCATCAACTGCGTCGTTGACTTAGAGTTCGTATTGCTGTTGCTGTTCAGAGCAGGATTGGTCGAGCTGTTTTTAACATTTGCCGGTGGCTTATTCGTATTCTGATTCGAGGCGCTGGGATTGGACGGAAAATCTATTCGCTTCGGCGACGGCGAAGGAATCGGAGTCGGAGTTGGCGACGGAGACGGCGAACTGATGAGCGTCGGCGGCACGGACGGATTCGCGCTCGAAGAGTTAGGAGTGTTCGCGGTTGAGCGCGCACGCGTCGGGGCTTCGCGTCGCGCCGCCTGCAATTCGTTATCGTAGATGTCTGCGAACGGCGTGTCTTTAATGGCGCGCAGGCGTTGCCCAATCTGTTCCGCGTCCTGAATCTTGCCGAGTTGCATGAAAGAGCGACCGAGCCAGAGCAGCGTCAGGTCTGTGATAATGCTCTTCGGATAACTTTTGAGGAAATCCTGCAAGATAGTCGCGGCCTGATCATAGCGGCCTTGCGTGTATAGGTTCTGGCCTTTGGTGAACATCGCCTGCTCCGCGTCGCTGGGCACGTCGGAATCCTGCGGCGCAAGCGAGCGAGCCATGATCGTTTGATTCAAGGCGGGGGTCAGTGGAGCAAGCAGGAGCGCAGCCGCAAGCGTCGCCGCACCGATTCTGTTTCGGGTCATCAAGTCTTCAACCTCCGAAGGGATGGGACAATTTTTTTTCAGGAAGATGCTTTACTCGAAGCATACTGGCGAAAGAGATGGCTTCGAATGGCCGGGAAGCAAACTCGCCGCCTCGCATCATACCTTATCAAGGTAAAAGTAAAAAGGTAAAAGGTAAAAGTGAAGATGTAAATTCTTCCTTTTGCCTTTTACCTTTTCACTTTTACCTTTTGCCTTACCAGCCGGAGCGCGTGATTTCGATGCGGTCTCCGGCTTCCAGCTGCGGGTCAGGGTCTTTGCCCTGCTCAATCTTTTTCAGATTGTACTCTGTGGTCACGAGCCGACCGTCTGCGCCCTGCCGCATGACTTTGGCTTTGCCCCCGGCAAATCGCGTCGCGCCGCCCGAAGCGAAGATGGATTGCGTGAGCGTCATGCCCTGATGAAAATCTTTCTGACCGGGCGAAGCGATCTGCCCGCCGATGTAAAAGAAGAGCGGCGTGGGCGGGGGCGCGGCCACAAGTCTTATCACGTCGTTCGGATAGACGAGCGCGCCGGTCGCGGTCGTGTCCGAAATATCTATCGTCTGAACTGGACTTCCCGAGCGCATGATGACGGCGCGAGCGGCATCCGCACGCGGCTGCGCTTCGGCGAGCAAGACGTAAAGCGGCACGGCCTCGCGCCGCAGAGCCTTTGTGCCCGGATCGTGAACCAGCCCCGTGACGATCACGTTGTGGCTCGCGTATTCGCGCACGCTGACGGCGACCTTCGGGCTATCGTAAATCTTTATTTGAGGCATCAGCCGTGCGCCGATCTCGTCTGTCGTCAAGCCTTCGATCTTCAAGGCTTCCCCCGCGAGCGGATACTCAAGCAGGCCACCCGCGAGGACTGTGTAGAGCGTTGACTCGCGCGTCGGAGAATTTAAGAGCTGAATGTCCAGCACATCCCCCACGCCGACCCGATAGAGGCTCGTCGGCGCGAGAGGCGTAGACGGAGCAGTGGCAGGCTCTGAGCTTTTCGCTGGAGTCAGCTCTGAATTTTTCGCTGGCGCGGGTTCGGGATTTTTTGAAGCAGTCCCGTTCGCCGGTTTTTCAGTCTCGTCGCCGGACGATTTGGTTGCGCTCTCGCCCGTTGGGAGAGTCGCGGCGGGCACGCTTTCGGCAGTTTTCAAAGAGGCGTCGTCCGCCTCTACTACTGTGTCCGTTGATGTGAGCCTTGAGGCTGAAGGATGGTTCGCCTGCTGCTCATTTTTAGCGTCGAGTGTGCCGGACTTCGTATCACCGCTCTTCTTTGAAGTCGAGACAGAAGGGTTTGGCGGGAAGTTAGCGGGGCGAGCTTCTTTGCTCTGTGCCTGAGCCGCAGCAAGCGTGACGCTGAGGGACAATAGTATGACTGTTGAGAGAAAAGCTTTCTTCATGTTGCACTCAAATTTCCTGATTCCTTAAACTGCGCCTGATGCTTTGACGGAAGCCGGGCAACGGCTCGCGCGCATCACGCTTTATTTGTCACGGACAAATCTTAGAACGGTCTTCCCTTCACGTCATTGCGCCGACCGAACTCAAAAATCAGCGAGACGCGGTTGGTGTTGAAAGTAAAGACCGGAATGGAAGAGTCGCGGCGCGAAAAACTGTATTGCAGGCGCGCACGTAAAAGCTCGCTCCACTGGTACGTGGCATCGAAGCCGAAGCCGTACAAGTGCTCGTCGCGTCGCTCTCCTGCAAAGTCTCCGACGAAGACTCCGCCACTCGCAGTTGAATTGCCAATGATCGCCACGGGGAAGCCTAAACGTTGATAGTTAAGGCTCAAACCCAGCTTGAGGGCATCCGCGAAGTTGCGTTCAACCCGTGCCGCGCCGCCCGTCGAGATGAGCCGCGCGTTCCCTCCTTCTAGATTAAACGCCGAAAGCTGCGTTTTTCGCAGAGCCGCCAGCTCAAATTTCGTTTTTTCCGTCACATCTCCGCTGAATCGCACGTCAAAGACGAGGCCGCTAAAGTTGTTTGCGCCCGGCGCGTGACGAAACAGGTCGCGCTCGTAGCCTATGCGGAAAGCAAGCCCGCTCGTCTCCGTCACCTGATGGCGCGCACCGAACTCAAGCGCATAACGCTGGCGATCATTCAGCCCGTCGAACTGCGTGCGCAGGGGCGCGCTCGTGTTGGCATTTGAGAATGAGAACGTCGCAGACGCGCTCGTCGTCTCAGAGATGTCGCGCTCAAACGAGATGGCCGAAGAGAGATCGCCGTAGTTGATAAAGAGCGGCGCGCCTGCGATATGGTCTTCGCTCCAGCGAACTAGATTATAGCCCAGATCGAAAGCGATGCGCCCGCGCTCGCTCGTCAAAAATTCAAGCCGCGCCGCGCCGTCATTTCGCGTAAAAGTATCGCCGACGATATAGACCTCGCCCGCCGCATCGTACTCGCGCGGGTCGAGCGGCGAGCGTATGAAATGATCGCGCAGAGCAAACCTGACGGACGAGCCTAGAGAGAGGCGCGAATCGAAATCAACCACGTGCCCGTTCGCCCACTCGCCGTTGGTCAGGCGTCTCAAGCGCGCTTCATACGCGAGACGCATCGCGCGCCTGTCGCCCGGAATCTCGTATTCGAGTCGCGGAGCGAAGGTGAAGACACCGATATTCCTGCCGACCGCAGAGCGATAGAAAAAGTTATCGTCAAAGCCTCCGCCGAAACGAAAGAGCGGACGCAGAACGCCTGAGCCGAAAGTTCGCCCGCCCGCCTGATCCGTCACAGAGGTCGTCGTTCCCGGCAGCCATGCCCCGGTCGCTGCCCCCGGCGCGTCAAGAAACATCGGGAAAAAACTGAGCGACTCGGTTTGAGCAGGCGGCGCAGCGTTATCCGGCGCAGCGAAAAATAATGGAGTGATGCCTGCCAGAGATAGATGCGCGATACGATTTGGAACTGGCTGCAAGTTGCCGGAGAGTGTCCGACCGCGAAAGACAGGAGCGGGCGTGATAGCTTCTGCTGATGCGATTGGCGCGTTGACGGTTGGCGAGTTGACAGCCACCGCGTCCGCCGTGTTGACGCTTGAAGGCGATGCTATCGAAACGTCCGGTTGATTGCTCGACGGAGCATTCGTCCGCGCGTAAGAATCAGCTTGCCGTGCAGAATCAACCTGACGCGCAGGCATCGCGTCTGACGCGGGCACGCCGGCGACGGAGACATTGCGTCTCTCAGTTGCAGGGTTACGGCGAGCCAGCTCATTTCCGGCGGGCGCGTGCGTCTTGCGACGCAGCGCGGCGAAGTCGCTGGCGATGCCTATCACGAGGCGATTGAAACTCTTTCTCTGCGCGAGCGTCGCGCCTTCGTTCATAGAGATCGTGATGTCCACGAAAGGCTCGCCACGGCTCTCGCCCGCGCCCGTGCGAACGCCGCGCGCTACCGTCTCGTCAATCGCGTAACTCGTGCGGAGCATGGAGCGTGCGCCGCGTATACGCACGACTGCTTCGCTGCCGCGCGTGTGCTGTTCAATCGTCGTCCCGGAGAGCGAGCCGTCAGCGACGATTTCGATTCGCACCATTCCAGCCTCGCTCGTGACGTTCAGGCGCACCAGCTCGACCCCGCGCGCTATCTCGGATTGAGCGCGCACGCGCTGCACCAGCCACACAGAAAGGCCGATGACCGCCACGCACATTGCGACAGAGAGATATAATCTGGCCGTCACACTGCGCCCGCGCATCTTCCGCTGACCGCTGATTGTCTCGAAACGATTTCGCATACGCGCTCTGGAATTTTCTGTTGGAAAGTCTGATAGCTTCCGACTGAAGCAGCATCGTGGAGTTCTCGCCAGACGTATTCGCCTATTCGCGCTCCCGCTAAAATGAATTCTACTTTTTATGCTTGTAGGCTGGCAAGGTTTCCGGTGAAAAAAGATGCGGCCAGAGCTTGGAAAATTCTCCGCGCACAAGCTCTTCGACATCATCCGCCGTCTCGCAATCAAGACATCGCGTGGCAATCTCGCGCGCCTCGCTCTGCCGGATGCCCGCGACCACCCTGCGGACGCGCGGAATCGAGGATGAAGTCATGCTCAGCTCTCTCGCGCCGAGGCCGATGAGCATGATTGCATACGCGGGAGTTCCGGCCATCTCTCCGCAGACGACGGCTGGAATGTTAGCGGCTTCGGCAGCCTCAAGCGTGCGCCGTATGCTCTGCAAAACTGACGGGTGCAGCGAGCGGAACCAATCCGCCACGTCATCATTGCCGCGATCAACCGCGAGCAGGTATTGCACAAGGTCGTTCGTGCCGAGACTGAAGAAATCCACCTCGCGCGCTATCTTGTCCGCGAGCATGACGGCGGAAGGGACTTCGATCATCGCTCCGATTTTGACCGCGCCAATCTCAACCCTCTCCGACACCAGACGCTCGCGCTCTTCGTAGATAATCTCTTTCGCGCGCCGCACGTCTCTCAAGTCCGAAACCATCGGCAGCACTATGTCGAGGCGTCCATGCGCCGCCGCACGATAGACCGCGCGGGCCTGTGTGCGAAGCAGCTCGTGATGTTGCAGGCTGAAACGAATCGCGCGCAAGCCGAGCGCTGGATTATGCTCCGAGTCCGTGACACCGCCCACGATTTTGTCGCCGCCGAGATCAAAGAGGCGCACCGTCGCGCCGTCTTCGCGCCCGATGGCCGCAACGAGTTTGTAAGCTTCGCACTGTTCGTCCTCGGTCGGCATCGCCCCTCGATGCGAGAGCAGGAATTCGGAGCGATAAAGCCCGATGCCACGCGCGCCGAATCTTTTGACGCCCGCGTATTCTGCCGGAAGCTCGACGTTAGCGCGCAGGCAAATCTCTTTCCCATCAAGTGTAAAGAGCGGCGCACGCTCCTGCTCCGCGGTCGCGCCGCGAGTGTGCGAGAGATGAGCTATAGCGGCTTTATATTTTTCCACAGTCGCGGGCGCGGGATGCAAGATAACTTCGCTTCCGGTCGCGTCCACGATGATTAAATCGCCAGTGCGTGCGCGGCGATGAAGCTCGCGCAGGCCGACGACGGCGGGAATTGCTAATCCGCGCGCGATAATCGCTGTGTGTGAAGTCCATCCGCCCGCGTCGGTCGCAATCGCGCGTGCGTGTTCAAAATCGAGTTCGGCGACGGCTGAGGGCAAGAGATTTTCCGCGACGATGACGGCGTCTTCTTTGAGCACAAGCGCGTGCGGACGCTCGCCGCCGCTCAGAGCGACGAGCAGGCGTTGCGTCACGTCTTCAATATCGGAGCCGCGCTCGCGCAGGTATTCGTCCTTTATCTCGGAGTAGACGGCGCGCAGGCGGTCGGACACGACCTTGACAGCCCACTCAGCATTGGCGCGTTCCTGGCGTATAAAAGCTTCAATCTCGTCAAGCAGCTTGCGGTCTTCGAGCATGAGCAGATGCGCGTCGAAGATGTACGCCTGTTGCGCTCCCAGCTCCTTTTCGGCGCGAGCTTTGATCGCCAGCAGTTGCCTCCGCGCGAGACGCACCGCAGCGCGCATGCGTCTGGTTTCGCGCTCGATCTCGTCTTCGTTGAGAGTCGCGCGATAGACCTGACGCGTGCCGTCGTGCAGACGCAGCACACGCCCGATCACGATGCCGTCGGAAACGCCCAGCCCGCTCCAGCATTCTTCCGCTAACGTTTTTCTGGAGCGTTTGCTCAATCTTCTTTTTCTCCGAAGCCGTTTGCGAAAAGATTGCTCAAAGCTTCAATCGCTTCGTGCTCATCGCTGCCGTCTGCCGTCAGCCTCAGCTCAGTCCCGCGCGAGGCCGCGAGCATCAGGACGCTGAGGATTGATTTGGCGTCCGCGTTCGCGCTGCCGTCCAAACGCTCGACTCGCAGCAGGCTTTGAAAACGATTGGCCGTGCGAACCAGCGCGGCAGCCGCGCGCGCATGTAGTCCGAGACGGTTTGTGATGGCGACCTGACGTTCGAGCATTCAACTATTCTTCTGCGGCGCGAGCAGCTCGCCTGCCAGATAAATCCCTTCCTGCCCCTGCGTGCGAACGCGGCGCGCGACCTCCGCGAGCGACTCCTCGCCCGACTGGCTCGCCAGCTTGATGACCATCGGGAGATTGACGCCGGTCACGACCTCGACCACGCCTTCGGCCAGAAACATCGAAGCGATATTCGTCGGCGTCCCGCCAAACATATCTGTCAGGATTAACACGCCGCCGCCTTCGTTGACACGCGTGATGGCGCGCTCGACCTCGTCATGCGCCGCTTCAACGTCATCATGCCAGCCGATGGAAACCGCTGTGATGTGCGAAATATCTTTGACGATCATCTCAGCCGCCGCCAACAGCTCATTAGCCAGATGCCCGTGCGTGACTATCACACCCGCGACCCGCGCACGCTTATCAACGGTCGTCTCTTTGATTTCAGTTTTATCTGCCATGCGTTAAATGCTATCAAGCTTATGTGTGCGGGCACAATGCCGGAGTAGCGCGGCGGCGAAATTTCGCGCTCATTTACTCAACAAATTTCACTTCTATCTTTCATAATTTTTAACCTTTGCCTTGCTTTGCGCGTCGTTTCGCTTTGCGCACGTCACGATGAACGGACTGCGCTTCGAAACCGGCGCGGCGCAGGCGGCGCGCGAGCGAGTTGGCAATCATTACGGAGCGGTGGCGGCCACCCGTGCAGCCGATGCCGACCGTGACGTAAGACTTGCCCTCGCGCCTGTAGAGCGGCAGGAGATATTCGAGCAGGTCGCTGAAGCGGCGCAGGGTTTCGGCTACTTCCGGCTCGCTATTTAAGTATTGCACGACGCGGCGGTCATGGCCTGAGAGGTCGCGCAGCTCCGGGACGAAATAAGGATTCGGCAGATGCCGCACGTCGAAGAGAAGTTCCATGTCATGCGGGTTGCCGTACTTGTGGCCGAAGCTGATGACCTGCACGGACATCGGCGTGCCTTCCGTCTTCGGGCTAAAGCGTTTGACAAGCAGGCGGCGCAGGGTGTGAACGGTGTGTTCCGAAGAATCTATGATGAGGTCTGCCATCGAGCGTATCTCTGACATCGCCACGCGTTCGGCGCGAATCGCTTCGAGCAAGCCGTCGCCTGTATCAGCCGGATGCGGGCGTCGCGTCTCGCTAAAGCGTCGCTGTAGCGCATCATCATTCGCTTCCAGAAAAAGCACGAAGACAGAGAGTCCCTGCTTTTTGAGCGCGCGAAGCTTCGCGTCGAACTCGTGTAGAAACTTTCCTTCGCGTATATCTATGACGAGCGCGGCGCGCTCAATCGGTGAACTCTCTCCGTCGCCGGGCTGCACCAGACGCGCGAAGGTCGGCAGCATCGTGAGCGGAAGATTGTCAACGCAGAAATACCCGAGGTCTTCAAAAGCATTCGTGGCAGACGACATGCCGGAGCCGCTCAAACCCGTTATCACGACTATATCCGGCGCGTCCTCTTCCGCCTTACTCACATGCTTTTTCTTCGCCATATGCTTATGAAACTTAAAACCGCTTTTCCTTTGCGCCTTTGCGCCTTTGCGGGAATAATTATTCTCCCGCAAAGGCGCAAAGGCGCAAAGAAGAGGCGTGCAATTTGAGTTTGAAACCGGGTCTCACTGATCTTTATCCTTAATCATTTCCGCGTGACGCGCGACGAATGATTGGGCTGCGTCGTAACCGCGCAGGCGCAGGAGTTGTACGCGCACGGCTGTCTCCACGAGCGTTGAGATGTTTCGTCCCGGACTGACGGGAATGAGCACCTGCGGCACGCTGACGCCTAAGATTTCGACGACACGCATGTCTATGCCGAGGCGGTCAACATCGCTCGCGGCCTCCCATCGCTCAAGCCGGATAGAAAGGTCTATGCGCTTTGCGCCGCTGATGGACGAGACGCCGAAGAGGTCGCGGATGTTGATGATTCCGAGACCGCGAATCTCAAGATGCTCGCGCAACAAGTCCGGCGCGCTGCCGGTCAAATGCTCCGCGTTGATGCGTCGCACTTCGACGACATCATCCGACACCAGACGATGCCCGCGCGTAATCAGATCGAGCGCGCATTCCGACTTGCCTATGCCGGACGAGCCTTCGATGAGGACGCCGAGGCCGTAGAGGTCTAGCAGGACGCCGTGCAGGACTGCGCGCGGCGCGAGCATTTCCTGTAAGCAATCTGTAACGAGATTGATGGCCGCAGAGCTGACCAGCGGAGTGCGAAGCAGCGGCAGGCGCGCGATCTCTGCGGCCTCTATAAATTCGGGCGGCGGCACAAGCCCTTTGGTCACGAGCGCGCAGGCTATCTGCTCCAGCGAGAGCAAGCTGATGACTTCACGACGCCGCCCGGCCTCTAGCTGTTCGAGATACCAGATTTCGCTCTGCCCGATAATCTGCAAGCGACCCGGATGAAGATAATGCGTAAAGCCCGCGAGAGCGAGTCCGAGTTTTTGTATGCGCGGCGCGGTAAACAGTCGCGAGTCTAAGCCGGACGCGCCCGCCAGCACTTCCAGCTCAAGCTCTGGCGGAGCGTATGCTACAAATTCGCCGACTGTGATTGAATGCTCGTTCGTCTCATCGCGGCTGGGCATGCGGGAATGTTAAATGGTAGGCCGAAAATAGTAAATCGAAAATCGCAGAAGAAGGTAAAAGTAAAAAGGTAAAAGGCAAAAATGCGGACGAAACCGTTTTTATATAAGCGTTGATGAGTGATAAGTAACAGGAGAAGAGGAGAATACAGGAGTCAGGAGACAGAAGGAAGAGGCGGAAGCCCGCTTTTAATCTTCCTCTTTATTCTGTCTCCTGTATTCTGACTTCTTTCTCCTGTCTTTCTTATCACCTATCGCCTATCACTTATCACTTATAAAATGGTTTCAGCCTTCCCTTTGCCTTTTTACTTTTACCTTTTGCCTTCTTCTCTAAGGCTGTCTTGTGAGCAGGAAAAGTTCTATCTCGACTTCACTGCCGAGAAAATTCTCGCTTCCCTTGCGCTCGTAATTGATGCCGTAATCTTTACGATTGAGCTTCAGGGTTGAAGAGAAGCCGTAAGCTGTTTTTTTCGTTCCGGGGTCAACTACTTTTCCGGTCATGGTAATCGGCAGCACAATCTCCTTCGAGACCCCGTGCATAGTAAAAGTGCCGTAAGCCAGAAGCTGCTTGCCTTTCTTCTCGACGCGGCTGCTTTTGAAAGTGATTTCGGGATATTTCTCGGCATCGAAAAAATCGGCGGTCTTCAAGTGAGTGTCGCGTTGTGCAATTCCCGTATCAATGCTCGCAACCTTGATGACTGCGTTGACGGAAGACTTCGTGAGATCAGCTTCGTCATAGTTGATCGTCGCGGTAAAGTCCGCGAACTTGCCCCTGACCATTGACAGCCCACCGAGAATCGGAACCGAGAAGCCGACCGTCGAATGCGCCGCATCAACATTAAGCTCCGAAGCTTGACCGACTGGAATAAATGTCAACAGACCCAGTAAAAAAATAGCTGCGAAAAACTTTTTCGTCATTTATGGACTCCTGTATAGAAAGTGATCGGTGATAGGTAATAGGTGATAAGAGAAAGGCATAATTAGTTTCGACCTATCACCCATCATTTATCACCTATCACCGCTTTTTATGGTTCGATTAAACCGAAGTTGCCGTCTTTCCGTTTGTAGAGGACGCCGATGCGTTCTGTGTCCGCGTCGCGGAAGACGAGGAATTGATCCGGCTCGTCATCAAGTCGCATGGCAGCCTCTTCCGCCGTCATGGGCTTGACGACGTAGCGGCGCGCGGCAATGATGCGGGGCGGCGGCGGCGTGGCCTCAAGGGCATCTTGCCCGTCGGGCTGCGGCGCGATGGAGGAAGAGCGTTGCGCTCCCTGCTTGCGATCAATAATCTTTTTCTTGAGCTTGAGCGCCTGCTTCTCAATCTTGGCGATGGCGCGCGTCAGAGCCTGATACATGTCGGCGTTGGTGTCGGTCGCCGTCAAAGTATGGTCGCGCCAGTGAAGCAGGACTTCGCCGATCTGGCGATTCTTCTCGACTGCGATGATGACGTGAGCGCGTGCCGTCGTGTCGTCAAAAATATGTTCGAGCTTTTGAAAATGTTCCTCGACGTGCGCGCGGATGGCGGGCGTCACATCCATGTGCCGCCCCGTGTACTCAAATTTCATCTGCAAACCTCCTTAAAAGATAAGGATGAAGGCGGAAGGATGAGGGATGAATTAAAGAGGTTTTACTTCATCCCTCATCCTTCCGCCTTCATCCTTGCATTTCAAACTACTGCTTTGCGCTCGCGCGAGCCGGGGATACTCATCTGGTCGCGGTATTTGGCGACCGTGCGGCGCGAGAGCTTGATGCCGTCTTTGGCTAGAATCTTGACGACCTGATCGTCCGTAATCGGGTTATGCGAATCCTCTTCCTCAATCAGCTTCTTGATCTTGAGCTTGATGATGCGCGTCGAGACCTCTTCGCCCTCTTCGTTCATCATGCCTTCGGTAAAGAAGCGGCGCAGCTCGATGACGCCCTGCGGCGTGTGCGCGTACTTGCGATTGACGACGCGCGAGATAGTCGAAAGATGCATCCCGATGTCTTCGGCAATATCTTTGAGCATCATCGGCTTGATGTACTGCACGCCCTTGTCCAGAAATTCGTGCTGCCGCTCGACGATGCGTTCGACCACTTTATAAATGGTCTGGCGGCGATGCTCTATGTTGCGCAGGAGGTCTACAGCCGAGCGCATCTTGTCTTTGATGAAATCGCGCGTCTCTTTCGAGGTGTCCTGCTGGCCGAGCATCTGCTGGTAACTGTGGCTGATGCGCAGGCGCGGGCTGCCGTCGTCCGCGAAATAGATGACGTAGTCCTCATCATCGGCATCGAGCTTTTCGATGTAAATTTCCGGCGCGATAAGTATCGGCTCTTCCGAAGAGTAGCGGCGTCCCGGATACGGGTCGAGCGTGCGAATCACTTCCAGCTCTTTGAGCAGCGTTTCGACATCGACGCCTATCTGCTTCGAGAGGTGCGGCAGCTTGTGTTGTTGTAGTTCCGCGAGGTGTTCGCTGATAAGTTTAGCCGCGAGACGATCCGCCTCGCCGCGCTGTTCGAGCTGTGTGAGCAGGCACTCGCGCACGTCTCGCGCGCCGCAGCCGACAGGCTCAAGCCGCATCACAGCCTGACGGGCTTTTTCGACCATCTCCTCAGGCCACGGCCCCATCGTAGCTATCTCTTCGACCGTCGCGTTGAGCCGCCCGTCCGCATCCAGATTTCCGATCACGCATTCGGCAGCCTCGCGCTCCTGTCCCTCGACAGGGTTCATGTGAAGCTGCCATTCGAGATGGTCTGTCAGCGATTCGGGCCGCGTCAGAAACTGCTCGAACGTCGGCGCATCTTCCTTGTACTCGAACTCCTGCGTCTTGTAGCCGGGGTCTAAATAATCCTGAAACTCGCGCCCGAAATCTATCTCTTCAAAAGCATCCCGCGCGCCTTCATCCGAACCCAGCTCTTCGCCCGATTCAGGCGTGCCGGACATCTCGCCTGACGTGGCGTAATCCGCATCCGTCTCAGTATAAGCGGCTATATCACCCGCGTCGCCGGAGCCGTTCGAGGAAGCATTGCCGACTTCGACGCCTGCGTCGCCTGCGCTCATATCAAAGCTGCTGGCGGGGTCTGCTCCTTCGAGCTGGTCAAGAATTTTCTCTGCCAGCTCGCGCGTCTCTTCCTGCGCAGCCACTTCTTCGAGGACAGGATTTTCGAGGAGCTG
The DNA here is from genome assembly GCA_964246305.1 of uncultured Pyrinomonadaceae bacterium. Classification (GTDB taxonomy): domain Bacteria; phylum Acidobacteriota; class Blastocatellia; order Pyrinomonadales; family Pyrinomonadaceae; genus JACMLC01. The sequence continues at coordinate 353,004 of CAXTPS010000001.1, forward strand.
TTGTTGAATAAGATCGCTGAGTTCGACGGTGGTCATTTGCAGCATCTCGATGCGCTGGCGCAGTTGCGGCGTCAGCACGAGACGCTGTGAAAGACTGGTGGTGAGCTTAACGGACATAACCTTGCTTGAACAATTCTCTTACAATCTCTGCAAAATGAAATTATTTATTGGTCGCTGTTTAAGCGTAGGGGGATTATAACCGATTCCGTCGCAGAGCGTGTAGTTAAAAAGCAAGGCGGAAGGATGAAGGATGAAGGATGAAAATGTTGCTATCCAAGATGAGGGGTTTAAGTAAAGCTGAACTGCACAAGTTTGAATAGCTTGCCTTTCATCCTTCCGCCTTCCGCCTTCCGCCTTGCTCTTACATGCTAAATCTTTCGCCCAGATAGAGCCTGCGAACTTCGGGGTCTGCGACCAGTTCTTTAGGCTCGCCGGTGCGAAAGATTTTGCCCTCGGCCATGATGTAGGCGCGGTCTGTGACGCCTAAGGTTTCGCGGACGTTGTGGTCTGTAATCAAAATTCCGATGCCGCGATCTCGCAGGTAAAGAATCACGTTCTGGATATCGTCAATCGCCTTCGGGTCAATCCCTGCGAACGGCTCGTCAAGCAGGATGAAGAGCGGGTCTGTGGCGAGCGAGCGCGCAATCTCCGTGCGTCTTCTCTCGCCGCCGGAGAGTGTGTCGCCGCGCGTATTGCGCACGTGCGCGATGCCGAACTCTTCCAACAACTCTTCGAGCCGCTTCAATCTCTCGCGCCGCCTGAGTCCCATCGTCTCAAGCACTGCGAGGATGTTTTGCGCCGCTGTCATCTTGCGAAACACGGAAGGCTCCTGCGGCAGATAGCCCAGCCCCAAGCGCGCCCGCAGGTACATCGGAAGCTTTGTCACGTCGCGCTCGCCCAGACGAATCATCCCGCGCTCAGGCCGCTCAAGCCCGACCATCATATAAAAGGTCGTCGTCTTGCCCGCGCCGTTTGCTCCAAGCAAGCCTACGACTTCGCCCTGCTCGACATGCAGGCTGACATCATCAACCACGCGCCGCCGTCCATATGTTTTTTGCAAGTTAAAAGCAGCTAGCGCTTTAACCGATGGCGCTTTCTCAGAACTCTTTTCAATCGTTCGCTCACGCGCTTGAGAGACAGGCGACCCTTCGTCCTCCCGCTCCACCACCAGTGCATCTGTCTGCGCGCTATTCATAAATGTGAAAAACGGTCTTTGGTCTTTGGACTTAGGTCTCTGATGTCTCACTCAACTTGAGTTTCATCATTCAAGGTTGAGTCGCGTGCAAAGACCAAAGCACAAAGACCAAAGACCGTTATTATTTCATCACTGCTTTTTAATCTTATGCGTCGAGCGCACCCGCCCGGACGCTTGCGCCCCTCTCGGGTCATCTGCTTCAACTCTACTATCGCGCAAATGGACAGTCAAACGACCCCCTTCGGACGCTCCCCGCTCTACGTCTTCGACGCGCGCGGGAGTGCCGGTGAGGATGACCGTCTCGTCCGCGTTCGTAAATTGCGCCCACTGTCCCGTGCCTTTGCGACCGGGCTGCGTCAACACTACATCGCGTTGCGCGATGGTCTTTTCGACTTCGTTCGTGTCCTTCAACAGGTAGACATCAGCGACGCCACCCATGAGGCGATCAGTTCCCTGCTTTATATCAACATTGCTTTCGTAATGGAGCAGGCGTTCCGTGTCCGAATAAGTCATGCGATCCGCCGTCGCGAAAGCGGGGACAGAGGTTGTGCTGCCCGCTTCATGCCGCTTGACGTTGTAGAGCGCGCTCTGCACATGGCCGTCGCCCTGCATGCTCTTGCTCTCGCGGCGAATCGTGAGCTTGTCCGAGCGTACAAAGTTATCGTCCTGCCACGCGCGTGCGTTTCCGTTGTAAATAGCGACGCCGGTATTGTGCTGAAACTCCGCGCGGTCGGCTGTGATGTAGACCGGACTTTTGACTTTCGAGAAAGGCGTCGCGCCGTTGGTCTGCTCCTGACTGTAATAGGTCGTCTGCGTCTTGCCGCGACTGTTCGAGACATCGGCTCGTGTGTCCATGTCTATCTCTGTGGCTTTGACGCGAGCGCGCGAGTCCCACACGGTCGGCTCGCCGCCGCGCAGCCGCACAGTCTCGTCTTCGGATGTGTACGAGGCATTCGCCGCGTGACCGTTCTTATCCTGCTCGTTAAACTTCGCGTCGCCCTGCGCGTCGAATCGTTCGATGTCCTGCGTCTCGCGCACAAAGACCGTGACTATCTTTTCCGAAGTGAGCGTGCGGACGCCGCGTTCGGGCGTGGGCTGCACAGGGTCAATCACGGCCTTGACGCCGCCCGTCGCGGTAAAGTTGCGCGCAAGATTCCCTGTCTCGTAAAAGTCGCAATCAAAGCGCGGCGCGGTCAGCGTCCGGCGGTCTGCGGTCGCTGTCTTCTGCACGGGGTCTACGAACAACTCCGCGTTGCCGACGGCTTCTGCTGTTTCGAGGTCGCGCCCGGTCGTGCGCCAGTTGAGCTTGACCGAATCGGCTGTCAGACGTTTATTGGCGGCGCGCGGGTCGTTGGCGCGAGACTGCGGCGCGCCCAAGGTTACGACGGTGCGGCCAGCGGCCTTCATCTCTTTCAATAAACTCTTATCGCCCTGTTTCTGAAAATTGGTCTCAAGCCCGGTCGCCCCGCTGAGCTGCATTTCCGAATCCGCATTGAGACTGCGTGCGCGCACGTCTCCGTTCGCCATCGCGCGCTCAAGCTGTTGATCGTCGTCGAGGAAAAAATCCATCTCGGCGGCATGGATTTCAGCCGCGCGACCGACGCTCATCGAGCGTAAGTAACTGTTACCGCGCGATTCGACCTTCTGCAAACGCTTCTTCTGGTTAAGCGCGGCGGAGAGCTTGTCGCCGCTCATGATGTCGCTGCCCTGTTCGGCGGTCGCGCCGCCCGTGAATGTCAGATGAAGGGCATGCTGGTCGAAGGCTGCTTGAGCCGAGCGAATCGTGACGGGACGAGCGCGTGGATTGGGCTTGCCGCCGATTTCCGCTTTGACCTCGGGAGCAATCGTTATCTCGACGCTGTTGCGAAGCTCAAGCCGCTTGTTCTTCGCGTCCACCTGCGCGCCGGTTGACTGCCCGGAGACGTTCTCGCGCGTGAAAGTAATCGGGGATGCAGTCTCGGCTATTTCGGTCTTCTGGTCGTAGACGATGGACTCGGTCCTGGCGATCAAGGCGTCGCGCGTTTCGATGTTCACGTTACCGTTAAAGGTCACGCTCGCCTGATTGGGGTCGGCCTGATCCGGGATGTAAATAGCGTGCTGCGAGGTAATCTTGTCGGGCTTGTCTCCGGTCTGCGGGTAAACTTCCAACAGCACGTCTTCCATCTCGTGATGGTTGTCGGAGTAAGTTGTGTCACGCGCCGCGCGCACGTAGAGGCGCAGGCGGTCGCCTTCCATGATGCGCCGCTCGTAACCCTCGACCACGCCGACGACCTGCGTGGACAATTCGGGATTGCCGCCGATCATGCGAAACGGCTTGTTATTGCGCTGGCGATAATAAGAGATGCCGACGACGAGCAGAGCCGCCGCCAGCAAACCCAGAGCCAGCACGCGCGTCACTAAAGGAAGCCGCGCACGCAAGCCTATCGCAACCGCTCTTTTTCTTCTGACCTCTTGCATATCTTTTTAGGTGATAGGTGGCGGGTGATAGGTAAGAGGAAAAGACGAAAAGCTTTTCTCATATCACCTATCACCCATCACCGCCTTTAAGTCCTGCACGACCAATTGCAAGCGCGTGACGCCCTGCCATGTGTTCGGCTCGATGGTGTGGGCAAGTTCGATGCGTGAGCCTGTCGAAAGCGTTCGCCCGTCGAGCTTTTCGACTCCGTCCCACCAAACGGCTTCGAGCTGGCGAGAGTCCTCGCCGGCAACTCTCAACTTCAAATGACGCTCTTTCATCACGCGCGGCTCGGCTGAAAGATGCAAATTTCGCGTCACAAAAACGGGGCGCGGATTGCCTGCGCCGAACGGCTCAAGCCGCCGCAGCTCTTCCACAAGCTGCAATGTGAGACTCTGCGGCGCAAGCTCTGCGTCAATACGCAGCGCGGGCACGAGGTCTTCATCAGTCAAAGCCGCAGCCGCATGCTCGTTGAGCCTGCGCCTCAATTCCGCGACGTGCTCACGCTTGATAGTCAAGCCCGCCGCATGCGAGTGGCCGCCGAATTTCTCAAAGAGGTCTGCGCATTCCGTCAAACCATTGAGCAGGTGATAAGCCTCTATGCTGCGCGCAGAGCCGTGCCCGACATCGCCTTCGAGCGAGATGACGACGCAGGGACGATTAAGTTTTTCCGCGATCTTTGAAGCCGCGATACCGATGACGCCCCTATGCCATCCGTCGCCCGCGATCACAGCGACGTGCGTCGGCGCGGTCGCAGCATTGATTCCCCATTCGTCCAGCGCAAGCTTTGTAATCTCGCGTTGCACATCCTGACGCTCGCGGTTGCGCGCGTCCAGGTGCGCTGCGATACGCTTTGCCACTCCCGCTTCAGTCGCTTCAAACAGCTCCACGACAGCACGCGCGGCATCCATCCTTCCGGCGGCATTGATGCGCGGCCCGAGTCGAAAGCCAAGATCGTAAGCGGTCATCCCGCGACCGTCGCCGCAACCAGCGACTTCCATCAGAGCGCGCAAGCCCGGATTGGTCGCATGTGACAAGTCCGCGAGGCCGAGCGCGACGATGGCTCTGTTCTCGCCGACAAGCTGCGCCACGTCCGCGACCGTCCCGATGGCGACCATCTTCAAAAAACCTTTTATCAAACGCTCCTGCCCGCGCGCTCTCAATAGCGCATGGGTCAGCTTGAATGCGACGCCGACTCCCGCCAGATTTTTATCTGGATATACGCAACCGCGCTGGTTCGGATTGAGCACGGCGTAAGCGGGCGGTGCGCCCTCGTCTTCATCCGGCAAGTGATGATCCGTGATGATGACATCCAGATTATTTTCGCGCGCCCAGTAGAGCGGCTCGTGCGCGCGTATGCCGCAGTCAACGCTGATGACAAGTGTGAAGCCGTCGTCCACAGCCTTTTCGAGCGCGGCCTGCTGTATCCCGTAACCTTCTGTGAAGCGATGCGGAACATGAAAGCCGGTCTTCGCTCCGAGGAGTTGCAGCGCGCGGCGCAGCACGACCGTGCCCGTCGTTCCATCAACATCATAATCGCCGTAAACGAGTATCTTCTCGCCCGCGTCTATCGCACGCAGAACGCGCTCGACGGCAGCCTTCATCCCTAACATCAAATCCGGCTCATGCAAATGTTCGAGAGACGGATACAGGAAACGCCGTGCCGCCTCCCCGTCACCGTAGCCGCGCGCGACAAGCAGCTCAGCCACCACAGCCGAGACTCCGAGCGAGCGTGCCAGCGTACCCGCGCGCCGCGCATCCCCTTCACGAATAATCCAACGCTTGTTAGGCATAAAAAAGTCTGGAGTCTGGAGTCTGGAGTCTAAAGTCCGAAAGCGTTTTGACTCTCGACTTCAGACTTCAGACTCCAGACTAATTTAATCCGCAAACCATCCGTCCGGCTCAAGTAGTTTGATGCCGATGCGCTGTGTGCCGTCCGCTTCATCCGTCCAGCTACCGTTGACTTCAGCCTGTATCGAGCGTCCGAAAGGTGGCGTGAGACGAACGGTCGAGCCGACCGCGACCGCCACGTCTGTCTTCAGCGTGCCGCCGCCGCGACTGACCTTGACGGCAACGGCCTTGATGCGAAACGGCTCGCCCTGCTGCGTCACGCCTTCAAGCTCGACGGTAAATTCTACCGGCACACGCGGACTGCGCGCTCGCAACATGCTTGCGTTACCTGCGCGATTGCTTTCATCACTCATGCAGCTTTACCGGCCTTTTCGATTTCCCACAGGCTATCTGGTCGGCCTTCTCGCCTGCTTGCGTCTTGAGTTTACCGAATTTTGCCGATTATCGTTAGCGGGTTTCGCGGCAGGCTGTGATTCAGTAAATGCGGGCATGGCTACAGGCGGGGAAGATGGAGCGGAGTTCGTCGTGTCGGCGGCGTCTATTTGCGGGCTGAGATAGCCGAACGCGAGGAGCGCGATGATGAGGACGCCGACGATCAGGCGATAGCCGATAAAGATGCCCGTCGAATGCGTGCGCAGGAAACGCAGCAGAAACCAGATCGAAGCGTAACCTACGATGCCCGCTATGACAGTCGCGACCGCGAGCGAGACGCGGCTGCCCGGCGGCAGCTCGTGCAAAGCCTTTTTGAGTTCGAGCAGTCCGCTCGCCCCGATGGCCGGAATCGAAAGCAGGAAAGAGAATCTCGCAGCCGTCTCGCGCGTCTCGCCCGCAAAGAGGCCGCCCATAATCGTAGAGCCTGAGCGGCTCGCGCCCGGAATCAGCGCGAGCACCTGCGTGCCGCCGACCGCCAGCGCGTCAAGCACGCCCAGTTCTTCCATCGTTCTTTTTTTCTTGCTCACCACCTCCGCCACGAGCAGCATGAGCGCGATGACGATCATCATCGTCGCTATGATCCACAAATTTTTCGTGAATGTGCCCTCGATCTGTTTCTTAAAGAGCAGCCCGATAAAGCCTATCGGTATCGAGCCGAGAATCACCAGCCATCCGAGCCACGCCTCATGCGATAATCCGAACGGATACGGGCTGGCTATCCTCTCGTTCCTCTTGCCGCTCAGGAGTGCGATGTGGTCTCTCAAAAAAGCAATCGAGATATTCCAGATGTCGCGCGCGAAATAGATGAGCACGGCGACGAGCGTTCCCAACTGGATAACGGCGATGGTCGCGGTCGTCTCCTGCGCCCGCAGAGCCTCGCCCTGATAAAGGTCAAGCGCACGCGAAGCGAAAATCAGGTGCGCCGTCGAGCTAATCGGAATGAATTCCGTCAAGCCCTGAACGATGCCGAGAATGATTGCCTGAAGAATAGTCATGGTTTATTTTTTTTAGCTGACAGGATTTGGCTCTCTGCCTCGCATTCTCTTTTTCAATTTGAAATCTCAAATTTCAAATCTCAAATTCACATGCTTATTCGCGAAAAGAATTTCGTGAAGCAATTCTGTCATAAAGCGCATTCGGAAAGACCATCGCGGCGCGGACGAGCGTGGCGAGTTGCCATGGGAAAGCGTAAGACTTCTTGCGCGCTTCGATGGCGCGAATGATCTTGCGCGTGGCGTCTTCCAGCTCCATCAGGTAAGGCATGTCCGCCTGACGCCCCGAAGTCAGCGGCGTCTTGATAAAGCCCGGATGAATAATCGTCACGTCCACTCCCGTCCCTCGCAGGTCGAGACGCAGGGTTTCAAAAAAGGATGAGAGCGCGGCTTTGCTGGCGCAGTACGCGCCGGACTTCGGCAGGCCGCGATAAGCAGCGAGGCTTGAGATTGCAACGAGCTGGCCGCTTCCCCGCTCGACCATCTGAGGCATGACCGCCGTCACGCTGTTGACCGCGCCGAGCAGGTTGATATTTACCACCTTTGCGAACTCATCCGCATTTAAATCCTTCGCGTGCGTCGTGGCTCCGACTCCCGCGTTGGCAATCAACACGTCAACTTTCCCGAAACTCTCTCGCAACTCATCTGCGGCCCGCTTCACGGCTGAAGCGTCCGTCACGTCTGCCGCAAGCGCGACGGCGCGGACGCCCGCCTTCTCGACTTCACGGACAAGCTCATCAAGCATCTCGCGCCGACGCGCCAATAATCCCAACGACGCGCCGCGCCGTCCCAGCTCGATAGACAACGCGCGCCCGATGCCGCTCGACGCGCCCGTGATGAAAACGACCTGTTGCGACCAATCAACGTTCATAAAAAAGTCTGGAGTCTGGAGTCTGGAGTCAAAAGCTTTTAAGACTTCTGACTCCAGACTCCAGACTGTTCTTAACATAATTCTGCGACGTGTGCGCCGAGTACGCGCAGGGCCGTGCCGAGGTCTTCCTGCTTAATCAATAAATGGTCGCGCGAAAAGGCTGAGAGTGCGCCGAGGGGAATGCCCGCTCCGGCTAAGATTTCCGTGACCTGTGCGAGAAAGCCGACAACGTTCCACCCAAGCTCTATGTCTAACGTGACGAGGCGAAAGCCGCCTTCGACTCTGGCATCTCTGGCGGCGTGTCGCATCGGTCGCCAATCCGTTTCGTCAAGCAGGAGCGTCACCTCATGCTTATCGCGCAGCAACATGTAAGGAGCATCGCCGCGCGGACTCAGCTCAGGGTTCTCCAACAGACGCGCCCAGTCTTCGTGCCGCAATGAAATGAGAAAATAAGTTTCAGGCGCGACCTCGACTCGCGCTCTGCTCAACAGCAACGCTATCTCTGCTCTGTTATCCATCGAGACAGAAATTAACAGGGATAGACAGGATAGACAAGATATAAAGATTTCAGATTGAAGACTTGAAATCTCAAATGAGATTTGAAGTCTGAGATCTCAAATCTGTTATCTGAAATTCTTATCCTGTCTATCCTGTCCATCTCTGTTTGAATCTCTTAGACTTCTACGACGACCGGCAGGATGACGGGCTTGGCTCCGGTCTGTTTTTGGATGAAGCGTTTGAGTTCGAGCCTGACGTGCTCTTTTAAGAGACTCGCGTCCTGACGCTCTGCACGCGGTGCTTTCTCGACTGCTTCGGTGACGACGCGTTGGGCATTTTTGAGGAAGCCGTTTGAGCCGTCCGCTCCCAGCAAACCACGCGCGTTTATTTCCGGCGGAGTTTCGAGCTTGCCCGTCTTCAGGTTGATCGTCACGACCAGCGAGACGACGCCGTCGTTGGCGAGTTGCTTGCGCTCGCGCACGGTCTCGCGGTCAATCTCTTCAAAGCCCGAGTCGTCAATAAACGTCCGGCCAATCTCATGCTTGTTGATGACCGTCGCGCGCTCGCCGTCAAGCTCAAGCACGTCTCCGTTCTCAATCAGAATCACGGTTTCGTCCGTATAACCGAGATGATTTTTGACGAACTCTTTATGACGAAAGAGCATGCGATACTCGCCGTGTATCGGGACGACGAACTTCGGCTTGACGGCCTCGGTCATAATCCGTATGTCTTCCTGCGAGGCATGGCCGCTGACGTGTATGAGCCGCCTTTTCTCTTCGATGATATTCGCGCCGCGCTTGTAGATATGACCGATGAGGCGCGAGATGGCTCGCTCGTTTCCCGGAATAATGCGCGCCGAGAGCACGACCGTATCGCCCTCTTCAATCGTCAAGCCTTTGTAAGTCTGCGTCGCCATCTGCCAGAGAGCCGCGCGCCATTCGCCCTGCGAGCCTGTCACCAGATAGACGATCTCGTCGTCATCCAACTGCTTCGACTCGCCAAGCGAGACGACCAGCCCTTCTGGAATATCCAGATAGCCAAGCTCATCCGCAATCTCCACATTCTTCTGCATCGAGCGTCCAAGCACACAGACCTTGCGGCCAAATTGCTGCGCGACATCCAACACGATTTGCAGGCGATGAATCGAAGAGGCGAAAGCGGCGACGACGATGCGGCCTCCCGCTTCGGCAAAGATTTCTTCAAAGGCCGGAATCACCGCTCGCTCTGACGGCGTGCGTCCCGGCACCGTCGCATTCGTCGAATCCGAAAGCAGTGCCAGCACGCCTTCCTGCCCGTAGCTGCGCAAAGTGCGCAGGTCAATCGGCTCGCCGATGACGGGCGTCTCGTCTACCTTGTAATCGCCCGTGTGGATGATTGTTCCGACGGGAGTTCTAATCGCCAGCGAGAAGCAGTCCACCAGCGAATGTGAGGCGCGTATAAACTCAATCTTGAACGGGCCAAGCTCGACCACCTGTCGCGGCTCGACGCGGTGAATCAGCACGTCATCCATCAGGTCGTGCTCTTCCAGCTTTCTCTCCGCCAGCCCGACCGTAAAGTGCGAGGCGTAAACCGGCACGTTAAATTTTTTCAGCAGATACGGCAGCGCGCCGAGGTGGTCTTCGTGTCCGTGGGTCAGGATAATCGCGGTGATATTTTCTCTGTACTCTTCCAGAAAATCGAAATCCGGCACACACACGTCAACGCCGTACACGCTCTCTTCCGGAAAACCCATCCCGGCGTCAAGGATTATCATCTCGTCGCCGTACCTGACGGCCATACAGTTCATCCCGAACTCGCCGACGCCGCCGAGTGGAATCAATTCTAAATTACTCACTTCTATTCTCTACTCTCTCTCCTAAACAACCCGCGCACACATCATAGCCATGCGCGCCGGGTGAAAATTAGCCGATCAGTATAACACACACGCGCCTGACATTTCTTAGCGCGGGAGAGCATGTGATAGTGTCATGTTTCAGTTTGCGCTTAGCTCAACGAAGAGAGGAAGACTGATGAACACAGAGCGGCTCGAAGCATTCAGTGACGGCGTGATCGCGATCCTGATCACAATCATGGTGCTGGAACTCAAAGTTCCACACGGCGCGGACATGGAAACTTTGCGTCCACTCTTACCCGTCTTTCTGACTTACATTTTGAGTTTCGTCTATCTGGGCATTTACTGGAACAATCATCACCACATGCTCTACGCCACCGAGCGAATCAACGGGAAGATTCTGTGGGCGAACTTGCATCTACTGTTCTGGTTGTCGCTCGTCCCTTTCGTCACGGGCTGGATGGGAGAGAATCACTTCGCCCCTTTGCCGACCGCTATTTATGGCGGGGTGCTGCTTTGTGCAGCCATTGCTTTTACGATTCTTCAGCGGATGATTGTGGCTCATCAAGGCGCAGGCTCCACGCTCGCGAGGGCGGTGGGTAAAGATTTGAGAGAGGCGCTTTCAAAAGATTTGAAGAGCATGCTTTCAATGCTCTTTTATACGATAGCGATTCCTCTGGCCTTCGTTAACCAGTGGATTTCAGACGGGCTTTACGTTCTGGTGGCTCTGATGTGGCTCGTCCCTGATCGCAGGATTGAGTCAAAAATTGATGAGAGCAAGGCAACAGAGTAACTCTGCCGCCTTGCCCATTTTGTGTGCGGCGAAAACTTTAGATGTCCGCTAAGCTTTCGCTTCCGACGCCATCTTCTGAGCCTTCGCGCGTATGAAGGCGTAATTCAGGGCGGGGAGTGAATTGAATTCGGCGGCCTTCCTGCAAAACTCTCTGGCCTTCGCGTTGTCGCCTTTGCCTTGATAGGACAGGCAGAGGCGATAGAGGTCTTGTGGGTTCTGCATGTTGGCCTGCTGCAATTCCGCGATGGCTTTGTCGTAATCCTTTTCCGCCAGAGCGATCTGCCCCGCGAGCGAGTGCGACTGCCACACTTGAGCGGGATTCTTTGAAGCCTCCGCGCCCTTGCGAAACTCTTCCGCCTCGGACTTCGCGGTCGCGAGGTCTTTCTTGCCAAGCGCGACCGCAGCCAGATTGTAGTGATGGAAAAGTTTTGTGTTGTCTTTAATCTCCTGCGAGAGAGTTGAGTCCTGCGTCATCTTAAGCACGCGCTCAAACAGTCCCTTCGCTTCCTCATACTTGCCCATCTCGACGAGTATGTTTCCTTTGGTTTGAAGATCGGCTGACATGTTCGCGACATCGCTTATCTTCTCCGCGACCGCGTACTCTTTGTCCATGTCCGCCAGAGCCTTGTCCATCTTGCCGCTGTCTGCATCAACCACAGCCATCCCGAAGAGAGCCGTTCTGCGCTCACCGTCGCTGCGCGCGGCGTCTATGATTTTCTGTAGCTCGGCGGTCGCTTCGTCATGCTTGCCCATGTAGGTCAGGGCGGCTGCAATCGCAAAGTGCGAGTTGATGAATTTGGGATCAATCGAGAGAGCTTTGCGATACTGCGTGATGGCGTCCTCGTACTTGCCCATCTTCAAAAGCAACTCGCCGTAGGAGTCATACGGGTTCGGGTCGTTCGGAATCAGCTCGATGTATTTCTTGAAAGCCTGCTCCGCGTTCGGGTAATCCGCGTTCTGCCTGTAGGCGTAGCCGAGGATGTTATAGGCGGTCGAATAATTCGGATTGAGCGCGGTCGCTTTCTTGTACTCCGCGATGGCGTGTGCGTAATCCTGTTGACCGAAATAGTAGCCGCCCAGATTGAAGTGTGCGCGCTCTTCATTCGGATAAGCTGCCACGAGCTTGTCCAGATATTCCTTCTGCTTCGAGACCTCGCCGTTGGCTCCTGCTTCCGCAGAAAGAATGAGCAGCCTCTCTCCTTCGGAAGCCTTGTCTGCCAGACTCACAGCCTTCTTCAAGTGGTCGAAGAATTCCTTCGCGGTCGGAGCGGAAGTAGCCCTGCTCAATTCCGCGTATGCGAAATTCGGATCGAGCGAGATGGCTTTATCAAAACGCTGAATCGAATCCTGTATCAAAAGTCTTTCCGCCAGATCGCGACCGGCCAGAAACTCTTTTCTAGCCTCTTCGGACGAAGTGGTAACCGGAAGCTTTCCATCATTCTTCGCAGCGGTCTCTGTGTTGCCGGTCTTCGCATTGTTGTTTGTCGCGGTCGTGGGCGCTGCACAGCCGCTCGACGTTGCGAGGCTGAACGCGACGATGGCGACTAAAAAGAGAAGCATAAAACTTTTACGGCGCATGGGACGGTCTCCTTACTAATTGAATGGTCGGATGCATGACACACAATCGGGGAGAGCATTGCGTCACGATCTTAAAAAACGCGGCGGGTCGAAACCCTCAAACCGGCTTGCCCTCATGGATGGAAAAGACGCATTCGGCGTCTCGTATAAAGCCTGTCTTTCATCGCTCTTTAAGCATCAACGGTGCGTGAGATTAGGCGAAAGATGTGGTCGAGTCAAGCAATTAAATTTCTGTTTCAAAGCATTTCCGAGAGAGTGGAATAATTTCCAAAAAGTCGGATTTTTCGGCGTAAATTTGAAGTTTTAGGTAGTTTTTTCGGTGACGCGTGTTGCATGAATGCTCGTGCGCGGGTTAGCTTGAGGCGCATGATTGTGCCGGACTCAGCCAAACGCATAAAGCTCTGGATAGCTCTGATTCTCATCTCCGGCGTGCCGAGAATCCTCGCTGCGTTTCTGCTCCCGAATGCATTCGGCGATGCTTATGCATACATACGGGAAATCGGCGTGATGAGCGCGAAGCTCAACGCGGGAACCTTCTCGATCACAGACCTCTACGGCTTCTGGCTGCCGCTGTATCAATTCATCTGCGCGGCTGTGAGCGTCGCGGTGGGCCATCCGTTCTATGTGGCAAAGCTCGTCTCGGCTCTCTTCGGTATCGGAATCTGTTTGCTCGTCTACGACATCAGCCTGCGCCTGACAGCGAATCACAGGGCATCGCTGCTGGCCTTTGCGCTCATCGCTTTGAGTCCCCTGCACATTTTCAACTCGGCCTCCGCGATGACAGACATACCGCACGCCTTCTTTGTGTTGGTCGGACTCTGTTTCGTTTTAAAGAAGCGATGGATAACTGCCGCTCTCTTTGTCTCGCTTGCAGGGCTGACGCGCGTTGATAGCTGGCTCATCATCGCGCTTATTCCCGTGCTTCAATTTCTTGAAGAGCGACGGGTCTCAATCGTCGCCTGCCTCATACTGATTTTCCCGCCGCTCTTCTGGCTCTATATCTCGTGGAAAGCAAAGGGCGACTGGCTCGCGTGTTTCGTCGAGCGAAAGCAATACATGGACTGGCTGCTCACGGTCAACCCGAGCCTCGCCAGCTTCTCGCTCCACGGCATCGCACGCGATACGGGCGCGATGCTTCTCTCGACAGACCTTGCAATCATCGCAGCGTGCTTCGTCGGAGCATCATTTATCTTGAGAGGCATGCTATCAAAACCAGCCGTGCGAGATGCGGAACACACGCGCGAAGCTTTATCCGTCAACCTCTTTTTCTTCGCCTTCCTGAGCATCATCGTGCTGGCTTATCTGACGCACAAACAACCGATCATCTTCCCGCGTTACGGTTTGATTCATTTCGCTCTGGGGCTTCCGGTACTCCCGTGGACATTCCTGCGCATCACGCGACGCAGGCCTGCTTGGGCGCGGGGGCTGCTGCGCACAATCGTCGCCGTCTGTCTCTTAAATGCGTCCGTACAACTCGCGTACTCCGCCGGGTACATACACAGAGAGCGGACGCTCGGCATCGTCGCTGATTATCTGCGCACGCAGCTTCAACCCGTCCCGAACGCGCGCATTTTCAGCGACGACGGAACGGTACTCGCGCTCTCAGGAATTCCGCCGGAAAATTTTCTCTCATCGTCCGACGCGCCGCGCGAGCGTGACGCATTTCTGAATTATCTCAAAGAAAAGAACGTGGAATATCTGGTCGTCATAGACGTGCAGGACTCAACACCGGGCAGGCTGTTTCCAGAGCTAAAGCACGGCGCGGGCAATGAAGTTTTCCAGCCCGTCTTGCACTCAAGCTCAAAATTCTTACCGGCGGACATCTGGCTTTATCGAATTCATCAGCCGGAAAAATGAAGCATAGCAATCAAATCTTTGATAGTGATTCAATTTCAGATTACAAACTCAGAGACCACAAGACATCTCCCGCAAAGGCGCAAAGAAAAGCACGCAAAGTTTAAGAAGCATTCAACACCTTAGCGTTCTTCCCGTGCGTCTTTGCGCCTTTGCGGGAAACTATTTCTTTCTCATGCCAGAGAGTTTGAGAGCCGCGCCCATTCCTGGAGCGTGAGAGTTTCAGCCCGTCTGCCCGGCTCGATACGAGCCTTTGCGAGCAGGCTTTGTGCGCCTCCCGCAGCTTCGACAAGCTGACGCAGCACGGCGGGCGCGCCACGCAGGTTATTGAAGATCGTCTTGCGCCGCTGTACAAAGCCCGCGCTGACTATTTGCCAGAGCAGAGCCACGTCTTCGACTTCGACCGCCATGCTTCGCCGCAGGTTGAGACGAATCACACCGCTCCAAACTTTCGGGACGGGACGAAATGCGTCGGGCGCAACATCGAACAATCTTTCAACCGACGCGTAAGCCTCGACCAGCACAGAGAGGTAGCCGCGCTCGCTCGTCGAAGGCGCGGCCATGAGGCGGTCAACCACTTCGCGTTGCAGCATCAATACCAGCTCCGTCAAACACTCGCGCTGTTCAAGGAGCCGTTGCAGAATTGCCGTGGAAATATTGTACGGAAGATTAGCAACCAGACTCGCGCTCGTCGCGGGGGCAATCGCGTCGCACAAATCAATCGTCAGCGCGTCGCCCTCTATCAGAGTAAAATTCTCGAACCTTGAGAATCGCTCACGCAGCAGTCCGACAAGCTCTCTGTCATACTCGACGGCGACCAGTCGCCCCGCACGCTCCACCAGATGCCCGGTCAGCGCGGCGCGACCCGGCCCTATCTCAATCAACGTCTCACCCTCGCGCGGCTCGACCGCACGCACGATTCTCTCGATGATGCGCTCGTCAACGAGAAAATTCTGCCCCAGACTTTTTTTCGCGCGCAACATAAAAGGCGGTAATGAGTGATGGGTGATAGGTGATAAGAGAATACAGGAGTCAGAACTCAGAAATAAGGAGGAAGAATTAAAAGCGGGTTTCCCCCTCTTCTTCTGTCTCCTGTATTCTGGCTCCTGAATTCCGTTTTTTCCTATCATCTATCACCCTCTTTGGATAGCCTGTGATTTCTAAATCGCGTCCATGTTGTGTGATTTCGACATCGCGTAGATGAACGGCGTCGGCAATGTGTTCTGCGCCTGCGCCGCCGATGGCTGCGGGCGCGTCGCTGCCCCCGATGATGAGCGGGGCGATGAAGAAACTGATTTTATCCACGAGTTTCGCATCCAGCAAAGCTCCTGCGACGGTCGCGCCGCCTTCGACCAGCACGCTCTGGATTGAACGGCGCGCCAGCTCCTCCATTATCTGTTGAAAGTCTCGCGGTTGATTTGCATGACGCACGACTTCGACGCCGCGAGCCGCGAGCGCGGAAGCGCATGACGCATCTGCACGCTCAGAGGCGAAGATGATGACTGGCGATTCGCGCGCGGTCTGTGCGAGTTTTGAAGACGGAGATAAGCGCAGCTCGCTGTCGAGCACAACTCGCACGAGTGGCCTGTGCCGCTCAAGCCCCGAACGATCCGTGAGCAGCGGGTTATCTGCGAGCGCAGTGCCCGCTCCGATCAGAATTGCATCAGACTCGCGCCGCAACTCATGCACGCGAGAGCGCGATTCTTCTCCGGTAATCCAGCGCGAATCTCCCGTCCGCGTGGCGATGCGCCCGTCAAGCGAGGCGGCCAGTTTGAGATGAATGAACGGACGCAGCTCTTTGATAAAGTGTATGTACTTCTCGTTCAGACGCGCAGCTTCTTGAGGCAGAAGGCCGACGCTGACTTCGATGCCCGCGTCACGAAGATGCGCAAAGCCTTTGCCGCTGACGAGCGGGTTCGGGTCTTCGATTGGCGCGACGACGCGCACGATGCCCGCTTTGATGAGAGCTTCAGTGCAGGGCGGAGTGCGTCCGTAATGCGCGTGCGGCTCAAGAGAAACATACGCGGTCGCGCCGCGCGCTGCTGTGCCAGCCTGTTCGAGCGCGAGAGTTTCGGCGTGCTTGAGGTCGCGATAAAGATAGAAACCTTCGCCGACAATCCGCCCGTCAACAGCCGTAATCACACAGCCGACGAGCGGGCTTGGGCTGACCTGCCCCGCCCCGCGCCGCGCCAATTCAAGAGCGCGACGCATCATGCTTTCATCAAGATTCAAAGTTCCAGGTTCCAAGTTCCAAATTCCAAATTTCGAGTCATTTCCACGTTCTACTTTCAGAGCCAAAGCCTCTTTCTTGGAACTTGGAATCTGGAACTTGGAACTCTGTTAATCGAACAGGCTGTTGACATACTGTTCCGGGTCGAAGACGACGAGGTCGTCAACCTTTTCGCCGATGCCCGCGTAGCGAATCGGCAGGTCAAGCTCTTTGGCAATCGCAACCGCGATGCCGCCTTTGGCGGTCCCGTCGAGCTTGGTCAGCACGATTCCCGTCACGCCCGCGACTTTCAAAAACTGCCGCGCCTGCTCAAGCCCGTTCTGCCCCGTCACTGCGTCAACCACGAGCAGCGTTTCGTGCGGCGCGCCTTCGACCTCGCGCCCCGCGACGCGCTTCATCTTCTCAAGCTCAGCCATCAGATTCGATTTGTTATGAAGCCGTCCGGCGGTGTCCACGATGAGCACGTCTGAGCCGCGCGCCTTCGCAGCCTTCAGCGAATCGAAGAGCACAGCCGCGGGGTCTGTTCCCTGCTTCTGCTGAATCAAAGGCACGCCGGTTCTCTCTGCCCAGATTGCTAACTGGTCTGAGGCTGCGGCGCGAAACGTATCCGCAGCGCAGATTAAAACATCATTGCCCTCGGCCTTGATGCGTTGCGCGAGCTTGCCGATGGTGGTCGTCTTGCCGACGCCGTTGACGCCGACAATCATCATCACATAGGGCAGCACATTTTCCGGCACGGAAGTTTCGGACGCGACGCCTTTATTCTCTGAAGCTTTGAGAATCTCAAGCAGCTCATCCTTGATGGCCTGCTTCAAGGCTTCGATGTCGCTGATCTGATTTCGCGCGATGCCGCGCCTGACTGTTTCGAGTATATGCAAAGTCGTCGGGACGCCTATGTCCGCGGCGATCAAGGCTTCTTCGAGTTCGTCCAGCAGCTCCGCGTCAATCTGTTTGCGCCCCTGAAAGACTGTGTCAATCTTTTCCGAAAGCGATTCGCGCGTCGCTGCCACAGCGCGACGAAAACGCGCGCTCAATTCCTGTTCGAGCGCGGCCTCTTCCGCCTGCAACTCTTCAATCGAACGATTAAGTCCCAGCACGGAGGTGTTGAAAGGCGAGCGCGAAGCCACCGGACGCGGTTGTGCGGCTGGCTTGCTCGGCTCTTTATTTTCTGCTCCGGCAGAACCCGTGCGCGCCGTTGCGACGGGGCGCGGAACGTCCGTCACCGCCTGCGTTTCGCGCGTGGGCATCGGCGTCGGAGCGTCGCCCGTGATCGCCGGGTCGAGCCGTGGCAATGGAATCGCAGTCCTCTCTTTAACCTGAGAGAGAGCGACTGGCGGCTCAAGTTTTGTGTCCGAAGTTTCAGCCCGGGCAGCTTTTTCCTCGTCGCTCAAAGGCTCGTTGAGGCCGAGCGTGACGAAGCGTTCCTTGTTTTTGCGTTTCCAGAAAGCCATGTATCAGTTGTTAATCCCTTGCGATTTCAGAGTTGAATAATAAGTCTCTGATTATAGACGCAACTGATGCATGACGACAAAAGCGTTGAGGCTTGGGGTAGAGCTAAATTAAAAGTATTGTCATTTTCGATGAGCCGCGCCAAACTGTTGTCATTGGAATCTGGAATCCTCTCGACTAAGGAGCAAAGAGTATGTTGACATGGGAACAAGTTGACTCAGTTCCGGCTAATTTTACGGTCTACCGCGCGAAAGTTCCCGGCGGATGGCTGATCTCGATCAACCTGCACGACGGCGAGGGCTTAACTTTTTACCCCGACCCGAATCATGAGTGGGATGTCAAGACTCAGGACGAAGCCTATCTTGAAAGATGACGCGTGCGCGATGGTTTGATGAGTGAAGGTTAAACTGCCGAAGTTGTGTGCGGAACGTTTGAAGCCGGCTCTGGCGATGTGGCTTTATCTGTCGCCGTTTTTGGACGTTGTTTGAGACGCACGCGACCCGGCGCGATCTGCCCCGACTCGCACGCCGCGACGAGAGAGCCGACGACGCGCTCGTCATAGCGCGTGCCGACAAAGCTCTTAATGCGCTCGACCGCAGCATCAAACTGCATGGCGCGTTGATACGGCCTGTCCGTCGTCATCGCGTCGAAAGTGTCTGCGACGGAGACGATGCGCGCCATCAGCGGAATCTCGTCACCTTTCAAGCCCTGCGGATAGCCGCCGCCGTTAATCATCTCGTGATGCATGTACATGCCCGGCAGAAATTCTCGCATCGCCGGAATCTGCGACATGATTTTAAAACCCTTCTGCGGGTGCTGCTTCATAATCTCGAACTCTTCGTCGGTCAGGGCCGCAGGCTTCTTCAGAATCTTATCGTCAATGCCGATCTTGCCCACGTCGTGCAGGAGCGCGCTGATGCGTATCTGCTCGATCTCGTCGTCGGACAGGTTCATGCCCTGCGCGATGGCGACGGAGAAGCGCGCGACTCTCTCCGAGTGTCCGCGCGTGTACGGGTCTTTGCCGTCAATGGCTGCCGCTAAAGCTTTGACCGTGCCGATGAAGAGCTGGCGGTTCTCGTTTGCAGCGTGTTGCAGGTCGCCTATAAATCGCTCGACCTGCTCGGTCATCTGGTTGAACGAATCGCCAAGCTCGCCAAGCTCCGTACAGACGCTCGCGTTGATGCGTCTTGAGAAATCTCCGCCGGCGATGCTGTGCGCGCCTTCTGCCAGATCGCGGACGGGCTGCGTTAAGAGTCTCGCTAAGACAAACCCTATGAGCAGGGCGAAGAGTGCGGCGAGCAGGCTGATGTAGAGAGTCTGTCGCCGCATGTCTGCGACCGAAGAGAGCGCGGCTCGCTCGTCCTGTATGGCGATGACGCCGAGCGGGGTGTTGCTGTCAAGCTCCGCCGTCGCATAAGAGCCGAGCATCTCCACCTGACGCCCGTTGCGTTCGGCTGTGAAAGGCGCGAGCGCGGATTGCACCTGCGCTCCGGTCTCCTGCCAGTCCCTGACGACTTTCAGATCGGTCATCGGACGCTCTGCGAATGCCACGCGCTCGTCCGGGTGCGCCACCGCGCGGCCATCGCTGTCCACGACGAAGATGACAGGCAAGCCCGCATCGAGTAGTTCCTGCTCGCTCTTCGCAGTCGGTTGCTGTACGGCCTTGAAGACTTCGTGAAAAGAGACGATGGCGATGACTGCCGCCGTCACCTGCTCGCCGCCTTCGCCGCCCATCACCGGCGCGGCGATGGTCAGAGCCATCTCCTGACCTGAGCGTATAATCTGCGGGCGGCTGACGACAGGGCTGCGGCTGTTGATGCGCGAGAGCACGCCGCTGACGCGCTCTTCAACCTCTTCGCGACGGATGACATCCGGCTGAAAAGCTCTGCGCGCTTCGCCCTGCACGGGCACAATCGAGAGCGCGATAAGATTCGGGTCGTTCTGTAAGACGTTTGCTAAACGCGCGTCCGCGCCCGCGCCGCCCATCACGCTGACGCCTCCTGCCAACTCAAAAGCGCGTGCCAGTCCGCTCACAACGTCTCTGTAACGCTGCCCGTAAAGCTCTATCTGCCGGGCTTTGTCCTGTACGAGCTGAGCCTGATACCGCCCCTCTATCGAACGCAGCTCGTCCGCGCTGCGAACCGACAGCAGCCATCCGGCCAGAGCCAGCGGCAGCAGGCCGACGACCAGCAGCGTGCCCAGAACAATATAGAGCAGACGCACACGCTTAAAACGCTCGGACATGATAATCGCGTAAAAGACTTGAATCCGGGAATCGTACGGTAATCAGGAAGGTCGAAATATTTCGGCGCGGGCGAACGTGACGAAACCACTAAGCCCACACATTCATACTACGTCGCGGGAAGAGGGCTGTCAACCTGTTTTTC
This sequence comes from uncultured Pyrinomonadaceae bacterium, assembly GCA_964246305.1. Classification (GTDB taxonomy): domain Bacteria; phylum Acidobacteriota; class Blastocatellia; order Pyrinomonadales; family Pyrinomonadaceae; genus JACMLC01. The sequence continues at coordinate 373,420 of CAXTPS010000001.1, forward strand.
CATTTTTAACTCTATGAATTTATTGGCCTAACCGGCCCAAAACGAAATCGTCGGACTGCCCTGTCATGTGTCGAAATATGTTTCCTGTTGCAGCCCGAAAGTGTTGACAGCACTTCTCTCAGCGCACAGAAAGTAGAATCTCAAGAGTGGCGGGTCGGGTGGAATATGATAAATTTACAGACTGTTAAGGCAATTGCCGCGTCTAAATGTTTGAGCGCACGGGAACATTCTTTCAAGCCGTGCGGGTTTCTTTCAGCTTATTATCGCGTGGGCTTCCGGCGGCACGAGAGGTATGGAGACGGTTACGAACGACGAGCAAATCGTGCAACTTGCGCTCTCGGGCGATGCGGATGCTTTCGGCGAGATCGTCAAACGCTGGGAGCGCAAAATTTTCGCGCTCGCTTACGGGATGTTAGGGCGCGAGGAGGATGCGCGCGATGCGACGCAGGAGACTTTTCTCGCGGCCTTTCGCAGCCTGCGTGGGTTTCGCGGCGATGCCAAAGTTTCGTCATGGCTTCATCGCATCGCGGTCAACCAGTGCATCTCTCGCCAGCGGCGCACGAAGGTTCGCGGCGAGACCGGACTCGAAGATGAGACGCAAGCAGACGGAGCTTCATATTTCGCGCCCGCGCATGAATCCCCGGCTCATGTCGCGGAAGCGACCGAGCGCACAGCGCTTGTCAGGCGCGCGGTGATGTCTCTGCCGACAGAATTGAAGCAGGTCATCGTGATGAAAGAATTTGAAGAGCTGACTTTCCAGGAGATAGCAGAAACGCTCGACCTGCCGCTGAGCACAGTCAAGAGCAGGCTCTACACTGCGCTCAGGCAGTTGCGTTTGCGGCTCAAGAAAATGGAGCCGGAGGCAGCCTAAGATGAAAAAAGAGATGTGGGATAAAAAGATGCCGTTGATAGAAGATGCACAATCATGCGCGCGTGCTGGCGAGTTGGTCGCTTACCTCTACGGTGAAGCGAACGAGGCGGAGACGATTGATTTCAAGACCCACCTGCACGCCTGCCATTCCTGCCGCACAGAGCTTGCGGCCTTTGGCGAGGTGCGCGAAAGCATCGGCGAGTGGCGAGAGCAGGCTCTCCATCCGATGATTTCACACGCGATGCAGGCGAACACAGCAACAGAGCAAAGGACGATCAGAGTTTTACCGAAACGCTCTGCCCTCGCCGCACTGCGCGAGTTCTTCACGCTCTCGCCGATGTGGCTGCGCGGCGCGACAGGGTTCGCGGCGCTCCTGCTCATCGCGCTGCTGATAATTACCACGCTACACTTCTTCAAGCGCACTGAGCCTACGCTTGCAGAGCGTCAAGCGCAGCCGGTTGAGCCGGTCAAAGAAGAGAAAGTTCAGAGCGTACCGGAGAAGAAGGATGAGGTGGCTGTCCAACCATCTCCATCAAATATGCCTGCGCCCGTTGTGATTAGCGACAAGCAGGAGCAGCGTCGGACAGTTTCACGCAATAAAATTTTACAGCCAAAAACAAACCCGCAGCCCAAAACACCCGTCTTAACCAATGATGAGAATATGCAGTTAAGTGAAATTCTGGTGGCAGAGAAAGAGAGCGAAGAGAACGTGCCCACGCTTTATGATCTGCTCTCAGACTCAAATTAAAGCGTCTGGTAATCTTTAGCCGCACGTGTGAGAATTTCGTTTGAGACGGTGCACGATGCTTTTGAACAGAGGTTATTAAGAATGAAAACTTTGACGGCAAAACTGGCGGCGACGGCGGCGGCGATGTTGCTTACGCTTTCGCTTCCCTTCTTCAACTCCTCCGCGCGTGCGTTCGCGCAGGAGGAAGGCGCGCAGCAAAACGAGGCTCGCCCGGCGGACGCGGGACAGGGCGGTCAGGACGGCGAGTTGATTCGCAGGCTGAAGCTGACCCCGGATCAAATACGTCGAATCCGCGAGATACGCCAGCAGAGCGCGGAAGAGATGCGTCTCAGCCGACAACGCATGTTGCAGGCAACACGCGCATTGGATGAAGCGATTTATGCTGACAGCGTGAGCGAGGCGGAGGTCGAGACGCGCGCACACGATATGTCTTCGGCTCAATCAGAAGTCGTGCGCTTGCGCGCTCTGACGGAGTTGCGCATCCGCCGCGTGCTGACGCCGGAGCAGTTGAATACTTTACGCGCCATCAGAGAGGAAGCCAGAAAGACACAACGCGAGCAACGGCGCGAGCGGCGCGATGACGCTGCAGCCTTTCAGGATAACAAACGTCCGGGACTGCGCAATCTTGAGAAAAACAACCAGCAGCCGAGGATAATGCCGCAGCCTCAAAATCCTGCGGGGGCGCGTGGCCGCCGTCCGTAAAGCCCACTGTTTCAGAATTTTTTTAAGAACTATAGCCGGTCTGGCTTTTGCGAGACCGGCTATTTTTTTTGTCTCGAAGCGGCATGCGGGCGCGCAGGCTGCGACGATGCGCGCATGCTTTCTCACAGGCGAATGCCGCTTACTGCATTTCCCCCTTGACGCATTCGGCATAATTTGCGCATCATAGACCGCTCGTACACAGCCCGGCACGGTCGCGTTCAGGATTTACAAAGGCGTTTCGTCCCGCGCTGACTTTTTATACTTGGCCTCCGCTTGCAAGAAGGGGCACAGGTGAGGGCGGCTCTTAAAAACCCTTTTTCGCGTGCTGCTGGCGCGTCCTGTTTTCTCTTCCAATTTCTCGAATGAACTTTTTCACGCGCGCTCTGCTAGAATTGCAAGAGACGACGTTGCTGGCGGCTAAGGCTACACGCGGGCTGTTCAGGCGTCCCAGATATGTCCCTGAGACTATCGCGCAGATGGATACCATCGGCGTCGGCTCTTTGACGATTATTCTGCTGACGGGATTTTTCACTGGCGCAGTGCTGACGCTTCAGACCTACCCGACGCTCGCCGCATATGGAGCACAGGGACAGACGGGCTATCTGGTGGCGATCTCGCTGATACGCGAGCTGGGGCCGGTGCTGACCGCCTTGATGATTACGGGGCGTGTCGGCTCAGCCATCTCCGCAGAGCTTGGCTCGATGACAGTCTCGCAGCAGATAGATGCCATGCGCGCGCTCGGCACAGACCCCGTGCGCAAGCTCGTCGCGCCGCGTCTCGTCGCGCTGCTTATCACGCTTCCGCTGCTGACGGTCGTGGCGGATGTGGTCGGCATCGGAGGCGGATGGATGACTGCCACCAGCCTCTTCGGCATGCCATCCGGTACTTTTCTGAGTTCTGTGCGCGACGGCATCACGACGGATGACATCGTCGGAGGCATTATCAAGCCTGTCGTCTTCGCCTTAATTATCGCGGCGATTGCATGCTACAAGGGATTAAACACAGAGGGCGGGACGGTCGGCGTTGGCCGCGCGACGACGAGCGCTGTGGTGACAGCATCCATCGTCGTGATTGTCGCTGATTTTTTCCTCGCACGCGCGCTGCAATACCTGCTCGGAATGCCGGGCACATAAATTGACGCTGGATTAATTTTCGTATGGCTTTATCCAACTACCTGATTCATAGCTCCGAAGCGCCTGCCGCCCCCGGCGGAGAGGTGAGCGAAGAGGCTGCCGAGTCTACCTTTGCAGAGGTTGACGATCAGGCTCGCGCCATCCCGGCCATAGAGTTTCGTGATGTGCGCCTATCCTTCGACGAACGCACGATACTCGACGGCCTGAGCTTCAAGGTGATGAAGGGCGAGACCAAGATAATCCTGGGCGGGTCAGGCTGCGGAAAGTCTACGACCATCAAGCTGGTGCTCGGCCTGCTCAAACCCGATTCGGGACAAATCCTCGTTGACGGCGAAGACATCACTCATTACACCGAAGATGAGATGATGGTAGTTCGTAAAAAATTCGGGATGATCTTTCAAGAGGGCGCGCTCTTCGATTCTCTGTCGGTGTATGACAACGTGGCTTTCCGCCTGCACGAACAGGGCGTGCCCGAAGAAGAGGTCGAGCCTGAAGTCCGGCGCATGCTCCGCTTCGTCAATCTGGAAGACGCGATTGACAAGATGCCGATTGAGCTGTCGGGCGGCATGCGCAGGCGCGTCGGCATCGCACGCGCTCTGGTCGGCGACCCGAAAATCGTCATGTTCGACGAGCCGACCGCCGGACTCGATCCGCCGACCGCGCGCACTATCTGCGAGTTGGCGATGAAACTGCGCGACCTTGAAGATGTCTCTTCCATCTTCGTCACGCACGAGATGAATAATCTGGAATATTTGGCTTCGGAGTATGCGGTCGTCAACGACGAGGGCGAAGTCATCTTCGAGAAAGAGGGCGAGCGGCTGTGCCTGATTAATACCAAAGTCCTGATGATGAAAGAGGGACAGATCATCTTCAGCGGCACGGACGAGACTTTAACCAAATCAGAAGACCCGTATATACACAAGTTCTTACGGGGACACTAACACCATTTTGGATTTTAGATTTTGGATTTTGGATTACAAAGTAACGAAAGTTAAAGATTCCAAAATCCGCTTCAAGCTTAAGAAGCACGCCAATCTGAAATCCAAAATCTAAAATCCAAAATACGATTATGCCACCAGCAAGAAAAACTATCGGCCTCAGCGAACTGCGCGTCGGACTGCTTGTGCTCGTGTCCATCGTGATTCTGATTTTTCTGATTCTGAACGCGACGGGCGACATCAATCCTTTCGCGCGCAAGTTACATCTGAAAGCGCAATTCGATAACGCAGACGGCTTGCGCCCCGGCTCCGAAGTGCGCCTCGCGGGCGTGCGCGTCGGCAAAGTGGAGGAAGTGGTGCTGCTTCCGCCTCCGCCGACGGACAACCCTAAAGCGCCGAAGGTGGAGGCCAGACTCTCGCTCGACGGCACGATTGACGGCAAGCGCGCCAGCGACCGGATACGCCAGGACTCCCTCGCGCAGCTTACTTCGCCCGGACTGCTCGGCAACGACAAGATCATCAACATCACTCCCGGCACTTCGTCCAGCCAACCCGTGACAGAAGGTTATACGCTCCCCACCACTTCGGCTAACTCCTTCACAGACCTTGCTTCTTCCGGCAACGATCTGGTTCAGCGTCTGACTAAAATCTCGGATCAGGTCAACGAAATTACCAAGAAGATAAACGAAGGACAGGGCACGCTCGGACGCGTCGTCAATGATGAAGCTCTCTACAACAATCTGAACGGGACGATACGCGACACGCAGGATGTGATCAGGCAGATCAAGTCTGGACAAGGCTCTGCGGGCAGGTTTGTCAACGACCCGGCGCTCTACGATAATCTCAACGATACCGTCCAGCAGTTGCAGGCGATCTCGAAAGACCTGCGCGCGGGACGCGGCACTGCCGGAAAACTCTTCACAGAAGATGCGCTCTACAATGATGCGCGCTCGACTATCTCACGGCTCAATGTGACCGCCGACAAAATCAGCCTCATCGTAGATGATATACGCGCTGGTAAAGGCACCGCTGGCAAGCTCATCACAGACGAAGCTATCTACAACGACGCACGCGCAGCCATCGCGCGCTTCAACACCGCCGCCGAGCGCATAGACAACGTCGTCGCCAGCGCCCAACGCGGCGAAGGCACAGTCGGCAAGCTCCTCACAGACGATGCACTCTACAACAACGTCAACCAGCTCTCCTCCGAAAGCGTCAAACTCCTCTACGACTTCCGCCAGAACCCCAAGAAGTATCTGACCGTGAAGTTCCAGCTTTTCTGATGGGTAGTCTTTTGTTTACAGATAATAAAGTTTGTCCTCAAACAATAAAGTTTGTCCCTTGACAGCCTTCATAAGACTATTGGTCGAGTTAAGGATGGTGTGTTCTCTGCGAAAGAATAAAAAGATGACAATGATTTAACCGCTATCATCTCACTTGTATCTGCGTTTGTTCCTTAAACTCGGCTGATATTTAATCCCCTCATGCTTTATAGGGCTTGGCAACTTCTTTGGCAGGTCTAGTTCGTCATCTACAAGAACCTCTAAATATACGTTTGATACCCTCGCGTATCTCAATAATACCGGCAAAGGCGGAACACGCACGCCCCTCTCGAATGCCGATATTTCAGCCTGAGTTAACTCATCGATAAGACCCATTCGCCTGATTATACCGTTTTGAGATAAACCTAGTTCCTGTCTCACCTTTGCTATCTTTTCCGAAATTCGACTTGGCTGTGGACGTGGTGCTCGACCCATCAGGCTGTACCTCCTGATAAGCATCGAGCGAAAATTGATGTTTCCGATTTGCAACTAAGATTGGATAATCTTAGTATATGGTCGAATTCTAATTCTGCCGAGGGAATGAATCTTTCGATCTCCCGAGCAGCTCTCATTACTTAAGAGACAGGGCCGATTCGCGCATAAGGCACAGAAAAAATTGTCAAAGATAACAGCAAACTAAGATAACAAAGGAAATGCCAATTAGTCATCTTAAAGCTCAATACCATGTGGAGGCTAAAGCATAATAAATCGTACTAAGCTTGGTCTCAACTTCCTTGACGTATAGTTATGTCACCGCAGGATCACAATAAAACTCTCGGTATTATCTATTGCCTTCCGGGCGTAGGGTTGACTATTGGTATCATCGCGGTGCTGCTCCGCAAACACCCTCAAGACATTCTTCCTCTGGAGATGATTCCCGTTGTTCTCTTTTTAGCGGCACTGTTGTTATTAATACCTTACGGATTATTCAAGAGAAGACGCTGGGCCAGAATCTGTGTGCTCATCATGTCAGGTGTGTTCGTCTGGCTCTTTCCACTAGGCACACTACTGGCGGCTTATACTTGGTGGTTCATGCATAGCGAGGGGGGCAAGGTGTTGTACTCAAAAATTTATAGAAGTGAATCCGCCACATAGATATCTAGAATAAGAGGTAAGAAGATGGCACAACTACCGCCAAGCGGAGCGCAGAATCAAATCCACCGATCAGTCTGGATGTTTCAAGACCTAGAGTATTCATTAACCCTTGTGCCGGATGAGGCCGAGCGATATTACGGGTTGGCACTGGTGCAGGTCATGCTCGGGAAGTTTCTTGACGCGGTGAAAAGTCTGAGGCTGGCTTTGAAGTCTGACCCACAGCATCTCAGGGCACTTTCACTATTAGGCGAGCTTCACTTCAAGTTAGGAGGATACCAACAGGCCGCGACCTACTTGGAACAGATGGTTAAGCTCGAACCGGATAATATTACGGCTATCACTTGGCTATGCATGGCCTATCACTGCCTTGGACAGAAGGGCAAAGCTCTAGCGAAGCAGAGTCTTTTGCAAAATATTGCCCGCGATTTAGTTGTTACACTTCTCAACAGATGAGCTTGGGAAGGTAAGGCTTAAACGGAGACAATGACCAGCAATATCTTCAACCAAATAACTCAGCACTTCAGGAAACTCGATACATTTATAAGTGGAGAATGTATCCGATTACTATTTCTTACCAGTAAAAATCTTATTTCTTACGGGCATTATCACCGCTCTGATTGCTACCCTTTTTAATAACCCGTGCATGCACATGTTCTTCCAAAAGCGAAGCGTCTTCTTTCTCATTCATGTTATTAGATTTCTCCAAAAATTCTTTATATAGCTCGCGCTGGCGTGTGCCGGGGAAAGAACTAGCGGGCGTTTCAGAAGGCTGAAGCGGCTCTGGAATCTTAGCAGTTTCTAATATCTTGAATGCCTTAGGCTCTCGGTCCTTCTCTTCACGAATGGTTCTTACAATAAACTGATGTAGTAGACCTGACATTGTAGCGCCGCGTAATTCTGCAGCGATCCTAAACTCCTCACGAGTTTCAGGCTTAAGCCTAAGATTGATTAATACTTCTTTATTATTCCCTGCCATCTCATAATAGAGAGTACACCTTCTGAGCCGTCCATCAAGAGATTATAAAGAAGATGGCTTTATTTTGCCTTTACATTGTCTTTACCTTTTTCATATAATTCGCTTCCTAACAAATGATTACAGAGGCTATCTACTAAGCAGTCTCAATTATTCAGCAACGGCTGAGCGCGTTATACCGTTCTTCTTAATTACTATAGCCCCTAAGGCTTGAAAATTTTGAATTCATTTTTCACTACCACTGTCTCTGAAAAGTGAAATTGTATAGATAGCCAGCGGATTAATTTACGGAGGTAAATTAATGTCCCGTTACAGGAGTGGAATTACTCAGAAGCAAATCGAAAAGCGATTAGCTGAAGGGCGAGGGCAAGGAGAAGGTGCTGAATACGATCCGTGGCACCACATCCAAGATTTTCCTTCGAGAGGTCGCGTCCACCGTATCAAAGGATGGCTCCACGGAAGAGTGCATCATCTATTTAGTGATCTTGAGCTTTATATCTTTTTAATTTACCTGTGGTCACGTCATTTGGTTATAGATATTCGCGAGCAATATCCGCTGTTTCCTCTCGAAGAAACTCTTGCCATCGCTGAAGAACTAGGCATTCGCCATCCGACTGATCCGCACACAAAACATCCCACCGTATTAACAACAGACTTCCTTTTAACCATTAAGCATCACTTAACTACAACATACGAACCTCGCACGGTTAAGTATCTAGATGACCTTTTATGTTCACGCACACGTGAGAAGTTAGAAATTGAACGGTGCTATTGGAAAAGAAGAAATAAAGAATTAGGAATAGTTACAGAGCAAAATCTTCCGTTGGAACTAATTCAAAACGTCATCTGGGTTCATCCATATTTTAGGCTTAGTGACCTTTACCCGCTATCCCCACAGTCAGTGCATGAGATCGGATCAGTACTGACTCAAAAAGCATTTATTGGTATTACCTCATTAGGCAACCTAACCCGTACATGCGACGCGCAGTTGAACTTAAAGAGGGGCACTAGCACAGCAGTTGTCCGACATATGATTGCCAATAAGTTTTGGCATGTGGATATGTATAAACTGATATTACGAAGGGAACCGCTCGTACTCTTAACTGAGCCGAAAGGAGCTTTATGTTTGAGGCGAATGGTGGCGTAAGATTAGCTATTAACACCCTTATTCATTATCGTACGGGTGCGACTGATGGCAAAGTCAAAAGGCTCTTGTATATTGATCCATCTGGCGAATACTCGTTCACTTTCGATGTAGAAAATCCGGCAGCTAATCCGATCTGGTGTAAGTATAAAGATTTAAGGATTGCCCTCGAAACCGGTGAAGCAGACGTACCAGAGTCTGACACCTATCTTCCTCCTGCAATTAGTGAGTCCACTCTCAACTCAAAAGAGTTTGAGATCTTTCAAAATTACGCGAAAAGAGATTGGTACATTATTGAGCCATTAGTTACAGGCGATAACGCAGTTAAGGTTCTTTTCCCTCGCGAGCGCGCCACCCTGATCAAAGAGAGATCAAAGGAGTTGAAAACGGAAATTAAAAGTGGCGACGGCATTTCCCTTCTGGTCAAAAGTGGTATCAAAAAAGGAAAGGGTATTTCGCCTAAAAGCATACTTCGAAAGTTAAGACGATTTTGGCGTCATGGGCAAACGCAACATGCCGTTGCTTCTGACTATAGAAACAGTGGTGGCGCAGGAAAACCACGACAGGCTGGCGAGAAAAAGCGTGGGGCACCGAGCCAAATCTCGATAGAGGACGGTCGCCCCACAGGGGTTAATGTTAACGATTATTGGCGCGATATAATCGAAGAAGGTTGTAAGCTATTTTATTTGAATCGCAAAAGGATGAGCTTTCATAAGGCTTATCTTAAAACACTAAAATTTCTTTGCCCTCAAAGTACTGATAAAGAGACAAGTAACTCTATACTGCCTATTTCTAACGAGGCAGAAGTCTTCACCGAAAATCAGTTCAAGTACCACGCTCAAAAGTACATTAGAAATAATCTCAAACAGGCGATCATAAAGAGACACGGTCAGCGTGCTTTTAATCTTCGGTTCCGTGATTTAAAAGGTGAGTCGACAAGTCAAGCACCTTGGCCTGGGGCCCTTTATCAAATCGACGCGACAATCGCTGACATTTACCCGGTTAGTAGTCTTAATCATAGACATATTTTGAAACGTCCCGTTATATGGCTCCTCTCGGATGTCTTCAGTCACATGATAGTTGGACTTTGCATTAGATTTGAAGGAGAAGGATGGTTAGGCTTAAAGCTCGCCCTTGAGAACACAACAGTTAATAAGATGACTTTCTGTGCAGAGTATGGAATCAAAATCAATGAGGAGATATGGCCTACGTGCTACCTTCCTGACCACATTACCGGAGACCAAGGCCCGTTGCGTAACTACAATGCTGATTACTTATCCTATTACCTCAACGTCCATATTTCAAATATCCCGCCTTATAGACCCGATTGGAAAGGAATCATTGAGCAAGCCTTCCGTCGGTTAAATATTAAAGTTATTCATGGTCTTCCCGGAGCTGTAGACCCGCATCACGAGCGTGGCGACAGAGATTACAGGCTTGCTGCAACTATTACTATTTATGAATTAACTGAAATTTTAATCAGCACCATTCTGTACATTAACAATCATCATCGAATGGAATCGTATCCGCTGAACAGAGATATGATCGCTGATGAAGTTGAACCTTATCCAATAAGCCTCTACAACTGGGGTATCGAAAACGGCTTAGGCTCCCCTCGCTCTAGAGATCAAGAGACAATTCGCTTAGCTCTTCTACCTGAAGGTGAAGCCACAGTCACTGAGCGAGGCATACAATTCGGGCCTAATTTGTACACCTGCAATCACGCTGAGGACAATGCATGGCGGCTAAAGGCTAAAAATTACGGCAGATGGAAAGTTAAAGTCGGATTCTATCCAAGAAGGTCCGACATTATTTATCTGCGTCTTGATGATAGCAGCCCATCCATCCCTTGCTATCTGGATAAAAAGTCTCCATTCCATGGGTGCGATTGGGTCGAAATTGATTCTTACACTGATAGGAAGAAACTATCAGCGAAACGCGCTACCAGTCGTGGTTTACAAGCCGAATCCGACCTCGACTCGGCTGTGGATTCCGTTGTGGCTAAGGCTACTGCAAGAACGCAGGCCGCCATCGCTGATGTCCCGGAAGAAAGTAAGCGAGCACGACTCCAGAATATGAGTTCCAGAACTAAAGTGGAAATTGAACATATGCAGAGAGCTGAGGGCTATGAAATTTCAGATAAAGAATCTTCTGAGTTCTTTGAACCCCCTCTGAAGATAAGTACGGCATCATCCGAGGGAACGGGCGAAATATACGTTCCGATCCCACAGCCTAATAATGTGCGAGATATTCGTGAAAGGATGCTGAGAGATGGTCAAAAGAAAGGTTGAATATTCGCCAGCTCCGCCTGTTACAGTTATAGAAGGACATCAGGAGCCTGCTTCATATCTCAATCAACAAGTCCCAGAGTTTAATGGTCATCCTCTTATCGAGTCGCTGCCGCCAATCTGGTCATTGGAGCAAGTTACAGAACTTCTCTCACATTATCCTGAGTACTCCGAAGAATATCGTAAACTGCCTGCTGAGATACGTCTTCATATGCTTGATAACGCGAGAGAATTTTTCATACCCCAAGGAATTCACCTTGAGATTTCTATTTCTATTTCAAATCTACTGCGACGGGGTTATCTGATGCGTAACCCGCTTGAAAGGGGTTACTGGAGAGGAGTCAATGAAAAGCTACAGACATTCAAAAAGGCTTCTCCGAAGAAGGTATTCCTCCAAGCGAAAGCAAGGGGCTTTTGCATTGTTGGTATCGGTGGGATTGGCAAAAGCACCACAGTAGAGAACATTTTATCTTTATACCCACAGGTGATTATCCACACGCGCTATCGTGACCAAGATTTCATTCTGAAACAACTTGTCTGGCTAAAAATCCAATGCCCAAATGATGGCTCTATTAAAGCACTATGCTTAAATTTCTTTGAAGCAGTTGATGCTATTCTCAATACCCATTATGCAGAGCGATATGGTGGAAGGCATCGAACCGTTGATATGCTTCTGCCAGACATGGCTCGCGTAGCTGCCATACATTCTCTCGGAGTACTTGTAATTGACGAAATCCAAGACCTTAGCGAAGCGAAAAGCGGAGGCTCCACGAGGGTATTAAATTTCTTGGTACAACTAGAAAATACTATTGGCGTCCCATACCTTCTGATAGGAACTCCTAAAGCCGATCCACTCTTCAAGGGTGAATTCAGGCAAGCCCGCCGTGCCAGCGAGCAAGGTGACGTTAACTGGCAAAGGATGAGTGAGTTCATTGACGTTCATGGAGAAGGCTATGAGCCTCGAATAAATCCCATATGGGAAGAATTTATTCGAGCCTTGTGGACTTATCAGTACGTGCGAATTCCTTCCCCATTGCAAGACAATCTACTTAATGATCCAGTCAGCCGCGCCCTCTATGATGAATCTCAAGGAATCACAGCAGTCGCAGTCACTCTTTATGTCCTTGCACAACGTCGAGCCATTACCAGCCGTGATGAGAGAATAACAGCCGGGATTATACGCTCAGTAGCTCAGGATAGTCAGAATCAGATAAAGGTCTATATTGAACAGATAAGACAAGGGGCGTTCCTCAATAAAATGAAAGGTGGAGGATCAAGCGACCTTGGAACTATTATTTCAACTTCCTTAGCCAATAAGCAAATCTATAATGGACATAGCGCACCCGCTGATTCATCAAGTCAGCTTGAAGTTGAAAGCTTGCCTGATACATCAGACGAAATTCCGAAGAAGAAGCTGAAGCTCAGCAAAAAAGAATCTACTATTCTTGTAAATGCTGCCGCGAAGAAAAGCCCCAAAGCTTCATCAAAACGTTCCCAAGATAAAGATGACTTGCGGAATCTATCAACGAAGAAAGAAGCGAAGAAATCCGAAATTCTGCAGAGTAAGCACGTTAAGTCGGCTACTGAATTTCTGAGCGATTGAAGTGATGACAGAGAACCTCTTACCCTCTAGTTATGTGTTTTGAAATCGCTGCCCTGCGTTTATTGAATATTTATGCTTGGCTGGTTCCCATCTCCCTATCCTGATGAGTTGCTCTATAGCATTTGCGCTCGCTACGGTGATAGGATGAAGTACCAAAATAAAGAGGCAATAAATTCAGAATTATTTGGATCAAGGGGGAAATCAGCAATTATTGATCTCCCAAGTTATCTTGGCTATCTCGCCGCGAATCTACCGGAAGGACATTTGTTAACAGTTGCGAGGCTTATAGAGAGCCACACACTGCTTTCTGTCTTCGGGCCATTTCTTACAATAGAGAGAGTTAAACGGATTCGTTTTGCGATGGAGGGTTCGGGTGGGTCTGCGATACACAAAATAGCGGGTATTACTCCGGCAACGATTCGATCATCTGATTGGATAAGATTCTGTCCTTCATGCGTTGAGTTAGATCGACAAAGTTTCGGTGAGTGCTACTGGCATCGCCTGCATCAAGTGACTGGTGTAGAGGTGTGTCCAATACACTGTGTGTTTTTAGAAAACAGTACTACCCCTGCTCGCAACCGCATCAATAGAGCCTTATATATTTCAGCCGAAGAATCATCTCTAGCACAAATCTCCAAACCAATAAGCGATAGTGATCCTTCACATCGAGTTTTACTAAACATTGCCCAAGATGTCTCGTGGCTGCTTACTCAGCGTGGATTAGTGCCAGACTATGGTGTACTTCATGAGACCTACATCGCCGTTTTAAAAGAAAAGGGCTTAGCCTCACGTAGAGGACGACTCAAGACGGGAGAATTGAACATCGCGATGAAAGCGTTTTACTCTCCCGCACTATTAAATCAACTCCAATGTAGCTTCGATGAGCAGAAGAAATGGAGTTGGCCTTTTCGTTTAATAAAAGAATTAATTATAAGGAAGTCCAATCCTCCTATACGACACCTTCTGCTCATACATCTACTCGGATACAGGGCAGAATCTTTTTTCAATCTATGCAACGACCGAAAGGCACCCACTGATTCTACAAGTCTGCAACCATTTGGAAATGGACCTTGGCCTTGCCTGAATCCGACCTGTAAAAGCTATCGCCGCAAGGTGATTACTATTTGTGCCTTTAAGAGGCACGATACGCTTGAAGGTAGTTTCACAGGCACTTTCTCCTGTGCCTGCGGTTTCACATATACGAGAAACAGTATTGACACTTCGCCGGAAGATATCTTCCGGCGGGATAAGATCAAAGTGTATGGAAAGGTCTGGGATAAAGCTTTATGCAATTTCTGGGAAGATTCCAAGCTTAGCGTTCACAAAATGGCTCCCTTGCTTGGTGTCAGCCGCAACACTTCCAAATATCAAGCTGTACGACTTGGTCTTAAGTTTCCCAGATCTGGGCCGGGACCAAAGATAACTCGCATGGACGATAAGATGCGTACAAAAATCGAAGGAGGAAAACGGATTGTTAGATCGAAGCCTCAAACGCGGGCAGCATATAGAAATCAATGGTTAAAGATCATGATGAAGCATCCGGAAGCCAGCCGTTCCAAACTGATTAGCTTGCACACTCAAATATATTACTGGCTTTTAACGAATGACGCTGGCTGGTTTGAAGTACACGCGCCAGCTCCTATCAAGAGAACAGATACTAACCGTAAAGTAGACTGGATAAGCCGTGACAAATTAGTGGAAGAAAAAGTGCGCCTCTCCGCCCTTCGTTTAAGAACTGCCGACGATATTCCCGTCAGAGTGACAGTCCAAGCAATCGGCAGACACATAGATAAAAAGGACTTACTTTCTAAGAAGCATATACATAAGCTACCTCTCACCCAAAGGGCACTTCTTGAAGTAGTAGAGACAAAGCTTGAGTTTTACACTCGTCGTTTGACGTGGACGGCCAATTATTTTCGGCAAGAAAGAATCGTCCCTGCATTTTCAACTTTGGGTCTGAAAGCAAATATAGGTTGGAGTAATTGGTATGTCCCTGAAGTCAAAGCCGTGATAGAAGAGGAAATTGAAAAGCTTCGAAAGGAAGCCGAGTCTGGATGGGCCGAGTTTGACGAAACCTGCTAGGGACTATTAATGATAGGCCATTTCCCCACCCCATACCCTGATGAATCGCTTTACAGTATTTGTGCAAGATTTAGTGAGAGGGTGCAATATCCTAACTCTAAAGCGATTCTCGAGGAGTTATACGGTGCCACAACGGCCACTGCCGTTTTCTATTTACCCAATCGCCTCGGTTTTCTTGCCGGTTCATTGCCGGAAGGAACTTCGTTAACGGTTGACTGGTTAATAGATCAGTGTACGATTCTACCTTTCTTTAGCGCATTCCTCCCGCCGGAGCGCGTTCAGATAATTCGTGAAGATATGGCAACCGGCCATGGTCCTGCTGCATACATGCGATCCGGCATGATGGCAAGCCGTATCAAGGTGACTAAATCTCTCCGCTTCTGCCCAAGCTGCAAACGAGAAGACGAGGATAAGTTTGGCGAAACCTATTGGCACAGGTTACACCAATTGCCAGGTATCGTAATCTGTCATTCTCACGGAGCCAATCTTGAGCCAAGCGCCGTAAATGTCTCGGTTGGCAGAAATTCTCTGCTGTTCACCTCAGCCACGGACGCAATTAATGCAACTCGACTTACACCCGTAGCTTCCACATTTATTAATCATGAAATTCTGATGAAGCTTGCTCGTAATGCGGCATGGCTGCTTGAGAATCCTACGTCAGGGATCATTGGCCAGACTCTGCAAAATCGGTATCTAAGGTTACTAACCGAAAGAGGGCTGGCGACTCACACGGGAAGCATCCGCGTCACTAAATTACTGGACAAGTTCAGGGAGTTCTATTCATCTGCATTACTGAATTTATTGAAGTGCGAATTCAGCGGTCGAGATCAACAGAAAACTAACTGGTTGTTGCGACTGGTACGCAATTGGAAGCACGCTCAGCATCCTCTGCATCACTTACTCCTGATGCAGTTCTTGGGGTACACGGCAGAAGACTTTTTCCAGATGCCAGAGGAATTGAGTTTCTTTGGTGCAGGGCCTTGGCCGTGCCTCAATCGGGTTGCTGAGCACTTTACAGAGCCTGTAATTCAAAAGTGCATTCTTTCCCCAAGGTTGAGAGATAACCGTCCTGTCGGCAATTTCAATTGTGACTGTGGCTTCGCTTACGCCCGCTCAGGCCTGGATTCTTCACCGGACGACAGATTTCGCATAGGCAGGATGATCTCTTTCGGCTCGGTCTGGGAGGACAAGCTCAAGGAATTATGGAAAGAATCATCCTTGAGTCTGAGTGAGATAGGGCGACGACTTGGTGTTGACCCGTTGACTGTGCGCAGGCACGCCGCTCGACTGAAGTTGCGGCTCTCATGTGGTAGTAAGAGGTCAAAGCCGCTCAAACGTGCCACGCAGCTCAAAAGTGAAAGTATCTCGACGGCTTGGCAGAAAAAGCGGCAAGCCTATCGTTCGAAGTGGTACTCTGGGATGAGGCAAAATCCGAAAACCACATTGAAAGCCCTGCGACATAAACTTCATCGAGAGTACATTTGGCTATTGGAACATGATTCAGCGTGGCTAAAAGGGCATAGACCTCAGACCCAGAAGCGCAGGCTGCCCACATCGAGCGTTGACTGGAAGAGGCGTGATGCTGAGTACGCCGTCGCAGTCAGAGATGCAGTTTCGCACCTCAAGCATGATTCTGGCCGTCCGACCCAAGTGACAAAGACCGCTATCGGAAGAGCCATCGGCACGATTACACTCTTGCAGCAGAAGCTTTGTAAGATGCCTCTAACGGCCCAAGTATTGGCTGGCTTAGTGGAGACCCGAGAGCAATATGCTGTGCGGCGTATAAGGTGGGCTGCCTTTCTCTATATCGAAGAACATGTGCTGCCACGAGAGTGGCAACTTATCGAGAGAGCTAATGTATATAGACTTAGAACCGTTTTCGAAGTTGAATGTGCCATCCAAGCCGCTATGAAAATGATTGAATCAAAGCTCTCACTGTGGCAGGGAATCCAAGCTGTTACATAGCAACCACGGATATTTCCTATTTAAATCTGTCTGATAGCTTTTATTTTTCTTATCACTGGAGTGCAAAAACCGGGTATCATTTTACTGAGATTACGCGGGAGGTCGTAAGAGCCATAGAATGTAGTTGCTATGGCCACAAACCAGCTCCAACTAACTCCCGCGATGGAAGCTTATCTGATTGCTTTGATCTATCGCAACACGCGCACTAGCTGCTTGTCGCTTGCAGCCGTATGCGCCCACATCTCGCATGATCGGTTGCAGCGAATGCTCTATCAAAGGTTCGCATGGTCACGACGGCTCTGGGACTTGTTTGCCGCAAGGATGGTGCGAGAGGGCGGCCATCTCATTATTGATGACACGGCATGGGCCAGATGGGCGGTGCAGAGTGAGGCCGTCTCCTGGGTCTGGTCTGCAACGCACGGGCGAGTGCTGCGCGGCCATCAGGTCGTGCTGCTGATCTGGACGGATGG
Organism: uncultured Pyrinomonadaceae bacterium; assembly: GCA_964246305.1. GTDB lineage: Bacteria > Acidobacteriota > Blastocatellia > Pyrinomonadales > Pyrinomonadaceae > JACMLC01. Next base: position 390,754 of record CAXTPS010000001.1, read on the forward strand.
GAGAGTGAGAGTCCCTTTAGGGATGAGACTTTGGAAGAAGGGCGGTTACTCGAAAGTCGAGTTGGCCGCGCAACTCTTGCGAGAGGCTGCAAGACGTGGAATCAAGCCAGAATATGTGCTTTTTGATAGCTGGTATGCGGCAGCGAGCCTGCTTCACCTGCTAGACAAGACAGGTTGGAAGTATGTGGCGAGACTCAAATCGAATCGCTTGTTTGAAGGCCGGGCTGTGCGTGAGAGATGGCCGCATCGCTTCGGGCGGGCGGTGGGAAGGCTGCGAAAAATCAAGCATGAGGTGGTAGTCGTCAAAGACGGGCGGCGCTACTTTGTGGCCAATGACACCCAGCTTTCGTCGTCTGCCTTAAAGCTGCATTATCGGTTCAGACAGCAGATCGAAGAGGTCTTTCGCTTGTTGAAGCAAGAGTTCGGCTGGGGAGGAGCGAGCGCACAAAAGGCGCGGGCGCAGGTGGCGCACTTGCATCTCGGACTCTATGCGCTCTGTATAACCGAGCAGGCGGCTTTGAAGAAAGGACAGACGATTTATGCTTTCAAGCGCAGGTTATTTCGTCTGCCCGTTCCGGAACATCTGCCGCAGTTAGAGGACTTATCTCTCGCTGCGTAATCTCAGATTTTAATTGTGTCAGTAGACGAAATGCGGCCTGAGAATTCTTCATCACCTACACTGCCAGCCGCTGCTCCTTGCTGGACCAATGTGCGTATGGAGCTTTGCTCATGGATGCGGCGTAATAATGCTGCATCCCTTGCTGAGTTATACGAAGGAGCAGTGCTTCTCTTGTTCTACGCACCGCTCCCCGGGAGAGTTCGTTTTGTTGCACATGCCGTGCGGGAGATACGTAACCGTTTACCTGAAATTATTTCTGGTGTGCGGGCTAGTGGAACGCTTCAATATAAAAATAAGTTAGACGTAATAGCAAAGAGATGGAAGAAAAGCGGTTTTAGATTAGATGGGTCATTTGATATGGGATTCGAGACAACTGATAATGCGCTTCCACCACCTGATATACCTATTCAGCGCGACTTATTTTTAGCAATAGCTGGCTTACTCAAAGAGAATGAAGAAATTGGCTCTAAGAAGCTAGATACTGCGTACCGCCTTTTCGAAACGGTAGCTCCTGAGAATCAAACTATTCGAGACACCTTACGCCCCAATGTGGATCAATGGCTAGAGATTACAGAATGGTTTATGAAAAAGACTCACGATTCCGGTTACGTTGATGCAGACATAAACGATAAGGAATTAAGCGCAAACTTCGAGCTATTTGAAACATGTCTCAATGCGCTGGTTCGCGGATTCTTTAATACTGTGGATGAACTTGATGCAATCTTGGAAGACGCCAACTCCTGAACAGGTCAAAAAAGCTGTAGCATTACTTGGTCACGCCGAGCTGTACCGCTACTTCTTCGACCGCCTTGAAAACCCTCAATGGATTATTCCGTTGAGGGAGAAAGGATTTTTCAGCAATCCTCGCCAAATCATTCGCGATGAGACGAAGGGAACAGTCAGTTTCCCTCCATGGCCTGAATCACGATACTTAGCGCGCATGGCAAAATCAGGTTCTATAGATATACAAGGAACCATCTTGGAGATCGCGCTCCAGATTAATACAGATAATATTAGCGTCCATGAGGATTTGATTGATGCTGCCCTTGCCTTACCTGCCGATCTATCAGCAACTTTAGCAACCAAAGAAACGGCATGGGTCAAGCAACAGCATCATATATTCGGTCTCCTGCCGGAGAAGCTAGGCGCACTTATTGCTCACCTCGCACAAGGTGGGCAGGTTGGAGAGGCACTTGACCTTGCTCAGCATCTTCTTGCGATTCTGCCCGATCCGAGACAGAAAGAGAAAAAGGAAGATGAGGAAAATGTCTGGCATCCCTCGCCGAACCCTGTTACACGCATTAAAGAATGGGACTTTCAGCAGGTTGCCAGCAAAATTATTCCTGCACTTATAGCTGCGGCAACTGATCGCACGCTCGTGATGCTCTGCGGCTTACTTGAAACTGCCATTCGCCTTTCTCAGCGACGCAATGATCAAGTTGGGCCAGAAGATCACTCATATATCTGGCGGCGCGGTATTGAACATCCATATCGTCACGGGATTAAAGATCTACTTGTATCCGTAGTCAGAAATGCTGCTGAGCAGACCGCTACAGCCGCTCCGAAGCAAGTGCCAAGTATTGTTGAGATTCTGGAAGGCCATGATTGGCTGGTCTTTAAGCGCCTTGCGTTGCATTTACTTTATTTTTCACCCAAATTTGCAAGTAATTTGATCTTAGAAAGGTTCCTAGATAAATCATATTTCGAGCAACGCGGTCTGTGGCATGAGTATATTCGCTTAGTGCATAGTCACTTTGCTTCCTTTACCAACAGGCAACAGAATATGTTCCTTGATTGGATTGATACAGGCCGAGATATTGAAACCGTCAAAGCAATACATCAAAGATGGGACGGCACAATACTTAGTAATGAGGATGCTGAAAAGAATGTAAAGTACTGGAAATTGGAGCGGCTGAAACCCATTTACGATGTCCTCCCAGATGAATGGAAGAGGCGTTATGATGAGTGGTCTAAAGAGGTCGGAGAACCGGAGCATGCTGAATATGTCACGTCTCCTCCACAGGTTCGATGGGGCTTCGAGACTCCTAAAACCACTGAGGACATGCGCGCTATGACGGTTGAGGAAGTTACTACTTTCCTTACCATATGGCAGAGACCGACTGATACCCCCATAGGCCCATCCCCTGAAGGACTTGGCCGCGAACTCACGGTTTTAGTTGCGTCAGAACCTGAGCGCTTCTCCGCTGAGGCTGAACGTTTCAAAGGTCTTGCTCCGACCTACGTGCGTTTCTTTATTTCAGGAGTTCGTGATGCTGTCAAACAACAAAGAGATTTTCAATGGGAACCAGTCATTTCACTTTGCCGGTGGGTAATGGATCAACCGACGGAAATATCCAACCGCGCAAATAGTTATGACGAGCAGGATAAAGATTGGGGTGACACACGAGCGACTATTGCTGAATTGTTGTCTGCCAGCTTCGAATCAGGTGACCGGGAAATACCATTCAATCTACGCTCAGAAGCGTGGGAGGTGTTGGGTCTTCTGGCTAGCGATCCAGACCCGACACCAGAAGATGAAGAGCGTTATGGGGGTTCAAATATGAATCCGCTCACGCTCTCTCTCAACACCACGCGAGGCGAGGCGATACACGCTGTCGTGCGCTATGCCCTTTGGGTTCAGAGACATGTTAATGAATCAACCGAAGGAGAGGAACAAACGGTTCGCGGCTTTGAGGAGATGCCTGAAGTACAGCAGATTCTTGACTATCACCTTGACCCTGAGCGAGACCCATCGTTAGCCATTCGTGCAGTGTACGGCCAGTGGCTCCCGTGGCTTATCACGATTGCTCCAACTTGGGCAGAGCAGAGCTTAGCAAGGATTTTTCCGTCAGATGAACAACTACGCGATCTGCGTGATGCGGCGTGGGAGACTTATATTATTTATAATGAGCCTTATAATAATATCTTCCAAGTTCTGCGTGAAGAATATCTACGTGCTATTCAGCGAGTTGGTGAGCCGCCTCGTCGTGAAAGCCGTGACCCAGAGAAACCTAATGACCGCGTGGCAGAACACTTGATGATATTTTACGGGCGAGGAATATTAACTCTTGATGATGCAGATAAATTATTAGATAAGTTTTACGAAGAAGCTCCTGATGAGCTATGTGCTCATGCACTCTGGTTCGTCGGGCAAACCCTTAGCGAGGAAGTGCCACCCAACATACTAGAAAGATTTCAAGCCCTTTGGCAACAACGTCTCAATGCAGCCCGTAATGCAACGCCGCCGACTGCTCACAAGGGTGAGATGGCAGCTTTCGGTTCATTGTTTTCCTCTATGAAGTTCAATGAAACTTGGGCCATAACCCAACTCAGGAATGCCCTTGAGATTGCGGGTTGGGCAGAACCTGATCACCAAGTGGTCGAGTATCTTGCTGCACTCGCTACAACGTTTCCAATGCTCGCAGTGGAATGCCTCGGCATCATGGTCGAAGGCGATAAAGAAGGCTGGGGTATACGTTATTGGAGCAATCAGGCCCGAACTATTCTTGCAACTGCCATTTCGAATCCTAGCCCAGAGACTCGCCGATCTGCTGAAGCACTCATCCACCATCTGGGGGTGCGTGGATTTTGGGAGTTCCGAGATTTACTTCAAATTAGCAATTAGGCACATATCTAATGCTGACATAATGCCGATAATCAGACTCAATGCATATCTTTGCAGAAAAGCATTGACATCTTAGCTATTTTGAGAATAATTGCAGATGCATTAATTGCTCTAACCCCTGCTAACGAGAAACTTACCTCGTTAGCCTCACATTGTGACTTTGGCTTACAAATAAGCAACTTTGAGCTAGTTAATCAGTAATGAGCTAGTTAATCAGTAAACAGACAAACTCAGTTTTTTGATAAAGGGCAATTCTGGCAACAATTGCTGTGAATCAAAAAGCGGAGAGATCAAAGCGTTTCAGACGTAGAAAATTTAGCTTGCCCCTCTTTCCTTATACCATAGAACTTAAAGCCGACTTCCCGTTGCATAATGAGAAACACACCTAACCTACGTCAACGAATTTTGCGTGATATCACGTATGGTCCTGCGGCTCTACGACTGACTGTGATTGTCCTTGCGGTCATAAGCTTTTTTTTTGTTGGTTTTAGGTATAGAGGCTTCTACTTGGATGGATTTATCGCTAGTGCCTTAATCTATACCTCGATTGTATTAGCTTACATTCTTTTAGATTTGTCATATCGCTCAAACGATCCCAATAAGGTGCTTGTTCGAATGACACAACGTTTTTTAGCAAAACATGAAGGCTCAGCAATTAAAAAAGAGGTTTTGAAAGATGAATTGAACTTTAGACTTCAGTCCAGTTACATAAAGAATTTCTTGCGCGAAGATAGATTTGAAGAAGGCTTAATTAAAAAAGAGATTGACGAAGTCGATGAAGCAATAAGAATTATCAATTATTTGAATGATGTCCTTGAGAAAGACCCGAAAGCGAAAGTAACTATCTTTGTTGTCCATGTCACTAAAGCCCAAGTTGACGAGGAATTCAATTTTTGGAGATCATTAAAGGCTATCTATTATTTAGAAAAACAGATAGAGCTTATTTCAACTAAAACGTCGCAAGAATCGCGGGCCCAAATCTGGAGATTTTTTATCACAGACCGAAAGAGGCTCACGATTAAAGCTCTTTCCGTAATTGCTCACCATAGATTCTGGGGCATTAATACTATCTGGGGCGTTCGTGATGATGGCGAATGTAATCTACCTATACATGATTTTGGGAATATGTTATTCGCTTCGGTCGAAGGGGAAAACCCTTTTCAGGTAGCGTTATTGGTGAAGTTCGACCATAAGAGGAACCCCTCACATGAGAAGACGGCGATACCAAATGCAGATGCAGAAACACATCGGCGGAGTTTTATCACTGACTGGTCATTTCTCGTTAAACCAGGCTATCAATCATACGCCTCACGTCTAGGATTGGAAGACCGGCTAAAAGAAGCATTGACCAAAGCACAAAACAGCGAAGGTTTCGATATTATTGATGAGGATAAGATAGACAGTGTGTTAGAAGAAATGGGCGAGACACCTAACGCCTGCCAGAGTTATGCTAAAGCGTATCTTACCTTTCGTCGTGTGCGACGCAGAATTCCGAAAGTCAGTGAGATCTTGGCTGTTGATCTAACATCAATCAAAAAATCGCTCTCCGTTTTAAGACAAAACCCCGGATATCTTGAATGGCAAGAGGAATGCTTCCGACAAATTCTCAGGCCACCTAAGAAAGGTGAGTCCAAGAGATTTGATCGATGTTATGTGATTGATCCAGATAAGCATGATACCCTTGATTATTTCATTGAAATATTGAATTACTATTTCGAACGTTTAGTGGCGAAAGGTGCTGCCAGCCTGCCTCGTGAAGTGAATATTTACTACACGTCAATAAAAGCGATTGAGGATGTCATCAGGAAAATGCTGCCCAATGTTGTCAAGGAAAATCTCACCAAGCTTAGTAATATCAATGACCAATTGACAGTACATGAAAGGACTTCGCCCTCTGGTATTAATGCTCAAATGAGATACCCATTGAAGGGGGATCAGTCTGACATAAATTCACTTGGTTCTAAGGATAAAGCGGAGCTTTATAAACTTATGGTCCGAGATTTTTTATGCACAGATGATTTTATCTATGATTATATTAACCCAGATGCAGATGTTGATGATACGACGGAAGAAGAGTACATGCTCATCAACAAATCCGTGTTAAAAGGCAAATATGAACATATTATACAGGCGTATAAAGTCATCTTTGGCTTCCTAACGCATGATTGCGGTGCTGCAAAGGTCAGGGTCAGGGGCGATATTAATCGTCAGACCATTAGGGAAAGCCTGAACAGTCCGTCAATTCAACATACACTGGTTAAAAAAGATTAGACTATGAATACTCCTAACACGACCCCACCAACAGATTCTCATAACGCGAAGTTTAGATGGCAGTCTTTAATTAAAATCCTTGGCGGCGTTCTCTTTATACTTAGTATAATATCTAATGTGGTGACGATTTCACTAGGCATGCCATCTATCTCCGACTATTTGAAGCCCCGGCCGATTATCATGTCTGTAGGCCACCATCACAAGCTGGATGCGGATATACTTTCCGCATCCCCCTCTGCTGACCCCGAGAAGAAGTGTCAAGGATTTACCAGATTCGATGTCATGAATTACGGAGAGGAAGCCATTAAAATTGAGGACTTGGAGATTACTGATATAAAAGATATGTCGAAGATAGTCGAAGTTATCCCTTCGGGTAGAACCACACCAACTGAAACCCAAATGCGGGAGGAAAAAAGCTGCCAGAAGGATGAAAATAATGATCGTTACGTCTGTGCCCCACAACGTTCGGAAGGCGTTATTACGATTGCGATAAATGATGGATTACATTTAGATGTATACGAATCGACTGACAGCAAATATCAGAAATATGTAGATTACAATGAAAAGGTTAATTTTCTGGTACAGAACAACTCTAGAAATGTCATCCGTCTGGATTATACTTTAGAGGATCTGCTCAAACAAAAATACGATGAAAAAAAGTCCCAATCTCAAAGGTATGCTGGAATCGTTGTTATCTTAATATCTCTGACCGCAACTTTGGGCGGTTTCCTTTGGTACATTTATTCACTCGGCTCTTCAAAATAATAGAGATTGTTTTATGAGTGCCCTTGAACAATCAATATTAAGCCGAATGGACTGAAGGGAGGCTATCGTGGAAATAAAACAAAGTGCAAAGGGGCTTTACGAAAAAGGCTTTGACGAAGATTTATCATTAGATGAATTGGATGAGATGCTCAGGCCTTTCTCTGAGTCGGAAATTATTACAAGCCATTTGTACAACCTTCGAGAACTTAATCTCGTTACAGATATGAAGCGAGGGGAGTTGTATCCCGAAGTCATCGGCAGCGGCACTAGATTACGGCGTACTATTGCAAAAGTTTATGATATAGATATGGTGCAGGCGCAACCCAATTTTAGTTGTAATGGTTGCATTGATACTTTCCTCTCCTACATTCAACGTTTAGAACTGATCGATTCTCGTCGTAAGGGCTTCATGGTAGCGACTCCCACGTACTTTAGGTATTACCATAAGATTGATGCTCTGAGGTTGAGACTGTTCAGTATCCCTCTTAAGCAGGAATATGAATACCCCATAGACCAACTTATTGCCACATTGAAAAAAGCGACGCCTAGTTGCCTTTTTCTAGTAACTCCAAACAATCCAACGGGTATTCCGATTCCTGACAGTCAACTTTTCGAGATTCTTGACAATATCCCCGAAGATTTGAATGTTGCCATTGACCGAACATGTGCCAATATAGAACCGGAAATCAGCACCAAAGATATTCTCAAGAAGTATCCACATAAAAATTTAGTTATCTTTCACTCCTTTTCTAAATATCATGGCATGTCGCATCAGCGTATAGGATTTTCTGTCTTTGCCAATCAAGCTTTAGCATCAGAAGTAGATCGGTATCTTCCCTTTGGGCTGAATCTACAGGCTGTTCTCGAAGCCACTCGCATTCTTGTGGCCGAGGGTGAGCTTAAACCAAGTGAGAGAATTCTCAGGCATATTAGAGAAAACATCGCTTCCATGAAGGCATTCTTAATGCGAAATGATGGCTATGCGTGCTCTGATTTTAAGAGCAATTATGCTATTCTAACCCTACCGAAACAACTTAATTCTCGTGATTTTCATCGGCAGCTTCTGGAAAAGGGGATTTTTGTTATGCCAGGCCATGAATTGCCAACCCCGGATGACCGCTCCGTTCGAATACATACAGGCGGCCCGCCTCTCTTCATGAATAGGATGTTGGAAGTAATTGAAAGCTGGGGCTGAATTCGTTGCTTCAATTTCCTGAGTAGCAGTTGTTGGCGTTTGACATGCTCCCTGATGTCATAGAAGGAACAAATGGAAGACGCAATAAGACTATTCCGCAATAATTATGCGGAGCAATTTACTAAAGGTATTTCAACCTTTCTCGGCCTTTACGGACGGCAGATCATTCAGCAAATACATGAAGCCATAGTACGCCCCCGTTGCACAATTTACTTGTTCGGCAACGGAGGCAGCCATTCAATTACTAAGTGCATGGAATACGCGCTGCAAGCTTATGCAGTTGCTTATGGATTATCATTACGGGTACAAACCGGGGTTGACATTCATCAAAGGGCGTTGCTTGAATCTGAAGATAGCTGTGGAATCTCCTTTGTTCACGTTCTTGAAACAGAAGGTGCAGACTCCAGAGACTTAGTGGTTCTAATTAGTGGAAGTGGAAATTCCGACAATCTATGTAAAGCAGCATCCTACACTAAGCATCGTGCAATTCCCACAATCGCGCTCATCGGTTCAAGCCGTGGTAAACTAAAAGATTTTGTCTCAGCCCCGTATTGTTTCTGCACTCCTATTGAAGATCAACAAATATCAGAAGATATTATTCAATCAATTGCTTATTTTCTTAGTCATCCGGTTTCAGATTTACGATGCGAAGAATGGAAAAGAATCATCGCACATGAGGCCACGAGACTTTTGCGGGCAATACAACAGATCCCAGCGTCATGGATATCAACAATAGCTGAAGAAATCGTTGATACATTCTTTTGTCGTAAGAAAATTTGGATTCTTGGCCTCGACAATCCCGTCTTTAGTGTGTGTGCAGAACATACAGCTCACAATCTTTATTGGGACAGTATCTATCAGGTTGAGAATCCTCCTCAAAGACTTATTTGGTCTTCACCGACCAGCTGTGATTTTTCTGGTATTACTAATGACCGCCGTAGAAATTTACTCTCGCTTTTAACTGGATTAACCGAAGGAGAGAATATAGGGGTAGTGATTCTCTACTCTATGACGCTTAAGCATCAAGCCTTACAAGAATTTCTTGAAAGACTTGATTCGCTGAATATTCCAGTATTTATTTTTTCCGCTGATGCTGACATCACTCCAAACTACAGAAACATATCCATCTATAAAACAGAATTGAAGGAGCCACAACCACAAGCAGGCGTATCACAGATTCTCGGTCATATTTTGGGCAGAATTGTTCGTATGAGGTTAATGGAACGTCATGGCTCACAAGTTAGCCAAATAGCTCGGGACCCAGCCCATTTTCTGATTCATTTTGACTTAGCTCAGCGGAGACTGCTTGATGGTCGTGGATGAAATTGAGAGTATTCAATTTGGAGCTATAACGCAGGTGATTGGCGTCGCATATACTTACCGGCCAAGTATGGCGATGAGGAGGCATCTTACACAAAACACTGTAGCTCACCATAGTTCAAAACACACAAACTTCAGCTACTTTTATAAAGGAGATAAAGGCACTATTGCTAGACACCAGCAAGAGCTATACCTTCGCAATGATCCCGTTACCGGACAGCTATCGAAGCATTGGCCCGAGCCTGAGCTGGCAATTCTACTAGGGAGACATCATGAAGTAATTGCGTATACCTTAGCGAATGACTTAACTGCGATTACAATTGAGGCACGTGGACGAACTGAAGAGATAGATGGAACGTATGTGGGGAAAGCATGGTATAGAAGTGGAAGTTTGGGACCACGATTCGTACCAGCTTCAGCTATCAGCGACAACTCTAAACTCTTGATTGGGCTTCGAGTCACCCGTCGGGGCTGTATAATCTATAACCAACAATATAACACCTCTAGATGTCTTCGTCCCTTCAAAGAAATCCCCGATGCTATAGTAAATTACTATAAACAGTTCGGTAATTGTTTGCCTCCATCCAAGCAAATCATTGTCGAGTCGGAAGGCTCACTCCCAATGGGTACTGTAATAATGTTAGGCACTGGATTAATAGTTCCACAAAATTACTTTTGTGAGCATGGAGACCAATTAAGTGTTTACTGCCCAAATATCGGCGAATTAACTAATACAGCAGTGATGGAAATACCAGACACCTAATTTCATCTCACATGAAATTTTTAACTTGATGACACTTGGTAAAACTCTTTCTTTTCATAAGTATATTTAACAAAAAATACAGTTATTACTGCAAGCACCAGTAAAGTTATTGTATTTTTGAAGTAGAGATTAGGCCAAAAGGACACGGAAATGCAGGCCGCCACGATTCCCATTAATGATATCTTTTCCCATCTCATGACTCTACCGAAATGCTTTTTCTCTTCCGCTCGTGTGCTATCTTTCTCTTCATACCAATCCCAAAGCCAATAAAGGCATAAGAACATCGCGTAACAAATTAAGATGGCTCTGTTTTTAGGTTGTATGTCGCCACTTCGTAAATCTATCCACATGAGTGTTAGGTAAAGTGTTATAAGAAACCCCAAATCACAAAAGAAAAACCACCATCTATATTCTTTAGTGAAAGTGATATACAGATAATCACATACATAGAAAATGGCGGTTATAAAGAGTAAAAGGAATTTCACTGATATTGTGAAAGTAAGCGGAGAAGGAGAAGAGACTTGGGCAGCTATTGCCTCTAAAGTGAAGTATAAAATGCTACCTAGGACGGCAGGATAGATTAACCCCAACATAAAATCCTTCAGGATTTTTTGATTCTTTGTCATGATATTGGGTAGTGGCTCAAACAAGTGAGAGACGATAAACTCTCTTGTATGGTCAAACTTACATGCTATCACTGCGGCTCAGATCAAC
>CAXTPS010000002.1:0-36132 GCA_964246305.1 uncultured Pyrinomonadaceae bacterium
TCTACTAAGGAAACGGTTCAATGGACGCTCAAAAAGAGTCACACATTAGGTAAAGATATATACCCAGAAGATCCAGATCGATTTGAAAACGGCGAATTCGAAACGATGTACAGTGGACGCCGCTTCAAGCTGAAGTTTCCAGGGGGCTTTCAGCCTATAGACCTGCTTGCGTTGCCCCATCACGCCAAAACCATCCTTGAGCACTTTGCTGATCAGCGACTAGTGTTTACAGGGATGACTACTGTCGGTGAAGCAGCACTTGAATTCAGGGTCAGCGATGACGTACCACGTGAGAGGGATATTCTAGTACAACAATCTTTTGATAAAATCGCGCCTTCTATTCGGGAAGAAGTGGAGCAATATTTCAAAGCACAGATTCAACTTCAAGATGAATGGATAAAGGATCAACAAATTTATATCAGCACCTTAGCTCGCCTATTGCATGCAAGCATAGAATCGAAGTCGCAATCGGGTCCGGTATTCAATTATAGTATCGGTCAAATGGAAGGAGATATTATTGCTGCTGGGCAGGCTAGGGCGATTGGAAGAGGTGCGTCAGCCGATGACATTCAGTACGTAGAGGTCTGGGAACAACTACAGAGTTCTGTCTCATTGGAAAGCCTGTTAGACGAGCTAAGTCAGTTGTGCTCTGCAATGCGTCATATGGCTGAGAACGAACGGCAGGATGTTGCGGTTGGAGAAGTTGCCGCTGCCGAAGCAGCAATCAAGAGTGGAAATGGGCCGAAAGCCATACAACATCTTAAAAGTGCTGGTAAGTGGGATCTTGATACTGCGACAAAAATAGGAGTTAATGTGGCTACAGCAGCGATTAAAAATGCTCTTGGCCTCTCCAAGCTTTGATTTATCTTCTTCCTCCGGCAGCAACCTAACAACTCATTCAACCAGAGTGGAATTAACATGGCTTTCATCCGATAACTTGGAGGCTTATTTCGTTATGTGCCGCCCGGTTAATTCGGGCTTTAGACCTCTACGTGAACACCATGCAGTGTATCTTCTGTAAATCTACTATTGGCCCATTCAATACTCGCGAACACATTCTTCCAGAATCACTAGGTGGTGCTGATTGGGCGATCTTGCCAGAGGGGCTCTTTTGCGACCAATGCCAGAATCGCTTTGGCTCTTCAATTGAACAACAAGCGTTGGCAGATTATCCGTTTTCTTTATTTAGGGTGCTTTTGGGCATACCTACAAAGAAAGGCAAGTCCCCTTGGCTGAAATCTTGGGAGGGAAGAATTGAGGGTAGCTCCGAGCTAGGAGCAATCGGTTATGATCCATCTCCAATCTTTAAAGAGGCGGTAGAGCAATATCGAAAAACAGTGATGCGTATACCCGCTTATCCATTGAAGCCTGATATGATTTGCCGTACTCTTTTGAAAATGGGAATTGAGGTCGTTGCTGCGGATAGGTCTGAGGTTGTTTTCGATCCAAAATTTGATGCTGCCCGCGATTATGCGCTCCTTGGGCAGAAAACGGGGGACTGGTGGTATCTTCAGAAAGAGGATATGCCAGCGGCTTCTCATTACATTACAGAGGGTATAACTCCTGAAGAGTGTGCAGCAAACATTCTACTTGAAACCATAATGATCGAGGACACAGCCGAAGTTTTTCACCTTAAATTATTGTACCTAGATTTATTGACCCCACTAGAATCAATAATACAGCCACCGCCTAAAGAAAACTTGCAAGAACCCGAATATCGGCTTTTTGTAGTATAGGCAGGAGAATGTTATATGCAAGATTCAACCGGAGCGCGAGTTGGTCTGCTTTTCATCGTTAACTTGTCTTTGTCGACGGTTCGTCACGCCCGGTTAAATGCAGCGAGGATAAGGAAAAAATGAAGGTTTTTGTTGCCCATACTAGCGACGATTCGGTGTTGGCTGAACAAATTGTGCAAGGGCTACGGAAACATGGGTTTAGCGCCTCATCCGGGCAGCAGGTGTCGCATTTATTCTCGGCGAGTTCGTTCGCTGACGAGAGCGTGGCGAAGGCAATCAGGGCAGCGGACTGTATGGTCGCTGTTTCAGCATTCTACGAAGGATTTAAGTATATCGTCCCTGAGATGGCCTTCTTCGCAGGGAACTCGACCGTCGATAACACAGTCATTGTCACCTCATTAGATTGTCTAGACAGGATTCCGCCATTTCTTCTAGAGTCTAAGGTACTTCTAATTGAAGAACACGATGCCGACTCCCTTGTAGCCAACATAGTGCCTCTTCTCGCTAAGATGCTTCCCGCTACGCTGGTTTCATCGAAGCAGATCTTTCTGTCTTATTCGAGAGTGGATCTGGAACAAGCACGCCGGCTTCATGAAATGCTTGTGAACGCTCATTACAAAGTTTGGTTTGACGAACGATCTCTGTTGGGTGGGCAAGAGTGGGGGAGGGTGATTGAAGATGAAATTCGCGCCTCAGGAGTTTTCCTCTCGCTGTTGTCGGAAAGAGCACTGAAAAAACGCGGAGTGTTTCACCGCGAGCTTCGCCATGCTCTTAGGGTCGCCGAGGAGATGCCCCCTGGTTCCATCTTCATTATTCCAGCGGCAATAAACTACGAAACTCTTGGTTCTATGCCAAGTGAACTGACTAAATATCATTGCATTGTGTTGGATGCTTCTGGTTTCTCTCATTATTTATTTCGTGCGTTGGACTTTGCTCTCAAGATGGGCTGAGTCGCACTGATTGTCGCTGCCTAACAAGCACATGGAGCGGACGCTTTTTCGTACGCTGCGCTCACTACAAAAGCGCCCCTCATGCGCGGCGTTAGACTTATCATTTGGAATTCAGCTTTATAACTCTTTTGTTGCATTCTATCTTTTTCAACTAATGATCTCAGTAGGACTTCTGTGGAGCATAATGAAGTAGAATTTAACCGTAATGTTGAATTTGATAACGAAGAATGAAGTGCTTCCCACCATCAAATAAAGCTCTTGGTGATAAGCTGGGGAACAATATTCTGCAAAGTCAGATCCAACTTTTTATAAATAATCTATCAACTTTTTCTCCGCGTTCTAGCTGTACTGGCTCTTTTCTTTATAGCGCCTAATTCGAGTTGCACAGCTCGCAGTTCTTCAATATCTTGTGGTCGAAAATAAGAAGAATCAGTCATCTCCATTTTGACGTAATGAATTGAAGGGTAAATCCCTTTAGAGTATAAGTGAATGGCTATCTTTCTAATTTCCTTACGTCTTGTCTTTCTCCTTTTTTCGCCACGTTGCCTCTCATACTCACAATACCTTTGGCCTACCTGCCGAGATAATTCCTGACAATAAAATCGAACCTTACTAAGGCTAAAACCAAGCCGCCTTGTTATTGAGGCAAGTGAAGGCGGCGGGACTTCCTTAAGAGCAGCTATAAGCGTCGATTCAATTAATTCTTTGTCTTTCCTTCTAAATGCTGCATAGCGATTAATTATTTCATGGCATAGTTCAGGGAACCTGTTTGTTAACGAGTTGAGGGATTTATATCCGAGTTCGCTACAAGTGTTTTTCAGTGACTGTGGAGGATTTCTTCGAAGTATAGCGCGCAACGCCGTCTCTTGTTCGAGTAATTTCCTTTTCAGATGTTCTTTGCGCCTTAAGACTAAAGCGCGACATAGATCAGGAAATCTTTCATAGATTGCTCCCTGGTTATGATATCCGATGCGCATTGCAACTACCTTTAAGGGGGGAGGGGGATCATCGTCGAGAGCAGCTATTAAAATAGCTTCCGCTTCATTCCGTTCACACTTTTTTACAACTGGATTCGGTTTTTTATTGGCCCAATGCCGAGCTGTAATCTGTTTACATATTTCTGGATCAATAGTCCGAAGCGAGATGTGACCTGCATATCCAACGTATCCTAGATTATGAGCTACTTCCGTAATTGAAGGTCTACTCGGATCTTCTAGAGCTAACCGAAGAAGCTTCAATGTGTTTTCCTTGCACCGCCTCTTCGGCAATTGAATATTAAGAACACCTACATTCTCAAGTTCATTATTTAGAAAATCTAGTGGAAAGATATTGAGAAAATTACAGAGATTTATAAGGTGGTGAAGCGTAATGGAGGATTCTCCCAAGAGCAAACTATTTACGGTCCTAGGACTGAAGTGAATTTGCTTAGCAAGGGCATTCACGTTCCCTTTTATGATATCTTTAAGAGATCCAAATGTTTTACTGATGTCGGATGCGGAAAAAAATCGAGGTAGGTCGGGGGCTGCGGCAATTAACCCTCCGATCATGTGAGCAGTCTTTATATCTTTTATGACATTCGCATCTGGTCGCTGCGAAGTGCCACTCAAATTTTCTTTATCTTGGCCCAGCCACTTTTCGCAAGCATAGCAATATCCTGAACGCCCTCTACCTCGAAGTATTGACGTTTCTTTCCCACAATGATGGCACCATGAAGTTATTTTTGTTTTATGCAAAGGGCAAATAGTGATTATTTGTAAAGACCATAATAACTGCTCATATACGCCATGTTTTTTATTTCGACTTTCAGTTAAACAAAACGGACACCAAGCATGAACACGGCGCAGTAATAGAATACGTGAGAGAACATCGCGCCATGGCAGCATTGTTAGAAATAGGAGTCGTACTTGCTGTGTAAGGCTTTCCAGAGCTATAACAAAATCCTCAGCAACCCCGTCCATACCGTTGATGCCATAAATTTTGTTTGATAAAAAGTGGTCTATCGCTTTTGCATTAGTTCTTTGTTGTTCAGACAAAGATCTCAGGCGGTCGAATGCAGGAGCTATCTCAAATTCTAGCAATTGCGCTACAGAAACTTGATGCGCTTCTGCAAGCCGCGCTGTATAGCTTGAAAGGCTTTCAACAAAAGGCGTTCCGACACCAATCGGAGGAAGAGAATAAAGGCGACTTGTCAGCTTCAAGTCCGCTCTTTTCAGAATGACTTTCGGAAAACCTCTCAGTTCAGCACTCAAGGTTTGTGAACATTGATTTTGCTTCATTCGACATATACCATGCATTTACTTTCATCGTACGTTGGCTTTAATTTCCTTCTCCTATTTGATGAGCCAATCCCATTCAATTGAATGTATTATAGTCATTGGGTCAAGCACTTCGATTAATGTAGGTTTTTCAACTGAACATTGTCCTTAAATAGAGCAGAAAAGCACGATGGGAAGCATATATTTTTCAAACCGGAAAACTTATGGGAATAATCACAATGTGCGATGTCAGGAGCGCGGCGCGCTCGCGCTGGCCGCAGTACAACGGGCGCGTGCTGGAAGAGAATTTGAGAGAGCGCGGCATCGGCTATGAACACTTGCCGGAATGCGGCGGCAAAGTCATCGCGCCGCTAGCCGAATTGTCGCGCGGGCTTGATCGCATCATCGAGCTGGCTTCGGAGATGCGCGTCGCCGTCATGTGCTCCGAGTCGCAGCCGCTCACGAAGCACACGCGCCCGCGTGCCAACTGTCATCGTATCGGTCTGCTCTCGCCGCGCCTGCGCGCACGCGGAGCAGAGATAGTCCACATTCTGCCCGACGGTCGCGCCATCGAGTTCGACGAATCCGCGCTGCCTTCAATCTGGTAAAAGCATTTAACGACCAAACTCATCGAATTTATTCTTTGCGTCTTTGCGCCTTTGCGCGAGATTATTGCTTTTGTTGAGGATTGACGGCGAGATAAACCATGTCCTCATCGCCTTCCACTTGCTTGACGCCCTGACGTGTAAACCCGATTTTTTCCAGCACGTGTTGTGAAGCGGAATGCTCAGGACTGGTGAGGGCGATGACTTGAGAAAATTTCAACTTCTCAAAGCCGTAATTGAGGCACGCCCCTGCGGCCTCGGTCGCAAAGCCCTGTCCCCACGCCTTACGATCAAAGAGATAACCCAGCTCGATTTCTCCGAGGCTCTCAATACGCACGAAGCCGCAACTGCCGATGATGGTTTGGCTAGACTTCTCCACGACAGCCCAGCGACAAAACCCGCGCTCCTTCTGATAAGCCACAGCCCACGCGAGGAAGCGTCGCGTTTCATCTGGATTTTGATGGGGCGCGCCCGTGCCGATGTGCCGCATCACTTCGGCATCACGACAAATCGCAAAGAGAGCTTCCGCATCCGCGTGCGTCCACGCGCGCAAACGCAGACGCTCCGTCTCAAGTATCGCTACCATCTATTTGTATTCTTCCGCTAACTCTGCCTGACGCTCAAGTATGACCTGTCTGTTTAATCGCTCAAACGTTTCTCTCCCGAACACTGCATCAAGATGTGGGACTTGAACGATGTTATAACCGATCACATAGGAAACCCTCGCCCTGTGCGTGAGGCAGCCATCCTCATGTGCAGTTTCAATTCCATATTCTTTGTAAAGCCGTTGATCGCATTTCTCAATCGTCTTCCGGTCCACCAGCGCAGTATCAAGGCATCGGATAAACCGGTTTTTGCCGCGCAAGATATCAAGTCGTGCCTCAATCGCGCCGACAGAATATGCGTCTGCGAGAGTGAAAAAAGAGATACAGACGGAGAAAGTTATGAAGACGCCGAAGCCGAGGAGATGTCTTTTCATCTGTGACGCACCTGAACGGAAGATTGGGATAACGGCAATAACACGATTCAACTACGCGAAAGTTCCACTTGGTAACGGCGGCTGACATTCGTTTGAGGTTTTAGCTACTGATGGGCGCGATTTCCGTTTCCGTGTACTCGGAGGCGTGGCTGCGCGCAAAGTAGGCGGCAGCTAAGAAGGCTATGAACATGATGGCCGCGCCGACCCAGAAGGTCGCGCGAATCGAAGCGTCGGAGATGTGCTTGGGCGCGGTCGCGCTGTAGATGAGAAACGCGCTCAAGACCGGGCCGACGACGCGCGCGAGGCTCGCGGCTGATTGCGTCACGCCGAGCACGCTCCCCTGCTCGCTCCGCCCGACGCTCTTTGAAGAGAGGCTCGTGAGCGCCGGAGTCGCCAGCGAGTTGCCGACGGCGAGAGTCCCGCAAATCGCGAGCAAGACAGCGATGCCGCCCGCGTGCGGCCCAATGAACGGCACGATGAAAAGGCTGATGGTGAACAAGAGAGCGCCCGCGATGACGAGCGGAATCTCTCCGAATCTCCTGGCGAGCTTTCCGATCAAAGTGCCCTGCACGACCGCCGCAATTATTCCAATGAAAAGGAAGAGATAGCCGTTGTGCTGCGCGTCGTAATCGAAGCGATACATCGTATAGAGCGCAAACGTCGTTGTCATAATCGAGAAGGCGACGACGAACAAAAAGTAGATAAGCAGCACGAACGCGAGCCGCGACTGCTTGAGCGAGCGGCGCATTAGTTCCCATCGGCTCTCGCTCGTGCGGGCACGCGCCGGATGGTCAGCCGTCACGGTTTCAGGCAGCGTGAAGTAGAGCAGTACAGCGTTACCGAAAGCCATCGCGGCGGCGAAGAGAAACGGCACCGCGATTCCCCAACGGCTCAGGATGCCTCCAATCGGCGGGCCGAAAATAAAGCCGAGGCCGAACGCCGCGCCGACGATGCCCATCCCTTTCGCGCGTTCTTCGGGCGTGGTGATGTCCGCGATGTAGGCTTGAGCCGTGGAGATGTTGCCGCCCGTGATGCCATCCAGAATGCGCCCCGCAAAGAGCATCCACAGAGTCTTTGCAAATCCCAGAATGACGAATCCGATTCCCGTTCCGATTAAACTTAAAAGCAGCACCGGACGACGCCCGTACTTGTCCGATAGCTTTCCAAGAATGGGAGAGAAGATAAGCTGCATCACGGAGTATGAGGCGAAGAGCAGCCCGACCGCGCGCGGCGTCGCGTTGAACTTCTCGCTCTCGACATAGAACGGCAGCACCGGAATCACGATGCCGAACCCGACCAGATCAATAAAGATCGTGACGAAGATGACCAGCAGCGGTGAGCGTTTCATGATTTTGGATTTTAGATTTTGGATTTTGGATTAGCGAACGGATTGAATGAAACGAAAGGCTTGCTTTCAATCCAAAATCTAAAATCCAAAATCCAAAATTCGTTATCTTCTTCCAGTCCTCATCAGACCCTGATCGAGAGAGGCTTGCCCGCCGCCGGCGATGAGTAGCGCGAGCGCCATTCCCAGAAGCGCGAGCGGATATTCGAAGCCCTTGTTGTTCGCAAAGAACGCGCCCCAGTGTACGCCGGCTATCGCAACTATCATGACGATGGCGAGGGAGAGAGCGCCGAGCCGCGTCAAGAGTCCGAGCAACACCAGCGCGCCTCCGACAAGTTCTGAAAATGCCGCAGCCCCCATCCACAGACCTGCCGGACGCAAGCCCAGGGGCGCTGGATTCCCCATAAACGCCGAAAGTCCCTGACCGCCCCACATCCCGAAAACCTTCTGCGCTCCATGCGCTATAAAAATTATTCCCAGCGTCAGCCGCACGGGTACTGTGTACCACGTTGGCGCGGTTGCTATAAGTTTACGAAACATCGCTGCTTCCTTTCTCTAAATCCAACAGCTTCTGAGGGGTCGTCGCCATCTTAAATTATCCGGCCTCAATTGTCGCGTGGAGACGCGCCCCGGCAGCCTTTGAAAAATTTTACCGCTAACTACGAAATTTTTCGTTGACAATACGAAATGCTTCGTAGTAAGGTACGACTCGACTCTTGGAGGAAAGGTAAAAACAACCTGTGGCGAAAACAAATCTACCCATGCCGACCGACTCTGAGCTGGAGATATTGACGGTGCTCTGGCAGCGCGGCCCCGCGACTGTGCGCGAAGTTCACGAGTCCTTGAGCGCGTCGCGCGAGATGGGTTACACGACCGTTTTAAAGCTGATGCAGATCATGGCCGAGAAAGGATTGGTGCGCCGTGACGAGCGGCAGCGCGCTCATGTGTATGAAGTGCGGCTCGCGCAGGAGCAGACGCAACGGCAACTGGTCGGAGACCTTTTGGAGCGCGCCTTCGACGGCTCCGCTATGAATCTGGTGATGCAGGCTCTGCAAACCAAAAGAGCTTCCTCCGCAGAACTCTCACAGATACGAGACCTCTTGGACGAATTCGAGCGAGGTGCCAGATGATTAATTCGACTCTCTTAGCACAGCCGGTTTTTCAAGCAATCGGGTGGGCGCTGATGCATTTTATCTGGCAGGGCGCACTGGTCGCGCTGCTCTACGCATCCCTGCGCGTCATGCTGCGACGCCGCACGGCTCAGGTGCGTTACGCAGTGGCCTGTTGCGCTTTGCTGCTCATGTTCGCGCTGCCAGCCGCGACGACTTTAATCATCAAACGCGCGCTTGAGCTGAAAGCATCTGCCGCGCAGGAATCGTCGCGTGAGGCTTCTATCGCATGGAAGTCGAATGCGACGGCTGCGGAAGTGGCGTCTGCGGCAGGGCAGAAGCAGGCGACTTGGACTGCTACGGAAACGGCATCGCCCGCGTCTGCCGCGACTGTGCAGGGGCGTTTCGCAAGACTGCTGCCGTGGCTGGTTTCGATCTGGCTGGTGGGCGTGCTCATACTCTCACTGCGCGTGCTGGGCGGCTGGGCGATGGCGCAGCGTTTGAAGAGGTGGAAGACCGTTCCGGCGACCGAACACTGGCAGGAGATCGTGGCGCAGCTCTCGCGGCGACTCAAGGTTTCGCGCACGGTGCGGCTCTGCGAATCCATCGTCGCGGAAGTCCCGACGGTCATCGGCTGGCTGCGACCTGTGATACTCGTTCCCGTGAGCGCGTTCGTCGGCCTCAGCCCGCAACAGATAGAAGCCGTGCTCGCGCACGAACTCGCGCACATACGCCGCCATGATTATCTAGTCAACCTGCTTCAAACAGCTATCGAGACCTTGCTCTTTTATCATCCGGCTGTGTGGTGGGTCTCGCGCCAGATTCGCACGGAGCGCGAGCACTGCTGTGATGACTTAGCGGTCGCGGCCTGCGGCAATGTGCTGACGTATGCACGCGCTCTGGCAGAGCTTGAACAGCTTCGCGGCACGGGCGCGATGTTGCCGCAACTGGCGGTCGCGGCGGACGGCGGCGGCTCGCTCTTAAAGCGCATACAGCGGCTCATCGAAACTCCTGCATCGCCGCATCAACGCTCTTCCGCTTGGCTCGCCAGCTTCGTTGCCATCGCCACGATCTTCTGCATCTGCGTCGGCGCGCGGACGACTCTCTTCAGCCGCGAATCCGAAAATAAGCAGACGCGCGCGGCGGGGCCATCCACGCTTCAAAAACTTCTGATGTTCGAGACAGGGTCGGGCAGCACCTCCAACGCACAGGCGCAAAGCGGAGAGCAGGCGCGAGAATTTCAGATTCTCATGCCTCAAATCAGGGCGAGCGTCAATGTCACGGCATCCGTCTCGGAGACGGATGAGAGTCAGGCTAATCCGATTAATGTTCCCGTCGTGGTGAGCGGGTCACCGACCGTGAGCGTCGCCCCCGTCATTGCCACGTCCCAGACGACCGCCGGTTCTGCTACTTATGATTATAAGTTTCAAGACGATGAGGACGCGCCTCAGTCCAGCTACATAGACGCGATGGCGTCCGTCGGCTACACCAAGCTGAGCGTAGACCAGTTGGTCTTGATGAAGCAGCACGGCGTCACGCCCGGCTATGTCAGGGAACTCAAGGCGATGGGTTATCCGCTTCCGTCAGTCGAAACGGTCGTCGAGCTTGTGGATCATGGAGTGAGCATTGATTACATCAAAAAGCTGGGCGCGCTCGGATACAGGAATCTCGCGTTTGACGAGCTGGTCATGGCCGCTGACCACGGCGTCCGCCCGGACGTGATAGAGGCGTTCAGCGGAGAGGGCTACAGCAACCTTACTATGAATCAACTGGTGCTCGCGGTGGATCACGGCGTCAGGCCGGGCTATATCAAAGCGATGGCGGAACAAGGCTTCGGCAAACTCTCGCTTGAACAGCTCGTGCGTATGATGGATCACGGCGTCCGTGTGGAATTCGTCAAGGAGATGAAGTCGCTCGGCTATGACAATCTTTCGGCGGATCAGTTCATACGGCTCTGCGATCACGGCGTGAGCGCGGCCTTCGTCCGCAAAGCGCGTGAACGTGGCTTTAATAATCTCTCGCTCGACGAGCTGGTCAGGCTCAGAGACGCGGGGATTTTGTAAAGCCATCAGAGCAGAGCGCACGGGAATAGCATCACTCTCAAGCTTTAATTTGTTCGACCACAGGCAAGGAGATTTCGAGATGAGCAGCAATCATCAAGCACGTCTTTCATCCGTAACTTTCAAAATGGGTTTCAGCCTCGCGCTCGTCACTGTAATCGCGGTCGCGTTCTGCTGTCACGGCGACGCCGCGATGCTGACGGCGCATGCCGCCGCCGCAGGCACAGCACAGGCTGACGCGCAGGACAAAGGATTCACAGGCCAGTGGGTCATCGAGAGCAGGCCGGACACGGACAAGGTCTGGTTCTCGCTTTACAGGCAGAGCGAGGGCAGCAGTTTCTCCGAATCATCTTCCGATTTCCCGCTCGAAAAACTGAAGGGCTTAACGCGCGAGCAGATGATGATGACGAACGGCTCGACGGTCGGCTTCAGGCTACAGCGCGATGCCGGTGCGCTCGACTGCCAGGGATGGTTCAAGGACGGCAAAGGCTCAGGCCATTTCGTCTTCATCCCCTCGCAGCCATTTGTCGCGGAGATGCAGAGGCTCGGCTACGACCGCCTGACGAATGAAGACCTGTTCACGCTCGCGATGCATGATGTCGGGCTGGACTATGTCGCCGAACTCAAGGAACTCGGCTATGACAAGCTCGCGCTCGACGATCTCGTCGCGATGAAGATTCACGGCGTGACGACGAAATTCATTATTGACCTCAAGGCCAGAGGCTACGAAAACTTAGATACCGAAAGTCTGGTCGCGATGCGGATTCATGGAGTCAGCATAGAATTCATCGAAGACCTCAACGCCAACGGCTACAAGCGGCAGAGCAGCGAAGACCTCGTCGCCATGCGTATCCACGGCGTCACGATGGACGCTGTGCGCGAGATGAAAGCCTTAGGTTATGACAGCCCTTCGATTGAAGACCTCGTAGCGATGCGGATTCACGGCGTGACGCCGGAATTTATCAAGCAGCTCGGCGCGCTCGGATATAACCGCGTGCCTGTGGATGATCTGGTCGCCATGCGTATCCACGGCGTGACGACGGATTTTATACGCGACCTGAAGGCGCGCGGCTACGACCATCCATCCACAGATGATCTGGTCGCCATGAGCATACACGGCGTGACCATCGCTTTTATCGAGAAGCTGCAAGCGCGCGGCATCAAAGATTTGTCCATTGACCAACTGGTCGAGTTGAAGATTCACGGCTTTGAAAATTAAGGTGCAATCATGAACAATTTGAAAAACTCTGCGGGCGGAATAAATTACTTGAGAAGCATGCTATCCCGGACGCGTGCCTGGCGTTGGAGCGTGGCCGGAGCGTTGCTCTTGAGCTTGCTCTTTATCTCTTCCATCGCCGCACAGCGGAGCGGGCGCGTGTTGTCGGCTGCTCTCACCGCGCAGAAATCTTACACGGGTCAATGGCTGGTAGAATTTTATCCGGGCAAGGACAATCCGCAACTGACTCTGACCTATCACTCTGAAGACGGCGGGCGAAGCTGGTACAGCAATACTTCGGCTGAGATCGCGCTCGACCGCTTGCAGGGACTCGTGCAGGCTCAAGTCATGTCTTCCGGCTCGAACGTGCAGTTTCAAATCAAGCGCGACGCCGGGACGATTCTGTGCGAGGGCTGGTTCAAGGAGGGCAAAGGCGCAGGCCATTGGACGTACTCGCCCAACGCCTCTTTCGTCGCTGAGCTAAAGCGTATGGGCTACGATGCGCCGGACGAGGATGAGCAGTTTTCGATGACGCTCAATGAGGTGAGCCTCGCCGTCATCGAAGAATTAAAGGCGGAGGGTTATGAAAAGCCTACGACCGAACAGCTTGTGCGCTTAGGGACGCACGGCGTGCGGCTCGATTACATCAAGGGCTTGAAAGCCGCCGGTTACAATCCTCAAACCGTTGACCTGCTGGTCAGGATTAAGGATCACGGCGTCAGCCTCCGCTTCATCAAAGGATTCGACGAGCTTGGATACCAGCACATGCAGCTCGAAGATTTAATCAGAACCAAAGATCATGGCGTCTCGCCCGACTACGCGAAAGAGTTTGAGGCGCTGGGCTACGGGCGTCTGCCGCTCGAACAGCTCGTGCGTATGAAGGATCACGGCGTCGGCGCGGAATACGTCAAGCGGCTGGACGCGCTCGGCTACAGCCATCTTCAGACTGACGAGCTGGTACGGATGAAAGACCACGGCGTGAGCATCGAATTTATTCAAGCCCTCAAGCAGTTGGGCTATGACAAACTCACGGTCGAGCAGCTGGTGCGAATGAAGGATCACGGCGTCTCGCCCGATTTCGTCAAAAATATAAAAGAGCGCGGCGTGCAGAACTTGACGGTTGACGAGCTGGTGCGCCTGCGCGACAACGGAATCAATTAAAGTAAAAAGGCAAAAGGTAAAAGGCAAAAGTTAAGAAGGCTTGAATGCTTTTCTTACTTTTGCCTTTTACCTTTTATCTTCTTTATCGTTTCCTGAAACCGCATCGCGTCTTCCGTCATGCCTATGTTGTTGAAGAAGACGTAAGAGATTTTGTTTCGCGGCAGCATCGTCGCCAGCTCTTCAAGCTCCTCATCTTCATACCTGTACCGCCAGCCCTTTCGCCCGTGAAGGCGAAAGTAGCACTTTGCGGGCGTCAGGGTTCTGGCCGCGAATGGGTCTACGACGTGCCAGAGGTCAAGGCTCTCGCACAGGCTGCTGATGACATCGCTGCTCCACTCGCCGCGCGGCTCCCAGCAAAACTGAAACTTCTCTCGATTAACTGTGGAGAAGAATTTTTCCATGTTCGAGATATTCGTTTTCGCCGGAGTAAAGCTCGCGGGACATTGAAAGAGAATCATCCTCGCTCGCGTAGCCTTAGCGCATTCAAGCGTCGTCTCCCATGCTTCCCACACGATTGCAGTCGGTTTGAAAAAGCCCGCTTCATCTCTTTCCGTTTCGGTCAATTTCCGCTTGAGGCGTCTGTAGGTCGGACTCTTTGATTGATGCGTAATCAACTGCCACGCTTTGACCGTAAATTCAAAATCAGCGGGAGCTTCACTTCGCCAACGCTCAAGCGTCTTGACTTGCGGCGGTTGATAAAAGGTCTGCTGGATTTCCACGGCTGAGAGTTGCCGCACGTATTCGCCCCTCGTCAGCCGAAAGCCGCACGTGCCTATTCGTGCCTTGCACTCTGTTTTAGTCATCGGCAGTAGCTCAGTTTGAAATTCTGTAGGCTATCTATCAGCACGAAAACATCTCACGCAAAGGCGCAAAAATGCAAAGAAAAACAAGCAAGAATCAAATAGCATTCAATCCTTTGCGCCTTTGCGCGAATCTATCTTTTTCTTCTCCTTATTTAAAGCTGACCTACTACCAAAAGTCTGCTCGAATAGTCGCGTGCGGCGATTTCGTAGTAAGATGCAGGCTCTTGAAACTTCTCCCGTCAGACTCTGTCATCGAGAAGGGCCTTTTAGATTCATCATGCGTGTTGTTCGCTCACAGGCTGCCGCCGTGTTGGCGGCTCTCTTTTTTTTCTTCACGGCTGCACAATCGCCCGCGCAAGAGAAGCCCGCGAAGGGTGCGCCTGAAATCACTTATACGGTTTCGATGCCAAAGCCTTACACGCATCTGCTGGAAGTCGAAGTGCGCGTGCGCTCACGCGAGCTTCCGAACAGCGTGGAACTCTTGATGCCAGTCTGGACGCCCGGCTCTTATCTGGTGCGCGAGTATGAGCGGCATGTGCAGAATTTTTCCGCGAAGGACGCGGGCGGGCGCGCTCTCGCGTGGCGCAAAGTCAACAAGAACACATGGCGTATCGAGACAGACGGAGCGAAGGAGATCGTTGCGGCCTACAGCGTTTACGCCAACGAGTTTTCGGTGCGGACGAACGAGCTGAATGATGAGCATGCTTTCTGGAACAACGCCGCGCTGTTGATGTATCCGTCCGGGCAATTGAAAACGGCCTCGACTTTGCGCGTCGCGCCCTACGACGATTGGAAGATTGCGACGGGACTCGCGCCGGTCGAGGGCGAGCCGAACACTTTTCGCGCAAAAGATTTCGACGCGCTTTACGACTCGCCCTTCGAGGTCGGGAACTTTAAGGTCATCTCTTTTGAATCCAATAATATTCCGTATCGCATCATCATCGAAGGCGAAGGCAACTACGACGCGGAGCGCGTGCGGCGCGACGTGCAGAAGATAGTCGAGGCGACGGGCAAGATATATGGCGGGCAGTTTCCTTACAAAGACTACACTTTTATTTTGAACCTGCGGACGGCGGGCAGCGGCAACGGGATTGAGCACGTCAACTCGACCGCGCTCATCTATAAGCCGTTCGGCTTTCGCTCCGCGGCAGACTATCAGGAGTTTCTACAGCTCGTCTCGCACGAACATTTTCACGCCTGGAACGTCAAGACGATTCGCCCGGACGCGCTCGGCCCGTTCGATTACAACGGGGAAAATTACACGCGGCTGCTCTGGGTCGCGGAGGGCTTGACGGATTATTACGGATCTCTCATCTTGCAGCGCACGGGACTGATGACGGACAAACAGTTCTTAGGAGAATTCGCCACCGGCATACAGGACTTGCAGAACAGGCCCGGACGATTCGAGACGAGTCTTGAGGATGCCAGCTTCGACGCGTGGATCAAGTATTACAGGCCGGACGAAAACTCCGTCAATAATCAGGTCTCTTATTACGACAAGGGGCGCATCGTCGGGATGCTGCTCGACGTGGAGATACGCAAGGCTTCAAACGGCGCGCATTCACTCGACGACGTGATGCATTATCTCTATCAAGAGTTTGCGCTCAAGAACCGCAACTACACGCCCGCAGATTTTCAGAGCGCGGCGGAACGCGCAGCCGGCGCAAGTCTCGAAAGCTTTTTCGTTAAGTACGTGCGCGGGCGTGATGAGCTTGATTACAACGAGACGCTCAACGCGGTCGGCCTCAAGTTGGATACGACGGGCGAATCGCTTTCCAACTCGAAGCCGACGGAGCGCGCATACTTTGGCGCGACGCTCGCACAAACGGGTGACCGCCTGTCTGTCAGAAACGTGCGCGCCGGAACGCCCGCCTATGAGCAGGGTATCAGCTTTGACGACCAGATCGTCGCGCTCGACGGACTGCGCGTGACTTTGAGCGATTGGGACGCGCGCCTTGCCGAAAAACGACCGGGAGATAAAATCACCGTCACGCTTTTTCGCCGCGACAGGCTGCGCAACATGGAGATCACGCTCGGCGGGCGCATCATCGCGCCCTACAATATCGTGCCCGTCACGCAGCCGACCGAACAGCAGCAGCGTCTATATCAGGGCTGGCTCAATACACCTCTGATAATGCAAAAATAAAAAGTAAAAAGGTAAAAGGCAAAGGGAAGGCTGAAACCAACTTTTATTAAAATGCTTTTGTCCGCACTTTTGCCTTTTACCTTTTACTTTTTTACTTATATTCGTGCTTGGGAAGGAATGTGTTTTTGATGGAATTCGAGGGCAAGGTTGCGTTGGTGACGGGCGGGGCGTCGGGCATCGGGCGAGCGTGCGCGCTTGAGCTGGCGCGTGGCGGAGCGGGCGTCGCAGTGATTGATGTGGCGAATGAAGAGGTGATGATTCAGACTTCGCATTTACTGAAAGAGACGGGCGCGCGTGTTGCGACTTTCAATGCAGACGTGGCGGATCACGGCAAAGCTTCGCGCATAGTCTCCGAGGCTCGCGCGCGTCTGGGGCGCGTGGACATTTTAATCAATGCCGCCGGAGTCAACAGCGACGCTCCCGTCTGGGAGATGAGCGAGTCGCAGTGGGACCGCGTCCTGAACGTGAATCTCAAAGGGACGTTCAATTACCTGCAAGCAGTCTCGCAGCTTTTCCGCACGCAGCAGTCGGGCAAGATCGTCAACATCACTTCGACTCAGGCTCTGCGCGGAAGCTTCGGCATCAGCAACTATGCCGCGTCGAAGGCGGGCGTCATCGGCCTGACCAAATCCGCCGCCGCAGACCTCGGACGCGCGGGCGTCAACGTCAACGCCGTCGCGCCCGGCTTTATCGAAACGCCGATGGTCGCACGCCTGCCCGCGAAGATACGCGAAGACGCCGCGCGCGAATCCGTCTTTGGCCGCGTCGGCGAGGCGCAGGACGTGGCAGACCTCGTCGCCTTTCTCTGTTCCGAAAAGGCGCGCTATATTACTGGCGAGGTCATCAAGGTGGACGGCGGGCAGAGCCTCTAGCGAGTTCCGAGTTCCGGGTTCCATGTTCCAAGTTAAGAACTTGCTTTTGACTTGAAACTCGGAACCCGGAAGTCGGAACCCGGAACTGTATGAGCTTTCACAGCATCACTCTCAACATCGAAGACCGCGTCGGGCGCATCGGTTTCGCGCGTGCGCCGCTCAATATCTTTAACATCGCGATGATGCGCGAGATAGGCGAGGCTCTGAACGAGTGCATGAGCCGTAGGGAGATGGTGGCGATTGTCTTTGAAGCGAGCGCGGAGGCGCGTGCGTTCAGCGCGGGCGTGGCTATCGAAGAGCATGTCGAAGAGACCATCTACCGGATGCTCGAATCGTTTCATAATATTTTTCGCGTGATGGAACAGGGGGCGAAACCGACCATCGCTGTGGTTGACGGCGCGGCATTAGGCGGCGGCTGCGAGCTGGTTGCGGCGTGCGACATCGTGATCGCCAGCCCGCGCTCGCGGTTCGGCCAGCCGGAGATCAAGCTCGGAGTTTTTCCGCCGGTCGCGGCGGTGCTCTTGCCGCGCATCATAGGCGAAAAGCGTGCGCGCGAGCTGGTTCTGACGGGCGAGCTGATTGACGCCGAAGAGGCTTTGCAATTGGGACTCATCAGCTACGTCGTACCGGGCGGCGAGCTTCGGGCGAAGACGAATGAAATTCTGGCGAAGCTGCGCGAACTCTCCGCGCCCGCGCTCGAAGCCACGCGGCGTGCGCTCGATACCGCGCGCGGCCAGACGTTCGAGGTCGCATTGAAAAAGGTTGAAGACTTGTACTTAAATGAGCTGATGAAAACAGAGGACGCGCGCGAGGGCGTGAGCGCGTTTATGGAAAAGCGAAAACCCGAATGGCGAAATAAATAAGTGATGAGGGATGAGAGATGAGGGATGAAATAAAACAGAGCGCAGTTAGCTTTTCAGCAGGCGCGTCGCTGCGGTCACGTTCGCGCTCTTATCAATCATCAAGCCGCGTTCGCCGCTTCAAAAGTCGCCGCTTCAATTCGTTTGTTTTTATCGTCGCGCTCATTACGCTCGTCGCAACGCTCGCGACCGTGTGGCCTGTGCTCGGACAGAAAAGAACGCGGCGCAGAGCTGGACGCAACGCCGCCGTCAAGACCAGACCGCGTGTCGCAGCCGCAGCCGCCGCAGCCGAGCCGCCCGTGGATGAACGTAAGATCGAGCAGGCGATGGGCATCGTATGCGCTGAGCGCGGGCGGGATTCGCTCGGCAGCACGCCGATTGACGTGATGCAGGCGCGCGCTTCGCTTGAGCTGAATCACCCGGAAGCGATTATCGGAGCGCAGCGTGCGCGGCGTCTCCTGCCCGTAGCCAAAGAACTGGTCATCGAAGCTTTGCGCCAGCTCGCGGTTGAGAACAAGATCGGAGCGATACAGATTCGTGCGGCGGCAAGGCGCGTGCGAGCCGTGGCGGATGTCACGCCCGACCCGGACTTGCGCGACAACGCCGCCGTCATTATGAACGACACGCACACGATTCGCTTCGGCACGATTTTCCTAGTCGGGCTACCGTCCGACGAGGGCATGATGAGCGTCCTCTCGCACGAGCTGACGCACATCGCGGACGGCAGACAGAATTCGCTCCAAACCCTTTTCAATCTCATCGGAAGACGCGCCTCGCGCCTGACCGACCTACGCGTCAACGGACAGAAACCCGAAGAGCTGACCTGCGACCTGATAGGCGAGCGCGCCGCGAGGCTTTTCATCTCGCGGACTCCGAACAACGAGCCGCGCACGAAACGTCTGGCTCGCACGCTTGAACATAATTGCGTTGACGATGATGAGACGGACGAAGAACATCTCTCCCCGCGCAGCACTATGCGAGCCGTGCTCGCGCTCGACCCGGTGCTGGCGCGCGAGCTGCTGGTACTGGAAGACAGAGCCGTGAGATGAAAATGATCGTATCTCAAATTTAATAGCTCAGCCCTTTGCGCCCTCGGTTTTATCTTTGCGCCTTTGCGTGAAAGCCAAACGTTTCGCGCAAAGACGCAAAGTAGAACCAAAGCACGCAAAGGGTTGAGCGGTTTTGAAGGAAGCTATATTCTGAATCACAAGCTTAAAAATCAAAGTGTCTATGCGTTCGCGCGTCTGTGCGCCTACGCGACGCTCTTGATGCTCGTCACGTTGGTTGTCAACGTGACGGGATGCCGCAGCCGGAGCGGCTCGAAGCAGGGCGTGCGCCCGCGCACGTTGCGTGATGTACCGGCTCAGCGGCTCGCCTATCAATTCATAGCCGACACGGACGCGCCGCAAAATGCTTCGTCAACGGAAGAAGCAAACGCGCCGCTGCCGTCCATTCAGAGCGACTTCGACACGCGCCGCAAGGATGATGCGCTGCTGCGAACGCAGCTCTCGCCGGATCGCCAGCGTGCGCTCGCCATTTATGCGACGGGTGATGACTCGCGGGATGAGTTCCGGATAGATTTGTATGGTGCGGATGGAAGCTTTCTGCGCCACGTCACGCCCGACGGATTCGCGGTCGTCTTCGCTCCCGTCGCGGCGTGGTCGCCCGACGGAAATTTCGTCGCCTTCATCGGTTACAAGAGCAGCACGCCGCAGCCGTCTCCGACGCCTTTTGATGAGCTTGCGCCGGAAGCGATGCCGGGCGTCGCCGCGCCATCGCCTTCAACTCTGCCGAGCGTCGCGCCGCTCGTGCCGCTCTACAGCACAGAGCAGGTTTATATCTGCAACCGAGACGGCTATGACCTGAAGCCGCTCACGATGCGCGAAGGGCTGATCTACTTTTATCTGGCGTGGGCGCCCGACAGCCACGCGCTCGCCTCGCTCGCGTGCAGAGAGAATGAGTGGAGAGAACGTCCTTTGTCGCCTGCGGGTCGCCCGCGCCTGCTCGGCATCGACGGGAGCGAGCGGCTGCTTGATGACAATCTGACGGACGTGCTGCCCGTGTGGTCGCCGGACGCTTCAAAGGTTGCGACGGCCTTTGAGACCGACGTGAGGATTTACGATGCCCTCGGCGAGTCGCCGACGCAAGCCTCTATTCCTTTGCGCGAACCCCTTGTCGCGGCCTCGCGCGCGTATGATGAGAAGGTAGCTCAGAAGGGTAAGCAGTCAAGCGCCAGCCCCGGCGCGGGGACGGACAAGCTGCCGGTCTCTTTCAATCCCGTCGTCACACTTCTCTGGACGCAGCCCGAAACGCTCTACGCGCAGACGGGCTTCGTGCGGAATTTCGAGAACGAACAGGTCAGAAATTTTATGCGCTGGCACGTGCTGAAATTTAGCGCGCAGGCCGCGCTGCTCAATTAACATCGCCGGTAAATCTGAGGAGACTCGAATGGCTTTTCAAAGCTTGGGGGAAATTTTCACTTCGATAGACGAGACCCGCGCGCGTTTCATTGAGCGCATGGGCGCGCTCGGCGCGGGGCAGGAGACCACGCGCGCGGATGCGGAAGCGTGGTCTGTCGCGGAGATAGTAGAGCACTTGAGCCTCGTCGAAAAGCAGATCGTCAAGCTCACGACGCTGATGCTGATGAAGGCCGAGGCTGGCGGCGCGCAGGCGAGCGCGGACGGGCGCATAGAGCCTCTCTCGTTCGACAAGATTATCGAACGCAGCCAACGCGAAAAATATCAGGCTCCCGAAACCGCCCGCCCGGGCGGAAGCGTTTCGATAGCCGATTCTCTGTCCGTCATGCGCTCGTCGCGCGAAGCTCTGCACGCCTTGCGACCGCGCCTCGAAACGACGAACCTCGCCAGCGTGAGCTATCCGCATCCGGCCTTCGGCCCGCTCAATCCATACGAATGGCTTGTCATGATTGGCTTCCACGAAGAACGTCACCTGCGCCAGATAGAGGCCGCGCTCGCTTCAGCAAAAGCAGATTGAGATGAAGACTTTTTCTTCTTCGCATCACCAGAACCCTTGCGAGAAATTTAATCTCAGCAGAGGCGCAAAGAAAAATATAAAGAGAACCGGAGATGAGCGTATCCATCTCCGGTTCTCTTTTTTAACGCTCCGACTGTAAACGGTTGTCGCTCTCTTACTGCGTGCGATTGAACGAAGAGGCGGGCGCGTCGCCGTTCATGCCGAATAATTGAGAGCCGACCACGCCGTCCGAGCTACGCAGCCAGTACCATGCTCCGGTCGAGGGACGGAAGACAGCTATATCAGCCTTCTTATCGCCGTCGAAGTCAGCCGGTTGCGCGATGTCTCCCGGCGCGCCGAAGGTGTAGGTCTGTAGCGTGTTGCCGACCGTGACGCCGCTGCGGTTGATGTACCACTCGTTGGTCGAGGGACGATAGACAGCGATGTCCGTCTTGCCGTCTCCGTCATAATCCGCCGGAACCATCTTGTCGTTCGCCGCTCCGAAATTAATTCTCAGGAAGAAGCCCTGCGCGAAGTTGGATTCAAGCACGTACTGTGTATTGCTGCCGGGGCTGGCGGGATCGTTGACGCGGAAGAGTCCGAAGTCATACTTGCGGTCGCCATCGAAGTCTCCGGTGTACGGGATATCTCCGCTCGTTCCCCATTGTACTGCCATCAATGTGCCGGTGCTGCTTTGCCGTATGTACCAGACGCCGTTCGATGGACGAAAGACGCAGAGGTCTGTTCTCGCGTCGCGGTCATAATCTCCGGGAACCGGAATGTCTCCAGCCGTTCCCCACTGCTGCGCGCCGTAGTTGGTCGCAGGATTCGTAGACGTGTACCAGATGCCCGTCGAGGGACGGTAGACCGCGACCTCCGTGTTGCCGTCGCCGTTGTAATCGCCGGGCACGGGAATGTCCGTCGAGACGCCGAGGTTGTAGGTCAGCGTACCGCCGCCGGCAGAGTTGCTGACAAACCAGTTGCCGTTTGATGGGCGGAAGAGAGCCAAATCGGAGATGCCGTCGTTGGTCGAATCGTATCCGGGGAGACGACAACTGGTCGAATACGAAACAGTGAAGGTATAGCTGGTGCAAAGCGTGTTGGGCGCGCCGACGATATTATTAGCCGTCACCACGAAGGTCGCTCCTGCCGCAACCGAGAAAGAGAAAGAGCCTGTGCCGGTGGTGCTGAATCCCAGATCGCCAAGTAGATTTTGGTTGGGAGCCGCCGGATTGAAAGCGCCCAAGAAAGCTGCAAATTCTGTCGTGCCGTTGGTGCCGCACCCCGACGCATCGATATCTACGGTGACGCAGGCGGTCTGGCCGGTCGGGTTCGTGAAACTGTATTGATCAAAGTTAGGCGCACCCGAACCCGCCTGAAGCGTATTGGTCTTACCCACGCAGGATGATGGCCGTCCATCGCGCACCAGACGAAGCGTTTGCGTCGGGTCAGAGGCAGTCAATCCACCCGTGGTCACCACGGGCGAGCCGTTCGGCAGGCAGTTGTACTGCGCTTGAACGAGCGAAGCGCTCAGCAGTATGACCGCCAGAGCAAAACAGAATGCAGCCGACAGGCTGCGATACATAAAAGTCTTCATAGTTACCTTCCTCGTAAAGTTTAATCTCTCAGGACAAGGCGCGGCACGCGCGCATTCTCTTGAAAGTCGCCGCCTGCGTGACCTTACGCCGGGCAGCGACCGCGAATAGCAACATTACTCTGCGATCTGTTGATTGAAATGTTGTAGCTTTATAAAGTCTAATGCTGGTAAAAAAAGCACGGGGAGCAATACTTGAATCAATCAGGCATCTCTAGGCTTCAAACTTTATCCGGCTTGACCGGAACGGTACGCTAAATTTTCTGATGAGTCAATCGTAATCAACTCCTGACACGCCCTCGAACTGCTGCCGCATGCACGATTCGCCGGCACAAAAAGAGAGAGGTTGAGACTCGAAATATCAAGTCTCAACCTTTCTCCGCGACATGCGCGCTGAGAGAACAACTGTTGCCGGTCTCTCAGAAAAGCTCACGCCTCTTCGGCTACTGGTTCGTATTCGGATTCGGCGCGCTGACCGGCGCATCGCCGTTCTGCCCGAACTGAACTCCGATTGAGCCAGCCGTGCTTCGGTTGACATACCATGCGCCGGTGGAGGGTCTGAAGACGGCTTGGTCAGCCTTCAGGTCTCCGTCATAGTCTGCCGGAGCGGGAATGTCGCCGGAGGCGCCGAACGGCACGAACAGCGTATTGCCGGTCGTCAGAGAACTGCGGTAAATATACCAGCCGCCCTGACTCGGACGAAAGACGGCGAGATCGGCCTTCGCGTCGCCGTCATAATCCGCCGCCACCGGGATATCTCCCGACTGGCCGAAATTCTGCGTCAGCGTCAAAGAGTTAAAGTTGCCGAAGCTGCCGATAACTCTCCACAGTCCGGTGCCCGGCGTATAGACCGCGAAGTCCGTCCTGTTGTCGCCGTCATAATCCGCCGGGACGGGTTTATCGCCGGTCGCGCCAAAGACTATAGACATCAGCGTATTGTCCGAGCTTCGCAAAATGTACCAAGTGTTGTTCGAGGGGCGGAAGACGCCGAGGTCTGTGATGTCGTCTCTGTCCCAGTTGCCCGGCACCGGAATATCGCCGCTCAAACCGAATTGCTTTGCGCCGTAATTGGTAGCGGGATTGGTCGAAGTGTACCACGTGCCGTTACGAAAGACGGCGGGTTTGGTCGTCTCATCGCCGACGTAATCGCCGGACACTGGGACATCGCCCGACGCGCCAAACTGTGTGGTCGTGACTGCGCCGCCCGTCACCGGAGTGGAGTACCAGAAGGACTGCCCGCCGCTCGGACGGAAGATAGCCAGATCGGCGCTGCTGTCATTGGCGGCATCGTAGCCGGGCTGGCGACAGCCGTTATAAATGTATTGTCTGAAGGTGTAGCCCGCGCAGGTCGTGGCGTTATTGACCGTATGCACGACGATGACGTAAGTCGCTCCGGCCGGGACGCTGAAGGTCATCGTGTTGAAAAAATTCTGTCCCGTGCTCAGTCCGGGGTCGCCGATGACGTTGGTCGTGACGGCGCTTGGACTGTAGCTGGGCGAATAGGCCGCCATGCTGATCTGATTGGTCGCCGCTCCGCATCCGGTCGCGTCTAGCTCGACGGAGATGCAGGCCGTGCCGCCGGTCGTGTTGGTAAAGGTGTAAGCGTCGGCATTAACCGAGACTGCCGAGGTCGTCGCCGGGCGAGTAAACGTACAGGTTGAGCTTCTGCCGTCACGGAACAGGCGAATCGACTGCACTGTGTCGCTAAGAGAGATGTCTCCGCTCGTCACGATGGGCGTGCCGGTTCGATTGCACTCAAGCTGTGCATAAACCGCGTGCTGCGTCGTAAGCATGAAAGCGAGGGCGAGACCGCACACAGCTAACAGGTTACGAATGGCTAAAGTTTTCATGATTTACCTTCCTCTTGAAATCCGGGGTTACCTTGTTCAGTGGCCGTAAAGAGCCTGCACACATATGCCAGCCGCGACTGGCGTAGCAGGTCTGTTGCCAATTTCTAAGATTGCGATTGGATTCAGCAATCACTTGTGACTTGGGATTCTTTCGTTGTTCGTTAAGCTCAAGACCCAGAAAGAAGAGCAACGTCGATCAAAAATAATTGACTCGGCGAAATAATCGGTCTCAAACCTGTCGTTACTTAGTCAGAGACGGTACGCCAAATTCACTGGCGAGTCAATCATTCTCTGATGAGTCAAATACATCTGGGGTCGGCGTGCCGGTAGCCCGACCAATCCCGGCGTCGCCCATTCAGGTTGTATCTTAAGCCGCTTAATGTGGTAGACTCCGCCAGCTATCTATTCATGCTCGTCAAGACGCCTGCCTGGGGAAGAACCGGCTCCCTTAATAGTCAGCGTCGTAAAACATTCATCAAGTTAAAATCTCTTCCCTGCTTGAAAAAGATTAGCAACGTTCGTTAGCATTTCATACTAAACGAGAGCAGCCCTTGTACCATCATTATTTGATTTTAGACGTAATGGCACAAACGGGAATGAAACAGTAGGTCAGATCTCAAAGCGCTTTGCATAGCGAAGCAAATTGAAATCACACTGCCGCCAAATCCGTATCAGTTACTCCAGCTCATTTGAGTGAAGAATCACAGAAGGAGAAAGAGACCATGCGAAATTTCCCTCGCGTCAGTAGCCAACCTAAATCGAGAAGATTCCGGCTGCCGTCGCTACCTCTGATTTGCCTAGCAACCGCGCTCTGCATCGTCGCCGGATACGCCACTGGCAGCGTCCTTGCGTCTAAGGATAGCACTGATGCTCCGGCTGCCATTATTTTTGACAACGGCGGTCTGGCGACGGGCGCGACTTCCAACAGCGGTGTTGCCGCGCCCGCCGGAACGCAATTCAGCGAAGCGCAAAGCAACTTCGGCAACACGACGGAAGCGAACACCCTGAGCGGTGTCGGCTGCCAGATCATCGGAACAGCGACTGCCAATCGTTGCGCCGACGACTTTAACGTGCCCGTCGGACAGACGTGGACGATCAATCAGGTAATCGTGTTTGGCTATCAAACAGGCTCTGCCGCGGGCACGAGTCCGTTTGTCGGAGCTAACCTGCGGATTTGGCTCGGCAGGCCGGGCGATGCCGGAAGCACGATAGTTTTCGGCGACACGACGACCAACCGTCTGGGAACCTCGACCGACTCGGGGCTGTTCCGTATCTTTAACAGCACGACGCCTTCGCCGGGCACTGCTCCGGGAACGACGCGCCGTATCTGGCAGAACAATATTAATGTCTCTCCCGGGTTGGCCTTGACTGCGGGAAATTACTGGATTGATTTTCAGCTCGACGCCGGAGCGAACGGGAATTTCTCTCCTCCCGTCACGATTAGGGGAGTGCGCGGAGTGCCGGGCTGGAACGGCAGACAGTTTATCGGCCCGCCGACGAATACAGGCTGGGCAGACGTATTTGACGATGGCAACCCCGTCACCGCAGCGAATGTCCAGCTCGATTTTCCGTTCAAACTCGACGGCACGGTCGCGGGCGCGTCCGCCATCCCGCTCAGAAGGACGATGGACTTTAACGGCGACAACAAAGCCGATCTAGTCGTCGCACGCGCGACCAGCGCAACATCGCAGGCCACTTGGTACATACAGGACAGCGCGGGCGTGAGCACTGCGACCCCGTGGGGCTTGGGAGTCGGCTTCGCCGGCGGAGACGTTGCGACGCCGGAAGACTTTGACGGAGACGGCAAGACGGACATTGCGGTCTGGCGCAGCGATCCGACCGCAGCCAACTTCTATATCCTGCAAAGCTCGAACACCACGCTCAACACACAGCAGTTCGGTAAGGCTGGCGACGACCCGACCGTGGTCGAAGATTACGACGGAGACGGCAAGGCCGATGTCGCGGTCTTTCGTGCAACGGTTGGAGCAGGCGATCCGTGCGGCGGCGCAGCCGTCTTCTACTGGCGTCCTTCGGCCACTCCGGCCACCAACTTTGCTTACGCCTGCTGGGGAACAGCCGGTGACAAAGCTTATCCGGGCGATTTCGATGGCGACGGCAAGGCCGACCCGAGCGTTGTGCGAAACAACGGCGGCGTGGGAACCCTCTATCAAAATCGGACGACCGCCGGAGTGCGTATCTTCAACTACGGCAACTTCACCGATAAATATGTTTCCGGTGATTTCGATGCCGACAACCGAACCGACTTAGTGGCCGTCCGCGCCAACGGAGCAGTCCTGTCGTGGTTCTACACGGCGAGCGGCAGCGGACAGTTCTTCGGGTTCGACTACGGCAATGCAGCGAGCGACTACATTGTTCCCGGTGATTATGACGGGGACAACAGATTCGATTTCGGAATCTGGAGAAGCGGGACGGCGGCAGACTCAGGCAACTTCTATCTCTTGAAGACCTTCACGTCGCCGACCGTTACCAAGTTCGGACAATCAACCGCGCCGTTGGCCGCGCCGGATTACCCGGTGGCAACCTATCAGGCGCACTAAGCTGAACTGGCTTCGGCGAGTGAGAACTCGCTGAACTGATCGCGGCCTCTCGAATGTTGAAACATTCGAGAGGCCGCTTTTTTTTGTCCGTAAAAACTTTTGCGCGCGTGTTGCCAGAACCCTCCGAAAGAAATTATAGTCAACCCTTAGTTCTGCCCACGGATTTTGACGCGAAAGAAAGAGCGGCGAGCGGCATTCGCGCACGAAAAAAGATGGAGCCAGTCACATTGCGTCCGGTCGCCGCGGGCGATCTGGATTTTCTCTTTGAAGTTTATGCCTCGACGCGACGCGAAGAGGTCAACGCGTGGGGATGGAATGCGGCGCAGGCGGACGCTTTTTTGAAGATGCAGTTTGACGCGCAGCGGCGAGCCTACGAGATGCAGTATCCGCACGCGTCGCATGACATTATTCTGCTCGGCGGCGAGCAGGTCGGCAGGCTGCTGGTCGCAAGATCGAAAGACGAGATTCTACTGACGGACATCGCACTACTGCCGTTGCATCGCGGCAAGGGAATCGGCTCCGGGTTGATAGGCAAGCTGTTGGACGAAGCTCGGCGGACGAGCCGTAAAGTCTGCTTGCAGGTCTTGAAGCACAATCCGGCGGCGCGGCTCTACGAGCGGCTCGGTTTTGTGTTGACGGGCGAGCACGGCCTCTATGTCCAGATGGAACGGCGATTTGAAAGCGTTAACGATTGAATGAAGACGCAAGAATAATGGAGACGAAAGAATAATGGCTGACCACCTACCCAAAGAAGCTTTCCATGAAAATTTGAACACACAGTTTCGCATCTTCTTCGAGCCTGACATCACGCTCGACCTTGAACTGGTCGAGATTACGGAAGGCATCTCGACTCCCGCGCAGGAACAGTTCTCACTGATTTTTCGCGGCCCGCTCGAAACGCCTTTTCGTCAGGGGATGCTCCGGCTTGAGCATGAACGGATGGGGACGCTGGAACTGTTTTTAGTGCCCATCGGCAGAAAGCCTGATGGGATGGTTTACGAGGCCGCCTTCAACCGTTTCGTTAATCAAAGCGAAGGGACGGGCGATGTCTGAAGAGCGTGCGAGCAATCGTCCTCAGCCGTCTGTGCGGCTGCGAGCAGTCAATACGGATGATGAATCTTTTCTACAGATGGTCTACGGGGATTCGCGCGCTGAGGAGCTGGCGC
Source organism: uncultured Pyrinomonadaceae bacterium (assembly GCA_964246305.1). Taxonomy (GTDB): domain Bacteria; phylum Acidobacteriota; class Blastocatellia; order Pyrinomonadales; family Pyrinomonadaceae; genus JACMLC01. The sequence continues at coordinate 28,239 of CAXTPS010000002.1, forward strand.
GCGTGCCATGGAGTGATGAACAGCGTGATGCGTTTATCCAGATGCAGTTCACAGCACAGCGGAATCATTACCGCGAGTTTTTCCCTAACGCCACACACGAAATCATCTTAGTTGACGGGAGTCCGGCAGGCCGGCTCTACGTGGATCACAGAGAAAGCGAGATACGCATTCTCGACATCTCGCTGCTTCACGCATCTCGCGGGCAGGGCATCGGCTCACAGCTCATCAATGCTTTGATCGAAGAAGCCGACGCCATGGGGAAGTCCATCAGCATCTACGTCGAAAACTATAATCCTTCTAAGCTTCTCTTCGAGCGTCTGGGATTTCGTCAGATAGAAGACGATGGGGTCAATCTGCTGTTAGAGCGTCCCGCTCTCACGGCTACGGAACGAGGCGGTTAATAATCGCTTCAAAGAATACGTCGCCTGACTTATCGGAGCTGGGCACTACGAACAGCTCGAAGTCGCCGAGCGCGCCATGTTTGACTTGAAATGTGCCCTGTTTGAGCATTCCCCTGTGAGACACCGTGCCGGACGCTTTGAAGGTGAGCCGGAAGCAGTCTTTGCCGGGAAGGTTTTTCTTGATGTCCGCCGCCGAGCGCAGGTCTTTGACCTCGATCAGCGTCGTCTCTACCGGAGAAATATATCCCGGATCAATCGTAAATTTCGTGCTCAGGTACTGAGAGAACGTCACTCGCGTCATCTGAAAGAGCGGGTCGAGCTGAGCTTTGTATGGAACAGCAAAGCCCGAATTCGTTTGCGCGGGAGTCGCGCCACGTTTCTGCGCCATCGCAAAATTAGTAATTCCAAGCGAAAGACTTGCCGAAATAGCGAGCATACTGCTCGTTCTGATGAACTCCCGTCGAGATATAGCCATTAAAAATTCTCCTTCAAAGTATCGGTCAAAATGTCGGTTGAGATAAATCCGGTGAGATTAAATCAGGTGTGAGCCGAGTTCCCCTCACACAGTCTAATGTTTTCTATCCTTATCTTGCAATAAAAATTTCAACTTCAACCAAACTTTTATTGCAATGAATCTTGCTTGCGGGTACAATCTCCGCGCCTCGTTCTTAGATCATGCAATACCTTAATCGGCTGTACTTTCGCTGCGGCCTCATGAGGCATTCAAGGGTATAGCTCTTCAGTTCAACCAAGCAGTAAAACCACAAGTCGTGCCGGTCGGGGCTTCTTGACCTCAAAGTTCATCTGACTTTGACCGGCCTCTGTATGTTAAGGAGAGAATTATGGGTACACCCTTTTTAGGTGAAGTCAAAATCATCAGTTGGAACTTCGCTCCGCAGGGCTGGGCCTTCTGCAACGGCCAATTTCTGCCCATCAACCAGAACCAAGCTCTATTTTCCATACTCGGCACAACCTACGGCGGCAACGGTCAAACGACCTTTGCGCTGCCTGACCTGCGCGGGCGCGCGGCGCTTCATCGCGGCTCGCAGAACCAAACCGGGACAAAAGCCGGTCAAGAGTTCCACACGTTGACTCTCAGCGAGATGCCGGCTCATAACCACATCGCGCAGGCATCGAACACGGACGGCAATATCCAGGTCCCGACCGGCAACATCCTCGCCAGCTCAGCAGCGAAGATGTATATCCCTCCGAGCACCAACCTGACCACGCTGGCCCCGTCCAGCATCACCAACGTCGGCCAGGGCCAACCGCACGAGAATCGCCAGCCCTTTCTGGTGTTGAACTTCATCATCGCCCTGATAGGAATTTTCCCATCCCGCAACTAGTAAGGAGAAAACTATGTCAAATCCCTTTGTTGGTGAAATCAGAATGTTCGGGGGTAGCTTTGCCCCGGCAGGGTGGGCTATGTGTGCAGGGCAGTTGATGCCTATCTCGCAGAACGATACGCTGTTCAACCTGATCGGCACGACCTACGGCGGCGACGGACAGGAAACCTTCGGGTTACCGGACTTGCAGGGCCGCGTTCCGGTTCACGCCGGGCAGGGGCCTGGCATCTCGCAGAACTATACGCTCGGAGAGGTCGCAGGCGTCGAGTCAGTGACGATCACCACCGCGACGCTGCCGACACACACACATGCGCTCTTAGCGTCTACTAGTATCGGCACGCAGCCCGGCGCGTCGGGCAATATTCTGGCGCAATCAACTTCTGTAGACCTTTATATAGAAGACTCGCCTGACAACAACCTGTCGCCCAATGCAGTGATCGGGGTCGCCGGCGGCAGCCAGCCCCACGAGAACATGATGCCTTATCTGGTCGTCACGTTCATCATCTCTCTGTTTGGCGTGTTCCCCCATCAATAGAGTTAGAAGGAGAAAATAAATGTCTGATCCTTTCGTCGCTGAAATTCGCATCTTCGCCGGAAACTTTGCCCCGACCGGCTGGGCTACGTGCGACGGGCAACTCCTGCCCATCTCGCAGAACACCGCGCTCTTCTCGCTGCTTGGAACCTTTTATGGAGGAAACGGTCAAAGCACTTTCGCCCTGCCTAATCTACAGGACAGTGTTCCGATTAATCAGGGACAGGGCGCCGGTTTGACCGACCGCTTTCTGGGCGAACAAAGCGGGAGCGCGACCGTCACGCTATTGACTTCCGAGATGCCCGCCCACACACACTTTATGACGGTTCATGCAGGCGACAACGCCGACTTGCAAATACCGTCTCCGTTGCGCGTGATTGCGCGTTCAAACAACGGCCCGTTCGCTTACCAGTCAACGAGCAACGCCAATCTGGCGCAGATGAGTCCGCCTCAAGCTTTAGGCATATCCGGCAGCAGTTTTCCGCATAACAACATGCAACCATACCTCACTTTATGCTTCATCATCGCCATGCAGGGAGTTTTCCCTCCACGGGGTTAGGATTCGGGTTGGCGGGGGGCGGTCTTCTCATCGAAGCGCCGAATCCCCTCGCCTATCCTCTCGCACGAAGACCTGAGATTTATCATCCCGCATGGCAAATTCCAGCGGCAGAGCAGTCTGACCCGCATCTGAAGGATAAAAGACAGGCTTTGTGCAAAAGGTCTGAATCATCGTTCCCGAAAGTCGCAAACAAAAAAAATGCTTCTTAAACTTGTTGCGTATCATTAAGTTGTGGTATTTTTATCAATGTCTGAGCATCGCACCTTTTGCGGTCTTGCTTTTGATCAGCCTTAACGAGAAGAAATTGCGCCGTATGAATCATCCAAATCAATTCAATATCAGGCACTCGTGATCGCTTCCTCGCACATAAGGCTTAATAATCCCTCTGCGCTCTCTGTAGAGGCTTAATCCCTGAACAGTCGTTAGCCTCGTCCCGCTCCCCCTGATGAGCCGGACAGAACAAATAGCTCAATTGATGATTAAACCCCTTCGGCTCACCCTTGCGCCTACCGCCGGGATTGATAGAGCAAAAAACTAAGGAGAGAGAAATGTCGCGTTTTACCCGAATCTCAAAATATCGTTTTCTCACAACTGCAATTATATGCGTCATCTCTCTGACGGCGCTGGTGTGGCCTGTGGCCTCCATGTGGGCCAGTCACGGTCAGACCAAAAGCGTCGAAGCGTCGCGCTCTGAAGCGTCTCCGGGCGTTTCAGCTAAGCAGCCGGACATCTTGACCAAGTTGCTGTCGCCTCGCTCGTCCGGAGCTTCAAACCGCAACGGCAATAGTCAACTGTTACTGCGCTCGCTGATGCAGGAGACGGAAAACTTCTTCGCGCCGACCATCACGGCCACCAAGACGGACGCGGTCTTCACGGACGTGGACGGCGACGGGCGAGCCGATCCGGGCGACACGCTCAAGTATACGGTCACGATTACTAACGGAGGCTCGGACGCCTCGAACCTCATCTTCACGGACACGATTGATAGCAATACGACGCTCGTCGGCGGCTCAGTCAACACCTCGCCGATTGCAGGCGACGACACTTTCTCGGTCAGCGGCAACATACAGATTACGACCGCCAGCGGCAGCCTGATCGCCAACGACATTGACCCCGACACGGGCACGAACGCGGGCTTGACCACGAGCGGCCCGGCGACGACTACGCAAGGCGGCAACCTGACGGTCAACGCCAACGGAAGCTTTACATACAATCCGCCAGCCGGATTTGAAGGCGCGGACAGCTTTACTTACACAGTGACGGACGCGGGCGGCGGGACTGGCACGGGAACCGTGACGCTCAACGTGTCAGGGATGATCTGGTTCGTAGACGCGAGCGCGGCTGGCGGCGGCAATGGTCGTCTGACTTCGCCATTCAACTGTCTGGTCGGCGCGGGCTGCTACAGCGGCTCTGCCAATGACCCGGGCGACAATATCTTTCTTTACAGCGGCGCATACACGGGCGGCTTGACGCTCAAGAACAATCAGAGAGTCATCGGACAGGGCGCGGGCGCAACGCTCTCGGCCATCACTGGAATTAATCCGCCGACGGGCAGCCTGGCGTTGCCTTCGACGGGCGGCGCGCGTCCGACTGTGACGACCACCGCGGCGACGACCAGCGCGTTCACGCTTGCTTCGGGCAATACGTTTCGCGGTTTCAACATCGGCAACACGACCGCTGCTGACATTACGGGCGCATCAGTCGGCACATTCACCGCCTCCGAAATCACTCTGAGCGGAACGGGACGCGCACTAGACATCAACGGCGGCACGCTCGCCGCGACATTTGACAGCATCACTTCGACATCGAGCAGCACGCAGGGCATCGTGCTGCAAAGTGTCGGCGGCAGTCTGACCGCGACGGGCGGCACGACCATTTCAGGCACGACGACGCAGGGCATTTTAGTTTCGGCTTCGACGGTCACCGCCAGCTTCGGCAACACGTCTGTCTCGGCTGCGACGGACGGAGTCTCTTTGCAGAACAACTCTTCCGGCACGCGCTCCTTCGGCACGCTCTCGATTACGAACGGCAGCGGCGTCGGCTTTCTTCATTCCAACGGCGGCGGCTTGACGACCGTCGGCGCGACCACGATTACGAATCCGGGCGGTCGCGGCATTGATATTCAAAACGCGGCGGCCTCGAACGGCGTCACCTTCGGGAATACGACCTCCACACAGTCCGGCGGCACGGGCGTCAACTTGCAGAACAACGCGGGAGCGATCACCTTCGCCACGCTGAACATCACGCCCGACTCAGGCCAGAGAGGATTATTCTCAAGCGGCAGCACGGGGACGATTACGACTACGGACGGCACGATTAACACGCCGAGCGCGGTTGCCGTCGAAATCAACGGCACGAGCGCGGCCAGTCGCACGCCGCTCGCCATCGTCTTTACCAGCGTCAGCTCATCGAGCGCGGCTAACGGCATCGTGCTGACGAGCACAAGCGGCACTTTCGCCATCAACGGCACGGGCACGACCGCAGGCTCAGGCGGCACGATTCAAAACATCACGAACCGTGGCGCGAGCTTTATTGATGCGAACGGCATCACGCTCAAGAACATGAACTTCACCAACGTCGGCACGGCGAACGGTGATGACCCTGTGAACACCGCCAGCACCTGCGGCGATCTGGCGAACGGCGGCGGCGGCAACGCCGGATGCAACGCAGGTATTCACATGAATAACGTGACGGGCGCGACCTTTGACCGCTTGGTCTTGAACGGCGGCGTGCAGGAGGGCATCAACGGCAACAACGTCACCACCTTTGCTCTCTCGAACAGCTCCGTCCTCAATTTCGGCGATCAGGTCAGAGAGAACGGGATTCAGTTCAGGGATTTGAAGGGGACGAATACCATCAGCAGCAGCACCGTGACCGGCAATGAGCAGTGGCAGTTGCTCGTCGTCGGCACGAACAGCACTTTGACTTCACTTACCGTCACGGGCGGAACTTACGGCACGAGCGCCGCGCCGAACGGCGTGGACGGAATATTCGTTCAAGGCACAGGCACGTCGAATATGACCGCCAGCGTGCAGAACGCGACCTTGAGCAACAATCGCTCGGATGGCTTCTTTTCCACCACGACGGATACCTCGGCGGTCAATGTTACCGTCAACGGCTGCACCATCAGCGGCAACGGCAACGCCGGTGTCAACGTCGGAAACGCGGCAAACTCAAGCCTTAAATACACCATCACCAGCAACACGCTGACCAACATGGTCGGCAACGTCATCAACATCAATCTCGCCGGTTCCACAGGGACGCTGCAAGGCACGGTCAACGCCAACAATATCGGCACACCCGGTGTCGCGGGTTCCGGCTCAAACGGCGGCGGCACGGGCATCCGCGTCTCCGGCAACGGCTCAGGCGGCGGCTCGATTATCACAAACATCACCAACAACATCATTCGCGGAATCACGGCAGGCTCAGGCATTGACGTTCAAGCGCGCGACGGCAACAGCTCCATCAACACGACCATCACGGGCAACGACATTGACACGATTACCACGAACGGCTCGAACGGTATCATCGTCCAGTCCGGCGGCGCCAGCACGGATACCACTTCGGTCTGCGCGGACATCGGCGGCGCGGGCGCGTTGAAGAACACCATCGCCAACCAGCCAGCCACGGCGCTTGACGAACTCCGTGTGCGCAACCGTTTCCCGAGCACGACCTTCCGCCTGCCGGGCTACGTCGGCGCGGGTAATGACACAACAGCAGTCGTCAATTATCTGATTGCGAGAAACAGCAACGCGGGCAGTACCACCGCTACCATCAACGGCAACGTCTTCGGCGGCGGCGCGGCTTGTACGCAGCCATCATTCGCCGGAGGATTCGCAGACGAAGGATTCGCGGCAGCACAGGAGAGGAACGAGAGCACGCGTCCCAGGATCGAAGCTGAACCCAGCGAGCTTATTCTGGACGGCTTGGCGAGATTGACCGCATGGCAAGCTCCGCTTACGTCGAACGAGACTTCAGCGACCAACGAGATCGCTGCGGCTCATCAGCAGAGCGCGACTACGGCTTCGTCTTCTTCCGGGAAGTTCGCCAACCACGCTTCCATTAACAACCCGACGCGGACTACTACTGCCAGCGCGCAGGAAGACCGGCACGTCGCTCAGGATGACAGCAGCCGCAAGGCCAAGGGCGATGAAACGAAGGGCGATGAGGCGCAGGACGGACAGCAACAGCCGCAGCAGGGCGCGCGTGTCAAGCGCGATAAGAATGGGCGGGTGCAGAGCGGTGAAACCGTCACCGTCGGTGCGCCGACAGGCTTCACACTGCCTGCCGCAAAGACCATCACTATCACGTTCCGCGCAACTATCAACAACGTGCAGGGTCTCGCGCAGGTCTCGAATCAAGGCTCTGTCGCGGGCAGCAACTTTGGAACAGTCCTGACGGATGACCCGGCAGTGGCTGGCCCCGCTAACCCGACCGTCAGAATAGTTGACCACACGAACGTCGTTGTTAGCTCAAATGCTAACCCGTCGGTCATCGGTCAGAACGTTACCTTCACAGCGACCTTGACGGGCGTGCCCACGAGAGCGAACACGCTCGGCGGCACGGTGCAGTTCAAGGCCGACGGCAACAACATCGGCAGCCCCGTCAGCGTCACGGGCGCGGCCAACAGCGGCACGGCGCAGGTCAGCACTTCCAGCCTGTCAGTCGGCACGCATGTCATCACCGCGGAGTACAGCGGCGATCCAAACTTCAACTCCAACATCGGCACGCTCGCGGGCGGGCAGGTGGTTGGCAAAGGCAATACCACGACGGGTGTGACTTCTTCGCAGAACCCGTCGGTGTTCGGTCAGCAAGTGACCTTCACTGCGACCATCGCTCCGGTCTCGCCTTCGACGGGCACGCCTTCGGGCACTGTGAGCTTCACGGACGGCGGCAACCCGATAGCGGGCTGCACCAGCGTGGCTCTGAGTGCAGGACAGGCAACTTGCCAGACCTCTGCGCTCTCAGTCGGCAACCATACGATTGCCGCGTCATACAGCGGAGACACGAACTACAACATTAGCAACGGCAACATGACTGGCAATCCGCAGGTCGT
>CAXTPS010000002.1:36232-318024 GCA_964246305.1 uncultured Pyrinomonadaceae bacterium
GGCAATCACACCATCACGGCTGCTTACAGCGGCGATGGCAACTTCAACACGAGCACTGGTTCGTTGACAGGCAACCCGCAGGTCATCACCGGGCCGCCCGCCCTGGCGCCGACCGTCGGGTTGACCAGAACGCAGGGCAGCCCTGCTTCCAACTCGCAGATCGGAACCGTCAGCGACGACGTTGCCTCGCCGGGCAGCATCAGTGTGACGGTGCAGAGCGCGCCGACGGGCATCACCGTCACGAACATCATGAACACCAACGGCACGATCACTGCCAACATCGAAGCGGGCTGCTCCGCTGCGACGGGCGATAACACGATTGTGCTGCTGGCGACGGACGGCAAGGCTCTGTCACAAACGGCGAACCTCGTCATCAACGTGGCGGCGAATACTGCGCCGACGCTTGGCAACTACAGCAATACTTCGATAGTAGTCAGTTGCAAAGCGACGATCACGCCAACCGCAACGCCGGGCGATAACGGCTCAGTCTCGACGGTGACGGCGACCGGCTCGGCTGGCTTCACAGGGACGATCATGGTTGACGCGACGACGGGCGTCGTGACTATTACCAATAGCGGGCCTGTTGGACCGGCTACGATCACGGTCACGGCGACAGACAACTGCGGCCTGACCAACAGCAAGCAGTTCACACTGACGGTCGTCAATCCGCCGACCGCTCCGACAGAGTTCGACTTTGACGGAGACCGCAAGGCGGACGTGTCAGTCTATCGGCCGGGAGCGACAGCCAACGACTTCAGCTTCTGGTTCATCCTGCGCAGCTCCGACAGCACCGTGCAGTACATCCAGTTCGGACATGACACGGATGTCATCGTGCCGGGCGATTACAATGGCGACGGGACGACCGACGTTGCCATCTATCGCCCGAGCATCAACACCTGGTTCACATCCACAGACCCGGCGACCAACTACGGCGCATTCCAGTGGGGCAGCGCGGGAGACATTCCCGTGCCGGGCATCTACGACGCCGACAATAAGACGGACATAGCGGTCTTCCGCCCGTCAACCGGCCAGTGGTTTATCTCCAAGAGCACCGGTGGCTCGGATGCCATAAACTGGGGACAGTCCGGCGACAAACCCGTCCCGGCGGATTACGACGGAGACGGCAAGACAGACGAAGCGGTCTATCGTCCATCTGAGGGGAACTGGTATATACGCAAGAGCAGCGGCGGGACAATGCAGCAAAACTGGGGCGTCGCGAGCGACTTTCTGGTTCCGGCGGACTATGACGGAGACGGCAAGGATGACATCGCGGTGTTCCGTCCCTCGACGGGCATCTGGTATATCATCAGCAGCTCTGGCGGGACGCGTGCAGACCAGTGGGGACAGTCGGGAGACACCCCCGTTGCGGCTGATTACGACAACGACGGCAAGGCTGACCTCTCCGTCTATCGTCCGAGCGAGGGATCATGGTTCATCTTCAGCAGTTGCCCCTGCGTCCTGAACGGGAAGCAGTTCGGCATCGCCACAGACAAGCCGATTCCTTCGGCCTTCACTCCGCCCACGGGGCCTTGATGTGAGGACAAGCGAAAGATAGTTTCGCTCTCGTCTGAATAAACAAAGGGACTGAGCATCGGAAATTTCCGGTTCTCAGTCCCTTTCTCTTTTCAAGCACGTCAAGCATGAAAGACAAGCTCTCACTCCCGCTTTATGCCGGACACTCACGCGGGCATTTGCCTCTCGCCAAACTTTTCACTAAACTCTTTTCCAGCATTCCGCAAGCATAAACTTATGCCCCTGTAGCTCAATGGTAGAGCATCGGACTCATAATCCGCTGGTTGCAGGTTCGAGACCTGCCGGGGGCAAGCTTCTTTCATCTTCTTGATGATTATGCCTAGCAATAATAAAAGAAAAGCTGAAATCTTAGGGATGCCTCTTGGCACGGCATGTTATAAGCTTCGTAAGCTCATACTTTTCAGTCTCGCACAAAAATTAGGCGAGAACGTGTGTTTCAGATGTGGAGAATTAATCCTCACTGTAGAAGCCTTCACCATTGACCACAAAGAAGCATGGCAAAGTAAAGGGGCAGAATATTTTTGGGACATAAGCAATATCGCTTTCTCTCATTCTCATTGCAATCTGTCGACAGGCATGGTGCGTAGAGAAATCGTGAACGGCACGCTTTGGTGTTCAAAGTGCAAACAGCTTTTGGAACTCGGTCACTTCCACAAAGAAAAAAAACAACGCACAGGCTATTCGCTTGTTTGCAAGGATTGCAGTAACGCCAAGAGAAGAAAAATAAAAGCGCAGGGAGATTGTCTTCTCTGTGGCGCGAAGCGAGGGACAAAAGCTTTCCGCTCAACTCACAATATTTGTGTGACTTGCGCCAATCGAACTAGCAGGCAAGTTAATAAACAACGTAAGCTTGCCTCTCATCTTAATCTTGCCTCACATGTTTCTTAACTACTTCAATGAGTCAAAAACAGATTGTTAATATCGGCATTATCGGGACGGGCTTTGCGCGACGGACGCAGTTGCCCGCGTTCAAGGCGTGCGAGGGAGCGCGAATCGTTTCGATTGCGAGCGGGCATCTTGAGAACGCAGAGAGCGCGGCGCGCGAGTTCGGCGTAGAGCATTTCACGGACGACTGGCGCGAGGTCGTGGCGCGGGATGAAGTGGATTTAATCAGCATCGCGACGCCGCCCGCGACGCATCTTGAGATGACGCTGACCGCGCTCGATGCGGGCAAGGCGGTGCTCTGCGAAAAGCCTATGGCGAGGAACGCGGGCGAGTCCGAGGCGATGACGAGACGCGCGAAGGAAACAGGCTTGCTGGCTCTGATTGACCACGAGCTGCGGTTTCTGCCGGGTCGCCGGAAGATGCGCGAGCTGATTGTTAACGGCGAGATCGGACAAATCTATCACGCGAAGCTTCTCTTTCGCGCGGACTCAAGAGCCGATGCGTCGCGCGCCTGGGATTGGTGGTCTGACGAGCGTGCGGGCGGCGGCGCGCTCGGCGCAATCGGCTCGCATGGCGTTGATGCTTTTCGCTGGCTGCTCGGCACAGAAGCCGCGCAGGTCTCCTGCCTGCTTGCCACGCACGTCCGCCAGCGCGCCTTGCGAGAGACGGGCGAGATGCGCCCCGTCACGACGGATGATGAAGCGAATCTGACGATTCGTTTCGCTGACAACGCGCTGATGCGTGACGCGACCGGGACGATCTCTCTCTCCGTAGTCGAATCAGGGCAGGCCGCACATCGTCTCGAAGTCTTCGGCTCGCAGGGAGCGTTGATGCTCGAAGGCGACAGCCTCTCGCGCTCGCGCACCGGCGAGGGGAAGTGGCTGCCGGTCGAGACGGAGCCGGGAGATTTAGCTGTGGGCATGAGCGATAACGAATGGTCGCGCGGTTTCACAATTTTTTCAAGAGCCATCGTCGAAGCCCTGCGCGAAGGCCGCGCGACGGTCGAAGACGCTGCGACCTTTGATGAAGGCCACCGCACGCAGCTCGTGCTGGATGCCGCGCATCGCTCGCACGAAAGCGGCTGCTTGGAAACAGTAGAAGATTTTGGTTTTTAGATTTTGGATTAGCGAGTTACCGGATTCATAATTTGAGATTTAAGATTCGAGATTTCAACTCTGAAATTTCAAATCTGAAATCTTAAATTGTTAACCGGGCTTTTCCGCTCAAAGCTTATTATCAATGCTATGCCCAAGCCGTCAATCCAAAATCCAAAATACAAAATACAAAATGAAAAATATTTTGTCGGCGTAGACACGGGTGGTACGTTCACGGATTTTGTTTTTGAGGCTGAAGGCGGACTGCGCGTCTTCAAGCTCGCTTCGACTCCGGGCGATCCGTCGCTGGCGATTACCGAAGGCTTACGACGCATCGAGAGAGAGACGGGCGCGCATCACGGCTCGATGGAAGTCATACACGGCACGACCGTCGGGACGAACGCGCTCTTAGAGCGACGCGGCGCAAAGACCGCGCTCGTCACCACCGCAGGCTTTGAAGACGTGCTCGCCATCGGCAGGCAGGCGCGACCCGCGCTCTACGACCTCAACGCGACGCGACCCGGCCCGCTCGTGCCATCCGCTTTGCGCTTCGGCGTGCGCGAGCGCGTTGCAGCCTCCGGCGAAGTTTTAGAAAAACTTGACGAGCGCGCTATCTCGACTTTAGTCAGCAGACTGAAAAGAGCGCGCGTCGAATCAATCGCTATCTGCCTGATCTTCTCATTCATACATCCTGAGCACGAACGCCGTCTCGCCACCGCTTTAAAATCCGTCGGCGTCCCGCTCTCCGTCTCGCATCAAATCCTGCCTGAGTACAGAGAGTACGAGCGCACCTCCACGGTCACGATCAATGCTTACCTGCAACCGCTCATGGGAACATATCTCAGGCGCTTGCAAGCGCACGCTCCGTCTTTGCGTGTGATGCAATCGTCGGGCGGCAGCATCTCCGCGACCGTCGCTGCCGAAGAGCCTGTGCGAACGATTCTCTCTGGCCCCGCGGGCGGCGTCGTCGGCGCACTGCGCGTAGCGGAAATGTGCGGCGTCAAAAACATCATCACTTTCGACATGGGCGGAACCTCCACAGACGTTGCGCTCTGCGACGAAGCGGGAATGCGTATGACGCGCGAAGCCGTGATCGCGTCCATGCCCGTCGCGGTTTCGATGATGGACATACACACGGTCGGGGCGGGCGGCGGCTCGATTGCGCGCGTTGACGAAGGCGGCAGTTTGCGCGTCGGGCCTGAATCCGCCGGAGCAGACCCCGGCCCTGCCTGTTACGGAAAATCTCTTTTGCCCACAGTCACCGACGCGCATCTCGTGCTCGGACATTTCGGCGGCGCGGGATTGCTCGGCGGAGAATGGAAGCTTGACGAAGAACGCGCACGCGCGGCTCTCTCTAAACTGTCAGAGCAGATGAGCGCAGCCGCCGGTCGCAAAATGAGCATGAGAGATGCCGCACAGGGCGTCCTTCGCGTCGTCAGCGTCAACATGGAGCGCGCCCTGCGCGCCATCTCTGTCGAACGCGGTTTCGACCCCCGCGAGTTCGCGCTCATTCCCTTCGGCGGCGCGGGCGGTCTTCACGCGGTCGAGCTGGCTCGCGCCCTACGCATCCCGCGCGTCATCGTCCCGACCAACGCGGGCGCGCTCTCCGCACTCGGCGCACTCGCCTCCGATGTGGTTAAAGATTGGAGCCGCACTGTGATGCTCGAAGCGACGAATGAAAGCAGACCTCTCATCGAGCGTGCTTTCAAAGAGATGGAACGCGAATCAAGAGCTTCTCTCAAGCGCGAGGGTTTCAACGGTAAGCGACAGCGTCACGAGAGAACGCTCGCCGCACGCTATCGCGGACAATCGTTCGAGCTTGAAATCCCATGGACGCGCGGAACGAAAATACACGATGCCTTTCATCAAGCACATCGCGCGCGCTACGGCTATGCTCAGCAGGCAAATCAAGTCGAGATCGTCAGCGCACGCCTGCGCTCAATCGGTCTCGTCAAAGAATTGAAGCTTAAGAGAGCAACCCCCAAAACGCACACGCGCAAACTTGCCGCCCCGCAACGTTACGCGGTCACCTATCTCACAACAGGAAAAACTCGTACGGCGATTTACGCGCGCAACGAGCTTGAAGCTGGCGCGCGACTCCACACGCCCTGCATCGTCACAGAGTATTCCGCCACGACCCTCATTCAAGACGACGCGAAGGCCGCAGTTGATAAAGATGGCAATCTGATTATCGAGCTATGAAACGAAAACATCACAACACGCAAACGCGCAAGTTTGACCCGACGACGCTTGAAATCTATCGCGCCCTCTACACCTCTGTCGCGGAGGAGATGGGCATCGCGCTCAGGCGCACGGCCTTCTCGCCCAATATCAAAGAGCGGCGCGATTACTCATGCGCCGTCTTTGACAGCACAGGTCGCGTCATCGCACAGGGCGATCACATGCCGGTTCACTTAGGCTCTATGCCGATGGCCGTCGCCGCCGCGCTCCGCGAGATGACAATCGCGCCCGGCGATGTCATCGCCCTCAACGATCCATTCGCAGGCGGCACGCACCTCCCCGATGTCACACTCGTCGCAGGTGTCTTTAAAGAAGTTGGCAGTTGGCAGTTGGCAGTTGGCACTAAAGAAGTGGATAGAAAGCGGTCAGCAATTGTCAGTCGAAAGAAAAGCGTAGCTCGCCAGCCGTCAACTGCCAACTGCCAACTGCCAACTGCCAACTGCCAACTGCCAACTGCCAACTGTTCTACGTTGCTAATCGCGCGCATCACGCAGACATCGGCGGGGCGACGCCGGGTTCGATGGGGATGGCGACAGATATTTATGGCGAGGGATTGCGGATTCCTCCGGTAAGGATTGTCGCGGGCGGAGTTATCTGTCAGGACATCATGCGTCTGCTGCTCTCGAACGTGCGCGCCTCGGACGAGCGACGTGCGGATTTCGATGCTCAGATCGGCTCACTACAAACGGGCGCGACGCGCCTGCTTGAGATCATAGAGCGACGCGGCGCGAGTGATGCGCTTCGTTATGCGTCGCACCTGATTGACTATTCGGCGCGCATCATGCGCAGCACCATCGCTGCCATTCCAGATGGAGTTTATGAAGCGTCGGACGCGCTCGATGACGACGGCGTGAGCGATGCAGAAGTTCCATTGCGCGTGCGCATCACGATCAAGGGAGAGCGTGCGCGCGTGGACTTTCAAGGAAGCGCGCCGCAAGTGGCAGGCCCGATCAATGCTGTCAAGGCTATTACCGTCTCAGCCGTAGCATATGTTTTTCGCTGCCTCATAGCGACTGACGTGCCGGCCAGCGCGGGCTTGATGTTGCCAATCGAAGTCAACGCGCCGCGCGGTTCTGTGGTCAACGCTCTCGCACCGGCTGCTGTGGCTGGCGGCAACGTGGAAACATCTCAACGCATCGTCGACGTGCTCTTCAAAGCTTTAGCGCAGGCTCTGCCCTCTAAGATTCCTGCGGCGAGCCAAGGCATTATGAATAACCTGACCATCGGCGGCTTTGACCCACGCACGGAAAAAGAGTTCGCTTATTATGAAACTGTCGCGGGAGGCATGGGCGCACGCCCCGCACACGACGGATTGAGCGCGGTGCATACGCATATGACGAACAGCCTCAACACGCCCGTCGAAGCGCTCGAATATGCCTACCCTCTGCGCGTTCGCGCTTATAGTATTCGCAAAGCCTCAGGCGGTGCTGGCAAGCATCGCGGCGGCGACGGCGTGCGCCGCGAGATCGAAACCTTAACGCCCGCGCGCGTCTCGCTTCTGGCCGATAGACGGCGTGCTGCTCCTTACGGATTGCAGGGCGGCGAAGCCGGAAAGCCGGGATGCGACGCGATTGTGCATCAGGGAGCGAGCCGTGCGATTGCTTCCAAAGGAAGCTGGAAACTTTCGGCAGGAGACCGCATTTGCATCGAAACTCCGGGCGGCGGAGGCTATGGGAAGAGATAATTTGGTGAAATTCTTACCGCTCTGACAAAAATCTTTTATTTATTAACTGTTAGAATCATTGAGCTTTTAAGCTCTGCTCATCAGCTTGTCACGAAAATGTTGAGAATCCGTGAACTTTGTGCTTGACACCTCACAAAACTTCGGTATAATTTTACACATACTGAAGTTCGATGATCCCGATTGGAAAGGCTTCGGTTAAGTTTCAAGATGATAATTGAAATCTTAAGGCTGGCGTAATTGTAGTTGCCCTGTTAAATGGTGCGTAGGGTTGACAGGCAAAGACGCCCAAAGCCACGCGGTATTATCCAGCCCGCACACACGCACCCCATTACAACACGGGATCGAACGTAAGCGACGATCTTCAGTTCATTGCCATAACCACCCTGAATTTCTGACGCCTGCCCCAAAAGTTTTGCCCCGCTAATCTTAACCGGTTAGCGGGGCTTACTCCTTTTAAATCGCGTTTTAGCGACAAAGCTCTAGATCGCCAGACCGCCGTCAACCTGAATCACCTGCCCTGTGATATATCGCGCATCATCTGAGAGCAGGAAGCAGGCAATACGTGCCACTTCGTCAGCTTCCGCGAAACGCCCCAAGGGTATCTGCTCTAAAATCTTCCCGCGATAATTTTCATCGAGCGCGCCAGCCATATCTGTCGCCACCATTCCGAGCGCGAGCGCATTGACCGTCACCTTGCGGCTGGCGACCTCCTTGGCGAGAGCTTTCGTCAAGCCGATCATCCCGGCTTTCGATGCAGAGTAATTTGATTGCCCTGCCATTCCGACCATGCCGCTGATTGAAGTGATATTCAAGACCGAGCCGCCCTCTTCCTGTCTGAGCATGACGCGCAGGGACGCTTTGGAGAAATTCCATGCGCCCTTGAGATTCGTATCAATCACAGCATCCCAGTCGTCTTCCTTCATACGCAGGATCAGAGTGTCGCGCACGATGCCCGCGTTGTTGACCAAAAAATCAATGCGACCGAAAGCGTCTTTCACTTGCTTGACCATCTCTGCCGCCGCATCGGTCTGTGAGACATCACATTGGGTTGCCACAGCTCTCACGCCGAGCGCTTCAATCTCAGATTTCAAAGCCTCCGCGGCCTCCACGCTCTGCGCGTAATTGAAGGCGACGTGCGCGCCGCGACGCGCCAACTCCAACGCGATGGCTCGACCGATGCCGCGAGTCGCGCCCGTGACGATTGCCGCACGCCCTGCGAATGATTTATTTGAATCGCTCAAGATTTCTTCTCCTCTAAAATTTTAAAGAGCGCAAGTATTCGATGAACTCCGGTGCGAGGTCGGGTCGCTTAAGGGCGAATTCGACGGTGGCGATAAGGAAGCCGAGCTTGTCTCCGGCGTCGTGTCTTGTGCCTTGAAGGCGGAGGGCATAGAGTGGACGCTTCTTTAAGAGTGCGCGCATGGCGTCGGTGATTTGAATCTCACCGCCCGCGCCGGGTTGTGTGCGCTCGATCTCATCGAAAATGTTGGGCGTCAGGATGTAGCGTCCGATGATGGCGAGGTCTGAAGGCGCTTGATGAAAGGGAGGCTTCTCGACCATGTCTTTGATTTTGAAGACGCCGTCCTCGACCTCTTCTGCATCAATCACGCCGAAGCGCGAGATGGCTTCGCCTTCGACCTGCATCGTGCCGAGGACGGGCGCGTCATACTTCTCATAGACTTCGAGCATCTGTTGGAGCGCGGGTTTTTCGGCATCCATGATGTCGTCGCTGAGCATGACTGCGAACGGCTCGTCCTCTACGAAATCGCGCGCCTGCAAGATAGCGTGCCCGAGGCCGAGAGCTTCGCGCTGGCGGACGTAGCCGACGCGCGCCATGTCTGAAACAGCGCGCACCTCCTTGAGCAACTCTTCTTTGCCGCGTGCGCGCAAGAGGTGCTCAAGCTCGAAGGAAATATCGAAGTGGTCTTCGATGGCAGTCTTGTCGCGTCCCGTGACGATGATGATGGACTCCATGCCGGAGGCGACGGCCTCTTCGATGACGTATTGAATGAGCGGCTTGTCAACGAGCGGGAGCATCTCTTTCGGAGAGGCTTTGGTCGCGGGCAGGAAACGCGTGCCTAAGCCTGCGGCTGGAAAAACTGCTTTGCGAACTTTCTGTGGCATAAAAATAATTTCAGATTCGAGATTTCAAATTTCAGATGTAAGCAAGACGAAAAGCGCATCAGCCAAGAGTCGCAGCTTGACACATCTGCGCGGCGTCCGTTAGCTTGACGCTTTTCGTCTTTGAATTGCTAAAAGGCGTAACTCATACCATAGATTGAAGGACTGCATCAAATGCTCGACCTCAACTTCGTTCGTGAGAATTTAGATAAAGTGCGTGCTGCGCTCGAAGCGCGGCGTTTCCCGGCGGATGCGCTCGAAGACTTTGAGCGCGCAGATGCGGAGCGGCGTCGTGTGATCGCAGAATCCGATAAGCTCAATGCCGAGCGCAATGCTGCGAGCCGCGAGATCGGCGCGTTGATGAAGGAAGGGAAGAAGGATGAAGCTGAGTCGCGCAGGAGTTCAGTCGGTCAATTGAAGGAGCGCATAGCGGAGCTTGACCGCGCGCGGGACGCGGCGGAAGCGCGTATGCGTGAGATTCTTTCGACGATTCCGAACATCCTGCATGAGAGCGTGCCCGCAGGGGATGAGTCCGCCAATCGTGAGGAGCGTCGTTGGGGACGGCGACCCGCTTTCGATTTTGAGCCGCAGGATCACGTAGACCTCGGCACGTCGCTCGGCATTCTGGATTTGGAGCGCGCGGCGAAGATTGCGAGCGCGCGGTTTGCGATTCTCAACGGCGCGGGCGCGCGTTTGAGCCGCGCTCTGATTAATTTTATGCTCGACGTACACACGCGCGAGCACGGCTATACGGAGACGCTGCCGCCCTTCATCGTCAATGAGCAATCGCTCTTCGGCACGGCGCAGCTTCCGAAGTTTGAGGGCGATCAATTCAAACTGGAGGATGAGCGCAATCTGTATCTCATCCCGACCGCCGAAGTCCCGGTCACGAATTATCACCGCGAAGAAATACTCGATGTCGCGCAACTGCCGATTCACATGGTCGCGTACACGCCGTGTTTTCGTTCGGAAGCCGGAAGCTACGGGCGCGACACGCGCGGCGTGATTCGCCAGCACCAGTTTGAGAAAGTCGAGCTGGTGAAGCTCGCGCTGCCGGAAAATTCTTATGAAGAACTAGAAGCTCTGACGCGTAATGCGGAAGTGATTTTGCAAAAGCTCGGGCTTCATTATCGCGTGATGACGCTGGCGACGGGAGATGTCGGCTTCGGCGCGGCGAAGACTTATGACATCGAAGTGTGGCTGCCCTCGCAGAACACTTTTCGTGAAATCTCTTCGTGCTCGAACTATGAAGACTTTCAAGCGCGACGCGCTCAGATTCGCTTTCGGCGCGCGGGCGGAGCGAAGCCCGAATACGTTCACACACTCAACGGCTCCGGCCTCGCCATCGGTCGCACGTGGCTCGCCATCCTTGAAAACTATCAACAGGCGGACGGCTCCGTCATCGTTCCAGAAGTTCTGCGACCGTATATGAATGGAATGGAAAAGATTGAGGCTGAAAATTCTAATAAGTGAATAATCGTGTCATTCCTTATCTCGTGTCGGGAGAAGGATTTTGATAAGCTATTAGCTGTCCCGGAATCGTTCGACCTTATAGTATCTTTGGAGAGCTGCGATGAAACGATGTCCTCAATGTAATCGCACCTACGCCGATGAAACAATCACCTTTTGCTTAGCCGATGGGACGCTTTTGTCCGCTCCATATGATCCCGGAGCTACTCAAATTTTGCCTTCTTCGCATGAGTTACTTCCTACCAAAGCGGCAGTTCCTAATAAACATTTAGAGTCGCCAGTGGTAACTAGCCCGCGCCGGTTCAATTTCAGTTATATCCTCATCTTAATTTTAGCTGCTTTGCTTGCTGCAAGCGCTGTAGCGTTATTTTATGAGAGAGGAAAGGGTAGCCAAAATTCTAATAGCGAGCAATTCAAATCAGCCGCACCCGAATCAAGTCCAACTAAATCGCAGCAGAAAAATGAAAACGCTGTAAATAAAACTGTGCCGCCGAATAAGAATCAAGCGCGGTTTTCCGTCACTTCCTGTAACTCTATAACAGACATTCAAACCGGCCTTGAGTGGTTAATCGGAGCTGATCGAAATACAACCTGGTATGAAGCAGAACAGTGGACAGCCGGGTTAGATAAGTGTGGCGGCAGTTGGCGAATGCCAACGATTGAAGAAGTCAGGACTTTGTATAATCCAGCTCTAAAAGCTGGCACTGGCTATTACACGGACGGTAAATATTTTCCCGCTCATATTGACCCCGTCTTCGATGCTATCGGCGGAGGGGCGTGGGTCTGGTCTAATGAAAAAGTGGGAGACGACGCTCGATCATTTAATCTGAATCAGGGTAAGGCAGTGACGTATTCTGCGATGAATACTTTTTATTCCACCAGAGCATTTGCTGTCCGTAACTTAAAAAACTAAGCCTCTGCTCCTAACGATGCGAAACTCATACAACACAACTCTTCTCGCAATGATTGGCTAACAAAAGACGGTAGCTATTAAAAGCTGATTTTGAGCATTCCTGATAGCTACCGGCTCTTGAATTACTGCTAACCGCTTTCTGTTTTATCTGCCTACTGTCTACTGTTACTTGATTCTCAGCTCGAAAGGCATCATCGCCATCATCTCGCCGCGCTTCATGTGATCCAGCATGGCCGTGTAGCGTAGGGCGCGGCGGGCGTCTTCGGGCAGCGCGGCGAAGGCTGCGGCGCGTTGTTGTTGAGTCCTGACGCTCATCTCTGCGCCGTTGTTGAAAAGCTCTTCAAAGAAGGTGCGCGGGTAGGGCATGATGACGCGCTGGATGCCTTTTTCAGCCGGAATATTTGCGAGACCTTTGGCGACTTCGATAGCTTTTTCGAGGCCGCCGAACTCGTCAACCAGACCGCGCTCTTTCGCCTGACTTCCCATCCAGACTCTGCCCTGCGCGATAGAGTCTATGTACTCCGCGTCGCGCCCGCGACCTTTGGCGACCTTCGGCACGAACTCGTCATAGTAGGTGCTCTTAATCATCTCCTCGAACTTGGCGCGCTCTTCGGGAGAAAACTTTTCCGTCTCGCGGTACATGCCAGCGAGCTTGCCTTTCATCACGTACTCGTTGGTGATGCCGAGCCAATCATAAAATCCCTTCATCACGGGCTTGCCCGCGAAGATGCCGATGGAGCCGGTGATGGTCGAAGGCTCGGCGATAATCTTGCTCGCGTTGCAGGCGATATAGTAGCCGCCCGAAGCCGCAACATCGCTCATAGAGATGACGACGGGCTTCTTCTGCTTGGCGATTTCGACCGCGTGCCAGATGATGTCGGAGGCGTAAGCCGAGCCGCCCGGACTGTCTACGCGAAGCACTATGGCTTTGATGGAGTTGTCCTCGCCAGCGTCCCTGATAGCTTTCGAGACCGTGTCGGAGCCGGTTGATTGATCTCCGTAAGGGCCGTCGTTCGAGCGTCCCGAACCGATGGTGCCGGAAGCATAGATGACAGCGATGCGCTCGCCCTGATTGAGGCCGAGCGACTCCGGTTTGATGTCCCTGTAATCCGCGCCCGTAATCGTGTTGAGCTTATCCGCATCTTTGTAGCCGAGCCGCTTCTTGAGTTCGCTCTCGACCTCATCGCGGAAATTCGCGCCGTCAATCAAGCCCTGCGCTTTGGCCTGCGGAGCGCGAATCGGAGCGTTGTCCATAATCGAGCGCACCTCATCCGGCGTCTTCCTGCGCGAAGTCGCAATCGTGTTAACCATTCGCCCGAAGATATCATCGAGAATCGAATTCATCACCTCTTTGTGCGCGTCCGACATGTTCTTGCGCGTGAATTGATCCGGCGCATTCTTATACTTGCCGATCTGGAACACATCAGGCTCTATGCCGAGCTTGTCGAGCGAGCCGCGAAAGAACATCACTTCCGCCGCGAGACCGTTGATGAAGAGATCGCCCGACGGGGCTACGAAAATCTTTTCGCATGAAGTGGCGATGTAATATTCCTTGTTCATGCCGTATTCCATATAGGCATACGCGGGCTTGCCCGAAGTGCGAAAGTCCGCGATGGCGTCGCGTATCTCGTCTGCCTTGCCCCAGCCCGCGCCGGAGAAATCAATCTCAAGCAGGATCGCGCTGACGCGTTTATCAACCTTCGCTTTTTTGATCTGCGACAGCAGGTTGCTCAGCGACGAATCGTCTCCGCCGAACAGTCGGCGCATCGGGTCTTCCGGCACGAAGTCCGGCATCTCTCCCTGCACCTTGAGGACGAGCACGCTGTTATCCGCAACCGACGGCTCGCTCCCGCGCAAGGCGTTGATAAAGACTGCGAGCGCGATGAACGCCACCAGCGCGACGACCACGACGATGCCTGTGATAATGAGAACAACTTTTCCTGTGCGTGACATTGCCATATTTATTTTCCGTTAAGAACGAATCCACTAATGAACCGAATCAAGAGAAACTGCCCCTCTCTAAATAACGAGGAGCAGTCGGGTTTAGTACGCAAGAGATAGCGAAAAGGTTTATTAAAAGTTAGCAGTTGGCAGTTAGCAGCGAAGACAAAACCGAATGTTCTGGCTGTTTGCTTTTACTGCCAACTGCTAACTGTTCTTGACTATCCATCCGCCGCCGACCACTTCATCGCCGCGATAAAAGACTGTGGCCTGTCCGGGCGTGATGGCGCGTTGGGGTTCGTCAAACTTGATGCGTGCGCGACCCTGTGGGAGAGGTTCGATGGTGGCGTGTGCGGGCATGTGGCGATAGCGCACGCGGACTTCTGCGCGCACCTGTTCGTCAGGTTTTTGGAAAGCTATCCAGTTGACGCCAGCCGCCGTGAACTCATCGCTCAGGAGTTCGTCCTGCTCTCCGACGACGACGCGATTGCGCGTTGAATCAATCGAGACGACATAGAGCGGACGCTCGTTTGAGATGCCAAGCCCTCGCCTCTGCCCGACGGTGTAGCGATGTATCCCCTGATGCTCGCCGACGACTTCGCCTCGCGTGTTCGTGATTTCGCCCGTGCCCGGAAGCCGCTCGCTCTCTCCTTCGGCTTCGAGATAACGATCTATGAAGCCCGCGTAATCGCCGTCCGGGACGAAACAGATTTCCTGCGACTCCGCTTTCTCCGCGACCGCTAAGTGAGACGCACGCGCGACAGAGCGCACCTCCGGCTTTGACATCTCGCCGAGCGGAAAGAGAGAGCGCGCCAACTGCTCCTGCGTCAATTCCCAGAGAAAGTACGATTGATCCTTCTGCGTATTTCTGCCGCGAAAGAGCCTATGCCGGTTAGCTTCACTGTCAAATTCAACGCGCGCGTAATGCCCCGTCGCAACCTTTTCACAGCCGAGGCTCAATGCCAATCGATCAAGCGAAGCGAATTTCAAGCGGCTGTTGCACGCGACGCACGGAATCGGCGTTTCGCCTTCGAGATAACTCGTGACGAAAGGCTCCACCACATCTCGCTCAAAGTCTCGCTCAAGATTCAGCACGTAGAAAGGAAAGCCAAGCTCCGCTGCCACACGGCGCGCGTCGTACACATCATCGAGCGAGCAACAACGCGAAGGCAAAGGCTCGCCATGCTCGTCCACACTCAGCCCGCGCCGCTGGTTCCAGAGCTGCATCGAAAAGCCGACCAGCTCGTGGCCATCGGCCTTCAAAATCGCCGCCGCCGCGCTCGAATCCACGCCGCCGCTCATCGCTACCGCAATTTTCATAAAAATAAAAGCGGGCTTTGGTCTTCGTGCTTTGGTCTTTGCGCGCGACTCAACCTTGAAGCTCTGAAATTCAAGTTGAGCAAGACAAACAAAGACCAAAGGCCAAAGAACAAAGACCAATTCTTGTTCATTTGCCGCCCGTTTAGAGCGAATGTTAAGATGCTCGCTCTGTTGACAGCAACAGTCTTGCATCGAACATATAAGGATACCTTAAACTATCCGAAACGTCAGCCAATCAAGGAAGTTCCAAGTTCCAATCTCCAAGTTCCAAGTTTAATTTCTCTGTGACTTGGAACGTGGAGATTGGAGCTTGGAACTTAAAAAGCATGGAAAGAGCTATCGAAGAATACAAAGCCGCGGACGAGCCTTATTATCTGGCTGTGGCGAGCGAGGTGGAATTGTTTGAAGCGGCGCACGCGGCTCGCTTGCCAGTGATGCTCAAAGGGCCGACGGGCTGCGGCAAGACGCGCTTTGTCGAGCACATGGCGTGGCGTCTGAATCGCCCTTTGATAACGGTCGCCTGCCATGAAGATTTGTCCGCCACCGATCTGGTCGGGCGTTTCCTGCTCGAAGGCGAGGAGACCGTCTGGCACGACGGGCCTCTGACTTCCGCCGTGCGAAACGGCGCGCTCTGTTATCTGGATGAAGTCGTGGAAGCGCGCAAAGACACGGTCGTCATCATCCATCCGCTGACGGATGACCGCCGCCGCCTGCCGATTGAAAAGCGCGGCACGATTTTGGATGCGCCGCCGGAATTCATGCTCGTCGTCTCTTACAATCCGGGCTATCAATCTATCCTCAAAGACCTCAAACAATCCACGCGCCAACGTTTCATAGCGATGGAGTTCGACTATCCGCCGCCGGAACTCGAAGTGGAGATCGTCGCGCGCGAAGGCGTCGTGGACGAAGGCACTGCACGTGATTTAGTTCTGATTGGACAGAAGGTGCGAAACCTGCGCGGGCACGGCCTTGAGGAAGGCGTCTCGACGCGTCTGCTCATCTACGCCGCGCAGATGATCGCGCGCGGCATCCCGCCCATCGCCGCCGCAGACGTTGCGCTCTGCTCGTCCATCACGGACGATAGAGAGCTTCAGCGCAGCATACGCGAGATCATCACGACCGTGATTTGAAGTAAGCAAAGAAATATTCGCGCAAAGGCGCAAAGAAAAGCATTCAAGAATTAAGCGGCACTCAATCTCTTTGCGAATTTCCTTTGCGCCTTTGCGCGAGACGTTCCCTTTGAATTTAAATGTGGGTACTCATCTTAACAGTGCTGGTTGTCATTTCGGCAGCTCTCACCATCTCTGCCGAATATCATGGCCCTCGACGAATAGTTTATCTCTTCAAGCCGCTCACGACTTTCTGCCTCATCCTGCTCGCGCTCGCGCCGAAATATCCTGTCGCGCCGTTTTATAGATATATGATTGTGGCGGGGCTTGTGTGCTCGCTCGCGGGCGATGTGTTTCTGATGTTGCCGTCGGATAAATTCATTGCGGGACTGTTGAGTTTTCTCATCGCGCATCTCTGTTACATCGCGGCGTTCGTGTTCGCGGGAGAGCGCACAGCCGTGTACGCGTGGGCAGCGCCGCCGCTGCTCCTGTATGGAGGCTTGATGTTGTGGCGGCTGTGGCCTGTGCTCGGCAGGATGAGAGGGCCGGTCATCATTTACATGCTGGTGATTCTGCTGATGGGATTGGCGGCGCTCAGCAGATACGTTGAGACAAAGCAGAACGGGAGTTTGCTGGCCGCGCTCGGCGCGTTTATTTTCATAGCTTCCGATTCCATCCTCGCGGTCGATAAATTCAGAGGCCGCTTTCGCCTCGCTCAGCTACTCATCCTCTCCACCTACTTCACAGCGCAATGGCTGATTGCCCTTTCGACCTGAATTATCTAAGCTGATAAAGCGATGAACGAAGGCGAAGATAAATTTGACGGCGAAGCGGAAAGCCGTGAGGGCGCGACTGTCGAGCCGTTCGAGCAGGAGTTTCGTGAGCGTCTGCGCTCTGTCAAAAGCCTGACGGAGCGGCGGACGATTGGAGCTTTGGCGCGCGAGCTTGGACGCCTGGACACCCCTGCCGCGCGTGCCGCGCTTGAGACGAGCGCGCTGATCGCGGCTGTCAGTTTGCGTGCCAGCATAGAATTTCTGCGCGCCGCGCCGGAAGCCGCGCGCGTCCTGAATGGCGAAGAGTTGCGCGCGTGGGGCGAGATGGGACGGCGGCTCGCGATGGGCGACGCGGAAACTGCCGCCTCGTTCTTTAATGAAGGAGTCGAAGCATTGAAGCTGGTGCCTGCCTCTGCGCGCTCTCCGATTTTTCAGGTCTGCGCGAGGCAGATGACGCTCTCAAGCGCGGTGGCGACGGAGACTTTTCGACGCGCGCCGCTGCTGGCTCGAAGCATAAAGGACGCGGAACTCCTGCGCTCGATTTTTGAGGTCGCGTCTGAAATCTCGCGTCGCTCTGCCAAGCACAGCGCGGACTTTCTTGAAGCGACGCCGCGCGTTGCCGCGCGCCTCAAAGAGTTCGGTGAAGATGAAGCATGTGTGGCTCGCGCTGCCGTCACGTTGGTTGCGGCTTTCGCGGCACGCGCGGGCGGCATCGCAGCAGACGCGTGGGCAGCGCTGCCGGATGCTACTGCACGCTTGAGCACGGAACACACGCTCATGCTCTTATCGCGCGCGGGCGACTTTTTAGAGCGCGGCGGCGGCGCGTCTTTGCATGTCTTAACGGCTGGCGGAGAGGCTCTGCGATGTGTGCCGGAGGCTTTCGACGACTGGATCGAACTGTTGTGGACTGTCGCGGCGCACGGCAACGCCGGATTAGTCGCGTTCGTGCGCGTGAGTCCGGCCTTCTTTCAAGCCCTCGCGGCGGATAAAGACCGCACGCGCGCTGTGGAGCTTGCAACGCGAGCCATCAAGGTCACGCGCGAAGTCGCAGCGATTGACGGCGAGGCCGCGCTCGCGTGCTTTCGCTCAAGCCTCAGAGCTTTACGCAGCGTCTCTATCGAGCAGTTTGAAGAATGGGCGCGCGATGGCTTGACGGCGGAGCGCGGGGCGGATGCGCGTGCGCGCAGGAGCTATTACGCGCTCGAAACCAGACGCAGCAACGACGCTTTGCACAGCGGAGGTCAGGGGCTTGCGCTCGAACAGGTGCAGCACACTCTGAAGCTTTATGTCGAAGCGTTGACGGGACGCGCGGTCGAGATAGCGCCGCTCGCAGCAGTGCCCGACGAAGCGCGTATCGGCGACGGGCGCACGATTCATCTGCCTTCTGTCGTCGCAGAGTTCGATGATGAAGAGTTTGATTTTCGTCTCTACAAAGTTTTAGCCGCACATGCCGCAGGCCAGATCGAGTTCGGCACGCATGAGCGCGTCGGGAACGGCCTCGGCGCGGCCTACGCCGCCATCGCGGAGATGTATGCGGAAGAGAATGCGGATGCGCTCGATGCGTTCGCGCTCGACGGTTATATCAACGAGATTGAGAAGGGCGAGCGCGCCCTCGCGCCGGAAGAAGAGGCGCGTATACAAGCTCAATCAAAGCGCGTGTTGCCGGATGATGCGGACTACAGAGCCGTGCTCGCGCTCTTTCCGCAGACAGGACTCGCGCGCAGAATTTTTGGGACGCTTGAAAATGGCCGGATAGATCGTCGCCTGCGACACATCTATCGCGGCCTCAAGCGTGACCTAGATTTGACGCGTGAACACCTGCGGCTCAATCGCCCGCGCATCATTGACCTGCCCGTGACGCTCGTTCCCTTCGAGCTTCTTTTTCAGATCACGCTCTGCGGCGGCGCGCTCGATGATGCGCGCAATTTTTATCAGCAGATTGTTTCAGAGCTTGAAGGCATCGTCGCGGATTATCTCTCAAGCTCTGATGCGACCGTCGCCGATACGCTGATGGCGACGAGCCGCGTCTACACGCTCTTTCAATCAACCTCGCCGGATCAGGCGGAGCAACAGATAGAATCCGGCGAAGAGGAAACGCAGGAGGGCGACGAGAGTGGCCCGCAGCGCGAGTCTATGGAAGCGGAGAGCGAGGCCGCGCGTGCGCGCCAGCAGAAACGCGACGCGCGCGAGCTTTTCAACGCGTGGGCGAATTCCAGAGAGCAGGGCGACCCGGACGAGCTTGACGGCGACGAAGCGTGGATGCGTGCCGAGGCTCCCGAACAGGATTTGGAGCCGGGCGAGTTCGCCTTCAATTACGACGAGTGGGACAGAGAATTAACAGACCACCGTCTCGGCTGGTGTCGCGTGATAGAGAAGCGCGTCAGGCGCGGCGAACGCTCTTTTGTAGAAGCCACGCGCGAGCGGCACAAGGGCGTCATCTCCTCGATCCGTCATCAGTTCCAGTTGATGAAGCCCGAAAACCTGACGCGCGTGCTCAACGAACTCGACGGCGATGATTACAATCTGAGCGCGGTCATCGATTACGTGATAGACCGCCGCGCAGACGGCCAGCAGTCGGAAAGAATTTACACGAAACGCCTGCGCCGCCAACGCGATGTCGCTGTCTCTTTCCTGCTCGACCAATCGTCCTCGACCGCGCGCACCATCGGTCGCCACCCTTTGCAGCCATACACGCATCCGGGACGACGAATTATAGAAGTAGAGAAGGAAGGACTCGTGCTGATGAGCGAAGCGCTCGAAGCCGTCGGCGATGTCTATTCCATCAACGGCTTTACCAGCGAAGGACGCCGCAACGTCAAGTTTTATGTCGTCAAAGATTTCGACGAGAAGTATTCCGAAGAGGTCGAGCGGCGCATCGGCGGCATCACATACCAGAACAACACGCGCCTCGGCGCAGCCATCCGCCACGCCGCCGCGCGTCTCGTCAGACAGGAGGCGCGCACGCGTCTCCTGATCGTCCTCTCGGACGGCAGACCATACGACCACGACTACGGCGACGCACGCTACGCACGCGAAGACACACGCGAAGCTTTAAGACAGGCCAAGCAACAGGGCATCACCCCCTTCTGCATCACCATCGACCGCGAGTCCGAATCGGAACTCCGCGACCTCTACGGCGACATCGGCTACACGATCATTGACGACGTGCTCTCCTTGCCCGAACGCATGCCGGGAATTTACAGGAGACTGACGACTTAAACGGGCGTTTCCATCAAGGGGGTTTTGGGCATGAGCGAGCAGATATATGATTGCATAGTGATTGGCGCGGGGCCAGCCGGGCTGAGTGCCGCGCTTTTTCTGGCGCGTTACAGGCGGCGGGTGTTGACGTTTCATCATAACAGCCCGCGTAATATGTATTCGCATGGAGTGCATGGATTTCTGGGGCATCACGGGATACTGCCTGAGGTACTATTGGCGCGCGGGCGTGATGAGGTGACGCAGCACGGCGGCTTGATTGTGGAAGCCTGCGTGACTAGCGTTGAGAAAATCGGCGATGAGCACTTTCGCGTCACGGCTGGAGATGAAGGAGCGGCGGAGCCGCAAGCGTTTGAAGCTCGCCGTCTGGTATTGGCGACGGGCTTGCGCGATTTGACGCCTGACTGTCCCGGCTTCAGAGATTTTTATGGCGCCTCTGTTTTTCATTGCCCTGACTGCGACGGCTTTGAAGTGACCGGTAAGCGCGTCGTGGTGCTCGGACGCGGTGAGAAGACGGTCGGTTTCACGCTCAGATTGATGACGTGGACGGACAAGCTGACGCTCGTGACCAACGGCGACGCGGGCGACATGACGGACGCACACAGAGAGAAGCTGGCGCGGTTTGATATTCCGATTACGAATCAGAGCATCGCGCGGCTTGAAGGCGAGACGGAAACGAACACGCTGCGGCGCGTCTGCTTTGATGACGGCGAGACGATGGAATGCGACGCGCTCTTCTTCAATCTGGGCGTAGAGCCTGCTTCTGATTTACATCAGATGTTGGGATGCAAGCTGGATGAAGAATGCGGGCTGGTCTGGGTAGACGATGGGCAACAGACGAGCGTGCACGGCGTTTATGCTGCGGGCGATCTCACGCCGCGCTCCCAACTCGCGGTCGTCGCCGCCGCCGAAGGCGCGATGGCAGCCATCCATCTACACAAATCTCTCATCCCTGATGAGCAGAAGATTTAAGAGAGATTTTATCATTTACTCACTGATGTTACGCAAAAAGAACTGGCAGTTTACGCTTGACACGGAAAACATTAGGCTCTAGCGCGCTTTTCCACGTTACGCAGTTTTTGACAAATGGCGGTTTTGCTGAGCTTTTTGCCGGTGTCTACTACCTAAAGCGGCGATTTTGCTCAGGTAATTCAGGTGTCAAGTTAAAACCCTAAATCTTGTCTGCGTAACATCAGTTACTCATTAATTCATTTTTTCTAATGAGCAAGTGAGTAAATGAATCAATGAGCAAATTTCACAAGGGGGCATCAGAGCACATGGAAGAATTTACCATCGGGGTCGAAGAAGAGTATCAGATCATCAATGCGCAGACGCGCGAGCTGCGTTCACGCGGGGCGCTTATCCTGCGCGACGCGCAGAAGGCTCTCGGCGATGAAGTGCAGCCTGAGCTTTATCTCTCGCAGATAGAGATCGGGACGCCCATCTGTCAGACGCTCGCGGAGGTGCGCGCAGAGTTGACACGCCTGCGGGGCGAAGTCATCGCGGCTGCGGAAAGAGACGGCACGCGCATCGGGGCAGCCGGGACGCATCCGTTCTCGCACTGGGAAGACCAGCAGCTCACGCCGAAGGCGCGTTATCTGGGCATCTCTCTGGATTACCAGCAGCTCGCGCGGGAACAGCTCATCTTCGGTTGTCACGTACACGTCGGTATCAATGACCGCGAGGCCGCGATACAGGTGATGAATCGCGCGCGTCCGTGGCTCGCTGTGATGCTGGCGCTTTCGGCCAACTCGCCTTTCTGGCTCGGAGCGGACACGGGCTACAACAGTTTTCGCACTGAAATATTTCGCCGGTGGCCGATGGCCGGGACGCCGCAGGTCTTCGCTTCCCGCGCGGAATTCGACACGCTTGTCGAAGCTCTCGTCGCAACCGAAAGCATTGAAGACGGCACGAAGATTTACTGGGACGTGCGCCCGTCTGCGCGCTTTGAAACTCTGGAGTTTCGAGTCACGGACGTGTGTCTGACAGTGGATGAAGCAGTGATGATCGCCGGACTTGCGCGTGCTCTGGCGCGCACCTGTTACGCACAGGCTCTGAGTGATAAAGAGATAAGCCACGCGCGCCCTGAACTCCTGCGCGCCGCGAAATGGCGAGCCGCGCGTTATGGACTCGACGCAGACCTGATAGATGTTCAAGCCAATCGCGCTCTGCCCGCCGCAGAACTGGTTGAAAAATTTCTAACGTCCCTGCGCCCCTCTCTCGAAGAGCACGACGAATGGGAAGAGGTCAACGCGCTTGTCCGCGAAACTCTGGCGCGCGGCAACGGCGCACGCCGCCAGCGCGAGGCTTACATGAAAGGCGAGCGATATGAGGATGTGGTTGATTTGATCGTCGCTGAAACGGCGCAGGAAGTAAATTAGTCTTTGTGCTTTGGTCTTTGGTTTTTGGTCTTTGCACGCGACTCAGCCTTGTGTTTCAAAATTCAAGTTAAGTCAAGACATCAAAGACCAAAGCACAAAGACCAATCTCAGCTTTAACCTTTCGTGATGCGCTCATAATAGTATTCGCAACTTAAATTTTAAGAATCATCGCATGGCACTTGAAACTGACTTCATCGTCGTGGGCAGCGGCATCGCGGGGCTTCGCTCCGCTATCGAGCTGGCGCACGCGGGAGCGCGCGTCACCGTGCTCACTAAAGACCGCACGGACGAGTCGAATACGGAATACGCGCAGGGCGGCATCGCCGTCGCCCTCTCCGAAGAAGACGAGGTCGCGCTGCATGAAGAGGACACGCTGAACGCGGGGGCGGGTTTGTGCGACGAGCGCGCGGTGCATGTGATGGTCGAAGACGGCCCGCGCTACATACAGGAGCTGATCGAGTGGGGAACCGAGTTTGACCGCGAAGGAGGCCGCTTGGTCTTCACGCGTGAAGCGGCGCACTCACGCCGCCGCATCCTACACGCGCACGGCGATTCGACGGGGAGAGAGATCGTCCGCGCTTTGATCGCGCGTGCGGGCGCAGAGCGCGGCATAGCTTTCGTCTCGCACGCGGCGACCGAATCGCTGATTGTGACTGACGGGAGATGCAGCGGCGTTCGCTATCTGGACCCACTGGTGCGTGCGCCGCGCAGCCTGCGCGCGCGCGCGGTGATTCTCGCATCCGGCGGCGCGGGACAGCTCTTTCTGCACACGACCAACCCGCAGGTAGCGACCGGCGACGGGATGGCGATGGCGTATGAAGCCGGGGCTGAACTCGCGGACATGGAGTTCGTGCAGTTTCATCCGACCGCGCTCAACCTGGAAGGCGCGCCGCGTTTTCTTTTGAGCGAAGCGATGCGCGGCGAGGGAGGCGTTCTGCGTAATGAGCGTGGCAAACGTTTTATGTCCCGTTACCATGACCGCGCAGAGCTTGCCCCGCGAGACATCGTGAGCCGCGCCATCGTCGCGGAGATGCAGCGCACGGCGACGCGCACGGTCTATCTGGACATGACCGCGTTCGACAAGAAATTTTTGGCGCATCGCTTTCCGCAAATTTATGAGACGTGCCTGCGTTACGGCTTAGACATTTCGAGAGACATGTTGCCCGTCTCTCCAGCCGCGCATTACTGCATGGGCGGCGTGCGAACAGACCTGCACGGGCGCAGCAGTTTGCGCGGACTCTACGCCGCGGGCGAAGTCTCCTGCACGGGCGTTCACGGCGCGAATCGGCTCGCCTCAAACTCTCTGCTCGAAGGTTTAGTTTTTGGCGCGCGTGCCGGACGCGCAGCCGCAGATGATTGCATGAAGCAGAGCGCGAAGGAGTTTGAGAGTGCAAGGCTTGAGAGCGCGAGGCTTGAAAGCGACGGAGCGCGTGAGCAGAGCGCGGCTGAAGGTCTGAAAGATATCGCGTTCGCGCTGCGAAAGCGCGTCCGGCGTTTGATGTGGGAGCGCGTCGGAATCCTTCGCACGCGCGAAGGAATTGAGCGCGCACTGCGCGAGTTTGAGCAGATAGCGCGATCCCCTTTGAGCCGCGCCTCGCGTAACTTCCTGAACGTTGCAACAATGATCGCACGCTCTGCACTCTGGCGCGAAGAATCACGCGGCGCACACTTTCGCATGGACTTTCCGAAACCTGATAACGAAAACTGGCGTGTGCATTCGGTCACTCGCGCGGGCGCAGGGGTTTCGTCAAGCGAGGAAATAGATTTTGAAAAAGTGATGAGTGATAAGTGATAAGAGACAAGCTATCTGTATTTTCTTATCACTCATCATCCATCACTTGCAACTTTTTTTTATATGGCTAAATACAAACAGATACATGATTGGAAGATGACGCCGCGCGAGGCGGTTGAGCTTCAGAAATCTTTGCGCGAGCATGTGCGTCTCGCTCCGCTTGAGCGTCCGATTGAGACGATTGCGGGCGCGGACATCTCTTTCAATAAATTTTCGGAGACCATTTACGCTGGAATCGTCGTGCTTCGTTTGCCGACGCTCGAAGTCGTCGAAGAGGTCTGTATCGTGAGCGAGACGCGCTTTCCGTATGTGCCGGGATTGCTCTCTTTTCGAGAATCGCCCGCCGTGCTTGAGGCTTGGGAGAAATTAAAGACGGAGCCGGACGCGATGATGTTCGACGGGCAGGGCATAGCGCACCCGCGCCGCGTCGGCATCGCGTCTCACGTGGGACTTATGATTGAGCGTCCCACGCTCGGCTGCGCGAAATCCGTGCTGGTTGGAAAGTATGAAGAGCCGCCGGTTGAGCGCGGCGCGTGGAGCGAGTTGATTGATAAAGGCGAAACTATCGGAGCGGCCTTGCGAACGAAAACGAAGGTACAGCCGATCTTCGTTTCGCCCGGATACCTGATTGATTTAGAAGGCGCGATAAAGCTCACGCTGGCGTGCGACGGCGGCTATCGCCAGCCTGAGCCGACGCGACGCGCTCATCATCTGGTTAATGCTCTGCGACGTGGTGAGATTGAGGCGACGAAGTGATTCAAAAAAACATTTCACGCAAAGGCGCTGGTGACGCAAAGAAGAGATTGAATCTTTCCTTTGCGTCACCAGCGCCTTTGCGTGAAACTTTCTTCGATCTTACTGCACGAGCGTAAATTCGGCAGACGGCGAGAGTGTTTGTCCTGAGACGCGGTCGTGTATGCGAATCTCGACCTTGTATTGTCCGGGCGCGAGTGCGCCGGTCGGGAGCAGGCGGGCTAAAGTCAGCCGCTGTCCCGAATCGGACATGCCGCGCCAGTCTTCCGCCTGCGTGCCGATCTGCTTGCCGTCCTTGGTCAGGACGTACTCGACATCCACCGAAGGCCGGAGCGTCGTCTGGTCAACACCCGCATTGTAAATCTGCATGTAGATGCCGACCTCATTGCCTTTGTGATAGATGCCGGAGACGTTCGGGATCACTTTGTTCTGCCCGATGAGAAACATCTCAGACGGCATATGGTCTCCGACCACTTCGAGGCGCGAGGCCAGCACCAGCGTCGAGGTCGAGAGCTTGCTCGTGTCGTACTTCGGCACTTCGAATCCCAGATTGCGAATGCCCGTCGCGCCTGAAGTCACGTCACGCACGATCACGTCCACCTTGTATCTTCCCGGCGGCAACGCGACCGCTTTTTGATAAGCAGACTTGCCGTTCTTAGCTGTTGACAGCTCATCCGTCGTCGCCTCTGTCGTGACAGGGTCTTCAAAAATTCCCGCGCGACGACCGGAGACAGCCGTGATGCGACCGTAGATGTTGAGCGTCGCTTTTTGCAGGCCGCCGCTGTCCGCGAAGACGAGGTCTTTGTTCTCGGTCTGAATGGTAAAGGTCGTAATCACGCGTTCGTCCGAGAGCCGGAAGAAATCCACGCGCATATTAAAATCGAGCGGGTTCTCTTCGACTTTACCAGAGTTGACCAAATCCGCTTGAAGGTCTGTGAACTTGACCTGCGGCGCACGCTCCAATCCGACCTGCGTAATCAGGCGCGTGAACGGATTATCCTGCTCGCGCGAATAGGCCTGCCCGCTGCCGTATGCTCCCTGTCCCGAGACGCGGTCGAACTTGTCCGACAGCCCGAGAGATTCCGCAAGCGTCAAGCCCGCGCCCGGCACATTCAGCATGGCGTCTTTCTCTTCGGGGGAGCGCGCGATGCGATACTCGCCGCTGCTGGTCGGGTCAACGAACTCGATCTCGATGCCGGAGCCTACGCCTTCAATGTAGCGATAGAACCAGACCTCGAACGGGTAGGTCACGGTATTGCCGCCGCCCTCATATGACGGGCGTTCGTATGGGCCGCCCGTCGGGTGCGTCTCAATCTCGTTGGGCTTGCCGAACCTAATGTAGATGCGACCGCGATCTGTCATCCAGCCGGGTTTGCCTGAGCTGAAGTGCTCGTTGGCATAAGCGATGCGCTCGTAATATTCTTCCTTGTACTCGTTCTCATCCGTGTCAGGGTCTGGATCGCGGCGACGCCAGAACTGTTCTATGAACTGCTCGCGTTCCTCATCCGTCGTCAGCTTGTTAAAAGCCCTCTTCTCATCATCAGAGATGATGTACCTGACATCATTATTGATCCAATCCTTATAAGCCTTCTTCATTTCAGGCTTGACGTTGCGCGCCTTATCCTGCGGGTCTTGTCCCTGTTGTTGTTCCTTCTTCTTCTGCCCGAACGCCGCGGGAGCGATGACGAAGGCCAGCAGCAGGCTCAAGAGCAGGCCGCGTGCGAATTTTTGATGAGACATATGGAGAACTCCTGTTGAAACACTTTCGGAAAAACGAGCCGCCGCGCGCGTCAATCCAAAGCGCGAAGCTTTTGCCGGGGAGACCGTCCCTCTTGACAGGCTCGTCATTATAAGTGAACGCCGTGACAAAGGCTAATACAAATGAGTTGCAAAACGAAAGACGCCGCTCATGGAAAAAGGCCGCGCCCGCTTGATTAAGCGTGAATTTTAGAGCATCCCACCGGAACACAAACAAGATGCCAAAAACAGGCGGAAAAGTTGCCCACTTGAGAAGGTAAAAGTAAAAGGCAAAAGTGAGGCGGAAACCGATTTACAAGTAATGAGTGATCAGTGATGAGAGAAAAGCTATTTATATTTTCTCATCACTCATTAATCATCACTCATCACTTCTTTTATGACAATGCTTTCGTCCGCACTTTTGCCTTTTACCCTTTTACTTCCTTCACCCTCTTCTTCCCGAAAATCCACGCGATGAAGATCGAGACGATGTAGAGCACGATCATCGGTGCGGCGAAGAGCATCATGTTCGGGATGTCGTTGGTGGGCGAGAGCACAGCCGCCGCGACCAGAATCACGACCAGCGAAATCTTCCACACGCGTATCAGGTAACGCGCCGTCACGAGGCCGATGCGCGCCAGCACGTATGTGATCGCGGGCATCTGAAAGACTATGCCCATTGCCAGCATGACCAGAATGATAAAGTCGAAGTAATCGTCCGCCTTGAGCAGCAGGCGAAAGTCAGACCCCAGGCCGAGCAGGTAACGCGCCGCGGGCGGAAAGATGATGTAGTACGCGAAGGCTGCGCCGAGCACGAATGAAATGCTTGAAAGACCTATGAACGGTGTCACGTATGCGCGCTCGTGCGGATACAGTCCGGGCGAGACGAACGCCCAGATTTGCCAGAGCAGAAACGGCACGGCCAGCGCAATCGCCGTGTAGAGAGAGACTTTGACGTACAGCGAGAAAGGCTCCATCGCCGTCGTCACAATCAGCTTGTCGTCAAGGCCGCTGCCCGCGTCCGGCTTCGCGCTGAAATCTATCGGCAGCCGGACGCCTTTCGGAATCACAGTGTTGCCCGCATACAAAGCTTCATCGGTAAACAAACCCATCTGTCCCTGCGTGTCCTTGCCCATCTTCGCCTGCACGGACGCGCCCATCGGAATCACGCTCGTGCCGATCTTCGTCTCCTGCCCGAAGACGTAACGCCCAGCGTCGCCCTCCTTCAAAGAGTTGAGCGGCAGAATCGCCTCACCGCCGGTCATGCCGTCTATTTTGACTTGACGACGCTGTGCTTCCGCGAGAGCGCGCTGCACCGGGACAGCCAGAAAGTTGTAGATGTAATCGGAGACGAACCAGCACCCCATGAAAACCACGAAGACAAAAATGACCGAGCGAATCAGGCGGCTGCGCAATTCGTCAAGGTGATCCAGAAAAGACATCTGGCCGCCGAGCCGTCCTTCGCGCTCCTCATTGCCTCTGTCTTTGTCTCCTGATTCTAAAAGAGATGCCATCCGGTTTTAAAGATTGGTCTTCGGCCTTTGGTCTTTGTGCTTTGGTCTTTGATGTTTAATTAAGCTTGAGCTTTATCATTCAAGGTTGAGCCGCGCGCAAAGAACAAAGCACAAAGACCAAAGACCGTTTTTCTTTAGAGCCAATCTCGCTTGCGTGTCGGGGCGGTCATGGCGGGCGCATCGCTCGAAGCTTGCAGAGCGGGTTGCATGACTGAAGGATCAACCGGCTTGACGGAAGGCGCGGGCAGAGTCTCGACAGCAGAAGTCTCATCCACGGTCAGGTCTGGCTGAGCCGCCGCCGCCGCTCCTGCCGCGATGCCTCCGCGTCCGACCGTCGTGTCGAGGATAGAATTTTCAGCGGGCGGCATGATCGCGCGCTCGATACGCGCGTCAGTGTCCGCGCTCTCCATCTCGACCTCTTTTTCCCACGTGCGTTTGAAATCTTCTGACGCGCGCTTGAATTCCCCGAGGCTCTTGCCGATCTTCTTGCTCATCTCAGGCAGACGGCGCGGGCCGAGCAGAATCAACGCCACCATCAGGATGAGCATCAATTCGTTCGTCCCCAGAAATTCAAAAATTAAGAGATACAAAATCTTATCGTCTCCCGCCTTCGCCTGTAGCTTACCTGTAAAGCTATGCTACGCCCCAATCAATTAAAAATGCAAAATGTAAAATGCAAAATCAAGAAAGAAGTTTTCTCACTGCGCCTTCTTAATTTTGCATTTCACATTTTTAATTTTGCATCCCTCTACTCACTCAAGCGGTTCGTGAAAATATTTTTGTCCACGCTCGCCGGATTGCCGAGCACGACGAAGCGTATGTTGCGCATGTATTTTTGCGAGACGCGCTGCACGTCTGCGGGCGTGACGGCACGCATCCGCGCGAGCGTCTCGAACGAGTTGCGCCAGCCGCCGCCGATCAATTCGTACTCGGCGAGTTCTCTGGCCTGCGCGACGTTGGTTTCCTGCCCCAGATAATAGTCTGTCAGATAACTCGAAGCAGCGCGCGTGATGCCTACCTGCCTGATCAGATTCTGTTGCAGCAGAGCGATCTGGTCGAGCATGACGCTGACGGCTTGATTGGCGTCAACCGCCGTCACGTAAATGCCGCCGGTGTTCGCGCCCTGACTGCCGAGAAACGCGCTCGGCGCATAAGAGAGATTGCGGCGATTGCGCACCTCCTCCATGACGAGGTCTTGAAGGATGCTCGAAGCGACACGCATCGGGTAAATGTCCGGCGAAGTCAGAGGCGGCGCGGTAAAGATGCCCTGCACGTAGTTGGTCTGGAGCTTGCGGTCTGTGACCACGACCGAAGGCGCGGCGAACGATAATTGCGGCAGTGGCGACTCTGTGTAATTGCCGCGCGGGAGCTTGCCGAAGGTCGCCGCGACGCGCTCGCGCACCTGCGCCGGATCGAGGTCGCCGACGATAATGAGCAAGAGCCTTGAGGTCTCCATCATCTGCTGATGGTACTTGCGCAGGTCTGCGACCGTCAGGCGTGCGACCGACTCCGCCGTCCCTTGCGGGCGATTGAGATAAGGATGCCCGGCATATGCTGCCTGCTCCTGCAAGCGTTGCAGGTAAGTGTCCGGGTCGTCCGTGTCGTCGCGCAGGCTGGCGACCGTGCGGTTCTGAACGAGCGCGACCTCTGCGGGCACGAACGACGGATGCAGCGTGACATCCGTGAAGATGTCCCACGAGCGGTCGAAGTTGGCGCGAGTGGTGACGAGCGACAGCCCCGAGTAATCGTAGTTGACGCCCGCGCCGATGACTGTGCCCATCCGCGCCAACTCTGCGCGCATGCGCTCGCGCGGATAACTCATGCTCGATTCGGTTGCCGCGTCGAGCATCAACGCTTCGATGCCTGCGTTCTCCGCCGTGATGTTGCGTGAGCCGCCGCGCAGGAACAGTCCGGCGGCGACGGTCAGGCTGCCCGCACGTCTTTTGACGAGCACCTTCAGACCGTTAACATCAAACTCGGTGACGAGCGCAGCCTGCTCCGCCTCCGCGCCTTGCCTCAGCAAAGTGTTGCCCGGCTGCTGCGGCCTCGCAGCGCTGCTCTTCGTCTCAGCCTTTCCGTCCTTCAGCGTCGTTTCCTGCGCGACGGCGGGAAAGCTGAAAGCGGCAAGCAAGATACAGAAGACTAAAAGCCAGTTGGCAGTTGGCAGTTGGCAGTTGGCAGTAAAGAAGTTTCTCCTTGTGCTGCGCGCTGTCCTCTGCAAGTTATATGCGGACGTGCGGTTCTTAGTCTGCAATCGTTGACGCTCATCCAGAGGCGCATTGCCAACTGCCAGAGACGAACTGCCAATTGCCGACTGCCAACCGCCAACTTTTTTCATGCTCTTATTTTTCATTGCCGATCAACTCTTCCGCTGTTAGCTTGGCGCTCTTCTGCGCCTCTTCAGAGATCAGAGCGAGGCCGACGTGCGGTTTGCCCTGAATGTAGGTTGTGACGTAGCGGCTGATGTCTGCGCGCGAAGTCCGGCGCAGGTTGTTGAGATAGCCGCGATAATAATCTACTCCGGTTGATGACCACCAGAAACTGATCGTGTGTGTGTACTCGCTGACCTTCTCTCGCTCGTAAAGATCGCTCGCTTCGAGCAGAGCTTTGGAGCTTTCCAACTGCTCGTCCGTGAAATAATCCTTGTCGTTGAAATGCGCGATCTCGTTATAGATAGCTTTGGTCAAGGCGCGGGCTTTGTCGGGCGTCGTCTGTGCGGCAATCGTAATCGGGCCGACGTTGCGCTGCGTGTAATAGCCGATGCCCGCGCTCGTCGCCAGCCCCGTATCCACGAGCGCACGTTGGAAACGCGAGTTGGGCTGCGTCAGGATGTAAGAGAAAACATCCGCCGCGTAGGTCGAGGCATCGTCCTTGCCGATGGACGGCCCCATCCAGCCGATTTCAATGATCACGTTCTGCACGGGCTGCGTGATGACGCTGCCGTAACTCTGCGGCAGCGGCGGATGCTCGACGAGCGGGAATTTGACGAACGGGTCTTCGGCGCGCGGCCAATCGCCGTAAAGCTCCTGCGCCATCTTGAAGACCTCTTCCGGCTGCACGTCGCCGGTGACGACGAGCGCGGAGTTGTTCGGCACGTAATAACGCTTTTGAATCATCCGCATGATGTCGGTCGTCGCGTGCTTGACGGTCTCCTGATTGCCGCCGGGTTCTTTGCGGCTCGGATATTTGTAGAAGAGATGTTGCTTCATCTCCTGATCGATATAGAAGAACGGGTTCGATTCGTTGCGCTGCAACTCGCCGATAACGACCTCGCGCTCACGCGCAAACTCGCCCTCGTCAAAGAGCGGGTAGCGTGCGGAGTCGCGCATGAAACGCATGATGACGGGAAAAGTCGGCGTCGTCGCGGTGAAGTAATACTCGACTATCTCTTCGCGCGTCGTGCCGTTGTAGGCGATGCCGAGTTCGCCCACCTGCGAGAGATATTCTTCCTGATTCGCGCTCGCGCGATTGGACTTGAAGAACATGTGTTCAAAAAGATGTGAGAGGCCGTTGAGTTCCGGCGGCTCCGTGAACGAGCCGTTGCGCACGGCCAGCTCGACGTTGACGAGCGGCACGGAGTGGTCTTCGAGGACGATGACTTCAAGCCCGTTCGCGAGCACGCGATTGACGAACTGCGGCTGCTGCGGGCGCAGCGCGGGCGCTTTGGCCGTCGCCGTCGCAGCAGCCGTGGGCTGTCTCTGCTGTGCGACGACTGTTGCGCCGTGCTCTGAGCTTGCCAGCGGCGCGACGAGCGACAGGATAAATGCGTAAATTAAGAGATAGCGTTTCACAAAAGCTCCATTCTTCCGTCCGGTTAACGCCCGGATTATCCACTGCGGATAACCAAAAAACAGTTGAGCCGTTTTGATGTCACAGGCCGCGCAATGGATGTTCAGCCCTCAAATCCCAATTCACTTTCGCGGCCTGCTTTATCTTGACACGGCGCGCCGTCGCACGACAAGCAGCCATTCGGATTTAGGATTTGGGATTTGAGATTTGAGATTTAGGAACGATGAGATTCGATAAAAGGCTTTTGCTTTTTTGGTAGTGGGTCAGTTTGAAAATCTGAGATATCTCAATCATCGGAAAAGAATCTCGCGCAAAGGCGCTGGTGGCGCAAAGGAAGAGATTGAGTCTTTCCTTTGCGCCACCAGCGCCTTTGCGCGAGAACTTCTTCACTCTCCTCTAAGATTCAGAATGAGCCTGTCGCGGCTCGCGCGCGTTGTTGAAGAATCGTGCGATAGGGCGCGGCCTCCTGCGTGAAGGCGTTGGTCGAGAGCGTGATGCGCGGGCGGCCTTCGACGCGCGCGTCCGGTTCACGGCGCATGCTGTAGGACTGCCGCGTGCGCGGGACATAGAGCACGAGTCGCAGGGCTGCGTTCAGGCGTTTCCCCTTCGTCCCTGTGCAGAGCACTTCGTCGTAACCGTCGCCGTCCGCATCCACACTCTCGAACGTCCACGACGCGCCGCGAAAGTCCGGCCTGTCGAGCGGAGCGCGCCCGGTCACGCGATATTGCGCGCCCTGCCTTTGCATCATAAAGAGATGAGTCGTGCCCGATTCATGCTCATCGTGAATCGCTGCTATCGCAGTCTCGCGCCCCAAACGCACGAGGCGCACATCCTGTATGGTTGAGTGATGCGAGACGGAATTGATCACACGGCGCGCAGCCTCAAGCGAGAGGGGCGCATCCTGCGCGAACGACGCATCCTCGACGGGCGCGCTCTCAGCCGTCGCGCGCGCGGGAAGGTTGGCCGTCGCAGCATTCGTCGCCGGAATCGCTGCCGCAGTGGTTGAGGTCTGAGCAGGCAGGAGTGATGCCTGCGACATCGCGGACTGCGGAGCGTCCGTGTCGGTTCGGCCCCAGACGAAGAGCAACGTGCCCAGAACTGCTATCAGAAAGAGCGGAGTGATTGAGCGAAATAGTATGCCGGGGCGCGAACTCAAAGCCGCCACCGTGGAAGCGAAAGGCAGAGTGTCCGGCACATCAATATCGGGACGCGTCAGACTTCTTTCAAGCAGCCTGCGCGCCGCGTCCGCGTCAATCGGGCGATCATCAGGCCGCTTGGCGAGCAGTGTGTGAACGGCCACGGCGAGCGGTCGCGGGATGTCCTGCCTGAGCTTTGGCAGAGGCGGCGGCGGCATCGTCGCCTGTTTGACGAGCACAGCCGAAGGCAGATGATCTGTGAAGGGAGGTTGTCCCGCGAGCATCTCATAGAGCAGCACGCCGAGACTGTACAAGTCGCTCCGCGCTCCGACCTTTTGACCCAGGCATTGTTCGGGCGACATGTAACGCGGCGTGCCGACGATAAAACCGGAGCCGGTCGTGGCGTGCGTCAAGGCCGCCTCAACCGCCGGGGTCGCAAGGACTTTCGCCACGCCGAAATCGAGCACGCATACGCCCCTGTCGTTGAGCATGATGTTCGACGGCTTGAGGTCGCGGTGAACGATGCCCAGCCGGTGCGCTTCCCTGAGCACGTCGCAAATGTCGGAAGCGATGGCGACGGCTCTCTCAGGCGTAAAGCGGCCTTCGCGCGCGAGGCATTCCGAGAGCGTCGAGCCTTCGACAAACTCCATCACGATGAAGTGGCGACCGTCGGGCAGCGTGCCCGCGTCGAAGATCATCGCGGCGTGCGGGTGGCGCAGCTTTGCCATCGTCCGCGCTTCGAGCATGAAGCGGTCGGCCACCTCTTGGTCTGTGGCAAACTCCTGTTTGATGATCTTGACGGCGACGGGTCGTTCGAGTCCGAGGTGTGTGGCGCGATAGACAGTGCCCATGCCGCCCTTGCCGATTTCACACTCCATGCGAAATCGCCCGGCGATAATGTGGGGGACATCCATGATCTGAACCCTCTTTAAGTCGGGATCAAGGGTCGCTCGAAAGGTTTGGCGCGCGTAGGCGACGGGGGACGAAGGTACGCGCGAGTCACAAGCGGCGCTCGAAAAGTTTTGTGTTCGGTCGTAAAACGGGAGAGGGGTTTCCCGGCCCGGTCTGCCCTCGGTAGCCGGTGAGCACGTAGTCTAGCACTTTTGCATTAGGAGGCAAACATTTTTGTGAAGTTTTGAGCCGCCTGCTAGTCGTAGTCTGAGCCTCAATCTTTGCTTACGGCATCACCTCTTGTTCGTCGGAGCTGCACTTTGGAATCTTCTCTTTTGGACACATAATCCACGAGCTTGATCCAATCAATCTGGTTGTTTGTCGTAAAGTTAGTGATGAAATCCTGTGTCATTTCATTAATCTTTGCTGCATATGCTTTCTTGAATGTTTCATCCTTCTGACGCGCTTCTTTGTCTATCGGAGCGATCATTTCACGATAAAGATTATCGTCACCTGAAATAAGTCTCCAGAAATCTTGCCCGGCATATTTGTAATATTGCTTGTCCGTGTCTGCATGTTTTTTGAATGGCACGCGGTCTTTACCGTACATGCAGCCATTAACCGCGATGATCTCAGTTGACACTCCGCGCGCATGTAATATCTCTTTAGCAAGCTTGAAGTTGTCACGCATCTTATTTATCTGGTCGCTATTCCCCCAATTAGTACCTGACTTGATGCCAACCATATAGTATTTGTCATCCCGCTCAAACTCTAAATCTACGCTTTTCAATTCTGACTTGAATCCACCATAAAGCATTTGCGATACATGAACCGCAAAACCTTCAAGCAGATTTCCAAAGATGGTTTCCTCCTGAGATGAGAGAAAAGCGTCAACAATACTTCTGACCAGCTCGCCCGCCAGCTCAATGTTTTTAGCCTTAAATAAGTATGGGTTTTTGCGTCTCAGAACGCTTGTCAGACGAAGCGAATTCAAGTTGTTCAGCCTAATATTATAAAATGGTGTGATGACTGTTCCGTGAGATAAGCGTAATACTTCTTATAAGTGGATTTGGTCATATAAGATTTCGTTGGGCTGGATGAGCTTTCAAACCGTTTATGTTTGCAATTGCCAGTTGATAGTATTCGTCTTTGATCTCGATACCGATGTAGCTTCGATTTAACTCGTATGATGCGGTGCAAGAAGTTCCCGATCCTGTGAACGGATCAAGCACAACGTCATCTTCTTCGGTAAACAATTTAATGAACCATGAGGGTAAAACTTGAGGAAAAGCTGCGCTGTGATTCTTATTACCGCATTCGGTTGCTAAATGCAGCACATTCGTTGGATAGGCCAAATCTCGACCTGTCCAGTTTGAAATATTCTTACCAAACCCGCTTCCCACTTGAGAATTAAATCTGATTTTATCGTTATCGCTAAGATTCTTTAGACGCGTCTTTGCCCAATCGCCGGTCGGGACCATTACAGCGTCTTGAAACATTTTGAACTTCTTCTGCTTATTGAATTGTAAGCATCTTTCCCATGCATCACGAAAACGATTAGGCCATTTGCCGGGCGAGCAATTCTTTTTATGCCAAATATATTCTTCAGTCCAAAGCCAGCCTTGTTGCTTAAGTTCGAGGATGAGTTCGAGAACATATGTATGCCGTTCTCCGTTAACAGCCTTTTCTTTTATATTCAAGATAAAAGTCCCATCATCCTTTAGAACACGCTTTAGCTCTCTGGCGATTGGTGAAAACCACTCGACATATTTATCTGGATGGATGCCGCCATAAGTATTCTTTCGGCTGTCAGCGTATGGAGGAGAAGTGACTATCAGGTTGATTGAGTTAGAGGGCATCGTACGCAAAATCTCAAAACAATCACCTAAAATAATTCTGTCCTGCCACTCTTTTAGGTTGATGGTTTCTTGAGTCGGGGTTTTACCCGTTGCTGTATTTGAAACTTGAGCGCTCAAATTCTAGCCTTCCTATTAATTCAGAGATTACGCACTTACCTAACTCTAGAACCGGTTTGTCCAAAAGGCAATTGATAATACTTTGCAAGATGATCGGGATTCCTTTTCTCTAATGCGAAGTTATGGTTAAACGTAGGTCTTGATCATATAAGAGTTCTCCGCACTTCCCGTTCTCACGGCTCCCAGTCGAAAGAGATTTCGGAGATGGCTGTGTCTTCCGAGTCAACAGAGCCGGGGTACATGTCGTCTATGACGAGGCGGACGAAGCGCGTTCTGACGCCTCCGGTGTCGAGCAGCCGTTCCTGCATCAGGTCTGGAAAGGTGTAGCGGCGCGAGCTGCCGTCGGAGAAATAGAGTGTGGCGGCGGCGAGACGGTTGTTCTGTTTCCAGATCGAGGGGTTCTTGAAATAGCCGGGCGTGAGAGTGATGTGATTGAGTCTCACTTCGCGCTCGAAGTCGCAGCGAATCCACTCGCCGATGCCGGGGCCGGGCAGTCCTTCAATCCACGCGGTCTGCAAGTCTTTATCGAGCACGTGCGCCGGTTCATATGTGTATGACTTGAGCGGCACGCGCGTCGAAGAGGCGGTCGCGGTGACGTTCAAAGCCGCGTTCGTCTTATCGCCGTTCGAGGGCTTTGCATTTTGATTTCCGGGTTTCGCCCCCTGCTCGTTAGCTTTATTGTCAGGAGTATTCGTTTCTTTATCGGAAGAATTGTTGACTCCGCCGCGCTCGTCTCCCGCAGGCTTTGTGCCCGAATCACGGAAGAGCAGAGCCGCGCCGATGCCGACCAGCGCGAGCAGCAGGATGACGATG
The DNA here is from genome assembly GCA_964246305.1 of uncultured Pyrinomonadaceae bacterium. Taxonomy (GTDB): domain Bacteria; phylum Acidobacteriota; class Blastocatellia; order Pyrinomonadales; family Pyrinomonadaceae; genus JACMLC01. The sequence continues at coordinate 73,315 of CAXTPS010000002.1, forward strand.
GCTGTCACTCCTGCGACGAGCAGAGTGTTCGACTTGTGCGGTGGGGCGGCGAGGTATGCGTCGCCTGCGGTTTCGCGATGTCGCCGCACGTCTGCGGTCGGAGAGGTTGGCGGCATATGCTCTGTCGGCGCGCCGCGCTTATCCATCGCTCCGGTCGGAAGCTTTGCGAGATAGTTCGCCTCGTCTTCAGGCAAGATCAGAGTCGCGTCTGCGCCGCGCGATGAGGATGAAGAAGACTCGCCCGTACTGACGAGCGTCGCGCCGTCCTGCAAACAGTAGTTGAGCGACTCGTCAGTGTAAATCGTCTGGCATGTTGGACAGCGTTTCATCGCTTCGTTTGACGCACTAAAGGCCAGCAGGGGTTTCTATCTTGAATTAGTTTCTTCCCTGTTATTGTTGACGTAGTAGACCTGTAAATCTTTTTCGCCGGTGATGCGCCAGCGTCCGCCCGATTTTGTGAGCCATATTTTTTGATGAACCGAGCCGGATGAATATTTCTCGCTGCCTTCAAACGTCCACGTCTTATCAAAGGTCGCGGTAGCTCTATCGCCGGACGGGTCGGGCGTGATTTTGAGATTGCTTAACTCAACATCGAGCGTGGTGTAAAGCTTGTAGGCGCGTGCGCGGTCTGAACGAACGCGGCTTGCGCTGACGTTCGTGGCGTTGTAATAAGTGTCGAGCGTGTCCGCGTAATAGCTCAGGTGCTTATCCAGATCATGTTCTCTGGAGGCAGAGGCCCATCCGTTCAAGACCGTCGTCACCTGCTGGCGCACCGCCGCCACGTCTACGGGCGAAGGCGACGCGGAGGCCGCTGGCGAAGGCGAAGCGTTGGCGTTGACGAGAGCCTTGTTGACATTCGTGTTATTGGCGTTCGGCGTCGCGTTCTCGTTCTGATTCTGATTGAGCGCGGCTTTCTCATCGCCGGTCGGCTTGTCGCTTCTGAAAAAGAACCACGCGCCGACGACGCCGAGCGCGATCAGTATCAGCGTCGCAATCGCCGTCAGGCCGACGACGAGCGCGTTGTTCTGCGTTTTCGGCGGACGTGCCGCCGGGTGGTTGTCTCGTTCCGTGAGGCGCGGCTGTTGCGCAAGCGTCTGCGCGGTCTGCGGCATCCGCTCTGTTTGGGCAGAGGGCGCGCCGAGTACTTCGGTCGGCACATTGCTGCGATGCGATGGCGAACCGCTATCGCGCGAGATCGCGTGCGGGTCGAAAGAGGCTGGCGGCGCGTCAGTCTCGCTCAAGAGCGGCGCGCCATCCTCAAGACAAAATCTGAGCGTGTCGTCAGCATACTCGCGCCGGCATGTCGGGCAACGTTTCATACTTCCTGGCTCTGCCCTTTCACGCGCTTCATAATCCGTACACCAGCCGCACGACCCACCACACCAGAACCAGCGCGAGAATCGTCATCCCGGCTGCCATGTTCGGGCGCAGGCGCATCACAACCGCTTGCACTCTGCGCAGCTTGAGCAGAGTTGCCGCCGCGCCTATCCATGCGACTATGAACGTAAGATAAAGCAGTGGGCTGAGCGCGTTGAAATGTATCGCGCGCCGCAGTTCGCCATGTCCGAGAGCGCAGAAGGCTCGCGTCATGCCGCAGCCGGGACAGAGGAGTCCGGTCAGTGCGCGGAACGGGCACAGGATAAAAGTCGGCTCGTCAGGGGGACGCCAAATCATGCTGATGAGAAACACAGCGGAGAGTCCAAGCAGCGTAGCCCACGCCAGATGCCGCTCGACGGAAACAGAAGATGGCGACTGATACGGTCTCGCGCCATCCTCCGCTTCCGGCATTGTTTCGCTTCTCTTCATCTGCTTCCGGCTGGGTCCCAAATCTTGTTCAGCTCCGTCTGAATCAGAAAGAGACTGACGATTCCCACCCCGCAGAGAGCCAGCACGATGGAGATCGTCGAGATGTCATTGCGCGGCTGCCCGGCTTTATCCTGCAATTCCAGTAAGAGCTGCGGATACCTGTACATCATATAAATAAAGTACAGTCCGCAGGTGCAGATGCACAGCACGACATCCATCGTCGGGTTGATGTCCTCGCGTCCGCCGAGAGCGTTCTTAATGTCTGTGCTGGTCTGGTGAATCCAGATGTACAAATAGATGCCGCAGGTCAGGAAAACGTAGACGATGACCATCGCCGGATCGCGTTTTTCTCCGACCGAAGCAAGGCCGCCGCCCGCCCTCGGCTGCATCGGCGCGCCGTAAGCGGGCGTGCCCCATGGAGTTTGTCCTTGTTGCTGTTGTTGCGCTTGGGGCGGGGGAGATGTAAAGGGAGTCGAGCTGCCCTGTCCGGTAAATGCCTGACCGCAGTTCATGCACGTCCGAGCATCATCAGCATTTTGTTGGCCGCAGTTAGTACAATAGATCATTCGGGGGTTCTCCTTTTTAGTTTAAGGATGAAGGCGGAAGGCGGAAGAATGAAAGGCATGCTATTCAATATCGAGCAGTTATATCAAAGCTGAGCAAGCCAGCTTCATTTGAACTGCTCATCTGTGAGAGCCACACTTTCATCCTTCCGCCTTCCGCCTTCATCCTTGCTTTTCTACGTTTGGAATCCAAAACACTTGCTCGCCGGACATCACCGGGCGAAGGCCGAGCGAGGACAAATCTTCTTCGGACACGCCGAGATAAGTGAAGTGCGGCAGGTCGCTCTTGACGGTTTGAAACCAACCGTGACGCGCCAGAATCCTGCGCACGCGCGCGTCCGCAAACTCCGATACGTCGAGCGCGAGCATCGCTATGTGCTGCGATGTGCCGGGCGCGGCGATTGAGTAGAGAATGGATTTTGATAAATCCTTACTGAAATAGATGCCGCTCTTTTCCAGTTCCAAAACTTCTCCGACCTGCCGGTCGAGCGGCAGAGCGCGCAGGCGCGCGGCCTCCTCCGCAGAGAGTCTGCCGCGCTCCTGCCAGTGTTTGAGCGCGGGCAAAAAGCGCGTGTCCCACAGGCGGCGCGTGTCTTCATAATTGCGGCGCGCAGCCTCCGTGCCGCCGCGCGGAGTGATGTCGAGACGCGCGGACTTCGCTTCCTCACGCGCTTCCAACAGAGCCTTCATCGCCACCGGTTGCAATTCGATGGTCGCGCCCTCAATCCCGGCTGCGCTGAACCCCGCGTTGCTCTGAAATTCCGCGACCTCGTCTTCGCTCTTGAAAATGCAGGTGGGCGGCGGCAGCACGCTCCGGCTCGCCACAAACATCGCGCCGTAATCTTCAAGGATGCGGCGCGCGACCGCGTCGCTCGTGTCGCAGACGGACTCCGCTTTCATCCCGCGCCCTGCGAGAGCCTTCTCCAAAGCCGCATAAAAGGGAGACTGTACGCCGTTCTGCTGTTCACTTGCCATGCTATTAGTATTCACGTTTTCGGCTGCGCGCGGGAGCGTCTGTGCGCCCTGCGTCGCCGCCACTGGTTTGCGCGAGCATCCCTCCAGAAAAATCAGGCCGCCGCTTGCCAGAGTGACCCAACACGCCGCGAGGAGCGACGCGACGCGTCTGTCTACGGTGCGGCGCGAGCGATATAGCGCGAAGCGCGAAAATCTTTGAAGCGACATGCTCCCCTCAATCAGGTAACGAATATAAAGTGCTGCGTGCGTGCGGTCAACAAGAGGAAGGATGAAGGCGGAGGGATGAAGGATGAAAACATCGCTCTTGAAGATGGGCGGTTCAGATAAATATGAGCAGCTCAAGTTAATGCGAACGGCTCAAGTTTTAAATAGCATTGCTTTCATCCTTCATCCCTTATCCTTCATCCTTGCTTTCGATTGGTGTATACTTCGCCGCTCTGTGTAGTGAAACAGGCAGCGCGCTCCTCTTTCCGAAATTTATTAATCAGTCATCAAACTTTTGTAGGAGATATTCATGACAAACAGACAGTTCAAGTGGCTCACGGCATTGCTGGCGATGGTGTCGCTCATCGCCGCCGCGTGTGGAGGCAGCGCGAAGGGCGGAGGTCAATCCACGCCGACGCTGGCTTACAAAGCTCTTTATGAAGCCGTCAAGAAAAAAGATCACGAAGCCATCAAGAAAACGCTCACGAAGGGCACGCTTGAGATGGCGAATACTATGGCCGCGATGCAGAAGAAGACGCCCGATCAGGTGATTGAAAACGGCTTTACCGAAACGACCTTCTCGCCGAATCTGCCCGAGATGCGTAATGAGCAGATATGGGGCGACGTGGTGGCTATTCTCGAAGTCAAGGACGAGAAGAAGGGAACGTGGGAAAAGTTGCCTTTCGCCAAAGAGGACGGCCAGTGGAAGCTTGCGATTGACAGCTACTTCAGAGGCACTATGTCGCCCAACGGGCCGACCAACACGGAGCATCCGGGCGAGCTGCCTCCGGGCGCGAAACCCGGCCCGCCGCAAGGCGCTGCGCCGACCGCGCCGGGCGCACAGCCGCCGCTCAAGCAGGGCGCGCAGCCGGGCATGCCTCCCGCGCCGGGCGCGATGCAACCCGCCCCGCCGCCTGCTCCGACCCAGAGCGCAAAGCCCGGCGCAGCGCCTGAGAAGAAGAAAGACATCAAGCCGCCAACGCAATAAAGAAGGTAAAAGGTAAAGGGTAAAAGGCAAAAGGAAGGCGGCAACCAACTTTTTATTAAAATGGTTTCCGCCTCACTTTTGCCTTTTACCTTTTTACTTTTACCTTGATTATATGAATCAGCTTGATCGCTTCATCGAAACCATCGCCGCCTATCGCAGGCACGGCTGGCAACTGCGGCGCGTGTTGATGCGCGGAGAGCCGTTGCAGGCGCAAGCGGGATTTGCAGATGCTCTTGAAGGCATCGCGCCGGAAGAGGCAACGGTTGACGCGCTCTGGTTTTCGCGCCCTTCGTATGAGGGTCGCGAGGCGTGGGAGCTGCGCCTTGTCGGCGAGACTCCCTACGCGCTGTTCGAGACTTTCGAGGCTGATGAAGATGAAGAAGCCAGAGAAGAGTTGCGCCGCGAGATGGAATCGCGGCTCAGAGATTACGCCGCGAATGATTAACGGTCTATTCCTACCTTAATCTCAAGTTCCATTCGCTCTGTTCCGCGCATAATGATGGTCTTGACCGGGCTGTATGGCTTCGAGCGGTCGATCCGCGCGCCTAATTCTTCGGGCGTGCGAATCGGAACGCCGCCGAACTCTATGATGATGTCTCCGTCCTGCATGCCGGACATGATAGCCGGGCGATTATCGCTCACATCCCCCACGCGCACGCCGTAAAGATTTGTGTTCGGCACGGCGACGCGCTCCAGATCATCTATGCCGAGAAATCCGTCCGGGATGTTGTCAGCGATGTCCGTGAGCCTGTCCATCTCGTCCTCAGAGACGGTCGTCATCGTGGTCTTTTTCGTCTCGCCGTCGCGCGTGTAAATGATTTCGACTGTTTTCCCGACGGGAGTGGCGGCGATATGCTTTCTTATGTCGCTATCGCTCGTGACGGGTTTGCCGTCGAAGCTCGTGATGACATCTCCGCCGATGAGTCCTGCTTTATCCATCGGGCCGTCGGGCGGAGTGACGGACTTGACCATCGCGCCGCCGCCGTCATTTGAGAATCCGCTCACGCCGACTTTGGACTTCGACTCTTGCGTGGCTGTGATGCCGTTCGGCCCGCCGATGTTGAGCCTGAGAGGTCTGATGAAGCTGCCGCCCGCGACTGATGCGATGACGATGGAGAGAATCACCCACACGACCCAGTGCGGCCCCTTGCTCCTGCGTTTCTTCCTGCCGGACGCGACAGCGGACGCGCCCACCGGCGACATCGCGCCCCAGTCCCGCTCGCTGAATGGCGAGCGCGGAGCCTGTGCCGCTCCGTCCGCAGTAGCGGTACGCCCCTGCGGCTGATTGCCCAGACGAACAGTCTCCGTATAATCCTCGACCCCTTCGCCCAGACGATAGCCGCACAGTCGGCAGAAGCGCATACCCTGCGGCATCTGCGCGCGACAGTTAGGGCACGCCGTGTTATCTTGAGAGCCGGACGCGCTCTCCGTTGGTTTAATGCTTTGCGGTTCAGATGACATGAGCTGCTTTTGAAAGTTGGTCGTCAATAGAGAGAAGCCTGTTAAGAGCTTCCAATAAGTTATCCAGTGGCTTAATACGCCGGTTAGTGCGTCGCGGTTGCATGTTCTTCGGACGCGAGCCAAAAATTTCACCGTGCAATCAATACACGGCGCGCCCGCTTGAGCGGCCAGAGAGAGAGCTAGTCCTCTTTATTATCAACAAAGAGCATCGATGGCATGCTTTATGCTCGACAAACGCCATGCCGGAAATGTGTGCGCTCACTGCTTTATCAGAATGCAGGCGAAAAGGCAACGGCGCATCAAATCTCATCGCAATTATTTGAAGATGGCGCATAAATGGCCGGGGTCGCAGAAACCGCGTGATTACTGCGATTCTTGGGAGTATGAATCACCACACTTCCCAAGCCCCCGACCACCTGTTGACGCTTATCCAACAGGTGAAAGGACACTATCGAGAAACAAGCACCGATGGCAAGCAGCGCCCTCGAGGCAGACCGCGAGCTTATCCAAGTCTGTGCTTCCTGCTCTTAGCCGTCGTGGCCGTTACCTTACGCACCTTCAGGGAGCGTGAACTGCACCGCCTGCTCGCGCATGACGAGCGTTTACGCCATGAACTCGGCTTTGCGCGGGTGCCACATCGCAGCACCATTGAGCGGCGGTTGCAGGGACTCATCGCGGAAGCCGAAGCGCAGATTGCCTGCACTGGAGAGCGCATTCTCGCAGAGGTCGAACCCACTGTAGAGCAACCGCAGATGAGCGCCATTGATGGACGAATGTATCAAGCCCGTGGCCCGCTCTGGCACAAGCAGCACCGCGAGGCGGGAATCATCCCCTCGGGCTTACGCAACGTGGACACGGACTCTTCAGGGTCCAAGAGCGGGTATCGCGGGTGGGTTCAAGGCTATCGCTTAATCCTGCAAACACTAGTCTTCCCGGAACCGGTGCCGCTCACCGCCTTCTGGCGACCGAACACTGTGGGCGAAGCGACAGTCATGGCGGCGGCACTGTGCGAGCACCGCTTGCCGGTCACGGCGGTGCTCTTGGGTGATGAGAGTTTCGGCGGCGCAGAGTTGGGCGCCAGCTACGCCCAACAAGGAGGTTGGCTGCTGACACCCAAGCAATTGCCCAAAGGGCGGCGCAGTTGGAAGCACGACCTGTTCGCTTACCGGAAAGAAACCATTGAGTTGCTGTTCCAGAGAGTGATTCAGGCGTGCGACCTGAAAGCCTGTCCGGTGAAGGGCAGAGAGCGCAACGGCGCATTTGTGTTAGCGAGCGTGTGGTTATATCAATGCGTGTTCTTGACCAACTATCGTCAAGGCAGAGCAGCCACACAAATCAAAGATCAGATTGATAAAGCCCGATGGCGCATCGCTGCCTGATTTATGCGCCATCTTCAATTATTTAAAGAAGAAAGTGAAGTAAAACAAAGTGGAAGTCACCAAAGCCCTCGCGGCATTGCAGCCGCTCTACGGTAAAGATAATGTCGAGATCATCACGCGCGACGGCAAACACGTGCGCGGCATCGTCCGCAGCATGAAAACGACGCAGGCTCTGACCACTCCGTCCGTCAAGATGGAACGCTCCGACGGCGAGATCGTCAAAATCCCCTTCACCAATATCAACGAGATCATAGACCACAATCCGGCGGCGCATGCGGCTGAAGGATAAAGAATAAAAAGATTTCAGCGACAGCCAGTTTACTCAGCGGCTCATTTCTCAATCGAGCGATGAACCGCTGAGCAAATGAGCGGATTCTTTCATGCCTCATCATTCCTGCCCGCATTTCGCCCTTCTCCTTATTTTATAGTAGACTCAGTTCAAAGGGAGAAGGCTCACGCCGCTCGCAAGGGCTTCGGGGAGCGAAATTGTTGAGAATGATGATAGAAGATTTTGGCGCGCGGGTGGCAAGTGTCTGGGAAGGCTTAAGCTCGACGACACGTAAGTTGATTGTCGGCGCGCTGCAATCGCCTGCCGTGAATCCGCCCACAGCGCAGCCGCATAGCAGCAGCGCCAGAAATTATGATGCGCGCTCAGACTGGGAGCTGAGCCGCCTGCTCTCCGCTCTGGATGAGCGCGTGGCGGAAAACAGCAAGACCTTAAGCGTAGAGCAGGCGCGCGAGATGCGCCATATGGCAGAGACCTGCGCGAGGCTCTTACAGAATCAAACGCGCTCCGCTGAAGTCTTCGCGCAGCTCGTCATGCGCGCACATCGCGCACACGACTTCGCGCGGATAGATGCGCTGGCCGACGCCCTCACAGTCCGCTTTGCTCCGAGCGAGATGTGCGAGCTGGCGCGACACGATCATCCGGTCATACGCGCTCTGGCTCACGAGGCTCTCGCGCAATCGCCCACGAGCACGCTCATCGCACTCCTCGCAGACGAAGTTGATGCAGAGATAGCACGCGACGCGCTCGAACGTCAGGCGGATGAGTATGGCAATGAAGAAGCGCGCCAACTCGTCTACCTGCTCGATCAAGCGGACATGCCGGACGAAGGCGAAGACGACGCCTAACAAAGCGTCTCGCTGTCAACTGATAGGCTGCGCCTCCGGGGCTAAGCACACGATTAACTTTATGTCGAACTCACGTTAGATTATATTCTCTTCCTCTATTCTGTCTCCTGTCTTCCGTCTTCTGCCTTTTATGCTTCGCCTCGTCTTCTTAGATCGTGACGCGCTCGTAGCCGATGTCAGGCCGCCTGATTTCCCGCATGAGTGGCGCGAGTATGCGGAGAGTGCGCCGGAAGAGATTGTCGAAAGACTGATTGAAGCGGACATCGCGATTGTCAATAAGGTCTCGCTACGCGAAGCGGAGCTGGAACAGTTGCCGCGTCTCAAATTTATTGCGGTGGCCGCGACGGGCGTTGACATCATAGAGCTTGAGAGCTGTAAGCGTCGGGGCATCTTGGTCTCGAACGTGCGCGACTACGCGACGCATGCCGTGCCCGAACACGCGTTGATGCTCATGCTCGCGCTGAGCCGCAATCTCATCAGCTATCGCGCAGACGTGTTGCGCGGCGCGTGGCAGGAGTCGAAACAGTTTTGCCTGTTCGGTCAGACTATCCGCGACCTGCATGAAAGAACGCTCGGCATTATCGGCTACGGCGCGCTCGGCAGGGCGGTGGAAAAGCTCGCGCGCGCCTTCGGGATGCGCGTCCTCGTCTCGGAGCATAAGAACGCGCATCAAGTCAGAGCCGGGCGTGTGGGCTTTGAAGAGATTTTGAGCGCGTGCGACATCATCACGCTGCATTGCCCTTTGACTGTCGAGACGCGGCACATCATCGGAGCGGCGGAGCTTGAACGGATGCGGCCTGATGCGCTCCTTATCAACACTGCGCGCGGCGGACTCGTGGACGAAGCCGCGCTCGCGCATGCTCTGCTCAACAAAAAAATCGGCGGCGCGGGCTTTGATGTGTTGAGCGAAGAACCGCCGCGCGACGGCAATCCCCTGCTGGACTTAAAGCTGCCGAACTTCATTCTCACACCGCACATCGCATGGGCCAGCAACGCAGCGATGCAGGCTCTCGCAGATCAATTGATAGACAATATAGAAGCCTTCGTGCGCGGCGAGCCACGTCATCTCGTGATATGAAATTAACAGGGGCGGACTGGATAGACAGGATAAGAAGTTGGGATTTGAGATTTCAAATCTGAGATTTCAAATTTCAAATCTCGAATCTCAAATCTCAAATCTTGAATCCTGAATCTGAAACCAGCTATCTTATATCCAGTCCATCCCTGTTTGAATAAATCATGAGCGTTTTAACTTTCAAATCTGCCGCGACACTTTCGCTCGAAGAATTGGCTGTTGCTTTCAATGCCGGATTCGCAGGTTATTTTTATCCGATGCAGATGAACGTGGAGACGATGGCGCGGCGCGTGCGATTGGAACAGATTGATTTACAGCATTCGCTCGTCGCGCATGATGGCGTTGAGTTCGTCGGTCTCGCGCTTTTAGCGATGCGCGGCGAGCGAGGGTGGTGCGGCGGCTTCGGGATCGTGCCTGAGTATCGTGGACGTGGTTATGCTACAGAGTTGATGTCTGCGTTTGTCGCGGAGGCGCGCAGTTGTGTATTGAAAAAGCTGAGCCTTGAAGTGTTGACGCGAAACGTGCCCGCGATTCGGCTTTATGAACGCGCCGGAATGCGCATCACGCGCGACCTGCTCATTTTCGAGCGCACTCGTGAGACTACTACGGCAGAGCCTCCGCAGGAACTAAAGGAAGCGGAGCCGTCGTCGTTGTTGCGTCACTTCGAGCGGCTGCACGCGTGGTCGCCCGCATGGGCGCGCGATTTTGTGTCGCTGCTGGCGGCAGAGGAGCTGCGCGGCTTTTATCTCGGAGACGGAGACGCGCCGGACGCTTACGCACTGATCGTCAAGCGACCGGACGGAATCACACAGGTGATTGATCTGGCGGCGGCGGATGAAGTCTGTGCTGACGCGCTGGCTGCCGGAATCGCCTTCCGGTGCGGCGCATTGCGTGTGGTCAACGAACCGTTGGAGAGTTTGTTCATCGCCGCCCTGACTTCAAACGGCTTTGTCGAGATGGAGCGGCAGCACGAGATGGCTTGCGAGCTTTCTTCTTGAGAAGCTGATAAAAAGAAGTTTCATGCAAAGACAACAACAAGGGTGAAGGGGATAGGGTGTAGGGTGTAGAAAAGAATTCTCTTTAGCTACACCCTATCCCCTTCACCCTGTCTAATTTAAGTTGAAGCTGCTTCGGTTGATTCCTGTACCGCTGCTGCCGTCTCGTCTTGATGATCCGACGTGTAGAGGCGCAGGATTTCCTGCCCCTGACGCGAGCGCGGGTCAATCGTGCGCAGGTGTTTGCGTCCCTGCATCTCCCAGATGGCGGCCACCTGCCCGTCCCTCTCGACGGCGTGATAAGTGATCTCCTCTGCGGGCGCAGCCGGCTCTGTGCTCTCCGGCGCGGTTTCTGCGGGCGTGCTTTCGGCAGTTGCGCCTTCGGCAGTCACGCTTTCAGCGGGCGCGGCTTCTGCCGATGCGGTTTCAACGGGCGCGGTTTCGGCAGTCACATTTTCTGCGGATGCGGTTTCTGTTGGCGCGGTTTCTTGTTCTGACATGTGAGTTTCTAACGCTCTCCTCTCGTTTTGATTCTACTCTTAGGCTCTCTTTTGTGTTTGGAGATTGTGGCACACGCGCGCCAAACATGTCTAGTAGCCGCTTTGAAACCATCTCAAACACAGAAGCAATGACTCGACTCTTTGCGTACTTATCTCTTTACTTTGCGCCTTTGCGTGAAAAGCAGTTTCTCGCAAAGGCGCAAAGATAAAACCGGCGACGCAAAGGGTTGAAGCTTTGATGCCTTGAGTTTTATTAGCGCTTAATCCATCAACGGGCGGACGGCGAGCGCAAGCTCCACCGCGCGGCGCGGGGCGACGCCCCCCCAGCCCTGCCGGTCAACCTCTATGTGCGGCAGGCGTTCCGCAGTGTCTATCAGGATGCGCTTGATCTGTTGCGGCGTTAAGTCCGGGTTGGCTTCGAGCATGCACGCGATGATTGATGACGCGATGGGCGCGGCAAACGAAGTTCCGTCAACATACTTGTAATGCTTGGTGATGACATTCTCTTCGCGCAGCTTAATGGTAATCAACTGCCTGAGAAGATAAACCGGAAGCTCTCTCGCTTCATCCAAATCTTTATCCAGACCATGATGCGCCGCGAGAAGCGTGTGCAGTTGCTCATCAGGCGCGTTATCGAGCGTGGCTAAAAGCGCGGCCTCTTCTGCGGTCGGCGTGTGCGGCAGGATGGGCGCGGGAACCCAGATGCCGGGCGCGATGACTTCGGGCTTTTGCAGGCCGTCAATCGTCGGGCCGTAAGACGAGCGGTACATGCCGCGCCGCGCGCGGTTCAGAGAGTTCTTATCATCGAGTCCACCGACGGCGATGCACGACGGCGCGCTCGCAGGAGGCAAGACCGGATGACCCGGCATGTGTCCGGCGTTGCCGACGGCGCAGACGACCGTCAAGCCTTCGCGCACGGCTCGCTCGACAGTCTTGGATAAAGAGTTGTGTAGGTACGAAGCTTCCCAGTCGCCGCCCGCTGAGATGTTGACGATGCGTATGCCATACTCTTCCCTGTGCGCCAAAACCCATTCGAGACCGTGCTTAATATTTTTTTCGCTGATGCGACCCGTTTTGGCGAGCTTGACGAGCACGACATTAGCGTCGGGCGCGATACCTCTATAAAAGCCGTTCGAGAGCGAGCCGTTGCCAGCCGCGACGACCGAAGTCATCATCCCGTGCCAGCTCGCCATATCCGGCGTCGCGAGCGTGGTCTTGTCGCCGTCGTTCGCAGCCAGACTGTGATAGGCGAGAATGCGGTTGTGCGGCGTAGTCAAATCAACGTGCGCGTAGAAGCCCGAATCGAGAAAAGCTATCGTCACGCCGCGACCCGTGAAGCGGTCGTCCGCATCGAGCCTGAGCGGAGTCGAAAGCACATGCCCGCCCTGCTCGAAGACCGCCGCATCGCTTTGAATCTGCACCTTCGCGCGCTCGAACAATTCCACACAGCGCGGGCAGACTTCCGCCACCACAGCATCTGCCGGAGCGTTGGCGGAAATCATCACTTGCAAGTCTTCGCCCAATGCGCCGAGCGGCACGCGCCCGTCAGGAGCCTCGCGCCCGCAGACCATACAGACGTGATGGCCTGCCGCCAGATCGGTATGAATCGCAGACGGCTCTGTTGAGATGATGGATTCCGACATTTTTAATTTAGACCCCTTGTTAGATTGATTTCAGATTCAGGCAATTATGAATATCTCAAGACAGGAGTTAACGCAAGGCAAGCGGCACTATCTCTTTGGTCTTTGTACCTGGGTCTTTGGCCTTTGTTTTTCTGACTCAGCTTGAGTTTCATCATTCAAGGCCAGAGTCGCGTGCGAAGACCAAAGACCCAGGTACAAAGACCAATGCCTGATAACCTTGAGTTGAAAGACGCGGGCGGCGCGTGTAAGGTATTCTTAAAAACAGGCGACCAAATTTGACTAAGGTCTGAAGGAGACTTCGATGGCGACAGAGCAACAAACGGTCTCGGACATCTTCCGTCGCGCGCAGGCGATTCGCAAAGAGCACCCGCAGGCTTCATACAAAGACCTCAAAGCGATGCTCGTCAAAGAGTTCGAGGGACAGCCTTTTCCGCCCGCCAACCGCCTGACGATTCCGGAGCAGGACGCACGCGCGCCCGAAGAGGATTGGACGGCGGGCTTGCCGCTCATCATGCGCGGCATACAGCAACAGGACTGGAAGGAGATTGCCAACGGCATCGTCCTCAGCCTTGAGCAGACCAACAACTACGAACAGCAGCGCGGGCGTCCCGGAGCCTCAGACGAATGGCACGACCGCTCCGTCGGCATCGAAGAGCCGACACAGAAGGGCGTCAGCAAATGGATGCCGCAGGAACTTCTCAATCTGGCTGAACGCAAGGCGAAAAATTAGTCCGGAGTCTGGAGTCAAAAGTCTGGAGTCAAAAAGCCCCTCGTCTTCTGACTTCAGACTCTTAACTCCGGACTTTTTTTACCATGAGCACACAGGCTGAGACGCAAACGAAAGCTGCGACTGCCGCGATGCCGAAAGACGCGGCGGCGGTTATCTTGCTGCGTCAGGGGACAGACGAGTCGAACCCGGAAGTCTTCTGGGTCAGGCGCAGTGAGAAGCTGGCGTTTCTCGGCGGCTTTCATGCTTTTCCGGGCGGGCAGCTTGACACCGAAGACGCGTTGACGCGCGTCGAGAATTGCACGGACATAGAAGCGGCGGCGATGATCGCGTGCGCGGCGCGCGAGCTTTTTGAAGAACTCGGCGTGCTGGTCGCGCGCGGCGCGGAGAGATTGACGAAGGGACAGCGCGCTTCTCTGCTTGATGATCTGGAATCGGGGCGCATGTCGTTCACTAAGCTCCTCGAACACTTCGAGCTTTTTTTGGACGCAACCGATTTCACTTTCGTCGGACGCTGGGTGACGCCGCCCTTCAGCGCGCGCCGCTTTGATACGTGGTTCTTCCTCGTCAACTGTCCGTCGAAGCAGGAGCCGCATGTCGTGCCCGGCGAGTTGGAGACGGGCGTGTGGACTGCGGCGAGCGAAGCTTACGCGCGTTGGCAGCGTTCGGAAGTCTTATGCGTGCCGCCAGTGCTTCACGGTTTGACGACGCTGGCGGGCGGCATCACTGACGATCTGGTCGAAAGATTTCTTTCTGACCCGCACGCTCACGGCGAGCCAACGCGCCGCATAGAATTTCATCCGGGCTTTATCTGCTTTCCGGTTCGCACGCCGACCAAGCCGCCCGCCACGCACACCAACTGTTACCTTATCGGCTCGCGCGAAGTCGTCATCCTCGACCCAGCCTCGCCTTATGAAGAAGAGCAGGCTGCGCTCGCAGCATGTGTTGACGAGCTGCTGGCTGAGGGAAGAATCGTCCGCGAAATTATTTTGACGCACCTGCACCCGGATCACATCGGCGGCGTCAATGCTTTAGTCAATCATCTGGGCGGAGCCGTCAAGGTCGCGGCTCATCGCCTGACGGCTGAAGCTTTAGAAGGCTCGATTCGCGTTGATCGCCTGATTGAAGACGGCGAGTTGATAGAGCTTGCAGGCCTCTCAAATACAAATTTGGATTCGAGTTTGAGTTTACGCGCGATGCACACGCCGGGACACGCGCGCGGCCATCTCTGTTTTTATGAAGAGCGGACGGGCGCGCTGGTCACAGGAGACAACATCGTCGGGCTTGGTTCAGTGCTGATTGATCCGCCCGAAGGCAACATGCGCGATTATCTTCTGACGCTTGAACGGCTGCGAGGGCTTGAGCATCTGACGGTTCTCTTCGGCGCGCACGGCCCCGCGATGGGCAACCCGCGCGCCAAGATAGATGAGTACATCGCTCATCGCCTCGAACGCGAAGAAAATATTCTGGCGGCTGTGCGCGCGGGCGCGTGTACGCCCGTTGAGATCGTCGCGCGCGTTTACACTGACGTGCATCCGAAGGCGCTTCAGATGGCGGAGCGCGCCGTACACGCGCATCTGGAAAAGCTCGAAGCGGACGAACTCGTGGCAAAACGGAGCGATGGTTGTTATATTGCGAATGAGATCAATTTTAACTCGTGAAGACCTTGAGCAATAACGATGATGAACGCAAGCGTGCCGAGCTGCGTCTGCACACGCAGTACACTGTGACGCGTGCGCTGGCCGACTCGAACAGGCTGAGCGAAGCCGCGCCGCAGATTCTTCAGGCCGTTTGCGAAAGCCTCGGCTGGGAGTACGGCGCGCTCTGGCGGGTTGAGAGCGACGGCGAATCGATTCGCTGCGTCGAGACGTGGCACGTGCCGTCGCTTGAGGTGACGGGGTTTGAAGGCGTGAGTAAGAGCCAGCCTTTCAGGAAGGGCGTCGGGTTGCCGGGACGCGTCTGGGAGAGCGGCGAGCCGACGTGGCTCACTGACATCGTGCTCAACGGCAACTTTCCGCGCGCTCCTTTTGCTGAAAAAGAGGGCTTGCACGCGGCTTTCGCTTTTCCCATTTCGTCCGGCGGCGAGATGCTCGGCGTGATGGAGTTTTTCACACGCGAGCTGCGCGAGCCTGATGAAGACGTGCTCAATATGATGGGCGGCGTCGGCAGCCAGATCGGGCAGTTCATCGTGCGTAAAGTTGCCGAAGAGGCGCGGCACGAGAGCGAGGAGCGTTTTCGCACGCTCGCCGAAACGGCTTCGGACGCAATCATCTCGGTTGACGAAGAGAGCAAGATTACTTACGTCAATCACGCAGGCGAGAACATTTTCGGCCACACAATCGAAGAGATGCTCGGCGCGGATTTGACGATGCTGATGCCGGATTACCTGCGCCAACTTCATCGCGCGGGATTGAAGCGATATGTCGAGACCGGACAAAAACATATCTCGTGGGACGGCGTCGAGCTGCCGGGGCTGCACAAAGACGGACATGAGATTCCGGTCGAAATCGCCTTCAGCGAGTATGCCAGAAACGGTAAAAGATATTTCACAGGCATCGTCCGCGACATCACAGAACGCAAACGCGCCGCAGAGGAGTTGAAGCAGCTTTATCAAGAACGCGAGCAGATGCTCGAAGAGGTCTCGACGCCGCTCGTGCCTGTCTGGCGCGGCGTGCTGGTGATGCCGCTGATCGGCTCGCTCGATACCGAACGAATGCAGCGCGCGACCGACGCGGCCCTGAGCGAAGTGACTCGCACGGGAGCACGCGCCTGCATCATAGACATCACCGGCGCACGCATCATTGACTCGCACGCTGTCGCCAACCTGAGCCACCTCGTTTCTTCGCTCAAGCTGATCGGCGCGGAAGCCATCGTCACGGGCGTGACTGCTCATGCAGCGCAAACGCTCGTCGGACTCGGCGTTGATTTCACGGGCATGCGTACACACCGCACGCTCGCAGAAGCATTGGCGGAAATAATTAGACGTAACGGAAACCGCAAAAACTTTGACCAAGTAAAAAGGTAAAAGGCAAAAGACAAAAGGCAGGCGGAAGCCAATTTACAGGTGATAAGTGATGGGTGATAAGTGATAAGAAAATACAGATAGCTTGTCTCTCATCACTTATTATTCATCACCTATCACTGCTTTTATAAAATGCTTTTGTCCGCACTTTTGCCCTTTACCTTTTTACTTTTACCTTTATCAAGTGGGGAATTATTCAATGTCACAAGCGAAAACTTTAAGCGAACTCAAAGAGAGCGGCTACTTCGTGCGTCCGGTTAAGGACGAGATGCGCGCCAATCTCATCAAGAAGCTGCGCGCGGGCGAGCGGCTTTTTCCGGGCATCGTGGGCTATGACGAAACGGTCGTCCCGCAGATCGTCAACGCGATTCTGTCGCGTCACAACATCATCCTGCTCGGCCTGCGCGGGCAGGCCAAGAGCCGCATCATACGTCAACTGACAGACCTCTTAGACACGGCGGTTCCGGCCATCGCCGGCTCCGAAGTCAACGACGACCCCTTTCATCCGATCTCCGCTTACGGTCGGCAGGCGATTGAAGAGCACGCAGACCGGACTCCCATCACGTGGATCGAACGCGACGCGCGCTTTGTCGAAAAGCTCGCCACGCCCGATGTCACCATCGCTGATGTCATCGGCGACGTTGACCCGATTAAAGCGGCCAAGGGCGGACATCTCTTGAGCGACGAGCTGACGATTCATTACGGCCTCTTGCCGCGCGCCAATCGTGGCATCTTCGCTATCAACGAGCTGCCGGACCTCGCCGGGAAAATACAGGTCGGCCTCTTCAATATCATGCAGGAAGGCGACGTGCAGATTAAAGGCTATCCGGTGCGCCTGCCGCTCGACGTGATGCTCGTCTTCTCCGCCAACCCCGAAGACTACACCGCGCGAGGCAAGATCATCACGCCCCTCAAAGACCGCATCGGCGCGGAGATTTCGACGCACTACCCGACGGACTTGCAGCTCGGCGTCGAGATAACGAAGCAGGAAGCATGGACTGTGCGCGATGAGATAAATGGAAACTTGAACATCCCCGATTTCATACGCGACATCATCGAGCAGATAGCCTTTGAGGCGCGCGACGACCAGCGCATAGACAAACGCTCCGGCGTCTCTCAGCGTCTCCCGATAACCGTCATGGAATCCGTCATCTCAAACGCCGAACGCCGCGCCTTGCTCACCGAAGAAGAAGAGATCGTGCCGCGCATCTCAGACATCTACGCCGCGCTTCCTTCGATGACGGGCAAGATGGAGCTTGAGTACGAAGGCGAGCAGATCGGCGCGAACAAGATCGCCAAAGATTTAATCAAGCGCGCCGCAGGGGAAATCTACGAAGGCTATTTCGTCGGCATAGACTTCGCCGAAGCGACGCGATGGTTCGACGAAGGCCACAACCTGCGCCTCGCCGACACAGCCGACGCGCTAGAATGCATGAACCTGCTCGAAGCCGTGCCTGACCTGATAGACACCGCGCTCATCCCCTTCGACTTCAAACGCGCGGACGCAGCGCAAACCGTCTCCGCCTGCGAGTTCGTTTTAGAAGGACTCTTCGCGCAGAACAAAATCAGCCGCAACGAAGAGGGCGGCTACACCGCCGCCACCAAAGCCAAGAAAGACCGGCGCGGGATGATTTATGATGACCTGACGGAGACGGGACGATATAGTTGAACAGCATATACTCAAGTTCTATTCTGCTAAATAGGTGCGCTGAATAATTTGTAGTGCATCCAGACAGCGGAAAGAGAGGTGACACATGGCGAGCGAAATGGATTGGGAAGATGAGCGCGCTCAATTAATGGAGGATCTTACTAGAGTCAATCAGATTGCATTAGAGAGCCAAGCTGAGGCCGCAGTCTATTTAAAGTTGCTCAAAAATTGTAATGAAGCTGCGAGACAGGCGCGAGATAGTGGAGATATTTCTCATCTTAATAGCGTTGACGGAAACATCGTGTTTTATGCAACACCCCGTGAAGATGGAAGTGATGAATGGGGGAAATATTTTCTTGATGCTTATATAAGAGATGCTGGCTGGCTAGAGGACACTAAAAAAGCCCTCGAACAAATCAAAGCGGATGCGGAGAAGCTTTCAGTAGAAGGTGATGAAACTAATGCCGAATTAAAGAGGAAAATCATCGCTGCCGCTGAAAAGGGGCTTATTCTCCATTTATGATAGACCAGCAAGGAGCGTAAGAGACCATGAGTGCTTTTGTTGAAGTTGAAACAGCAATTGAAAACGCACGCGCACAAAGACCTATATCGACGCATAGACCTGAGGATTATCTTTTTCTCCTTGAGAGAGTAAAAAAAGAGAAATCCAAAAGTCAGGCCCACGCACGGGCATGGGAACTTGCGAGGCAGCAAGGAGTTGTGCCAATACGCAGCATCGAAGATTTGCAGGGAGATTTTTGGCCGGAGGAAGAAAGTGTTGATGATTTTTTAGATTGGGTCCGGGCTACCAGGCAGCAAGATAAATCTCGGAGCGAACTAGAGTGACTGTCGCAGCAATTAGCAATGTCGTAATAGTTGATACAAATGTAGTCTCCTACATTTTTAAGCGCGACACTCGCGGCACTCTGTACACCCCTCACATTGTAGGTCGCCTGGCAATGATTGCCGCACAGACGCTGGCAGAACTTGAAGCGATGCCTTTGAAGAATGGGTGGGGACAGCGTCGCCATGCAGAGCTTCGCGCTCGCATAAAAGAATTTGCTTTCGCGGCTGCTGACGAAAATGTTTGTTTGCGGTGGGCTGAGGTACAAGCCAATGCGAAAAGAATTGGGCGTCCTATTTCGGTTGCTGATTCCTGGATTGCTGCTACAGCTCTCCGCTATGATGCTCCATTAGTCACGCATAATCCTTCTGACTTTCATAATGTGCCGGGATTGACTGTCATCACTGAGAAGTAAACCAGCTATGAAATTCACACGTTATTCAAAATTCAAAGGTCTCGACATCAACGGAATCAATCTGGGCGATCTGATGGAGGCGTTGTCGGATTCGGTGCTTCAGTCGGGTTACGACGATGATTATTATTGGACGAGGCAGCGGCATGAGCCGGATACGTCGCTCGATGCTTTGAGGCGCGCTCTGTTGCAGGCTCTCTTAGAGCAGGGATTGATTGACGAGCAGCAGATAATGGAGATGCTGGCCGATAACGAGGGCAAGTTCAAAGGCTCTTTGCTGGAAGAGATGCTGAATGAGTTGATCGAGCGTCTGGTCGAAGAGGGTTATCTGAAGTTAAAAGAAGAACAGGCGCAGAGCGCGCGCGAGCAGAGACGGGGCGGGCAGGGCGAGACGGGCGAGCCTTTGCCGCGCGATGTTCATTTCGAGGTGACTGAGAAGGGTTTGGATTTTCTCGGTTACAAAACTCTGCGCGGCTTGCTCGGCAGCCTCGGCAAGAGTTCTGTCGGGCGACATGATACGCAAGACCTCTCGACTGGCATCGAGGCGGCTGCCGCGAGCAAGCCTTACGAGTTTGGCGACACGATCAATCTGGACGTGAACGCGACGCTCATGTCCGCTATCAAGCGTGAAGGACTGGGCGTGCCGCTCAATCTCGAATACGGCGACCTGCACGTTCATCAATGCGATTATCAATCTTCGTGCGCGACCGTAGTGATGCTCGATTGCTCTCATTCGATGATTCTTTACGGCGAAGACCGTTTCACTCCAGCGAAGAAAGTCGCGCTCGCGCTTGCGCACCTGATTCGCACGCAGTACCCGGGCGACTCGCTCAAGATAGTTCTCTTCCATGATTCGGCTGAAGAGTTGCCGATGGCTAAATTAGCGACGACGCAGGTCGGCCCCTATCACACGAACACAGCCGAGGGCTTGCGCCTCGCGCGCCGCCTGCTTCAAGCGCAGCGCAAAGAGATGAAGCAGATCGTGATGGTCACGGACGGCAAGCCGACGGCCTGCTTTCTGGACGCGAAGAGTCCGGTCGCAGTCTCACACAGGCGAAGCTCTGCGAGTGATGCTGCGTCCGGGCGCAGGCTCTATAAAAACCCGATGGGACTCGACCCGTTCGTGATGGACGAAACTTTTAAAGAGATTCAGGCGTGCCGCAAGGCTGGCGTCATGATTAATACTTTCATGCTGGCGAGCGATTATTATCTGGTCGAATTCGTCAAGCAGATACAGACGATGCAACTCCCACACAGAGCCTTTGCGGTTTTCGCTCGCATTGTCAATGGACAGCTAGAAGTGTACGAGACCATGCGCGGCAGTAAGAAGCTCACGTTGCGCGCTCTGCTGGGCAAAGAATAGGGATTGTATTAACTTGCGATTGCTTGAATACGACGGGAACCATCGTAATTGGAGAGTAACATTAATGTCGCATTTAGACAGTGAAGTATGGGCTCCGCAGGTAGGACTTTAGTGCTGGGATTTCACCGCATTTTTGACTGGAAAATCGCAAGTTTTGAAATTCAGAATAAGTCGCTGAAGCGGCGCGGATGATCGGAGAGCGCTTTAGAATCTGCGCGGGCGGAATCGCGTCCGACGACCCGCGATATGATAAGGAGGACACGATGTTGCAAGCAGGCATTAAACTGATCGAACACATTCTTGCAGCCAATCCATCCGATTAAGCTTCGGGCGGCACGCTGAATTCCGAGGTCTGATGTATGCCGGCGGCCATCTCCGGCAGGATGCCGATCTTGACGTAAATCGGTCGGACATCGCGCCGCAGTGCTGGCAGCGCACGCGCAAACCAGAGCGCGCCCAGCACACAACCCACCCCGCCGAACAGCAATGTGTGCGGCGCTCCGATTCTCTCGGCGACGCTTCCGGCGAGGAGGCTGCCGAACGGCGCTGTGCCCATAAAAGCCATTGTATAGAAGCTCATCACACGCCCGCGCTTGTCTTCGTCCACAATGGTTTGCAACACCGTATTGCTCGCCGCCATCTGCACCATAAAGCCAAGCCCCGTCACCATCATCAACATGAGCGAGAGCCACAGCCTTCTGGAAAACGAGAAAGCAATCAGGCCAGCGCCGAACGCGCCTGCCGTCAACGGAATATATTTGCCTAAGCCCAGCACACTCTTGCGCGCCGCCAGAAACATCGCGCCCACAAGCGCACCCACACCGGACGCGGCCATCAGTAAGCCCAGCGTGTAAGGGCCGCCGCGCAAGACATCATTAGCGAAGACCGGCATCAAGATCGTGTACGGCATCCCAACCAAACTAACCAGCGCGAGCAGCAAGAGGACATCACGAATCGGAGCGAAATGGAAGGCATACCGCCACCCCTCGCGCAGTTGCTGCAAGATATTTGCGTTATTCATCCGTCTGGTCAGGCGCGGCGTGAGCTGCATGGCAACGAGCGAGGCGATGACCGCCAGATAGCTCACCGCATCCAGCATGAAACACCAGCCTTCGCCCACCAGCGCGATGATCACGCCGCCGATGGAAGGCCCCACCAAGCGTGCCGCGTTGACCATCGAAGAGTTAAGCGCGATGGCATTGGCAAGGTCTTCCCTTTTCTCCACCATCTCCACGACGAAAGCCTGCCGCGCGGGCATATCGAAAGCGTTGATCAGACCTTGAAAGACGCTGAGCAGAATGACCTGCCGGATGTTGATGAGTCCCGTCAGGGCAAGAACTGCGAGAGCCGTTGATTGCAGGAGCGCCAGCACCTGTGTGGCGACGAGTAGACGATGCCTGTTCCAGCGATCCACGAGGACGCCCGCGAAGGGCGCGAGCACGAAAGAGGGAATCTGTCCGGCAAAGCCGACGACGCCCAGCAGCAAGGCCGAGCCGGTCAGGCGATAGACCAGCCAACTGGTGGCGATGCGTGTCATCCACGTCCCGACGAGCGAGATGCTCTGACCGCTGAAAAAGAGCTTGTAATTCCTGTGCTTCAGGGCACGCCACATAAAGCCAAGCCCGCCGGAGATTGTTTTTGTCGCGCCCTCATCTGATGCGCGCTTATTCGTCTCGGATTTCATTAAGATGCAACGAGAGACTCGTTAAACGCTCGGCTCAGGGCCACGAAAGGCATCCGGCTTATTCGAGGCTTGTAGCTTGACGGGTCTGCCTGTGCGCGCCGCTTCGTAAATCGCCTCCATGATGCGCTGATCCTGCAAGCCCTCTTCGCCCGGTGTATAGGGACGCTTGTTCTCCATGATGCACTCGGCTAAGTGATCCAACTCCGTCGCAAATTGGTTCTTCGCTTCAATCTGCGGCTTCTCGACGCGCTCAACTTTCCCGTCGGCGCGTGCCGTCTCCATCTGCGTCCCGCGATAGCGAAATGCTGTTTCCAGTCCGAACCAGCCTTCGGTCGCATATACGCGATAACGGTTCGCGTCGTGAGAGTCATAACTCGACGCGCTGTTGACGATGACGCCGGAAGGGAAGCGCATCTGAAAGCTGATTAGGTCTTCGACCTCGCGGAATCGTGGGTCGTTCGGCGGCGTGTAGATTGAGGCGGAAACCTCCGTCGGCTCTTCGCCAAGTAGAAAGCGAGCAGTGTTAAGGCAGTAGATGCCTAAATCAACCAGCGAGCCGCCCCCGGCGCGTTCTTTATCCAACCGCCACTGGTTCGGGTCGCCCTGCCGTTGACCGTTCATCGCATCTACGTACTTCACCTGCCCGAACTGCTTGTTGCGCGCCATCTCGCGCGCCATCCGATTGTGCGGCTCATACTGAATGCGATAACCAATCATCAGCTTGCGATTCGCTCGTTCGCAAGCTTCGATCATCTGCTCGCACTCTTTAACGCTGATCGCCATCGGCTTCTCGCACAAAACATGCTTACCTGCACGCGCTCCGCGAATAGTGTATTCGGCATGAAGTGAGTTGGGGAGCGCGATATAGACGGCTTGTACATCCCTGTTATCTGCGAGCCGTTCGTAAGTTTGATAATTATAGATATTATTCTCAGCTACGCCGTACTGCGCGGCGACCTGTCGTGCCTTGTCGGGCGAGCCGGAGACGAGCGCGGTGAGTTTGGCTTTCTTGGATGCGCCGAAAGCGGGCAAG
The DNA here is from genome assembly GCA_964246305.1 of uncultured Pyrinomonadaceae bacterium. Lineage (GTDB taxonomy): Bacteria > Acidobacteriota > Blastocatellia > Pyrinomonadales > Pyrinomonadaceae > JACMLC01. Next base: position 96,771 of record CAXTPS010000002.1, read on the forward strand.
ACCTCTTCGAGCGCGAGGTGGCCTAAGCCGACGACGGCGAAGCCGACGCGCTGTGCGGGCGGCAAAGGTGCAGGCGGCTCACCGCGCTGTCGCTCGGTCGGCGCGCTTAGCGGCGGAAGGTTGATCGGCTGTGAAGCGGGAGGCTGTCGTTCCTGAGCGGAGACGAATGGCGCTACTTGCGTTGCTAGACCAGCTGCCAATGCTCCCTGACCCATTCGCTGCAAAAACTTCCGGCGCGACTGCTTGGTGTCCTTCATTTCCGACATCATATCCTCCCTCTTGTTCATCTTAAGCTCATATCATCAGGCTCTTCACCAATGGTGGCATCTGCCGCGAATGAGCTAAGGCTTTCGTTGATAAATGCCGACCAACTCGCCCTTTGCCAGCACGTGCCCGCGCATCGCGTTCAAGACAGCCTGCCGGTTAAACCCGGAAGGAAGTTGCAGCACACGGTCGAGCGCGAAGAGTTGAAAATGATAGTGATGCGGGGGGTCGCCGGACGGCGGATGCGGGCCGTAATAGCCGCTCTTACCCGTATAGTTTGAGCCTTGCATTGCGCCGCCGAGTTGCGAAGCCTTCTCGTCCTTCGGGAGCGCCATCGGCAGATTCGTCACACCGGGCGGGATGTTCACGATGAGCCAGTGAAAGACGGGCTTCGGGCTGGCTGCATCAGGGTCTTCCAGCATCAATACAACAGACTTGGCATTCGCAGGCACGCCAGACCAACTGAGCGCGGGCGACATGTCCTGCCCGTAAGAAGAATGCTGATCGGGGATGAACTGGTTCTGTCCGAAAGCATCTGAGTTGACATTGATGCTGCTTGGCGCGCTCTGTGTTTCGGGCAGCAGCATCGTAATCATTCGCTTGCCCATCATGCTGCCTTGACCGCTTTCGCCATAGCTCACGCGATAAATAGTATTGTTGTTGTCGTCTGAAATAAGCAGTGCCCCATCGCGCGCGACCGCGACACCTGCGAGGCGTGCAAACTGGCCGTCTTTACCTTCGGGCGCGCCGCCTTTGATGAGAAAGCCGGTCAGGAAAGGCTCAATAGCCGTCGGCTTGCCGGATTTGTCGAATCTGATGCGGACGACTTCGTAACCGCTCGGCGGGACGCGATTCCATGAGCCGCGCATCGCCGCGAAAGCATCGTTGCGATATTCCTGCGGGAACATCTGGCCGGTATAGAAAGTCATCTCCATCGGCGCGCTGTGCGGCGTGTACATCAACAAGGGCGTCTTGCTCTGCCGCGCCCAATCCTCTTTTGTGAGGCCGAGCTTGGGCGGCGGCTCGCCGTGCGGGTTGATCTTGCTGTCGTTATAGACGTAAGGCCATCCGTACTTCGCGCCTTCAACCAGCTCGTTGAGTTCTTCCTGCTGGTCATCATCTCCGAGCCAGTCAATACCGTGATCGAGGCCGTACATCTTCTTCGAGACGGGATGCCAGCCGAAGCCCAGCGTATTCCTCAAGCCCGAAGCGAAGATTTTGCGCGTGCGTCCGTCGAGGCTCGCGCGCAGGATAGTTGCGTTCTCCGGGTTCGTCTCGTTGCAAGCATTACAAGTTGAGCCGACGGTGATGTAGAGCATATTGTCGGGGCCGACGGCGAGCGTGCGATTCGGGTGCTGGCCGCCGTCGGGCAAATCACTGATGATGGTCTGCAACGGGCCGAGCGTGCCGTCCTTTTGAATATCCGCGATGAAGACTTCCTTCACCGCCGCGAGATACATTTTGCCCTGATGAATCGCCAAGCCATGCAGCATCGGTTTCTCGGCTACGACCTTTTGCACGTCGGCCACGCCGTCGCCGTCCGTGTCTCGCAACATCGAGACCGTGCCCGGCTCGCGTTGCGAGACATAGACAGTCCCATCAGGTGCGACCGCCAACATACGCGGATTCTGAATCTCCGCGAACTTCTGGACGCGAAAGCCTGCGGGGACGCGCAAACTACTAATGCGCTCGTCCGTCGGCTCTAACTTAGCCGGTTCGTAAACGTGCCCGTTGACGCTAACATCGGTGGTCTGCTTTTGCTGTCCCGTGATGATTAACGGGCAGATGAGAACAAAGATGACTAAGACCGCTGCGATAGTTTTCATTGACCATCCCTCACTCGAAAGTTACTTGCCGTCAGTCAAACCGTGGTGGTTTGCGCTGTGGCTCGCGCAATAAAAAATCAGTATGCAGTAGTTTGCTGTTTACAGGTAATTCTTAACGGAATTGCGTCGGCAGAGTGGAAAAATGTGGACTACGAAAAGATTGCAAGCTGGCGGCGACCGTGCCCCGCGCGTTATTTCGCGCCGTGCCCGATTCGCAGCCAAAGCGCAGCAGGAGCGGCGGCCCCAGCGTCGTAACCGGAGTGCGCCCGACGGCGTAACGTCCGTTAAGCAAATTCTCCGTTGCGAAGAAGACGGCAATGCCACGCGCAGCGTGACCAAAGCATTGATAACCACGACTCAATAAAAATCTTGCAAGTCTTAAAGCAAAAGCCACAGATCTGGCACAAAAGATGATTAGCCTCCGATTGACTGACCTCTCTCGGTTTCGATTATCTGTAATGCGAATCGGATTAGCGAGAGTTCATTCTATCTCAGAAGGGTGAATAAAATGGTATCAGGGAAGAAGACATCCGAATCAACCGTGCGGGCGAAACGCAAGATTCGCTACGCGGTCATTGGTGAAGGCTACATCTCGCAGGCGGCTGTCTTGCCCGCCTTCGCGCATGCGACAAGCAACAGCGAACTCAGAGCACTCGTCTCCGGCGATCCGGTTAAGCTCAAAAGCTTAGCAAGAAGTACGACGTACCACACATCTGCTCTTATGAAGAGTATGACGACTGCTTGAAAAGCGGTGAGGTAGACGCCGTTTACATCGCGTTGCCGAACCATCTGCACCGCGACTACACAGTGCGCGCGGCTCGCGCCGGAGTTCACGTCCTCTGCGAAAAGCCGATGGCTGTGACCGAGCGTGAGTGCGAAGTGATGATTCGCTCCTGCAATGATAACTAAGGTCAAACTGATGATTGCCTATCGCCTTCATTTCGAGGAAGCGAACATGAAAGCAGTCGAAATCATTCAGTCGGGCAAAATCGGCGAACCGCGTATTTTCAATTCAGCTTTTACACAGCAAGTCGAGGCGGGCAACATTCGCCTGCGAGACGAAACAGGCGGCGGCACGCTCTACGACATCGGCATCTACTGCCTCAATGCCGCGCGCTATCTATTCCCCGCCGAACCTGTCGAGGTGACGGCTTATACGGCCAGCAATGACGAGCCGCGATTCAAAGAGGTTGAGGAGATGGCGAGCGTCATGCTGCGCTTTCCCGATGACCAACTGGCGACATTTGTGTGCAGTTTCGGCGCGGCGTCGAACTCGCGTACCGCGTCGAAGATCAGGCGCTGGCACTCCAGTCTTTTCCGCTCCGGTGGAAGCGCCGCCTCGATAGCCTGCCGCACCAGGCGACGATTCACGCCAAACTTCTCCGCTGCCCCGATGATGGTCCCACAACCGAGTTCGTACTCATGCCTGATCCGCTCAAATAACTCCACCTTCTGTCTCCGCTCCGTCTCGCCCGCCCTCCTGTCAACAAAGTGCTGACTAAAGTAGTGGGAGTTGGGCTTTGAAGGTGGGCCAAATCAGGTAGCCAAACTGGGACATGTTAAGATAACGAACTCAAGCGCATCAAGGCTGCTCCATCGTGGACGGGGACTGCCATCGGAAGTACCATCACCGGTGCGCTCGCAGTAGTCACTCTCTGGTAGTTTAAGTCCGGCGGCGTCACAGACGTCGGCTACGACCCGCTTGCTGGTACTCTGACGGGCAAGCCGACGATAGAAGTGCCGATGGCTCTTTGCGCGTTGCAATATCGGCGACGGGCTGCTCTTATGGTAGGGGCGGTGCGGGCAGACGGTTTGCGCCCGCATTCTTTACCGGCGGGTTGCTTCGAGTAGTGTGGTCCGCCGTAATGACGTCAGGACGGCGAAACTGCCGCACCGCTCCGATGCGATTTATGATATATAAAGTCTGTGCGTCCCGGCCTATCGTCCCAACGGCTTAGCTGGGATATCGGAGAAAGAGACAAGGGCGCAGCACCCAAACTAAGTGGTCGGAAGAAACAGGACAGGTCATTCTGCTAAAGGATATTGCGCTATGATCATCGAGTCTCCCTTAGAGCTAATTTTTCGTGATTTGTTTTATCGTCTTCATGCTTATGCTGGAGGTCACGACGTGTTTCTAAAGTTGGAAGGGTTCAATATCACCGGCTCGATTAAGGTAAAGACTGCAATAGAGCTTGTTGAAGACTTAGAACAGCAAGGCATTGCCAGGCCAAACGAAACCGTTTTAATCGAATCGTCATCAGGGAATCTTGGACTGGCGCTTAGTTTGGTATGTGCCATCAAAGGCTACAAATTTATTTGTGTGGCCGATCCAAACGCTAATCGCGCGGCTCTCAGAGGTATAGAAATCTATGGGGCAAAGGTGATAGTGGTTGAAGAACGCGATTCTGCTGGGGGATACTTGGGAAATAGGTTAAAGAAAATCGAGCAACTACTACAAGCGGACCCGAAAGCGGTCTGGCTCAATCAATACGCTAACATTGCCAACAAAAATGCTCATGCCGAGCAAACGGCGAATGAGATCGTGCGCGAATTCGATAAAGTCGATTGGGTTTTTGTCGGGACCGGCACTACTGGTACCCTCGCAGGGATTTCAGAGCGACTTCGTCAAGAATTCCCAAAGATTAAAATTGTGGCCGTCGAGCCAGTCGGCTCTGTCACATTCGGAGGCGCGCCCGGCAAAAGAAACATCCCCGGCATTGGCACAAGCGTGAGACCAAAGCTTGCGGAGTTCGCCAAGCCGGATAGAATCGTCGCAGTGAGCGAAGAAAAAACGGTTGAAGCTTGTCTTTCCTTCGTTCGAGATTATCACCTGCTCGTTGGGGGAAGCACCGGAACAGTCCTGGCCGCTATGCAACAGCTGGCTCCGGAGTTCACGCCCGGAGATACCATAGTCGCCATCTCCGCCGATCTTGGCGAAAGGTACTTGGACACTATTTATGACAGGGCTTGGGTAGAGAGCGTCATTATGCCTGAAGCTATGACGTTAGCACGAACTTATTAATGGGAGAATAAATCTTGGTAGCTGCCCCGACCTTCTACGTTGTTTCCAGCGCAACGGTTAAGAATATAATTGGCGACCATAGGCATCAAGTTTTCGATGCTGTAGAAGCGGCGTACCGTCTTCACGCCTCTGGAGATGCTGTCAATCCAGACAGCTACTTCCTCCGCTATCCAGATAAGCCCAGTGCTCGCATCATCGCGTTGCCTGCCCATCTCGGTGGCGCGATTCAAAAAAGCGGCATCAAATGGATATCGAGTTTCCCGGAAAACAGGGCTAGTAACTTAGCCCGAGCGTCGGCAGTCCTGATTCTCAACGATGCCACGACGGGTTATCCCGTGGCCTGTATAGAGGCATCGCTCATCAGTGCGACACGCACTGCTGCCTCTGCCGCGTTGGCAGCAGAGCAGATTTCCCCCAATCCCTTTGAAGGAACCCTTGGCATCATCGGAACCGGGGTCATCGCCCGAACAACCATCGAATGGCTTTTATTTCGAAACTGGAAGTTTCGTCAGATCAGTTTGTACGATGTGGAACGCAAGGAGGCGGAACACTTCAGCAATTGGCTTAGCGATCAGCACAACCTGCGGGCGGATATTCAAGATCGTTTGGAGGATGCTCTATCCGACTCTTCTCTGATACTTTTCACTACGACTACGCTGGACCCCTATCTTGCCGATGAAAAACTGTTCGCGCATTCGCCAACTGTCCTGCATTTGTCGTTGCGCGATATTTGCGTCAATGTGATTCTCGCATCGCAAAACATAGTCGATGATGTCAATCATTGCCTGAAGTCAAAAACTTCACTCCATCTAACGGAAATGGCGACGGGAAACAGGGACTTTGTCTCAGGTAGTTTGGTAGATGTTCTGGAGAAGAAATTCAAACTTGATCATGACAGGCCGCGCATATTTTCACCATTCGGGCTTGGCGTGCTTGATCTGGCGGTAGGCGATTTTGTCCTTGAGACGGCAATATCGTCTAACGCGGCAATTGCGCTACCTGACTTCTTCAGCAATTCTGCTAGATGGTGAAGACAATTTGTTGGTCAGGCTTTTCGTCTCGAAACACGTTAGGGGCAGAGCGCTCAAGCTAAAAGAAGTCCGAAGATACAGGACAGGGAATTCTAATTCAGAACAGCGGAGAGGCACGTTACATATGTCAGGTGTATGGAGTTGCAATGAGTGGGATCAACTAGAAGAAGTTATTATAGGCAATCCGCTGAACGCGCGATTCCCAACGCCGGATAGAAGCACGCAGGCGGCGGAATTCCCTGATCGTCAATTGTCGGAAATCCCGCGCGGCCCTTTTCCGCAACGCGTTATTGAAGAGACGGAAGAGGACCTGAATGGATTTGCAGAAATTCTGCAAAGTTGTGGCGTTACGGTCAAACGCCCTGAAACATGGCCGCACGAGGCCAGATTCTCTACGATAAATTGGGAATCTCAGGGCTACTACAATTATTGTCCCCGCGACATTCTGCTGGTCATAGGCGCCCTCATTATCGAAACGCCCAATGTCATACGCAGCCGCGCACAGGAAACCTTTAGCTATCGCCCACTGCTGATGGATTTTATGAAGTCGGGCGCAAAGTGGATTAGCGCCCCCAAGCCTATGCTCCTGGACTCACTCTTCGAGGGGATTGATTTAAACAAGCCTACACCGCGTAACGATGAGCCAGCCTTTGATGCGGCAAACGTCCTGCGCTTTGGACAGGATTTAATCTATCTGGTGAGCGGCACAGGCAACGAGCTTGGCGGACATTGGCTACAATCTATTCTGGGCGACAAATATCGTATCCACTTCCTCAAAGACATTTACTATGGCAGCCACATTGATTCGACGCTTGTGGCCTTACGCCCCGGCCTGCTCCTCGCCAATCCTTCCCGTGTCAACGATGACACGCTGCCCAAAATCCTGAAGCAGTGGAAAGTCATCTACAGCCCGCCTATGGAGAACACGGACAGGTATGACGCCGACTACCTGTCCAAATGCATTGGCAGCGACTGGATTGACATGAATGCCTTCAGCATCAATCCAAATCTGGTCGTGGTCGATCGTAATCAGCCAACTCTCATAAAACTTTTGGAGCAGGAGGGGCTTGATGTCATCCCTCTAAAATTGCGTCACTCCAAAATGTTAGGCGGCGGCCCCCATTGCGTCACCTTAGATGTTCGTCGAAAAGGAACGCTTGAGCGATATTTTGATTGAACACACTCCCGCGACCTGAAGCAGGGCGTCGGACCCGTTCGGCATTCCATTCGAGGTGAAAGGCGGCGGCGCAACTTTCCGCAGTTCGATACTGTATGACCATCCACGACCCTGAAAAGAATTTTGAAGAGCTGTGGCAGACCTTTTACTACAGGTATCCATTTTTTGAAGTAAGAGGCGTTGACTGGAAAAAGCAGTATGAAACCTATAGACCGAAAGTCACAGCGAAGACCAGCGATGATGAGCTATTCCGTGTCTTCTGTCGGATGCTCGAACCATTGAATGACGGGCATGTCAGGCTGATAGCCAAAGGAAGCGGGAAGCGAAAGGAGCGCTCCTTCACCCCGGAGAAAAAGCCCAGATTCTGGCAGGAATTCACCGACCAGCAGATTAAACAGCTCTTCAAAACGACAGAGCAGACTCTAGTGGCCAATGGCTTCGGACGGACTGCGAAGACCGAAGCATGGATGCTTCATTATTGCATGTCCAGTGCATTTGGATATGTGCGTATCCTGGAGCTGGAAGGCGTCAAAAGGCAGGCATTAACTACTGCTCTGGATAAGATCGCCCTTGACTTTAATGACTTGAGCGGCATCATCATAGATATACGCGACTGTCCCGGAGGAGACGATAGTACTGCAATCACGATTATCAATCGGTTTTGCGACCGCAAGCGAGTCGCCTTCCACCGGAGGACGAAGATTGGGCCCGGCGAAGATGACCTTACACCCCTGAAGACATGGCACATAAAACCGCAAGGCGAGGCGCAATTCACGAAACCGATAACCCTCTTAACCTGTGATTCTGTTTTTAGTGGCGGAGAGGTCTTTGCCTTAGCCATCAAGCAACTGCCTTACGTTACGATTATAGGCGACCATACCAACGGTATCTTCTCTTATGAGCTTGAGAAGAAACTACCTAACGGCTGGTGGTACTGTTTATCCTATCAGAAGTATTTTTCAGCAGAAATGGTCTGTTATGAAGGCAAAGGCGTGCCGGCAGGCGTCTATTTACGCAATAAGAAGTCCGATATTGAAGCCGGTATTGATCCGTTGATCATCCGCGCCCTTGAAGTTCTGAGGTTAGGCAAACGCATAAGCGAACACAATCTGGATTGATGAGGCGCGTGACCCACACTTTACGAGCATGTGAGGAAAAGTTTTGGCAGCAATCTGGGTAACAACTGCCGTCGCAGGTTTCTTGGCGCTGACGTTTGTAGCGTGGAGGCGCTACCTTTGGGCGTCGGAGAAGTTGCCGCAAGCTGATACCTGCCCGTTCAGCCTGACGGATGTCTTTGGTGACAGTCACCTCCTGAACGTACCGCATCAGAAAGGAGTGCGTTGGCTGACAGAGGTCTTCAGCCGCTCAGCCCGAAGGTTTCCGCATCTTACAGCACTACAGATTCCACACACAGGAGAGACGCTGACCTTCGCTGAGCTAAATGCGCGAGCAGAAAAGATAGCCTCGGCCATTTCGCCCTTCCTCACAGGCCCTGATCAGATCGTGGCCGTTGCCATGTCGCAGGACAACTGGCAGATAGTGGCCTCTCACCTTGGGATTCTCAAGGCCGGCGGGACAGTGATGTTTTTGGACACCACCTTGCCCGACACTCTCATCACACACATGCTCACGGACGCACAGCCTGTGGTCATTCTCACGCGAGGACGAGAGAAGTTCCGCGACCTGCCTACGCTAAACGTTCTGACATTGCCGGAGAGCATGCCCCGAAGAGAACCGCCCGCTTGGTTGGACGACCCCACAGAGCGTCTTGCGACCATCTTTTACACAAGCGGAACAACAGGAATGCCCAAGGGCGTGGAGTGTCCGCACGCAGGCTATGTGAATCTGGCTCTGAGCTACGCAGATTATTATGATTTTGTTCCGGGCATGGACGCGACCTCGCTTACTTCATCGCTGGGATACGACGGCAGCATCTCCGAGATGTACAGCGCATGGGTCTTTGGCTGCGCGGTGGTCATGCTGACCAAAGAGCAGATACGGTCGGGGCCGGAACTCCTCCCTGTCCTACGCGAAGCTGAAGTCACAGTGCTCTTCTGTCCGCCCGTGCTGCTCACAACCCTCACACAAAACCCGGAGATAGACCTTCCATACCCGATCTGCCGCTACATAGTACCTGCGGGTGAAGCCTTCCCCATCGCGCTCGTGGAACCTTGGACTCGCGGAAGACGCCAGATCATCAACACCTACGGCCCAACAGAGGCAAGCACAGACACCAGCCGCCAGAGTTTGCGCCCCGGCGAGCCTATCACCATCGGCTCGCCCTTTGCCAATGTCACCTACGTCATTCTTGAGGAAGGGCAACTCTGCCCATTGCCACACGGGGAGATTGGGGAACTCTGCATCGGCGGGGTACATGTTGCGCGCGGGTATCGCAACCTGCCGGAGCAAACTGCACAGAAGTTCATCACGCATCCCGAGTTTGGTCGGCTCTATCGCACAGGCGACAAATGCAGGATAGACATCAAAACCCAGAGCGTGCGCTTCCTTGGCCGAATTGACGCGCAGCTTAAAGTGCGCGGCCACCGCGTAGAGGCGCAGGCCGTTGAAGACATCCTCCAGACAGAGTTCAGTGAGATAGAGGCCGCTGTTCTGGACTACCAGAACGAGGCGCTCGTCGCCTTCGTCGTTGCGCCTTCGGTCTGCGAAGAAGAGATTTCTGTGGTCGCTCCTGCGCCGACGGAGTGGGCCGCTCGTGTAACGGCTAAACTGACCAGTCAACTTCCGCCGCCATCAATTCCTTCAAGAATCTTCCTCGTAGAAAAATTTATCATGAAGCCGGTTTCGGGAAAGATTGATAGGGAGTGCCTGCCAAGCCTTTCTCAACTGCCGGGAAACGGCGGGGAGAACACTTGTGTAGACACATCGGCCAGTCTGCTGGATACAAGAAAGGGGGAAGTAAAACCGCCCGAAGCCGACGCGGCCCTAGGCCATGAGTATGAGGAGGTGTTGGAGATATGCAGGGCCGTGTTAGAGACGCCGCTCGGATTGGACGATTGCTTCGCAGAGGCCGGCGGGCACTCGATAGCCATTGCCCGTTTGTCGCAGAAACTACAGGTTGCCGGATGGGTGGTGCCGGTTCGTGCATTGCTCAGCGACTGTGACACTGCGCGAAAGGTTGCCAGCCGCACGCGTCAGTTACAGCCGTCCTCAAAGGACACTGCGACCCCTGTGAAATCTGACGAGCAGAGCACAGAGCGCGATGAGGCTGCGGCAGAGGCGCTCTCCATAGGATACTTCACGACCCAGCAAGCCCTCTTTGCTCTTCTCTTATATTCCCCTGCCTTATTGACCTTGATCGGCGCCTTAGCCTTTGTCGATGTCGGGACGTTCTTCGCAACGGCCAACCTCTGGCAATTCATCATGGCAAGCCTCTTTCTATACTTACTGGCTCTCGTTTTTCCCTTCGCCTGCCTGCTCTGGGCCATGATGATAAAGTCCTTTATGGCTAGTGACATGCGCAAGAACAATGTGACGTCGGGCGTGTACCCCAAGTGGAGCAGAATGCATCTACGCATCTGGTGCATCGGACGGCTAGAGCAGATGGTGCTCCTCGCTCTGGGCGCTACTTACAGGAGTGCGCCGCTAATGGCGTTCGTGTTGCGGCAGCTAGGCGCGACCGTAGGTCGTAACCTTCAGTGCGCGCACGATGCTTACCTGTCCGGGCCTCTGGACTTGCTGACCATAGAAGACGATGTCGCCATCCAGACAGGGGCCTACATTCAAACAACCAAGTGGTCGGGCCAGCATCTGCACGTAGGCCCGGTTCATCTTGAGCGCGGTTGCAAGATAGGGATGCGTGCCGCTATAGCCAGCAATGTGAAGGTGGGACGCAACACATGGATTACTCCGTTTACGCCCATTCTCACAGATGTGGGTTCACAGGAGATGTGGGAAGGCGCGCCGGCGCGCCTGAGTGGTCGATGCACGGAACTGAAGCGCACAGCGAACCTTTGCCGGTACAAGTATCCGTTCTGGTTACTGGAAACCCTCAACCTCGTTGTGCAGGGCTTCCTCTCTTTCTGTCTGATTATTCTCCCCGCCGCCTCAATCGCATGGTTTGCCAGTCCCTTGATGGCCGTCGGGGGAACTGGGCTATCCGGTGCATATTTCAGGATGACACCGTTGTTCGAGATCATCTGGAGCCTTACCCTCTACGCGTTCGTCACCACCTGGATCACCTCTGTAGTGACCTCTTTGCTGAGCTGCCTCTTCATTCGCTGGACAGCAGCTTCGCCGGGGCTCTATTCCTCGCGCGGGCTAAGAGGCGCTCTCCTCATGTACAGAATGAAGCTGTTGAACGGCATCCAGAGCCAGTGGACTTGGACCATCACAGGGCAGTACCTGCGTTCTTTGGCTGGCCTGCGCTTCCCGCGTCTTGGCGCCTCGGAGTGTGACGTGATGTTCAACCTCGTCCCGGAGGCGGCTTCCGCAGACTCTCAGGTGTTCTGGTCGAATGGCTGTTTCACGAATATGCTCGACTGTGGCGCAGAGCATTTCACACTGCGCCGCCTGGACATGCCCCGTAATTTCTTCAGCGGGAACAACTGCGTCGTGGAGCATGGGCAACTCCCGTCTAACTTCCTCTTGGGTGTTTCCACGCCTGCAAGTGATATAGAGTTTCGACGACAGATGCGGTCGCGGCTGGGCGAGCCAATGACTGTAGCGGGAAATCCGCCCGTGAAATTTGCGAGCGCGTCATTCGAGGCGGAGAACGAAGCCCACAAGCCGCCGGGCTTTACGCTCTTCCTGACCCGGCTCTTCCTGTTCGACTTCTTCAGCATAGGCATATTGCGTATCGCCGAGTTGCTCATCTTCGTGATTCTGTACATCTGTTTGTTGAGATTAGGTGTGAACCCTGTCAACAGTGCGGTCGCCGCTTTGATACTCACAGAAGTCGGTCTGGTTCTGTTCAGCGTAGCGATAAAGCAATCCCTCGTAGGCAACAAATGGGGAACTGATCACTCTACCTCATTCTGGTCTTGGCATCACTTTGCCTATTTCTTCGCGCAGGACTGCTTCTTCGTCTGGTGCAGAATGGTGATGGCCTTCTGCGCTGGGACTACTCTCTCGAATTTGGTCTTAAGGTGGATGGGATGTCATATAGGCCGAGGCACAATCGTGACCCAGCCTATGCAGTGCTCCGACTGGAACGCAGTGAGCTTCGGTAATGATTGTGTTGTTGAGGGCTTCCTGCAGTTTCACACCTTCGAGAACATGATGCTGAAGGTGAAGCGAACTCACATACAGGACGGCTGTACCGTAGCCTTCGGAGCAGCGGTGATGGGTGGCGCGGTCATTGAGCGAGACACAACGCTGTTGCCTCTGTCCCTTGTGCTCAAGGAGATGAACATGCCAACAGCCGCTTACGAAGGAAGCCCGGCAGAGCCTGCAAGCGGTTCAACCCTTCTATCCCTGAGACAAGTCGCCGTCACCGCGCCTTCGACGAGCAAACCGCTGGTCATTGATAACACCGACTGGCTTAAAACCGCAGCGATCATCCTGGTCTTGGTTGACCATTTCGGCTATTTCTTCATGGAGAACGATCTGTGGTGGAGCGTCTTGGGACGCTTTGCGGCCCCTACGTTCTTCTTCCTGATTGGCTACGCGCGGACCCGTACTATCCCGCTCTACTGGATAGGTCTCGGTCTGTTTCTGACCCTGCTCGACAGCTCGAACAACGATTGGAATTGGGTAGCGCCGAACATTCTTTTGAGCTTCGCGCTGATACGCTTTGCAAGTCGCTATGTGCAAACGCTTGTGGGAAATTACGGTTGGGTCGCCTTTGCCATCCTCGTCACTGCGCTTTTCGCGTTGCTGCCCGTAACGGGAAAGGTCGTAGATTATGGCGCCGAAGGGTGGTTGTGGGCGCTGGTCGGCTTATGCCAACGATTGTACGCCGACGGTCATGATGCCACAGACTCTGGCGGCGCAGCCCAAATCTCTGTGGTACACGATCACGCTATAACTAAGCATGCGGGTCTGATGCGGCTGCTGGCCTGCTTTATCGCGGCGCTCGCCTACGTCTGGCAGGAACAGATTGAATTCTCGTTTCCCAAGATTCCTTTCGCGGTCTTCATTCTCGGGATCGGCTTTTTGTCCATCAACCTGTGTCTGTTCCGGCGTGGATTGAGCCGCATACAGCCTCCAAAGGCCATAGCCGGGGTTATGGGATTTATGGGTCGGCATACACTGGAAATTTACGCTGTCCAGCTCGCGGTCTCTGAAATCATAATAAAGTTGCTGCCTGGTTTAGCGGCCTGACCATACTACCGGACAGAGGCATCAAGAAGTAGTGGACGAAGCTCATGACTTCAGATAACGCAAACGAAAGCGAGTGGGCTAAGGATTTGTACACCGCGAGTGCCTCTGATTGGACGCCTGCGATGGTGTCTCGTGCAGTTTACGTCCTATACGCCCCGGTTTCACGCGACGCCGAAGTGTCAAGGCGTTGCGCGTTAGTGCTGTCGGATGCCGAGCTTGAGAGGGCGGATCGCTTTGTGACGGGAGAGGGCAGGACTCATTTCATCCAGCGGCGTGCGTTTCGTCGCTATTGCGGAGCCTTAGCTCTCGGAGCACAACGCTCCTTATCGCAGATCGTTTTCAGGGAGACGGAGAAAGGGCGTCCCTATCTTCCCGATTTGCCGGATTTTCGGTTCAGTTTTTCCTCCTGCCGGTTCGGTTTTCTAGGGGCATGGTCGGCGACACACTGTAAAGACGGGCCGCATCAACTGAATCGAGCGACAGATGACACTCTTAGCTTCGGCTTTGAACAGGAGGGTCATGAACTCCTGGGTCAGATAGAGCCGGTAGTAAAGCAGCAGCATCAACAAGCGGTCAGCCACCGCGTTCTGGAAATGTGCGGCGCCACCAATCTGGTGGACATAGATGCAGATGTTTATCGGGTTAACAGCTCTTGCATGATGGGACAAGATAGACAGGCCAATTTCTGATGGCTATAATGGCTATGTTAGGAGATAAAGGGATGCGCGCTGTAAACATTGCTGAGCTGAAGAATCGTCTGAGCCATTATTTAGAAGGAGTGCGCCGCGGTGAAGAAGTCTTGATTCGAGACCGCGACCGGCCTATCGCTAAGATCGTCCCACTCGCCAACATTGATGACTATGAGTCCGAGGAGGCCGAGCAGATCGCGGCGGGTATTTTGCGCCTGCCGAAAAAAGAGGGGCTTCCGGCTTCATTCTGGAAAGATAAGAAACTCCCTCGAATCAGTTTGGAGTGTGCCGTCAAAGCTGTGACCGATGAACGTGATGAAGACTAGCACAGCTTTCTGGGACACGAGTGTTTTAGTTCCGATGTGTTGCTCGCAACCGGCACTGACTCTTCTCTCTCGGCGATTCGCACGTCAATTCCCGCACAAAGTGGTCTGGTGGGGAACGACCGTCGAAGTCTATAGCGCCATGCAGCGACTACACAGGGAAGAGGAGTTGAACGCTCAACAACTGCTCAGGGCGCAAAGAAGATGGGAGACTCTCAACGACACTTTGCTCATCGTCGAACCGAAAGATCGAGTCCGCGACATGGCCCTGACTTTTCCGAGATTGTATGGGCTTCGCGCCCTGGACTCTTTTCAGCTTGCCGCCGCTCTCATCTGGTGCAAGGAGAAGCCGCGCCATCGCCCGTTCGTCTGTTTCGATGCGCGTCTGGCGGAGGCCGCAGAGAAGGCAGGATTTCTTGCCGTTCGTTAATCAGCCTGACATGGGCAATTTATTCCTGCTCGGTTTGAGAATCTGCTGAGTTTGAAATTCAAGCATTAAGGATAGGCATTCGTCACGAACGATCAAGTGAACAGCGCGGCTACATCATCGGCGGTAAGCGATTTGAAAAAGCTGCTTTCGGTGGCAATCAACTGTGTGACAAGGGCGCGCTTGCGCTCCTGCAACTGAAGAATCTTCTCCTCGACGGAGTCGCGCACGATTAGCTTGTAGATGAAGACCGGCTTATCTTGCCCGATGCGGTGCGTGCGATCCGTGGCCTGCATCTCGACCGCCGGATTCCACCATGGGTCAATGTGTATCACGTAGTCGGCGGCTGTCAGATTGAGGCCGACGCCGCCAGCCTTAAGGCTGATGAGAAAGAAAGGAATCGTCTCGTCCGTCTGGAAAGCGTCAACGCGCTCCTGACGGTCGCGCGTCTGCCCGTCCAAATAAGAGAATGGAATGCGACGCTTCTTCAGTTCTGCCTCTAAGATTTTCAACATCCCAACGAACTGTGAAAAGACCAGCGCTTTGTGACCTTCGGCACGGAGCGTTTCGAGCGTCTCCAACAACAACTCGAATTTTGCGGAGCCGCCCCTGAAAGTCTTCACGGCGAGGCGCGGGTGATTGCAAATCTGGCGCAGGCGCAGCAAGCCTTCGAGCACGCGAAAGCGCGCATTGTTAATGCCTTCGTCTTCGATGAGCTTGAGCAGGAGCGCGCGATAGTAGTCGCGTTTCTCGTGGTAGAGCTTGCGCTGCGCAGGTTCCATGTCGCAGATCAACTGCCGCTCGGTGCGCGGCGGCAAATCTTTTGCGACCTGATCTTTGGTGCGCCGCAGGATGAAGGGATAGACCATCTTTCTTAGGAATTGCGCTGCCCGCTCATCGCCTTTGCGCTCAATGGGTGTACTGAACTCTTCGCGGAAGTATTCGACATTGCCTAGCAATCCAGGATTCAAGAAGGCGAACTGCGACCAGAGTTCGAGCGTGTTGTTCTCGACGGGCGTGCCCGTCAAGGTCAGGCGATGCGAGCCGCGCAAGAGGCGCACGGCTTTAGCTGTCTCAGCCAGAGGATTCTTGATCGCCTGCGCTTCGTCAAGAATGAGGTAGTTGAACTCATAATGCGTCAACATCTCTATGTCGCGCCGGAGCAGCCCGTAGGTTGTCAACACAAGATCGTAGTCATCGAAATCCGAGATGTCTTCGGCGCGCGCAGGCCCAGCATGATTCAAAAGGCGCAGGCGCGGCGTAAAGCGCGCGGCCTCGCGTTCCCAGTTGAAGACGAGCGAGCGCGGGACAACGAGCAGGGAGGCCGTCTTCGCCAGCCCGCGCTCTTTGAGAGATTGCAGGAAGGCAAGCGTCAAAATCGTTTTCCCCGTGCCCATATCATCCGCAAGGCAGCCGCCAAATTTGTACTCGCGCAGGAAATAGAGCCAGTCAAACCCTGCTTTCTGATAAGGTCGCAGCTCGCCGTTGAAATGTTTGGGGAGCTTCTGTGGCTTGATGCCGTCGAAGTTACGCA
The DNA here is from genome assembly GCA_964246305.1 of uncultured Pyrinomonadaceae bacterium. GTDB lineage: Bacteria > Acidobacteriota > Blastocatellia > Pyrinomonadales > Pyrinomonadaceae > JACMLC01. The sequence continues at coordinate 113,346 of CAXTPS010000002.1, forward strand.
AGCGTTCGCGCCGCCTTTTGAACTCTTTATCGGTTCGCGCACGCTCGTCGTCGGCGAGAAGTTGATCAAGCAGTGTCAGGTGATGATGCGCGAGGCGCAGGCCCTTGTCCGTCTCTTCAGCGAGGGCGAAGAGGTGGCGATACTGCTCTATCCATTCGAGCGGAATTTCGCCCATGCTTCCATCAGCCAACTTGATAAAGCGCTCGCGTTTGCGAACCGCGCGGCGCACTTCCGCGAGTGCGACCTCAAGGTCGCCGAACTGCACGACCGCCTGCACGTCGAACCAGTCAATGCCGGATGTCACACCGAAAGAGATGGTCGGGCGGTTGCGATTAATGCGCGCCAGCTTCAGCTCTTCCTCGCCGTAAATCTCGCAGCCCGACGCGGCCAGTTGCGGAACGTGCCGTGACAGAAAATCGAACGGGTGTATGTTGGCGCGCAGGAGAAAGTAGCCGTCTGAAAAACTGCGCCGCGAGTCGTAACTGACGGGCGCGCGTTTGAGGCCATAGGTCTTCGAGCCGATGGTCTCCCACAACTCAACCTCGCGGTCTGACTGGCGCACGACGCGCACGAGCGCGCCCGTCTGAGCGTTGCGGCGTATGCTCTGCCGGGGCGCGTTGCGGTTGGGCGTCAACTCGTAATCGCCGTAGGCGTAGCGCAACTCTATGCGCAGCTCTTTCCCTTCTTCGGTCAGATAAAGTCGCGGCACAGGCCGGGCGTCGCGCAGCTCTTCCCAAATGAGTGTGTCGCCGCGCAAAGGGAAACGCTCGGCCAGGTAGGGCAGGTGCTTTTCAAAAAAATTCGCCTCTTCGTCGGCGGGAATCTCTATGACCGGATTCTCCTGAAAGAGAACGAAGCCGTCCGCTGGCGCGTCCAGTTGAAAGATGGTCTGGTCGGAGAGCAGCCAGAGCGGCTTGGACGAGACGAGTTGCATCTCGCGCCCACGAAGCGGGAACACGCGCTCGCCCGCGACGGCCAGCGCAGTGATTCGCGTTCCGCCTTCTTCTGACCGCTCCATCTCCAACTCTATGCGCGCCAGATCGGTGCAAACTTCCAGCGGTCGCTTGAGCGGATTCTTGTCCGTGCCGAAGAAGAGTGGGCCTCCAGCGAGCAGGGTTAAAATGGCCCCGTAGTCCAGCGATGCGCCGCTGTAATAGTGCCCATAGTAGATGCCGGAGGACGCGAGCAAACGGACGAGTGCGGCATGCGTGTGTGTGACGTTGGCGTAAACGTGCCGCGCGCCAGACTCGTAAGGGCTGACCTTCTCGGCCTGCGACGAGAGCTTCTGTTCAACGGCTACGCGCGCCGCTTCACTGACGTTATGCTGCACCGATTCTGGGAAGAAGGATGACGCAACCGTGTAAGGCACAATCGCCCACGAGCCGCCGCGCGCTTGCAGGCTGAAGAAGAGAAACTCCGCCACCCTCTTCTGCATGGAGCTTGATGAAGTGCGCGCCACTTGCGTCAGGACAGACTCCCACGGCACAGGCGCGCGCTCGGACAAATAGTCTCTGAGAAAGAGCGCGGCGGCGACGATGTGCTTGCAGACGACATCCGCTTCGTAGTCCGCATAAGGGCAGTCGCAGAAGGTCAGTACGCCGTTTCTATCCCTGAGAAACTCGACCCTGTACATCTCGCTGCCCTGCACTCTGACGACGGCCTCGTACTCGCCCAAATTCTGCACGCGCAGTCGCCACTTCTGCGCGTAATAGGCGCGCCCGCGCGAGGCCACGCGCTCGCCCGCCCGCATGATAATGCGCTCGACGTTCAAAACCGCAGGAGGCCATCGGTTCTCTGTCCCTCGGGCCACGCCGGTAAATCCTCTGTCCTTGTCGCTCATAGTTACTTCCGATTATGTTACTCTGCGATCACCCGTTCGGTAATGCCTCGAAAACGGGTCGCGCTTTCATCCGACGACTGGCTTAACATCCCTGGCAGATATAGTAAACAAGACATCACGGGAAGATAATTATGTCAAATGACGAAGAGGGCAAAACCGACAAAAACAACGCTCAAACCGGGCCGGATGCCGCACCGCCCGATGAATGTGACATGTTCCTGTGGGAATCCAATGAATTATCACCCGAAGCGAGAGCGCAGTTCTGGCAGCGCGTGGCGGCTTACGAACAAGCGCCTCTGACCACACACTTCCAGCAACTCGAAGAAGCCGGAGTCGCCTCTTCCGCCCCGGAGTCTTTAGACGATCCGATGCTGACGGCAAGACTGTGGCAAGTGATTGAAGCATTGGCGCGGCTGCGTGTCTTCCTCCACCAGACCGACCATCTGAGCGACCGCGAACTCTACACGTTGCTCTGGCGTGAACTCCTCCGTGAGCCTGTCAAAGATCTGCCGCTCGATAATTCTGGGGCGTGGCATATAGATCTGCTTGGCAGCGGCAGTGAGGAAGATATCTACCTCTATCTGAAATATTACGCCGACGATGCCACACGCCGTCAGTGGTCAGCAGACTTCCCAGATTACGAGGTGCCCGATCACGAACAGCCAACCTTTGACCGTGATCGGCATTTACCGCAGGCGAATAACGGGGCGCAAACGAATATGGAAGATGGTGAAGTGATGTAGTCTGAAGAGAGGCAAACACGTTTGGCGCGACACGACAAAAACTTTTTACGCGGAGCACGACTTTGACCAAATGGAAAATACGGGTGAGGATCTGAGGCGTCAACTTGCGGAAGCCGTCGGCCAAGCGCAAAGAATTGAAAACTCCTTCGGACTTCCGCCGATAAAGAACTTCGCCGATGTCGAAACGGCAATCGTCATCGCTTCGGTGATGGCGCGCTCGCCGGGCGCACCCGCGCAGGTGTTGGCAAACGAAGCGTGGAGCGTGCCGCCCGCCGAAGCGAAAAATTTGATTGAGCGTGAACGTAAAATAGTTGAATTAAAAGAGCGCATCGCGGAGAAATTCACTTCTTCCGTGCTCGACCAAAATCCTATCGATGATATTGCTTACGTCGAACGTAAATCATCCGGCTTCTTCAGCTTCCTAGCGTTTCTTGATAGCCGCTACAGCGCGATCAAAAAGCGTTGGCTCGCCTTGCGTCTGCCATCATATCAGGCGAGTTTGATCGAGCAGGCGAACGATATGAAAGCGGTCACCGAATACTTGCGCGAAAAACAGAATCTCGAAGCGCAGAGCGCAAACGGCGCGTCGCTTTTCGGCGGACTCTGGCAAGACGAACAATCGAATTGGGCGGCGCTTGAAAATTACATCGTTTGGGTTACAGAGTTTCGCCGTCTGTGCGTGCAACACAGCTTGCGTGAGCAGGCTTTGGCGATGGCGAGCCACGCCGCGCCTGATATGACCGCCGTGCAGATGTTCGAAAAAGAAACGGGCGAAATCAAAACGCTCCTCGATGCTTTATGCGAACAAGTTGGCTTGCCAGCCGATTATTTTAGCGGGTGGAATTTAATCGATATTCAAACTCGCATCATCGAGTTGACGGATAACCTGGCGCTTGCGCCGCGTTGGGCGGCGTTTGAAGAAGTGCGGCAAAGAGTGGCGCAAAGCGTCGTCGGCGAATTGCTGCCGCTGGCGATGGGCGGGAGACTCGCCTTTATGGATTTGAGCGCGGCTTTCAAACGTGCTTTCTACCAAAAATGGTTGGCGCAGGTCGTCACGGAGAGGAGCGAGCTTCGCTCATTTCACACTTTAACGCATGAGCAGCGCATTAAAGAATTTCAGGAATTAGATGAACGAGTGTTAAAGGAGAATCGTGCCTCGCTCGTCGCTCAGATGCGCGAGCGGTTGCAGAACAAACTACGTGAGCCGGAGACGGGCGAAGCGATGAAATTCCTGCGTCGCGAGCTGGCACGCCAACGCGGGCTTGCTCCTCTTCGCACGACGATGAAGCAATCTCTCGCGGCGATACGCGCCATCAAGCCATGTTTTATGATGAGTCCGCAGACGGTCGCGCAATTGCTTGATGAAGAGAAAGCGAAATTTGATCTGGTGATTTTCGATGAAGCCTCGCAACTTCCGACTGAAGGAGCCTGAACAGGATTCTGTGTAAGTGAGTTCTGCCATCAGCACTCGCCCTTCAAAGAGAATCGGGAACAGATTTATGGCTCCGCTTCAGTTCTTGATCGGCATTGTTTATCCCTGGCTGATATTTCTCAACGCCAGATATGGGGTATTTTGTTGTCATCGTCGGAGAGCTGACACAGATGACCAACGGCAAAGGCTATTTTGCCAATTCCAATAACCTGTCGGAATTCGTGCTGATAGATTTTTTGAAGAGAAGAATGAGCCGGGTCAAGTAAATATAGAAAACGGTCTTTGGCTTTTGGTCTTTGCACGCGATTCCGGGCTTGAATTTCAAAGCTCAGGCCGAGTATGACATCAAAGACCCAAGACCAAAGTCCTAAGATCAAAGACCATTTCTTGAATTCGTGCGGGGGAAGTTCTGGCAGTGGACGAGCAACGCGGAGTCAAAGAGTACGAGCGAATGCTGGTGAGGATTACAGACCTCGCGCAGGCATTCGGCACGGCTCGTGACTTGCAGACCATATACAGCGCGCTTCGTGAATTCACGGTTGCTTCGATTCCATGCATCGGCATCTTCATCTCGCTCTACGACCCGCTACGTGATGTACGCACAGCCGCCTACGTGTGGGGCGAAGGCATGGACGTGGATGTCTCGCAGCTTCCACCGATGCCGATCACGAAGGACGGCCCCAACAGCCGCGCAGTCCGCACAGGGCAAGTCGTCATCACGGATGATTACATGGGCTTGATGCAGGGCCACCCGACCGTTCCCGTCGGGGAAAACAACGGACTGATGCCGCAATCATCGCTCGTCGTTCCGATGGCAATCATGGGACGCATCACCGGCACGATTGAAGTGCAGAGTTACGAGCTGGCGGCTTACTGCGAAGAGCACATCGCGGCGTTGCGTATGGCGGCCAATCTGGCGGCGGTGGCGATTGAGAACGTGCAGCTTTTCGAGCGTGAGAGTCGCGCACGCGCGGACGCGGAAGAAGCGAGCCGGATGAAAGATGAATTCCTCGCCACAGTCTCGCATGAGCTGCGCACGCCGCTGACATCCATGCTCGGCTGGATATACATGCTTCGCTCAAGCGGGCTGGACGAAGAGGGGAAGATGCGCGCTCTTGAGACCATCGAGCGCAACGCCAGATTACAGGCTCAGATTGTCGAAGACATACTCGATGTCTCGCGCATTATCACGGGCAAGCTGCATATGGAAGTCGTGCCGGTAGACCTCACCTCTTTGATTGAAACTTCCATCAACGCCGTGCGTCCCGCCGCCGCCGCCAAAGAGATAACTATCGAGACGCAGCTCGAAGCCGCGTCCCAATTCGTCTCTGGCGATGCGAATCGCCTGCAACAGGTTTTCTGGAACGTCTTCTCGAACGCGGTCAAGTTCACACCGCACGGCGGGCGCGTCAGGATTCAAACGCGGCGCGTGGATTCACACGTCGAGATCAGCGTGAGCGACACAGGGCAGGGCATCAGCAAAGATTTTCTGCCATACATCTTTGATCGCTTTCGTCAGGCCGACAGCTCCACGACCAGAGAGCATGGCGGCCTCGGCCTCGGCCTCGCGATTGTACGGCATCTGGTTGAGATGCACGGCGGAACCGTTCGCGCGGAAAGCTCTGGAGAAGGAGGCGGGGCGACCTTCACTTTAGAGCTGCCGCTCGTTTGCAAGCGAGCTTCACAGGATGATGGGGCTACGCAGATGGAGACTGTCGCACGCGAGAAAATCCCCACGCCGCTCGACGGGCTGCGCGTCCTCGTCGTGGACGACGAGCCGGACACGCTACAGATTATGCGCGCCGTGCTTGAACGCTCCGGAGCGCAGGTCACGACCGCAGATTCCGTCAGAGAAGCGTTGGCAGCGATTGAAAACAGTTGGCCTGACGTGCTCGTCTCCGACATCGGGATGCCGGTCGAAGACGGTTATGACCTGATACGCAAAGTGCGATTGATAGAGACGGAGCGGGGCGCGCATGTGTCTGCCGTCGCGCTCACGGCTTATACCAGAGAGGAAGACCGCACGCGCTCTCTGGCCGAAGGCTACGAGGAATATTTGCCCAAGCCGATTGACCCATCCGAGCTGATCAAACTGCTCGCGCGTCTCGCTAAAGATTAAGAGGTCGGGCATCGGGACGGCGGAATTTTAGTCCGTTGAAACACAACCGGGTTTCCCGCGAAGGCTCAAAGAGCTAACACATGAGTGAGCATCAAAAATATTGCATAGAGGAGCGCGTGCGCTGGGGAGATGTTGACGCGGCGAGCATCATTTTTTACGGCGCATACATACGCTTCTTTGAGTTTGCCGAGACCGAGCTGTTTCGAGCGGTCGGCCTTCCTTACGGCGTGATGTTCGACGAGCTTGATATATGGCTGCCGCGCGCTCATCTCGAATGCGACTTTCGCCACGCGGCGAAACTGGATGACATGCTCGAAGTCTGCGTCTTCGTCGGCCACATCGGGACGAAATCCATGAGGCTCAATTTTGAAGTGCGTCGCAAAGGCGAAGAGACCATCATCGCCGAAGCTCATTTCGTTCTCGTCGCCGTCCGCCGCGATACCTTCGAGACCGTCACCATTCCGGTCGAACTCAAGCAACGCCTCGCCCCGTACACGAAAAAGCAGTGATGAGTGATGAGAGAAAAGCTTTTTGTCTTCACTTATCACTTATCACTTATCACTCATCACTGTGTTAGAATGCGCGGCGCACGCGGAGTTTCTGGCTCTTGAAATTTGGTGGAGGAGAGATTGATGATCGGTTGCTTGAAGTGCGGGAGGGATAACCCGGACGGGATGCGTTTCTGCACTAACTGCGGAGTGGCGCTGCCGTCGGCGTCCCCGCCCGGCGCGGTCAGCGGCGCGCCCGATCCGTCTACGCTTGAGACGCTGAGCATGAGTCCGAATCCGCAGACCGCTCCGACCAATTGGCCTAATTTCGGAGAAGCATTCAAGCAACCCACCCCGCCCGTCGCAGCAGCTAAAAAAAGTAAGGCCGGATTGATTATCGGCGTCGTCTCAGGCGTCTTGCTGCTCGGTCTCGCGGTCGTGGGCGCGGGCGTTGGCTACTATTATTATTCCAAGCCACAAACGGATGTCGCCAACGGCAACAGCAATCAGGGAGTCTACACTCCCTCGACTAACGGTGATTCAAACGAGAACGCAAATGCAAATGCCAACGCGAAGGCGTCGCCGTCTGCGGCTCAATCTCCGACGCCCGCCACGTCTCCGGCAAACACACAGACGTTCGAGCCTCCGACCGTGCCTACGAAGGACGCGACCTTCACAATCTATGCCAATGGCGATTGGCAACTCTCTACGATTGCAGTCGTGCCGCTGGAAGAATTCACGACGAAGGTTGAGGGCATCATCGACCTCGCGGGAGCGAAAGCCGGAGTCGGGCCGGGCGGCGCGAAAGACGCTCAGTATAAATCGCGCAGACTTTTTCAGGAGTGGCCGACGGGCGCGCTTTTGATGCGGACGCGTTACGCTGACGGTCGCTTTTCAAATACGGTCGCAGTCACTGCCGGAACCGCGACCGGCTCGTGGCAAAACCTGCCGGACGAGCGCGGCATGCTTGAGTTCAGAATCAACGACAACGCGCCGCAAAACAACGGCGGCCAATTCACGATTCACGCACGTCTTACCAAAGTTCCTAAGAGCAAATAATGATTGACGATCCGAGTCCGAGTCTGGAGTTCGATAGATTTGAAGGCATTCGCCGCGTGCTCGCAGATGTCCTCGTAGCCGACGGCCTGCCATTGATTGAAGCCGAAAAGATCGCGCTCTACGTCGTGGAAGGCATGCGCGACATGGCTAAGCTGACCGCCCTTCTGTCTAATTCAAGCTCGCGCACGCATCAAGAAATTCTCCTCACGCTGCTCAGAGTTTTAGATAGCGCGCAAGCCTTCGACAAAGCACGCGCGTTGTTAACCGGCAACGATGAGAAGAATGGCGAAGGATGAAAGCAAAGCTATCAATACGTTGCTTCTCATCCCTCCGCCCTCATCCCTTTCTTCAAAGCGGCCAGATGGCGCGGCGCGCGAGCGTGCGCTTGAGGTCTACATAACCTTGATCTCCCGCGACCAGCTCGCCTAAAACTTTGCGTATGCCTTTGTGCGCACGCGCAAACTCGATCATTCTCTCTGTGAAAGGCGCGCCCCAGAAGTTTCCATAAAAGCGTCGGCGCAGCTCTGCGGCTCGCCTCAACTCGCGCCCGAAATCCACGCGCCAGCTCGCTTCATAATCGAGCGGTCTTCCTTCCAGATAAGCTTTCGCGAAAAGCTCTGCTGAACGCAGCGCATAATAAATGCCCTCGCCCGTTACAGGGTCTGCGAAGCCCGCCGCGTCTCCAAGCAACGCCCATCCCTCGCCGCACGCGCGCCGCTCGTCCCAGGTCTCTGCGGCCAGTCCCGGAATCCGCGCCGCATACCGCTCGGCCTTCGTGCGCAACTCCGCTTCGATAATCTCGTCACGCGCCTTATCTTTTTTACGCGCCGTCCAGAGCCGCGCCGTCGCGTCTTCGCGCATGCGATAGTAGCCGACCATGAACCGCCACAAGAGCGCGTCGAGCGTCTGATGATCGAAGGCGTCCTGCGAAGTTGCTATGCCGAAAGAGATATGATCGGGTCGCGGGAAAGCCCACGCGTAGCCAGCCCAGCCCGGAAGAAAAGCGACTGCGGTCGGCGCGCTCGCTTCAAGCGGCAGCGGCGCGCGATAACCGAAAGCGACTTCCATCTCGGATTTTGATAACGCGCCTGCGAGCTTCTTCGCAATCGGACTGTTCGCGCCGTCTGCTGCGACGAGCATCAACGCGCTCCACTCCGCCCCGCGACGGCTTCGCACGACCCAATCCTCTTTCTCGCTCTTGCGCTTTTGGAATGAAACGCGTTCCGAGAAGATATGCGCTCCGGCCTCTCCGGCGCGGTCGCGCAAGTATGAATCGAATGCCGTGCGCGAGTAGATGGCGAAAGGCTCGTCGAGTTTGAGATAGAGCTTTTTGCCGCCCGGCGAATACAGCTCCAAATCTTCGACCGTGCGCCCGACAGCTTCGAGCAGATGCGGCCACGCTTTGAGAGCTTTGGAAGTGACGCCGCCGCCGCACGCCTTCGGCTCGCCCGCAGGCCGCCCGTCAAAGAGCGCGACGCGCACTCCAGCACGCGCCAGCTTTTCAGCCGCGAACGATCCGGCTGGCCCCGCGCCCACAATTAAGAGATCAAATCTTTCCATCAACTTTCGAAACTCGCGCACTCTTCTTCAGTTCGCTCGCGTGGACTTCGACTCGATTTCCACACGAAGCAACGCGTATCATAGATGGCATTCACATCGCGGCGCAATTCAGGCTTGCTCGATAGCGCGCGTCGTATGATAGAATGCGTAGCTGTAAACCCCTTTCATCATAACCTAACGCATTGCCCGAAAGTTTTTTAAGCGAGCAACGCTACTAAATTTTTCTGATGTCGTACAAGCAACAAACGACCTCAGAGACGCGCGCTAGCTCTCGCCCGTAACGCCATGATCAGAAGCTCTGTAGTCTTCGCAGGTATCGCACCGCATCCGCCGATCATGGTTCCGGAAGTCGGCGGCGAGGCGGCAGATGAAGTGCGCGCCTCAATCAAGGCGATGCGAGATTTTACAGAACGCATCATCCACAGCGGAGCCGAAACAGTCGTGCTCATCTCGCCGCACGCGCCGCTCGCGCCACGCGCCTTCGTCGCTTATCAGGAAGATAAACTCTACGGCAGCTTCGCAAATTTTCGCGCGCCTGAAACAGAGATTGAGGTCACGCTCGATGAAGAGATGTTATCTGCTATCGGTCAAGCCGCGCGCGAAAAAGGATATGAGGTCATCGGCATCAAAGGTCATGAGCTTGATCATGGCACAGCCGTCCCGCTCTATTTTCTGTTGCGTAACGGCTGGCACGGGCGCGTCGTCGCGCTCGGTTATACTTTCCTCTCAAATGAAGACCATCTCAATTTCGGCTCATGCATCAGCGATGCAGCCGCCGCGCGTGGCAGGACAATCGCGTTTGTCGCCAGCGGTGATTTGAGCCACAGGCTCAAGCCCGGCGCACCAGCCGGATACAATGTGGACGCGCATCTCTTCGATGAGGAAATCGTCGCCGCCATACGCGCACGTGCCCCGGAGCGCATCGTCAATATTGATGATGCGCTGCGCAGAACGGCAGGTGAATGCGGCTACCGCTCGATGCTCGTAGCTTTGGGCGTGGCGTCCGGTTCGCATGAGAGCTTTGAAGTTCTGAATTATGAGGCTCCGTTCGGCGTCGGCTATCTGGTGGCGCAACTCGTGTGCGAGCGCGAAGAAGAAAATGAGCAGAGGGAGAGAGAGATTAAGAAAGCTTCTGATGTCCTGTCTGAAACAGACCTTCCCACGCTCGCGCGGCTGGCAGTCGAAACGTTCGTCCGCGACGGTCATCAGCTCAAGCCATCTTCTTCGAGCTTCCAACGGCGCGCGGCCTGTTTCGTCTCAATCAAAACTCTGGCGGGAGATTTGCGCGGATGCATCGGCACGATTGAGCCAACCAAAGAGTCGCTTGAAGAAGAGTTGATAGCCAATGCGATTAACGCGGCCACGCGCGATCCGCGTTTCTTGCCCGTCTCTCATGCCGAGTTAGCTAATTTACGTTATTCGGTTGATGTACTGTCCGAGCCTGAGTCGGCGCGTTTTGAAGAGCTTGATCCGAAAATTTACGGCGTGATTGTCGAAGATGAAAACGGCACACGTCGCGGATTGCTCTTACCAGATATCGAAGGCGTCGTGACCACTGAACAGCAGGTCGAAATCGCTGCGCGCAAGGCAGGCATCAAGCCGGGCACGCCGCTCAAGCTTTATCGCTTCCGTGTCGAACGCTTTCGCGAACCGGCACAATCCAACACATAATCAAGGAGCAGACAAAATGGCAAATGACAATCAAATTAAATCCACCATCAAGGAAGAGACTAAGGACGAGGGTCTGGCAACTCCGAGCGCGCCCGACGCGGTTGAAGAGGTAGCCAATGATGAACGTGCGGCTGACTTCGGCGAGTCCGGTCAAACCACGCCAGGCGGCTATTATAATCAGCAGAACGTTCTCGCCCCTGACCGCATAGACCTTGACGTAGGAACCAAGACGAGCGGGTCAGAAGGCGACAAATAGAGACCGTTAAGCTTAAATAAAAAGCCGCTGCATACGCGAGATGTATGCAGCGGTAATATTCCATCAGGAGGAACAGGAGCTTTATTTTAAGCGACGCCTATCAGTGTGTCAAATAATCTCCGATAACCCGACGCCTTTTATCTTTTGCTTCAAACTTACACGTCCAGATTTTTCACATCCAGAGCATTGTCTTCAATGAAACGTCGGCGAGGCTCGACCGCGTCACCCATCAAAACAGTGAAGATTTGATCCGTCTCGACCGCATCATCCACCTTTACTTGCAGTAAAGTGCGCTTTTCCGGGTTCATAGTGGTTTCCCAGAGCTGCTCAGGATTCATCTCTCCCAAACCCTTGTATCGTTGGATAGTTAAATCCTTCTTGGCGGCGGCAAGCACGCGCTCAAGCAGTGCTTCGCGTGTCGGGATTTCTTCACTTGATCCGTTTTCCCCTACCACGAAAGGCGCGGGCAGGCTGTTTTCCAGCTTCGTGTAAAACTCTACGGCTTTCTGAAATTCCACATAGCTGGCAAGATTCCAGTCTATGCAGATGCTCACGCCTGCGTCGGCAAAAGTCTCAATCTCCCACATGCCATGCTCTTCGTCTTCGGAAAGATCAGTCTTATAGCCTTTGTCAGCCAAAAATCCTTCGATTTTGATTACATCCTCTTCATTTTCAAAGACATTACGAAGCGTCATGCCCTCCTTGCGAAGCAAACCGTTGGCTCCGCCAAACGCTTCCAGCAGTGTATGAAGGAGGCGTTCGTCACCACCCAGACGGCGTGCGGCCTTCTCACAATAGCGTTTGAATTCAACCATCTGTTCCAGTGAGCCAGCCAGCTCGCGCCCCTCTATTTCTGCCTTTGAAGTCAGAGATTTTACCTTGATGTCGTTAGTCGCCTGCCGCATCATGTAACGCACCATTGACCTCTCGTCCTTAATGTACTCCTCACGTTTACCGCGTTTCACTTTGAATAGCGGTGGCTGAGCGATATAGACATATCCTCTTTCAACCAGTTCCGGCATCTGCCTGTAGAAAAAGGTCAGGAGCAGCGTCCTGATGTGCGAGCCGTCAACGTCTGCATCCGTCATGAGGATGATCTTATGATAACGAAGCTTGCTAAGATCGAAGTCATCCTTCCCGATGCTCGTTCCAAGTGCTGTGATAAGCGTCCTTATCTCACCGTGGCCGAGCATTTTGTCGAAGCGAGCCTTCTCCACGTTCAAGATTTTACCTTTTAATGGAAGAATCGCCTGATTCCTACGGTCACGCCCCTGTTTGGCTGAACCACCAGCAGAATCCCCTTCTACAATGTAAATCTCACAGAGTTGCGGGTCGCGTTCCTGACAGTCCGCGAGCTTTCCGGGGAGCATGGTCGAACCCAGCACTCCCTTGCGGACTATCTCTCTCGCCTTGCGTGCAGCCTCGCGCGCACGGGCGGCGTCCACAGACTTGCCCACAATCTTTTTGGCGACCGTCGGGTTCTGCTCAAAGAATTCCGTCAGCCGCTCATTGAGGAATGATTCGACAGCGCCTTTGACATCAGAATTGAGCTTGCCTTTAGTCTGTCCTTCAAACTGCGGTTGCGGCAGTTTGACGGAGATCACGGCCACGAGACCTTCACGTACGTCATCTCCTGAAAGTGAGCCTTTGAAATTTTTGGCGATGCCCGAAGATTGTGCGTAAGAATTGATCGTGCGCGTGAAGGCCGAGCGAAAGCCCGAAAGGTGCGATCCGCCATCAACCGTGTTGATGTTGTTGGCGAAAGAATAGACCTTCTCGTCGTAGCCGTCGTTGTATTGAATGGCGACTTCGATTGAGAGCGCGTCAGCGACTCGCTCAAAATAGAGAGGCTTGTCATGCAGCGTGGTCTTGTTCTTATTCAGGTGCTTGACAAACTCTCCGATGCCGCCCTTATAGTAAAACTCGTGCGAGCGTTCAGTCTCTTCGCGTTCGTCTTTGATAGTGATGCGAATACCTTTGTTGAGAAAAGCTTTTTCCCTCAAACGCTCGGACAGCTTATCAAAGCTGAACTCGGAGACATCGAAGATTTCCGCATCCGGCTTAAAAGTGACTTTGGTGCCGCGCTTGCGCGTCTTTCCTGTGTGCTCAAGCTTGGTCACGGGAATTCCGCGCACGTACTCCTGTTCGTAGGTCTTTCCGTCTCTCCAGATTTCGAGCCGCAACGACTCGGAAAGAAAATTGACGCAGGAGACGCCAACTCCGTGCAGGCCGCCAGAGACTTTGTAAGCATTAGAATCGAACTTGCCGCCTGCGTGAAGCTTGGTCATCACCACTTCGGCGGCAGACCTTTTCTCCTGCTTATGATAATCCACGGGAATACCGCGACCGTTATCTATGACGGTGATCGAGTTGTCCAAGTGGATAGAGACTTCGACCGTATCACAGTATCCGGCTAAGGCTTCGTCTATGGAATTGTCCACGACTTCATAGACGAGGTGATGCAGCCCCATATCGCCGGTCGAGCCGATGTACATGGCGGGACGCTTGCGGACAGCCTCGCGACCTTCAAGCACAGTGATGGAAGTTGAGTCGTAAGCAGTATTCTTTTTCTTAGATAGTGTTGATGTTGGTGTAGCCAAACTATTCTCCTCTTTTACTTCTCTGCTATCCATTAAAATATTCTTTTCGCCCGAGCAAAATTAATGCAAATTAAGGCCACTAAATTTTCCAAATCGTTAGATGCTTTCCAGAGCATTAGCGGCTGACTGAGCGTTGTCGTTTAATTCATCATTCACGAATAATCCATCCTTGATACGGTACACGCTGGCCCTCGCCACGAACTGCTCGACCAGACTCTCTTTCGAGGTCGTAATGAAAGTTTGAGTCCGCCCTTCAAGGTATTCGAGCAAGTAACTTATACGTTTGCGATCAAGCTCTGCGTCCACGTCATCAATGAGGAAAAGTGGATACTCGCTGTGCCATGAATGATACACTGAAATCGCCGCTAAATCAAGTATTATCAATGCGCTACGCTGTTGACCGGAGCTTCCGAAGGCGCGTACATCGCGCCCGTCAAAAAGTATTTCCAGATCATCCCTATGAGTCCCTATGAGCGAATATCCGGCAGCAATTTCGGCTGGGAGGCGAAGCTGTAAACGCTCTGTGATGAGAGCTTCGTAGTCGCTCAAATCGCCTTTGCTTTCGAGCGACGAGGCATAACGAATCGTGAGGTCTTCGCGTTCAAAGAGGCGATGTTCGAGCATGCTGTTGAGCCGCTCGACGTAATCAACTCTGGCGCGATGTATGGTCGTACTGAGAGCTATCAGTTGCTCGTTCCATGGAGAGATTATTTCTCCCACGCGCTCCATGCTCATTTCGGATTCTGAAGCGTCTTGAAGGAGACGATTTTTCTGCTTGATGACGCGGTTGTAATCGGCGAGCGTCTGAACGTATGCGGGATGAAGCGAGACCACGCCGCGATCTAAAAACTTGCGGCGCGATTCCGCGCTGCCGCGCACGACCTCAAGCTCATCTGCTGTGAAGGCTACGGCATGTAGCTGACCGAGGTAGCGCGTGATGGCTTCACGCTTGCCGTTGACGTGGATGGATTTTGTGTTTCCCTGAAGCGTGATTTGCAGGTCGCGCCGAATCTCTTCGGTTTGCGCCACGCGGCCACGCACGATAGCGAGACTGTCATCGAATCGAATCGTTTCCTGTAGCCGCTGTGTGCGAAAAGATTTCGTAGTGGCGAGCAGATAGATGGCTTCGAGCCAGTTGGTCTTGCCCTGCGCGTTGTCGCCGTAGATGATATTCAGGCCAGCGCCCCAGGAGATTTTGCCGCTCAGATTTCTGAAATTGTGAGCCTCAATAGATTCGAGCAGCATGAAAGCGATTTTAACACACTTCACCTTCAGGCTGACACTATTCGGAAGGCCAGCAATTCACGATTGGGCGTACAAAATCGTATTCTTAAATCCAGCCCGACGACTCTAATCAAATCCGCATCGGCATCACGATGTACTTGTACTCGTATTCGCTCTCGACAGCCGGGCGCAGTTGCGCCTGCGAGTTTCCGTCCTTGAACTCGAAAGCGACTTGACCTTCGCCGAGGACGTTCAGGAAATCTTGCAGATATTGCGCGTTAAAGCCTATCTCCGCTTCATCGCCCGCATAGTCGGTCGCCATCGTCTCTCCGGCTTCGCCCTCTTCCGCGTTCTGCGAAGTGATTTGGAGCTGATTGGGAATCAGATGAAAACGGATCGCGTGTGAGCGGTCGTCCGCCATCAGCGCGACGCGGCGGATTGCCTGATTGAGCTGCACCGTGTCGAAAACTACCGATTTGTCTATGCCCTTCGGCATCACCATCTCGTAGTTCGGAAACTGCCCCGCGAGGCGTCTGGAAATCAAGAGCCTAGGGCCGACTTCAAAGTAAATGTGGTTCTCGTCCGCGCCCAAACTTATCTCGCCTTCGACGGAACCCATAAGTTTGGTCAGCTCTGCCAGCGTCTTACGGGGTATAAGAGCGTCTAGCGCTTCGCTGGACGCGTTTTTTCCCAAATCCTTACGCTCGATATAGGCTAAGCGGTGTCCGTCCGTTGTGACCATCTTTGCGCCCGATTTGTCGAGCATGAATTTCGCGCCCGAAAGCTGGTAGCGAGACTCCTCCTGCGTGATGGCGAAAATCGTGCGGTCAATGAAGGCTTTGAAGACCTCTGCGGGCAGCTTCGTCGGAGCAGACTTGAAGCTGGGGACTTCCGGGAACGTCTCGCGCGGCACTCCCGGCACACGGGAGCGGAAGTTCTCGCATTTGACCGAGACCCAATCGTTCTCCTCTTTCTTGAAATTCACAGTCGCTTCGGGAAGCAGCCGCGCGATGTCGAACAGCTTGCGCGCCTGAACGCAGATCGAGCCGGGAACCTTTATCTCTTCCGCATCCGTCTCACAGCGGATAGTCACGTCAAGGTCTGTCCCGATAATCCGAATCGTGTTCTCGCCGACCGACTCGATGAGAATGTTTGAGAGGACGGGAATCGTGTTCTTCTTTTCGACTATGCCCTGCACAAAACCAAGCTCTTTCTGTAGAGCGTTCTTGCTGATGCTAAATTCCATTTATGAACTCCTTTGGATTGATAATAGCTTGATTTTCATATTCTCAAAAACAGCTTTTTCTAGCTTTGCCTTTTCCTATTATTACTATTTAAATAACTTATATATATATCTAGTAGTAGTAGTAGTGCCTGTGGAAATGTGGAAAAGTCGGTTTATTGTTGTCACGAAAGGGATTGTTTTCCACAGCCCCTGTGGAAAACGCTGTGGAAAACTTTCGCCGTCTGTGGAAATCTTGCCCTCTCACAAAGTTTTCCACATTTCCACAGGCCACTTTATTGCGTACCCTGTGGAAATGTGGAAAACTCAAAATTAAGTTGTTAAAGCTAAAAGCTTTAACCGAAAACCGTACTGTGGAAAACTTTTGAGCCGAAATCCGTCCTAACTACTTGCAAAGATTATCCATAAGATCACTAACGACCCTGTGGAAATTTTGATCCTTCAAAACAAGGGCTTCAATCTTCTCTACAGAGTGTATAACGGTCGTGTGATGCTTGCCGCCAAACTCGCGCCCGATCTCCGGGAAACTATGTTTCGTCAGCCGCTTGCACAGGTACATTGCTATCTGTCTGGGGACGGCTATCTGGCGCGCATTGTTCTTCGATTTCAACTCGTCCACGCGCAGCCTGTAATGAGCTGAGACCGTCTGCTGTATCTGCTCAATACTGATTCCAGCCGGTCTGTCGTCCTCCGCGATGTTGCGTATGGCATCCTGCGCAAGCATCTTCGAGATAGGCAACCCGCGCAGCGAAGAGATGGCTACAAGACGCACGAGCGAGCCTTCAAGCTCTCGTATATTGCTTTTGACTTTTCCTGCGATGAAGAAGGCCACATCGTCCGGGAGCATCACTCCATCCAGATCGGCTTTGCGTTTGAGAATTGCTACCTTGGTTTCAAGGTCGGGCGGTTCCATGTCTGCTATCAGTCCCCACTCGAAACGCGAGTGCAGTCTCTCCTCAAGCGTCGGAATCTCGCGCGGAGGACAATCCGATGAAATCACGATCTGTTTCTGCCCGTCATAAAGAGCGTTAAAGGTATGAAAAAATTCCTCTTGAGTCCGCTCTTTGCCGGCCATGAACTGTATATCGTCCATCAGCAGCACATCTATCGAGCGATACTTTTCTCTGAAAGTCTGCGTTTTGTCATAGCGTATGGCGTTGATCAGCTCGTTCATGAATTTCTCGGCTGAGATATATGAGAGGCGCAAATGACGATTGCGTTCCTTGATGGCGTGACCGGCTGCGTGCATAAGGTGAGTTTTGCCAAGCCCCACCCCCCCGTAAATATATAAAGGATTATAAGTTTTGCCCGGAGCCTCTGCGACCGCCAGCGAAGCTGCGTGCGCGAATTGATTACATGAGCCGACTACGAAGGTCTGAAAGGTGTATTTAGGATTAAGCGAAAGCTCAATCGGTTCTATATCAACGAAAGTGGTGGCTCCGGGAGTCAGTCCATCCGACTCAGCGGCTTCTAAAAGTGTGAAAAGGCTGGATGTTTTACTTTTTCCGTTACCGGATACCGGGTTCGTAATAAAATAGTTGTTAGCGTCATTATCTGCTAAGTCTTCCAATGAGCCTGTCTCTGCGCTCTCTACCGTCCAGTCAACATGATATTCCGCCAGATTAAGTTCCTGTAGCGATTCATCTAGCACTTCCGAATAATTAGTGCTGACCCAGTCCTTAACCACCTGGTTAGGCACGCGCAGATGCAAAGTCTGCTCCGAGTCGTCACAGCCCTCGAATTGAATCGG
This sequence comes from uncultured Pyrinomonadaceae bacterium, assembly GCA_964246305.1. Lineage (GTDB taxonomy): Bacteria > Acidobacteriota > Blastocatellia > Pyrinomonadales > Pyrinomonadaceae > JACMLC01. Next base: position 131,331 of record CAXTPS010000002.1, read on the forward strand.
GCGAAACCAAGTCTCAAAACTCTGGCGGTTAAGCCGTTTTTCGACCGCGCTCAGAATGTTGGTCCAAAGGCTGCTGTTCTGTATTACGGTACTCATAATGTTTATCCGTCCTGTTCCATCTAGAAAAATTTCATGCTTGGCGGTGTCACGAAAGAACGTCCTAGATTGATACAAAGCTTTAACTGATATTACTCAAGCTCTTCTTTGACTAATATAGTGGAAGCTATTGAAAATGCACCCGCTTGGTATAATTCAGAGCCAATCTTAAGAAGTTTTCCACAGGCTTTTCCACAGGCTTGTGGAAAACTCCCCCAGACTTAAAGTATCGCTTTAAGTTTTTATTTATCAATCACTTACAGGAATATTTTAAGTCTGAAACGGAGCGGAGACTAGCATAATCTGAATTGACAAGCAAGAGAAATCCACAGGCTTTGGAAATTTTTTTCAGGATTGCCGGAAGGAGGCGTTTCAAGGAAAATAATCAAAGTGATTTTTCTACCATATTCAACAATAGGACGGTTTTAGGACACTCATTTTGATTGCTTTGAGCAGAGGCAAATTGTACTTTTGGACTCCCAACGTATTTGAGAGGCAAGCTAAATTCAATTCAAATGCTTTATTGACGGATTCCAAGGGCTGTTCAGAAACGGAAAAAAATTGGGTTGAAAGGCAGACAATCAGCCCTGCTTTCTTGACAGAAACTGTGTGCGCAGTTAGTCTTACACTTTTCTTTTGAGTGGAGAATAAACAACTATGTCGAAACGCACTTTTCAACCTAACAATCGCCGACGGGCAAAGACGCATGGATTTCGCGCGCGGATGGCGACCAAGAACGGTCGTCTGGTCTTGAAGAGACGCCGTGCAAAGGGTCGCAAACGCCTGACACCTTCGCATTACTAAATACGATTTAGGTCTTTGTCTAAAAACACGCATCTGCGCGCTTCGGGCGAATTCCGCCACGTCTACGCGCACGGCAAACGATATGATGGGCGTTTGATGACAGCTTTTGTTTGTCTTAACGATCTCGCGCATCACAGGTTCGGCATCACGGCTTCGCGCAAAGCGACGGGTCATGCTGTCGCGCGTAACCGTGCGAAGCGGCTGCTGCGCGAGATGTTTCGTTTAAGCAATCCGGCGCTTGATTCTCTAAATCTGAAGTATGACTGGGTCTTCAACGCGCGGCGTTCTCTGCTGAGCGTGAAGCTGGCCGCGCCTCTCGAAGAGTTTCAGGGAATCGTTTCGCGCGTCGCGCGTGACGAGCTGAGCGGTCTAAACGCAGATGGGAAATAAAAGCGGTGAGGTACATTTTTGTCTTGCTCTTGAAGTTTTATAAAGCAGGCATCTCACCTTGGCTGCCGCCGTCCTGTCGCTTCTCTCCGACCTGTTCGGAATACGCGCGTGAAGCCATAGAGCGATACGGAGCTATGCGCGGAACATGGATGGGGGCGCGCAGGCTTTTGCGTTGCCACCCTTTTCATCCGGGCGGGTACGATCCGGTCAATTGACAGGTTAAATTTTATAGATCGAATTTTCATTCAGGAACGTATTAAGAGTTTAATAGGTTGATGGTTTAAAATAGGATTCAAATGCAACAGAAGCGATTTATTCTCGCACTTGTTATCTCGACGGTGATATTGTTCGGCTGGAGCTATTTTTTCCCGCCGCAATCTTCCAAACAAAATGCAAACTCTAACGCGCAGGCGTCTAGCTCGCCCTCTCCGACAGCACAGCCGTCGGCTGCTTCGCCACAACCAACATCGCAACCCACTGCAACCTCTTCTGCTACAGACACAGTGCCGCAGCGAACGCTTCTGATTAGAACGCCTTTGTATGAAGCCACATTCGATGCTCGCGGCGCGGTCGCGACAAGCTGGATTATAAAGAAGAATAAGGATACGGATCGCGCGCTCTATTCCGTTGCGGGCGGTAGGGACAAGCACGAGCCTTTGCAACTGATCTCGCAGGAAGGATTGAAAAGAGAGCCGCGTGAAGCTCCTCTGCGTTTGGTGACAGGCGATAGCACGATTGATAGCTTGCTCTCTTCAAGAAATTATAATCTTCAGGGCGTTGATGGAAATGAAAGTCAGACGACGATTGATTTCGCTTCGGGTGAAAAGCGAGTCGAGTTTGTCCTGCATGATGACAGCACGGGACTCGATGTAGTCAAAGCAATTACCTTCAACGCAGATCGCTACGATGTCGGCGTTGAGGTCAAACTAACTAAAAGCGGTCAGCCAGTTCCGCAAACAAAGCTCGTCATCGGCCCCAGCATCGGCGATCAGGGAGTTCAGCATTACAGTTTCTACTCGGTCGCACCCGAAGGAATTTCTGTTGTAGCGAACAAGACGCATCGCCTCGTTGGAAATTCGATTCACAGAGACGAAGAAGGCTGGATATTCAAGTCGAAGCGTCCGGAAGGGCCGGATAATTACAACCTCAGCGGCGACGTTGATTGGGCCGGAGTCGGCGACACTTACTTTGCGATGATCGCCGTCCCCTCGACTCGCACGAAGGGACTTGAATATCACACGACGCAATATCAGCACGAAGCTGATGGCAAGAAAGAAGATAGATTTCTTCTCAACGCTTACATTCCGATCAACGCCGACGGCTCTCGCACGGAGCTTTACGTCGGGCCAAAAGACCATTATTTATTAACAGATATAAGTAAAACTCTTGGTCAGACGATGGGTCGTCCGCTCGACCTCGAAGAGTCTATTGACTACGGATTATTCAGCACTCTATCGCGTCCTCTGGCCGTCCCGATTCTCTGGTCTATCAAAAAGCTATACCAGATTACGGGCAGCTACGGCATCTCGATTATTCTTTTCACGATAGTCATCTACTCGCTTTTCTTCCCGCTCAAGTGGCGTTCTTCAAGGTCTATGAAGAAGGCGCAGAAGCTCGCGCCGCGCATGAAAGAGTTGCAGGAAAAGATCAAGGGGATGAAGCAGAATGATCCGCGTTTGAAAGAGTTGCAGATGGAGCAACTGCGTCTGATGAAAGAGGGCAATCCTCTGGGCGGTTGTCTTCCGCTTTTGATTCAGATGCCTTTTCTCTTTGCGCTCTATCGCGCGATTACGATTTCGATTGATTTTAGACAGGCATCATTTCTGTGGATACCAGACCTCTCGTCTGCCGAGCCATACCTGATACACTTCCTGCCGCTCTTGATGGCTGCTTCGATGATCGTCTTGCAGTTGATTACGCCCGCGCCGCAAGCCGACCCGTTGCAACGCAAGATGATGGCTGTAGGCATGCCGCTCTTTATGCTCTATATTCTCTGGAGCGCGCCCGCGGGATTGCTGCTCTACTGGCTGGTCGGAAATATCGTCGGCTTTGGTCAACAGATGATAATTAACCGGCTTACAAAATCCGAAGACGACCCGTCGCCGCCCGCGACAAAAAACGTTGAGATACGTCCGCCGAAAAAATTAAAAACGGCGCGCGCCACTCAAACGTAAAAACCGGCTTCTTGAAGAAGCCATACATAGCTTGATTTCCGAAACCGATTTGAAGATGAACGAAGCATGTCAACAAGCGCACGAATTTCTCAACGCGATTTTTAATGGCGCGAGGCTCAACCTGCACGCAGAGATTCAAAATGTTGAGAGCGGCTGTCTGCTCAATCTTGATGGCGAAGACACCTCGCTTCTGCTCAACGAAGGCGGAGAGCTTTTGGAAGCTCTACAGCATCTTGCCAATCAAGCCTTCGGTCGAACTCTTCCACAGGGCGAAAGAATTATCTGTGACGTAGAAAATTTTCGCGCGACTCGTGAAGCCGAGTTGCGCGCGATGGCTAGACACGCAGCCGAGCGCGTGCGCAAGACCGGTCTCTCATTTACTTTCGGCGAGATGAACTCGAACGAGCGTCGCGTCATTCACACGTCGCTCGCTGAAGAGCAAGACCTGCATACTGAATCTGTCGGCGAAGGCGCGGCGCGCAGGCTCAAAGTAAGTCCGAAAGCTTCTTCCAAAAACTAAAACTCACACGCTGCTCCTTCTTCCCTCGCATTGATTACGCTGTGCTGATTCTTTATCCTTCACGAAATGCAAGCGACTGACACCATCGTTGCGTTATCAACGCCGCCCGGTCGGAGCGGCATCGGCGTCATACGCTTGAGCGGCGCGCGGTCTCTGGAAATCCTGCGACGCCTTGTGCGGGATGCGTCGTTCGCTCCTGAACCGAATCGAGCGAGCTTAAAAAATATTCTTGAGCTTGAAACAGATGATGTGCTCGATGAAGCTTTGATTACTTTCTTCAAAGCTCCGCGTTCATTCACCGGAGAAGACGTTGTCGAACTGAGTTGTCACGGTTCGCCCGTGCTGCTGCGCCGGATGTTAGACCTGATTTTAAGTCTTGATGCACGCGCCGCCAGCCCCGGCGAATTTACTCTGCGAGCGGTCGCAAACGGTAGAATAAATTTAGCTCAGGCCGAAGCGATTCGTGATCTCATCAACGCGCAGACAGGCGCGGCTGTGCGATTGGCCGCGCGCCAGATGAGAGGCGAGCTATCCGCGCGTCTACAGCCTCTCAAGGATGCGTTGCTTGAAATTATAGTCCTCTTGGAATCCTCTATTGAGTTTGTCGAGGATGACCTGCCGGAAGTCGCCGTTGACGCGCTTTCTGCTAATCTTTCTGATTTAATTCAGAACCTTGAAAATTTATCCGACACCTTTCGCGAAGGACGACTCCTGCGTGATGGACTTAAGGTAACCCTTGCAGGTCGGCCAAATGTCGGTAAGTCCAGTATCTTCAATAGCTTGCTGGTGTCCGACAGAGCTATCGTGACCGATATTCCCGGCACCACGCGGGATAGTTTGAGTGAAATGATAAGCCTTCAAGGCATCCCTGTTTCGTTGACAGACACAGCCGGTGTTCGTGCCTCAAATGACAGAATAGAAAACATGGGGGTCGAGCGCAGTCGTCGTGCGATGGTTGATGCAGACCTGATCGTACTGGTCTTAGATGGCTCACAGCCGCTGACCATAGAAGATCATCAGATTCTTGGCGAAGCTGAAGATAGTACGCATCTTATAGCTCTTAACAAGAAGGACTTGAAGACTTTTAACTGCCATGAGATAAGACAGACGCACAAACATCTAGCAATCATAGATATTTCAGCCAAGACAGGAGAAGGATTGGACGCGCTCCGTGATGCTATACTGAAACCATTCGCGACGCGCGATACACATGATACCGGCTTGCTCATCACAGACGCGAGGCATTTTGATTTACTGCAACGTGCCCAAACTGCCCTGCGCGCTTCCGGTAAGCTCCTTGAAGTGCGAGCCAGCGAAGAGCTTGTGTTGGTCGGCCTCCACGATGCTCTGCGCTTTTTGGGAGAAATTACTGGAGAAACCACGCCGGATGATATTTTGTCGCGAATCTTCGCCACGTTTTGTATAGGTAAGTAGCCATGAACAGTTTTGATGAAGCTTTTGATGTGATTGTAATCGGAGCCGGTCATGCCGGATGCGAAGCTGCTTCGGCCTCTGCGCGTCTGGGAGCGCACACAGCTCTCGTTACGCTCAATCTTGACCTGATTGGTCAAATGTCTTGCAATCCCGCGATTGGCGGTATTGCCAAAGGGCATTTGGTGAGGGAAATAGACGCTCTGGGCGGTATCATGGGGCGCGTCATTGACCGAACAGGCATACAATTTCGCCTGCTCAATCGCTCACGCGGTCCTGCTGTACAGTCACCACGTGCTCAGGCCGACCGCGCCTTATATCGGAAAGAGATGCGCCACGTCCTGGAAGTAACGCCGAATCTTCACCTGCGGCAAGGGCTGGTAGTTGAGCTAATTATTGAAAACAATCGTATTTGCGGCGTTGAGTTGCAAGACACGCGGCGTCTGTGCGCTTCTGCTGTAGTGGTTGCGACGGGAACTTTTCTTAATGGCCTGATTCACACGGGGCGTCGCACGTACACAGCCGGGCGTGCTGGAGAGCCTGCTTCTATCGAACTGGCTGAGAGTTTAAAGCGGCTTGGCTTCCCTGTCGGGCGGCTCAAGACGGGCACTCCACCGCGCTTGGACGGACGGACGATTGACTGGGATGCTTTCGAGCCTCAGCCCGCTGACGCGCGTCCCGTGCCCTTCTCTTTTTCGACGGATACTATAGATCAGCCGCAGCTTACATGTTACGTTGGATACACTACTGATTCAGTGCATCAAGCTATCCGCGACAATTTGCAGGAATCGCCTCTTTATTCAGGGAAAATTAAAGGGATCGGCCCACGCTATTGCCCTTCAATAGAAGACAAGGTTGTAAAATTTGCCGACAAAGACCAGCACCAGCTTTTCCTTGAGCCAGAGGGCCATGATACGAATGAAGTTTATTTAAACGGATTTTCCACTTCCCTCCCGCCAGACCTGCAACAGGAACTGGTACATATGATTCCGGGTCTTGAGCAAGCCAGAATCATCCGTCCGGGCTATGCTATTGAGTATGATTATGTAGACCCGCGCGAATTGACGCCTTATCTACAGTCTGTTCGCATCCGCGGCTTGTTTCACGCTGGACAGATTAATGGCACTACCGGATATGAAGAGGCTGCCTGTCAGGGGCTGATTGCGGGTATCAATGCGGCACTATCTGTTCAGGGGCGCGCCGGGCTGAGGCTACAACGCCATGAGTCATATATCGGTGTTCTGATTGACGATCTGATTACGCAGGGCGTTGACGAGCCTTATCGTATCTTTACATCGCGCGCGGAAAATAGGCTCGCACTGCGCCACGACACCGCCGATGCGCGCCTTTCGCCTTACGGGCGAGAGCTTGGACTGGTGGGCGATTCGGATTGGGAAAGATTTAATCAAAGACGTGACCGGATAGCTCTTCTGCGAGCTACGCTGGATTCGACGCGTTTTAAGCGGTCCGATGCCGCCTACGCTTCGATTTCTCATAGTCTTGGAGTTGATCTTGGTGATTCTATCACTTTATCGCAGCTTGCCCAGCGTTCAAATGTGAAGCCACAGTTTATAGAATCTCTACTGCCAACCGAGTTACGTAGTGAGTGTACTATCTCTGATCTGGAATCTGCGCTAGCTGATTCCCTTTACAGTGGTTATATAGAAGCCCAACAGGCAACTTTTAATCGTTTGTACCAGCATGATAGCCTGTGCGTTCCTATGGATTTCGATTTTCAATCGATTAGCGGGCTGTCAAATGAAATGGCTGAGAGGCTTGAGCGTGCGCGACCACAGACTTTCGGTCAAGCACGGAAAATCCCCGGTTTAACTCCCGCAGCGCTTTCTACCTTACTCGTATATTTGACTCTTAAACAGAAAGCTGCCTGAATTATCACCTAATCAAGCGTTTCACGTGTCCCCTTTTACGGAAGCGGGACACGTGAAACATCAAAAGTCCCGTTTCACACCGGGTTTTCAACTGACTTAGCCATAAAAAGTGTGGCATCTAGACGCACGTTATGATAGTTTACGGGCTGTCTTATCAAAAGAAACTATCGCGAGCACAGCTTAAAGGCTCAGGAATGACCAAAATCATAGCTGTAGCAAATCAAAAGGGCGGCGTCGGCAAAACTACTACGGCAGTCAATTTAGCAGCCGCTCTAGCCGTAGCAGAAATGCGTGTTCTGCTAGTGGATGCAGACCCACAGGCAAACGCTACTTCGGGGGGCGGCATTCAGCGCGGTAGTTTTCGCCGTAGTCTATACAATTCTCTGGTTTTGAATGAGCCTATTCTAAATATAATTCTCACCACCGAAATTCCCTTACTTCACGTGGTTCCATCAGATAAAAACCTGACAGGAGCAGAAGTTGAGCTTGTAGATACCGAAAAACGCGAATATAAACTGCAGGAACTACTTCGTGGTGTCGAAGATAATTATGATTTTATTATTATTGATTGCCCCCCCTCGCTTGGCTTGCTCACTTTAAATGCCCTAACCGCTGCACACTCTCTACTCGTGCCCATTCAGTGCGAGTATTTTGCGCTTGAAGGCGTAACGGAGTTGTTCGACACCTTGGCGCGCATCAGGCGTGTTCTCAACCCTGGTTTGACCATTGAGGGCTTGCTACTAACTATGTATGACGAGCGAACAAATCTTTCGGGGGCTGTGGCGACTGACCTGAGGGATTTTTACGGACAACAGGTCTTTTCAACCGTGATTCCGCGAAATGTTCGTCTGGCGGAAGCGCCGAGCTACGGAAAACCCATTATTCTATACGACATACGCTCCCGCGGCGCGGAAAGCTATCTTCAACTGGCAAAGGAGGTTATGAGTCATGACAAGAAGAGTTCTAGGCCGGGGATTGAGCGCACTGCTATCGGATACGGCGGAGACACCCAGTGAGGATCTACTTGAAGTTGACATAGACCTAATTGATCCAAGTCCAGCACAGCCACGCACGCATTTCGATGAATCTCGCCTTGAAGAATTGGCGCAATCAATTCGTTCTAACGGAATCGTCCAGCCGCTATTGGTGCGACGACGTGGCGCACGTTTCCAATTAATCGCAGGCGAGAGAAGATGGCGCGCAGCGCAACGTGCAGGATTGGTGCGTGTGCCAGCCGTTGTGCGTGAGGTTCCAGATGATAAGCTGCTTGAATTGGCTTTGATCGAAAACATTCAGCGTCAGGAATTGAATGCTATCGAAGAAGCACATGCGTATAAAAGACTGATTGAAACGCTTGGCTTAACGCAGGAGTCAGTGGCACAGCGTGTTGGCAGAGACCGCTCGTTTGTTACTAACTACTTGCGTTTACTGCGTTTACCTCCAGATATCCAGGCTTTATTGGAGGCTGAGAAACTTTCTACCGGACACGCCAGAGCTTTGCTTGGCGTCGATGACGTCGAAATTCAACGGCGCATCGCACAAAACATAGTCGAACAATCTCTTTCAGTACGCGAAACCGAGAAGGCGATTAAGCGAATCATAGCTGGTGTCAATCCGGCTACTGTGACGCTGCGAGACGCTAAAACTGATGACGCAAATGTCCGGGCAGCTGAGAATAAACTCCGTAGGCGCTTCGGCACACAAGTACGTATCCTGCCAAGTCAAAAGGGAGAGGGCGGGAAAATCGAGATCGAATATTACAATGACGCTGACCTTGATCGCATGTATCAATTACTAACGAACGCACAGGACTCTTCTCCAACGGCTTAAATGTCTCCGATAGGGAATTCCGGCCAATAGAATTTGCTAAGTCTCTTCCATCTTACAGGCGCAATTTATTCATTAAACAGCTTGTTGAAAATAGGACTGGCAGACGCCAGTTGATTGTCTTACAAAGTAAAATGAAAAAAAGGCTAACAGAAATGGTGTCTTGTGCAGGTTGAGTGGCTAAGCTCGCGCCGCGTGACCTAGCCCAAGTTTTGGGCTCATTACCTGCACAACCTTTGAGTAATGACGTACTTGTCGGGTACGACACAGCAGATGACGCCGGTGTGTTTCGCCTACGGGACAATGTTGCTTTGGTGCAAACAGTAGATTTCTTCACTCCGGTTGCGGATGACCCCGAAATTTACGGTCGCGTGGCGGCTAATAACGCTCTCAACGATGTCTATGCTATGGGCGGTAAACCGTTGACAGCATTGGCGATTGTTTGCTATCCGCAAAAGGAAGACATGAAAGTTCTGGGGCAAATCCTGCATGGCGGGCAACTGGCTATGAATGAGGCGGGAGTGTTTGTCTTGGGCGGGCATTCGATAGATGATGCGGAAATCAAGTTTGGATATGCCGTGACGGGAATTGTTCATCCCTCCCAAATTGTCACAAATGCCAATGCACAGCCGGGTGATGTGCTGATTTTAACAAAGCCAATAGGGACTGGCGCGATTAGTACAGGCATCAAGCGGGGTGTCGCAAGTAATGAATCGGTCGAAGCAGCCATGAGGGCTATGACGACCTCTGCCGCGGCTGCTTCGATGGCGATGCAGCGAGTCGGAGCACATGCCTGTACGGACGTAACTGGATTTGGCTTGCTCGGACATGCTTATGAGATGGCGCGTGGGAGTAATGTCTGTTTGAAGATTGAATCGGAGCGTGTGCCGCTCTTGCCGGGCGTGCTGGACTTGATAGCGCAGGGAATGCTGACGCGCGGCGATAAAAATAATAGGGATTATGTAGGGGCTACGATAGAAATTGCTGCACATGTGTCAGGGCATATGCAGAGCGCGCTGTACGACCCACAGACGGCGGGCGGACTTCTTATCAGCATTGTTTCATCGAAGGCGGAAGAACTGCTCAATGGCCTTGAAGGTGCAGTCATTATTGGCAGCGTTCACGCGCGCACGAACTTTTTGATTCAAGTCGTTTAGCGTGTAAGACCTTAAAATCGCTTTGACTATCGCCGCCTTGACGGGTCGCAAAAACGCATGCTAGACTCGCAAGCTTTTGATAGACGTACATTTTCACGACATGTTACCTCGTTCGCATAACTCTATCCAGTGAGCCTTCGGACGCTATGATTTTTCTTGGTTTAGCCGAAAATTCCATTCAACTTGTGCCGGACGGCACACTCTTTCTTCATATCGCGATCATTTTAATAATGATCTTCGTCCTTAACTCTACGCTCTTTAAGCCGATCAATCGGATTCTTGAAGAGCGCGAAAAGCGTACGCGTGGTCGTTTGGGCGAGACGGGCGGCATCCTGCGCCGAGTCGAAGAAGGACTGTCGAATTACGAGCGGACTCTGCGCGAGGCGCGAGCCGAAGGTTATCGCCTGATGGAGCAGGAGCGTGGGCGCGCTATGGGCGAGCGACAGAGTAAATTGAATGCCGTGCGCGAAGAGGTCACACACACTCTTGAGAAAGAGAAAGAGGCGATTCGTACTCAAGCCGAAGAGGCGCGTGCGACGCTGGCGAAAGATTCGCGGCAAATGGCAGCGGACATTGGCGAGCACATTCTTCATCGCCCGGTGAGCGAGACAACTGTTTCGAGCGTCAATTAATATTTCGTATAACTCATGTTGATGGCATTCATTTCATCGCAGACTCTCTTCGGGCTGATGCTTGAAGGCGAAACCACCTGGTGGAATTATCCGGGCTTTGAGCTTTGGAAGTTCTTCAATCTTTTTCTTTTCGCGGGCGTGATGTTTTGGCTTTTGAGGCGACGGATTAGCGAAGCTATGCACGTGCGCCGCGAGGGGATTCGCCGCGACCTGATGCGTGCGCAGGAAGAGCGCAATGCGGCTCTCGCTAAGTTGGAAGAGGTGGAAGCGCGGTTGGCTCGGCTCGATGCAGAGGTTGCGAGCGTGCGCGAGCACTCTCAGAAAGATGCCTTAGCAGAGCAGGAGCGGATTGCGCGCTCGACTGAAGAGGATGCGCGAAAGTTGCGCGAGCAGGCTGTGCGCGAGATTGAGAGTGCGGGCAAGGTTGCGCGACAGGACTTGCGCCGTTACGCCGGCGAACAGAGCGTGCGCCTTGCCGAAGAGATGATTCGACGCGACATACGTCCAGAGGATGATGCGCGGCTGGTCAATATGAGTATAGAAGAGTTAGGGGGAAGCTCGCGTTGAGTGTACAGACGGTGGCGCGCCGTTACGCTACGGCATTAGCCGATGTGGTGATAGCGCGCGGAGAGGCGCGCGAAGTGTCTGAAGAGTTGTCCATGTGGGAGCAGATGATGCAGACCAACGGACAACTGATACAAGTCTTCAGCAACCCCACGGTTCCTTACGATCAAAAGCGAAAAGTCCTGCTTGAGCTTATCGCACGCACGAAGGTTCGCCCGACGACCGCGAATTTTTTGCTGGTGCTGCTACAGAACCAACGGCTTTCGGAATTAAGCGAAGTCAACCAGCGATTCGCGCTCGTGCTAGACGAGCGTTCGGGATTGGTTTCTGCGGACGTGACGACGGCGCGCGAAGTGCCCGCCGGGGCGCAGGAAGCTTTGCGCGCAAGGCTCGCTTCAATGACGGGCAAGAAAGTGCGTTTGAGTTTTAAGACCGACGAAGATTTGATCGGCGGTATCGTGACGCGTATCGGCTCGACTATTTACGACGGCTCGGTGCGCAATCAGTTGGATCAAGCGAAAGCGAAACTTATCGGTAAATCGTGAGTTGGTACTGCGTCTAAAAGAGCGCGACCATTCTCACGAACTACTTTTCATTTAAAAGGATTTCTATGGAACCGATCAGAGCTAACGAGATTAACGAAATTATTCGCCAGCAGATAGAGAATTTCGATGGCGGCGTGACTGTGACCGAAGTCGGCACCGTCATTAAAGTTGGAGACGGCATCGCTGAGATTCACGGTCTCGAAAAAGTGATGGCGGGTGAGCTGCTTGAGTTTCCGCATGAAGTGCGCGGCCTCGCTTTGAATCTTGAAGAAGACAAAGTAGGCGCGGTGCTCTTCGGCGAGTTTCAGGCGATCAAACAGGGCGATCTGGTCAAGCGCACGGGGCGCATCATGCGTGTGCCTGTCGGCGATGCGATGATCGGTCGCGTAGTGGATGCGCTCGGCAATCCGATTGATGATCGCGGGCCGATTATTACTGACGAGTTCAACTCGATTGAGCGCATCGCGCCCGGCATCATTGATCGCCAGCCCGTCAAAGAGCCGCTGCAAACCGGCTTGAAAGCGATTGACTCGATGGTGCCCATCGGTCGCGGGCAGCGCGAGCTGATTATCGGCGACCGCCAGACGGGGAAGACAGCCGTGGCGGTTGATACGATCATCAACCAGAAGGGCAAGAATGTCATCTGCATTTACGTCGCCATCGGCCAGAAGGCTTCGACGGTCGCGCAGGTCGTCAAGACTTTGCAGGACAACGGAGCGATGGATTACACCATCGTCGTCAAGGCGACTGCCTCCGACCCTGCGGCGATGCAGTTCCTTGCTCCTTACTCAGGCGTCGCCATCGGCGAATACTTCCGCGACAACGGTCGTCATGCTCTGACTATCTACGATGATCTTTCAAAGCAGGCGGCGGCGTATCGTGAAATCTCTTTGCTGCTTCGTCGTCCGCCGGGACGCGAGGCGTATCCGGGCGATGTGTTCTACCTTCACTCGCGCCTGCTTGAGCGCGCGGCGAAGATGTCAGACTTGAAAGGCGGAGGTTCTTTGACGAGCCTTCCGATTATCGAGACGCAGGCGGGAGACATTTCGGCTTACATTCCGACGAACGTGATTTCGATTACGGACGGGCAGATATTTCTCGAAGCAGACCTTTTCAACTCCGGCATACGCCCGGCCATCAACGTCGGCAACTCCGTCTCGCGTGTCGGAGGCGCGGCGCAGATCAAAGCCATGAAGCAGGTCGCCGGAACTTTGCGTATCGACCTCGCGCAGTACCGCGAGCTGGCGGCCTTCGCGCAGTTCGGCTCAGACCTTGATAAAGCCACGCAGTCGCAGCTCGCGCGCGGGCAACGTCTGATCGAGATTTTGAAGCAGCCGCAGTATCAGCCGATGGATGTCGAGAAGCAGGTGCTCGTCATCTGGGCTGCGACGAACGGGCACGTTGATGACGTGCCGGTCGAGCAGGTGCAACGCTTTGAAAGCGAACTCCTGCGCTTCGTAGAGAATTCGCATCCCGGAGTCCTGCAAAGCATCAACGAGAAGAAATCGCTGACCGATGAAATCAAAGCTGACTTGACGCAGGTGCTCGCGGACTTCAAAGATCGTTGGAACGAGGGGACGCAGCTTGCGACACGGACTCCGGCCACCGCCGCCGCCACGCAACCTGCGGCTGCAACAGCGGGAGCGTAAAAAACAGTGATAGGTGATGGGTGATAGGTGATAAGAGAAATGCTTTTACCTGTCACTTATCACCCCTCACCTATCACCTTTAAGTTATGGCAAACCTTTTAGACATCCGTCGCCGGATTCGTTCGGTGAAGAACACGCAGCAGATCACGAAGGCCATGAAGATGGTCTCCGCGGCGAAGCTCAAGCGCGCGCAGGACAGGGTCGTCACCGCACGCCCGTTTGCAAACAAGATGACGGAAGTTTTGGGCGAGCTGGCTTCGCGCACGGACGAGAATTTTAATCATCCACTGCTCGACGCACGCGGCGACAGTCGCTATCTGGTCATCCTTGTGACAGCCGACAAAGGCTTGTGCGGCGCGTTCAATACGAATCTCAACAAGGCCGCGCAGGCTTTCATCAAAGCGCATCAGGACAAAGAGATAGAACTCATGCCCATCGGTCGCAAGGGGCGCGACTTCTTTCGCCGTCGCGGAGTTGAAATCATAGACGAGCGTATCGGCGTCACGGGCAAGGGACGCGTTGATTATGCGGAAGCGGTCGAGATCGCGCGCGATGTCATCAATCGTTTCACCGAAGACAAAGAACTCGATAAAATTTTTCTCATCTACAACGAATTCAAGTCGGTTCTGCAACAGCGCGTCGTGATTGAACAACTGCTGCCCGTCTCGCGCGCGACGGATGAAGCGGGCGAAGCCGCAGAGGTTGACATCCCGCGCGCGGCGAATCTCACAGACTATGTTTACGAGCAGTCGCCCGAAGAGATTTTCAGCCGACTCTTGCCGCGCCTGATCGAGACGCAAATCTTTCGCGCGCTGCTGGAATCCATCGCCTCTGAGCAGGGCGCGCGGATGACAGCGATGGATGCTGCGTCGAAGAATGCGACCGAACTTATCGGCTCGTTGACGCTCAACATGAACCGCATACGTCAGGCCGCGATTACCAACGAGATTATCGAGGTCGTCTCCGGCGCAGCCGCGCAATAAAGAAGGTTCAAGGTTCCGGGTTCAAGGTTGAAAGACAGAGGCCATGTGTTAACCTTGAACTTTGAACATTTAAAGTTTTGACACGGTCTTCAGGTCTTAATCCTTGTACCGTTCTCCTTCGTTACAAAATCTCCGCTTCTCTTTCAAAGGAATACGATCATGCAAAAAATAAATAAAGGCTCATGGCACGGGACAGGACTCTTGAGGTCAGCTCTGGTTGTTCTTGTCGTCTCAATCTTGTTTCTCGGTTTGGGACTCGTGCAGCGCGCGAAGTTGCAGGGCGGCAGAAGCAAAGCCTTTGACAGTTATGCGAAATCCGATGCCGCAACTCAAGCGGTGCGGGATCAGTCGAAGACGATCTTTCGCATCCCTGCGCAAAGCGAGGGCGAGCGCGAGGCCGCCCGGAAGATGAGCACGCTGGTCGAAGATTACGGCTCGTTCGTCGTCATCGCGGCGGAAAAGGGAAAAGACTTTTCGCGTTCGGGCGTCGAGAGCCAGCCGCTCGAAACGACTGTCAACCTGCCGGGCAAATCGTTCGAGCCGGTTCAGGATTCTCCTGCGGAGACCGTGAGGCCGGGCGGAACAGCTTCCGGCAAAACCAACGACAAAGATTATTACATCGTACAGTTCGCTGCTCCTGTGCGTGACGAGTGGCTCGATAGCCTGCGCTCTGTCGGCGCGGAGGTCTTGCAGTACGTTCCGCATCAGTCGTTCTTCGTTTACGCGGACAGCGGGACGATGCAGAAGATCGCCAACCACTCGCGCGTGAGATGGGCTGGCCGCTATCTGCCGGAAAGCAAGATTGAGCCTCAACTGCGCGAGCAGATTGCGGCTCAACTGCGCGGCGGGCCGACGAGAGGAAAGATGCAGCCGCTTGAAACGAGTGCGCGTGGCACAGCCGTTTTCGATGTCGCCGTCTTCGCACGCGCGAATGTAGATGAAGCGCAAGCAGAGTTTAATAGCCTCTCCGTCGGCACGGTGAAGAATGTCATCAAGCTGCCGAATAACTTCTTCAACGTGCTGCGCGTCGAGCTGCCGCTTAATGAAGTCGAGCGCGTCGCGCAACTGCACGATGTGGTCAGAATCGATCCTTACTTTACTCCAGCCAAAGAAGACGAGCGCGCCGCGCAGATCGTGGCGGGCAATTTCACGAGCACGACCGCGCTCAGCCCGCCGGGATATAATCCGCTCTCGCAGTTCGGAGTTGACGGAACGAACGTGACGGTCTCAGTCGTTGATGACGGAGTCGGGATTCCGGGAGACGGCGGCCTTTACATCACGTCGAGCAACACCGTCAACGGCCCGCTCAACGGTGCGACGGCGGGTGCGCAGGGGCACGGGCATCTGAATGCCACCATCATCGCGGGCGATGCGCCTTTTGGAACGCTCGACCCGACGGGCTATAACTACGGCAAAGGCGTTGCGCCCAAAGCGAACATCATTAACATTCCGTTCCTGCGCGCGGGCTATACCGGAGGCGAAGCCGCCACCGTCAACGACACGCTCACGACAGCCGGGCCGAACGGCGTCAAAGGCTTTATCACGAATAATAGTTGGGGCAACGGCACGAACTCCAACTCTTACGATTCTTACGCGGCGCAGTACGACGGTTACGTGCAGGATGCAAGCTCCGCCGCGACGATTGACCCGATCCTGATAGTCTTTTCGGCGGGCAACTCTGGAACTTCGGGTTTGACCAGACCGAAGGTTGCGAAGAACCTCATCGCGGTCGCCAACTCCGAGAACATACGCACTGAGCTGTCGGCATCTGCCAACAACATAGACGATCTGGAAAGTAGTTCCAGTCGCGGGCTTGCGGCTGACGGACGCATCAAGCCGGACATCACCGCTCCGGGCACAGCCATCACGGGCGGACGCTCAGGGACGGATTCGCTCTTCGGCAACATAGACACCTTCCATCGTTGGAGCGTCGGAACTTCGCACGCCGCGCCGCAGATAGCGGGCGCAGCCGCGCTCTTCACGCAGTTCTGGAAGAACGGGCACGGCGGCGCGAATCCGAGTCCCGCGCTGGCGAAAGCCGCGCTCTTGAACAGCACGCAGGAGATGAACGGCGTGGGCACAGCCGCCGTAGTCCCGAACGGAGCCGAAGGCTGGGGACGCATCAACATGAAGTTCATGCTCAATGCGGGCGTGCCGATTAAGTATGTCAACCAGACCGTCGAATTTGCCAACGCGGGTGAAGGCGCTACGTACACAGGCAAAGTGGCGGATGCTACCAAGCGCGTGCGCTTTACACTGGTCTGGACAGACCCGCCGGGCGTGGGCAATCCGGCTCTGGTCAATAACCTCGACCTGACCGTGACGGTCGGCGGCACTGTCTACAAAGGAAATGTTTTCAGCGGCGGCAACTCGACCACGGGCGGGAGCGCGGACACGCTGAACAACGTCGAGAATGTTTACCTTCCGGCGGGCATTGCGGCTGGAACGCCGGTCACGATTCAGGTGACGGCCACGGGCATTAACGGCAACGGCATTCTCGGAAACGCGGACGCGACCGACCAGCACTTTGCGCTCGTCGCTTATAACTTCAGCTCTACAGGAGCCAAGCCTTCCGACTTTGACGGCGACGGCAAGAGCGACATCGCAGTCTTTCGTCCGGCGGGCGGCATCTGGTACGCCTCGCAAAGTTCTGACGGAACTGTGCGGACACAACCTTTCGGCCTTTCAACAGACACCATCGTGCCCGCAGATTACGATGGCGATGCCAAGACTGACTTCGCCGTCTTTCGTCCGGGCGACAATGTCTGGTACATACTCCAAAGCACGACCGGCACTCTGCGTTCGCAGCTCTTCGGCGCGAGCGGCGATGTGCCTGCGCCCGCAGATTTCGATGGCGACGGCAAAGCGGACATCACCGTCTTTCGTCCGGGCACAGGAGCTTGGTATCTCTTGCAAAGCTCGGATGGAGCATTTCGCGGGCAGGCGTTCGGCACAAACGGAGACAGGCCGGTCGCGGGCGATTACGATGGAGACGGCAAAGCTGACTTCGCAGTCTTTCGTCCGAGTGGCGGCGCGTGGTACGTCTTGCGTAGCTCGAACAGCTCCTTCAGCGCGCAGCAGTTCGGCCTCAGCACGGATCAGGTCGTCGCGGGCGATTACGATGGAGACGGCAAGAATGATCTGGCTGTCTACAGACCGAGTAATGGCGGTTGGTATGTCTTGCAAAGCTCGAACAACGGATTTGTGGCTAATGCCTTTGGCCTGAGCACGGACATTCCCGCACCGGGCGATTATGACGGCGACGGCAAGACTGACCTGTGCGTCTTCCGTCCGTCGGAGGGCACTTGGTACGTCTTGCAGACCACAGCCGGATACAAGGTGCAGCAGTTCGGCACAAACGGTGATCGCCCTGTCGGCTCTGCTTACGTTCAATAGCGCAGCCCATCTTAACTTGAGTTCGACGTAATCGGATTTTCTCGAAAAGAAGGGATGACGATCCACGAACTCACACGAAAGAGCACGAACAAAACCGGTGTTTCGTGTTCCTTCGCGTGAGTTCGTGGATCGTTCTCTTTTGTCTTGATGAGCACGAACAGAGAAAATTTGAGAGACGTGATAAATGAGCCGCAGAAGCGAGGCGGGCGCGTCCGGCGATACGCGCCGCTGGTTATCTGGATGGGCGTTATCTTCTTCGCTTCGACCGGCGAATTTTCGGGCGCGAACACTTCGCGCATAGTGCGCCCGCTCTTGCTCTGGCTCTTTCCAGAAATCAGTGAAGAGAAGATCGGCCTTGTGCATTTCATCGTGCGTAAAGTGGCGCACTTCTCAGAGTACGCGGTCTTCGCGCTTTTAGCGGCACGCGCCTTCGCCAATTCCTCGCACGAATTTCTGCGACGGAATTTTTTCTACGTCACGTTTCTTCTCATCTTCCTTTACTCGCTTTCCGACGAGTTTCATCAATCTTTCGTCGCCTCACGCGTCGGGACGATTTACGATAGCCTGATAGACACGGCGGGAGGTTTGACCGCGCTGATTCTTTATACTGTTTGGAAAAGAAAATCTCGCGCAAAGGCGCAAAGGCGCAAAGAAGAGCACGTAAGATAAAGAAGCACTCAACACCTTTGAGTTCTGCCTTTGCGCCACCAGCGCCTTTGCGCGAGACGTTTTCCCTCTCTTATTAGCTTTACCTTCCGCCCTTCCATCCCAACGGAGTTTTATGTCATAGTTTGCTCATGCAGACGGTTTATCTGCCGGGGCTTGATTGCGTGAACACAACCTTACGTTCAATCGTATAACGTCGCGCGGCTTGCATAACTTTGACGCGCCGCGACGAGGAGGAGATTAAAATAGAGATGGGAATACTTGACCGCGTTAACCCTTTCAACCAGTTTATCGAAGTCATCGAATGGCTCGACGATTCGAGCAATACGATGCTCTATCGCTTTCCCGTTAAGGATCAGGAGATCAAGAACGGCGCGAAGCTGACCGTGCGCGAATCGCAGGCGGCGGTCTTCGTTTTTCAGGGACAGGTGGCGGACGTTTTCGGCCCCGGCCTGTACACGATTGACGGGGGCAACACGCCGATTCTGTCCAAGATCGGCGCGTGGAAGTACGGCTTCAACTCGCCGTTCAAATCCGAAGTCTATTTCGTCAACACGAAGCAGTTCACAGACCTCAAGTGGGGCACGATGAATCCGGTGATGATGCGCGACACGGATTTCGGGATGGTGCGCCTCAGAGCTTTCGGCATCTACACGATGCGCGTCACAGACCCGCGCGCTTTTATCAAAGAGGTTGCGGGCACGAACTCTCAATTCGATACCGATGACATCGAAGGACAGCTCAAGCGCACGCTCGTCAGCGGCTTTACGGACGCGCTCGGCGAATCGAAAATCGCCGCGCTCGATCTCGCGTCAAACTACGATGAGCTGGGCAAGATCGCGCGCGACAAGCTGCGCGTTGAGTTCGCTTCGTTCGGTCTTGAGCTGACGAAGTTTTTCGTCGAGAACATCTCTCTGCCGCCGGAGGTCGAGGCCGCGATGGACAAGCGCACCTCGATGGGCGTGCTCGGCGACGCGCAGCGTTACGCGCAGTTTCAGGCGGCGGACGCGATGCGCGACGCGGCGCAGAATCCTTCGGGCGGCGCAGGGTTAGGTGCGGGACTCGGCGCGGGCTTTGCCGTCGGCGGCGCGATGGCGAACGCGATGGGTTCTATGAACCAGCCGCAGCAGCAACAGCAGCAGCCGAACACACAGGGCGGCGGCGCGGCGGCCTCTCAAGCGATCAAGTGTCCGAAGTGCGGCGCGTCCAACACGGGCGCGGGCAAGTTCTGCAACGAGTGCGGAGCAAAGCTCGAAGTCGCAACGGAGACCGTGCCGTGTATCAAGTGCGGCGCGGAGTTGAAAGCGGGCGCAAAGTTCTGCGGCGAGTGCGGGTCGAAGCAGGAGAAGCCCAAGTGCCCTAACTGTCAGGCGGAGGTCGGGCCGGGCACAAAGTTCTGTAACGAGTGCGGCACGAAGATAGACAACGCCGGATAGCTCAGGCAGCTTCTAAAACCTGAATCACAGACAAAGAACCGGGTTTCTGTGCTTCGCGCGCAGCCGGTTCTTTCCGTTTCGACATCCAGTAAAAGCCGAGGAGGTTTTTTTGCAGTTATGAAAAGACACACACAGTATCTCTCCCTCTCAATCGCGGTTCTACTATTCCTGCTCGTCTCGTATCACGCGGCGGGCGCGGCGGGTTCAAACGTGGCGGGCGCAGCCGTGGCGCATGACGAGATAGATGCGGGCGCGCTCTACTCAAAGAGCTGTGCGAAGTGTCACGGCGCGAATGGAGGCGGGACGAGTATGCGCGGGCGCAATCTGTCGGATGCGAAGTGGCAAGAGAAGGTGAGCGACGAGCGTATCTTTAACTCAATCGCCAACGGGCGCGAGCGTATGCCCGCGTTCGGCAAGAAATATTCGGACGCCGAGATCGAAGCTCTGGTCGCTTATGTGCGAAAGCTCAAAAAGTAGTAAGGTGTATGTATTGCGGCTGAGCAGATAGATGAGAGTGATGCTATCGGAAGGTCTCAGACCTTCCGCACATCGTTGCGGCAGAGCCGCGAAAAAGTATTCGCTTTTCCATATCATGTAAACTGAAATTCTCTTCCGATAGCTTGTCTGTCATCAATACAGGAGTCGGTTCGTCATGCTCAGACGCTTAAAAAAGCCGCGCCGCGTAGTCATCACGGGCATGGGATGTGTGACGCCTCTGGGCATCGGGCGCGAGGCTTACTGGAGCGCGCTGCAAAAGGGAGAGAGCGGCGTGCGGCGCATAGAGAGCTTCGATGTCAGCGAGTCGCCCGTCAAAATCGCAGCCGAAGTGCGCGGCTTCGATTGGGAAGCGCAGCTCAATCCGAAAGACCGCAAACACGTCCCGCGTACAGTCCCGCTCGCTTTGGCTTCCGCGCGCGAGGCTCTGGATGACGCGGGGATTCAACCGAACGATTTTACTTTAACCGAACAACGCGAAGCCGGAGTTGTCCTCGGCACGGGCGGCGGCGGACTTGCTTTCACAGAGCAGCAGTACGCTTATTACTACACCGGCCACAAGCAAAAGGCGAGCGTTTATACTATCCCTTCATCCACGCACGGCGGCCTCTCTTCAGAGCTTTCGATGGCCTTCGGCCTGCGCGGTCTCTCGCACATAGTCTCGACGGGCTGCACCAGCTCGACCGACGCCATCGCTTACGCGGCGGACCATATTTCGCTCGGTCGTCAGGAGATGATGCTGGCGGGCGGAGTTGATGCGCCGATTGCGCCGGGCATTCTCGCGGGCTTTAATTTGATGACGGTGCTCACGAATGCATGGAACGACGAGCCGCATCGCGCGTCGCGCCCGTTCTCAAGCAATCGTTCGGGCATCGTGCTTGGCGAAGGAGCGTGGGTTTACGTGCTCGAAGAATACGAGCGCGCTCAAAAACGCGGCGCGAAGATTTACGCCGAGATTTCCGGCTACGGCGCGACGTGCGACGCGTATCACCGCGTGCGTCTCGCGGAGACCGGCGAAGAGCCTGCGCGTGCCATGTCACTCGCGCTCGATGACGCCGGGCGCGACGCGTCGGAGATTGATTACGTCAACCTGCACGGCACCTCTACGATGCTCAACGACCGCATCGAAACGCAGGCGTTGAAGCTCGCGTTCGGAGAGCACGCGAAACGTATTCCGATGTCCGCCACCAAATCGCAGATCGGACATCCGCAGGGAGCGAGCGGCGCGGCAGGCATCGGCGCTGCGCTCTGCGCCATGAACACGAACCTGATTCCCCCGACCATCAATCTTGACGAAGCCGACCCCGAATGCGATCTCGATTACGTGCCGAACCAGGCGCGCGAAGCGAGCGTCCGCATCGCCCTCTGCAACTGCATCGGCTTCGGCTCAAAGAACAGCGCGCTCGTTATCGAAAGGATGAAGGCGGAAGGATGAAGGATGAAATAAACCCCTCATTCTTTTCCTTCATCCTTCATCCCTCATCCTTCCGCCTTGCTTTTAGTCATCGCAGTGAAGAGCTTGAGCATCTGGACAAGGGCGATTACACGCCCGAAGAGTATGAGGGATGCATGGTCGAGCTGCGCCGTGTCAATCGCTTTCTGGGAGACGCGGGAGCCTTGCGGCACACCTTGCTCGAAGAGATTGCACGTGCCGGGTTGAAAGATTTTTCCGTGCTGGATGTCGGCGCGGGATCGGGCGAGTTGTTGCGCGTCGTGGCTAACTGGTCGCGCGAGAAAAAGCGACGTGCGCGCCTCGTCGGAGCCGAGTTGAACGCGCGTTCGGCTTCAGCCATCCTCGAAGAGTCAAAAGAGTTTTCGGAAATCAGCGCGCTGCGCGGCGATGCTCTACGCTTGCCGTTCGCGGACGATAGTTTCGATTACGTCATCTGTTCGCTCTTTACGCATCACTTCAAAGACGCGCAGGTCGTGAGCGTCCTCTGTGAATTGAACCGCGCCGCGCGCCGCCGCGTCTTCGTCATAGACTTGTACCGCCACCCGCTCGCATATCTTCTTTACACGACGATTGGCAAACTCTTTCTGCACAATCGCCTGATACGTGAAGACGGCGCGCTCTCTATCCTGCGCAGTTTCCGACCGGACGAGCTGCGGCAGCTTGCAGCTCAAGCGCATCTCACGGACGTTCGCGTCGAACGCCGGTTTCCGTTTCGATTAGTTTTAAGCGGGATGAAGAGTTGAAAGCTTTCTTTGAGTCTTTGCGCCTTTGCGTGAAACTTTTTCTCACGCAAAGGCGCGAAGAAGAAAAAGTGATTGCATGAGTGAAGCTTCAAATATTTATGACGCGGTGATTGTCGGCGGCGGCCCGGCGGGAGTCAGCGCGGCGATTCACCTTGCCGCGAATGGAGCGCGCGTGCTGCTGGCGGAGCAGAAAAAATTTCCGCGCGCGAAGCTCTGCGGGGAATTTATCTCGCCGGAATGTTTGGAGCACTTCGCGCGGCTTGGCGTGATGGAGCGTATGCTCGCGGCGGACGGAGCGATGCTGACGGAGACCGTCTTTTACGCGCGCGGCGGCAGCCATGTCTCCGTGCCGAGCGAATGGTTCGGCAGCGGCAATGCGTCAGCTCTCGGCCTGAGCCGTGCGGAGATGGATGCGCGACTGCTCGCGCGTGCGCGCGAGGCCGGGGTCGAAGCGCATGAAGAAACACATGCCGCCAATCTCTTGATAGAGGACGGGCGCGTGTGCGGCGTCGAGTTAAAAAATGGAAGTGATGAGGCGCGCAACGTTCGCGCTCGCGTGACGATTGATGCGACGGGGCGGACTCGCGCGCTCGCGCGTCGGATCGAGAAGAGCCGCGAGAATCACGGCGAACGAAAAAAGGGGGCGCGGCTCGTCGCTTTCAAAGCGCATCTGGAAGACGCGCGTGGCACGCCCGGACATTGCGAAATCTATTTTTATCGCGGCGGCTACGGCGGGTTGAATTTCGTCGAGAACGGTCTCAGTAATCTCTGCTTCATCGCTACGGCGCGCGATGTGCGAGCCTGCGGCGGCGATGCGTCGAGAGTGATGCGCGAAGTCGTTGCCGGTAACGAGAGAGCGGCGTGGACGCTCGCTGAGGCTCGTTGCGCGACGCCGTGGCTGGCCGTCTCGCTCGAAGGATTTGGCAGGCACAGGCTCGTTCCGGCAGACGGCCTGCTCACAATCGGCGATGCCGCTTCCTTCATAGACCCGTTCACGGGCAGCGGAATGTTGATGGCTCTGGAAAGCGGAGAACTGGCGGCTGCTTCCATCATGCGGCACCTGCCGGGCTTGCGCGAGAACGTCCCGTTTCAAGTTCTCGCGGAAGATTATCGCGCTCGTTACGATGAGCGATTTGACGCGCGGCTGCGAGTCTGCGCGGGCTTGCGCCGCGCGGCCTTCGTCCCGCGTCTGGCGGAAGCTTTGATCTACCTGCTCGGCGCGAGCGATTGGACGCGGCGTCGCCTTGCCCGCGCGACAAGAAAGGCAAAAGTAAAAAGGTAAAAGTAAAAAGTTTGGCTAAAAACAATTTAATAAAAAGTTGGCTTCCGCCTGCCTTTCGCCGTTTACCTTTTTACTTTTACCTTCTTGATAAGCTCTGCTCGGAATTGCTCGTTAATTCAGAGAGAATTGAACAATCTTCTTGCCACGGGCGTGTGTTTTGCGGTACAAAGTTCAGGCGTTCGTTAAATACTCCGGCGCTTGGTCAGGCCGCGCACCGGTTGGCGCGCCAGTTTCACTCCCGCATGCGTCTCGGAGTCTTGATCTAAATTTACAAAGCTTCTATTAAAGGGGCTGACGCGCCACGCGTGCGAAGCTTCAACTGCCAGCGCATTTAGCCGCCACTTTGATGACGGCTAAGTGCGCCACGATTCTACGTCGAGCTACAATTTTAAGGAGATGATACTCATGCGTGCGTTCCCTCCGCGAGGCTTTTCGGCTTCTCTCAGTTTAATCTTTCTCAGCGCAATTTTCTTCGCCTGTGCAGGCACGACGCTGGCGCAGTCGCAGGCCAACGCCGCTGACCTCGGCGGCTTTGTGCGCGACCCGTCCGGCGCAGTCGTAGCCGGTGCGACCGTCACTGTGCGAAATACCGGGACGAACCTGACGCGCACGGCGACGAGCAATGATGAAGGCTTTTACCAGCTCACCAATTTGCCGCCGGGCGTTTATGAAGTGACTGTCGAAGCGTCAAACTTCAAGAAGGCCGTGCTTTCCGAAGTCAAGCTCACGGTCGGGCAACGAGCCGACATAGATGTGCCGCTCGAAGTCGGAGGGATAGGCGAGACCGTCACGGTCTCAGGCACGACCGGCGACATCATCGAAACTTCGCGGACGGCTGTCGCCAACACGATTGAGCAGGAGCGGATCGAGAACTTGCCCATCAACGAGCGCAGCGCGACGGGATTCGCTTTGACCCTCTCGACCGTCGGGCGCGATAACGGCAGACCGATTGGCCCGGCTCCGAGTTCCGGCCTCAACATCGGCGGGCAACGCGGTCGCTCGACCTTGGTGCAGGTTGACGGCGCGGACAATACGGACAACTCCGTCAACGCCGCCCGCTCGACCGTTTCGCAAGAGGCGGTGCAGGAGTATCAGATTGCGACCAACTCCTACGCGCCGGAGTTCGGGCGCGCCATCGGCGGCATCGTCAACGTCGTCACCAAAGGCGGCACGAACGAGTTTCACGGCAACGTCTTCGGCTTCATTCGCCACAAGTCGATTCAATCGCGCAATGCCTTCGCTCCAATCATTGATAACGACCCCGGCAAGAAGGCGCCCTTCACACGCGGACAGTACGGCTTCACCTTCGGCGGCCCGCTCAGAAAAGACCGCACGTTTTTCTTCGTCGCCTATGAAGGGCGTCGTCGTCAGGAATCAAGCTTCTTCACTTCTGATGTCGCGAGCAATTTGGGCGCGAGTCTGACGGTCGGGCCGGGAACTCCGTTTCCGGTGCTGCCCTTTAACACCACTTATAGCAACCTGACAGCAGCGCAGGTCGCTTTCATACAGGGCGAGTTCGCGAGCGGCAATGTGCCGCGCATCACACGCGCTATCACTTATGCCACCCTCGCTTCGGCAGGCGGGCAGACGGGTCTCAACGGCTTCAGCACGGTAAGAAGTCCGGGCGGCGCGATTCCGGCTGGAACAGTCATCGGCGGTCGGTTCTTTCTTTCAGGCGCGCCGATACCGTCGCTGGCCAACAACAATATTTTGCCGGGCTTTATGACCGTCAATGCGAACGGAGACCCCATCGCGTTTCGCCCGCTCAACGCACTGGCGCGAATTTTCCCGATCTCGGACAAAACGTCTTACTTCTCGATTCGCGGCGATCATCAATTCAACGCGAGCAATCAATTCACTGTGCGCTTCGGCTACAACCCGAGCCGTGTGAGCGGCATTCAGGATGAGTCGCAAAACCAGACGCTGGGGCAGAACGACTTTTCGCGCACTGGCATTCAGGATTTGAAAGACACCTCGTTCGTCACTTCGCTCACGACCACGCTGACCAATAATGTAGTCAACGAGGCGCGCTTCAACTTCGGGAATCGCAATGCGAAGTTCGATTCGCAGACTCCGGGCACGGCGATCCAGATTTCGGGCGCGGCCTTCATCGGCTCGAATCCCTTCTCGCCCGTGAATCGCAAAGAGCGTCGTTTTCAGTTTACGGATAACGTCAACTGGGTGGTCGGCAATCACAATTTCAAGTTCGGCGGCGATGCCAACTTGATAAATGTCACGGCGCGGTTCGATCTGAACTTTCCGGGACTCTTTAATTTCGGAGCCTTCGACGCCAATCCCTTTATCGCCGGCGCAGGTCTGCCCGCGGCTTGTCCTCCGCCGCCTGCGGCGCAGCCGCCCGGTTGCACCCCGTCGGCTCCTGCGCTTGAACCTGTGCAGGCTTATGGCGCGGGTACGCCCGGCGTCTTCATCGAAGGCTTTGGCGATCCCAACAGCGCCTTGAAGAATAAGCCGCTCGCTTTATTCGCGCAGGACTCGTGGAAGATTCGCAAGAACCTGACGCTCAACTACGGCTTGCGCTACGACGTTGAGCTGACGCAGACGATTCCGACGACGAACTTCACAGACCCGCTTTCGCGCATCGTTCTCAACGCTTCTGATTTGCAGAGGGCGCAGGATGTGGTGGGCGTGCAGCAGGGCTTCCCGCGCGACACGAATAACTTTGCGCCGCGCGCCGGTCTGGCATGGGATGTCACGAACGACGGCAAGACTGTCGTTCGCGCCTCGCTCGGCCTGTTCTACGACCATCCGCTGTTGGCCGTCGCTTTTAACTCGGACATCGGGGACGCCGCGCAACAACAGCAGTTCACGACCTTTCTTCCCGGCAGCCCTGCGCCGACCGCCTCTCTGAATCTTTTGCAACTCTTTCAGGGCACGGTCTGTTCGGCGGCGAGCACGAATCCTTTATGCCCCGGAGGCTTTACCACGCCGGGCGTCGCGCCGAGCGCGGTGTACCTGCCCGGACGGATACGCTTTAACGACCAGACCTTCGCGGGCTTTGGCCCGGTTCTGCCGTTCACGCTCGCGGTGGCGAAAGATTTTCAGTACGCTTCGGCCACTGAAGCGAACTTCACCGTCGAGCGGCAGCTCTCGAAGGACATGTCCGTATCTGCGGGTTACCTGTTTGTCGGCGCGCACCACTTGCCGCACCCGCAGGACATCAACGCTCCGCGCACGGATTTGTTGATTGAAAACTTCCGTCGCTTTGCCGGTCGCGCTCCGCTCAATAACAGCGAGGCTCTGGCCTTCTCGCTGCCGACGGCGTGTCCGGGCGCGGGTTGCCCTCCGGGATTCACTGTCATCATCCCCGGACTCGTGGGAGTCAACGCTCTGGGGCAGGGAGTCGTCCAGCCGTTCGCGGCCAACTTCTTCCGCGCGAGTGCGCCAAATTATTTCTTCGTTCAATCCGCCACAAGCGGTTTGGTGACGCCTGCGGCCTTCAATGCTGCGCTGGCCGCCGCCAATACCTTGCGCACGCCCGGCCCGATCTCTCCGTTCGGAGACGTGAGCGCGCAGCTTTCGGACGGCAACTCAAGCTACAACGCTATGAATCTGGAACTGAAAAAGCGTTTTTCGAGTAACTTCCAGTTCTTAGCTTCATACACGTGGTCGCATTCGATTGATGACTCTTCGGACTTGCAGACGCTTCTCAAGCCGCAGGACAATCGCAACTTCCGCGCGGAACGCAGCGACTCGCTCTTTGACCAGCGGCATCGTTTCGTCTTCAGCGGCGTGCTCATCTCGCCCGCCGAGTGGCGCAGCTCAAGCAGCACGTGGCATCGCCTTCTCTCGGACTTTACGGTCGCGCCGATTCTCGAAATCTCTTCAGGGCGTCCGTTCAATATCATCACGGGCACGGATTCGAACGGCGACCTGCAAAGCTCGAATGATCGTCCGAGCGTGGCGGCGGACGGGACGCTCTTTATTCCGACGACCCCCTTCACGAGCGGCAATCTGCGACGCAACGCGGGCATCACGCACGGCTACGCATCGCTCGACATGCGCTTGACCCGCGCGATTCGTTTCGGCGAGCGCGTCCGCATTGATCTGATTGCCGAGGGCTTCAACCTCTTCAATCGTTTCAACGAAGCCTCCGCCAATCCCTTTTTCAGAGAGGTCAATAACTTCAAGCAGCGCAACGGCGGCCTTTTCTACGGTCGCCCGACCTCCGCCTACGACCCGCGCCAATTCCAGTTCGGCGTCAAGGTTTACTTTTAACCCGGACAAGCTTTACTTCTAACCGGATTATGAATGGGAGCATCCATTGGCAACTGTCGCCGACGGATGCTCCCAAATTCTTTGCGCGCCCGGATGTTCCTGCAAGTTGAGATCAAACAGGTCTCCGCTTTCCTATGCTAAAAAAAGCTCCGGGCAAATTTTTCTTTGGACGGGACATGCGGCGAGATAAGACTTGTGAGCGAACCATTGTTGCCTTGCAGAGCATCGCAGGGTGCGCGCCGTTCAGGTCACGGGCGCGAATTTGGAAATCCGGCGAGAACATGAAAGAATCTATGAGCATGATGAACAAAATTTTCTTACGCGCTACTGTTGCCATCAGCATACTTTTTATCTTTACCTCATTGACGCAAGCGCAGGGAGGCTCGACCCGCCCGCGCCGCGTGGCGCAGCCGAAACCCACGCCGAGCACCAACCCGCAGACTGAGCCGCTATTGAATCCGACTCCGGCGACCAACACCGGAAGCGCAAGCACGGCTGCTCCCGCTCCCGCTTCAACTTCAAGCATCGGTTCGAGCAGCACCTCGCGCGCTTACGCACTCTTGCAGCAGAAAAAATATGAGGACGCGGCGAGAGAGGCCAAGCAGGTCGCGGCTAATGAGCCGAACAATTCCGAGGCATGGAAGATAGCGGGCTTTTCAGAATATAACCTGAAACAGTTTGCGGATGCTGCCAGTGACCTACAGCGTGCGCTCGACTTGCAGCGCGCGGCCAATCAGGAAGATAAGGAAACGCTCGACGCGCTGGCTAAGGCTTACGCACGGACGGAAGATTTCGCACGCGCCCTGCCGTTGCTCACAGCCGCGACGACCAGAGCCGGGGCGCGTCCGGACTCGGAGATGCTCTATTATCGAGGCTTTGCGGAATACAGAACCGGGAAGGCTGACGACGCCGTGCGTTCTTTCAACGCGGCGGTCAAAGCCAATCCGAAAGACGCTGCCTCGCTCTTTTATCTGGGACGCATCTTCATCGAACGCAACGACCTCGCCGCAGCCATCGCCGCGCTCAATCGTGCGACGACCGCCGATCTGCGCAATGCTCCCGCGTGGGCGTTGCTGACCACGGCTTATCTCAGGCGCGCGGCGCAGGGCACGGGCGCGGCAGCCGATGCAGACTACCTGAGCGCAGTCCGCGCGGGGGAAAGCCTCACGCGTCTCAGAGCAGATGTAGACGCGGAGACGCTCTTTGCGCAGGCGCTGATCGGCGCGAAACAGTATGCACGCGCCGCCACCGAACTCGAAAAAGTGACGGGCGGAGCCGATGCCAAAGGCGTCACGCTCTACCTGCTCGGCGTCTCGCACTCGCGCGCAAGAAATTTCCCGCGTGCGATAGCCGCGCTCGAACGCGCCGCAACTCTCACGCCGGATGATGTCAACATCTATCGTGAGCTTGGGTACGCTTACGAAGTCTCGAAGCAGTACGGCAAAGCTCTCGCAGCTTACGAGAAGGGCGCGCAGCTTGCCCCCACTGATACCGATTTCAAAGCATCCGCCGACCGCGTCCGACCCGCCGCCAAGCAATAACAGGTTCAAGGTTCAAGGTTCAAAGTTAAGAGACGGCATCTGTCTTCAAGCTTAAACCTTGAACCTTCTCCGTCAGGCAACAGCTTTGCGCCATCAGCCATCCATTAAGAGCAGTTTACAATCCGCAACAGAAACGAGGCAGGCTGATGAATGCCAGACGCCGTTCTGTTTTCCAAAATTTTGGAAGACGCCTTCCGCTCACATCTCTCTTGATAGCTCTATTTCTGACCGCTGTGTTCGCGCAGGATGCCGTAGTCAAGGACATCAGATATTACACGCAGCAAGCCTTGCAAGCTTATCGCGCGAAAGACTATGCCGCGTATCTGGAAAACATGAAGCGGGCGCAGAGCCTGCGGCCAGAGCATCCGACCATCATGTACAACATGGCCGGAGCTTACGCGCTGAATGGAAAAAGCGTCGAAGCTCTCGCCACGCTCGGCAGAGTCGCGCAGATGGGTTTGATTTATCCGACGGATGACGAGGATTTCGCCTCGATCAAATCTTCGGAAGAGTTCAAAGAGATCGTCAAAAAGTTTGAAGCTAACAACGCTCCCGTCACGCACAGCACGCAGGCTCTCACGCTTGACGAAAAAGGTTTGGTCACGGAAGGCGTCGCTTACGATCCTGTGACCGTGACCTTTTACGTGAGCAGCGTACACAGGCGCAAGATTGTCAGCCTCAACTCGAAGGGCGAGGCGCGCGATTTCTCTAACCCGCAAGACGGGTTGTGGGGCGTGCTCGGCATGAGGGTGGACGCCAAACGTCGTGTGCTGTGGGTGGCGAGCGCAGCCCTGCCGCAGATGATGAATTTTTCCGAAAGCGATAAGAATCGCACGGGCGTTTTCAAGTATGATTTAAAAACCGGAAAGCTCTTGAAGAAATATCTACTGCCCGATACGACCAAAGGGCATGTCTTCGGCGATCTCGTCGTGCATCCGTCCGGCGACGTTTACGTCACAGACAGCACGACGCCCGGCGTCTACGTCATCTCTCAACAGAAAGACGCGATGGAAGTTTACGCAGGCGCAGAATCTTTCGTCTCGCCGCAGGGATTGGATTTTTCAGCCGACGGAAAAAAGCTTTTCATGTCGGATTACCTGCTCGGCCTGTTCGTCTTTGATGTGAAGAGCCGGAAGTTTATACATTTAGAGCATCCCGAAAACGTTTCTCTGTACGGGCTTGACGGCATCTATTTTTACAAAGGCAGCCTGCTCGCAGTGCAGAACGGCACGAACCCGCAACGCGTCGTCCGCCTCTTTCTGAATCCCTCGATGACCCGCGTCGAAAGGCTTGAGGTCATAGAGTCGAACAACCCCGCGTGCGACGAGCCGACGCTCGGAGTCATCTCGAAAGACATTTTCTATTTCATAGCTAACAGCCAGTGGAGCACGGTCAATGAAAAGGGTGAGCTGGCGGCGGCGGAGAAATTGCACAAGCCGGTTATCTTGAAGACAAAGCTTTAAAGATTGGTTTTTGTACTTTGGTCTTTGTTCTTTGACCGTCTTATTCAACTTGAGCTTAGTCAATCAAGGCTGAGTCGCGTGCAAAGACCAAAGCGCCAAGACCAAAGTACAATCTTTAAAGCTTGAATCCTCAGCACGCACGCTGTAGCATCCTTAGTTATGAATAAAAAAAGCTTGTCAGGCAATCATGCGCGGCGCGTGGTTGCCGCCTGCGTCGTAGCCTTCGCCGCGTTCGTGATTCTTTCGCAGGGCGCGTTGGCCGCCAACTGGAACAGCATAGAGCCTTTGAAATCGAGGCGCGCGGATGTCGAGAAAGTTCTCGGCCAGCCGCTCAAAGACCAGCCGGGCGAAAACGGCGTGCTCCATTTCAAGGTCGCGGGCGGGATGGTGACGGTCGCATTCGTTGACGCCAGATTCGTCGCCACGAAAAGACTCTCGCCAGACCTCGAAGGCACTGTGCGGCAGGTCGTCTTGCAGCACGAGAATTCATCCGACACGCCGGAGTCTATGGACTTGGCCTCAAAGTCTGACTTCAAGCGCGACGACGGGAATTCCGGCGTGACTAAGTTCACAAACCTGAAGGAAGGCATCGTCTACACATTTATCGGCGGCAAACTCAAGACGACCTACTTCACGCCTTCCAGCGATCAGTGGTCGAAAGCGCAAAGATAGTTGGCAGTTGGCAGTTAGCAGTTGGCAGTCAAGACAGATGCGATTGCTTTTATCTGCCAACTGCCAACTGCTAACCGCCAACTATGCTTTACCATAGTCTCTTGACCGATGCGTTGCGCGTGCAGCAGCCGGAGTTCGTGCGGTTCGAGCGCGAGTGGCGTGTTGACGTGGCGGATTACGCGCGTCGCCTGCGCTCGCTCGACGGGCGTACTTCTGAGGACGTGTTAGAGCGTTTGAGCGACGTGCGCGAGCCGGGCGCGCTGCCTTCGGCTGAGCTTGAGCGCGCAGGCTCTCTGGCCTTGCCGTTCGGCGTCGTGTGGCGCACGCATGAAGAGGCTAGGCGTTGGGCGATTGATGCTTTGCAGCGTCGCGTGACTTTCGCGGCGGACGGCAGCCAGCTTCTCCCCGGCAGGGAAATCTCTTTGCCCGTCGCAGCCGTGCAGGTCGCGTGGTTTGAAAATCCGCACACGCACGAAGGAAAATATGAGAAGCAGGCGCGGCTCGAAATCATTCCTCCCGGAGCTTTGCTGGAAGACAGTGACGGGCGCATCAATGCGGAGACGGTCGTGGCCTTGCGCCGCTTTCAGCTTGAGACGGAAGAGCTGCGACGTTTCCTCTTGAGCAAGCGCGGCTGGCGCGAGCGAAGGGAACGCGTGCCGCTGGCATTCTTCGACGGCACGCTGCTCATCTCCATCGCGCTGCCGAAGACGAAGATTCAAAGCAAGTATGTTGACGCGATGGTCGAGCTGGTCAAGCTCTCGCGTGACACGGAAGTCCCCATCGTCGGGTTTGTGGATCAAAGCTACGCGCGTGATATTGTTTCACTGCTCGATACATTGGAGCAGCACACCGACGGCTCGCGTCGCCAGAGCCGCTCTCTCTATGACGCGCAGCTTCTACGCGCGGCGGATGCGGAAGCGAAGCCCTTGCTCAAATCGTGGGGCGATAGAACAGCCTTCTGCTATTGTGTGAGGCATGGCTTGACCGAATTTTTCAGCGACGAGAACAAGAGGCCGCTCGTCGGCTTTACTTACCTGCAAACGACAGGCGACGGCGCGCCCGCGCGGCTGGACATTCCGTCGTGGGTTTACGAAGCGGGATTGCTTGATGAGGTGATTGACACAGTGCGCGCGGAATGTGTCGGGGGTCTGGGTTATCCGTATGCGATTGAGACTGCGGACGCGGCGGCGGTCATCACTTCGCGCGACCGCGAACAGTTTCTGCACGCGATACAGGATTTTGCGAGGGAAGGTGATTTTAGTTTTCAGGTCTCGCGCAAAGCCGCCAGCAAAGTGCGTCGCCGTTAGCTCAGTTTTGAGCATCAAAGCCTAAATCAGAGATTATTCGTGCGAGAGATTTTAATGAAGAGCATGAGTTATGACGAGCCGGAAAAGATGAAGCAGGCGGGCGATGCTCAAGAGTTATTATCGCGCGCGTGTCCTGCATGCGGTGCGAGCAATCATCGCGGGCAAGCACATTTCTGCGCGACATGCGGACGCTCTCTGCTCGAAGGCGCGTATCTTCCGGCGGATGCCTTGCGCTCTTCGTATCACATGCAGCAGCATCGCCGCACAACTTTTCAAAACTCTATGAACATGAAGAACAGGCTTCGTTCATTTCAAGTCAAATTCCCGACGCCAAATCTTAACGGAGCTTCGACGACCGCGCTGGCCTTCGTCACTTATTCGCTCGTGCCGTACTTGGGTATACTCTTTTGTCCGGGCGCGGTCGTGATGGGCTGCATCGGCCTCGTTCGCTCATGGCGCGTGCCGCATCTCGGCGGGCGCAAAGCCTCTTACGCGAGCCTCGCTTTCGGCATCATGATTTTCACCCTACAAGTTTTCCTGTGGTGGGTTCTCTACAAAGTGCCGCACTGGGCGCAGGGAAGGGACTTTTAAATTTTGGATTTCAGATTTTGGATTTTGGATTGGCGTGTTGCTTTATCTTGAAGCTGGATTTGAAAAGCTCAACTGCCGTCAATCACTTAATCCAAAATCCAAAATCCAAAATCCAAAATCCAAATGATACGGCTTGCTAAGATCGTAAAATCGAATTCGCATGTGGACTATGTGGGGCGCGTGATAGATGCGTTGGATGCGGACGCGCCGCCGTCCGATGCGGATTACGGCTTCGCACAGTTCGTCTCGATTCCCCTCAAAGACGAGCTGGATGTGGTCGGCGTCATTTATAACTCGATGCTGGCGAATCCAGATTACGGAAGTTACGGGCCGA
The DNA here is from genome assembly GCA_964246305.1 of uncultured Pyrinomonadaceae bacterium. Taxonomy (GTDB): domain Bacteria; phylum Acidobacteriota; class Blastocatellia; order Pyrinomonadales; family Pyrinomonadaceae; genus JACMLC01. The sequence goes on from CAXTPS010000002.1 coordinate 165,607, forward strand.
GGCTCTCGCCCGCGCCCGACTTGTCCGTGCTCAGCCCTGATTATCTGAATGAGCAGGGAGTCTTAATCGGCGTTCTGCTGCTGGGCTGGCGGGACGGTTCGACGAATGAGAAGCATCAGGGCGTGCCGCGCCGTGTGATTCCGGTCAATCAGGAGATTAATCGTCTCGCGGACGAAGATGTGTTCGAGTTTCATAAGCAGACGGACGGCGGCTTGCAGCTTCATTACTATTCGCAGATTATCACGCACGCGGGAATGTTCAGCGTGCCGCTCATCGAAGCCATCCTTGAACAGCTCGAACCGATGTGCTCGCCGCCGGAACGGCAACGCCTGTGTGTGCTTAAACAGGCTCTGGTCTGGCAACGCACGGTTGGCGGAATGCGTCTTTAAAGAATAATATCTGAAGCTGTCTCCCCACACAGGCAAATTTCAGACTCCGTAAATGTATTTTTTTGAGAGGGAAAAATCAAATGAAAAGCTTATTAAAAATCTCATGCGCGAGTCTGCTCGCGCTGTTTATGGTCTGCGCGGCTTTCGGGCAAAGGCCGCGTGTGACTGATTCGTCCAAATCAGATGATGGGACAGTGCCCGCGCCGCCTCCCGCGCCCGCGACCGTCAAGGCGAAATACGAAGGCGGTATCTTCGGATACAATCAGAAACAGGACGGCACGCTCAACTTCGATGATGTGAACAGCCGCCTGCTGTTTCGTAATAAGCAGGGCAAGGAAGCGCTGTCAATTCCTTATGCCAGCGTGCTCTCCATTTTTGCCGACACGCAGTCGCGCCGCCCGACGGCGGCCTCAGTCATCGGCAGCGCAGTTCCATACGGCCTCGGCCTGCCCGCGCTCTTTATCAAAAAGAAGTATCGCTATCTGACGCTGCAATTCGAAGACCCGGACACGCGCGTGTCGGGCGTAACCAGCTTCAAGCTTGAGAACAAGGAGATTCTCGCGTCTGTCGTCAACACTCTGGGCAACAAAGCCGGACTGACGCAGCGCGGCGAAGTCTTTGTGCGCATCAGGCAGAGGCCGGACGCTTCCAGGTTTGACGGCACGATCATACGCGTGGACGACCGCATGGAGCCTATCTCCGGGGGCGTGCTCAACGGTCGCGCCATCTCCATGCCCAAGCCTGTCTATCCGCAAGAGGCGCGCGATGCAAAGGTTTCCGGCTCGGTCACTGTGCAGATCATCATTGATGAAGAGGGCAACGTGATGTCTGCAAAGGCTGTCTCAGGCCACCCGCTCTTGCAGGATGCGGCAGTCGCAGCCGCGCGCGAAGCTAAATTCACGCCAACCAAACTCTCAGGCCAGCCCGTCAAAGTCTCAGGCGTGCTTACTTATAACTTCGAGCTTTAATAAGAGACAGAACGCAAGAAGAACAAGGGTGTAGGGATAGGGGATAGGGGGTAGTGAAAGACAAGCTGTTTTCCACACCCTGTGCCCTTCCCCCTACACCTTTTCTTCGCGCGTTTGCGCATTTGCGCGAGAAGTTCTCCTTCAACAGATGTTGACTATGCGATAACAACGGTTAATAATCCATAGCCATCTGCCGAAGTTTTCTCAGAGCCGCAGACAAGACTCCACACACGTTCGGTGCCCAGCCGAATGTAGTCGGCAGATGATGATGATAACAATCGAACGACCCCCGTCGTCTCTAAGCATCCGTGCTTAGAGATAGTCCTCTCTGTTTCGCTAACTCTCCCGAGTCGAGGCGAGAAAGATGGAACCGAGAATCTATAAAGTCATCTACCTGATAAAAGTTGATCTCGACCGCGAGATAGCCGTCGTCGAGTTAGCTAAATCAGTCAACCTCTCGACCTCGCGCCTGCGGCATCTCTTCAAAGCCGAGACGGGGCTTTCGCCTGCGCAATACCTCAAAGCTCAAAGACTGGAGAAGGCCAAGCATCTCCTTGAGACCACCTTTCTCAACCTGAAAGAGGTCATGCATCAGGCGGGGTTTTCGGACAGGAGCAACTTCATGCGGGATTTCAGGAGAGCTTACAAGGTGCCGCCTCTACAGTATCGAAAACAATATCTCGTCGCTCAACAAAACAAAATTTTGCAGATGACAGGCAGAAAAGCCACTTCATAGCCGTTTTCGCCTCAAACTAGCCAGATTTACCACAAAATGTATCTTGCCTTTATCCATTCAAATGGTTATTTTCCATTCCTCCCCTCCCCCTCATGTGGAGTTAAGTAATGCTGTCGCTGTGCAATCGTAGCAACTGTAAGAAAATATCTCTGCTTCGCTACCTTGAAAGAGCGTCCGCGCTTTAACTCTGCCTTTCCACCCATGTTTGGATAAAGAAGAGGAGATAGAAATGAAAAGAAGGATGTCCTTACTAACTGCTACAGTCCTTGCTATGTTCTTTGCTTTGTCGGGAGTGATTTCCCAACAAACTGTTAACGCCCAGCAGGTGTGTAATCCGCCGGTAGATTTCTACCGCTTCATCGTTAACAACTCTCAGCTTGGGACGTTACTGACCACAAATTACAACGAAGGGGTAAGCCTGAATTTCGCTTACTACCCCTTCCCTAATGGAGCCGGAAAAATCGCAGTGCCTCCCGGCCCCGGTTACACGCCATCGCCGGGACAGGGACTTATCCCGTTGTACCGATATAAAATCGTGCAGAGCGGGAGAATCTATTACGGGTATTTCAACGCCCCTGCTTCGGGCAGCGGCTATACCTTTGAGGGCGTACCCGGATACGTCTTGCCCGGTTACGGCCAATTCGGAGGCATTCCCCTCCAAGCCTATTACAGCCAGACGAAGGGCTACTTTTACACTGCGGACACTGAGACGCCGATAGGCTATCCATACTACTATGGCTGGGCTTATCACGGCTCGCCCGCGTACCTGCCGAATGGCTCGTCATATTGTTGGGACCCGCCGCCCGTATGCGATCCAGATGGGTCTCAGCAGCTGAGCTGCGAAAATAATGGCGGGACGTGGAATCCCGGGAGCTGCTCTTGCAACTATTACAACCCGTGTCGCCCCGGCGAAATAAAAGGCGGGAAGGGCAAGGACGGAGTCGAGCGTCCTCCGTTGCAATGCAGACCGACTGAGTAAAGTAATTGTAGTGGGAGAAGCGTGGAGGCCGTGTTTAGTTTGAAACTAAACATGGCCTCACGTTTGTGAATAAATCAGTGATCTTGATGCGCGCCCGCCGGGCGTTCGCCCTGATAAATCTCCGCGCCTGCGGCGACAAACTCCTCGGCCTTCTCTTTCATCCCTTCATGCAAGGCCGCTTGCTCGTCTAATTCTTTCTGCGCTGCATACTCTCTGACATCCTGCGTGATCTTCATGGAGCAGAAATGCGGGCCGCACATCGAGCAGAAGTGCGCGAGCTTGGCTCCCTCCTGCGGCAAAGTCTCGTCGTGAAATTCGCGCGCGACTTCGGGGTCGAGCGAGAGGTTGAACTGGTCTTCCCAGCGAAACTCAAAACGCGCTTTTGATAAAGCGTTGTCACGATACTGCGCGCCCGGATGTCCTTTGGCTAAATCCGCCGCGTGCGCGGCGAGCTTGTACGTGATGACGCCTTCCTTGACATCCTTTTTATTCGGCAGGCCGAGGTGCTCTTTCGGCGTGACGTAGCAGAGCATAGCGGTTCCGAACCATCCGATCATCGCCGCGCCGATGGCCGACGTGATGTGATCGTAGCCGGGCGCGATGTCCTGCGTCAGCGGCCCCAGAGTGTAGAACGGGGCTTCGCCGCAAATCTCAAGCTGCTTGTCCATGTTCTCTTTGATGAGATGCATCGGAACGTGACCCGGCCCTTCAATCATCACCTGACAGTCAAGCTCCCATGCGATCTTCGTCAGCTCGCCTAAAGTCTCAAGCTCCGCGAACTGCGCTTCATCGTTCGCGTCCGCGATTGAGCCGGGACGCAGCCCGTCGCCCAAACTGAAAGAGACATCATACGCCGCCATGATCTCGCAGATTTCACGAAAGCGCGTGTACAGGAAACTCTCTTCGTGATGCGCGAGGCACCACTTAGCCATAATCGAGCCGCCGCGAGACACGATGCCTGTCGTGCGCTTTGCGGTCAAAGGAATGTAAGGCAGCCGCACTCCCGCGTGAATCGTAAAGTAGTCAACGCCCTGCTCTGCCTGCTCTATCAAAGTGTCGCGGTAAATCTCCCACGTCATCTCTTCGGCTTTGCCGCCGACTTTTTCGAGAGCCTGATAAATCGGAACAGTCCCAATCGGCACGGGCGAATTTCTCAAAATCCATTCGCGCGTCGCGTGTATGTTCTTGCCCGTGGACAAATCCATCACCGTGTCCGCGCCCCACTTCGTCGCCCAGCGCATCTTCTCGACCTCTTCTTCGATAGAGGAAGCGACCGCCGAATTGCCTATGTTCGCGTTAATTTTGACGAGGAAATTACGCCCGATAATCATCGGCTCGGATTCCGGATGATTGATGTTCGCGGGAATTATCGCGCGGCCTTTAGCCACTTCATCGCGCACGAATTCTGGCGTGACGTAAGAAGGAATCGAAGCCCCAAAGCTCTGCCCCGCGTGTTGATGTTGTAGCGAGCTGCGGTCGTTTCTACCGGTCGTCTCAAGCGCGGCTTCGCGCCCCAGATTTTCGCGGATGGCGATGAACTCCATTTCGGGCGTGACGATTCCTTTGCGGGCATAATACATCTGCGTCACGCAATTTCCATCGGTCGCCTTCAGGGGAGCGCGCCTGAGTCCGGGAAACTCTTCGAGGCGGCCACGCTCTCTGCCACGCGCATACTCTTCCGCGCCCGCCGTCAGATAGCCGTTGTCTTCGGGCTTGACCTCGCGCCCCGCATATTCTTCGACGCCGCCGCGCGCGAGAATCCATTCGCGGCGCAGAGCCGGAAGCCCTTCGCGCACGTCGCAGCACACGGCAGTGTCGTCCCATACGCCGCTCGTGTCATAGACGCGCACGGGTTCGTTCGCTTCTATCTCGCCGTTAAAGTTCTTCGTCGGATTCAGCGCGATTTCACGAAAGGGAACGCGCACTCCAGCATTTTCCCCTTCAACAAAAACCTTGCGCGAATTTGGAAGCTGCACCTCATCGCTGCGCTTCTCGTTCGATTCTTTAGTCGTACTCATAGCTTACCAAAGCTTTCTGACCATCTGTGACAGTCGGAAGAAGAAAAGCCGCTCCGCCTGAATACACAAGGGAACGGCCTTTCCGTTGTTTCTCCCTTCGACGGTACTAACCGTATCAGGTTCTAGGGGTCTCACACGTTTGTGACTCTCAGCCGCGCCCAAGCGGCGGCTCCCCCGAAAACTTTTGCGAAATGTCATGGATAGTTTACTACATCATCCGCCGATAAAGCTCATCGTGCGCGCGGGCTGCGTGAATTCGGGATCATTGATGTAATGTCGCGGCTCTTTTTTCATGACGACAGATTCGATGTACTCGATGACCACGGCGCGCGTCGCGCCGCTTCTCAAGACATCCCGCACCGAATGCTCGACCGTTGAGAAGAGGCAAGTCCTGATCTGCCCGTCAGCGGTCAGGCGTATGCGCGAGCACGCGCCGCAGAAGGCTTCGGTCACGGGAGCGATGATGCCGATCTCGCCCGCTGCGCCGTCTGCGAAGCGATAACGCGCAGATGTCCCGGAGCCGCGACTGACCTTGAGCGGGGCGAGCGGAAAGCGTTCGTTGATGCGCTCGTAAACCTCGCGGCCTGAAACCACATCGGCGCGCGACCATTCGTGTCCGGAATCGAGCGGCATGAATTCTATAAAGCGCATCCACACGTCATGCTCGCGCGCGAACGCGGCAAAGTCTGCGACCTCGTCATCATTATGCCCGCGCACGAGGACGACATTTACTTTGACGGGACTGAGTCCCGCGCTCTGCGCCGCTTCGATTCCTTCTAGCACGCGGTCGAGCACATCCACGCCGGTCATGCGCTTGAACTCATCGCGCTTCAAGCTATCGAGACTGATCGTAATGCGGTCAAGCCCCGCCGCTTTCAGAGCTTCGGCGCGCCCCGGCAGAAAATATCCGTTCGTCGTCAGAGCAAGGTCTGTGAGGCGCGGCTTGAAGGCCGAGAGTTTCTGAATAATCGTTTCGATGTCGCGGCGCATCATCGGCTCGCCGCCCGTCAGTCGAATCTTCTCAATCCCAAGCGAGACGAAGATGTCCGCCAGATATTCTATCTCTTCGTAAGAGAGCATCTGCTCTTTGGGGGCAATCGGCGGCTCACCGTGAGGCAGGCAATAGAAGCAGCGGAAGTTGCAACGATCCGTCAACGACACGCGCAGGTCGCGTATCGCGCGTCCATATGAATCTTTGAGTAATGCTGTCACTTCCAAATCACCGTGCTTCAACCGATAGGTGTTGCCGTAAATTCAGATGATACGCGACGCGCCGACTACGTTCAAATGTATGGATGACAGACAAGCTGTTAAAAGTTTGAGCCTGCCTCGCACGCTACAGAAAAAAGTCTCCTCTCATCTGGTAGATGAGAGGAGACCTTTTCGAGTCTCAAGTTTGACTTGAGAGCTTAGATTTGCGGTGTCTCGGTCGTAATCGGATCATCAGCAGTATTGCCGAAGATGCTGTTATTTCCGAAGGAGACGGTAGTGCCGCCTCCCCCAAAGATTCCCTTAGTTGTATTGTTGATAATCATCGAGTGGGAGATGCGCGTGATCGTCGGCCCTGCTCCGGCCTGAACGCCGTACCCGTTATAGTTTATGAGGCAGTTCTCGATATTCGTCTGGGCATTACCGGAAACAGCCTCTGTGACTATGCCGGCATAAGCCATAGCAGTGATTACGGAGTTACGAATCGTCGCCTTGCCGCCTTCATTGACGACGAGACCGGCGAACATTTTCTCCATACGAACATTGTCTATCACCGCCGTCACGTTGGCTGTGCCGGAGACGGGCGTGATGTTGATGCCGCGACTGGCCGAAGTGTTACCCGTGCTGATGGTCGTGTCTTTGACGAACACGGTTGATGTTGTGCCATTCGCCATGTTGATGTGAATGCCGTTATTGGTAAAGCCCAGAATCACGCATTTCTCAACCGACAACTGGGCGCCGGCAAGCATTCTGACGCCGTAGATGCCCGTGCCCGCTCCGTTGATCGAGAGATTCCTGAGATTGACTATCGAAGTTGCCGCGGCATTGACGATGACGCCGGTCGTGCCTGCGGCGAGGATGCCGGCCAGATGGCCTGAGCCGTCAATCGTAATTGATTTAGTGATCGTGATCGCGCCGTAACCGCCATCGTCGAGCGCGTCAATCTCGCCGCCCGTGGCAGTCTTGGAAATCGCGCCCGCAAAGGTTTTGCACGGCGCGGTGCGGCTACACGGATTGGCATCATCGCCGACGCCTGAAACCCATGTGCGTGTGGCCTGCGCCTGCGCCATCGAGGCCATAGCGATCATGAAAAGGGCTGTTGCGAGGATATTCAAGGTAAATCTGAATTTAGTCATTGTGGGTTCTCCTTCATAAGACTTTGGGGTGATTAAGATTTGAAGACGCTTGCATGTCGTCAAAACAAATCGGTAACTGTGGAAACAAGCGAAGTGCAGTGGTATTAAACTCACCTGCCGCATTGAATGGCAAAAGGCTTTTACGCTAACCCGGCCATAGTGTCAACCTTTATTTTGCAAAACCATTGAACCTGTATGTGCTTCAATCCGGTCGGACGCTGCAAAAATAATGTTTTGCGAAAGGCCGTCAATTTTTTTGCGGGTCGAAGCCAGATATGCTCTTGCGTGTATAACGCATTAAGAATTGAAAATTTCCACGCGACGGTCACCACCTTTTAGGTAGTAACGTTGATAGGAATTTGCTTCGGAAATAGCTCCCTGCCGGATTGACCAATTAAACTACGGAAACAGGTATTTGCGCAAGCTTAAGAGTTAATTCTGCGTTGCCTAAATCTCTCGGCAGACTTCAAGAACTTGAACGCTTTATTTTCCCCGGCCAGTATTTTCGAGCAGCGCGCGCGCATTGCGTTGAAGACCCGTGAGCTTGGCTCGCTTGACCGCGCTGCGGTGAAAGCGTGCGGCGTAAGCCTCCTGTGTGAGTTCGAGAATCTCCGAAAGAGTTGCAGCAAGCTTTCCTTCGCGCGGCTCAAAGCGTGATTCGTCAGTCGGCTCCTCAAAGCGATTCCACGGGCACACGTCCTGACAGATGTCACAACCGTAGAGCCAGCCTTCCAGATTCGCAGCCACCTCCGCGGGCATCTGCGGCTCGCGCAGCTCAATCGTGGCGTAAGAGATGCACCTATTGGAATCAACCACGTAGGGCGCTGCAATCGCGCCGGTCGGACATGCCTCAAGACAGAGCGTGCAGCTTCCGCAGTGATCTTCGACACGCTCCGTGTCATATTCCAATTCCAGATTGAGCAGCAGCTCGCCTATGAAAACCCATGAGCCGTATTCGCGCGTGATTAAATTCGTATGCTTGCCTATCCATCCGAGTCCGGCGCGCACAGCCCACGCTTTATCCATCATCGGTTGGATGTCAACACACGCCTTGCCTTCCGCCTCAGGCCACTCGTCTTTAATCCACGCGAGCAGCGACCTCAACTTTTCGCCGACCACATCATGATAATCATCGCCCCAAGCGTAACGCGAAATCTTGCCCGCCGCAGTATCGTCTTCATGTTCGTGCGGGGTAAAATAATTGAGCGCGACGACGACGACGGAACGCGCCGCAGGGAAAATTTCCAGCGGGTCTGTGCGCTGCGCGGGGTCGCGCGCCATCCAGCGCATCTCGCCTTGATAACCCAGCCGCAGCCATTCCAACAGCCGCGCCTGCTCTTCCGCCAAGGCTTCCGCGCGCACGATTCCAACTTTGTGAAATCCTTCCGCCAGCGCACGCTCCTTAATCCTCTGCGAGAGAAGAGCTGGGGCGCGCTGTTTGTCTAAAGCTTCGTACATCACCTAAACCATCCGACATGAAAAGCGTCGCAGTCAAGCCGGGAAAAGAATGCAAAATTAAAAATGTAAAATGCAAAATGAAATTACGTTTCTGAATTTTGCATTTTACATTTTTAATTTTGCATTCTCCCCTCCTTCTTGCCAAACTGAACTCCGCCCGTTAAGCTTTGATTCAGTCCGGTGCGGCGCTGACTCTCCCTTAAAGTTTTGGCCTTATGCGCTGATGCTCGCCTTTGAGAGCAGAAGGATTCGTGTGCCGCGATGGGCACGCAAGGCATCAAAGGATGAGAGGGAAGTTTTAAAAAATGTCTGTCAGCATAAAAGAGAAGCAGGAGAGCGACGCGCGTTCCATCGAGCGCAAGGCAGGGCGGCTACTGTTTATAGGTTTGCCGGGCACACGGCTTGACCGTCACACGCGAGCACTGCTCAAAGAGGTCGAGCCGGGCGGCGTCGTGCTCTTCGGGCGCAACATCGAATCGCCTGAGCAGGTCGCTCTGCTCGCGGCGCAGATACGCGATGCAGTGAGCCAGCCGGTTTTAATCGGCGTGGATCAAGAGGGCGGACTCGTTGATCGTTTTCGCGCCATCTGCGAACCGATGCCGTCTGCCAAAGCCGTGAAAAACGCTGGACACTCCGCACTGGCCGAAAAATTCGGCGCGCTCACAGCGCGTGTGCTGCGCCTCTTAGGTTTTAACCTCAACTTCGCGCCGGTGCTCGATCTTTCGGGCGACAACGATGAGAACGGCTTGAGGGGCAGAACATTCGGCGGGCATCCCGCGCACGTTTCAAGGCTCGGCGGAGCTTATTTGGACGGCCTCCAACACGGCGGCATCATCGGCTGCGGCAAACATTTTCCGGGGCTTGGCGGCTCAAGCGTTGACTCGCATCGCCGCCTGCCCATCGTCAAGCATTCATGGGAAGAAATCTTCGAGCGCGACCTCGTGCCGTTCATGGATTTGCTCTTTCATCGTCCGGGCGAGCGGCTGCATTCCGTGATGGTCAGCCACGCGGCGTTCCCAGAAGTCTCCGAATTTTTGCAGGCATGGTTTCGCCGCACTGCCGAGCTTCCGTCGCTCGAAGAGTTGCACCGCTTGCCCGCGACCATCAGCGGCAACGTCGTGATGCGGCTTCTCAGACAAGCTCTGAAATTCGACGGGTTGGTGATTACGGACGATATGGAGATGGGCGCGGTGGTCGAGAAACTATCTGTCGCAGAAGCCTCTCTGCGCGCCATTCAGGCAGGCTCTGACATGATTCTCATCTGTGAAAAGGAGGCCAACTTCGTCGCCGCGCGTGATGCGATTGTCGAAGCAATTGAGCAGGGCGGGTTAGATGTCGAATCGCTCGACCGCGCGGGCAGTAGAATTGATCGAGTGCTCAAGATTGCGGGCGAGTGCGAGACTTTCGAGCAGGACGAGTTCGAGACCGCATGCCACGACATACGCGAACTCAAGCACGCGCTTCATGCGGCGGAGAATGATGAAGAATATGCTCCCAACTACGGCACGCCCGACGGCGAGGAGCGTCGTTCATCAAATTTTTAAGCCTTCTCTTCACGAGTTGGATTTTCCGTTACGGCCTTCGCTGATATAACGCTCAAGCACGGAGATAAATGTGTCTAATCGTTTATCAGTACGAATTTGGGATTCAGCCATGACAGCCACAACCTCATTCATATGCTCCTGCGCCCTCGACATTCGAGCTTGAGCTTCCGACATCCGTGCTTGATCTCCCGACATTCGAGCTTGAGTTTCAGCCAATTCACCCATCCTGATTTCCGTCTGGATTTGAGCCTCTTCCAGACGAGTAACCCTCTCTTCGGCTTTCTCCTGACTTACTACTAGCTGAGCCTGATGCTCAACAATGAACTCCATCTTCCTTTGCAATTGTTCATCGGACATAACGCCTGCCTCCACCTACGGGTAAACTTTTATGTGCATCATAGCTGAAAAGCTGACTATTGATTCAACTGTTTCTGCAAAGCTTCGTTTTCCCAGTCCACCTGCCCGTATGTGGTCTCGCCGAAAACGAGATTGCGGCGTCCGTGTGTGATGGGAAAAGTCTGCTTCTCGCCTTTGTCTGTTTCGACTTCCATCTCGTCCGGTTTGGTAAAGTGATAGCGTCCCCAGATTTCAGCCACGTTGCCCGCCGGAGTCGTCTGCCCCGCGTAAGTTTGATTCCTGTAATAGAAACGTCCCGTCGCGAAGAAATAATATTTCTGCGTATCACGATAGTTGTCGCCATAGCCTTCGAGCTTGTACGTCTGTGAAGACATGTAAATATACAACTGCGTTTTGACGAAGACGACCGGCTCGTCGTAGACGCTGCTCACGTTCGGATCGTCCGGAATCTCGCCGACAGAAACGTGGGGTGGCTGGCTCTTCATCCGCGCTATCTTCAGACGTTTGCACCAAGAGTCATCCTCTTCATTGTCCGAGTTGCACTTACCCATCGAATCGTCCGCGAAGTCGCCGCCGTTCGAGCTGCCCGTGTCGGAACTGTTCGTGCTTGAGCTGTTCGAGTTTGAATTGCCGCTCTTCTTATCGCCGACGTTACACACTTCGCAAACAGAGAGCATGAAGCCCAGAACGATTAAGGCGGTCAGTATTTTCATCGGCGCACCTCGGACAAACGGATATTGAGATAGAGCAGAACGCTTTTATGTTAAAGACGTGGGCGAGTCAATGTTTAAAGTTCCGAGTTCCAGATTCCGAGTTCCAAGTTAAAAGTTTTTCTCTGGCTTGGAACATGGAACCCGGAACTCGGAACTTTACTCAAGACCAGACGCCGGGAATCGCGGTCGCGCAGTTCGGGCAAAGCCCTGCGCGCGTGACTTTCATCTGCTTGATGATATAGCCGTAACGCTCAATCAGGAGCGTCTCGCATGAGGGGCAATAGGTGTTCTCCCAACGCCCGACGCGTCCCGGCAAGTTGCCCGCGTAGATATAACGCAGCCCAGCCGCGCGCCCGATCTCGCAGGCTCTAATCAGTTGCTCTGCGGTCGTGTTCGCGTTCTCCGTCATCCGGTAGTCCTGATGAAACGCAGTCACGTGCCAGGGGATGTCCGGCGAAACGTCCGCGATAAAATCCGCCGCGCGCCTCAGCTCGTCATCGGAATCGTTAAAGCCGGGAATGACGAGCGTCACTATCTCTTCCCAGAACCCGCGCTCGTGTACCATCCTGACGGTCTCAAGGATATTGTCCACCACGCCTCCGAGCTGGCGATAGTTGCGATCCGACATCGACTTCAAATCAATCTTGTAGCAATCCGTCCACGGGCGTATGTAATCCAGTACCTGCGGCGTCGCGTTGCCGTTCGAGATGAAAGCCGTCTTAAAACCCGCCGGCTTCGCCTTCCTGAAAACCTCCATCGCCCACTCCGCCGTAATCAGCGGCTCGTTATAACTCGTCCCGACCATCCGCGCGCCGTAAGCCTTCGCCATCGAGATCAGACGATCAGAAGTAATCATGTTAGGCATCACGCCCGCCGCATCATCACGCAGAGTTTGTGAAGTCAAAAAGTTCTGACAATAAAGACAGTGCATATCGCATCCGAGCATGCCGAAGGTGAGCGTGTCCGAGCCGGGGAGTGCATGAAAGAAAGGCTTCTTTTCCGTCGGGTCGCAGGCGAGGGCGGCCACGTAGTTGACGGGCACGCGCAAGCGTCCGCCCTCGTTGTAACGCACTTTACAGATGCCGCGCTTGCCTTCGTGAATCAGGCAGCGATGCCCGCAGGCGTAGCAGCGCAGCGAGTCGTTCTCTAAATGCTCAGTCAGTTCAGCCGCGCCCCCGGCTGTCATCTCATCAATTACTTCGGCGAGCGAAGCCGATTTCGCGCTCATCGGCATGACTTTAAAACCTCTGTTGATAGCGGAATTTCCAGCATCCGATTATACTCTTTCCGAACTCACTTATCAGCCACAGGGCGGAAAGAGAAATACATCGTTTCCTTTGCGTCTTTGCGCCTTTGCGAGAGAATAAGTTTCACGCAAAGGCGCAAAGACGCAAAGAAAGTTTAGAACGCAAAATGATAATTGAAGAGATAACCGTCACGGCTTTTCAACAGCACACGCGCATCATCGGATGCGAAGAGACGCGGCGCGCGATCTGTATTGATCCGGGAGATGAGGCGGAGCGAATCGTTTCAGTGATTGAAAAGCACGGGTTGCAGTTGCAGGCCATCGCGCTGACGCACGCGCATCTGGATCATATCGGCGGCGTGGCGGCCTTGAAGAAGCTGCGCCCGGAGACGTTGGTCATACTGCACGAGGCCGATGAATTTATGTATGAAGGTTTGCCCGAGCAGCCGTCGTGGATTGGGATTCCGCGTGCGCAGTGGGCTGCGCTCGGATTCGATTATGAAGAGCCGCCGAAGATTGATCGCCGCTGGACGGACGGCGAGACTTACGCGGTCGGCAATCTTTCGTTCAAGGTCATACATTGCCCCGGCCACACGCCCGGCCACGTAGTGCTGTTCGAGCCGCAGGAGAAAAAAGTTTTCGTCGGGGATTGCCTGTTCGCAGGCTCTATCGGGAGGACGGATTTGCCGGGCGGCTCAAGCGAGCAGTTGATGGATTCGCTCTTGAACAGGATAGTCCCGCTCGGCGATGACGTTGAAGTCCATTCAGGTCACGGCCCCGTCACGACCATCGGCCACGAGCGGCGCACCAATCCATTTCTCACAGGCGTTTACAGCATCGGTAGATACGTTTAAAACAGTGATAGGTGATAGGTGATAAGAGAAAAGCTTTTCGTCTTTTCCTATCACGTATCACGCATCACTTATCACTGCTCTTCTGCTTTCTTGTGCAGGCGTTGATTTTTGAGTTCTTCCCACTTCTCTTTGACGTCGCCTTTGAGGTCGCCGGGCAGAGTTTCTACGGACACGCCGTTCTGCGCGCAGAAATGACGCCAGAGCACAAAGCGCGCGTCGTATTGTCCTGTTTCATCTGAGACCTCATTGGGCACTGACGGTTTGTCGCCGGGAATCTTTTCAGACACGATTGGTTCCACCTTTTCCCTGTTAATTCTAACGCCGTACTTTCTTCTTACAAATCCTCGAAGCTCGTTTGTCAGGCAGTGTAACAATTTTCCCGTCAATACTTGAAACGTCGCAGGAGCTTTAGCCGAAAATTTATTCGAGAGATATTGAGTTCGCTTTAAAAAAAGCGACGGGCCGCCGTTTCACAGATGCCCGTCGCTTTTGTTCGGCGTAGAAAGTCTTGCGGTCTACTTTTCGACAATATCTTTTTTGAGGCCGGAGACGGCGGCGAGGACTTCGTTACGCTCCGTCTGCGGCACTTTGAATTTATCGAGCGTGGCATTCAAGTCTTTGACGCTCGACTCCCAATCCGATTCGGTGATGCCCAAGCCCTTGTGCGAAGTCCTCATGTCGCGCCCCGTGTAGATGCAGGGGCCGCCGGTCGTCTGGCACAAGAGGTTCAGCACGTGCTGGCGCAGCTTTTTCTTCGAGTCGTCGCTGAGGCCAACCAGAAAGCGCGTGAGCTGTTTGTCAGCCGCCAGTCGCCCGATGAAGTCGTCTGTCACCGCCGCGAGCGCGTCATAACCGCCGAGCCGCTCGTAAAGAGATTTTTTCTCCTGCGCCACCGCCCCCTGCGCGCTCCACGATGCGATCAGGAAAAAGGCGAACAGGGGGAGCGCCATTTTCACGAACAAGCTTTTCTTTAACATAAATTTTTTTACTCCTTTGAGAAGATGGATTCTGTGATTGCACGGGTCAAACATCATGTCTGAACCATAGTACGCGGCGAGGAGAAAAGTTGGATTCACCGGCGAGACTCAAAAGAATTTAGCCTGCTTGCGCCGGGAGTTTAGCGCAGGTTACGTTGCTGTGTGAAGCTTATCTGGCGGCAGTCGCAAGGCTAAGAAAATCTCACGCGAAGGCGCGAAGGCGCAAAGAAAAGATTGAATCTTTTCTTTGCGCCTTCGCGTGAAAAGTTTACCTGCTTGGTTATGACGAAGCTTTGCCCTGCAAATACGGTTTGCCTTCGGGGGCGGGGACGCCGCCTGCGCGTTCGAGCGTGACGGCGAAGACGCCTGCGCCTCGTCCTGCGGGCGGAATCTGGTCGCGCATCTCCGCGTGCCCCGCCGCGTCGGTCGTGAAGACTCCGCCCGGCATCGGCTTCTGGCCTTCGTTGATATACCAGAGCTGGTAAGCTTTGCCCGACGGCGCGGGCGGCAAACCGTCCGCGACGAGCATGGCGCGGCCTGTGCTCTTGTCATAAGCGAGACGAGCGCGTGCGCCCGAAGCGTTCTCTGTGCCGGACAAACTCGCGATGCTCGCGTCAGGCGCGGTGAGCAGTCTCTTATCATCACGCGCGCGTGCGAGTTCCTGTTGCGACTCGTCGTATTGATGAGTGATGCGCGCGACCTCCGTTTCCATCGCGTTGTTGCGTTGCCAGAGCATTGCGAGCGCGACTGCCAGCGCGGCTATCAGGAGCGAGGCCGCGATTGCGCCGAAGGTCTGCATCGAACCCCACGCGCGGCGAGGCGCGGGCATGAGAATGACGTTAGATTTTTGTTCCGAAGAATTTTGTTCCGAAGCTCCGTTCGTGACGGTTTCAAACGAATCAAGCGCGCGCGCAGTTTCCGTTTGAGGGAGCGTGCGCGCTCCTGCGAGAATGCGCGTGCGCAAGTCTTGAGAAGGCTCTGCCGTCTCCGCCGCATAGGCGAGCGCGGAAGCTGTCTCCTGCCACGCGTCCAGCTCGTCGCGGCACTCCGCGCACGTTTGGAGATGTTGCTCCAACTCGCGCGCTTCCGCCGTCTCAAGCGCGCCGAGCGCATGCGGGACGAGCATCTCTTTGTAATCTTCGTGGCGGTTCAAAATCTTCAGCTCTCAAAAAATGCAGAATATTTTCGACTCCAAAACTTTCATCTCTGATGCGCTCCAAACACAGGAGCAGTAATAGATGACGAGAAGGATTATGTCTTTGCCTTATTACTCAGCACTCATCACTTTTTTAACGCAGCAGCTTCATATTATCGCCGAGCAGCTCGCGGAGCTTAATCATCCCGGAGCGCATGCGCGTCTTGACCGTGCCGAGCGGCGACCCCAGACGCTCCGCTATCTCCGATTGCGTGAACCCGTCAAAGTACGCGAGCAATAAGACCTGCTGCTGCTCTTCCGGCAACTCTCGCAGTGCGTCTCGCACGACCTTGCCGCGCTCTGACAGGATGGCGTCCGTGACCGCGTCTGCCACCTCTTCCGTCTCTTCGCGCGCCGAAGCGGTCGCCAGCCGGTCACGTGCGCCCAATGAGCGCAGGCGATCAATCGCACGGCTGCGCGCCAACGTCACCAGCCACGTGAACGGACGCCCGCGCGCCTGATCAAAGTCCGCCGCCTTTTGCCAGACTTGCAGGAAGACTTCTTGCAGAACATCTTCCGCTTCCGGGCGACTGTGTAATATACGTTGGATGAGGCCAAAAAGGATTAGCCTGTAGCGATCATACAGAGACGCCAATGCCTCTTCGTCCCCACGCGCAATCGCGTTCAGGAGGGCAACATCAGCGTCTTGTACAGGTTCGGGATGCAAGGGAAAGTTCAGAGTTCCGAATTCCAAGTTCCGAGTTCCAAGTTAAAGATAAACTCTTAACTTGGAACTTGGAATCTTGAACTTGGAACTTTTTTTTTAAGCCACCGTGATCTCTTCCGATAAGTAAACGTCCTGAATCGCGTTCAGGAGTGCGACGCCTTCGTTCATCGGACGCTGAAAAGCTTTGCGACCTGAGATTAGCCCCATGCCGCCGCCGCGTTTGTTGATGACCGCTGTGCGGACGGCCTCTGCCATATCGGTTGCGCCCTTCGACTCGCCGCCCGAATTTATCAGGCCGCAGCGTCCCATGTAGCAGTTGGCTACCTGATAACGCACAAGGTCAATCGGATTGTCTGTCGTCAGCTTCTCGTAGACGAGTTTGCTAGTCTTGCCGTAAGAGCCTTCCTGATTGAGCATGTTATAGCCGCCGTTACGCTCTGGCAATTTCTGCTTGATGATGTCCGCCTGAATCGTCACGCCGAGATGATTCGCCTGTCCCGTCAGGTCTGCGGAAGCATGCATGTCGCCTTCCGCGCCTTTGAACTTCGGATTACGCAGGTAGCACCAGAGGATAGTCGCCATTCCAAGCTCATGCGCGTAAGCGAAAGAGCGGCTGATCTCCGTTATCTGTCGCGTGGATTCGTCCGAGCCGAAATAGATGGTTGCGCCGACCGCGACCGCGCCCATGTCGCGCGCCTCGTCCACTGTGCCGAACAAGACCTGATCAAACTTGTTCGGATAGGTCAAAAGCTCGTTATGATTGATCTTCACGATGAAGGGAATTTTGTGCGCGTACTTGCGCGCGACCACGCCGAGCACGCCGAAGGTCGAAGCCACGGCGTTGCATCCGCCTTCGATGGCGAGACGGACTATGTTGTCAGGGTCGAAATACTGCGGATTCGGAGCGAACGAAGCCCCGGCGGAATGCTCTATGCCCTGATCTACGGGCAGGATTGAGAGATAGCCTGTGCCCGCCAGACGCCCGTTATCAAAGAGCGTTTGAATCGAGCGGAGGGTCACAGGATTGCGATCCGACTGTGCCCAGACGCGGTCTATAAAGTCCGGGCCGGGCAGTTGAATCTGGTCTTTCGAGATAGTATTGCTCGTATAATCCAGGAGAGGCCGCGCGTCCTCTCCCAATAATTCTTCGATGCAACT
Source organism: uncultured Pyrinomonadaceae bacterium (assembly GCA_964246305.1). Classification (GTDB taxonomy): domain Bacteria; phylum Acidobacteriota; class Blastocatellia; order Pyrinomonadales; family Pyrinomonadaceae; genus JACMLC01. The sequence continues at coordinate 183,211 of CAXTPS010000002.1, forward strand.
TAATGACGCATTCTCTCGTCTAAGCTCGGTTGCCATTGGCTCGTCCTCCTGTTAAATACGAGATGGATCGTGCAAGATTTTCGATTCACTTGTTACTAGAGGGCAATTTATCGAGGCCCGAAGTATAGCACACGAAGCCTCGATTAACTGAGTCTGGTGATGAGAGTATCCCCCAAATTATTCTGCTTGAACGTATCTCGATAGAGCTTGCATTAGACATTTTAAGTATCGTAGAATCCCACGCTGCTCACAAAGATCTGCGGCGCGAGTTTCGCGTGCGGCGCGGCCAGATTTTAACCTCTTATCATCAACCCGGCTTTTGTTCCGTTTTAGTTTAAGCTTCAGATTTTGCGAAAGGTTTTTTAGTTATGAACTCCCTTCGTCCCCACGTGTATTTATTGACCCTCATTTTATGCCTGATATTTCTGGCCGCCCCGTCTGTCTTTGCCTCCTCCAGCCCCGCCGATGAGTGGAAGCCGGTTGACCCTGCGGAACTGGCTCTGAAAAGTCCCGTCGTCGAAAAAGACGCAGACGCAGAGGTTCTATTATGGGAGGTGAAAGTTGATGACAGCCCGGATGACGAGCTGGTCACGTCTCACTATATTCGCCTCAAAATTTTTACGGATCGCGGCAAGGACTCACAGAGCAAGGTTGATATTATCTATATCAACGGAATTAAGGTCAAAGACGTTGCGGCGCGCACAATCAAGCCCGATGGCTCGATCCTCGAACTCAAGAAGGAAGATGTGTTCGAGCGGACGATAGTCAAAGCGGGCGGCATCAAATTACAGGCTAAGTCCTTCGCCGTGCTGGGCATCGAGCCGGGCGTGATTATCGAATACCGCTGGCGCGAGGTGGCCGACGGGCGCTGGGCCAATCACATGCGCCTACAGTTTTCGCAGACCATTCCGGTCCAGAAGGTAACCTACTATATCAAGCCCGCGCGCTCGATGTTCGGGATGCGTTATATGCCTTTCCACGTTCCGAGCGACGTGAGGTTCGTTGATGATAAAGACGGTTTTCACAGCATCACGATGAAGAACGTGCCTGCTTTTCGTGAAGAGCCGAGGATGCCTCCCGAAGATCAGGTGCGCCCGTGGATACTGATCTACTACACGCGCGAGTTCAACTCGTCGCAGGCCGCTTACTGGACTTCTTACGGAACGCGGTATCACGAAGCTGTCAAGTCTCTGATGAAGGGCAACGATGATATTCGCAAAGCCTCGGCTGAGATTATCGCCAACGCCTCAACCTCAGACCAAAAGCTGGAGCTGCTCTACGAGTATTGCCGCACGAAGATCAAAAACATTCAGGATGATGCTTCGGGGATGACGCCGGAGCAATTGAAAAAGGTTAAGGAGAACAAATCGCCTGCCGATACGCTCAAGCGCGGCATGGGCACGGGCCTCGATATTGACCTGCTCTTTGGCTCGCTGGCGACAGCCGCCGGGTTCGACGTTCACTTCGCTTTTACGGCAGATCGCAGCGACATCTTCTTCGATCCGAGCTTCGCCAACTCATACTTTCTTAGGGGGTCGAGTGTTGCCATCCGCGTCAACGAACAATGGCTCTTCTTCGATCCGGGATTGACCTACGTTCCCTACGGGATGCTCCGCTGGGAGGAGGAAGGGCAACACGCTCTGATCACAGACTCGGTGCAGCCGCAGTGGGTCAAGACCCCGCTTTCGCCGCCTGAGAAGTCGAAGGAAAAACGCACGGCCAAACTCCGCCTGACCGAAGACGGCACGCTCGAAGGCGATGTCAAAATCGAATACACGGGACAGTTGGCATGGGAGAGGAAAGAGTATAACGACGATGACTCGCCCTCCGAGCGCGAGGACACTCTGCGAGAGATGATTAAGGCGCGGATGGATACGGCGCAGGTCACGAATATTCAGGTCGAGAATGTGCAAGACCCGGTCAAGCCTTTCATTTATGAATTTCACATCAGTGTGCCGGGCTACGCGCAACGCACCGGCAAGAGGCTCTTTCTGCAACCGGCCTTCTTCGAGCGCGGCATCTCTGCGGTCTTTAACGCAAGCACGCGGCAGAACAACGTCTACTTCCACTATCCATGGTCGGAGGAGGATGAGGTGACCATTGACCTGCCCGAGGGATTCACGCTCGATAACGCAGATGCTCCGGCTCCGTTCCAGTCCACGACTATCAGCGCATACAGGGTCACGATTGGGGAGACAAAAGACCATCACACGCTGCTTTACAAACGCTCGTTCTTCTTTGGCGGTAACGAAGCTATCTTATTTCCTGTCGCAGGCTACGAACTGCTCAGGAACTATTTCGATAGACTGTACAAGGCAGACAATCACACGATCACGCTCAAGCAAGGTGCGGCGACGGCGCAGGCCCCGGTTAAATAAACTGCGCATACGTTTGGCCGCTTTCCTCAAACTTTGTAATGCGCCCGATGTGTGGCGCGCAAGAAGGAAGAAATAATGCTTTACCGCTCAATGTTAATTTGTCTGACGCTGGTCGTCCTCGCCGCCCCGGCGCTGGCCGTCGGCGATGATATTCCCACATGGTTGCAGCAGGCCGCCGCCGTCAAAACTCCGGCTTACGACAAGGATGTCCCGGCGGTCGTCCTTCATCACGAGCAAGTGGTCGAGGTCGAAAGCGATAACCGCATCAAGACGACCACGAGCTACGCCGTGCGTATCCTGACGCGCGAGGGACGCGGCACCGCCGCCGCCGTAGCGTCTTATCTGACTGGCGCGAGCCAGGTCAAAGAGATTCACGCGTGGCTGATTCGCGAGAACGGCAAGGTCATCAAGTACGGCAAAGACCAGACCGTTGACCAGATATGCAGCCCGGAAGACATTTACGACGAATGCCGGGTGAAGCTCATCAACGCCGCCAGCGACGCCGACGCGGGCGCGGTCTTCGGTTACCAGTCCGTATCCGAAGAGCAGCCGCTCTTTAATCAGGACGTTTGGTTCTTTCAGCAGCGCCTGCCGACGCTCTTCTCGCGTTACACGCTCTCGCTGCCGTCCGGCTGGCGTGCGACGAGCATCACTTTCAATCATGCCAATATCGAGCCGGTCGTGAAGGGTTCGAGCTATACTTGGGAGTTGAACAATCTCGCCCCGATTGAGCCGGAGCCGGCAAGCCCCAACGTCACCAACATTGCGCCGCGCATCGCCGTTCAATATTTTGCCACCGAAGGCACGGCGACGCAGTCGCGCACGCGGACTTTCGACAGCTGGGTTGAGGTTTCTCGCTGGACGACGGCCTTACACGATCCTCAAGCCGTGCCGGATGAAGCGATCACGGCCAAAACCAGGCAGTTGACGGCGAACGCCAGGACGGAGTTGGACAAAATCCGTGCGGTCGGACGCTTCGTGCAGGACTTGCAATATATCTCTATAGACATCGGCGTCGGTCTCGGCTACGGCTATCGCCCGCATCCGGCCTCGCAGGCTTTCGCCAAGCTCTACGGCGACTGCAAGGACAAGGCGAACCTCATGCGCGCGATGCTCAAGACCATCAACATCACGGCCTATCCTGTCTCCATCTATCTCGGCGACCGCACCTACGTGCGCGAGGAATGGGCCTCGCCGCGTCAATTCAACCACTGTATCATCGCCATCAAAGTGAGCGACGAAACGCAAGCGGCGACCATCATCAACCATCCCAAGCTCGGACGGCTGTTGATCTTCGACGCGACGGCTGCCGACACCCCGGTCGGCGATCTGCCGGACCCGGAGCAGGGCAGTCTGGCTTTAATCATCGCCGGAGACGACGGCGCACTGATGCGTATGCCCGCCACGCTGCCGGAGGATAACAGCTTGGAACGGCAGTCCGATATCATCCTTGAAGCGGACGGCTCGATCAAAGCGACCGTGCGCGAGAGAGCGAAGGGACAGGAGGCGGCTGCGTATCGCAGCATGTTCAAATCGCTCTCGCGTCCCGATTTCACGAGCGTGATCGAAAGATGGATCGGGGACGGAGCGAACGGCGCGAGCGTCAGCAAAATTAATCCGACGGACAACAATAACGAGGGACGCTTTGCGCTCGACGTTGAATTCAGCGCCCGCAGCTACGGGCAGTTGATGCAGAATCGCTTGCTCATCTTCCGTCCGGCCATCGTCTCACGGTTCGGCTCACTCTCTTTGACTGATACCAAACGCCATCAGCCGATAGTGCTTGATGCGCAAGCCTACGACGAAACCGTGCGCGTCAAGCTGCCCGTGGGATTCGTGGTTGACGAGTTGCCCGACGCGGTCAAGCTCGATACCAGCTTCGGCACGTTCACTGCGAGCTATGAAATGAAGGACGGCGATCTGGTCTTCACGCGCAAGCTGATTCAACGCGCCGCGACGATTCCCGTGGCGGATTATGCCAAAGTGCAAAACTTCTTCGCAGGTATGCGCGCAGCCGAACAGGCTCCGGTCGTGCTCGCTAAAAAGTAATACTTCAATAAAATCTTTTGGCGCGGAGCGAAAGCTTGAAACTCAAACGGGTCATGCTGCTTAAACGGCATGACCCGATTTTTTTATTGAAGCGTAAGCTGTCGAAATGCTTCGTGCAGGCGCAGGGCGAGGCTGCCGACCGGAATCGTGTAGCGATGAAAGTCGAAGGTCGTCACGATGCCGACGCCGAGTCCGGCAGAGGTGAGAAAGATTTCGTCTGCGTCCGATAGCTGTGAGACTTCGTAGACGCCTTCGATCATGGGCATGGATAGCTCGCCCGCAAGCGTGATGACGTGCGACCGCGTCGTCCCCGCCAGCGCGCCCGTCGAGAGGGCGGGTGTGTGAAGCGTGCCGTCCGTCACCCAGAAAATATTAGCCATCGTCGCGGAGACGACCTCGCCGCGCTCGTTGAGCCTGACCGCTTCGTCAAAGTCGCGCACGCGCGCTTCTTCGCGCCCTAAAATCTGTTCCAGATAATTGACGCTCTTGATTCCGGTGAGCGGCGAGTGCGTATTCACTCGATAGGGCGAAAGGGTAATCGCAAGTCCCTCTTCAAAAGCAGATCTGTGCGCCGCGCCCGTCATAATCAAGAGATTGGTCTGGTGCGCGGCCTCCGTATCGAGCTGCCACGTGCCGCTGCTCGCGTTCGATAAAAGCGTGATGCGCGCCCGTCCCTCTCTCAGCTCGTTGGCTTCGAGCAGGCGCAGGAGCGATGCTCTGACCGTCTCTTCTTCGAGCGTGCCGCGATCAACGCCGATGCGGTCGGCATGGGCAGCGAGTCTCTCCCAATGCTCAGGCCAGAGGAAGGGCTGCGCGCCGTGAACGGCGAGCGTCGTGAACACGCCGCGCCCGTAGAGCGTCGCAGAAGTTATGGCTTCAATGCGCGCTTTCGTCGCTTCGACCAGACGATTGTTGAGAATAATGCGCGAGTGCATCCGGCCTGAGATGTGTGCTGTTTGAGATATGAACTGCGTGAGAGAGAATACAGGAAGCAGATGTCAGATGCCAGATTTCAGATATCAGTTAAAGAGTAGAACCGGCATCCGGCATGTGACATCTGACATCTACTCTTCACTCATTTGAGAGCTTCTCTTAATGCAATGAAAGCAATTTATCTGTAACCTCTAGCTTGATGCCGGATGAAAAAATCGCACCTCCGCAATCGGAAGAGGCGGGGCCTGTAGCCGCTCGCTCTTCCGTTTTCAACGCGCTTCGCCACAGGGATTTTCGCCTGCTCTGGCTGGGACAGTTCGTCTCGATGACAGGCTCGCAGATGCAGCTCGCGGCGATCAACTGGCACATCTACGTCCTGACGCATTCAAAGCTCGCGCTCGGCGCGGTCGGGCTGGTGCGCGTGCTGCCGATAATTTTCTGTTCGCTGATTGGCGGAGTGTTGGCGGATGTTTTCGACCGCAAGAAGCTGATGCTGATGACGCAGAGCGTGATGCTCCTGAGCGCGGGCGTGCTCGCGGCGATGACTGCATACGGGCTTGAAAGCATCTGGCCTATCTATCTTCTGACGGCCATCTCTTCAGCCGCCACCGCCTTTGATAATCCGGCGCGGCAGGCTCTGATGCCGATGCTCGTCCCGGCGCGTGATTTCCCGAACGCGGTCAGCCTCTGGCTGGTCGTCTTTCAAATCAGCATGATCGGCGGCCCCGCGCTCGCGGGTCTCATCTTGAGCGACTACAGCCCCGCGCTCGTTTACGCCCTCAACGCCGCGTCCTTTCTGGCAGTCATCATCTCTCTGTTCCTGATACGCACGGGCGGGCGCGCGGAAAGAGTGGAGAACGAAACCGCGAGCCTGAGCCTCGCGGCTTTGCGCGAAGGCTTGAGCTTTGTCTGGCGCACGCCGATTATCGTGCAGACGATGACGCTCGATTTCGTCGCGACCTTTTTCGCTTCCGCGACCGCGCTCCTGCCCGTCTTCGCATCGGACATACTGCACGTCGGCGCGCGCGGCTTCGGCATCCTCGCAGCCTCGCCGGCCATGGGAGCGGTCGTCGCCGGACTCGTGATGGCGCGTCTCGGAAATGTGCGCAGGCAGGGCGCAATCATCATCGCTTCAATCGCGGTTTACGGCGCAGCCACGATTGCCTTCGGCCTCTCGCGCGTCTTCTGGCTTTCGATGTTGATGCTGGCGGTGGTCGGCGCGTCCGATACCGTGAGCACTGTCTTGAGGCAGACTATCAGACAGCTTGTGACTCCGAACTATTTGAGAGGGCGGATGACGAGCGTCAACATGATCTTCTTCATGGGCGGGCCGCAGCTCGGAGAACTGGAAGCGGGCGCGCTGGCCGCGCTCATCGGCGCGCCGCTCTGCGTCGCCACAGGCGGCATCGGCTGCCTCGTCGCAGTCCTCTTCTCGTTGATCTGGTCGAAGAATCTTTTGCGATATGAGAGCGAGGAATGAACTTCGATGTCTCCCGACTCAAGGATTATATCGCTCTACAAATCGCAGAAATTGACTAAAATAAAGCATCGCTTCATTCCGCCACGGCTGCCAGAACTTCTGCCTTCAACTTTGCTCCGAGCGATGTGCGCCACGCCGTTTCGATCTCGCTGACGTTGAGATTGACGACCTCTGCGCCGCCCGACTTGATGATTAAGCTCTCGCCTCCGGTGCGTCCGAGCAGTGTCAGGGTGGAGCCGTTGCGCGCGGCTATCTCGCGTACCTGTCCGAGCGCGTTTTCATTGAAGCTCAGAATGATTCGTGAGGGAGTTTCGCCGAAGAGCTGCGCGGCAATGGAAAGTTTTGAATCTTCAAGAGCGACTTCCGCGCCGACTGATGCGCGGTTGAGAGATGAGAAGCAAGCTTCCGCTAATGCGACTGCGAAGCCGCCGTCAGAGCAATCATGCGCCGAAGCGAGCAAGCCTGCTTCAGCCGCGCGCAAACAAGTCTCCTGCACGGCACGTTCCCTCTCAAGATCGAGCGCGGGCACGCCGCCGCTCGAAATCATCTCTGCGGTCGTGCGGCCTTCGATAGTCGCCGCGTATTCGCTGACGGCGAGATCGTCATTCGTCGAGCCGAGCAGCGCGATGATGTCGCCGGAATTTTTGAAGCCTGCTTGAATGATGCGCCGCGCGTCTTCGATGAGTCCGACCATGCCTATGACGGGCGTCGGCAGGATGCCTCGCCCTTCGGTCTCGTTGTAAAAAGAGACGTTGCCCGACACGACCGGAGTATTAAACGCGCGGCAGGCTTCGGCTATCCCGTCTATCACTTCCGAAAACGCCCACATCACTTCCGGCTTTTCGGGCGAAGCGAAGTTGAGGCAATTGGTAATCGCAATGGGACGCGCTCCGACGCACACGACGTTGCGCGCAGCCTCCGCGACGATGAGGCGTGCGCCCTCGCGCGGATTCACAGCGCAGTAACGACCGTTGCCGTCCAGCGTCATCGCCAGAGCCTTGCGCGTCTCCTTGATACGCACGACCGCCGCGTCCGCTCCCGGCAACACAGCCGTGTTCGTCCTGACCATATGATCGTACTGGCGATAAACCCATTCCTTCGACGCGATGTTCGGCGCAGCAACGAGCCGCAACAAAACTTCGTTTTGAAGTTTGGAATCCGAATCAGGATTTACTAAATTTTTATTCTCATCGAAGACAGGCGCGGTCGGTGGCGCGGGTGAGATGATGTCGATGCCACTGCCCACTGCTACATCTTCATCCTTCATCCTTCCGCCCTCATCCTTGCTCTTCATCGGTCGCTCGTAAAGCGGAGCTTCATCAGTCAGTGCTGCGACGGGAATGTCCGCGACCTTTTCTCCTTCATGCAGCACGACCATGCGTGCGCCCTCGCGGACGCGACCGATGACGACCGCGTCCAAGTCCCACTTGCGAAAGATGTCGATGACTTCACGCTCGCGCCCGCTGTGCGCGACGATGAGCATCCGCTCCTGCGATTCCGAGAGCAGCATTTCGTAAGCCGTCATTCCTTCTTCACGCTGCGGCACGAGCGAGAGGTCAAGCTCGATGCCTGTGCCCGCACGCGCGGCCATCTCGCATGATGAAGAAGTCAGACCGGCTGCGCCCATGTCCTGTATGCCAGCGACCGCGCCGCTTCGCATCGCTTCGAGACAGGCTTCCAACAAAAGCTTTTCCAGAAACGGATCGCCTACCTGCACGGTCGGACGTTTCTCCAGAGCCTCCTCGTCAAACTCCGCCGAAGCCATCGTCGCGCCGTGTATCCCGTCACGTCCTGTCTTCGCTCCGACATAAAGCACAGGGTTGCCGATGCCCGTCGCCTTGCCGAAAAATATTTGATCGTGACGCACGAGGCCGAGCGCGAAAGCGTTGACGAGAGGATTGAGGGCATATGCGTCATCGAAAGCGACTTCGCCGCCGATGGTCGGGACTCCGAAAGCGTTGCCGTAATGAGCTATGCCCGCGACGACGCCCGCGAGCAGAGCGCGATTGCGGCTCCCGTGCTGCGCGTGTTCGAGAGAGCCGAAGCGTATGGAGTTCATCGCCGCGACCGGACGCGCGCCCATCGTGAAGATGTCGCGCAGGATACCGCCGACGCCCGTCGCCGCGCCCTGAAACGGCTCTATGAATGAAGGATGATTGTGCGATTCGACCTTGAACGCGGCGCACCATCCGTCGCCCACATCAACAATCCCGGCGTTCTCTCCGGGCGGCACGATCACGCGCTCGCCAGTCGTCGGAAGCCGCTTCAAATGCACGCGCGAAGATTTGTATGAGCAGTGCTCAGACCACATCACGGAAAAAATACCAAGCTCTGCGTAGGTCGGCTCGCGTCCCATGAGTTCGCAGATACGCCGGAACTCTTCCTGCGTCAGATTGTGCGCGCTGATGATTTCAGGAGTAATCATAAGAACAGTGATAAGTGATGAGTGATAAGACAGAACCGAAGATTCTAGCCTGTCACTCGCCGCTTGTCACTTACACATGCCCTCTTTGCGACTTTGCGCCTTTGCGGGAAAATCATTTTCTCGCAAAGGCGCAAAGTCGCAAAGGTAAAGACGTAGATAAAAACTATTTCTTGATTAAAGTGTCGAGGGCGGCGCGGAGTTCTGCGGGCTTGACGCGGCCTCTGTGCCTGAAAACTATCTTGCCCTGAGCGTCGAAGAGGAAGGTCACGGGCAGAGCGATTGCGCCCTTCCATTCGGGGTCAACTTCCTTGATGGCAAGCTCAGGCTCCGGCAGGTTCATCAGGTAAGATTGGAGCTTTCCGGCGTGCATCTCGCTCAGGAATTCAGGCACGACGGTTTTGATGTCCGTCGGATCGTCCATCGAGATAAAGGCCAGCTCAAGTCCGCGTTTTCGATAGTCCGCTTCGATGCTAACCAAATCCGGAAACTCTTCGCGGCACGGCTCGCACCATGTCGCCCAGAAGTTAATCAAGAGCGGGCGCGCATCTTTCGTCCCCTCGCGCGGCAGAAGTTTTTTGAGTCCTTCGAGGTCAAGCTCGCGCACCACTACTACTACTACTACTACTGCGGCGGCGGCATCATCGTTTGCGGCGGCGGCTTGAGCTTTGCCAGCCTGTTGTGCGAAAGCGACGCGCGCCGCCGTTGGCGCACGCCGCTCCGTGGGAATAGAGATGAGAGCTAACGCGCAGAACGCTAGAGACAAGATGCGCTTCATGCGGATTACACTAGCCCCTCTTGATCGAGCAGCCGAAGGCATCAACTTCCGATTTCGCAATCGGCTTGCCGCTCAGCATCGCGTCCAACGCATCACGCAGGTCGTTCGCGCTGATGTTCGTGCCGTTGCGTGAATTGTCTATCCGCCCGTGATAGACGAGCTTGTTGTTGGCATCGAGCACGAAGGCTTCGGGCGTCACCTGCGCGCCGAGCATGTCCGCGATCTTATTGCCCTTGTCCTGAAGCATCGTGAACGTCAGTTTGTAGTCGGCGGCATGCGCTTTCATTTCATCCGTGGTCTCCGTCGAATTAGCGTTGATGCCGACGACGTTGACGCCGCGCGCACTGTAATCCTGAGCCAGCTTTTCCATCCGCTCGTTATAACCACGGACGACCGGGCAGCGTGCGGAGATGAAAATAAGCACAGTGCCGTTCGTGCCTTTGAGCGCGGAGAGCCACTTGTCTTTGCCGCTCGTGTCGGGCAGCTTGAAGTCTTTGATGGTCGAGCCGATGGCAGCCGCGCTCGCGTCCCCTTCAGTCGCGCCTTTGATCCCCGGCGGGAGGATGAGCACGCCGCCCATGAGCAGGGCGAGCAAAAGTGTCAGGACGAGCGATTGATGCTTCTTCATGATTTTGAAAAGCTCCTTAATTTTAGAGAGATAGCCGAAGTGCAAGCTTAACAGCGACCGCCGAAGCGTGACAAGCGCGTGGGGACGAGCCGGAATTGAGAAGTGATGAGAGGAAAGAAATCTGTGATGAACAGCAAGCATGAATGGCTTATGTCTCTCCTCTTTTCTTTGCGCCTTTGCGAGAAAATTATTCTCACGCAAGGCGCAAAGTCGCAAAGAAGAGAAAGCAGGTTGAGCTTTGAGGTCAGAATTTAATTCTGCTCGCGTGGCTCATCAACTCTTTCCAGCGTGAACAGCCATAGCATGCGTTTCTCTTTCTCATCGAAGTTGTGGCTGGCCTCCCTAACGCGCCAGAAGCCCATGTGCTGCCAGCGTCCGACATCGAGCTTGTTGAAGAGAGGCACGCTGTGGCCGCTCTCGATGGCGGCGAGCAGTGCGCGGTTGCCCGGACTCAAGCCTTGATCTCCGCGACGACCCTGCCCCGTGTAGTAGATTCGATTCCCCGCTTCGTTCTGTTTATCAGGATAACAGGGATTGATGCGCCCGAAGTCTGTCAGCAGTGAGATGAGCCGCCCACCCCTTTGATAGACGCCCTGCTGTATCCGATGCGTGCGGTTGACTTCAGCCCAGGTGAGAAATTGCATAATTCAAACAGGGATGGACAGGATAGACAGGGTAAAGATTTAAGATTTGAAATTTGAAATCTCAAATTAATTAGATTTGAAATTTGAGATTTTCAAATTATTTTGAAACTTCAAAGCTTCAAATCAAATTCCGCTTATCCTGTTATCCTGTCCTTCCCTGTTAATTTCTTATGGAACATAAGCGCCCGGCGCGGGCGCGTCGCCCTGTGTGCCGAAGGCCTGCGCGCGGAATCCGCCGGTAATGCTGTTGATGATGTACCAGCCGCCGTCGCTATTGCGCCAGACGGCGATGTCGGCTTTACCGTCTCCGTCGTAATCAGCGGGGACGGGCGTGTCCACGCTGCTGCCGAAAAATACGCCTTTGAATCCAGCCGTGCTCTGCTGTATGTACCAGCCGCCGGTCGTGGGACGGAAGAGAGCTAAATCTGCTTTGCCGTCACCGTCAAAGTCTGCGGGCGCGGGACGGTCGCCGCTCGCGCCGAACTGCCTTGCGGTGAAACCTGCGCGGCTTTGTTGTATGTACCAGACGCCGGTCGAAGGCCGAAAGACGGCGATGTCTGCGTGTCCGTCGCCGTCGTAATCTTCGGGCGCGGGCAGGTCGCCGGTAGCTCCGAAGAAGAGTCCAGTGACCGAGCCGTTGCCGCTGTTGGCGATGTACCACGCGCCGGTCGAGGGACGATAGACCGCTATGTCCACGCTCCCGTCGCCATCGTAATCTTGAGAGACAGGCTGATCGCCGTTTGCGCCGAACTGTCGTCCGGCAAAGCCCGCGCGGCTTTGCAGCAAATACCAGCTACCCGTCGAAGGACGGAACACAGCGAAGTCGGCTTTGCCGTCGCCGTCGTAATCTTCTGGCGCGGCAATGTCGCCCTGTGCGCCGAAGAGTTGAGATGAAAAACCTCCGGTCGCGCTGTTGAACGCGTACCAGTAGTTCGTGTTCGGACGAAAGACAGCGAGGTCTGCTTTGCCGTCGCCGTCGAAGTCAAAGCGTGGCCGCACTATGATACTTGTGAGGCAAGATGTATGAGCGGCAATGTAACCGACGATGGAATCATGCGAGACCTGACAGAAGGTTAAGACGCTGTTCGGCCCGCTGCTCGACGCCATGATCGTTCCGGCGCAGCCGGGCACTGTGTCAGGATGTTGCGCGGGCGCGCCTAGGCTATGGCCTAGCTCATGCGCCGATAGAATGAATTTCTGCGGAGCATCAACGACGCGGCCATGTACCCCGTAAGCGAAGCCCGGCGAAGCCGTGTTACAGACCGAGCCGACATAAGTAAGACCGGATAAGTTGGTGACTGCCGCACCCGACCAGAGATGCGCCACGTCGCGCTGGACAGTTGTGAAATTTGCATTCCAGTAATCTTTGAAGCTGTTCACCAGAGCAGTCTGCGAGGCATCGCTGAAAGGGTCAGCCGTCGCCCACGCGTGCTGGAAAGTGATGGAGAAGGTGACTCCGATCTCACGCCTGTAGACTCCATCCACCAGATTCATAATGCTCAGAATGTCGTTGTTCGCACGCACCACTCCGTCGCCCGCGCCGGGCGTGCTCTCGCTCTGTGTGACATACTCAAAATCGGCTTCGGTTGCCAGCTCGATGAGGCGGAGCGTAGTGGCTTGCGCGGCCTCTGCGCGCGGAGCCGCATCTTTGACCGCCTCGCTCACACGCTCATTCAAAGTCTCGTTGCCGCACGAGATATTTTCGCTCTTCAACAAATCGGCTGCGTTGTAGAGCACGAAATCGTCCGCCGCCGCCGCCGCAGAATATCTTCGCGCAGGCTCGACGAAATAACTCGCGTCCGGCGCGAGAATCATGCCCTCAAAAGTTTCGCCGTCAATCGTGAAGCGAGCCTGCGCGTCATCCATCCCGCGCACGTAGCCTTTGTATGTCGTCACCGCGCCGCGCTCGATTGAGCTGGTGACGCCGCCCGCGCGCGTCTCTTCGGCACGATAAGCGGGAGCGCGCATGTCGTTCGGCTCCAGCACGAGTTGATATGTTTTGTCGTTAGCCGTGAGCGTGACCTGTCCCGCGCCGCGCACCCGCTCTGCGGCACGGGCCGGGTCGAGCTTGATCAGCTCGCGCCGTCGAAAGACTTTATCCAAATCCCGGTCGCGCTGCACAGCGTCCTGCACAGCTTTGCGCGCAGCAGATGTTTTCGTCGTGAAGGACACGGTCAGTAGCCCGCAGGCAAAAAGAATCGCACAGGCAATCCACAAATTTCTTGTCGGTTTCATAAATCTACTCCTTACAGGTGGGAACTCCTCATGGCTCAAGGACTCGAACGCAGGGCGACTGTTTCTTGCGGCGCGCTTCCGGCTCTCAGATCATGAGAAAAATTTTTATGGCGGTGAAGTACGATTGAACTCCCGGCGGATAACCGGGACGACAAAAACATTAGACCTATCAAAGTGCGATGTCAAACTGCGACAACAAATTTATTAAAGAGCTGCTTTCCGCGTTACGCCATCGCCGCCAGCGTGGCCGCGAGTGAGCGGAAGATGTCGCGCCCGTCTGATGAGCCTAAGAGGTCTTCGCAGGCTCTTTCAGGATGGGGCATCAGGCCGAGCACATTGCGCTCGCGGTTACAGATGCCCGCGATGTTGTCGCGCGAGCCGTTCGGGTTGGCCTCTTCCGTCACCAGCCCGCCGGCGTCGCAGTAGCGAAAGACGATGCGGTCTTCGCTCTCCAATTCTTCGAGCGTCGCATCGTCGCAAACATAGTTGCCTTCAGCGTGCGCGATGGGAATCCGCAGGACGCGCGCCGCCTGCAACTGGTTGGTGAAAGGCGTCTCGGTGGTTTCGACGCGGACGCTGACATGCTCGCAGATGAAATGAAGGTCGCGGTTGCGTATCAGCGCGCCGGGCAGCAGCCCCGCTTCGCAGAGGATCTGAAAACCGTTGCAGATGCCGAGCACGAACCCGCCGCGAGCGGCAAACTCTGTGACCGAATTCATCACGGGCGAAAACCTTGCGAGCGCGCCCGCACGCAGGTAGTCGCCGTAAGAGAAGCCGCCCGGAATAATCAGAGCATCGTAAGCTCTCAAATCCGTCTCACGATGCCAGACGAAATCCACCGGCTGGCCGACATGCTTTGAGATCACGTGATAAGCATCGTGATCGCAGTTTGAGCCGGGAAAAACTATGACGCCGAATTTCAAGTTTCAAGTCTCTTTCTCATCTGACCTTTTCTGGCTTTTAGCGCATGACTCGCACAGAAACTATTTGCCATCTGCCCTGTCGCTTCTCATACTCACGAATAAATCTGTACTGAGGGCTGGTAAATTCACGGTCACCATAGCGACCTGTGAGAATAGCGTCCCCTGTTACCTCTGCATTATCTCCGTGGATGCTCACCTCCACGTTATCAGTGTTGATGGATTCAAAGGCAAAGTCCGGGTCATCCAGCAAAGCCAATCGTTGAGCTTTATCAGTTATCCGGTGACGTGTTCCAATGGTGAAATCATCAGCCAGAATATTATTCAGAGTTTCAGTGTCTTGATTCAAATGCGCCTGAATGTATTGATGTTCCACTTGCAGTATCTCTTGTTTAGCCTCGCTGATAGAGTTGGACTCAAAGCTATGAGGCGCGAGAAATGCAGCGGCAGAAAGCCCGATGAAAAAAGTGGAGAGCGCGATGATGAGACGGATAGCGAGATGTTTCATTTTCTTTACTCCTTTACGTGTAGAGAATAAATTATCACTAGCACACGCGCACGACAAGGGTAAAAGAAAAAGCCGCACGCAATTTTCACAGACGGTTTTCCAATAATACCGACTTGCAATCAAATAGAGAGGAAGAGGACGATCCACGAAACACACGAAGCCACCCGGATGAATCTGTTGTTTTGTGTCGCTTAGTGTGATTTCGTGGGCAGCATGACCTCTTTTCTTACTGCAACTTGGTATTAGTGAAGAACAGAGGCCGAATTTCACTTATTCTATCTCCACGCGATAGTCTTCGATGACGGGATTCGACAAAACTTCGCGCGCCATGCGGGTCGCGGCCTCGCGGGCTTCCGTTTCGGCGAGGGCGGAGTCGAGGGCGATCTCGAAATATTTGCCCTGTCGAATATCCGCGATGCCGCCGTAGCCTAATAGCTCGACCGAATGCTGTATGGCCTTGCCCTGCGGGTCGAGCACGCCCGATTTGAGTGTCACGTATACTTTGGCTTTCATTATCGAATTTTAATCCCCCCGTCGAATTTTACGGCAAAACGTTGCGCGGTGCGTAGTCCATGGCATAAGATTTCGAGACGCCCGATGAGAAAGTTAAGACAAATCACGGAACGGTCTGCTAAAGTGTGCCTGTCCTCCTCAAGGCTCACAAAGTTTTTGGATACATTATTGCAAGGGACGCGCTGGCGCTCGCGCGCGTCTCATACGTTCTAACTAAAAAATATTTCGCCAGTAGAGGAGAAAATTTCAATGCAGAATCCGCCGCCCGATCAACAGGGCTATAGTAATCAGTACGGCACGCCGCCGACCAACGCTCCCTTATCCACGCCGCCCGGTGGCGGAGGGGCTAGCGACAAGACGGCGATAGGCATGGATGGCAAGCTGACAGCCGCGCTCGGCTATCCCGTCGGCCTCATCGCGCTGATAGAGATAATCATCGAAAAACAGAATCGCTTCGCCCGTTTTCATGCGTTTCAATCGCTCCTACTGCATGTGGCTTGCTGGGCAGTACTGTTTGTAATCTGGATATTCTTATTTATCCTGACACTGATCTCCAGCTATCTGGGTCTTTTAATGATATTGCTCTTGCCGCTTTTGCTGGTCTACGTCGGCGCGCTGTTTTTCTGCGCCTACAAAGCTTATCAAGGTCAGATGTTCAAGCTGCCCGTGATCGGCGACATGGCCGAAAAATTCGCCAGCAAGTAATCAAGAGCGGTGATAGGTAATGGGTGATAGCTGATAAGAAAAAGCTTTTTAGTTTTTATCTCATCACCTGTCACCTATCACCATCTTTAAAGACTCGCCCGAAAATCTCATCAACATTTCGCAGGTAGGTGTCGAGCGAAAAGACGTGCGTTATCTCTTCGGTCGAGAGATGCGCGCGGATGTCCGCGTCGGCTGCAACCAGCGGCTGAAAATCTGCGCCCTCGTCCCAAACCTTCATCGCGTTGCGCTGCGCCCACTCGTAAGCCTGTTCGCGCGAGACCCCTTTTTGCGTGAGCGCGAGCAGGAGTTGTCCGCTGTAGATTAGCCCGCGCGTCGCGTTCAAATTCTCAAGCATTCGTTCGGGATAGACGACCAGCCCTTCGAGCAGCGAAGCCGTTTTCGCCAGCATGTAATCGAGCGTCGCGGATGAGTCGGGCAGGACGATCCGTTCCGCGCTCGAATGCGAGATATCTCGCTCGTGCCAGAGGGCTACGTTTTCGAGTCCGACGATTGAGTTGGCGCGAACCGTGCGCGCCATGCCGCAGATGCGCTCGGAAAGAATCGGATTGCGCTTGTGCGGCATCGCCGAAGAGCCTTTTTGACCGCGCTTGAATTTCTCCTGAGCCTCGCGCACTTCCGTCCGCTGCCAGTGCCTGACCTGCAACGCAAACTTGTCGAGCGACGAAGCGATGATCGCCAGCGTGCAAAGATATTCCGCATAACGGTCGCGCTGGATAATCTGCGTCGAGACGGGATCGGCTTTAATGCCGAGACGCGCGCAGACTCTCTCTTCGACCACCGGGTCGAGATGCGCGAAGGCTCCGACCGCGCCGCTGATCTTGCCGACCGCGACACGCTCGCGCGCGAGTGAAAGCCGCTCACGATTCCTGCGCGTCTCTTCGTACCAGAGCGCGAAGACGAGTCCGAATGAAGTCGGCTCGGCGTGTATGCCGTGCGTGCGCCCGACCTGCGGCGTGCTCTTGAATTCAAACGCGCGCCGCTTTAAGACTTCCGCAAGCGCATCAATTTTTCCGAGCAGAATGTCGCAGGCATCTCGCAAGAGCAGAGCGTTCGCAGTGTCCACCACATCCGAAGAGGTCAGGCCGTAATGCACAAAGCGCGAGGCCGCGCCGATTGATTCGGCAAGGTTCGTCGTGAAAGCTATGACATCATGGTCTGTCGTCTTCTCGATCTCGTTGATGCGCTCGACCGTGAACGCGGCGCGCGTCTTGATCTCTTCGAGCGCCTCGCGTGGAATCGTCCCCATCTCCGCGTGAACCTCGCAGACAGCCAGCTCTACCTCAAGCCACTTCTGAAATTTGTTCTGCTCAGACCAGAGCGCGCCCATTTCGGGCAGGGTGTAACGTCCAATCATAGTTCCGGGTTCCAAGTTCCAAGTTCCGGGTTCCAAGCCACAGCCAAGTTCTTAACTTGGAATCTGGAACTCGGAACCCGGAACTTTATTTTAAAGCGTCCGAGTTGACGAAATATCTTGCGAGCAGCCATCGTCCCTGCCGTTCGACGAGCGTGAAGGTCTCCATCCCTTCGGCGCGCTCGAAAGAGGTCTGATACTGGACGATAAAAGATTGTCCCGGCTCCGCGCCGCCGGTGTTCTGCGCGCCGCGCGCCATGTGAAAAGCGCGACTCTTAACATTGCCTAGCTTTGTCCGCAGAGTCTTGAAGAACTCTTTCGTCTGGTCGAGCGTGGATGCCTGACGCCATTCCTGCGCGGCCTCGCTGTAAATCTTTTCATCCTGCGCGGCGGCGATGTCTGCGGTCACGGAATCAATCGTCGCCTGCGCTCCGGGCGGAATGCCGAGCTGCTTCTCGTTCCTGTTACACGCAGTCAGGAAGAGAGCGGGCAGGATAAAAATAAAAAGCATTTCACGCAAAGGCGCAAAGGCGCGAAGAAGAAAGGGTGTAGGGTGTAGGGTGTAGGGTGTAGTGAAAGATAGTTGTGCTTTTCTACACCCTACACCCTTCCCCCTACTCCCTTCTTTTCTCTGCGCCTTTGCGCCTTTGCGGGAAATTTTCTGTTTCATTAAAACTCGATCCACGGCGTCGGTTCTTTCGGATGCGAGAGCGTGATTTCGGTTTCGACACGAAAGAGCGGCGCGCGTTCCTGCAATGCGCTTTCGGCTGTGAGCTTGGCGACGTAGGGATTGTTGGCGCGTTGCGAGAGATGCGCGAGGACTATGTGACGCGCCGCGCCGTCGAATCCATCGCGCAGCCACACCGCGATGTCCTCGTTCGAGAGATGACCCGTGCGCGACAGGATGCGCTGCTTCAGCTCCCACGGATAAACAGAACACGCCTTGAGCATGTCGCGGCTGTGATTCGATTCGATGACGATGGCCGCGCAACCTCTCAAGCGTTCGGTGATGAGCGTCGTGATGCAGCCGAAATCCATCAGCGTCGCTACCTTGACCCCTTCGTGGATGGCCGTGAAGCCGAAATTATCCACGGCGTCATGCGGGACTGTGAACGGATGAAAATCTATCGCGCCGATGCGGAAATCTTTGCTCGACTCGATCTCTTCGACGCGGTCGCGCAGGACATCAGAGCGCTTGCGCGGCTCGTCATTCGAGACGCCGTGACGCTCGCCTATGTAAGCCTCGCGCGTCTGGCCTGAGATGTAGACGGGGCACTGCAAATTCTTGAGCAGCACGCGAAGTCCGCCCGCGTGGTCGCCGTGCTCGTGCGTGATGATGACGCCGTCGAGTCTCGACGCGTCCTCGCCCATCAAGGCGAGCCTGCGAAAGGTCTCCTTCGCGCTCATCCCGGCATCAACCAGCACGCGCGTGTCGCCCGCCACGATCAGCACCGCATTCCCCGTCGAGCCGCTTCCGAGTACAGTGATTTTCATCTATACATCCGCGCCAAAAAAAACTTCTATTTTGCTCAAACTCAAAAAAGAGATTCTACTTGCTCAACTCGATTTTAGAAACTTTGTTGTCACCCACTACAAAAAGATCGCCTGCCGTATCGAACGCCATCCCCTGAACCCAGAAAGGAGTCGCAAGAGTTTTCAGATAACGCCCATCAGCCGTGAAGACATGTATGCCCTTCGTCAGGTCGCAGACGTAAACGTTGCTCTGGCTATCAACGGCGATGGCGTTGGGCGAATCGAACTGTCCGGGGTCTTTGCCTCCGCCGCTGAAACGGTTGACGTATCTGCCGTCGGCAGCGAACCTGAAGACGGCTAGGTCTTCGTAATCATAAGAGAACATGCCGTTGAGGCTACCAAGCGCGTAGATGCCGAAAACGTTTCCGATTCCGTCAACCGCAACCTTGATGGCTTCGACCGGAATCTGTTTGTCCAGCTGCGAGCTGATGAACTGATGCACGCGCTTTGTCGCTTTGCCCTTCACGTCGAGCACGACCAGCTCATCGTCTTCGCCATTACCGGAGACGATAGCCATCCCGCCGTCAGCTTTCAAAGCCGCATCGTAAATGTAATCCGTCCCATGCGCCGAGCCGAGCGATTCGCCCGTCGCTCCATCGAATTTCAGCACCACGCCGCCGATGACGACATAAACTCTGCCTTCGCGGTCTGCGAGGAGACGGTCGGGGCCGCCGCGAACCTTTGAGAAATATTGTGTGCTCGATGGAATCGTCCAGAGGCTCAAAAACTTTCCCTGCGAGTCGAACTTCTGGATACGCAGCGTGTCGTCGGAAACATAAATGTTGCCCGCGCCGTCCAACGCCACTTCCTGCGCGTCCTTAAAAAGCCCCTGTCCCGTTCCTTCTCCGCCGAAAGTCAAAACGTAAGGAGTCGGAGCGGCACTGGGTTTGGTCGGAATAGTCGGCACAAGCGATGTCGGACGATAAGAGGAAGGCTTCGGGTCGCGGCCTGGCTTGAGCGTGAACATCAGGAACACGAAGAAGAGCGTTCCTACGATAATGAGCGCGAGAACTCCTACAGGCGAGAAACTTTTTTTGCTCGCATCATCCGACGCATAGCCGCTGAGAGGCGGCACGGACGGTGGCGGCGCGGGTCGCAGCTCCGGCGGCACGATCACAGCCGAGTGGCAGTAGGGACATTCAACCGTCACGCTTTTAATCGGCCCTGATTCCAGAGATGCGCCGCATTGCGGACATGAAAATGCTTGCACAGTCACGGCTCCGATTCAGCAAGTGTCGAATAGAAAAAACGAATGGCCTCGTCTTATCACCTATCACTTATCACTCATCACCGCTCTTAAATTTCCAAACGCGAGCGGTCTACGCTAAAGCCGTTCAGGTTGCCGAGCGCGGCGAGCGCGAGCGCGTCCGAAGTGAAGTAGGCGCGTGCGACGCGCTGTATGTCTTCGGGCGTGACGGCTGCGAGCCGCTCGATGATCTCGTCCGGCGAGATGCGGCGACCGTGTACTATCTCCTGCCGCGCCAAAGCTCCGGCTCGCGCGCTGGATGATTCAAGACTGAGCAGGATGGACGAGATACCTTGATCTTTAACGAGCTGCAATTCTTCCTCGCTCACGCTTTCATGCACGGCGCGGCGCAGCTCCGCGAGCGAGAGATCAATCACTTCGTCAAGCTGTTCCGGCGATGTCCCGGCATAGATCGAGAACACGCCCGCATCCGTGTACGCGCTCGCGCCCGCGCCGACCGCATAGGCGAGGCCGCGCTCTTCGCGTATGGATTGCCAGAGGCGGCTGGATGTCCCGCCGCCGATGATTGAAGCGAGAAGGCTGGAGGCATAACGCTCACTGCTTCGAGCGTCAGGCCACGGCGCGGCGATGATTAAGTGAGCCTGCTCAAGCTCTTTTTTCTTCTCAATCAGAATCGGAGCGGCTGGCG
This sequence comes from uncultured Pyrinomonadaceae bacterium, assembly GCA_964246305.1. Classification (GTDB taxonomy): domain Bacteria; phylum Acidobacteriota; class Blastocatellia; order Pyrinomonadales; family Pyrinomonadaceae; genus JACMLC01. The sequence continues at coordinate 204,204 of CAXTPS010000002.1, forward strand.
ACGGCACATTCGGGACGTTCGATTGTTGGCCTGCGCCTTCATCGCTTTCATCACTGCGCGCTCCGGCTTCCTCGAAGGCGCGTGTGGCAAGCTCTACCAATCTCTCATGCTCTACGTTCCCGGCGGCGACGATGACCAGATTGCGCGGAGCATACTCGCGCGCGTGAAACTCTGTCGTCGTGGCTTTATTAAATGTCGAGACTGTTTCGGCAGTGCCTTCGATGGGGCGACCCAGAGGATGACCCGTGAAATATGCGGCGTTGAAAAGCTCGCCGAGGAATTCGTCGGGCGTGTCTTCGACCATCTTCATCTCTTCGATGATGACCTTTTGCTCGCGCTGCAAGTCTTCCGCTTCAAAGCGCGGGCGCGCGAGCATGTCGGATAGCAGGTCGAAGGCCATCGGCAAGGCCGTGTCCGCGACTTTCATCGTAAAGCCCGTCACCTCCTGCATCGTGAAGGCGTCAAAGTGCCCGCCGAGCCGGTCGGATTCGATGGCGATGTCCAGAGCCGTGCGCGTCTTTGTGCCTTTGAAAACGGTGTGTTCGATAAAGTGGCAGATGCCGTTAAGCTCCGCCGTTTCGTGCCGCGAACCGCGCCGCACCCAGATGCCGACCGTCACCGAACGAAGCCCCGGCATATATTCAGTTAAGATGGTAAGTCCGTTAGAAAGTCTGGTTGATTGAATCTGATCTGTCATAATCGAGTTGAAAACTTTAACTGTCGAGAGCCATGAAAATAGGCATGTTAATTAAGAACGCATCGTAGCATGCCGTAAAATCGGCGGCAAACGAGGGCAGGGATGAAGGCGGAAGGATGAGGGATGAAAGACATGCTGTTCGAGCTTGAGCGACCCGGCTTTTAATCTGAACTGCTCATCTTTGAGATCCGCACTTTCATCCTTCCGCCTTCCGCCTTCATCCTTGCTTTCGCTCTCCGGCATCCCTAGATGCAAATCCGACATCTCACGTCCAGCATCTATAATCCGGTATGATTACTTGACACAGTTTGCGCTATTAGCGGAAAATGCACGGCGTTCTAAGTGGGTTAGCCTAAAAAAGTCTCCTAATGATGCCGACGGGCGTTAAGCCTCGCGCAGCACTCCACTCGTGACCTCTTGTTTTTAATCGGAGGTGAGATTTCTATGATGCCAAAGGGCATTCAGCACAGAAAATTCTGGAACATCAGACTGACACTGCTGGCAGTAGTGTCGCTCTGCGTGGCCGGTCTGCCAACGGTTTATGGCAGCGGCGGCAGTCCTGCGCTCGGCACGGTCAGCGGGCTGGTCAGAGACAACCGTGGCAATCCGCTGGCGGGCGTCGTCATCGCGCTGCTCAAAGAGGGCGCGAACGAGATCGTGAAGCAGACACGCAGCGCAGCCGACGGCAGCTTTACGGCCAGCATCGCTCCCGGACGTTATAGCCTGCGCGCAGAAGCGGACGGCTTCAACTCGGCCTCTTTTCCAGCCGTGCAGATTCGCCAGAGTGACGAACTCAGCTATCGCTTCAATCTCATTCCGGTCGGTTCCGGACGGACTGCGCCCGAACGACGCGCAGACCGCGACAGCGCCAAGTGGCGACTCCGTTCCGCACAAAGCCGCCGCTCAATCTTTCAGGCGCAGGATGGCGAAGACGAAACCATCGCCGCCGCTCTGGAAACTGACGAGACGGCGGGTGACATACACGATGCTCCCGGCGCAGTCTCTTCACGTTCCGAATGGAAGCGGCACGTTGCGCGCACGCAGGGCGTGGTCGAGACTTATGCTGTCGCTTCGTCCAACAGCAACGCGCCCGGCTATGCCGGAATCAACTTCGCCGTAGCGAAACCGGCTGGCAAAAATGCCGAGCTAATCTTCGCCGGACAATTCGGCGCAGGCCCCGGAGCACCGCAGCGTTTTGAGACGACTGCGCGTCTACGCGTCAATAATCGTCATAGCTTGAGCGTGATGGCAGGCGGAACGCGGCTTGGCCCGGCCTTTACCGCGCGCGAGCAGACGCGCGGCGCGCTCGGACAGGTCTCGATGCGCGCGGTTGACGAATGGGTCGTGCGCGATGGAGTCGTCATCGTTCTCGGCCTCGATTATTCGCGCTTCGTCGGAGCGAGCAAAGCTTCTTCAATCACCCCGCGTGTGGGCTTGCAGTTTGACGCCAACGCACGGACGCGCCTGCGCGCTGCATACGCGCCCGGAGGCGAAGAGACTGACGCGCAGAGCGTCGCCGTCTTTGAAGATAGCCGCGTAGTTTTCAAACAGCCGGTGACTGCGCCGGTCGCGCTCGTGGACGGGCGCGCGGTGATGGAGAAGAGCCGCCGTTTCGAGTTCGGCGTCGAAAGAGTGCTTGATAATCAATCGAACGTCGAAGCCACAGCCTTCTTCGATACCACGACGGGACGCGGCGTCGGCCTCATGAGCGCGCCTCTCTCGTCTCTAAACGGAGAGAGCGGCGAGGCTTTGATGAACGTCGCCAATCAAGAGGGCGGAGCGCGCGGCCTGCGCGTCGTCTACTCGCGGCGCATCTCAAAAGCCCTGAGCACGTCCGCCGGATATTCTTTCGGGCGTGGACAAAATCTTTCGGCGAATGGCCTGTCCAATCCGGCAGAGCTTTTCGACGGCGGGTTTTTCCAGACGGTCGCGGCTCAGCTCGATGCGGACATTGGACGCGGGATGAACGTCCGAACGGTCTTCCGCTTTTCGCCGAATGCGACAGTCTTTGCGATTGACCCGTTTGCCGGAAGGCTGGCCGTCTTTGACCCGTCGCTCAGCATTCTCATCACGCAGGAACTGCCGACCTTCGGCCTGCCCGTGCATGCAGAAGCGGTGATTGATGTACGCAATCTGCTGGACACACAGGTCGGGATAGATGACGGCGCGAAACAGATGCTCGTCAACGCCATGCGCCGAAGCCTGCGCGGCGGAATTTCAGTCAGGTTTTAATAACGGCTCTAAAGGGAAAAAGGAGGATGTGAAAAGGGTCTGGCCGTGTCTCCCTTTCTCTCTTTCTTTTGCCCCTTTTTTGCTTTTAACTCCAAATTCTCGGACGATTCCGAAAAATTGGATATATCCCGCGCTTCGGCTATCCCTGTAATTTTTCGCAAATATAGGCTCTAAAGCTTAAAAGCGGCGTGTAGAGAACATTTGACGGAATCGCCGGAGTTTGGGGAAAAGCTGCTCTGAGGTAGAGTTTAGAACTGACGTGCTGGAACATTGCTTGCCTGATTTTGACCGACGTTGAGGTATGTTCGCCGTAAGAGAGAAGACCGGGAGGCGAGTTGAAAGGTTCTGTGCTGACAACGAGGACATGGGCGCTGCTGATTTTGGCAGCCCTGTTGGTCGCTGCCGGCGTGCTCAATTTCACACAACGCTCGACGCACAAATTCCCTCCGACCGATGGCGTAACCTGGATTCAGACCTCGCAGGGAATCATCGCGCAAAGAGTTGAAGCGGATCACTCGGGCGCGCGTGCAGGCATCATTCCGGGCGACCGATTAATCGGCATCAGCCGCGACGAAACGAATTTCGAGGAAGTAGCCAGCGCAGCAGAAGTGCAAATCTTCCTCGAAGAGGCGGGCGTCGGCGGGCATTTGACCTACTATTACGAACGCCCGACGAATCCCTCGGTGACGCGCTTTTACTACGCAGACCTCTACAGTCTAGACTCGCAGCCGCGCTGGACTGAGCACGATCTTTATCTCAAATTCATCGGCCTCATTTATCTGCTGGTCGGACTTTTCGTGCTCTTCAAGCAGGGAGGCCGCGCTCCCTTCGCTCTGCATTTCGCAAGCGTCTGTATCGTCGCCTTCGTCTTCCACTTCTTCAAACCTATCGGCACGTTCGAGGATTTAGACCTCGCGATTGCATTTCTGGATGACGCGGCCTTCATCTTATTCGCGCCGCTCTTTCTGCATTTCTGCGCCATCTACCCGACCCGCTATCATCTTTCAAACAAGAGACGCTGGCTCGCCGTCCTGCTCTACGTGCCCGCGTTCTTCCTGCTGGCGATAGCAGCGGTCGCATACTTCGTCACGCCGTCGCGGCTGGCGCGTTTCGGCATTCCCGAAAGCTTCGATCTCATCGGTCGCTTCGATAAGGTTAGCTTCATACATTTCACGCTCGCGCTCGCGCTCGGCGCGGGTGTGCTCGTCTGGCGTTTTATCAAGAGCAAGTCGGCTGTCGTTCGCCAGCAGCTCAAGTGGGTGATGTCCGGAGCGATTATCGCCGTCGCGCCGCTGATAGCGCTCTACGGCGTCAATCATGTGCTGGGAATTGAGAGCGAACGCTGGATGACGGACGTGGCGGTCTTGCCGCTGATTCTGATTCCGCTTGCCTTCGGTCAGTCGGTTGTGCGCTATCGCCTGATGGATGTTGACATAGTCGTGCGCCGCGCGGTCGTCTATGCGTTGACGACGCTGGCGATTGCGCTCCTCATCGGCGGGGTCGTGTGGAGCGCGGGCGTGTACGCGCTCGGCGATGCGACGACGACGGGCGAGATTACTCTGCGAGTCATCATCGCAGTGGTGGCGATGGCTGTGATCGTGATGATCGCCGCGCCGATTAAAAAATTCCTGCAAGAGAGAGCCGACAGGTTCTTTTACGGTGAGACGTATGACATGCGTCACGGCCTGCTCGACTTCGGGCGCACGCTCTCCGCGACGACCGCGCTTGAGCCGCTTCTCAACGCGCTCGTCAGCCGCCTGCAACAGGTCTTGAGCGTCGAGCGCATCGCTATCTTTATCGAAGACAAGCGCGACCCTGCGGGCTATCGCGTGGCGCGTGCGGCGGGGCTGTCGTCGTCCGTCATCGTGCCGCCGGATTTCCGCGAGATGATTCGCCGACGCTCGGCTGAAACGGGCGTCGTGCGCGCGGACGATTTAGACCTGCTGCCTGAGACGACCGGATTCGTGCGGCGCGCTCTGCATTATTATGTGCCGTGCGTCGTGCGCGGGCGGATGATCGCGGTGATCGGATTGGGGCGTTCGGCTGACGGCGCGCTGCTCTCTTCGGAGGACGTGGAAATCCTGCGCACTGTTTCCGGCTACGTCGCGGTAGCGATTGAGAACAGCCTGCTTTATCAGGAGCAGCAGGAGCGCGCGGCGGAGCTTGAGCTTTTGAAAGAGTTCAACGAGTCCATCGTCGAATCCGTCAACATCGGCCTGCTCGCGGTTGATCTGGACGGACGCGTGACGCGCTGCAACTCTTCGCTCGAAGACATGCTCGGCATCACGCGCGATGAGGCCATCGGTCAACACGTCGAAGAACTCTTCGCGGAAGATTTCGCAGAGACTCTCGAACAGGTTTTAGGCCGCGAGCGTTGGCGTTTGACCGAGCTGCGAAATATCTACAAGCTTCACACAGCGGCGCGCGATGGTCGCGCGCTGATCCTGAACATCTCGCTCGCTCCGTTGCAGTCCGAAACATCCGGACGCACGGGCGCGCTCGTCGTCGTCGAAGACGTGACCTCGCGCGTGCGGCTCGAAGAACAGCTTCAACAGCGCGAAAAGCTTTCGAGCATCGGTCTCCTTGCCGCAGGCGTCGCGCACGAAGTCAACACGCCGCTCACGGGCGTCTCGTCATACACGCAGATGCTTCTCGGTATGCTGCCTGAGACAGACCCGAAACACGCGCTCTTGCAAAAGGTGCGTCGTCAGGCAGACCGCGCTTCAAATATCGTCAATAACCTCTTGAACTTTTCGCGCACGGGCGGCGCGACCGAGTTCTCTGAAATTGATGTGCATCGCGTCTTGGACGACACGTTGCAGCTCCTTGAGCCGCAGTTGCGCCGCAGCCGGATTGAGGTCGAGCGCCATTACGAAGCCGATTTGCCGAAGGCTTTCGGCAACGCCGGAAAGCTCCAACAGGTCTTCACCAATCTGCTCTTAAACTCGCGTGATGCCATCATGGATGACGGGCGCATCAGTCTCGCCACCTCTTCGAGCGATGACGATTCGCTCACGATTGAGATAACGGACACGGGCATCGGCATCGCGCCTGAAAACGTCGCCAAGATTTACGACCCCTTCTTCACCACCAAAGGCGTCGGGCGCGGCACGGGTCTCGGCCTCGCCATCACCTACGGCATCGTGCAGGAACACTCAGGCCACATCACGGTCGAGAGCGCGCCCGCTCGCGGCACGACCTTCCGCATCACACTTCCCACAATAGAAGCGCGCAGGCAATTGAAAGCCGCGGCTGGCGATTAAAATATCAAGTCAGAACCGCACTCTATTACAAACTGCTATATTCTTGCGAGTAAAGATTGAGCAAATAGTATCAGACACAGGTAACGTGCCTGAAACTGTAGGAGTCTTATCTGATATTCAATGAATTAGCCTTTAATCCGATAGGAATGTCCGGTAGAATCCGTTGTGATGAAATTCTGTGAGGTAACAAGCTATGACTAATGAAGAATGGGAAAGGCAGGTTGAGTTTATCGTAAGCCAGCAGGCGCAGTTCTCTGCCGATATTCAGCGACTAAATGAATTGCACGAGCAGGCCGACGTGCGTTTGACCCGGCTTGAGAAGATTATTGTCGGACTTCATCAGGATACGGAAAATAAGCTTAACGCGCTGGCGGAAGATACGAATGCTAAATTCAATGCGCTCATAGACTCTCAGATGCGCCTCGTGGAATCTCAGGCCAAAGCGGACGAGAGATTCGATGCCTTCGTTAATGTCGTCGAGCGTTATATCAGCGAAGGCCGCAACGGGGCGTCCAAACATCAGGACAAAAACTAATCTCTAATATTGCTCCACGTCCAATCTTAACGCTGGTGATATTTAAAGAGCAGGCACAGCGCCTGCTCTTTTTAGTTAATCCTTTAATTCTTCTCCGAAGGCGGAGGCTCGCCCGTGCCGCGTGCGCGGTTGAAGGGCGAGGTGGGCAGCCAGCGCGGCATGGCCTCTTGATTGGCGACGCGCGTGCCGATGAACAGGCCGATGACGGAGACAGTGCGTGCGCCGTCCCAGTTCCATTCGGGGCGCACGATGTCTCCCGTTTGATGATAATCCGTCGCCATCCAAGCCTGCGCACGCATGATCCACTTCGCAGTCTCGCCTTCGGGGCCGCCGAGCAGCATCAGCGAGGGCACTCCCTTTTGCACAAACGCGTAATGGTCTGAGCGATAGAAGACGCCCTCTTCGGGCAAGGGGTCTGCGGTCAGAATCATACCGGTCGCGTCGAGCACGTCTTTCATCACCGCGCCGAGGTCTGAATACTCCGCGCCGAAACCGACGATGCGTTTGACGGGACCGTAAACCTCCGTGCCGATGCCGTCGAAGTTTAAGTCAGCCGCGACCTTCTCAATCGGCCACGTCGGATGGCTTGCCCAGTATTCCGCGCCGAGCAAGCCCCACTCCTCGCCCGTCACCGCGAGAAAGATTAAAGAGCGGCGCGGCTTCTGCGGGGCTTTAGCAAATGCTTCGGCGATGGAGACGAGTTCTCCGACGCCGAGCGCGTTGTCGGCTGCGCCCGGATAGATTTTCCCGGACTGTGTGATTCCGAAAGCGTCATAGTGCGCGGTATAGATGACGGCCTCGCTTTTAAGCCGCGCGTCAGAGCCTTCGATGAAGCCAGCGACGTTGCTGCCCGTGACCTGCTCGCGCTTGAGCGAGACATCAATCGTCGCGGGCTTGTTCAAATCGCGTGAGACGCTTTCGCCGGTCTCTGCTTTAGCCAGCGTCGCGGCAAAGGTCATCCCCGTTCCGGCCAGAATCTTATCCGCCCCGGCATCGCTGACGACCACGATTGGCGGCAGCTTGAAGGGCGCTTCACGCGCATCCGCAGGCTCGACGCTGCGGCGCATGAAGTAGTCCGCGATTTCGGCATACGACGCCTGTTTGGTTGCGGCGTTAGCGACGATGATGCCTGCCGCGCCGCGACGCAACAGATTCTCGAAGATAGCGCGACGGTCTGCTTCCTGACCCCATTGCGCCGCGTCAACATTCTTCGGCTGGCCTCTCAAGACCAACACGATCTTGTCCTTGACATCCATCCCGGCCAGATCATCGCGCTTGAGATTTTCGGAAGTGACTCCATAGCCGACGAAGACCACGTCGCCCGTCCTGCTTAATTTATCAGCCGTGAACGGAGGCGCGGGGACGAACTCGTCGCCGAGCTTGAGCGCGACATCGCCGACCTTAACGGAAGTCTCAGGCGCGAGCTGTGAGCTTCTGAAGCTGACTGCTTGCAGGTATCCGCCGGCATCGCCGAGCGGCTTTAATCCGAGCTTTGCAAACTTGTCTGCGATGTACTTCGCAGCCCTCTCGCCGCCCGCCTGCCCCGTGCCGCGTCCCTCCATCGCTTTGTCCGCGAGCGCGGTCGTCACTTCGCGCAGCGTCTCGACCTTCACGCGCGTAGACGCCTCGCGCTCGGCTGCCGAAAGCGTCGAAGCGTTTTGCGGCGCAGCCGTTTGCCCGAAGGCGGTCGTGAGCAGCAGGACATACGCGAGCAGAAGTGCAGGCCACATTCGCGCGCGTTGCGATTCTGAGCGGGATAGCGATTTCATAATTTCTCCATGTGTAAACTGAGATGGTTTTCGGAAGATGAGTATACGCGATGAGGATGATTTAAGTTTAAAGCAGGCGAACGATTCGAAAGATGAGTTACAAAAATATGAATTTGTATTCTCTCTTGAGCGTATGAAAGAACTTAACCAACATTTAAGTTGCGTGTAACTTTCCGTTAGCTGCGAAGGTTTAAGGTACGTTCACTCTCATACTTATCTTGCCTGTCAAATTGCGGACGAAAGAAAAAAGGAGGCATCCCCTGCCTCCTCTTTTTCTGCTCGATTTCGTTTAAGCTGTGCGTCGCCTCTTTTTGTGCTGCACGATCAGGCGGATCAATCCGGCGGGGACAGTCCAAATCTTGCCGTCCGATTCGCGCTCGACCAGCACGTGTTTGGGATTCGCAGGACAGACGCCCGTCACGACGGTTTCCGATACGCTGTCAAAGTAGCTCAAGCCGACCAGATCGTCGTTGAGAGTCTGGCCTTTGACGCGTCTGCTTTTCCTTATCAGCCTGAAGGGTAAGACAATTTGTTCTGCCATCGCCGTTTTACCTCAATTCATAAAGCTGCTGCCTGTAAGATGTGCATTATGACGCGGCGGTTTGTTGATGCCTCAAGCGGAAGCCGACGAAATATTTTCAAAGTGAACGCGCGCGGCAAGCCGCCATATTTTATATAGCTGATGCAGGTTAATTCGGGGTGAATGCAATGTGAGATGAGGGTTAATTATTGAGGAAGGAAAGCAAAAGAATTTTTCCCGCAAAGGCGCAAAGAACGAGGAAGTAGGGTGTAGGGTGTAGAAAAACAAACTTGCTTTTCTACACCCTATCCCCTTCACCCTCGTTGAAGCCTTTGCGGGAAACCGTCTTTTTCTTCTCCTCATTTGAAAATGATAAAAAGCATGCTAAACGTACTGCCCTGCGACGAAGCCGGAAGCCCACGCCCATTGAAAATTGTAGCCGCCGAGCCAGCCCGTCACGTCCACCACCTCGCCTATAAAATAGAGACCCGCGACGCGACGCGCTTCCATCGTCTTTGAAGACAGCTCCAGAGTGTCCACGCCGCCCACCGTGACCTCTGCTTTTTTATAACCCTCAGAGCCGTCAGGCTCCAGCCGCCAGTCGTGTAGCTGGCGCGAAATATCTTCAAGCTCCTTCGGCGCGTAACTCTTGAGCGGCCTCGACGGCGCGTGCAGCTTGAGCCACGCGTGCGCAAAGCGGCGCGGCAGGAATTGTCCGAGCAGGTTGTCCATCTCGACATTGGAATGTTGATGCGCGCGAAAGATTTCGAGAGCTTCAGTTTCGGGCAGCAGGTTGACAGAGATGGTATCGCCGCTTTTCCAGTAAGAAGAGATTTGCAGAATCGCGGGGCCGCTCAAGCCCCGATGTGTGAGCAATATGTTTTCTCTGAACTCCGCTTCGTTGCATCCGACGAGCGCGTCAAGAGAGACGCCGCTCAATGCTCTCAGCTCTTCCAGCTTGCTGCCAGCGAAAGTCAGAGGCACGAGTGCGGGTCGCGTCTCACGTAATCTCAGACCGAACTTTTTCGCCAGCCTGTAGCCGAAATCCGTCGCGCCGATTGGCGGAATCGAAAGCCCGCCCGAAGCGATGACGAGCGCATCCGATTCAAAAACGCTGTGATTGGTTTCAATTTTAAAGCTTGAATCTTTGGTCACTTCGCGCACGCGGCAGTTAAGACGAATCTCGACCCGCGCAGCCTCGCACTCCGCGAGCAGCATCTGGATAATCTCACGCGCGCTCTCATCGCAGAACAACTGTCCGAGCTTCTTTTCGTGATAAGCGATACGATGCTTCTCGACCAGCGCGATGAAATCGGATGGTTGATAACGCGCGAGCGCGGACTTGCAAAAGTTTGGATTGGCCGAGAGGAAATTTTCCGCGCCCGTGTGTATGTTCGTGAAGTTGCAGCGGCCTCCGCCTGAGATGGCTATCTTTTTCCCGACGCGGTCTGCGTGTTCGATGACCAGCACGTTGCGTCCACGCTTGCCCGCCTCGATGGCGCACATCAATCCCGCCGCGCCGCCGCCGATGATAATCACGTCCCGCTTCATTTCGAGAGTTGCCGCCACAGTCGTCTTTTGTCCTGCTCTCGCTTATAATTTTTCATTAGCTTATCAGAGTTGGCCTTGAAAGACAGAAAACCGAAGATGGCGGAACTTGATTACGAACAGGATGAGCTGGCTCTGGCCGAAGACGAGACGAAGCTTGAGAAGCCGCCTCTCTACAGGGTCTTGATTCACAACGACAATTTCACGACGATGGAGTTCGTCGTCTACGTGCTGCACAGCATCTTTCAGCACACGGAAGGCGCGGCCATACAGATCATGCTCAACGTACACGTCGAGGGCGTCGGCATCGCCGGAATTTATCCGTATGAGATAGCCGAGATGAAAGTCGCCAAGGTGACGAGCCTCGCGCAGGCCAACGAGTTTCCGCTGCTCTGCACGATTGATGAAGTTTCAGAATGATTGCCACAGAGACGCGGAGATTTAAATGATTTCAAATTTGAGATTTCAAAATTTGAAATTATTAATCTGAAAATTTCTCTGTGTGCTCTGCGACAAAGTGATTTATAGATTTAACGAAAATGATTACCAGAGAATTACAAGCAACATTGGGCATCGCTTTGAGTGAAGCTGTGAAGCGGCGGCACGAGTACGTGACACTGGAACATCTACTGTTCGCACTGCTCGATGATCTGGCGGCGAGCGAGGTTATCGTGCATTGCGGCGGCGCGATTGAGCGTTTGCGTGCGGAGCTGGAAACATATTTCAAAGAATTTTTAACGCCGCTCCCGGATTCCTCCGACGAGTTGCCGGAGCATACGGCTGCGTTTCAGCGCGTCCTTCAGTACGCGGTCTTGCAGGCGCAGGGCGCGGAGCAGGCGGAGATTGACGGCGGCAACATCCTCGCCGCGCTTTATCAGGTGGAGCAATCGCATGCCGTCTATCTTTTGAAGCGGCAGGGCATCTCGCGGCTCGACGTGCTGAACTTTATCTCGCACGGCATTTCTAAAGTTTCCGGCGGCGAACCGGGAGAGGGCGATGAGCTTGAGGCGGAAGAATCTTCCGAAGCGCAGACGACCCGCGATCCGCTCGCGTCCTTCACAGTTGATCTGGTTGAGCGCGCAGCCGCAGGCCACATAGACCCACTCATCGGGCGTGTGCCGGAGTTGCAGCGCACGATTCAGATTCTCTGCCGCCGCCGCAAGAACAATCCGATTTACGTCGGCGAGTCGGGCGTCGGCAAGACTGCCATCGCCGAAGGACTCGCGTTGAAGATTCATCTGGGCGACGTGCCGGAAGTTTTGCGCGAGGCGAAAGTTTACGCGCTCGACATGGGCGCGGTGCTGGCCGGGACGAAATATCGCGGGCAGTTCGAGAAGCGTTTCAAGGGCGTCATCAGTGCGCTCAAAAAGATTCCCGAAGCGATTTTATTTATTGATGAAATACATACTATCGTGGGCGCGGGCGCGGTCAGCGGCGGCTCTATGGATGCTTCAAATATCCTGAAGCCCGCGCTGGCGAGCGGCGAGCTTCGCTGCATCGGCTCGACCACTTACGCGGAATACAAGAGTGCGTTCGAGCGTGACCGCGCTCTGGCTCGCCGCTTTCAGAAGATAGAGATCGGAGAGCCGACGGTCGAAGAGACCATTGATATTCTTCAGGGCTTGAAGAGTTATTACGAAGAGCATCATCAGGTGAAGTATACGGACGAGGCTCTGCGGGCGGCGGCTGAACTCGCGGCCAAGCATATACACGACCGCTTCCTGCCGGACAAAGCGATTGACGTGATGGACGAAGCGGGCGCGGCTCTCAAGCTCTTGCCCGCCGAGGAGAGGCCGAAGATTATCGAGCCGCATGACGTGGAAATCGTCGTCGCGCGGATGGCGAAAATCCCGCCCAAGACCGTTTCAAGCTCTGAGAAGCCGCGCCTGCGCGACCTGGACGCAGCATTGCGCTCGGTCATCTTCGGACAGGATCACGCGATTGCTCAAATCGTCAAAGCCATCAAGCTTTCGCGCTCCGGCCTCGGCGCGCCGGATAAACCCGTCGGCTCTTTTCTCTTCTCAGGCCCGACGGGCGTGGGCAAGACCGAGCTGGCGAAGCAACTCGCCGTCGCGCTCGGCGTAGAATTTCTGCGCTTCGACATGAGCGAGTATGCGGAGCCGCACACTGTCTCGCGTCTCATCGGCGCGCCGCCCGGTTACGTCGGCTTCGATCAGGGCGGACTCCTGACAGACGCCGTCAACAAAACTCCTTACGCCGTCGTCGTCCTCGACGAGATTGAGAAGGCGCATCCGAACCTTTTCAATATTCTCTTACAGGTGATGGATCACGCTGTCCTGACGGACAACAACGGCAAGAAGGCGAACTTTCAGAACATCATCCTGATTATGACGACGAACGCGGGCGCACGCGAACTCAGCGAAGGCGGCATAGGTTTTCAGGGCAACACGACCGGCAAAGGCATCGGGCGCGGAGCGATTGAACGAGCCTTCAGCCCTGAATTTCGCAATCGCTTAGACGCATGGATAGCTTTCGAGTCGCTCGACTTTGAAGTGATAAAACTCGTCGTGGACAAGCTCATCAAAGAGCTGAACAAGCAGCTTCTGGAAAAGAGCATCATCGTCAGGCTCACGGAAAACGCGCGTGCGTGGCTCGCCAAAAATGGTTTTGATCGCCTCTACGGCGCGCGTCCGATGGCGCGCCTGATTCAGCAGAAGATCAAAGAGCCGCTCGCCGAAGAACTCCTCTTCGGCGCCTCGCGCGAAGGCGCGGAAGTTACGGTCGAAGAAAAAAACGGCGCGCTGGAGCTGCAATTCAAAATGCAGGATTAAAAGCAGCGGCTCAGACGGATGAATCCGTCTGAGCCGCTGCTTTTAGTTTCGCACTCAAATCATGTCTCTCATTCGTTTTCCCGATCCTGAACACGCGGCGGTCGAAGGCATCGTGGTGATTGGCGGCGCGCTCTCTGCCGCTAACCTGCTGAGGGCATATCGTCGCGGCATCTTTCCGTGGCCGATTGAGGGATGGCCGCTGCCGTGGTTCTGCCCGGACGAGCGCGCGATTCTCGAATTCAAAGACCTGCACGTCCCGCGCAGCCTGCTCAGGATGCAACATCGCGCGCCGTTTCATCTGACGATTGATAAAGATTTTCCGGCGGTGATGCGTGCGTGCGCGGATGCCAGGCGCAGGGATGAAGACGGCACATGGATCACGCCTGAGATGATTCGAGCTTACTGCGAGCTGCATCAGTCGGGGCAGGCACACAGCGTCGAAGCGTGGGAAGGAAACATGCTCGTCGGCGGAATTTACGGCGTGGATGCGGGGGGCGCTTTCGCGGGCGAGAGCATGTTCTACCTGCGCCCGAACGCATCGAAGCTCGCGCTGCTTTTTTTAATCGAGCATCTGCGGCAAAAGGGTCTCGACTGGCTCGACATTCAAGTGATGACGCCGCACATGCGCGTCTTCGGCGCAAAGGAGATCAGCCGCCGCGAGTTTTTGAAAAGACTAGATGGATCGCTCGCGCGCGGGTTGAAGCTGTTCGATTAGCCACAGGGGACACACAGAGCACAGAGAAAATTTCAAATTCGCAATCTCAGATTTGAAATTCACAAGCTCAAATTTCAAATCTCAAATTTGACATCAGTTAAATCTCTGTGGCTAATATTTTTCCGTGGATAGGAACAAAAAACTTGACTCTCTTAAACGAAACGGAAGTGCGCGTCGTCGGCTCGCTGGTTGAAAAGCAGCTCACGACGCCGGAATATTACCCGCTCACGCTGAACGCTCTGATGCACGCCTGCAATCAAATCTCTAACCGCGACCCGGCTGTCTCTTACGACGAAAAAACCGTCGCGCAGGCCGTGGAGAGTTTGCGCGAGAAGAATCTAGCCTACGTCTTTTACGGGAGCGAGAGCCGCGTGCCGAAGTACAAGCATGTGATGACGGAGATCTTTCATCTCTCGCAAGCGGAGCTGGCGTTGATGTGCGTGCTGATGCTCAGAGGCGCGCAGACGATTGGAGAGTTGCGCGGGCGCACAAGCCGAATGTACGAGTTCGCGGATTTGGCGGAGGTCGAATCAACGCTCGACAAGCTGACGATGCGCGAAGACGAGCCGCTGGTGATGAAACTCCCGCGCCAGCCCGGACAAAAAGATTCGCGCTATGCGCACCTGCTCGCAGGAGAAGTGGAGGTCGAAGAGCAACCCCCCGCCGTCCGCGTCCCGCGCGCAGAACGCGCCGTGCTCGAAGTCCGCGCGGAGAATGAAAAGCTCGCCCGCCTCGAAGCCGAGGTCGCGGCTCTGCGCAGCGAGTTGACGGAGCTGCGGCAACAGTTTGATGAATTTAAGAAGCAGTTCGAGTGAGACACGGTTGCAGTGAGAAAGGAGGCCGGACGATCTAAGAAATCACACTAAGCAGCACGAAACAAAACGCACTTTCATTCTTCCGGTTTGCTGTTCCGCCCGTCTATAAAAGTTTGCGTGTCGCCGATATTATCTATGAATTTTAGCTTCCATCCGTCCTCAGTCTTAATCCATGTTTCGCGCTGCCGGACGCTGGTTTCGACCATGTGGAGCTGCCCGGCTATCTCCTGCATTCTGGAAAATTTTTGATGAACGATAGCGATGGCTTCGTTATCCATCAGCATCAGGAGTTCTATCTGATTGCTGAAACTGATGGGAGCTTGAACCCGTCTGAATAGCATTTTGGCGCGGGCGGCCATCTGTG
Organism: uncultured Pyrinomonadaceae bacterium; assembly: GCA_964246305.1. Taxonomy (GTDB): domain Bacteria; phylum Acidobacteriota; class Blastocatellia; order Pyrinomonadales; family Pyrinomonadaceae; genus JACMLC01. Next base: position 219,454 of record CAXTPS010000002.1, read on the forward strand.
CGCTCGTGTGAACATCGCCGTCGCGCAGGCGCGCGGAAAAGTTTTTAGTCCTCAATGCTAGAAAGGCTGCGAAATCTTTGTTCCGCACTGCTTCGGCAAGCTCCGCGTAGCGGGCTTCGATCTCTTTGCGCGCGACGCACGCATCCAGCTCGATAACTGAAGTCGCGCCGGATGCGTCCTCCTGCCCGAAAATTTCGATGGAGGCGGCTGTCAGCAACAGCGAGACGAGGACGAATATCAATGCTCTTTTCACGATGCTTCTCCCTTTGTTTTATTTCGACAACAGCTCTTCAAAGAATGAGAGTGCGCGTTCGTCGCCGGTGCGACCGAGCCAGAAGATAGCTTCTTTGCGAATCTCGGCTTTCGCGTGTGTGCGCGCAATCTTGATCAGGAGCGGCACGGCTTCGTCTTTCGGCCTGCGGCTGATGACGAAGAGCGCTTGCTTTTGCACTTCCGTGTCAGGGTCTTCGACCGCATCCTTCAAGACTCCCAAAATCTTCTCTCCGGCCTTTTGTCCGAGCCAGAACATAGCCATCTTTCTGGCTTCGGTGTCTGTCTCGGTCTTCGCAATCCTGATGAGAAAGTCTACGACCGGGTCTTGATTGTCATTGATCGAGATGGCGTGAATCAGCTTTCTTTTTATCTCTCGATTCGGAATGGTGCGATAAAGCTCTGTCAGGATATTGAGAGCCGCCTGATCTTTGCTGATGCCGATAGCATAGGCTGCGGTCTCGCGTATCGCCTCGGTCTCCCGCTCATTGCGCACGAGTTCCGTCAGAAACGGCAGCTCGCCTCCGACAAATCCTATCCAGTGAACGGCTGTGCGGCGCGCGTCCTGTTCCAGAGAACCGTTGACTAGATTCTTCAGCACGCCGCCCACGCGCGGGTCGTCGTGCAAAGCGAGAGCGACGATTCCATGCTCGCTAATCCTGCGCGCTCTGTCGTTCGTCACGAGCTGGCGGAGCATATTGAGACTCTCTTCGTTGCCGCCGCGTCCGAGCCAGTAGACTGGATAGCCGCCGTATTCGCGTTGCCCGTCGAGGTTATAAATTTCGAGGCGCGTGAGCGTGTTTCCGTCGGCTTCAAAAAGCATGAAGACGCCGAGGTTGCGCGTCTCAATCGAAACGCCGTCGGACTTTCCCATAAAGACCGTGAGATTGTCGTAGGTCGTCATGCTGCCGCGAAACTGTCCATTCTCAATCGGGTCTACGGCAATGCCCGGCCTGACATCGAAAGAGTAAGCGAGCCAGAAGCGCGTCTGCGGCGAGACGGCTCTGCCCATGCTCTGAGCCGTCAACATCTTCGCGCGCAGGTCTGCGCCCTCGACCGTGATGAAACGCCCGCGCTGCTGCGTCTGCGCAGGCGTCGCAGGCTGCGCGGAATTAAAAAAGGATGAGACCGTCAGGGCGCATAAGATGAAAAGAATTGAGAACTGCATATAGCTTGCCTTTCAAACACGATGATTGAAGTTTCAAGATGCGAGTTATTTAAGAATATCTTCCAGAAACTTCGCCGCTTCCGGGTCGTCGCTGCGACCGAGCCAGAAGACGGCTTGCTTACGCAGCTCGACGGACTTGTCCTGACGCGCAATCAACATCATCTTTCTGAGCGCGCTCTTTTGATTCGTGCGGCTGAGCGCGAAGATGATCTGGTTTTTGATCTCATAGTCCGCCTCCGAGTCATAAGTCTTAATCAGATACTCCACGGCCTGCTCATCGCCGCGCTGCCCGATCCAGTGAATCGCATCCTTACGCACTTCAACATCGCCCTTGCCGCTCGCGATCTCGTAAAGCTTGGCGATGGAGCGCGGGCTGTCCATGCGTTTGAGCGCGAAGACGATCTGCTTCTTGATTTCCGCGTCCTGCTCGGATTCGTAGAGTTTCATCAGCTCGTCGAGCACAGCGTCGTCCGCTTTTCTGCTGAGCCAGAAGATCGCATTCTTGCGGACTTCCGTTGACTTCGCGCCGCGCGCCATCTCGAAGAGCACCGTGCGCGCCTTTGCAGTCTCAAAGCGCGAGATAGCGAACACCGCCGCGTTGCTCACTTCATCATCCGTAGAAGTCCTGACCATCTCGACCAGCACGTCGAACGCGCGCTCATCTTCCGTCCGCCCCAGAGTCTCAATCGCATTCTTGCGCAGCTCCCCATCGCGCTCATTGCGTATGACCTCGATGAGCAGGGGCACAGTCTGCGCGCCGCCGTAACGCCGTATCAGCTCGATGCCCGCTTCCTTCATGTGGCGGCTAGCGTTCGAGCCGGGCTTGAGCATGTTCGAGACAAAGGCCAGCCCGCGTTCGGGGTTCGAGTGAAAGAGAGCTTCGAGCGCGACGATCTTGATCTCTTCGTCCTCATCATTCTCATTCCTGGTTTTCGGATTGAGAGTCCTATCAATGTTCTTGTTCTCCCCGAGGTGAGAATCTATCTGAAGCTGCAAAGTCCGCGCGTCATCAGCCCAGTTCGAGTTCGGAAATTTTTTGAGCAGTCGTTGAAGCTGTCCGCTGGCCTCGATATATTTTTCCAGCTTGACCTCGGCGAAAGCCAGCCAGTAGAGAGCCGCGTCCACGTTCGCGTCTTTCGGATAACTCTCTATAAAACTCTTGAACTGCTCCGCCGCGCCTTTCCAGTTCTCGTCTCCGATAAAATCCCTGCCCGCGCGAAAAACTTTCGCGGACGCTTCCGAAGAGTTCTGCGTCTGCACAAAGCGGTTGAGCTTCTCCATGTCCTGCGCCGCGACGCGGCTCGAACAGCCCGCCGCGATGAGCAGAGCGAACATCAAGAAAGTGAGCGCGTAAATCCGTCGCGCGGAAAAGTTCGGGCGCAAAAGCCTGCCTCTCATGTGTCTCATCTTTTTATCTCTCATGATTTTCGTTTGCCTCTATCTGATATCTAATATGAGTTCTGAGCGATGATTGAATGAACCTGCAACGCGGTCATAATCTCTTTCTTTCGCATGCGCTGTTCGATTGAGCGCACGTCCGCATCCGTCGGATGATCCGGCAGGTTTGCGATGTCGAGCAATATTGGCTCAAGCGCGCTCAAAAGTTTCTCGGCGGGCGCATTGCCCTGTGACGCCGCCTCTCGCCTTAAATTTATGTTTCGATAGAGCAGCTTGCGCGCCTGCCCTTTTTCATAGGAGAGGTCAGGCGCGTGCTCTGTTTCGGCGAGCCGCACATTCTTGAAAGAGCGAAGGAGCATCTGCGCCCTCTCGACGTGGCGCGCGATTTCCGTCTGCGGATCGTCTGACGGCTGAGACGCGCTCGCCGCGCTCTCATCCCTCGCGGCAACCAGAGCGGCGGTTCGCTCGACCTCATCAAGCGTCAAAGCCGGTGGACGCGAACTCTCGTCACGCGGCAGACGAGGAGCTACAAAAGCTTTCCTCTTATCCTTCAACCCGGCGGTGAAGATAGCTTTCCTGTCAGGAGGAATGCCGGTCGCCGTCTTGGCCCCATTTTTTACAGCCGTTACGTCTTTGTCAGGTTTGAGTTCGTTCGGAAAAATACGCGGCGATTGAAATTGCCCTGCCATCGTCTCGCGGCTCTGACGAGAGTTGAGATATTTGAGCAGAGCGACGGTCGTGATGCCGAGCGCGACGAGGACGAGAGCGACGCCGAACGCCGGACGCAGGCGCGAGTTTGCGCCGAAGGTTTCCGCGAGCCATGCCCGCCAGCGTGGCTCTGTGGTTGTTGACGTGCGCGCAGCTTTTTCTTCTTCGATGCGTTCTCGCACCGCTTGCCACATCGCGGGCATTACTTCAACCTCGCGTTGATAGCGCGCGTAGACTTCCTGTTCGCGCACGAGTTCATCCGCCGTCTCCGCGCACGACGCGCAGAGCGAGATGTGGGCCGCCAACTGCTCGGCCTCTCGCTGATCGAGTTCCCCGTCAACATATTCTTCGACGAGGCTCATGCATTCCTCACATCTCATCGCGCACCTCCATGTACGGGCGAAGCAGGCGGCGCATCTCTCTGCGCGCGCGGTGCAAATCCGTCTTGAGCTTCGCCATCGAAAAACCTGTAATCAACGCTATCTCCTCATAACTCTGCTGCTGGAAAACTTTGAGCGCGAAGACCAGCCGCTTATCCTCGTCAAGCTCTCGAAGCGCGGCATGTATCGCTTGATGCATCTCTTTATTTATCAAATTATCGTCGGGCGGCACGCTTCCATCGCGCAGCCCTTTGACCAACGGGTCGTCAAGCTCAAGCTGGCGATTAGTTCGCCTCTGCCTGCGCAGGGATTCGAGCGCGACGTTGCGCGCGATGCCAAAGAGCCATGTCGAAAGCTTCGTCTCGTCGCGCAGCCCGCCGAGGTTTTTGTAGCCGCGAACGAAAGTCTCCTGCATCAGTTCTTCGGCCAGAGCGCGCTCGCCCACCATGTCATAAATAAAACTGATGACGGGGCGTGCGTAACGTTCAAAGATCAGACGAAAGGCTTCATCGTCGCCGCTTCGGACGCGCGCTATCAAATCCTCTGCACTGTTCATCAGTGTTCCAGCTACGCGGTCGGCCTCGCCCGCCTGCCCCAACGCCTCAATTGCCAGCCGCTTCATCATCGTTTCAGGAGTAAGTGTCATGAGCGGCGAAAAAGTTTCACTTAAAAACTGTTCTTTGTACTTTGTTCTTTGCTCTTTGATGTCTGACGCGGCTTAGATTTTATCATTCAAGGCCAGAACCGCGTGCAAAGACCCAAGACCCTTTCTCCAAAATTCGTGTATGATTGCTCCTAAATTAAATGCCGGACATTGAGTCAAATAAAAATTTTTGCAGCGGCTACGTCGCTTTAATCGGACGCCCGAACGCGGGCAAGTCCACTTTGTTGAATCGTCTGGTGGGCGAAAAGATAGCGGCTGTCTCGAACAGGCCGCAGACGACGCGCCACAGGATTCAGGGCGTCATCACGCGCGATGAAGGACAGATTGTGCTGGTGGACACGCCCGGCGTGCATAAGCCCGGTTACCTTTTGAATCGAAGGATGATGGCCGCCGTGCATGACGCGCTCGAAGGCGTAGACCTCGTGTGCCTGATTCGTGACGCGACCGTCTCGACCGGCAACGGCGACCGCTTCGTCCTCGACCTCGTGCAGAAATCGGAAAAGCCCGCGCTCCTGCTCTTGAACAAGACAGACAAGATTGCGGACAAGTCGAAGCTCCTGCCGTTGATGGAGTGGTACGGCGGCGAGTATGGCTGGCGCGCGGTCGTGCCGCTCTCTGCCCTGAAGGGAGACATGATCGAAGTCCTGCTCAAAGAGATGCTCGAACACTTGCCTCCGGGCGAGCCGATCTTTGAAGAGGACGAGTTGACGGATCAGCCCATGCGCCAGCTCGTCGCGGAGATCGTGCGCGAAAAGATTCTGCGGACGACCGGCGAAGAGCTTCCTTATGTGACGGCGGTCTTGACGGAAAAGTTTGACGAAGAGCGCGCGGATTTTACGCGTATCTACTGCGCCATCTACGTCGAGCGTTCGTCGCAGAAAAGAATCATTATCGGCAAGGGCGCGGAGCGGCTCAAAGAGATAGGCATCGAAGCGCGCCGCGACATAGAACACCTCTTAGGACATCGCTGTCACCTTGAGCTTTTCGTCAAGGTCGAAGCGGACTGGCGCGACAAGGAACACCTGCTCGACGACATGGGCATTAAAAAAGAATGAGAGGGATTTACTCATTTGCTCATTCACTGATCGGCTCATTTGTCCGGTCAGTGAATGAGCAAATGAGTAAATAAGTAAATGAGTAAAGCATGGTTCGCGTTAGATGTTTTGATTGAGCCTGCGGCGCACGAGGCGGTCGAGTATGCTTTGATGGAAGCGGGCGCGCTCGGCACAGAGAGCGTTGACGAGAGCGATGAGCTGCTAAAAGTGACTGCTTATTTCGACTCGCCGCCCGACCGTGCGCGCGTGCGCGAAACTCTCTTTGACGCGCTCAGTTTTTACAGCCTGCCCACCTCATCCGTGCGCGAGATGAAGTTCAAAGAAGTGGCGGACAAAGATTGGCTCGGCGAGTGGAAGAAAAACTGGCAGCCGGTCACGGTCGGTCGCCGCTTTATCATCGCGCCGCCGTGGAGCGAGGTCGCGGAAGCTCCCGACCGCATTATCATACGCATCGAGCCGGGCATGGCCTTCGGCACTGGGACACACGAGACGACGCGGCTCTGTCTCGCGGCCATCGAAAAATATTTTGACCGCGAAAGCTTTCTGGATGTCGGCACGGGCACGGGCATCTTAGCCATCACCGCCGCAAAGCTTTCGCACACCGCGCGCGTCGAAGCCTGCGACACAGACGCGGACGCCGTCGCCATCGCGCGCGAGAATGCGCGCCTCAATCATGTCGCAGGGCGCATCAATTTCAGCGTCGGGACGGTTGATGAGACCGCGACGGCTTCGGCTAATCTGGTATGCGCGAATCTGACAGCAGACGTGATCGTGCCGCTCCTCCCGCGTCTCATCGCAGCGACGTGCGGGCGGCTGGTTCTGTCCGGGATTCTGCAAGAGCAGATGTTGATGATGGAAACAAATTTGAGCGCGCTCGGCATCAACGAATTCGAGCTTGAGACCGATGGCGAGTGGGTAGCGATAATAGTTTGAGCTTCAAGAGACAAAATACATTTCCCGCAAAGACGCAAAGAACGAGGGTGAAGGGTATAGGGTGCAGTGAAAACACATTCTGCTTTTTCTACACCCTACACCCTATCCCCTTCACCCTTCTTCGCGCCTTCGCGGGAGCTTCCGTCGTATGACTCGCAGAAGATTTTATGCGCCGCCTGAAAATTTCGCGCCTGACAAAAATTTTGTCACGCTCGCGGCTGACGAGGCGCGGCATTTGAGAGACGTGCTGCGATTAAAAACTGACGACGAGGCTTTCGTCTTCGACGGCGAAGGGGGAGAATTTTTTTGCGTCGTCACGGAGACGGGACGCGGCAACAATCCCGCGAGATTGGAAGTCAGAGGTCGAGCCGAACCGTCCAGTCCCGAATCCGCTCTGAAACTGACGCTCGCGCTCGCGCTGCTCAAAGGCGAAAAGTTTGATCTGGTCGTGCAGAAGGCTACGGAGCTTGGCGTGACTCGCATCACGCCCGTCGTAACCATGCGTGCTGATATGCGACTGCGTGATGCCGCAGATGCTGCGCGCCGCGTTGCGCGCTGGCAGAGGCTCGCGCTCGAAGCCTGTAAACAGTCCGGGAGGGCGCGCCTGCCGTTGATTGATGCGCCCGTCTCTTTTTCATCTTTGATTGACAGCACATCGGGCGAATCGTCGCGGCTGATGTTTGCCGAGCGCATGGGTCGAGGCTTGATTGAGACGCTTGAGAAGGCGCGCACGCACACGCAGGCCGTCATCGCGCTCGTCGGGCCGGAGGGCGGTTGGGAAGATGCGGAAATCCGGCAGGCGTCGGATGCCGGTTGGAGCGTCATCACCCTCGGCGGACGCACGCTGCGCGCGGAAACGGCGGCCATCGCAATCACCGCGCTCCTACAACACCTTTGCGGCGATCTCAAATAAGAGCTTGATACAAAATCTGCAAAATAGTTCTTTGCGTCTTTGGCTTTTCCTTTGCGCCTTTGCGTGGAACGTTTGTATTTCTCGCAAAGGCGCAAAGCTAAAACCGAAGGCGCAAAGAGTTGAGTCATTCAGTTTCTTGAATGTGGAAACAGTCTCTTAAATGCTTGTCTGAAATCACAATCAGGCTCATAATCCCTGTACGGGAAGGCTGTTGCTTTGAGATGCAGAGACAACTCGACACTTGCCGCACGGCTCTAATAAATATAGAACGCAATGTCCGCGCTTAACGTTTAGATTGCAGGGAATCAATTATTATCCGGGAGGATTGAGCGAAGATGGGTTTGAATAAAGATGATGCGGTCGGGCGTGCGCGACGTGACCTGGCAAAGCGTTTGGGCGTCTCTGAAAATGAGATCAAAGAAGAGTCGGTCGAGCGCGCCGACTTTCCGGACATGGCTCTCGGCGCAGGCGTCGAAGACGAGATGAGCGGGCAGATGATGACCTCCGGCTTGCGCATACGCCTCAGCGCGGGCGGGCACGGCAGCCATGAATATCGCGCGAGCGACGACGAACTGAGGCTTTACAACTTTAAAGGGTCGAACTATCGTATCTAAATCGTAAGTCTGGAGTCTGGAGTCGAGAGTCATAATGCTTTTTGACTCCAGACTCCAGACTCCAGACTCCGGACTTGAAATTTTTTTTGAGGTGATGTGATGAACCGGCAGAACTTTCTCGGACATCTGGCTCTGGCTATAACGATCATTCTGGTCGCGGCATTTGCGGGACAACTCAGGCATTGGGAACGCCAGCGCGACTCCGCGCCACGCGCGGCGGAAAAGCTTACTTCTTACTCGCCGAGTTATGGCGGGGTTGAGATGAGCCGCGGGCCGGAAGTGCTCGTGCGTTTTCGTGCGGGCACTACTGACTCGACGATAAGAGGGATTACGGAGCGTCTCCACGATAATGTCGAAGACGAGATTGAGAGCGTCAACGGCCTCGTCGCGATTGACGACTTGGATGATGCTAACCCGCAGTCGGTCGTAGACCAATATCGTAAGATGGCGGATGTCGAATACGCCGAAGCGAATAACCTCATCACCCTTGAGCCTAAATCTGAGTTCGGGAAGTTCAGCAACGGCTATGCGAATGACGAGTCGAGCGAGCTGCTTTCGGGCAATGCGCCGAACGACCCGATGTTCGATGAGCAGTGGTCATTGACGAACACCGGACAGCGGGGCGGCAAAGCCAAAGCAGACATCAATGCTCTGCCTGCCTGGGAACAAAAGAGCACGGGCAGCGAGGATGTAGTCGTGGCAGTGCTCGATAGCGGAGTTGACTACAATCATCAAGACCTCGCGCAGAATATCTGGCAGCGTCCAGATAACATTGATGAATATTATGACGCGCAACTCAAATATGTTGACGACCGGTACGGGTACGACGCGACGACGGACGGCGGCGACCCGATGGACGATAACGGCCACGGCACGCACTGCGCGGGCATCATCGGAGCGGACGGCAACAACGGCGTGGGCATCGCGGGCATCAACTGGCGCGTCAAGATCATGCCCTTGAAATTCATTACAAGGAACGGCTCCGGCTCGACCAAAGATGCGATTGAAGCTATTAACTATGTCATCAATCGCAAGCAGGCGGGCGTCAACGTGCGTATCATCAGCGCGAGCTGGGGTTCGACGCAAAACTCCAAAGCCCTCGAAGACGTGATTCGCGCAGCAGGCGACGCGGGCATCCTCTTCGTCGCGGCCAGCGGCAACGCCAGCGCGGACGCGGACAAGTCGCCGCATTATCCGGCGAGCTACGACCTGCCGAACATCATCAGCGTCGCTGCTCTTGACCGCAATGACGAGCTGGCTTCGTTCTCGAATTACGGGGCAAGGCGCGTACACATCGCCGCGCCCGGCGCAGAGATTCTGAGCACGTGGCTGAATAACGATTTCCGCGAAGCCTCCGGGACTTCGATGGCGACGCCCGAAGTGGCTGGCGTGGCCGCGCTGGTGCTTGCAGTCGAGCCGAAGCTTTCGATGGAAGATTTGCGAGCGCGCCTCTTAGACTCCGTGGATAAGCTGCCCGGCTTAAGCGGCAAAGTCTCGACGGGCGGACGCCTCAACGCGGCACGCGCCGTCGGAGCGGAATAAAGAAGTTAACAGGGATAGACAGGATAAACAGGATGAAAAAAGGGAGAGCGTATAATATGCGCTCTCCCTTTTCATTTATGCCGCTTATCCTGTGCATCTCGTCTATCCCTGTTTCTCGTAACTTGCGCTCGCGCGCCAGATATGTGATATTCAGTTATCGAAAATACTTAACTCGTAGCACATTTATCAGCCATGATCTTTTAGGAGAACAAGAGAGTGAAAGCGGAATTAGAGCAGTTAATCGCTTTGCAGAAAACGGATATAAGTTTACGCAGACTACAGGCAGACATCGAAGCTATCCCGCAAAGGCGCGCCGAGATCGAAAAAGAGTTCGATCAGCGCGCCTTTGAAATTCGTGAGCTTGAAAAACAGCGCGATGACGCCAGAACCGAAAGGGCGCGCCTCGACGCGGAAACCGTCGAGCAGCGCACACGCCTTGAGCGGGCCGAGCGAAACCTGATGTCTTCGCAAAACGAGCACGAGTACACGGCTGCCATCCGCGAAGCCGATTCAGCGCGAAAGCAAATCTCGCAGCTTGAGACTCAAATTTTAGAAAAGATGGAATCCCTCGAAGGGGCCGAGTCAACGCTCAAAGAGCGCGAGCCGGAGGTAGCGCGCCTGCGCTCGGAGATTGAAGATCGGGTACGCGATTTTGAGGTGCAGACGCGCACGCAGACGGAAGAGCTTGCCGCCGCACGAATCGAGCGTGACCGCCTCATGTCCACGCTGCCGAAACAGTTGAGTTCGATGTATAACCGCATCTCGACCCGCATCCGCGACGGCATCGCGGTCGCAGAGGCGCGCAACGGCTCATGCACAGCCTGCTTCATGCCCGTGCGCCCGCAGATGATGTCCCAAATTCGTCGCGGGGACGAGGTCATCACCTGCGAGAATTGCAATCGCATTCTCTACTATGAGCCGAACGATAAATCGCAGGAGCCTAAGAACACGCGCTCGTCCGCGACCTCCGAAGCCGCCGCTCCCTAACATCTGAACTGAGCGGCTAATAAAGCTATCACACGTGCGGCTCGAACGACTCGCTCGACATTACTTCCGAAGTCTATTCAGACTTTGGCAAATAACTGAAATCGAATAAGACGGAATGTGTGGAGTCAGAGCCGCCTTCCGTCTCATTATCCCGCTCCCATCCAAAAGAGTATTCGACTCTCATGCGAGTGTCACTACTGGCGTATTCTGCCGGAATAGAAAAGATGATAGATCGTCCGGCGTCCACAGGATTCACAGAGCAAACATGACACCGCGCATCAATTTTTATCCTTCCGTCCTCTTTATCTTCAATCGTGTAGAAAAGCCCCGCGTCTCCATACTCACCCGACACATCATTCATTTCGAGCCATATCTTCCAACGAGTATTGTTCGTGATACGTAATTGAAGATGCTTCCGCCCATAGCCTGTTCTGAGTGGCTCAAGTTCGGTCGAGCGTAAAAAAGTGATATACACGGCGGGCTTGCGCGCAGCAACTAAAGAATCCGCCCCGCGACTCTTCCGGCGTTGTGCGGGCGCAGCTATCACGAGGCTGCACACGATAACAATAGCTGTACAAAAGTTCTTCGCGTTAATCAGCGAACCCGTTTCTAACATCAAATGTTACAGTGCGCGACGAACTGCGCGCCTGACGACTTCGGCGGTCAGGCCGTAGACCAGATGAGAGGCGAGTGAGTAAGCGTGAATCGAGAGCGGGTATTCGGTCGGAGATTTTGAGAGGCCGAGCGCGGGGACGGCTCCTTCGTCGCCTGCGACCCAGACCAGCGCGCCGAAGGGCATGCCGACGCCAGCCGTCAAGACCGGCGCGAGTTCTGCCGCCGCTCCGTACATCGCTCCGGTCGTCGTGCCGTAGATGTAATGGATGGCGGTTCCGGCGGTCTCCTTTTCGGGCTTGGTCAATTCCTGACCGAAGACGTTTTCCGAAATCGCGCTCGCCAGCCGCTCGGTCGCATCATCATCCTCTTCATCATTTTCGGGCTGGACCAGCTTTTCGCTCTCCGCAGGCTTGCCCTGTTGCAGGGATTGCGCGCCGTGCGACTTCTCAACGCCTTCCATGAGCTTGCCTAACATCGCCTGAAACTGATTCATCACGAAGGACGCGACCAGTCCTCCAACCAATCCCGCCGCCAACCCTTTCATCACATCGCCTTCATCCTCGCGCCTGTTGCTGTCCGCATTCTTCTGCATACTCTTTCACCTCACTCCCCGATTTGCTTCATGCTATCATGCCAGAAAATTACTACCCCGGAAAAGGAGAAAAGAGGAACGCAAAATTAAAAATGTAAAATGCAAAATTAAAAAGCCGGATGGGTTTCACATTTTACATTTTTAATTTTGCATTCCCGGAGAAAGGTGATGCGAGTTTTAGTCACAGGCGGAGCGGGTTACATCGGCAGCGTGGTGACGGAAGAGCTGGTGAAAGACGGCCATGAGGTGGTCGTGTACGATAGCCTCTACAAGGGACACCGCGAGGCCGTCGTGCCGGAGGCCGTGTTCGTCGAAGCGGATTTGATGGACACAAAAGTTTTGCGTCGCACGCTTGAGGAGCACGCGATAGAGGCTGTGATTCACATGGCCGCGGACTCGCTCGTCGGCGAATCTGTCGAGCATCCGGCGAAGTATTATCGTAATAATGTGCTCGCGGGTTTATCACTGCTCGATGCGATGCGCGAGACGGAAGTGAGGCGGCTCGTCTTTTCTTCGACGGCGGCAACTTATGGCGAGCCTGCCAAGCAGCCGATTGAAGAGACAGACCCGACCGCTCCGACCAATCCATACGGCGAGACGAAGCTGGCTTTCGAGCGCGCCCTACGCTGGTACGAAAACGCGTATGGCCTTCATTACGCTTCCCTGCGTTACTTCAACGCGGCGGGCGCAACGAGTTTGTGCGGCGAGTCGCACGACCCTGAAACACATCTGATTCCGATTGTCCTGCAAGCAGCCGCAGGCACGCGCACGCACGTCACCATCTACGGCGACGATTACCCGACGCGCGACGGCACGTGCGTACGCGATTACATACATGTCGTTGATCTTGCGCGCGCGCACATTCTCGCGCTCTCGATTCTGGATAAAAGAAGCGCTATCTATAATCTGGGCTGCGGCGGCGAAGGCTACAGCGTGCTCGAAGTAATCGAGACGGCCAGAGCGGTCACAGGCCGAGACATTCCGGTACAGACTGGCGCACGCAGGCACGGCGATCCGGCTGTCCTCATCGCCAGCTCAGCCCGAATCAAAAGCGAACTCGGCTGGCAGCCCGCCCTCCAAGACTTAAGCGTCATCATCAAATCCGCATGGGACTGGATGCAAGCATAGGTTCAAGGTTCCAAGTTCCAAGTTAAAAACCAGAGAGCAAGTCTTAAACTTGGAACTTGGAGCTCGGAACCTTGAACTTTTCTTGGGCACGCCGTTTGACTATCTTCTCTTGAACAATATTAAGACGAGGCGTTTTCGGACAGTGTGCGGCATTTACGGGGCGGAAGTGTCCGCAAACCGCCTAGCATTATCAAAAGGAGATTGAAGAAATGGCAGAGTCATTACGATTGGCAGCAGAAGAGGCTGGATTGGTTCCCAACGAAGAAACACAGGCCACGGATAACAGCACGGGCGAGGGCGGTAGCCACGGCGTCAATGTCAGCGAGTTGGAGCGTTGGGCGTCTTCCATCGGCGGCGGCGCGCTGGCCGTCTACGGCATCTCGCGCCTCCTGACGCACAAATCGGTCGGCGGGGCTGTGCTCGCGCTCGTAGGCGGCGCGCTCGTCTATCGCGGCACGACCGGGCACTGCGAGATGTATCACGCGCTTGGCATCAACACAGCCGAAGGCTCGGACAATCCGAACGTCTCCGTGCGCGGCGGTCAGGGCTTTAAAGTCGAAAAGAGCGTCACCATCAACAAGCAGCCTGAAGAGCTGTATCGCTTCTGGCGCAACTTCGAGAACCTGCCGCGATTCATGAATCATCTCGAAGCGGTGCATGTCACGGGTGGCAATCGCTCGCACTGGGTAGCCAAAGCTCCGGCGGGCACGACCGTCGCATGGGACGCCGAAGTCTATAACGAGAAAGAGAACGAGCTGATCGCGTGGCGTTCGCTCGAAGGCGCGGACGTGGACAACGCTGGCAGCGTGCGCTTTGAAGCCGACCCGTCAGGTCGCGGAACGATTGTGCGCGTCACTCTCAAGTACGACCCGCCGGGCGGCGCAATCGGAAAACTCGTCGCCAAGCTTTTCGGCGAAGCTCCAGACCAACAGGTTGATGAAGACTTGAGACGCTTCAAACAACTGATGGAGGCCGGAGAGATGCCGACCACCGACGGTCAACCGTCCGGGCGCAGCGCGACAGCGGGAAGATAAAGGATAGTTGGCAGTCGGCAGTTAGCAGTTGGCAGATAAAAGCAATTCAACCTGTCTTGACTACTATCTGTCTTGACTGCCAACTGCTAACTGCCGACTGCCAACTTTTTTTCAGGGGGATGAAATGAAAGCTCTGTGTTGGAACGGAAAAAATGATGTGCGGATTGAGAATGTGCCTGAGCCTAAAATACTCAATCCGCGTGATGCGATTGTCAAGATTACGACGACGGCAATCTGCGGCTCTGACCTGCATCTCTACGACGGATATATTCCGACGATGGAGAAGGGCGACATTCTCGGACACGAGCCGATGGGCGAAGTCGTAGAGGTCGGCAGTGAGATCAAGAATCTCAAGATAGGCGACCGCGTGGTCGTGCCCTTTACAATATCTTGTGGCAACTGCTTTTTCTGCGAGAAGGAGCTGTGGTCGCTGTGCGACAACTCGAACCCGAAAGCATATATCGCGGAAAAACTTTACGGCTACTCGCCCGCCGGACTCTTCGGCTACTCGCACATGACGGGCGGTTACGCCGGAGGGCAGGCAGAGTATCTGCGCGTGCCATTCGCAGATGTCGGCCCGCTAAAAATTCCCGAAGGGATGCCGGACGAAAAGGTCTTGTTCCTGTCTGACATTTTCCCGACGGGCTACATGGCTGCGGAGAATTGCGACATCGAAGGGGGCGATACGGTCGCCGTCTGGGGCTGCGGCCCGGTCGGGCAGTTTGCCATCAAGAGCGCGTGGATGCTCGGCGCGGGACGCGTGATCGCGATTGACTCTGTGCCTGAGCGTCTACAGATGGCGCGTGATGAAGGCAAAGCTGAAACGCTCGATTTCAATGACGAAGACATCTTCGACAAGCTGAAAGAGATGACGGGCGGGCGCGGGCCGGATCGTTGTATCGACGCTGTCGGACTCGAAGCTCACGGCGCGACCATTGATGCGCTGTATGATCGTGCGAAGGCAGCTCTCTTCATGGCGACGGATCGCCCGCACGCGCTTCGTCAGGCGATTCATGCCTGTCGCAAGGGCGGCACGGTCTCCATCCCCGGCGTCTACGGCGGGTTCCTAGACAAGTTTCCATTCGGCGCGGCCTTTAATAAAGGCTTGACGCTCAAGATGGGACAGACGCACATGCGCCGCTACATGAAGCCGCTTTTGGAGCGCATCGAGCGCGGCGAGATTGACCCGTCTTTCGTCATCACACATCGCATGTCGCTCGAAGATGCCCCGGCAGGTTACGAAACCTTCAAGCACAAGGAAGACAACTGCATTAAGATCGTGCTCAAACCGTAAGATTTTTAAGGAGAGAAGATGGAAGACAGAAACAAAACCGACGCGCAGCCAACGAATCAGGAGAGCGAGTCTTCGACCAGAAGCCAGTCGCAAACTGGCGACCCCGGACGCACGCCCGGCACAGCCGAAGGCGACCGCGAGACCGTCGAAGAGGACGTTAACGATAAGCTCGGCAACAGCGACGCCGAAAGTAATCAAGCGTGAAACAAAGAGATACTAAGTTATAAAAGGTCGTCAGATTTCTTTGCGAACTTTGCGAGTTTACCTTTGCGCTCTTTGCGGTTAAAGTTTTTTTCAACGCAAAGAGCGCAAAGTGTTTTTCCCAAAGGACACGAAGAGAAAATCATTTGAAAGGAGAAGCTCTGATGGACGCTCCCAAAAATCCTGTGGCCGGAGAGCCTTTGCCCGGAAAGCCTGTCTCGCTCTGGATAGACACGACGCCTGAGACAAACTTTGCCGCTCTCAAAGAAGGCGTCACGGTTGATGTGGCAGTCATCGGCGGCGGCATCGCCGGCATCACTTCGGCTCTCCTGCTCAAAAGAGACGGAGCGCACGTCGCAGTCATCGAAGCCGGACGCGTCGTCAAAAGCGTGACCGGCAATACGACTGCTAAAATCACTTCGCTCCATCACCTGATTTACGACCATCTCATTAATGCATTCGGTCTTGAAGGCGCGCAGGCTTATGCGAACGCGCAACAGCTCGCGATTGAAAAGATAGCCGCGCTCGTCGCGGATTATGGAATTGATTGCGACTTCACGCGCACGGATGCTTACACCTACACGGAAGTTGAAGAGGAGCTTGAGCGCATCACGGCAGAGGTCGAAGCCGCGATAAAGCTTAATCTTCCGGCCTCTTATGTAGAAACAACGCCGCTCCCGTTTCCGGTTAAGGGAGCCGTCCGCTTTAGCAATCAGGCGCGATTCCACCCGCGAAAATATTTACTGGCCTTGATTGAGAAGATAAACGGAGACGGCAGCCACGTCTTTGAGGAGACGCGCGCTCTCGATATTGCCGAAGAAGATAAAGAGTGTCGTGTGACTACGACGCACGGAGTCGTCACGGCGCGCAATGTCATCCTCGCCACGCACTTTCCTTTTTACGATCATGCGATGTACTTCTCGCGCATGTCTCCGAAACGCTCGTATGTCATCGGCTGCCGCTTGAATGCGCCCGCGCCCGAAGGAATGTTCATCAGCTCGTCCGAGCCGTTTCGTTCTTTCCGCTCGAACCGTGCGGAGGACGGCGGTGAAATCTGGATGGTCGGAGGCGAGAACCACAAGACTGGACAGGGCGGTGATACGCGAGAGCGTTACAGGAATCTTGAGCGATACGCGCATGAACGTTTCGACGTGAAGGCGATAGAGTACCGCTGGTCTACGCAGGACAACAACACTGTGGACAGAGTGCCATATATCGGAAAATCAACTCCGGCTTCCAAGCGCATCTACGTCGCGACCGGCTTCGGCGGCTGGGGCATGACCAACGGCACGGTCGCGGGACTGCTCCTTTCGGACCAGATAGCCGGACGCGAGAACGACTGGAGTTTCGTCTTTGATCCGAATCGTTTCAAGCCCGTCACCTCCGCCGTGGATTTCGTCAAAGAGAATCTCAACGTCGCCAAACATTTCGTCGCCGACCGCATCGGCGTGCCGGACGAAGAGAAACTCCCTGAGCTTGCAGAAGGAGAAGGGCGCGTCGTCGAGTCGGACGGCGAGAAGATAGCGGCCTGCAAAGTCGCCGGAGCGTCGCACGCAGTCTCTGCTATCTGCACGCACATGGGCTGCGTCGTAGATTGGAACAAGGCTGAAAAGAGCTGGGACTGCCCGTGCCACGGCTCGCGTTTCAACTATGACGGGAAGGTCATACAGGGCCCGGCGAACAAAGACCTTGAGCCGAAACAGGAAGGCGCGTGAAGAGCATTAAAGATGGAAAGCGATAATATCAACGTACCTGCAAAGCCCGAACGGAGCGCGATTGAGATGGTCGAGCGCGGGGCGCGTGCGCGCTGGTGGCTGAGGTGCGGCACGAAGCGGCGCGGCTTCTGGTACGAGGATGCGGCGGGAAAAAAAATCACGAATGAAGAGCAGCTTGCGCGCATCAAGTCGCTCGTCATTCCTCCGGCATGGACGAATGTACGCATCTCTCCGTCGGTGCGCGGTCGCCTGCAAGCCATCGGCATAGACACCAGCGTACGTGTGCAATATCTCTATCACGCGCAGTTCGCGGCCAGACAGCAGCGCAGGAAATTCGAGAAGATCGAACGCTTCGGCGAGCAGCTTCCGGCGTTGCGCCGCAAGACCAACGAAGATATAGCGCGCGAAGATTTCTCGCGCGAGCGCGTGCTGGCGGTCATCGTGCGCCTGATTAACGAACTCTATTTTCGCATCGGCTCCGAGAAGAGCGTCAAACGTTATCGCACCTACGGCGTGACGACCCTGCGCAATCGCCATCTTGAGATCAAGCGTAACGGCCAGCTCGTCTTCAGCTTCAAGGGCAAGCATCACATACATCATCGCCGCGTCATCGTGGACAAAGAGCTGGCGACGCTGATGCGTGACATCAAGGCCATCGGCAGCTCAAAGCTTTTCGGGTATTACGATGAGGAAGGACGCGTGCGCGCCATCAAGCCGCGTGATGTCAACGAGTATATCAAGAGCGCGACCTCGCCGGAATTTTCCGCCAAGGACTTTCGCACGTGGGGCGGAACTCTGCTCGCGGCTGTCAAGCTGGCCGAGATAGGACATGCGGAAGATGACAGCCAAGCTAAAAAAAATATCGTCCGCGCCGTCAAGCGCGTGGCGGAGCATCTGGGCAACACGCCGACCGTGTGTCGCGGCTCCTACATACATCCGACCGTCTTAGACCTTTACCAGCGGGGCACAACGCTCTCAGAGTTTCGCCGCCGCATAGAGCGTTACATCAAACGCATCGAATCCGAATATGAGCCGGAAGAAAAAGCTCTCCTCAACATGCTCCGCGCGCAGAGAAACGGTCAGACAGGCTGAGCAAGCTCTCTCAGTGGATCGAGTACCCGGCCACGCGCCATTTCCCGTCTTTTTCCAGTGTCAAAGTCACTGTTTCGGTGAGGGATGAAAATTTTGTGAACGAGCTGTCGAAATCGATTGCGACGGTATCCTCGACGGGGTCTATGTAATCAATGCTTCTGAATTTTCTCGATCTGATCTTCCCGACTTTTGCGAGGAACGGCTGCAAGGCGGATTGCCATTTCTCTTGGGCAAATTTGGTTTTGAGTTCGGCGGATAGCTCATCCCAGCTTTCCATGAGCTTGCCCGCATCAACCAGTTGTAGCCAACTCTCCGTCAACTTTTGCAGGCCGCTTTGGTCAGCTTCGGAGAGCGTGCGGGCCGAACTCTCTTTGATTATTATCTGAGCGAAATCGTCAACGGCTGTGCTCAGAAATTTGTTGACTCCCGGCGTCTCATCCGAGTTGACCATCACGGCGACCGCGATTTTGTACTTCGGATAATAACGCATGTCGGAAAGATAGCCGGGAAACTCGCCATCGTGTCCGTACGCTTTCCCCCACTTGCTCTGGACGATCTCCACGCCCAACCCGTAACCCGCGCCGTCTCCCGTCGTCGTGCTGCCGAGCATCTCGTCCACGCTCTTTTTTTCAAGCGCGCCGCCCGAATATAAAGACTGCGCCCAGCGCGCGAGGTCTTCAGCGGTCGAAGCAAATCCGCCGCCTGCCCATTCCCATTGCGGATTGACTATGAACTTGCCGCCGACTATCACCGGCCTGTTTTCAAAATAGCCGTTGGCGACCCCGGGCAGTGTCAGGCTGTTTGAAGGAATCGTCCCTTCGAGCTTGAGCGGCTTCAGAATTTTACGCGCGATCATGTCATATAAGGTCTCGCCGGTCGCACGCTCGACGATCATGCCGACTAAAATATAGTTCGTGTCCGAATAATTGAAACCTTTGCCGGCCGCGAAGAGCGGTTTTTTGTTGAGGACGCGGGCGACGATCTCCTCATACTTGATATCTCTGCCGGAACCTTTGAAGAGGGCTTTAATAAAGCCGTCGTCAACGTGATTCCGAATCCCGCTCGAATGATTGAGCAGCATCCGCAGCGTGATATCTTTCGCGTTCGGCAACTGCGCGAACCAGCTTTCGTTTCCGAGCCAGCGCGCAATCTTCTCATCCAGCGTCAACTTGCCTTCTTCGACGAGCTTGAGCGTCACGGCGGCGACGAAAGTTTTTCCGATACTTCCGGCAAGCAAACGGTCGGACGGTTTGAGCCGTGTTTTAGTTTCGAGGTCTGCGAAGCCCGTCGAAACTGAAGCCGCGCGCCCGTCAGGCATCACAAACCCGACGGTCGCGCCCGGAAACTTTGACGACAGGCGCGCTTCATCCAATCTGTCCTGCATCTTTCGCAGGATACGGGCCAGCCTTTCATCATCCTCTTTTGTTGTTACGCTCTGCGCTTGCGCGAGCAGCGTTGAGGCGCAAGCAGAAAGCAGGACGAGCACGATGAGTCTGCATGTGAGAGCCATGAGCTTTATGATTATGAATCTGAGATTTGAGATTTCAAGTCTCAAAATTCCTTAAAAATGATTGCTCGACTTGCGGCCAGACTTCCTTCTTCTCTGGCCTTTGCCCGCGTCTATTCCCTTCAGAGAAGCGAGCGGCCAGAGCGTATATTCTATCTCCGCCAACCCCGCGCCGACCACGGCCTTGATGACCTCGGCGGAAGACTTGTAGGCGGGCGCGGCTTCATCCAGGGGCACGCGCCCGTCCATATTGACCAGAATTCCCGCCGCCTTGTACTCGTCATCGATGGCGCGTTGCGAGAGCGTGCGGTTGGCCGCGCTGCGAGAGAGACGCCTGCCCGCGCCGTGATTGACTGAGTAACCGCTCCGTTCGGCTCCGGCGAGAGGCCGCAGGATATAGCTGTAATCTTTGTTGCTGCCGGGAATCAAAACCGGATGCCCGGTCTCTTCCCAGAAAGTATTTTTGAGCGCGGGATGTCCGGCTGGAAACGCGCGCGTCGCTCCCTTGCGATGCACCCACACGTCTCCGAACTCCGGGTGCCATTCCTGCTGCACGAGGTTGTGGCTGATCTCGTAAATCAGCTCAAGCTCCTCGCCGAAGACTTCGCGGAAAGCTTCTGCGACCTGCTCGAAAATTATCAGCCGATTAAGAATCGCGTAGTTGCCGCCAGCCGCCACCGCGTTCAGATAATCTTTGTAATGCCGCGACTCCGGCGTGAAGTAACCTAAATCAATGTCTGTTATCTCCTGCGGCCTCTCCTCGCGCGCCAGCTCGAAATAGTTTGTCGCCAGCCCGTGACCGAACCCGCGACTGCCCGTGTGAACCTGCACAAAGAGCGTCCCGGTCTCTTCCGCGCGCTGCAATTCGATAAAATGATTTCCGCCGCCGAGACTGCCTAGCTGATCCATGCCGCGTTCGGGTCTTCCCTGGCCGCCGAAGGGCATCTGCCAATCGTCGTCAACCGGAATGCGATGACGTTCCGCGCGGCTGCGGTCAAAAGCCGCGCCGTATTTTTCGACGTAATACTCCGCGCCGCCGCGCACCAGATTATTGAACTCCGGCGTCGTCATTCTTCCTAGCTTGTGGCTCTTCCCGCCCGCGCCCATCTCGACGCGCTCCATCACCGCACGATTGAACGCCAGCTTTTTCTCCGGCGTCGCACGCTCCCACTCGACATCAGAACGCGCAGACATCATCCCGCAGTTATGCACGAACACACCCGCATCAAGCGCAAAGTTACCGTATTCAGGAACGGTCAGGCAGAACACATCTGCTCTTTCATTCAACTGCTCGACAGATACAACTTTGTGATTGTAGCCATACTGTAAAGGTTCGTTGTGATAAAGAGCAGGATTCACAACTGCGAAAGAACCATCTTTGTTAGCATGCCTGTTAAATGGCATGAGAGAGATTTGCGGCGTCAGGTCTTGCGCTTGGCGATAACTTCCATCGCGCAGCATGAACTCATGATCGGGCGTGCAGAATATCTCTCTGCTATTGTCGAGCGTCACTTTAACCAGCCGAGCATTCGTGCGCGTCTTTTTAGCCGTCGCTCTGGTGACAACGATTTTCTGCTCCGGGGAGATTGCATAGACAAAAATCTCTTCCTCGTGCTCAACGAGTTCACTGATAGGATATGAACGTCCATCAGCCAGAGGAATCAGCGTGTCAGCCTTGAAGCAACCAATGTCGTAGCCGACAGGCCCCATCGCCACCGCGCCCTTTTCAACATCTGTGATGAGCACGCAGCCGACGGGCACGCCGTAGCCGTAATGCGTGTCCGGAGTGATGACGACCAGACGGACGCCGGGAAAGCGCGTCGCGTTGACTATCTGGCGATAGAGAATATCCTCCGTGTCAGCGAGCAGCGACGGCGTCAGAAAGAGACGCACGGGCACGTCGCCTATGTCATCCGTTCTCAGCTCGTAATAACCATCTCCGTGCCAGCGCGCGAGATGTTTCCAGTTATCTTTATTCTTGAGTTCCTTTGCGACCTTGAGCGCCTTCGCATCTGTTCGATCTTGAGCCATAACCTTACCTGTTCTAAAAATTCTCTCTCTTTTCTTCGATTGCATTTACTAAATCTTGTACCGCGCATTTTTCATTCACGATGACACGTAGCCCTGCGAGCGCATAACTCGAAAGCCGCGATTCGTAAAGCTGCCGTGCATTCTCTTGGTCGCGTGCGAGTGGGCGCGGGTTGCTTTCATTCTTAATTCTTTCCCAGCACAGCTCGAACGGAGCGTCGAGCCAGACGGTCAAGCAGTTGTGCTCTTTGATGTATGCGCGATTTCTCTCAAGCGTCCACGTGCCGCCGCCGAGCGCGACGACGCGCGCCGATTCGTCCCGCAACGCATCAAGCAGTGCGCGTGTCTCAAGCTCGCGGAATTCGCGCTCGCCGTCTTCGTCTATGATAGAGCTGATGCTGCGGCCAACGCGCGCCGTGATAAATTCGTCGAGATCAATCAGACGGCAATTGAGATGACGCGCGAGCGCAGCCGCGACTGTGGTTTTCCCCGCACCCATAAAGCCCGTCAGGATGATGCGTTGCGTTGGCTCGTTCATCGCTCCACCAACGATTCGAGCAGCTCATAAAATCCGGGGAACGAGACGGAGACGCATTCCGCTCCCGTGATTTCAGATTCGCCGTCTGCGATGAGCGCGGCAATCGTGAAAGCCATCGCGATACGATGATCGCCGTGCGAGTTGATGTTTGCTCCGCGAAGCTGCGTGCGCCGCTTGATGGTCAGGCCGTCTGTGTGTTCCTCAACCTCTGCGCCCATCGCGCGCAGGTTCTCAACTGTGGCCGCGATTCTGTCCGTCTCCTTCACGCGCAGCTCTGAGGAGTCGCGAATCGTGAGTCCTCCCAAGACCTGTGTGCCGAGCACTGCAAGCACCGGCAGCTCATCAATCAACTGCGGAATCAGCGCGCCGCTCAAAATGTTCGAGCGGCCTGCTTCAATCGGAGCGAGTTCCGCGCCGCCCTCGATTTCAATATCTCCGAACGGCTCGTTAAAATCTTCCGGCATCAAGCCGGGATCATGCAGAGCCGTTCGCACGTCAATGCCCAGTCCGCGCAAGGTCGGAATGATTGCTTCGCGTGTGGGATTAAGCCCGACGCGCTCTATCTTCAAGCTTGACGCTGGCAGCAATGCTGCTGCGGCTATGAAAAAAGCTGCGGACGAGATGTCGCCGGGAATCGCGCCGCCACGCGCTTTGAGCCGCGCAGCGCCTGTGACGGAAATCGCTTCTGAGCGCGCATCGTCGCTTCGCACCTCTCGCTGTTCAACCGGCACGCCGAACCAACGCAGCATCCTCTCAGTGTGGTCTCGCGTCGCGTTCGGAGCTTCGATGACTGCGGTTTGTCCCGCTGCATTTAATCCGGCGAGCAGGATGCAGGCTTTGACCTGCGCGCTGGCGACGGGCATCGTGTATGTAACCGGTGTAAGCGGCCTGTGGCCTGTGATGCGGAGCGGCGCGCGTCCATTCGTTGATTCGACCTGCGCGCCCATCATCAACAGAGGCTCTATGATGCGTTTCATCGGACGCCGTCGCAGCGATTCGTCGCCCGTCAATTCCGAAACAAAACTCTGTGACGCCAGCACGCCCGCCAGCATACGCATAGTGGAACCGCTGTTGCCGCAATCGAGCGGCGCACGCGGCTCATGCAGCCCGTCAAGCCCCGCGCCTTCAATCCAGACTCGCGCGCCTTCAAGCTCGATGTTGACGCCCAACTGCTTGAGACACGAGAGGGTCGCGGCGCAGTCTTCGCTGGCCGCAAAATTTTCGAGGCGCGTCCGCCCCTCTGCCAGCGCGGCGAGGATAGCGGCGCGATGCGAAATGGATTTGTCGCCGGGCAGTCGCAAATTTCCGTTCAAGCGGCGAGCGGGTTTAATTCTCATCAAGGGCAATCATATAACAATGTGGAAGAAGACAGGAGACAGAATACAGGAGTCAGAAGAAAGAAAGCTGGAGTCAGAAGGAAGTAAGCGGGAACGACGAGAGCGGCTTTCATTCTGACTCCTGACTCCTGACTCCTGACTTCTGGATTCCGGCTTCTGGATTCTGCTTTCTTGACATGCGGGCAGCGGGCGTGTTACACCGTCCATTCTTCCGGTTCGCTTTCCGAATTCTGTTTTGTGTAGCCAAACCCGCCGGGCGGCTCAAGGAAAGGCCACGCCAAGAGTAGTGACCGAAGAGACGACCGAACTCGTATTGCCGAGCCGCGTTGAGGCCGTAGCTGACGCCGCTGCCGTCGCGGCAGAGGTCGTGAGCCGTGCGGAACTTGGCGAAGAGGCTATTTTTGGAATTGACATGGCCGTGCGCGAAGCCGTCACCAACGCGGTCTTGCACGGTAACAGGCAGGACGAGGCGAAGACGGTCGAAGTCACTTTTACGATTTCGCCCGAAGCGATTGAGATTACCGTCCGCGATATGGGCGAGGGCTTCAACCCGGACAACGTGCCCGACCCGACGGACGCGCAAAATCTTTTGAAAACATCCGGGCGCGGCATCTTTTTTATGCGCAGTTTTATGGACGAGGTCGAATGGTCGCATCACCCGGAGGGCGGCACGCTCGTGCGTATGAGTAAGAAGAGATAGTCAGATATTTCATCAGAGGAGATTTCCCGTTATGGCTGAACTTGATATTAAAGAGCGACAGGCAGGCGATGTGACGGTGCTGGACATGAGCGGCAAGGTGACGATTGGCGAAGGCTCTGTCGCTTTACGCGGCGTGATTCGTCGCCTGCTCGAAGAGGGCAAGAAGAAGATTCTCTTAAATCTCGCGGGCGTCGGCTACATTGATTCGAGCGGCATCGGCGAGCTGGTCTCAAGCTTCACGGCGATCAACAAGGAGGGCGGTCAGCTCAAGCTTCTCAACCTGACGCAGAAGCTGCAAGACCTGCTGGCAATCACCAAGCTCCTGACGGTCTTCGACGTTTACGAAAACGAAGCGGAAGCGCTCAACAGTTATAAATAGGGTGAAGGGGATAGGGTGTAGGGTGTAGCAAAGCAATTAGTCTTCACTACACCCTAGACCCTACACCCTACGCCCTGTCTTTGAGATGTTTCGCAAGTCGCTCCGCCGTCTGCTCGCGATTGACGATCCGCCGGAGCGTACCGCGCTGGCGTTTTCCATCGGCGTTTTCATAGCCTTCTCGCCCTTCTTAGGTCTTCATACGATCATCGCGACGCTGCTCGCCTTTCTCTTTCGCTTTAACAAGCTAGCCATCTATACGGGAACGTTCGTCAACAATCCGTTTCTGACGATGGTTCCGATTATCTTCGCCTCTTACGCCGTCGGCGCGCTGTTGTTGGGCAGGCCGCTCGCGCTTCCGCCCGAAGGAATGCGCCTCTTGAGAGAGCCGCACCTGTTGACGGGCGATTACTGGCGCACACTTTTTTATCACAGCAGCGATGTGCTGCTCCCCTTCGCTATCGGCGGTATGTTGCTCTCCGTCATTTGTTCGCTCGCGGCTTATCCATTAACATTGCGCCTGCTGCGAAGAAGGAAGAGCAAGGATGAAGGATGAAGGCGGAAGGATGAAAGTGTGGCTCTTCAAAGCATGAGAGATGACATATCAACATGTTACTTCTCATCCTTCATCCTTCCGCTTTCATCCTTGCTTCTGGCATCCGGCGTGAAGTTTAAAGCATCTTTACATCTCTCTTTAGAAAAACAGAACGCAAGGTAACAGATTGTTCGCAACATTTATCAGCCATCGCCTTTCACTAAATTTACAAGCATGAGAATAGCGCTATCAGGCAGCCTTTTATTTTTGATTCTGGCGTGCGGCGCGGTCGTGCGCGCTCAGGATAAACCGAGCACGCAGGCTACGCCGCGCGGTACGGCTCCGGCTCAGACACGCGCGCAGACGGGCTTTGACCTGAGCGAATCTGGTGTGCGTATTCAGCCGGATGCGCGGCTGGTGGTGATGATGGCTGCGCTCGACGCGGCGGGATTCGACCCGACGCCGAAAGGGCAGGAGCCGTCACCCTTTCGCGCGCAGGTCAGGCGCGAGCAGCAGGACTTAGACACAGACCTGCGCCAGCGCATGCGTACTTTCTTTGAGCGCAACAATCGTTCGCTTGCCGCCGCATCACCTGCTGAACAGGCCGCGCGATACGTCTCGCTCGCGTATGCGCTCGGAGCCGCGCCCGGCTTTGAAGCTCCGGCGCGCACGGATGATTTACCGGCGGGCTTGCTCGACGTGCTGGACTTTGCGCCGCTGATGCGCGAGTTCTATCGCAAGTCTGGGATTGACGAGCGGCTGCCGGAGTATTTGAGAAAGTATCAGGCGGAAGGCGACCACCTGCGCCCCGCGACGATTGAAATGGTGCGGAGCGTCGTCAGCTATCTTCACACCAGACCCCTGACGACGATGATCGAGCGCGTCCCGGTTAAGAGTCCTGATAATAAGAAGAATGCAAAGCAGGGCTACACGCCGCGAGAGCGTGAGCGCAGATTTTTTATCGTGCCCGATTTACTCGCCGTGCCCGGTACGATCAACTTTCGCGTCATCGCCGACGATTATTATGTGATCGTGCCGTTTAATACGAATCCCACTTCGTCGCAGGAACTGCGCCGCGCTTACATACAGTACGTTGTAGACCCCATCGTGCTGCGCTACAACCGCGATGTGGCGGCGCGCCGCGAGCAGCTTAAAACTCTCGTTAATGAGCGCATGGCTGCGAATGCCGACGCATCGCCCGATATTTTTCTGGCAGTCATGCGCTCGCTCGTTGCGGCCACGGACGCGCGCATGGACGAGACCGCGAGGCTCGACGCGCTAACGCGTGAAGCGCGCCGCAAGCTAGAAGGCGCGACAACTCCTGACGCTCGCGCGGCTATCAACAGAGAGCTGCAGGAGGGACAGCGCGCCGCTTCCGATGAATCAGCCGCGCAGCTATCCGAAGCTTACGAGCGCGGCTCTGTGCTCGCTTTCTACTTCGCAGAGCAGTTGAAGGGAATCGAAACTTCCGGCTTTGACATCTCAAACTTTTTCGCAGACATGATGGCCTCTTTCGACCCCGCGCGCGAGATGAAGCGATTGGCTGAAAACGCGGACGCGCGCAAGCGTGCGACCGAGGCGAGCAAGCTCAGGCAGGCGCAGGCCGCTGCCAATGCCGGTGAGCCTGACTCATCTGGCCGTGCCGCATTTATCAAAGGCATGTCGGCGGTGGACGATCTGTTGCGTGTGAAAAATTATGCGGAGGCGGAGACGCGCCTGCGCGCTCTGATGCAGGAGTATCAGGGCGAGCCGCGCATCTTTTTCGCCTTGGGACAGGCCGCGAGCCTTTCTGCTGAAGACGCGACGGACGAAGACGTGCAGCGCGAGCGTCTCACACGCGCGCTCTCGCATTACCGCAACGCGATCAACATTTCCTCTCCCGACACAGACCGCGCGCTCGTCCAACGCGCCTATGCCGCGATGGGACGCATCTACGAGTTTTTTGAGAATACGGAAGAAGCTCTCAAAGCCTTCGACGCAGCCATCAAGCTCGGCCCCGTGGATCGCAACGCATACGATGAAGCAAGCAAGGGAAAAGCGCGGCTGGGACAGCAAAAGTAAAAAGGTAAAAGGCAAAAGTTAAGAAGGATAAAACATCTTCTTAACTTTTGCCTTTTACCTTTTACCTTTTACCTTTTTACTTCTTTAGATTGGTTGAGTTGAGAGCAATGCCCTGACGCGCGGCATAGCTTTGATGCGCGGCACGACTATTTGCGGCATAGCAATCTGCGGCATGACTATCTTATCAAACTTTGGCATGAGCGGAGCGCTTGGAATCGTCATCAGTTGGCCGACGCGGGGCGTGCCTTCGATGCGAAATTCAGGACCGATGAGAGGCATGGCTGCACCCTTCTCCGGCGTGACCCTGATATTTAGCTGAGACCTGTCACGGATGATAGTCAACGTGACATCGCCTTCGCTCTTGCGATTGATAGCGCGCGAGAGAGCGCCGACCTCATCTATCTTTTCCCCGTCAACTTCCGTAATCACATCGCCCGCTTTGAGTCCGGCTTTCGCAGCGGGGCTGTCTTCTGTGACGCTGCTGATGAGCACGCCCTTGCCGCCTGCGATTCCGAAATAATCCGCGAGCTGTTTGGTCAGCGTGTTAGTGCTGACGCCGATGCGGCGGCTTGAGCCGAGCGCGAGGGCGAATGCTCCGGGCGTGCGGTTCAGGTTCTCAAGGAGCTTTTGAGAATTTCCGTCACGCGGAAACGCGAATGCATTTGCGAAATCTTTGCGCTGTCCGATTGTGACCGAAAGCTCCTGCTCGCTGCCGTTGCGGCTGATGGTCAATCGCGCTGTATGATCCGGCGCGACTTCGCTAATCAGGCGATTAAGTTTGCGGATGCTGGTCACTTCGTCGCCGTTGAAGCGCACCACCACGTCGTCTTTTTTCAGACCGGCCTTCTCAGCCGGGCTGCCTTCGGACACCTTCGAGATACCGACGCCACGCGCCTCGCGCAGGTTATAACGCCCCATATTCTCGCGCGTGATTTCTTCGGGGTAGATGCCCAGAAAACTTCCGCCGCTGACGAGGAAGGTAAAATCTCCCGGCGCGTCAGGCGCGGGAGTCGCGGCGGGAGGCGTTTGCTGCGCCTTCAACGCGCCGAACGGGATTAACATTAAAGCTAATGCTGGAAGAAGCGATTTTCTCAAGCTCATGATAGGAGTCCTCCATTTAAGAGATAGAGTTTTGACAAGCTTGCACGCCGAATTCAACAGAGAGTTCCAAAAATAAATGCTTTCTTTGCGTCTTTGCGCCTTTGCGTGAGAATAATTTTCTCGCAAAGGCGCAAAGACGCAAAGAAGAGATAAAAGTCTTGTTAAGCTTTTCGATAAACTTCGCGGTCGGTCGTGAATTCTACGGCGAGCTTGCCTTCGGAGTGTGCGAGGTCTAGATGCGCGACCGTTTCGGAGACGGCGAGAAAGCGGTGTACATCATCTGCGCCGGGAAAAAGCTCCTGCGCCACGTCCCACGCGGTCGCGCCGGTTTTCGGGACGAGGCGTATGACATCCGCCTGTCGCTCGTTTATCGCGCGCAGGTAACGGTTAAAGAGTTCTTCGTAATCCGTCACGTCTTCGCCGTGCCCGCCGTGTACGAGCGTCGGCGAGAGCGAGCGCAATCGGGCGAGGCTCACCAGATATTCCGAGAGAGAGCGAAAGCGTCTCGAAGGATCAATCGGGTCGGGCGAGAGGACTGGATTCGGCGTGATGCGCTTTAAGACGCAATCGCCGGCGATGATCGTGCGGTCTGCTTCGCGCAGGAAAGAGCAGGAGCCGGGCGTGTGTCCCGGCGTATGCACAACGCGCAAGGAACCTGTCGCAAATTCTATCTCGGCGTTATCTTTCAACTCGCTGTGCTCGTGGTCTTCGAGCGCGTCAGCCAGAGCGCGCACGCCCTCGTACATACGACGCATCGCGGCTATCTCTTCATCCGGCACGCCCGCGCGAACGAGCAGATGGCGATGCTCCTCATACTCAAGCCGCCCGACACGATGCCCCGTCTCCCATCCATGCACGAGCACTTCCGCGTCCTTCGCTTCATCACGAAGCGAACGCGCCAAACCGCAATGATCTTCATGCGCGTGCGTCAGCACAATACGGCGCAAGTCCGAGACGCGAAACCCCGCGCGGCGTAAACCCTCTCGCAGAGCTTCCGCCGCCTCACGCGTCTTCGGCCCCGTGTCAATCAACGTCACAGGGTCTTCGGCGATGAGATAACAATTGACCGGCCCAACATAAAACGGCGTGGGGACTGAGATGGAAACGATTTTCATAAGAGCCTAAGACGATTTTTGGATTTCAGGCAAATAATGACTCTCTTAAAATTCAAAGTCTGAGATTTCAGATTTGAAATCTCAAATCTGAAATTTGAGATTTGAAGTCATTATTCCTCGCTACGCTTTGGCGCTCTGGCAATGTTCTCTGCCTGCGCTTGACGAAGTTCTTCTATAAATTCGTCGCGTTCTCTGGCACGTTGCTCGGCGCGGCGCGTTTTATCAGTCAAGTAACGCTGTCCCTTAATGTCGGAATTTTGTAAAGCATCAGCCCACGCGCGCAATTGTCTGGCAATGCTTTCAGCGTGGGGTTTCAGATTTGCAATCTCAATCCTGAGTTCATCAAAGGCCGGTAATCTTTCCAGCAGGCAAAGCATTGAGCGAACCTCACCGGTTGATCCTCGTGCGATGTAAAGAAATGCCAGCAGTTTGTTGGTCGTTCCGCGCTCGAAACCCTCCGCTATGTTATTGGAGATAGAAACTGTTGCCCGTTCGATTTGATCTTTTAGCCCGTAGGGTCCCTTAAAATTCACCTTTGCTGTCAGAGCGTACACATGGACAGCGATTTCGATAGCCGCCCGCCAGACGGGCAGCTCCTCGAATCGTTTGTAGTTCATCTCAAACACCCGTTCCTGCGAGGGGCGTAGGTGTGAAGTTGAGATTTCAAATTTGAGATTTGAAATCTCAAATCTCAACTTCTTAATCTTTGAGATTTGAAATTTCAAATCTCAAATTCTTAATCAAGGTTGAAATCGCAACTTCTCAATACGGGTACTTGTTCGCTTTAATCATCACGTCCGCGATGCGTTGGCGGGCGGCGACTGTGTTGACGGGCGTCTGTTTAGTAAAACGGCGCAGGGCTGCGAGCATGGTTCGCAGCTCATCGCCCTCGCTCATCGCGGCCAGAGTGTTCTTGGCGTGGGCTTCGATTCGCTCGACCGCATCGTTGCAGAAGACCTGCGTCATGTCTATGTAACGCGCAGCCGCTTCGGAGCCTTTCGACGCCGCAAGCTTTTGTGCGCGGAGAATAGCCGACTCCATCGCGTAAGCGTCTGTGATGATGTCCGCGACTCCCATCAGGATTTCCTGCTGGTCTGCGAGCGTCATCATGTACTTCTGCGCCGCCGCGCCCAAAGTCATCAGCGCGACCTTCTTGGCGTTCTGCGCGAGCTTCATCTCGGTTGCGAGAATGGCTTCGTCTTCGTCAAAACTCGGCATCGAAGGCGATAGCACTTCATCCATCAAAGCCTGCGCCGCCGGAAGTAAAGCGAGCTTGCCTGTCATCGCGCGCTTCATCAGCATGCCCGGAATCAGCATCCGGTTAATCTCGTTCGTGCCCTCGAAGATGCGATTGATGCGCGAGTCGCGGTACGCGCGCTCAGCCGGATAGTCAGCCGAATAGCCGTAGCCGCCGTAAATCTGAACCATCTCATCCGCCACAAAATCGCACCACTCCGAAAGCGCGACTTTGATAATCGAACACTCCGCCGCGTACTCTTCGATAGAACGCAGCTTGGCCTCCGGGTCTTTCGTATCTCCAATCGCAGATTCGATCAGGCCGACCGTGCGATATGTCATCGCCTCGCCCACCCAGGCCTTGATCGCCATCTCCGCGAGCTTCGCTTTAATCGCGCCGAAACTCGAAATCGGTTTGCCGAACTGATGACGCTCATTCGCGTAACGCACTGCGTCGTGAATCATCAGCTTCATGCCGCCGGAGCAGGACGCGCCGAGCTTGAAGCGTCCGATGTTCAGAATATTAAAAGCGATCTTCGCGCCCTTGCCGACTTCGCCCAACAAATTTTCGACCGGAACTTTCGCGTCCGAGAGAATCAGCGCGGTCGTGCTTGAGCCTTTGATGCCCATCTTGTGCTCGTCTTCGCCATTCGTCACGCCCTCGCCGCGCTCGACCACAAAGCCGCTGAACTTGTCGCCGTCAACTTTGGCGAACACGATGAAGATGTCCGCGAAGCCGCCGTTCGTAATCCACATCTTCTCGCCGTTCAGGATGTAATGCTTGCCGTCTTCGCTCAGGCGCGCAGTAGCCTTCGCGCCGAGCGCGTCCGAACCGGAACCCGCTTCCGTCAAGGCGTAAGCCGAGACCAGCTCGCCGGATGCGATTCGCGGCAAATATTTTTTCTTCGTCTCTTCGCTGCCGAAGTAGAGTATGGGCAACATGCCGATGCTCGTCTGCGCGCCGAAGGTGACGGCGAACGAGGCCGCGCGTCCGAGGTTTTCGGAGACGATGACGCCGCTCGTCTGATCGAGGTCAAGCCCGCCAAGCTCTTCAGGGATATTGACGCCCAACAGTCCAAGCTCCGCGCACTTCTCCAAAAGCTCGCGCGAGAGTTTCCAGTCATGCTGCTCAAGCTCATCGAGACGCGGGCGCACTTCGCTGTCGAGAAACTCGCGCGTCGTCTGCCCTATCATCTGATGCTCTTCCGTGAAATCCTCCGGCGTGAAAACCTCTTCCGGCATGCGGTCTTCAATCAGAAAGCTCCCGCCCTTGATTGCTCTTTTCTCATCGGCTACGGCTGACATAATCAATGTTCCTTTCAATAATAGTGACAAGTGACAGGTGACAGGCAACGAGTTTTAGGACAGGTTTTATCTTGTCACCTGTCACCCGTCACTTGTCACTGCTCTAATTCATTCTCTCAAAAATTCCGGCTGCGCCCATCCCGCCGCCGACGCACATCGTGACCATGCCGTAACGACCGTTGCGGCGTTCGAGTTCACGCAGGATAGTCGCCGTCAGCTTCGCGCCCGTGCAGCCCAAAGGATGACCGAGAGCAATCGCGCCGCCGTTGACATTAACTTTTTCAGGATCAAGTCCAAGCTCTTTGATAACCGCGAGCGATTGTGCCGCGAACGCTTCGTTGAGTTCGATGACATCAATCTGGTCGAGCGTGAGTCCGGCCATTTTCAAAGCCTTCGGAATCGCAAAGACGGGGCCGATGCCCATCTCTTCGGGCGGACAACCGGCGGTCGCGTAAGCCACGAAGCGCGCCATCGGTCTCAATCCCAATTGCTTTGCGCGCTCGTCGGACATCACGACCGCAGCCGCCGCTCCATCCGACATCTGCGAAGCATTGCCCGCCGTGATCGTTCCCTTTACATGAAACGCAGGCTTCAGCTTCGCCAGTCCCTCTATGCTTGAGTCGCGCCGCACGCCCTCGTCTCTATCGAACACGACCTCACGCTTCTGTTTACGACCCTTCTCATCAAGCTCTTCAAACGTGACTGTGAGCGGTGCCGTCTCGTCCACAAATTTATCTTCATCCAGAGCACGCTGTGCGCGCTGGTGAGACTGTAGGGCGAAAACGTCCTGCTCCTCGCGCGAAATCTCGAACCTGCGCGCGACGTTCTCGGTCGCGAGTCCCATGTTCAGATAAAAATCGGGATAATGTTCTACGAGATACGGGTTCGGGCGAATGATATGGCCGCCCATCGGAATCATGGACATCGTTTCAAGCCCGCCCGCGATGACCACTTCCGCGCCGCCGGTCTTGATGCGGTCAGCCGCGAGCGCGATTGACTGCAAGCCGGATGAGCAGAAGCGATTGATCGTCATCGCGCTGGTTGAAACCGGCAGTCCCGCGCGAATCGCAGCCGCTCGCGCGGTGTTCATGCCCTGCTCCGCCTCCGGCATCGCGCAGCCCATAATCACGTCTTCGATCTCCGCCGCGTCCAGGCCTTCCGCGCGTGCGATAGCTTCTTTGATAACAGCCGCGCCCATCTCGTCAGGCCGCGTGTCTTTCAAAGTACCCTTCGGAGCTTTTCCCACAGCCGTCCGCACGGCTGATACGATTACTGCTTCTCTCATTTTTATCCTCTTGCTTTTTCAAGTGATGCGCTGAATTTTTTCTCTTCCGCTTTAACCTTCATATACCAGAATGACCACGTCGCCACGCCTAAGAAAAAGCCGATAGTTGTTCCGACAAAAAGAAACAACGGAATAGCGCCCTCGACTTCCGCCATCTGAGGTCGTGATGCGGCTCCGGCTTCTTTGACTACTGCTTTCTCATAACTGCTATAGAAAAATAGTCCCGTTCCCATGCCCAGTGACGAACTAAGTATGACAAGCATGAGGAGGATTTGGAACGGATATTTCTTCAAGCCTGTTACTCTTTGATTGCCACTTCGACCTCTTCGACCGGCAGCAATTCTTTCAAAACTCGCGGCTCAATCTCAATCAGGAACCCGCGCTTTCCGCCGTTGATATAAATTCGCGGCTGCTCGAAAATAGTTCTCTCAACATAGACCGGCAGCTGTGTGCGAGTGCCGAACGGACTCGTGCCGCCGACCATATAGCCCGTCAACTTCTGCGCCCGCTCGATGGAGCAGGGCTGCACGCTCTTGACCTTCAATGCGCGTGCAAGCTGCTTGGCAGAGACAGTGCAATCGCCGTGCATCAGCACGACGAAAGGTTTGCGAGCATCACTCTCAAATATCAAAGTCTTGACGACAACGTGCTCGTCAACTCCGAGCATTTCCGCCGAAAGCCTCGTGCCGCCATGCTCTTGATACTCGTACAGGTGCGGCGCGAAATCTATCTTCTTCGCACGCAGAGCGCGCACCGCCGGAGTAACCGGATAATCCATAAAGCTTAGATGTCAAACGGCAGCGGCTCGGACGCCCGCATCTGTCGCGGCCACGGTCACGGCCTCTCTCTTCTGCGAGATGTAAAGCGTCTTTTCCACCTCGGCGTGAATTTTTCCGTTCCTGTCAACGAGGCTCACGCGATAAATCCGCTCGGTGGATTTGCTGCGCGTGAGTTCGTCCTTAATCGCTTCGATCTCATCAGGCTCGATGCGAAATTCGGCGTAGAGCGTTTCGCGTCCCGGACGCTTAAAGCGAATCGTCGCGGCCTTATCCCAGATCACGTAATCGCCGCCCAGAATCTTGATGAGCATGATCATGTAAACCGGGTCAATCGCGCCGTACATGCTCCCGCCAAAGATCGTCCCGACGTAATTGCGCGTGCGCCACGAGAGCGGAAGCTTGACGTGTATCTCGTGATAATCGTCCGCGAGATAAGTCAGGCGACCGCCCGTTCTTCTGTACGCGGGAAAAAAGTTAAAGCCCCTGCGCTGCCACCTTGTCTTAAAAGATTCGGGCATCAACAGCCTCTCAAATCCTTAACGCGGAAAACCGCTCGACTCCAAAACTCTCTGCGCCTGCTCCACGTGTCGCTGCTCATGATTGACCATAATTGTGCAGGCATCCAGCAGACTGTAAGCCACAAACTTTGTGATGGGCGAAGTGACTTTGACCTTGCGCGCGTCAACCTTCTCAAGAGCTTTGAGCTTGGACGCGACCTCGCCCTGATGCTCTATAAATTTTTCGACTATCGACGCGTCCACAGAACTGCTCGCTGGCGCGAAGATTTTCGGAGACTTGACCTTCCGCGCGGTTTTAGGATTGGTGGCATTGACGACAATGCGTCCGAACAGCGTCGGCAATAGTGGCAGGCTCTCCCAAAGTGTCTTCTTCTTTTCGCCGCTGATAATCTGATCGAGATCTGTAAAGAAATGCCTGTTCGTCGTTATCAGATGATCGAGGCACTGGCCTATGCTCCAAGCCTCTGCGCCCGGCTTCCAGTTAAGCTGCTCCGCGCTCAAGTTATTGAACTCGCGCCGGGCATCCGCCGTCACCGTTTCGAGTTCGTGTGTGAGCTTCTGTAAATTATGTT
Organism: uncultured Pyrinomonadaceae bacterium; assembly: GCA_964246305.1. Lineage (GTDB taxonomy): Bacteria > Acidobacteriota > Blastocatellia > Pyrinomonadales > Pyrinomonadaceae > JACMLC01. The sequence goes on from CAXTPS010000002.1 coordinate 254,750, forward strand.
CTGGGGAAACGTCGCTCATTCTTGAAACTCCATCTATCAATAATGACTCGCGCCTTTTGAATTACTGCGCGCCCGTCAATTCCTCAAAGGCTTTCCGCTCTTGAGCATGTGACCGATGCGCTCCTGCGTCTTGCGCTCGCCGCACAGCGAGAGAAAGGCTTCTCGCTCAAGGTCTAACAGATACTGCTCGTTGACGCGCGTCGGATGATTCAGATCGCCGCCCGTTAGAATGCGCGCGAGCTTCGTGCCGATGAGCGCGTCGTATTCCGAGATGAAGCCGCCGCGCACCATCTGATGTATACCAAGCTTGAGGGTCGAGAGCGCGGTATTGCCGAGCGCGAGAATGTCCGTGCGTTGCTGTGGCTCGACGTATCCGGTCGCGGCCAGCGAGAGCACTTCCTGCTTAGCATCCGCGATGAGGCGATCACTGTTCATCGAAACCGAATCGTCCTCCGCGAGAAAGCCGAGCGTGCGCGCCTCTTCGCCGGAGGTCGCGACCTTGGCGAGCGCGATGGTCTCAAACGCGCGCTTGATAAAAGGGAACGGGTCTGCGTCGCTCATGTTCTTCGGTATCGAATCCATCGCACGCAAAGTCATCTCTTTAGTCCCGCCGCCCGCCGGAATCAACCCGACGCCGACCTCGACCAAGCCCATATAAGTTTCAGCCGCCGCGCGCACGCGGTCTGCGTGCAAAGCCATTTCGCAACCGCCGCCGAACGTCATCTGAAACGGCGCGACGACCACAGGCTTCGCGGAATAGCGCAGGCTCATCGTCGCGTTCTGAAACGCGCGGATGATCATGTCTATCTCTTCCCAGTTCTCCTCCTGCGCCTCAAGGAGCAGCAGCATCAGGTTCGCGCCGACGCTGAAGTTCACGCCCTGATTGCCGACGACCATGCCGACGAAATTCTTTTCGACTTCCGCGAGCGACTGCTTGAGCATCTGAAGCGTGTCGCCGCCGATGGCGTTCATCTTCGAGTGAAACTCAAGACACGCCACGCCGTCGCCCAGGTCAACCAGTGACGCGCCCGCATTCTTTTTGATGACGCCCGTGCGGTCTTTGACCGATTTCAAGATGATGACGCCCGACGTGTCTGCGAGCGGCGCGTAATCGCCCGCCGCGAAGTCGAAATAAAATTTACGCCCGTCCTCTTCCTTGTAAAAAGATTTCGCGCCCGTGTCCAACATCTTCTGCACGTTATCAGGAACGCTCTGTCCCTCTTCCTTCATACGCGCGACGGACTTTTCGACGCCGATGGCATCCCATGACTCAAAGATGCCAAGCTCCCAGCTAAAGCCCCACTTCATCGCGCGATCCACCTCGACCACAGTGTCCGCGATTTCGGGAATGCGATTCGCCGCGTAACGAAGCGTGCGCGATAAGGTCTTCCACAAAAACGCGCCCGTGCGGTCTTTGCTCCACACGAGCGACTTGAGCCGCTCCGGCGTCGCCTCTATGTTCTTCGCCATGTCGAGCGCGGGCAGCTTAACTTTCTGCGAAGGCGCGTATTCGAGCGACGCCACTTCGAGCGTCCAGATGTCCTGCTTCTCGCCTTCGCCCTTCTGCCTTTTATAAAAGCCGCCCTTCGTCTTGTTACCCAGAATCCCGCGCCCGATCATCTGCGTCAAAAATTCGGGAGCGATGAAGACTTCGCGCTCTTCGTCTTCCGGCAGGTTCTCGTAAAGATTTTTGATGACGTGCCCGAAGACATCGAGGCCGACCAGATCGAACGTGCGGAACGTGGCGGTCTTCGGTCGCCCGACCGCCGTGCCAGTCATCTTGTCCACCTCTTCAATCGAGTAACCGTCTTCGAGCATCGTCTTCATCGTGACGAGCGCGCCGAACGTCCCGACACGATTGGCGATAAAATTCGGGCGATCTTTCGCCGCCACCACGCCCTTGCCCAGACGTTGATCCAAAAAGCCGAAGAGCGCGCACGAGATTTCGGGCTTCGTCCATTCCGTGCGAATCAACTCGACCAATTTCATGTAGCGCGGCGGATTGAAAAAATGTACGCCTAGGAAATGCTCGCGGAAATTTGTGGTAAAACCTTCGGCGAGAGAGCGAATCGGAATGCCGCTCGTGTTTGAAGCGATGACTGAGCCGGGTTTACGATGCTGCTCAACCTGCTCGAACAGCTTGCGCTTGATCTCCAGATTCTCGACGACCGCTTCGATGACGAGGTCGCAGTCTTTCAACTTCTTCATGTCGTCATCGAAGTTGCCGACCGAGACGAGCGCGGCTCTGTCCGGCGTGAAGAACGCGGAGGGCTTAGCCTTCTTCGCCGCTTCAAATCCGGCACGCGCGATGCGACTTCGCACCTGCGGCGAATCGAGCTTGAGCCCCTTCGCCTCTTCCTCTTTCGTCAACTCGCGCGGCGCAATATCCAGCAGCAAAACAGGAATGCCCGCGTTCGCCAGATGCGCGGCAATCTGCGCACCCATCGTGCCCGCACCCAACACAGCAGCCTTTTCAATCCGAAGCATATGAGAATGAAAACCTTTCCACACCAGAGGTCAATTTGCGAGCCGCCATCATAACTGAATGAGCATTCATTCAGCAAGGTCTGACCGGCTTAGGACTTGGGTCTTCGGCCTTTAGCTGTCTTGTCCACGCTTGAGCTATGGCCTTCAAGATTGAATCGCGTGCAAAGACCAAAGCACAAAGACCAAAACCCTACTCAGTAATTCGTCAGGATGGCTTCGGGCGCGAAGCCCATCTGCAAGAGGCGGTCGCGCGTCTGTTCGATCATCTCGCGCGAGCCGCAGATGAGGGCGACGGGGGATTTGAGTTCAGGCACGATGTGGTCCAGAAGCGATTGCACGTAGCCTGTCGGGCCTGACCAATCGTGGCCGTCGGGGCGCGAGACGACTTCGCGCAGCTCCACGCCCGCAGCTTCCCATTCTGCTGTTTCGTCCGCGTAGCAGAAATGCGCGGGCGTGCGCGCTCCATAGAGCACCACTAGCTGGCCGTAATCCTCTTTGTGTTTGATAGCGTAACGCAGGGCTGAGCGCAAAGGGGCGACGCCCGTGCCCATCGCGACGAAGACGAGGTCTTTGCCCTTCTGCTCGTTAAGCGCAAAGCCCCTGCCAACCACTTCCAACATTTCCACCTCATCGCCCGCGCGCATCTCGTAGATTACTCCGCTCGCTCCTGTGCCCCGCTTGATGAGAAATTCTATCTCTTCGTCTTCGGGCGAGCTGGCAAAAGCGAAGTAGGCCGGGGCTTCGCCCTGCACGCGCAGGACTGCCACCTGTCCGGGTCGGAAGTTTAGGCGGCGGTCTGTGTCCGCTTCGTCGAGCGCCATGTCGAAGGCGCGTATCTCGCGTGCCTCGTCGTGAATTCGCCTGATGACAAGGCGACGGGCTTTTTTATCTTCCATGAAAAAAGCTTAAGCCAACCAAACGGGCGCAGTCAAAGACTGTCTCTTAACATAATCTTTACAGAGACCGGCGGCGCAAGCTAAAGCACTATCTAAATGAAGCGATTCGGGGCGGGTTCAGCCAACCGCAAAGCCTGTGCAATCATCAAAAACGAGACCGCATATTAGAAGCTCTCAACAGACCCTCTCGCACCGCGCTTTAGTGTGAACCGTCTGGACAGCTTGTAAGCAGGCTTTGATTGCAGGGGTTTGAGATGGCCTGCGCTTTATGCGGCTCTTGATCGCGCGCTATTGACTGTGGGCGGTGTATAATCGCAAGGCAAATCACACAAACTTTTAGACGGACTTTTTTTATGAGCAACATTCTATTCAGCTTCCGCCGGACAGCCGCTCTCTTCGGCTTACTGCTCTGCGCTGTCGTCTCAACACACGCGCAGACGCCGGGACGCGCCCGCTTTGATGTCACGAACTATCGCATCGAAGCACAGCTTATTCCAGACCAGCATCTCTTGCGCGCAGCCGCCGATGTGACTTTCACGCCGCTCGATGCGACGCGCTCTGTGGTCTTCGAGCTGAACGGCTCGCTCAAGGTCGAAGCAGTTGAACGTAACGGCAAGCCGGTCACGAACTTTGTGCAGGACGCAGTCGGCGTTGATGCGCTCGGGCCAAGCGTGAGGGTTGACCTCGGCGAAGTCGTGCAGGCTGGAACGCCCGTCACTCTGCGCTTTCGCTGGAGCGGCGCGCTCGTCACGCCCGAAGGCGGGCCGCTGGCGACGAAACGTCTGGCTTACGTCGGCACCGAAGGCTCTTATCTGATGTACGCCGCGCGCTGGTTTCCCTTTCATGATTACGCGGCAGACCGCGCGACTTCGGACATTACGATTCTAGTCCCGCCGGGCGTGCAGGTCGCAGGCTCAAGCGACGAGCCGCTGACGACTCCGCCGCCGGGCAAGGACGGCAACCTGCGTTATCGCTTCGTGCGCACGAAGCCCGCGCTCATCGGAAACTTTGCCGCCGGGCAGTACATCACGCGCACGCTTCGTTACGGCAATTACGAGATACTGTTTTTCACCAAGGTCGGGAGTGAGGGTCGCATAGAGCGTTACGGCGAATTGATGGGCAAGGCTCTGGAGCATTACACGCAGGTTTACGGCGCGCCCGATTTCGGCACGCGTCTCGTCGTCGCGCAGATTGACGACGACAGTCTCGATGCTTACGCCGCGCCGGGCATGCACTTTTTCGCTTCGAGGCTCTTCGACCCGTCGCGCCCCGTGCCCGAAGCCAGACTTCAACGCGAGGTCGCATACCAGTGGTGGGGACAGACCGTCGGCTTGAAATCTTTTGATGACGCGTGGCTCTCGCAAGGGCTGGCCGAGTGGAGCGCGTTCGCTCTGCGCGAGTCCGCATCCGATGCAGGCGCGCTCGACGGGTATCAGCGAGAGATGCAGGAGCGCGCTCTGACTTTCGAGCAGACGGCTTCAATCGCACGCGCGCCCGCCGCGCTCGACGATCAATCGGCGGCTTTTCAATCCATCATTTTTTACAAAGGCGCGATGATTTTTCGCATGCTGCGCCAGACGATGGGGCAGGAGAAGTTCAACCAGCTACTTCACACATTCTTAGAGCAGTATCGCGGCAAGAACGCTTCGATTGACGATTTCGAGCGGCTGGCGTCGCAGGTCAACGGCGATAGCCTGCGCTACTTTTTCGCGCAGTGGGTCGAAGGCACGGGCGTCCCCGAATTTCAGGTTGATTACCAGATCATACGCACGCGCGGGGGCAAGTTCATCACGCGCGGAACCGTCCGCCAGAGTTTCGAGACACTGCATCTTCCGGTCGAACTCGCGCTCAGAAGCGAAGGAGGCGAGAATCAGATCACGACCGTGCGCCTCGATGAGAAGAGTGAGGACTTCACTTTTGAATCCACCGGCGCGCCGGTCGAAGTAATCGTCGATCCGAATAATAAAATCCTGCGCATGTCGGATGAGCTGCGCGTCTCCGTGATCGCGCGTCGCGCTATAGAGCAGTTCAGAGAAGGACAGTATGCGGAGGCGCAACAGCAGTTCGAGGCCGCGCTCAAGCTCGATAAATCAAGCTCGTGGGTCTATTACAATCTGGGACTGCTCTATCTTGAGCAGCGCAATTACCAGCTCGCGCTCGATAACTTTCAAGCGGCGTTGGACGGCAATCAAAAGCCCAACTGGGTCATCGAGTGGGCGCACATCAAACGCGGCAACGCCTATGATGCGAGGGGCGAACGCGCACGCGCCGTCGCCGAATATCAGGAGGCGGGAAAGATCGGCGAGAATTATGATAACGCTTCCGTCGTCATCAAAAAATTCCTCGCCACTCCATACGACCCGAAGACCGCGCAGGCGGCTGCCTCCGCGGGCGGACAATAGCTTCACTCTCAAATTCGATTTTAAACCCGGAGGCGTTGCTGGTCTAAGCAACGCCTCTTTTGATAACCTCTCAGCGAAAAGAGAGGATTAGACATTTGAGACTCTGGCTCTCGAAAAGCAGCGCAGTCCCTCTGCGCGAGCAGCTCGCCACGCAGATCATGCTCGGCATCGTGAGCGGCGACCTCAAAGAGGGACAACGCCTGCCGAGCACACGCGAGATTGCGCGCCGCTTCCGCATCCACTCAAACACAGTGAGCACAGTGTACCGCGAACTTTCGTCTCGCGGCTGGGTCGAGTTTCGCAAAGGGAGCGGGGTTTATGTCTGCGGGACGGGCGAGTTGCCCGCGCACGGGAAGCGGCTCGAACTCGACCAGATCATCGCGTCATTTTTGCAGGCCGCACGCAGCAACGGCTTCTCGCTGACAGAAGTGCAATCGCGCCTCAAGCAGTGGTTAGAGCTGCAACCGCCAGACCGTTTTCTGGTGATAGAACCGGATGCAGAGCTGCGCGCGATTCTGGTCGCGGAGATCGAAGCGGCGACAGGCTTTCGCGTCTCAGGAGCAGAGCCGAAAGACTGCGCTCAAGCTTCAGTCCTGACCGGGGCTGTCTGTGTGGCGTTGTTCGGACAGGTGAAAGCTGCGCGCATGTCGCTCCCGCACGGCACGTCTCTGGTCGTCCTGCGCTCGCGCTCGGTGCCGGAATCTTTGCGCGGAGCGGAGCCGCCGCCGCCCGACGCGCTGATCGCGGTGGTCTCGCGTTGGCCTGAGTTCCTGAAGTGGTCGCGGACGATTCTCGTTTCGGCGGGCGTTGATTCCGGCTCGCTGAGCTTTCATGATGCACGCGAGCGCGGCTGGCAAAAGGGTTTACGCTCAAGCACGTTCGTCATCACCGACGCGCTCACGGCGCAGAGCCTGCCCGTCGGCCTGCACTCGCGCATCTTCCGTATGATCGCAGACTCTTCCATCGAAGAATTGCGTCTTTACATCGAACGCTTTTTAGCCGAACAGCCTACTTAGCCAGATTAGACCTCTTGCAAAAGTGATCGTGTCGCGGCTCTGCCGCCTGAGGTCTCTTCGACGGCGTCCACTTAAAGCTGAGTTGCAAACATCTGCCTGTGATGCCTGTACCAGTCGCTCTGAAAAAGCTCCGCCGGATCGTGCTCTCTTTTGAGGCGTAAAAATTCCGGCAGTTGCGGATAGCATGTTTCTACCTGATGCCGCTCTGCCCAGCGATGATAGGTGAGATAATAGCTGCCGCCGAACTCTATCGCGCGCTCAATCAGGCGCAGAAAATCGGTCTTCGCTTTCGCAATCCCGCACGCGCTGTGTTCGACGTGAAGGTTGAAGATGACGCAGGCGTAATTCTCTTTCGCCCACGCGAGAAAGCTCTCATCATCTCTCTCTATCAGCCGGATAGTGCCGTAGATCAAATCGGCCTTGAATCGCAACAGGTCGCCGCGCACTGCTTCCATAAAACCGCCAAGCGCGTCGCGCGGCACATAGCATTCGGTAATCATCTCGCTGCCGCGACAGCTTGAGTTAAGTCGCGCGTCGAGCGCGCTGTGATAGTCGTCAAGATAGACGCTCAGTTGATGCGCATCAGACCAGTAGATTTGACCCGACGTTGAAAGGTAGTGTCGCGCGTAGACCTCAAAGGCCGTCGCGCGGTCTGTGTGCGCGAGGAATAGAAGCTCGCGCCAGTCATCGCAGGACAGCTCGCGTTGCTCATCTGCAATCGGCGTTTCATCGGAGACGGGACGATAGCAAGAGAAGATGCCGCGCCGCAGCGAAGCTTCGGAGTCGAGGTCGGTCACGTACTGGCAGTCGCCGTAGAGATAGCCTTCGTTGATGCGGCTCTCAAAAAGATTCGGCAGGTCGCATATGTCAACTATCTCGACGACGCGCACAAGCTTTCTGCGTGGACTGAGCCGGAGCTTCAAGCTCGTGATAATTCCGAACAGCCCGTAACCGCCGATGCAGAGGTTAAAGAGCGCGCTGTTTTCGCTCCGGCTGCAATGTCGCAGCGTGCCTTCCGCGTCAATCAGCTCGAACGATTCAACGTCGCTGATGAAAGGCCGCATACGCAATCCACGCCCGTGAATATTGGCTGATAGCGCGCCGCCCAGACTCAGTCTATCTGCTCCGGTCTGCTTCTGCGCGATGCCTACTTGATTGCTCAAGCCTCTCTGCGCCTGCGTCGTGTAAGCGACCACTTCAGGCCACTGGATGCCCGCTTCGACTTCGAGCAACCTATTCTCCGCGTCAAAGCCGAGCACGCGATTGAGTGATGACATATCGACGTGCAACGCATCCGTGCAGAATTGCTGGCCGCCCATCGCGTGTCTTCCGCCGGAGACAGAGATCATCTCTCCTGCAACGCGTGCGGCGCGAACCGCTTCCTGCAAGTCTGTTATGCTTCGCGGCTTGATGAGACGCAACGCGCGCGTCTGGTTCAACCCGGAATGCACGTCATTTAAGAGAATCGCTCCTGCGTCCTTTAACTGAGTTATCGCCGCGTGCCCGCGTGATTGAGATGTGGGCGATTCATAATTGGTTAAGCTCATAGGAAGACTCCATCTAAATTCTGACAGCCAGACAAATATCCTCACCGCTCGCAAGCTGTGTGGGAGCGAGCGCGCCCGCGTTGAGATAACGCTGCCGCAGAGTGTCTGCGTCGGCTCTCTCGCGTAAGGCGTAGCCCCTCTGTGAGAAAAAGTCGGACGCCCTCTCTCGCTCGATGCCTGAGCGAAAGCTTTCGCCGCGCAGCCGCAGCCACGCATCAACGAGCCTGCTCGAATTGTGAAAGGCGATGCGTCCCGTGCGCCCTCTCGCCATCACAGTGCAGGCTAAGAGGCTGTCCGCGTAACTCTGCCTGTGAATGCAGCCCAGTAGGCGATCAATCTCCGCTGGAGTGAGATACATCAAGAGTCCTTCGGCGATAAAAAGAGTCCGCGCGCCTGATTGGTATGAGTCTTCCGGGAAAATATTCGAGCCGTCGTTGAGCCGCGTCAGGTCGAGTGCGTGGAAGGTTAGATTCGGACGGAGCAGCCCGTCTCTTTTCGCCACGCGAACCTTTGCGCTCTGCGTCGCCGGATGGTCAAGCTCGATAAAATTAACCGGTGCGTATGAGGCGCAGAGGCGCAGCGCGAGCGTGTCGAAGCCCGCGCCGATGACGACCACCTGACGACAGCCAAGCTCGATCTCCCTGCGCGCCAGCTCTTCGATAAATCGCTTTCGCAGAATGTAATGAAGGGAGATGCCGGGAACGGTCGCGCGCTCAAGCAGAGCTGCGATAAATCGAAACGACCTGTGCGCCATGAGACGAATGAGGAGAGGCGAGCTATCTGCGGCGAACCGTGTGCAGATTTCGGCTGCACGCTCAGGAATCAGGTGACGGACGAGCGAGTTGTATGAGCTATGGACAATGCTCTGCGCGATAAGATATGCCGTCGCGCTCGGTTTGTCTCGCTTCATCATCAATCCTCTCGCTCAAGTGCGAAAGCAAAGATAGTCTGCGAGCGTGGCCTGCGCCGGATTGCCTGTGACAGTTTCTCAAGTATCACAGCCGGAGGCTATGAGGAATATGCGGAATCTGAAATTTCAAATCTGAAATCTGAAATTTCAAATCTGAAATTGTTTAAGCCTCTGTGGTGAATCTTCCCGCTGTCCAATTTGAAATATTAGCTAATCAAACAGGCTGCACAGCCGTAATGGAGATGCGTTTTTCATCTGCAAGATGAATCATCTCTTCGCGGTCGAACATCAGTGTCTTACCGGCGGTGATGCAGAGGCAGGTTGCGCCCGCCTGCGCCATCGTCTCAATCGTCGGAATGCCGACGACCGGAACGTCGAAGCGCATGTCCTGATCTGGCTTGGCGAGTTTGACGACCGTGAGTTTTCCGCGCGCAAGCTCTCCGGCGCGCCGCACGGTCGCGTCCGTGCCTTCCATCGCTTCGATAGCGACGCAGGCTCTGGCGCGCACGACGATGGTTTGCCCCAAGTCAAGCCGCGCAATCCCGCGCGCGACTTCGAGGCCGTATTCGATGTCGCCGCGCTCGCGCTCGTCAGGCGCGCGGCGTGTCAATGTACACGCGTCCGGCAGGAGGTGCTTGAGAAAAAAGGTTGAGTCAATCAGCTCTATGCCTTCGCTTGCGAGTTCCTGCGCGACCGCGCCGATGAGCGCGTCAGTATTGCGGCGCGGGAGGCGCAGGAGCATCTTGAGCATACGCAGGTCAGGCAATGCGCTGCTGAAAATCTGCACATGCTTGACCTGTCCGGCCATGATTGCACGCTCCACGCCCTCGCGCTTGAAAAAGCGAATCATCTTATTAAGCTGGCCGATGCCGACCCACGTCATGCTCTCCGCCTCGCGCTCGATTGACGGGTCTGTCTCCTCGCGTATCGCCGCCACAGCGAGACGCACCCCCGCGCGCCGCGCGCCCTCAAGCACCAGAAAAGGGAAACGTCCGTTGCCTGCTATTAAGCCGTAAGTCATAAAAGCTGGTCTTTGGTCTTTGGTCTTTGTCTTTTGTTCTTGGTTCTTCGCACGCTATTCAACCTAGAGCTTTTGACTCAAGGTTGAATGCCACATGCAAAGCACAAAGTACAAAGACCAAAGCACAAAGACCAAGTCTTTACTTGATAACGCCGCGTTTTGAAGTTTCGATGAATGTTAAGAGTTCCGCGACTTCAGGTGAGTCCGTAATCTCTACTTTGATTTGAGCGACGGCCTGCGAGGTGTTGAGTTTGGCGGCGAGCAGCAGGCGAAAGGCGTGATGCAGAGCTTCGATAGACGCTTTAGAGTAGCCGCGCCGCTTCATGCCCGTCACGTTCAGGCCGTAGCAGTTCGCATGATTGCCGACCGAGAGCGCGAAGGGCAGAGCGTCTTTGACGACGACCGAATAGCCGCCGATGTATGCTTCGCGCCCGACGCGGCAGAACTGATGCACGCCCGAATATGCGCCGATGTTCGCACGGTCTTCTACGCTGACGTGTCCCGCGAGCGTCGCGCCGTTCGCCATGATGACGCCGTCGCCCAGAATGCAATCGTGCGCGACATGCGCCTGAGCCATTATCAGACAATCATCGCCCATCTGCGTGAGCATCCCGCCGCCCTCCGTCCCGCGATGAATCGTGACGAACTCGCGTATCGAACAGTTGCGACCGATGCGCGTCTCGGACGCCTCGCCCCTGTATTTCAAATCCTGCGAGGCAAGCCCGATGGAGACGAAAGGAAAGACGTGCGTCTTTTCGCCGACCCGCGTGCGCCCATCCACGACCGCGTGTGATTCGAGCCGCACGCCTTCGCCCAAGGTCACCTCGTCGCCGACGACGCAAAAGGGGCCGACAAAACAGTTTTCGCCGATCTCTGCGCGCTGGCTCACGATGGCTGAAGGGTGAATGAACATAAGGCAAAAGTAAAAAGGCAAAAGGTAAAAGTAAGAATGCTCAAATCCGCTTCTTAACTTTTACCTTTTGCCTTTTACCTTTTTACTTTCATTGAGCGGGGTCTCGGTCGGCGACGATGCTCATAATCTCGGCTTCGGCGACGAGCTGGCCGTTGACCTTGGCTTCGCCGCGCATGCGCTGTGCGCGCTGGCGAAATCTGAGCGCGGTGACTTCGAGCGTCAATGTATCGCCGGGCACAACCGGGCGGCGAAAGCGCGCTTTGTCAATCCCGCTAAAGAGCACCAGCTTTTTGTCGCGGTCTGCGATCTCGCGCAGAGCCAGAACTGCGCCGCATTGCGCTAAGGCTTCGACCACCAGCACTCCGGGCATCACGGGCGCGCCGGGGAAATGGCCTTGAAAGAAAGGCTCGTTGATCGTCACCTGCTTGATGCCGACGACTCTTTCAAACGGCACCAGCTCGATGATCCGGTCAACCAGCAGAAATGGATAGCGGTGCGGCAGATATTCCTGAATAGCACGCGCGTCGAGAACCGTTTCCATAAGAGATAGGGTGTAGGGTGTGGGGTGTAGGGTGTAGGGCGTAGTGCAAACTAATTGCTTTCCTACTCCCCACGCCCTATCCCCTCAGTCTCTTGCTTTCAGCGTCCGGGCGCGGCGGTTGAAGCGGTCGCCTTATTCTTGCTGTTGTAGTCTGTGATGAACTCTGTGGTGATGTCCAACGCCGGGTCGCCAAAGAGAATGGTTTCAAGCATCGCCGGTTTGCTCAGGTCGAGCACGAGCGTGATGCCGCGCGCTTTGGCGAAGTTGGTCAAAGCTGATCCGATGTCATTCGAGATCGGGCCAACCACATCCTCATAACGCTTGGCAAGTGCGGCGTCGTATTCCTTCTTCTTGTATTCCAGCTCGCGTTGAAGACGCTCGCCCTCATCACGCTTGTCATCCAGCGTTTTCTGGGAGACGACGCCTGACGCGCCACCACCGGCGTTCAGTTTGTTGATCTCCTCGACAATCGCTTTGATCTTATTTTGCAATGCCTGCAATTCGGCCACGCGCGGCTGAAACTCGCGCTCCAAATTCTTCATGGCGGCGACGTAACGTCCGATACCGACCTTTTCATCGCCAAAGGCTTGCGTGTTCACAAAAGCGATTTTGGAAGCGGGTACGGGACCGCCGCTCTGTGGTGGGGCTGCGGGCTGTTGTGCCGGGGCGGCTCCACGCTGTTGAGCGAAGGCCGGGATGGCGGCGATGGCCGCGATAAACATGGTCGCGGCGAATAGGCGAATTATTCTCATGACTTTCTTGTAATACTCCTTACAGTAAGAGGCGATGCTTGGATTGCTGCGGTAATAGCAAATGGAAAGCAGAAATTATTTACCATTGACCTTACTCTGATGTCTGCGCCGCCTAGGTGGTTGACTCAAACGAAGACGAGTTAAAATGTTCGTCCAACGCTAAAGCGAAAGACGCTTTTGCGTTCGTCAAAAAAGAAGTTGGGTATGTCGCTGCTGACGCCGTTCCGGGCATTCGGATTATAAGCGTAGATCAGGCGAAACGGCACGTTGACGATGGGCACTTGCACGCGAAGCTCAAGGCCGATGCTTGAGCGAACGTCGCTAAAGCGTGCGAACCGGCTGTCGCCGACGCGAACCAGCGTGTTTGTTTGCGCGTCACCGCGCAGGAAAATCTGCCGCATTCCAACCGGCAAAAAGGTCGTCGGGTCAATCGGGCCGACTTCGAGCGCATGCGCGTATTCTTCGCGCAAGACGAGTTGTGAGCCGCGAATGACCAGACCGCCCAGCGGAGACGAAGCAAGTTGCGGGTTGTTCTGAAGCGCCAGTTGGCTCAGGCTGAACGGGAAGAGGAACGGCTGGTCAGTCAAAAAGTTGCTGTTGATGGCCTGCAAATCGCCCTTGCGCAGGTTGAAGACCGTGCCGACATCCGCGAAGGCAGCCATGCTGGCAGGGCCGATGAGCGGAATGCGATATTCAAAATTTCCGAGGAACTGCGTATCGCCGCCGACGGAAGTAAAAGTCGTGTCTCCGAGCTTGGCCGGATTCGAGCCGCCTGCGCCGGTAAAAGTTCCGACCTGAGCGAGCGCGGCAACAAATGAAGCGGGCAGTCCAGTCGCGGCTGTCGGCGCGCCCGAAGAATTGCTTGCGACCGTCACGTTGCGCGAGCTGACGAAGAGATCGACCGGCGCAATCGGACTGATCGAGCGGACATTGTAGCCGCGCAGCGTAAACTCGTCTCCGAGAAAATATCGCTCGAAGATCGGCACGCCGTTGACGAAGGCCAGCGAGTTTGAGTTTCTCACTTTGTTCGAGGTGGCGAAGCTGCCGACATTGCCCGCAAGCAGACGGAATCCGAAGACTTCAACGCGACTCGTCCCCTTCTTACGCACCGGAATAAATTGTATGTAAGAGATGCTCGGTTGATACGTGCGGACATCGCCGCCGAGTCCCGCCACAGCCAGCGTAGCCGAAATCTGTTTGCCGCCCGTCGGGTCGTTCGCATCACGCGTGAAGGCGCGCGTGTCGTAGATAAAGCTCGGCGTGACGCGGCTGGTGATGATGCTCGGCTGGCTGTAGATGACCGGAATAAAGTTTGACTGATTGGTAACATCAGCATTGACCGGCGGGTCTTTGACGCTCGTCAAAGAGAATGAGTACGAGACGCCCGCGCGCGAGAACTGCGTAAAGCGGCGCTTGCGATAAAACTCCGAGAGCGGCGCGCTGGCAAAGAGCGACGCGCCGTAAGAGTTACGCGTGAACAGGTTTTGATTGCTGACACTATCAAACCCCAGGGGCGAGAACTGCGCGAGCTGTATCTCGCGATTCTGCGAGAACTGCGTGCCCTCGCCGAAAAACTTCTGCGAGTAAGTGAAGAGCGAGAAGCCGACCGTGATCGGACGGTCACGAAAATAAGGCTCGGTGAAAGAGAACTGGAGCGAGCGTTGGCGATTGCCGTAAGCGAGCTGGAACGAGAGCGTTTCGCCGCGTCCCAAAAGATTGTTGGTCGAATAATCCAGACCGAAGAAAGAACCCGTGCTCGCGCCCAGTCCGCCGTTGAAAGAGATTTGCTGGCGTCCGCGTTCATTGACCTTGACGTTGACGGCAACGTTGCCTGTGTCCTCGTCCGTGCGATAGTCAACATCCTTCTCTTTGTCTATCGGATCGAAGTAGCCGAGCTGGTTGAGGCGGATGATGGAATACTCGAAGGCCGTCTGGCTGTAGATATCGCCTTCGTTAATCAAGACTTCACGGCGAAGCACGTTGTCGCGCGTGAACGTGTTGCCCAGAAATTCCAGACGGCTCAGCGTGTACTGTCTGCCCTCGCGAATCTCGATCTTGAAATCCACGATGCCCTCGTCCGGCTTCGCCGGATTGTCTTTGAACTCGGGCTGCGGGTCTGCCTCGTATTGTATGAAGCCCTGCGAGCCGTAGAGATTCTTGAGGCTCTTGAAGAGCGCGTCCGAGATTCTTTTGCCGTCGGCCACGTCGCCCTGCTTGAGGCCGATGACGGATTGAATCGCCTGCTCGGAGAAAATCGAGTTGCCTTCGATAGAGATGCTGCCGATGCGATAGAGCTTGCCTTCCGTGATGGGCACGGTCACGCGCAGGGCTTCGTCGGTCGAGGAGATGAAAGGCAGCGGGATAAAGAATCCGGTGCGTCTTTTCCCGAGTCCCTCGACGCGCGGCTCGCCCGTGCGCGCCTGCAAATAGCCCTTCGAGCGCATGTAGTTGCGTACGTTGTTGAGATCGTATTCCAGCTTCTCTCGATTCAGAATGTCCTGCCCGCGAAAACGCGAGATGAGTCCCGATTCTTTGACGAGCTTCAGTTGCGAGCGCAATTTGCCGTCGCTGAAAACCGTGTTGCCTTCAAACTGTATGTCAACGATGCGTACCTTGTCGCCTTCCTTGACGACGAAAGTGATGGCGGTCGAAGTGGCCGAGACTTCGTCTTCACGAATCTCGACCGTCGCGTTCGGTTTGCCGCTCGTGGCGAGGAGTTCCTTGATAACGCGGACAGCATTTCTGGCTTTGACCGGATCGTAGATGGACTCTTTCGAGATGCCGACGCGCTGCTCGCGAAAAGCTTTGAGGACATCGGATTCCTGCACGCTATTTAAGCCTTCGAACTGAATATCGCGGATAATCGGCAGCTCTTTGACTTCAAAGATGACGTTGATGCCGCCACGGACGCCTTCTTCGGTCAGGACTCGCGTCGCCGTCTTATCGAAGAATCCGAGCGCGAGGATGGCCTGCAAGTCTCGCTCGACCTGTTGCTGATTGAAAACATCGCCCGCGCGCGTTTGCACGTAATAGAGTATGTCCTCGTCGCGCAAGCGGCGATTGCCCTGTATGTCTACGCTTTCAACAAGTTGCTGTTGTGTGTTTTGAGCATGTGCGACGCGGGACGCGGTCGCCAGCGGAATCGAAATCCCGATAATGGCGCTCAATAAAATGAGCAGAGAGGCACGACGGATTTGCATAAATGCTTTTCCCTCAGAGTTCTTGAAAGACTTTAGGGAGCGCGAAATTAAGGTAAAATTAAAAAGATAAAAGGCAAAAAGTAAACGCCCTTGGAATTTGCGTTCGGACTATTTCAGGAAGCACTTGGATTCAAGGCGCAGTCTTGTAGTTGCCAGCTTCCTGTCCAGCAAAGTTGCGCATTATACAGGCAAACAAAGTCTAAAGTCCAAAGTCTAGAGTCCGGGGTCAAAAATCGGCCTTTGACCACAGACTCTAGACTCTACACTCCAGACTCTTGTTTTAGTGAATTAAAACCGCATCGCCCGGCTCTTCGACGCCCGCCGGACGGTAATTAAGCTCGTTTTCGTCAAGAAAAACTTCGATCAGCGATGCCTCGCTCAACTGCCCCTGAATCAAAGCCTCCGAGAGCGGGTCTTCAACATGTTTTTGCAGGGCGCGACGAAGCGGACGCGCGCCGTACGAACGGTCGGCGCACGTTTTGGCGACCAGCCAACGCTTGGCCTCGTCCGTCAGACGCACTTCAAGGCCATGATTATTGAGCGTCTTGTTCATCTGATTGATCTGCAACTGAATGACTTCGAGCAGGTCTGCGTCATACAGCTCGTCAAAAATGATGATCTCGTCCAGACGATTGATGAATTCGGGGTTAAAGGTCTGGCGCACGGCTGACATGACCATCTCTTCGAGCTTCTCGCGCGAAGCGTCGGCTGTGCCCTGAAATCCGAGCGTGGCCTTCTTCTGTATAAAGCGCGCCCCGATGTTCGAGGTCATAATGATGATCGCGTTCTTGAAGTCAACCGTGTTGCCGAGCGCGTCGGTCAGAATGCCGTCTTCAAAAACTTGTAAGAGAACATTAAAGAGGTCTGGATGCGCTTTCTCGACTTCGTCAAAGAGAACGACGGAATACGGCGAACGGCGAATCCGCTCGGTAAGTTGTCCGCCCTCTTCGTGCCCGACGTAGCCGGGCGGAGAGCCGATGAGTTTCGAGACCGAATGCTTCTCCATAAACTCGGACATGTCAAAGCGAATCATCGAGCGTTCCGAGCCGAAGAGAAATTCGGCCAGGGAGCGCGCCACCTCCGTCTTGCCGACGCCCGTCGGGCCGAGGAAGAGAAATGAGCCGACGGGCTTCTGCGGATTCTTGAGTCCGGCGCGCGAGCGGCGTATCGCACGCGCCAGAGCAGAGATTGCCGGACGCTGCGAGACGACGCGCGTATGCAACTCGGTCTCAATCCGCAGGAGCTTCTGCGTCTCTTCTTCCTTGAGCGAGGTAATCGGGATTCCGGTCCAGCGCGCGATCACCTCTTCGATGTCATCTTTGGTGACTTCGACGGCGGCC
Source organism: uncultured Pyrinomonadaceae bacterium (assembly GCA_964246305.1). Classification (GTDB taxonomy): domain Bacteria; phylum Acidobacteriota; class Blastocatellia; order Pyrinomonadales; family Pyrinomonadaceae; genus JACMLC01. The sequence continues at coordinate 271,775 of CAXTPS010000002.1, forward strand.
ATCGGGTCTATCTCATCTTCCGGCAGGCGCAGGCCGATGGGTCTGTCGAGGCCATAGGAGTTGCGCGGCCAATCCGTCAAAGGCGATCCCCAGTTCTCTTCGAGCATGCCCTGCTCGCGCCTGACTCTCAGCTTGACGCGCGCTCCCGCTTCGTCAATCACGTCAATCGCCTTGTCGGGCAGAAAGCGGTCGGGGATGTAACGGTTCGATTGAAAGACGGCTGCTGCGAGCGCGTCGTCGCTGTAGCGCACCTGATGGAAAGTCTCGTATCGCTCGCGCACGCCTTCGAGGATTTGCACGGCCTCTGCTTCCGAAGGCGGCGGAACTTTGACGGCCTGAAAGCGGCGTTCGAGCGAACGATCTTTTTCGATTGATTTACGAAACTCGGCGGGCGTGGTCGCGCCGATGCACTGAATCTCACCGCGCGAGAGCGCGGGCTTCAAAATGTTCGCGGCATCCAGAGAGCCTTCCGCGCTTCCGGCTCCGACCAGCGTGTGCAGCTCGTCTATGAAAACTATGTAATGCGGATTTTCGATCAGCTCGCGCATGATCTGCTTCAAGCGTTCCTCGAACTGCCCGCGATACTTCGTGCCCGCGACGATGAGCGATAGATCGAGCGAGAGGATGCGCTTGTTCTCTAAGAACGACGGCACATCGCCGCGCACGATTCTCTGTGCCAGACCTTCGACGATGGCAGTCTTGCCGACGCCCGGCTCGCCGATCAGCACGGGATTGTTTTTCGTCCGGCGGCAGAGGATTTGCACGACGCGCTCGATCTCCGTTTCGCGCCCGACGAGCGGGTCGAGCTTGTCGCCCGCCGCGTCATCCGTCAGGTCGCGCGAGAACTCGACGAGATGCGGCGTGTCCTTTTTCGCAGCCGAGCGCGAGTCCGCGCCTGATTGTCTGGCGATCTCCTCTCGCACAGCGATCAGGCGCAGTCCGCGTTCATACAGAATCTCTGCGGCCATCGAACGCTCTTCTCTCAAGAGTCCGAGCAGCAAGTGTTCCGTGCCGATGTGACGATGCTGTAAGCGGTCGCTCTCCTCATGCGCGTAGGCGAGCACGCGTTTGGTCTCAGGAGCGAGCGGCAGCTCGACGGAGGTCGAAATCTTTTCACGCAGGAGCGTGCGTCCCTCTATCTCTTTGCGTATGGCTTCGATTGAGACCTGTGCGCGCGGGAAGAAGCGACCCGTCAGGGTCTTGTCCTCGCGCATCAGTCCGAGCAGTAGATGTTCAGGCTCGATGGCGGGCGCGCCGAACTGCGATGCTTCGTAGCGCGCGAAGAAGATTACACGTCGAGCCTTTTCCGTATAGCGTTCGAACATAATGAAATCGTGACCGACCGAATGCTTGATGTATGATTGCCTTGCCGGGCGAATGTTTCAGGGAGACAAACGATTCGCCCCGCGCCCGCACAGTATAACCTATTAATGAGACAGGCTGGAAGGGGGAATAAAAAAAGAAGTCAGAAGCCACAAGTCAGGAGTCACAATGAAAGGCAAGTTGTCTTTATTCTGACTCCTGACTTCTGATTCCTGACCTCTTTTTTATCTCCCCTTCTTCCAAATGCAGCATGCGGTCGCAGAGGCTTGCGAGGCGTTCGTTGTGCGTGGCGATGATTATCGCTGCGCGGCGCGTGCGGCAGTATGAGGCGAGGAGCGCGCCGATTTCGTCGCCGATGTTTGCATCGAGATTTCCGGTCGGCTCGTCCGCGAGCACGAGGCGCGGCTCTGTGATGAGAGCGCGAGCGACCGCGACTCTCTGCTGCTCGCCACCTGAAAGATGCGAGACAGGATGCCTCGCATGCGCGCCGAGTTTCATCTCTTCGAGCGCGGATACGGCGCGCTTCATCGCCTCGCGTCTCGCTTCACGATTCATCAGAAGCGGCAGCGCGACGTTTTCCGCCGCCGAGAGGTCTGGCAGCAGATGATGAAACTGAAAAATAAATCCGACCTCGCGCCCGTGATAACGCGCCAACAGTTTGCCGGACGCGCGCTCGATTTCCATTTCGCCGAGCGTGACGCTGCCCTCGTCCGCAGCTTCCAGTCCGCCGATGACGTGAAGCAGCGTTGACTTGCCCGCGCCTGATGCGCCCGTAATCGCAACCATCTCTCCAGCCGCGACCGCGAACGAGACTCCGCGCAACACTTCGAGCCGCGTGCCCGATGGAGTCGGGAAGGCTTTGCGGAGGCCGGAGACGACCAGAGCATTTTGGATTTTGGATTTTGGATTTTGGATTTAAAAACCTCGCTTCCTTAAATAGCTTTCGATGTGCAAGTGACAATTGTAAGAGACCGCGAATTTCAAATTCAATCGCTAATCCAAAATCCAAAATCTAAAATCCAAAATCAGTTGTCGTGCAAAGCTTCTGCCGGACGCACGCGTGCTGCGGCGTGTGCGGGATAAATTGTCGCCAGCAGGCTCAGCAGAAACGCGACGGCGGCTGCGAGCGCGACATCCTGTGCGCGTGTGTGAAACGGAACGCTGCTCAGCGAATAGACATCTGCGGGCAGGCTGACCAGTTTGTAGCGGTCGCCGACGAGGCAGGCGACGATGCCGAGCAACGCTCCCGACAGCGCGCCGATCAAACCGACGCACGCTCCTTCGAGCATAAAGATGAGCATGATGTTTCGCGCACGCGCGCCCATCGCCGTCAGGATAGCGATGTCAGTGCGCCTTTCGACGACCACGAGGACGAGCGTCGCGGTGATGTTCAGCGTGCCGATGAAGATAATGAGTCCGATGACGACCGCTCCCATGCGTCTTTCGAGCGCGAGCGCGGCAAAGAGCGGGCGGTTCGCTTCCTGCCAGTCAACGGTCGTGTAGGCGGCTTCGCCCATCTGACTGCGAATGCGCGCCGCCACGGTCTTGACCGCGTAGATGTCCGCGACCTCTATGCTGATGACCGAAGCGGAGCCACGCGGCGTGCCCGCCAGATTCGACGCGACGGGCAGCGAGACGTAAATCCATGTCGCGTCGTATTCGTAAAGTCCAGTGCGAAAGATGCCCGCGATACGCAGGCGGCGATAACGCGGCGCGAGTCCGAGCGGCGTCAGTTGCGCATCGCCCGAAATAATCTGCGCGACATCGCCGACCTTGAGTCCGGCATGCATCGCCAGCTCCGCGCCGATGACCGCATGCGGCAGCGCGGCATCGCTGGGAGCTTGTGCGTAGGATTCAAAATCAGGCTCGATTGCGGATTGCGGATTGCGGGTTGCGGATTTTTGGTCTTTGGTCTTTGGTCTTTGGACTTCGTTATCGGATTGATTGTTTATGCCTGGTTGGTTTGATGAAGGAGTTTGAGAGGCAGGCTGGGTTTCGTCTGCTGCTGACTTCTCATTATTGTCATCCGTTGCCGTCGCATCATTGAGGATCGGTTCGATGCTGCCTTCGATGATGGTCTTGCGCAGTTCCGAGAGTGTGCGTTCTGCGCTTTTGTCAACGCCGCGCAGGACGGCGTAAGAGGGGCTGCCGTTTCCACTCAGGAGCGCGCCGTCATAAGTAGTCGCAACGGCTTCGCGCACGCCTTCGACCGGGCGCACGCGCGAGGCGACTGCCTGCCAGTCCGTTATCGCTTCGCCGTCTTTGCGCAGCAACGTGATATGCGCCGTGCCGCGCAGGATTTTGTCTCGCATCTCATCACGAAAACCGTTGGCGAGCGCGAGCGCGACGATCAGCGTGCCGACGCCGACAGCGATGCCCGCGATGGCTACGAGCGCAGTCACGCGCGCCATCGGTCGGCGGCGGCGCGAGTAGAGATAACGAAGCGCGAGAAAAAGTTCGTAGGGCACGAGAGGGATTCTAACAGGGATGGACAGGATGGACAGGATAAAAGAGAAAGTTCAAAGTTCAAGGTTACAAAGACAGAGGCCGTGTCTTAACCTTGACCCTTGAGCTTTGAATCTTGAACCCGAACGAGTCCGGCGAGCGATGAATGGGGAATGTCAATCGTTTAGCGTCTCTTCACATGACGCACGCGCCGCGAAATTTTTTACGGCTCAAACTGATATTCGATGCTCTGGCCGTAAGCGAAAGGGGTGGGCATCACCTCAAAGTTCGAGACGATGCTGGTGGTGATCGTCAGGGTTCCGTGTCCGGTGACTGTGCCGTCATAAATAATCTCGTCGCCGCGACAGAAGGGAGGATTGCTGACCGCGCGACAAGCCTGCAAACTTCCGGTCATCGTAAAAGGGCGGGTGAATGTCAATAAGCCTCTTCTGCGAAGCAGGTGCGGCACAAATAAGGTGGCGGTGCTGAAATTGAATTGCCCGAAGAACCAGACAGTCCCGAAGTCCACGTCTTTGAGCTTAAAGCTGCCGCGCGCGAACTGCGGGCTGGGGCCGCCCTGATCGCCAAGCGGGACAAATGGAGATGTCGGAACATTGAAGCCGGTTCCCATGCGGCAAAAGGCGGGATTGGAGCTGAGCGTGCAGACATCGAAAGCATGATTAGAGTAAGACATCGAGCTGATGGCTTCAAAATTATCTGTTTTGATTCGCGCGTTGGCCGGATCGGAAATTCCTCTCTGAATCAAAAATCTCCCGCTCTTAATCGGCATCGGAGCCGTCTGCGCGAAAACGGATGAGCTGAGAGCGAAGCTGAAAATTGCCACGGATAAAAAGATGCGCTTCATAAAAGATTCTCCCTTTCAAGAGCGACCAAGCAGGGGTTGAAGACGAGCAGGCTGCGATTGAAGCTTGAGTCTTACTGGAGATTTTATGGCGCGTCAATAGCTGGCCCGGCCTTGAGAAAGCCGTTCGGGTTTCGGCTTACGAAGATTTCCCAAACTTAGGACAGATGCGCGTGTCCTCCGGCCTGTTCTCCGGCAACAAGCTCTGTAGACGCGGAGAGTCCTGCGCGGTCTCATCTGCCTGCGGCCTGATTTCGTAAATCGTCTCTGAGACGCGTCGAAAACGGAAATGCCGCTCAATGCCTGCGAGCGCAATCGTCTCCTCCTTCTGCCAGCCGCACGGAGACCACCAGCGCGCGTCCGCGTCTAAAAAGACGCGTCTTCCCTCGCTCAAATATTTTTCGATGACGGGAATCAATTCGCCGCCCGGCCAGCCGCTGCCCGTGCCGATGGTTTGCCACGCGCCCGCGCCGATGCCTTGCCAGTAGTTGACGGCGATGGTCTGCCCGCCCGCGATCACGACCGCGTCGCGCGGCAGCAGCTTGAGGCGTTCGAGATAGAGTCTGTTCTCGACGCGCTTTCTGATGTAATCGCTGCTCACGGGCTTGAGATAGATGCCGCACGCAAGGGTCATAAAAGTGATGCCCAACACGACGCTCCAGAACGCGCGTCTCGCGTTTCGCATCATCAACATTTGCGAGCGCATGAAATAGTCTGCGACGACGGGCACGAGCGCGGGCAGCCCTGTCAAAAAGTAACGCCAGTTAATCACCGTGCTGTAATTAAAAAAGAGCAGGAGATTAGCGAAGAGTCCGACCAGCGACATCAGGAACAGTGGAGAGAGCTTGCGAGCGCGCCACTCCTGCCACACGGCTGCGGGCAGCGCGACGACCGTCAGCGGCGAGAGCGCGAAAAAGAAGAGCACGAACTGGTAGAGGTTGCTCAGCTCGACCGGATGACGCGCGATTTCCGCGCTCGTCGTCACGCGCCAGACCTGCCACGACGCGCGATAGCCGTGAACATCCAGCGCGTACCAAGCGGCGAACGGGGCGAATGCCATCAAGAGAAAGACTGCGCACGCCAGCAGCGTCAATGCCAGCTCGCGTGCGCGAAATTTCCAACCGCACACGAACGGCGCGATGACGAGCCACGGCGCGTAAAAGGTCGCGGTCTCGCGCACATTTGCTCCCGCGCCGAGCAAGGCCGCGCCGCACAAGACCAGCCACACGCGCCCGCTTCTCAAACCGCGCAGGTGTAAGACGAGCGCGACCGCGACAATGAGCACCGACGGCACGTCCGTCATCACCTGACCGCTGTACATGACGAAGACGGGCGAGAGCGCGACCAGCAACGCCGCGACGGTCGCCGCATGAATCGAGCGCGTCAGGTCTCGCGCCAGCGTCCAGCAGGCTACGACAGCGAGCAGGCTCTGCGCCGCGACCGCGTACTTGAAGAGCAGGTAAGCCTGCTCCGCTTGCAAGTGAAAAATTTTATGTGCGACGAGCCAGAGCGCGTGATTGAAAAAGATGAAGAGCAGGCGACCGAGCGCCATCGTGGAAGGAGTGCCGTTGACGGCGTTGATGGTGTAATCGAGCGCGTCCCAATCGCCGATGAAAGGGTCTGCGAAAAGAACTGCGAGACAGAGCGCGATGAGCGCGGGCACAATCCACCACCGCCACGCGGCTAAAACCGACTGCGAGTCTGGCGGGGTATCGCTCTCAACTGTGTGCGTGATCGTTATCGTCTTTGCCGAGGGCTTCAATCAGTTCTGCGTCGAGCGTATCTTCAGGGCGTTTGACCATCGTCAGGCGGTTGCCGCGCTCATTGTACTTGACCTCGTCCATGATATTGTAGATCAGGAGCACGCCCCGGCCTGAAGTCTTGAAAAGATTTTCGGGATCGCGCGGGTCTGGAATCTCCTGCACGTTAAAGCCTTCGCCCTCGTCTTCGACCGTAAAGCGCGCCTCTTTCGCGGATAGCTCGGCAGTGATTCGCACCAGCTTGGAATGATCGTTCTTGTTGCCGTGCTTGACTGCGTTGACGAAAGCTTCGTCAAGCGCGATGAAGAGGTTTGAGCGTTCGGGCTTGATGACGCCGAGCTTGGCGACGCGCTCAAGCAGGTAATGCAGCACGCCGTTCATGAGCGAGACATCGCTCGGCAATTCAAACTCTATCTTCTCATGCACGTGCGGCAGGACTTTCAGGTCGTCAACGAACCTGAGCTTGTAGGCGAGCGTCTTTTCGACGATGCTGCACAGCTCTTCTTTGTCATACGGGTGGCGCAGGTAATTGACCGCGCCCAGCTTGAAAGCCTTGACGACGCCGGGCTGTTGCGCTTCGTCGGATGAAATGACGACGGGCACGAGCAGGCGTTTGCGTTTCAGCTCGCTCAGGAGCTGCACGCCCGAATCCGCGTCATCCGTGAGGTCTGAGATGATCAGGTCGAACTCGTCAAGGTCTTCGCGCTCAAGCGCCACGGCGCGCTCGCCCGTCGCCACGACATCATGCCCCAGCTCGCGCAGCACTTCCTCAAGCGACGAGCGCAGCTCCTGATTATCATCTACGATAAGGATTCGCCGTTTATCCATCAGCCTCTTATTAACCGCAACGAACCTTTGATTTTGACGAGGAAGGGAGAGCCGCGCCTCGCTCTATTCGCCACCCTCTACGAAAAACCTGCGCGGCTCGTTTCAAATATATCTCTAAAGAAGGCAAAAGGTAAAAGGAAATCATCAGCCTTCCCAGCGAGTCACATGCGCGCGCTTGACAGTTTGTTCTCATTGTGAGAACTTGGCCTTGCCTGAAGCGGCGATTGTTACGCGCTATACAAAGGCGAAAACACTAAACTTAAACTTGACTGGCTTTTCTCTATATTCCCACGAGGAGCACATGACAATGAACAACATCACCCATCGCATCAGAGGAGCAGACGACAACTATGAATGTCATCAGCTACAAAAAAATCCGCGAATTTATCTCGAAACATGCAGATTCGGATGCAGGATTGAACGCGTGGTATAAAACGGCTAGAAAAGCTAATTGGCAGAACCTTGCGGAAGTTCAGCAAAGATATTTACATGCTGATTTAGTCGGGCGTTATGTGGTTTTTAATATCAACAAAAATAAGTACAGGCTGATAGCCAGAATAGTCTATCGAAGCCAGACCATATTCGTCATAGATGTCTTTACACATGAGGAATATGATAATTGGAAAACATGAGTACAGTAGTCATAAATCCCGCCCGATATAAAAAGCTTCTTTCCAGAGCTATGCCAGTCATAATTCAGACGGAAGAAGATAATGATCGAATGCTCGCCGAAGCTGAAAAGCTGATGGCTAAGGGCGAGAATCTATCGCCTGAGGAGGACGCATTATTGCGTCTGATGGCTAAGCTCATACAGGATTTTGAAGAGAAGTTTTATCAGCCGGGAGATGTGACACCTTTAGAAATGCTGCTTCACCTGATGGACGCACGCGGCTTAAAGCAAAGTGATTTGCTGGAGGTTTTTGGTTCTAAAGGCATTGCTTCCGAGGTCATCAATGGAAAGCGCAGTATCAGCAAAACGCAAGCTAAAGCTCTGGCTCGATTCTTTGGCGTGTCGGTTGATCTATTCATCTGAGTGAAATTGTTTTGATGAGCGAGAAAGATACGCAAGCTTCTTCTTACTTAATCCTCTCCTTATCTTAACGTGCGGCTTCTCTTTTTACATTTTCCCTTTTAACTTTTGTCTTTACTATGCAGGCATCGGCTGAGCAAAACAGACAGCGCGTCAGGCAGCATAAGCGCGATGGCATTGAGCGCGCCTACGCTTTCGCAGACCTCTCCGCGTATCCGCTCAAAAAGCGGCTGCTGATTCGCGCCGCCGATGTGGTCTTCTATTTTTTGATTCGCGCCATCGGTCGCACAGTCCGCTTTACCGTCGAAGGCTGGGAGAACTGGGAGGCGGCGATGAAGGACGGGAGCCTGCCGATCATGGCCTTCTGGCACAATCGCGTCTTTCTGGCGACGTATTACTTCCGGCGACGCGGAATAGTCGTGATGACTTCGCGGAGCTTTGATGGCGAATACATCGCGCGCTTCATACAGCGGCTCGGTTACGGAGCGGCGCGCGGCTCTTCAACACGCGGCGGCGTCGGCGCACTCGTCGAGATGATCAGGCTGATGCGCGCGGGCTTGCCCGCAGGGTTTACGATTGACGGGCCGAAGGGGCCGCGTTATGAAGCCAAGATGGGCGCGGTCTTGCTGGCGAAAAAGACTGGCTATCCGGTGCTGCCGTTTACGGTGGCGGCGGAAAAATTCTGGGAGGCGAAAAAAAGCTGGGATGCTTTTCAGGTGCCGAAGCCCTTCACGCGTGCGCGAGTTCTCATCGCCACGCCGATACACGTTCCGGCTGACGCTGGAGAAGCGATGCTTCAAGCAAAGCGAGATGAGCTGCAACAGTCTCTCGATGATTTGAACAGGCGCGGCGAGAGTTGGCTTTAGTTGGCATCAGTCAGCATTAAGAATCGAAAATAGCTGGTCAACAGTTACTCACAAATGGTAAATAAATAGTGCTACATCTCATTCATCAACAAACACATTGCACGGAGGCCAGATGATTAATCAGGAGCGCATCAAAAATCTTTTACTCGAACTTGTTCAAATAGACAGCCACTCGCGCAAGGAGCGAGACGTGGCGGAGCGTATCAAGAAGTATTGCGAAGAGATGGGCGCGGAGGTTTTGATAGACGACGCGGGCGAAAAGGTCGGCGGCAACTCCGGCAACGTCATCGCCCGTTTCAAAGGCACGATTCCAGATGCCGAGCCGATTATGATGAGCGCGCACATGGACACGGTCGTCCCCGGCGAAGGCGTCAAGCCCGTAGTCGAGGGCGACATCATACGCACGGACGGCTCGACCGTTTTGGGCGGCGACGACAAATCCGGCTGCGCCGTCATCATCGAAACCATACGCTGCCTGCAAGAGCAGAACATCCCGCACACGGACATCGAAGCCATCTTCTCGATCTGCGAAGAGGTCGGACTGCTCGGCGCGAAGAATGTTGATGTCTCAAAAATCAGGTCGAAGTACGGCATCGTCTTCGACTCTGACGATCCGGGCTTTCTCTTCACCAAAGGCCCTTCGGCCAATCATCTCGAATTTGAAATACACGGCCTAGAGTCTCATGCAGGCGTCGCGCCCGAAGAAGGCATCTCCGCCATACGCATCGCCGCCGAAGCCATCAACAATATGAAGCTCGGACGCATCGACGAAGAGACGACCGCCAACATCGGCGTCATACGCGGCGGCGAAGCCACGAACATCATCACCAACCTCGTCACGCTCAAAGGCGAAGCGCGCTCCCTCGATGAAGAGAAACTGAAAGCGCAATGCGACCACATGGTCAAATGTTTTGAAGACGCGGCAGCGAAACACGAAGTGACTGTCGAAGGCCGCACGACCAAAGCGTGGGTCGAATCAAAGGTCGAGCCTGAATACTACGCGATGGACGTGCCCGACAGCTCGCACGTCGTGCAGCTCGTCCTCAAGGCAGCCGCGCGTATGGGGCTTGATGTTAAGACGATGGCTTCGGGCGGCGGCTGCGATGCCAACATCTTCAATCGCAGAGGCATTCAATGCGCCAACCTCGGCACGGGCATGCGCGCCATCCACACCGTCAACGAATGGCTCGACGTGAAGGACATGTACGCCTCAGCCGAAATGACGCTTGAGATTCTCAAACTCAACGGCGAGCTGGCGACGAATAAGGGATAGGCTGGCCTCAGCTTTTATCTAAAAGTTAAGTCTCTAAGGCTTCAATTTTTATCTTGAGCTGATAGCTCGCATCGTCGCATCCGAGCGTCTTGACGAAGAGCTGGTCTACGAGGTTTGCGTGGTCTTCGGGAGAGATGTCACCGAAGCCGAACGTGGCGTACTCGCCCGCAGACCAATCCACCAGATAAATGTCCGGCGGAGTGCGCACGCCCTGCGTGTGCAGCAATCCGAGCGGCTCCTCTGCGAACGGGTAGGACATGTTGATTGTGCCGGGCATCACCTGCACCCAAACCTCTGCGCCCGAAAGCGTCGTCGCTTCGAGCGTGCAACAAGAGGTCGGCGGATCGTCCGGGCCGGAAATTCCTTCGTAGACTTTGCTAATGCCCGGCTCCATCTCTGCAATCTGGTTTGCGCTCATTCTGCAATGCCTCCTGAAACGTATTGCTGAGTTAAGTGAAGACCACACACCCTCGCTGCTCAAGCCGTCGAATCCATCCTGGAAGGGGCGATAGCTTAGTCCATCTCAAATCCAATTTCTCAAGCCGCTCCAACTCTCCTGGATTTTCTGGTAGATGAATCGCCCTGTTCGCTCTCAAGTCAAGATACCGCAGATTCTTTAAATCGCAGACCGATTCGGGCAACGCTTCCAGTACATTGTTTCTCAAATTCAGCTCGCTCAGATTCGTCAGCTTGCCAAGCGAGGCTGGAAGCGAAGTCAGCCTGTTATCCTGCAAGTCCAACTTCTTGAGGCTCGCCATCTCGCCAATCGAAGCGGGCAGAGCCGTCAGCTCGTTGTTCATCAAATGCAGTTCTCGCAACTCCGCTAATCTTCCGAGCGTTTCGGGAAGCGTTGAGAGCTGATTGTTGTAGAGCCGCAGCTCTATCAGATGAGTCAGGCTGCCGATAAGCTCTGGAAGAGAAGCCAGACCGTTGTCTGTGATATTCAGATAAATCAGGCGGCTCAAATTCCCGAACGACAACGGCAGAGAGGCCAGATGATTGTTGCTCAAATAAAGAAAGGTAAGGTTACGCAAGTTTCCAATCGAGTCGGGCAGAGCATCGAGTTCGTTGTGCCCCAAATCCAGCATTCGCAGGTTCGTCAGATTCCCTATGCCCCCGGAAAGTAGAGAAAAACTGTTTCCCGCGAGGTTCAATGTTTGGAGGTTGGTTAACTGCCAGAGAGACTCTGGAAGAGAACTCAAGCGATTGCTATAGAGACTCAAAGTTTTCAGCATCGAGAGCTTCCCGATCCAAGCGGGAAGCGAGGCCAACTGATTCCGGTCTAAATCCAGTTCCTCAAGCGTCATCAGCTCACCAATCGAATCGGAGAGAGATGTCAATTGCCTGCCGGACAAATCCAATGCTTTTGTCATACTCATTTGTTAACCGGAAAAAATTATGATGATTTGTAAATAGAACGATAAAAGCGAAGGACATAAAGATACTTGACTCACAAGCATCGCAGCTTACCAGAAAAGTTTGCACGAATCTCGGATGCGTTCACTTTATTCCCCGACACTCACTTCAGAATATTTCGCGCCCGTGTGTTAACATCACCTCTAGCTAATCAGACAGGGTTGATCTTAAATCTCGTAAATAATTTATTCCGCACTGATGAAAGAAGAGATTCCGCGCGCGAAGGCGCGTCTGCTACCGCTGCTCACGCTGCTCGTTGCGATTAGCGTGTGGTGGGCGCTCTGGCTGCTAAAAGTTTTTCCAGAGTCAGCTTTTCCGTCGCCGCAGGCAGTGGCGCGCGGGCTTGTCTTTGAAGTGCGGAGCGGTCGTCTTTTCAATGACACGGTCGCTTCGCTCTTTCGCGTGACGGCTGGCTTCACGCTCTCGGTGCTCTTTGGAATTCCGCTCGGCCTCTGGCTGGGCGAGCATGCGCGGGCACGTGCCGCGTTGTTGCCTGCGGTCAATTTCTTTCGCAGCCTCTCGCCGCTGGCGTGGATTCCGTTTGCTATCCTCTGGTTCGGCATAGGCGATCTTCCGGCAATCTTTCTCATCTTCATGGCAGCGTTCTTTCCCATCACGCTGGCGACGGTCGCAGCGGTGGCGAGCATTCCCGCTGTCTACTTTCGCGTCGCGCAGGATTACGGGTTCGGCAACGTGGAGCGGTTGATGAAAGTGACGCTGCCTTCAATCGCGCCGGAGGTCATCACGGCTCTGCGCGTGACGACGGGGCTGTCATGGCTGGTGGTGGTCGCGGCGGAGATGATCGCGGGCCGTGATGGGCTTGGCTTCGCCATCTGGGATGCGCGCAACGGTTTGCGGATGGACTTGCTGGTGGCGGGCATGATCGTCATCGGCGTGATAGGCGTGTTGATAGACCGCGTGCTCGTGCTCCTGACAAAGATTCAGTCCGTGAGGTGGGGCTATGAGCGATAAGCCTTTGCGCCTCGCGGACGTTTCGCTCTCATTCGGCGCGGTGGAAGTTTATGAAGCTCTTTCGCTTGAAGTCGAGCGCGGAGAGTTCGTCGCGGTCGTCGGCCCTTCCGGTTGCGGCAAGACGACGTTGCTCAATCTGCTCTCAGGCTTTCTCAAACCGTCGGCTGGCGTCGTCGAGCGTGATGGCAGAGTCCGCATGGTCTACCAGCAGGACGGATTGTTCCCGTGGCAGACGGTTGCGGAGAACATCGCGCTCGGCCTGCGTCATGTGAAAGACGAAGCGGAGCGCGAGCGACAGCTTCAGGAGATGCTCGCGCTCATCAAGCTGCAAAGTTTTTCAAAGCACTACCCGCACCAGCTTTCGGGCGGAATGCGCCAGCGCGTAGAGCTGGCGAGAGCTTTGGCGGGCGATTCGGACATACTGCTTTTGGACGAGCCGTTCTCGTCCGTGGATTACCTGACGCGGCTGCGCCTGAGAGGCGAGCTGGCGCGTATGCTCGCGGAGCTGCCGCGCACAGTAGTCCTCGTGACGCATGATATAGAGGAGGCCGCGCAGCTCGCAGACCGCGTCGTCGTCCTCTCGGATCGCCCTGCACAGATTCGCTGCGAGCTGCGGCTTGCACTTGCGCGGCCACGCGAACCGACGCATCCTTCCGTCGTGGAAGCAGTGCATCGCATCCTGACCGAGCTTGGTTTGGAACATGAAGACGACTTAGAAATTAACAGGGATAGACAGAGATAAGCAGGATAAGAAAAAGATTTGAGATTTCGAATTTGAGATTTGAGTATTTGAGATTCAAATTTGAGATTCGAGATGCGAGCTTTGAGATGCGAGCTTTGAGATCTCAAATTTCGAGATGCGAGCTTTGAGATTTGAGATGTTGAGATTTGAGATGTCAAATCTTTGGCTTTATCCTGTTCATCGTGTCCGCCTCTGTTTGAGTATGCTTAAAATTTAACGCCTGGAGAAAAGATATGCTTCGTTCACCAATCGCACGCTGGGGGTTCGGCTTGATAATTGTTCTGACCGTGCTTGGAGTTTTGCACTTCAAGCCGTGGCAGCACTGGAGCGGTGAGGTCATGGCGCGCGAGGAATTGAAGGTGGGCTTTCTGCCTGTGACCTGCCACCTGACGTGCCCGGTCACGGACTTTGCCTCGAAGACGAGCAAGACGACGCGCTTTGAGTCGCAACGCTTCACGGATTTTCCGACCATCGTCGAATCAATCAAGGGCGGACGCCTCGAAGCGACGTTTATGATCGCGCCGTTGGCGATGAAGCTGCGCGAGCAGGGCGTGCCGGTCAAGATAGTTTACTTAGGCCACCGCGACGGCTCGACAGTGATCGTGGCAAAGGATAATCCTGCGCGCGACCTGCGCGACCTGCGCGGTAAGGTCTTTGCTATTCCGAGCAAGTACAGCAACCAGTATCTAGTCATACGCAAGCTGATGGACGATCAGGGCGTGGGCGAGAATGAGATACGCTTTGTCGAGCTGCCGCCGCCGGACATGCCCGGCGCGCTCGCTGCCAAAGCGATTGACGCATACTTCGTCGGCGAGCCGCACGCGGCCAAAGCGGAGCTGGACGGAACGGGTCGCGTGCTCTATCACGCCAAAGACATCTGGCCGCACTTCATCTCGTGCGTGCTCGTCGTGCATGAAAAACTGATTCGAGAACACCCGGAAATCGTGCGCGACCTAGTGCGCGGCATAGCCGAGAGCGGCGAATGGGCTGAGAATCACAGGCTTGAGGCAGCCAAAGTCGTATCGCCATATTTCAGGCAGGATGAAAAGCTCGTGCGCTACGTGTTGACACAGCCGCCCGACCGCGTGAGCTATCGCATGCTGACGCCGACCGACGAAGACTTGCAGCAGATAGAGGACATGGCGCTCAAGGCTGGCATCCTGACCAAGCCGATTTCGATGCAAGACCTTGTGGACAGACAGTTCATTCCGGCGGACATACAGCCCGCGAACATCGATGTCGAAGCCGCAAAGTAGCAGGATAATGAAAAGCTTGTAGCCATTTTAGTCGAATCAAAATTCTGTAGGGGTTCAGTTTGAGTTTCAAAAGGTGAGTCGTAAATTCGTGACTTGTATCATCAAGAGAGAAAGAGTTTCACGCAAAGGCGCGAAGGAAGAACTCAAAGAGATAGCATGCCTCTTAAACTTTGCGTCTTCTTCTTTGCGCCTTTGCGGGAGATGTCTTGTTGTCTGAAATAGAGCCGCTCCTCAAAATTCGATGACTCTTAAAAACTATTTCCAGCTACTGCTCGGCCTCTTTCTGACGCTCTCGGTTATCTTCTCAGGCGCGTGCCGCAGCCGCGCGGTGTTGCCGGAAAAATCTTCTGCGGAGTATCGCGCGCTGGTCTCGGCTTTTTATATCGGGCTGGCGGCGTTGCAGGTCGGAGATGATGTGCGCGCCGATGAGAAGCTGAAGCGTGCGACGGAGCTTGCGCCGGGAGAGCCTGCCGCGTGGGCGGATTGGGGACTTCTTGCTTTGAGGCGCAGGGAGTATGACGCGGCGGCGGAGAGATTAGAGAAGGCGCGTTCCCTCGCGCCCGACAATGAGCAGGTTTATGTGCTGCTCGGCGTGTTGGAAAGCAGCCGTGGAAAGAGCGTTGAGGCGATCTCTTTCCTGCGTCACGCGTCGGAATTGAACCCGAAAGATTTGAAAGCTATCTACCTGCTCGCCAGCGAGACGGAGCGCGCGGGCGGCGAAGCTGGCGACGCTGAGGCGCAAAAGTTACTGGAAAAAATTCTCGAAGCGGAGCCGTCGAATCTCGCAACGCTTTTGGAAGCGACGCGGCTCGCGGCAAAGCGCGGCGACGCTGAAAAGCTGAAGAGCTTAGTCGCACGCCTGCACGAGCGCGCAAACGCTTGGCCGCCGGAGGTGCGCGAGCAGTTCGATGCTCTCGAATCGGCAGCGCAGGGTACGAACCCGCGCGCGGCTGCGACCCGCGTGGCTTTCCTGCGCAACGTACTGGTGAGCGATGCGGAATACAGGCAGAGCCTCGCCGCGATTAAGACCCCGCCGGAAATCGTGGGCGAACCATTCACGCGTTTCATCACGCTGGAATCGCCCGCCTCAACACCCGCGCCGCCCGACGAGCAAATCGGTTTCACTCAAGAGCCTGTCAGCGAAGCAGGCACAGATGGCAGGTGGGATTGGTGCGGCACAATCTCTCTGACGGGCGAGGGCGCGCCCGCGCTTCTTTATGCGAACGGGCGCGAGGTGCAGATCGCGGGCGGCGCGAAACTCGCTTTTCCCGGCGGCGCATCTTCCTCGCCTCCTTTGCCGGACGGCGTGCTCGCGCTTGATTACAACTACGACTTCAAGACAGACCTCGCGCTCGCGGGCGCGGGCGGCTTTCGCCTGTTCAAACAGGAGGCCTCAAGCGCGTTCACGGATGTCACGGCGCAGACGAAGCTTTCGGCTGCCATCACGAATGGTATCTACACAGGAGCGTGGACGGCGGACATAGAGATGGACGGCGATCTCGATGTCGTGCTCAGCAGGCTCAATGATAAGCCGCTCGTCTTGCAGAACAACGGGGACGGCACGTTCAAGGAGATGTATCCGTTTGCGGATGTGATGGCGTTAATTTATTTCGCATGGGCGGATTTGAACGGCGACGGCAATCCTGACGCAGCTATGTTGGATAGCGAAAGCGGTCTGCATATCTACATCAACGAACGCGGCGGACAGTTTCGCGCACGCGCGATGCCGGGCAATCAATCTGCGGTCAGAGCTTTTAGCGTGGCTGATATAAATAACGACGGCGTTCTGGATTTGGTGGCAGTCCAAGACAACAGCGTCATCGTGCGCTATTCGGATAAAGGTAACGGGCAGGAGTGGAATGTCGCAGAAGTCGCGCGCCCGCCGCAAGCTCCCAAGTTTCTCCCTCAAGACGCGAGCACACGTGTGCTGATCGCAGATATTGACAACAACGGCAGTCTGGACATTGTGCTGCCGATGCCGCTTGAAGGAAATGCTGTTAATACTTCTTTGGAATGTTTCATCTGGCTCGGTGATGAGCAGGGCGGCTTTAAATTTCTACGGCAACAGACAGGCACGCGTGTCTTCTCCATCGCTGATTTGAATGTTGATGGCCGACTCGATTTCACAGCTCTCACGCCGGATGGAAAACCGGCGCGTCTCATCAACAAGGGGACGAAGAATTATCACTGGCAGGTGATTCGCCCGCGCGCTCAGGAGGCTGCGGGCGACCAGCGTGTCAACTCGTTCGGCATCGGCGGCGAGATAGAAGTGCGCGCGGGGCTGTTGACACAGAAGCAGGTCATCACGGGGCCGCTCGTGCATTTCGGCATCGGCCAGCAGGAGCAGACGGACGTGGCGCGCATCATCTGGCCGAACGGCTTTCCGCACGCGGAGTTTGAGCTGAAAGCGGACCAAGCCGTCCTCGCGGAGCAACGCCTCAAAGGCTCTTGCCCGTCTCTCTTCGCGTACGACGGCAGCGGGATGAAGTTTGTCAAAGACTGCGCGCCGTGGAGTCCGGCCATCGGCTTGAGAATCAATGCCAGCCAGACGCTTGAGGTCACGCAGACTGAGGAATGGGTCAAGATTCGCGGCGACCAGCTTGCAGCACGCGACGGTTACTATGACCTGCGTATCACAGCCGAGCTTTGGGAGACATATTATCTGGATCATTACTCATTGCTGGTCGTGGATCATCCTGTGGGGACGGATGTCTTCGTTGACGAGCGCACCGCGAGAGTCGCGCCGGAGCTGAAAGTCTACACCGTCGCAACCCCGCATCCCTTCGCGCGCGCCACGGACGAGCAGGGGCAGGACGTGACGGACATAGTGCATGAGCGCGATGGGAAATATTTGGACACGTTCGGGCGCGGCGCGTATCAGGGCATCACGCGCGACCATTACGTAGAGCTTGAGTTAGGCGATGACGCGCCGGACACGGGCGCGCTCTGGCTCGTCGCGCAGGGCTGGCTGCATCCGACGGACGCTTCGATCAACGTCGCCATCAGTCAGGGAAGCGCAGCGCCCCCGCAGGATTTGCAGTTGCAAGTCCCGGACGAGAAGGGCAACTGGATAGTCGTGCAGCCGCACCTCGGTTTCCCTTCCGGGAAGAACAAAACCATCCTCATCGATTTGAAAGGAATCTTTCGCCCCAATGCCCCGCGCCGCTTGCGCCTCGGCACAAACATGGAAATCTACTGGGACGCTCTCTCGTGGGCTGCCGGGATGCCGGATGCTCAAGTGAAAACCGAACGCCTCACGCCTGCTACGGCAGAGCTACGCTTTCGCGGATTTTCCGGGATGAGCAAGGCTGATAAGTCTTCGCCTGAGCTGCCGGAATATAATCGCGTCGTGGATACCTCGCAACGCTGGCGTGACCTCGCGGGCTACTACACGCGCTTCGGCGATGTGCGCGAGCTGCTCATGCAGGTGGATGATCGTTACATCATCGCGAATGCGGGCGACGAATTGTTGATGCGCTTTCAAGCGCAGCCGCAGGTTGCTGACGGATGGGTGCGCGACTACGTGTTGATAGGCAACGGGTGGATTAAGGACGGCGACTATAATTCCATGTTCTCTAAAACAGTGTTGCCATTGCCATCGCGCAACGAGCGTTATTACACTACCTCACCGGCACGGCTTGAGGATGATCCGGCCTATAAGCGGCACGCACAGGATTGGCAGGATTACCACACGCGCTACGTCACACCGCAGAGTTTCACGGACGCGCTGAGAGTTAAATAATCCGACATGATTCAGAAGCGTTACATCGCGCGGGGTTTGCTCGCACTCTTTTTCGCCGCGCTGCTGGCGACTCCGGTCGTGTTGCGGCGTTGGTCTGAGCGCAGAGGGGCGAAAGATAATCGAGCCGCGCAGGAGGACGCGCTCAAGCGTTACGGTCTACGCTTCGATGAGGTCTCGCGCAACGCCGGAATAAACTTCACACACACCGCTCCGAAGCTTGATTCAAAGCTCGACCACATCATGCCGCAGGTCGCTTCGATGGGCGCAGCCGTCTCGATAGTGGATTTTGACCGTGATGGCTGGCAGGACATCTACGCCACCAACAGCGGCGAGGGAAGCCTGAACGCGCTCTATCGTAATAACCGCGACGGCACGTTCAAAGACGTGGCCGCGGAGATGAATATCGCCGATCTCAATCACGTAGAGACTGGCGTTTCGATGGGCGCGGTGTGGGGCGATTACGATAACGACGGCTACGAAGACCTGTTTCTTTACAAGTGGGGCAGGCCGGAGCTTTTTCACAACGACGCTGGAAAAAGTTTTACGCGTGTGACGGATAAAGCGGGCTTGCCCGCGTGGGTCAATGCGAACACGGCTCTGTGGTTTGATTATGACAGTGACGGGCGGCTGGATATTTTTCTCGGCGGCTACTACGCGGAGAACGTCAACCTCTGGCATCTCGAAACGACGAAGATGATGCCGGAGAGTTTCGAGTATGCGAAGAACGGCGGGCGCAAGTTTCTGTTACGCAATCTGGGCGGCGGAGCGTTTGAAGATGTGACGGAGAAAGTGGGACTCGATACGCACCGCTGGTCTCTGGCTTGTGCGGCGGCAGACCTGCGCGGCACGGGTTATCCAGATTTATTCATCGCTAACGACTACGGCGTCTCGGAGCTTTTCCTGAATGATGAGGGGAAAGCTTTTCGTGATGCTGGCGAGCAGACGGGCGTCGGCTTTGCTCCCAAGAGCGGGATGAACGCGGCCTTCGGTGACGTGCTCAATCAAGGCAGGTTCGCTATCTACGTGACGAACATTTCCGAAGAGGGCGTGCTCATACAGGGCAACAATCTGTGGATGCCGAAGGAGGGCACGGGCGGCGCGACGTTGAAGTATGAGAATCTGGCGCGCGAGATGGGAGTGGAACTCGGCGGGTGGAGCTTCGGCGCGCAGTTCGGTGATTTGAATAACGACGGCACGCTCGATCTGTATCTGGTCAACGGTTATGTCTCCGCCGCGAAGGGGACGAATTACTGGTACGACTTTTCAAAGATTGCCGGAGGCAACAGCGCGATCATCTCGGACGCCAAGAACTGGCCTGCGATGACTGGCCGCAGCCTGTCGGGCTTCCAGCAAAAACGCGTGTGGCTCAACGATGGCGCGGGCAAGTTTTCCGATGTCGCGCAGGCCGTGGGCGTGAGCGATACAAATGATGGACGCTCTGTCGCGCTCGTTGACCTGTGGAATCGCGGCGTGCTCGATGCCGTGGTCGCAAACGAGCGCGGGCCGCTGCTCATCTATAAAAACAGTGTCGCACCTGAGAACAACTGGATCGCTTTCGCGCTTGAAGGCGTAGAGAGCAACCGCAGCGCGATTGGCGCGTCGGTGCGTGTCTACTGGAACGGGCAGGAGCAGGTGCAGGAGGTTTCGGGCGGCAGCGGCTTCTGCGCACAGAACGAGCGCGCATTACATTTCGGTCTCGGCAAAAACGCGCGAGTAGAAAAAGTTGTCATTCGCTGGCCTTCGGGTAAAATGCAGACGATTGACGCGCCTGAGATCGGCAAGCTTCATTACATCAAAGAAGCGTAAAATAATTAGCTACAGAAGCACAAAGAAGTCAGATAAAAATAGAGAAGAAACTTTATTTTCTGAAGCCATTTGAGAGAGATATATAAACAGATCGCAAAATGCTGAATCACATAATTACAGGGAAGGCTAGAGAATGGATCTATTCGCCGAGCTGCCCTGTCAGACAAACAGTTGATTACATCAGAACTCAGAACCATCTACGCGAAGCACAGGTAGAGGCGATTGAGGTCTATTTGTATTTGAAGATCGAGGGGAAGAACAAACCGCTTGTGACTCTTTTCAAAGACGGATTCTTTCTCCGTAACGAAGACTTATCAAAACTGCCTTTAAGCATAGACGTACGAACCTTTTTAGAAAATAACCAATCTGCCAGAGCCTTATTTGAGTTTTCACGAACGCCGCAACCGAACCAGCCCAATAAAGCCACCTTGCCCGACATTGAAAAACGGATTAGCGAGAAGCCAGAGTCAATAGACTATGACGCGGTAATCTCTAATCTGTTCTACGGGGTGAGTTATTCTGATTACTTGTTCAGCTTGCCTATGGGAGCGGGGAAAACTTTCCTGATGGCAAGTTTTATTTACCTTGACCTTTATTTTGCTTTGCTTGAGCCGGAGAACAAAGCCTTTGCTCATAATTTCCTGATACTCGTTCCGTCAGGTCTGAAATCCTCGATTATTCCGAGCCTCAAGACGATTGAAAATTTTAATCCGGCCTGGGTCATTCCAGAGCCTTCGGCGAGCCAGCTCAAAAAGCTCATCAAGTTTGAAGTCTTAGACCAACCGAAATCAGCCAAGAAGAGTAACAAGGCAAGAAACCCGAACGCGCAAAAGGTGGGCCAGTATCAGCCGTTTGAAGATGTCTTAGGACTCGTTATAGTAACCAACGCGGAGAAAGTGATTCTCGACCGCTTAGAGCTTGGACAGCAGCAAGAGCTAATCGAAAAGACCGAAGACGAGAAAGACAAAGCGGCTAATGAGCTACGCAATCTGATAGGCAAGATTGCAAATTTACAGATTTTAATTGATGAGGTTCACCACGCCGCGACCGAAGATGTTAAGTTGCGCCGCGTCGTTAATAGCTGGAATAAAGGCGGAAACATCAATAGCGTTTTGGGCTTTTCAGGAACGCCTTACTTGTCCGCCGCCGAGAAGATCGAAGTTAGCGACGGCATCAGCCTAAAGCTATCGCA
Organism: uncultured Pyrinomonadaceae bacterium; assembly: GCA_964246305.1. GTDB lineage: Bacteria > Acidobacteriota > Blastocatellia > Pyrinomonadales > Pyrinomonadaceae > JACMLC01. Next base: position 293,288 of record CAXTPS010000002.1, read on the forward strand.
GATCACGAATACGGTTTATTACTATCCGCTGGTTGAAGCCGTCCGACACTTTCTAAAGCACCCGGACATAAAGACCGAGCCGACCAAGAACCTCACGCCTTTGCAGATTATCAGGCGAGGCGTTGAAGATTTCGAGAAGCTTTACAAGACCAAGATTTACGATAACGACACTCGCGCCAAGTTAGCGATCTACTGCGGCAAGATTGACCGGCTGGAAGAGGAAGTGTACCCGTTTCTAGTCAATGAGCTAGAGATAAACCCGGACGAAATTCTAAAGTTTCATCAGGGCAATAAGAGCCACCCGTTGCCGAAACAGAACGCGCAGGAGTTTGCCTTACTCGATACTCCATTCAGTAAAAAACGAATAGTTTTGCTCGTCCAGATTGGCAAGGAAGGATGGGATTGTAAAAGCCTCACGGGAGTTATTCTTTCACAGCAGGGCGATTGCCCGTCGAATATGGTCTTGCAGACGGCTTGCCGTTGTCTGCGCGAGGTTGACCGCAATCACGAGGAAACCGCTTTGATCTGGCTCAATGAATCGAACGCTAAGGTTCTCGAAAAGCAGCTTAAAGAAGAGCAGAACACGACCATCAACGAACTGAGAAATGCGGGCAAAGCCGACGTAGAAGAATTAGTAGAAAGACATTCCCGGCTTACTCACTTACGCTTGCCGAAAATTGATTTTTGGCAGTTAAGAATAAAACACGAGACGCTTTCAACCGGAGAGAAACCCGACCCGCAAGCCGCTATTTCAGGGCTTGATACTGATAGCCATTTCAAACAATCAGTTATCATCACGAAGGACTTTACGACCGCCGAGACTCAGAGCAGAGAGTTTTTACATGAGGAGAGAGGCGATGCTATCACCCTTGACGCTTGGCTTTTGAGCATTGCCAAAAGCACATTAAGCGCGGTCTCTTTTCAAACTCTCAATCAGTTTCGCCAGGAATTAAAAGGCGTCTTTGAGCGTATCACCGTTGAAGAAAACGGCGCGCATTTTTACAACGAACTGTTTGACCGTTCGGAGGTCGAAGCCGAGATCAGGTTGGCTTTTCATCAACGACGCGAGCTACAGACGCACGAGGAAATTATTCCAGCCGAAGCGCAAATGCTCATCGTCAGCAAACTAGCGGCTCTGCCCCGGCACGATAAACTTTACCCGAACGAGAAGGAGACCGGGCAGATTCTAAAAATTGATGCTTCAGGCAAGACCGTTGCAGAGACCGAAAGCGCGCTGGCTGAAATCTCGCGGCAACAACAGGAACAACTTGCGGCGCAGGGGATGGGAAGTTTCGCGTCGAACATCGAAATAAAGTTTCCTGTAGCCGTGCAGAGCAAAGAAAAGACGTTTCACTTTTTGCCCTACAACTTCGCTCAGAGCAAGTTCGAGATGAGCATTCTTGAAGGCATCTTGACCATTAAAGACTTCCGCGAGCGAGACCTGGAGATTTACTACAACGGCGAGAAAGACATCACGGATTTTAGAATCGAGTGCTTTAAGAAGAACAAAACCACCTGGTTCAAAGTCGGAAAATATACGCCCGATTTTCTTTTGCTTGAGCGGAAGGACGGAGAGATTTACCGCGTGTTGATAATCGAGACGAAAGGCATCGGCTTTGCCGAGCAGAAGGACTTTATCAACCGCCGCGAGTTTGTCGAAAAGGAATTTATTCCGCTCAATAACAAGAAATCCGGTTACGGGAAATTTAAGTATCTCTATCTCACCGACAGTGAGGATTTCGAGAAGAATTTGAACTCTGTCTGCAAAGCGATTCGTGAATTTTTCACCGACTAAAAATTATGGCGATCAAATACATTCCCTACTATCCAAACACCATCGAGGGGCAAGCGGTGTTGGACAACATCACACGCACCCGGCGCGTTCTGCGCTACCGCGAAAACGGCAAGGTCATCGAACGCATTAAGCGAGGGATGCCGCTTTATGAGGTCGCCGAGCTTGAGCAGGTCGGCGACAAAAACGAGAACCTTTTGATTCGCGGCGAGTGCTTGACAGCGTGCGCCTACTTGAAAGAGCAAGGCATTAGTCTTGATCTTGTTTACATTGATCCGCCGTTTGCAAGCGGAGCGGATTACGCAAAGAAAGTTTACCTGCGCCGACACCCGCAGAAAGCCGCCGCGCTCGCCGAGCTTGAAGAGCAGGCGCAGAGCGGCGAAGAGATCGCATTAGATGAATTGAAAGCCTTTGAAGAAAAGATGTATGGCGACATCTGGAACAAAGAAGATTACTTGAACTGGATGTTTGAAAACCTGCACGCGATTAAATCCGTGATGAGTGAGACGGCAAGCATCTATGTTCACCTAGACTGGAACATCGGGCATTACGTTAAGGTTCTGATGGATGAAGTTTTTGGGGAGGCAAATTTCAAGAATGAAATTATTTGGTACTACTACAATAAAATGCAAGGCAATATCAACCGCTTCGCCTCGAATCATGATGTGATTTTTTGGTATAGCAAATCGGATAACTTTACGTTTAACCAACAAAGAGAAAAGCGAGCAGAGGCTATTAACCAAATTAAGAGAGTATGGGACAAAGAAAAGCAACGATTGGTTAACGCTAAAGATGATGAAGGAAGGGTAATCTACCAAGAGTCAACTCATAAAACAATTGATGATGTTTGGCGTTTATCAATGCTTCAACCAGCCGACACTACTGAGAACCTTGATTATACAACGCAGAAACCTGAAACAGTGCTTGAGCGAATTATCAAAGCCTCTAGTAACGAGGGAATGATAGTTGCGGACTTCTTCGGCGGAAGCGGCGTAACTGCTAATGTCGCTAACAGGCTTGGAAGAAAATTTATTCACGTTGACGTAGGAGTTAATAGCCTTCAGACCGCGCGAGATAGATTAGTTCAGATCGGGGCGAGCTTTACCGTCTTGGATATTCAAGACGGAGTTTCGCTTTTCCGTAATCCCGTTCAGACGATGGACAAACTTAAAACGCTCATCACCGGACTCAAAAATGAAGACGGACTTGATGAGTTCTGGGAGGGCGCAATTCAGGACTCTAAACTTGGCTTAGTGCCGGTTTATGTGCCGAACCTGCTAGATCACGCGACGAAGGTTTTAGATGTGCCTTTGGTTAACCGCGTCCTGCAAGAAGCCATTCCAGAGCTGCCGGACGATGTAAAGCGCGTCATCGTTTATTACGTTGATATTGACGACGAGAAAGCCGTCAATGCTTTTCTTAAAGAGAACAACATGACGGGCGTAGAGATTGAGCTACGCGACTTGAAACAGGTCTTGGATGATGTCGTTATCAACGATGAGATCACCTGCCAAGTAAAGAAAAGCAACGAAGGCTTTAAGATCGAAATTACTCATTTCATCAGCGACCGGCTCACGCAGAAAATCGAAGAGTACAACCAGAAAAGAAAACTGGGCAAACGAACTTTGTTAGACGATGCCGATGAAGACGTAGAGCCAGAGGCAAAAACCAAAGGTCAATTTAAGCCGATTGTCGTTAACGATGATGGGTTAGAGTTGATCGAATTTGTCAGCCTCGATGGCCACAACGCAAACGAAAAGGACGCTTGGCATTCAGACGAAGAAATCAAGATTGATAAGAAAGGCTTTGTCATTCGCAACGGCGGGAAAACGCGGGAACTTTGGGACGGCACGATTCAGAGCCAGAAAAAGCCTTTACGCTTAAAAGTCCGAAACATTGCCGGAGACGAATCAATTATCAAGCTGTAATTATAGAATTGAAGCTAGCTCAACATGAACTCTCAGATAAGCGTTTCAACAACCACGCCGCCTGCTTCTTCCACAGTGGTCGAGCGGGAGAGTCCTGCTTCATCTCCAGCCGGAGAGCCGCCGCGTAAAATCTTTGGCCTAGACCATCGCTTCATCGCTCCCATTCTCATCACATGCATTCTCGTAGTCGGTCAACTGTCGTTCGGTATTCTTGAGAGCTATACGAAGACCGCGCTGGCGATTGTCACTTCCATCTGCATTGAGCTGGTTCTGTCGAAACTCTTTACGGGCAAGTGGCCGCATCTGGCGAGCGCGTACATCTCAGGCATCAGCGTCGGCATCCTCGTGCGCTCGCCTGCCATCTGGCCTTACGCGCTCTGTAGCGCGATTGCCATCACCTCAAAATATGTCCTGCGCTTGAATGATCGCCATCTCTGGAATCCGTCGAACTTCGGCATCTGCGCGCTGCTCTTTCTAGCTCCGTACACGGTCGCTTCTCTGAGCATACAGTGGGGCAACAATGTCTGGCCGATGCTCGTTATCTGGACGCTCGGCTCCATCATCATCTGGCGACTGAAGAGATTTCATATCACGTTTACTTACGTGCTCTCGTTCGTCGCTCTCGCTTTTTTGAGAAGCATCATTACGGGGCATCCATTTCTAGCGGAGGTCGCGCCGATAACGGGGCCGATGTACCAGCTCTATATCTTCTTTATGATTACAGACCCGAAGACGACCGTGCGCTCGTCGTGGCTGGCACAGTGCGGAGTCGCTTTCGCGGTCGCGCTCGTCGAGATGATTTTCAGGCTGATGCAGGTCGTACACGCGCCATACTATGCTCTCTTCATCGTCGGTCCAACCGCCAACCTGATCGAAATCTGGCTCATCTCGCGCCGCAAATCTGCGAATGATGCCGCATGAGATTATGGCTTGAGCTGTTTCTCGCCGGGGACGAAGGCGGACGGCTCCTGTCCCTCTACGACGCGATAATATTTACCAGCCGCGAGTCCCTTGATAACTTGCGGCTCGCGCCCCGGCCAGTAGACAGTGAGTTCGTCAATCGTCGCGGCCTCGCCCACGCCGAGCAGCATGCGAAAGTCGGAGATGGAGAGATAACTGCTCGCCCCCATCACCTCGCGTCGAATCGTGCGGTTGCCGATCTTCGCCGAGACGCGCGTGCCTATCGCGCTGCGATTAGCCCTCGCGCCTTCGAGCCACAGCCCCACGAAGTTGCCGCGCTTCTCCGTTCTATTCATGCCGACCTGCGCCTTGCCGCCGTTGGCCGTGATGATGAAATCAAGCAGTCCGTCGCCGTCCAGATCGCCCGTCGCAAGGCCGCGCCCAACCTGCTTGACTGCTAGAGCCGCGCCCGCAACGTTGCTGATGTCCGCAAATTTTCCGTCGCCTGAATTTTCGTAGAGCGTGGATTGCTGCGCGAAAGAGATGCTGTCGGTGTATTCGTTGATGTTGTCTTCGATGTGGCCGTTGGCTACGAGCAGGTCTTCGTCGCCGTCATCGTCCGCGTCGAAAAAGTCCACGCCGAATTTCAGGCGCGCACGTGCGGCTTCGCCAACGCCGGTCGAGTCGGACACATCTCGAAACAGCATCGGCTGTTGCTGACGATAAATGTTCGTCGGCTCGCCCTGAAAATTCGTGCAGACGATCTCCAACAGCCCATCGTTATCGGTGTCGGAAAAATCCGCTCCCATGCTGCCCTGCTCGACGCCTTCTTCGCTGTAGGCGACGCCGGCCAGTTGCCCGCTCTCTTTCAATTTGCCGTGCCCGTCGTTGATCCAGAGCTGGTTCGGATTGCTGTCGTTCGCGACGTAAATATCCGCGTCGCCGTCCGAATCTATGTCGCCGATAGCGAGCGCGAGTCCTTTGCGCGCGGCGGCAGTTAGCCCTGCCTCTGTGCTGATGTCTGTGAAACTACCGTCGCCGTTGTTACGCAGCAGGCGGTCTGCGATGGCTTCGTAAACCACGGGCGTCGAGTAAACATGCACGCGATTATGATATGTCTTGACATCAAGAGCGGGCGTATACTTGATATAGCGCACCGTCCACAAATCAAGATCGCCGTCGTTGTCCAGATCGAAAAAGCCCGCGCTCGTGCTCCACAATCCATCCGCCTTGATGCCAGCCTTCGCCGTCACATCCTCAAAGCCGCTGCCAGTGTTTCTGAGCAGCGCGTCATCGCCCCGATAGCTTGTGAGGAACAGATCAGTCCACCCGTCGTTGTCGAAGTCTCCGGCGGCCACGCCCATGCCGTAGCCCGTGCTCGGCAGTTTCCACGCGTCCGTCTGGTCTGTGAAGTGTCCGCGCCCATCATTGATATAGAGCCGCGTCCGCGCCTCTGCCGGACGCGTGGAGGCTTGCACAGCTCCGCTGTTGACGAGCACGACATCTGGCGCGCCGTCGCGGTTGACATCCACGATGGCGACGCCGCTGCCCATAATCTCCGGCATCAACTTCTCAGGCGTGCGCGTCGGCACATGCAGAAAATCTATCCCGCTCGCCTGCGTGCCGTCATCGAAGCGGATAGATGTCTTGACGGTTTGATTCGGATTTGAAGCACGGTTGCTGCTCTGCCGGTTGCAACCGTCGAACAGCGTTGCTGTCATCGTTAAAATGACGAGCGGAGTGATGATTGATTTACGCATCATGGATGATTATGAATCAAGATCAAAAAGCATTGCCGCGTTTCTTTGCGTCTTTGCGCCTTTGCGTGAGAATAAGTTTCGCGCAAAGGCGCAAAGACGCAAAGAAATTGAAAACAGGCAGATGAAGCTTCTCTGTCTATTCTAGGATTTACTTTGCTGTTGCAGGCGCGCTGCTTCCTGAAAAGCTGCTTGCGCCTCGGCCTGCTTGCCTGTGGCCTGATAAGCCTGTCCCAAATATTGATAGAGCGCGGGCTTCTGCGCGTCATCCGCTGTTTGCAACATCTCGTGCGCGATCTCGATGCACTCTGCATAGCGGCCTGCGGTGAATGCGCGCTCAAGGTCGCGTGCGCGGCTCGTCAAGCGCATGCGCCGCGCCTCGTCCGCAGTCTGGCGCGCGTGCGCTCGCTCTGCCTGCGCGCGATAAAGGTCTGCCTGCGCGCCGTCTCCTTTCGCAGCATAGACGCGGCTCAGAGCGTTGAGGCCGGCGATGTAGTCCGGGTTTATCTTGACGGTCTTTTTCAAGACCTCGCTCGCGCGCTCCTGATCGCTTTTGTAAAAATAGATCATCCCGCGCATCATCAGCTCGTCAATCTTTTTAGCGGCAACCAGCGCGTCCCACACACGATCAAAGTCGCGCGCGGCCTCGTCATACTTTCCCTCGTAATACAAAGCGTATCCCGCCAGACTGTTCAGCTCAAGGTCTTGCGGCGCGGCATCGGCCATCGCGCCCAAGATGTCGCTCGCGTCCCTGTATCTGCCGAGCTTGATATAAACTTTTGCGAGATTGACCTGCTCGCCGGGCGTTCTTGCGGCGGCGGGTTTTTCCGTCAAAAGTTTTTCCAGCGCGTCCCAATCCTGCCGCGCCTGCAAAGCCGCCTGCAAAGTGCTGCTGACTTCTGCTGCTGCGGGATATTTCGCGTGCAGTTTTTTCAAGAAGTCCAGCTCGCTCTGCTGTATGTTCTGCGTGCGCGCCAGCGCGGCCTCTATGCGACGCACTTCCGTGCGAGCGCTCGCGTCCGCTTCAAAGCTGGCCTGATCTCTCTCCGCACGGCTCGCACATCCCGTGAACATCAAAAGAGCGCAGACGACGAGCGGCGCGCAGACGCGTAAAGAGAGAGAGAGAGACTTTCTGCCTGCGCATATGAATTCACGCGCAGAGGCTGCCTCGCTTGAAGAAGGGAATGAATTGTTTACCATCGAATGTGACGCAGGCTCGACCTTGAACGCTGTATTATACTAACCTGTTGCAAAGAAGCAATCGAACCGAATCCGCGCGGGCATACATCTTTCAGTCTCAGTTGCGAATAATATATGCAGTGCTGAAACTCTCTTAAAACGTCCGGGTGAAAATTCTTATGCTCTCTAAAAGCGGCGCTATCTTTTCGAGTCGTCGGTCAGCATGGGCGGCTCTTCTTCTGCTCGTCTTAACCGGATTGGCAATCGCGCTCATCCCTGTCTGGCTGATTCAGCCTTTCAGACCTCAGACTCAGAGCGGCTTAGAGTTATCTTACGCGCTCCGGCGTTGGTCTCCGCTCGTGACTCTCGCGGCTTTTGTGTTCGCGCTGATTCTGGTCGCGTGGCTCTGGCGCGGCTCACGTCGCTGGTGGCGCAAAGCTGCGCTGGTCGTAGTCCTCTTGCCGCTCATCGCAGTGACGTGGTTTGCGAGGCAGAATCATTTCGAGTGGATGTTCAATCCGCTCGCTCATCCCGGCTATGCGAAGGCAAGTGAGGCGGAGTTTATTGCCGACACCGATATGGTGATGGCTGTTGACAACAAGGGAGAAGCCGTCGCATATCCTGTGCGCCTGATGGCTTATCATCATCTCATACAGGACGTGGTTGGAGGCGTTCCGATAGTGGCTACTTATTGAACGCTCTGCCACACCGGTCTGGTGTGGGAAACAACAGTAAACGGGCGCAAGCTCAACTTTCATCTGTCCGGCATCAACAATCAGAACTTCATCATGCGCGACGAAGAGACGGGCACATGGTGGCAGCAGGTGACGGGCGAAGCCATCTTCGGCCCGCTCAAAGGTCAACGCCTGCGCCCGGTTTTTCATGACGAGCTGACCTACGGATTATGGAAGCGAGAAAAACCTCTTGGGCGAGTGCTGCGACCCGATGAGCAGGTAACACGCAGAGGCGGATACGCGCCCGCCAACTGGGAAGAGCGCATGTCCAAGGTTCCGGTCGCCACCTCTCAAAGCATAGATTCGTCTCTGGAGCCGCGCACACTGGTCATCGGCCTGACCGTTAACGGCGCATCAAAAGCCTATCCCTTTGACGCTCTCGTCAAGCAGAGTCCGATTCTCGATGATCTCGGCGGGACTCCGATCCTCATCATCCTCGGCGAAGATAAAAAATCTGTGCGCGCCTACGAGAGATTGATTGATGGACGCAAGCTGGAGTTCTTCATCAAGCCCGACACTTCTCCACTCCAACTCCTTGACGCCGAGACCGGCAGCACTTGGGACTTCACCGGCAAAGCCACCGGCGGCACACTCATCGGGCAACAGCTAAAACAGATTCCAGTCCTTAGCGATTACTGGTTCGACTGGAAGACCTATCATCCGGACACAATCGTTTATAAACTCGGCTCTCGTTAGCCACCATGTATGGCCGTTTAAAAGTCAACTCCAATATATGGACTCACACGCTCAAACCTCCTCCGAAGAATTGGCTTGAGACTAATAAGTTTTATTTTAAGGGGTTTATGGAGCCGAGGGGGATCGAACCCCTGACCTCATGACTGCCAGTCATGCGCTCTCCCAGCTGAGCTACGGCCCCGTAGGTGGTGTGGCGACGCTTGGTGTGCGACGAGGGAACAGATTAGCTTAGCGTGTGAAAGCGCGTCAAGCGTGGGCTACTTGGGTTTGCGTCGCGCGGCGAAGAAGGCGAGCGCGCCGCCGAGGATGAACAGGATGATGCCGCTTGCGACGCGCAGGGTGTTGGGAAATTCGCGGACGTTCTGGTTTGTGATGACGACGCCCGCGCCCGGTTCGATGAAGAGCGCGCGGTAGGCGATGACGCCGCCGATAGTCGCGACTAAGAGGCGATGGTGATTCCGATGACTCTCATCCGATTTTGGATTTTAGCTTGGAGAACGAATTGAATGGAGATAAACAGGCTGTCTTTCAATTCAGATCTAAAATCGCAAATCGGCAATCGCAAATCTAAAAGCAGGTTACTTGCCTTTGAACTGCGGCTTGCGTTTTTCAAGGAATGCGGTCACGCCTTCGTCTTTATCTTCGCTTGAGAAGCAGAGGGCGAAGAGGTCTACTTCGCGGCGCAAGCCTTCGTCGAGGTTTGAGCGCGAGGCGAGCTTGACGGCTTCCTTTGCCATGCGGAGTGCGATGGGGCTTTTGTCTGCGATGCGATTCGCCAGCTCCATCGTTTTGGCTTCGAGGTCTGCGGCGGGCACGACCGTGTTGACGAGGCCGATGTTGTAGGCCGTGTGCGCATCTATGATGTCGCCGGTCAGGATCATCTCCATGGCTTTGCCTTCGCCGACGAGCCGTGTCAGGCGTTGCGTGCCGCCGCCGCCGGGGATGATGCCGAGGTTGATTTCGGGCTGGCCGAAGCTAGCCGTCTCGCTGGCGATGCGGAGGTCGCACGCGAGCGCGAGTTCACAGCCGCCGCCGAGACAGTAGCCGTTGACCATCGCGATGATCGGTTTCGGAAACGAATCCATCGCGGTAAAGAGCGAGCGTCCGAGCATCACCGCGCGCTGCGTGAGAGCCGTGCGCCCCGCAAACTCCGCGATATCCGCTCCGGCGATAAAAGCTTTGTCGCCCGCGCCGGTGAAAACCACAACGCCGACCGAATCATCATCCCGCAGCTCTTCCAAGACCTGCGCGCCCTCTTCGCGCGTTTGGATGTTGAGGGCGTTTCGTTTTTCGGGACGATTGATAGTCACCAGCGCGACGCGGTTACGCCGCTCGACCAGAAGTGTTTCGTATGATTTCGATAAAGTCTCTTGAGATTGCGACATGACTTTTAAATGCTCCGATGATTTGAAATTTGAGATTTAAGATTTGAGCTTCGGGATTCGATCTCTTACTCGGAAGATGTTTCGCTTTCAGGTTCGGGCGCGACGGGCTGTTCGTCCGCGACCCACGAGACGAAGAGGCGCAGCCAGTTCTCGGTCGGCTCGCTGATCGAGACGCCGACGCGCGCCGTGCCGTAGATAGCCGGAGCGACACGCACTACGCTCGCGGTGACTTCGATGGGCGCGCCGTCCGGGCGATGCGCGCGCAGATACAGCCGCTCGCCCTGCTGTACTTTCTGGTTGAGATGAAAGAGCGCGCCGCTGGTCGAGATGTCATCGGTCTCGGTCGGCTCGCTCCACGCCGCGCCGTCCTCCGCGCGCCCGGACACGACAATCGGCAGGCGCAAAGCCATGCGCAACGCAAAGCGTCTCTCTTCGTTGTTCGGCGGACTACTCATCAGTCAGTTGGCAGTTGGCGGTTGGTAGTTGGCAGTTAAGACAGATGGGCTTGCTTTTATCTGCCAACTGCTAGCTGCACACTGCCAACTATCTTTCTATTCTTCCCAAGTATAAAAGCCTTCGCCGCTTTTTTTGCCGAGCTTGCCTGCGCTGACCATGCGGCGCAGGATTTCGGGCGGGCGAAAGGTTTCAGTGCCGAGCGTGCTGTACAGGTATTCTGCGATGTGCAGGCGCACATCAAGGCCGACCACATCAGTTAATCTCAACGGCCCCATCGGATGGTTGTATCCCAGCTCCATTGCCGTGTCTATGTCTTTCGCGCTCGCCACTTCCTGCTCGACCATACGCATCGCTTCGAGTCCGAGCGCGATGCCCAGACGGCTCGAAGCGAAGCCGGGCACATCTTTGACCGTGATCGGCTCTTTCTTCATACGGCGCGCGACATCCAGCGCGGCCTGTATGGTCTCCTCGCCGGTCTCGCTGCCGACGACGATCTCGATGAGACGCATCAGGTGAACCGGATTGAAGAAATGCATTCCGACGACATTGGCCGGACTGCTTGAAGCGTGTGCTATCTCCGTGATCGAGAGCGAAGAGGTGTTGGTCGCAAAGATAAAAGGATGATGAGCCGCTTCTTCGACCTCGCGCAGAATTTCCTGCTTGAGCTGTAAAACTTCGGGCGCGGCTTCGATGATTAAGTCCGCGTTCGCGGCTTCCGAAATTTGCGTCGTGCCGCGCAGGTGTTGCAGCGTTTGATCGCGGTCTGCTTCCGTCAGCTTGCCGCGCTGGATGCCTTTAATCAGATTGCGCTCGATGGCCTGAATCCCGCGCGCGAGCATCTCTTTGTTGATGTCGCGCAGGATGACCGGATAGCCCGCTGAGGCCGCGACCTGTGCGATGCCGTGCCCCATCGTGCCTGCGCCGAGCACGCTGATGGTTTCGATGACGCGGGATGTGTTGTGACGGTTTTGCGCTGCGCTCAAAGTGATCTCTGAATCTCTCTTCGACGGCTGTCGCACACGGTCGGGAATGGCGTCGCAGCCGGTCTCTGTCTCTGTTTCGAGCGAAGTTATCAAAAGAAGAGGCCGGGCTGTGCTCACCGGCAGATTCGCCATGTCATATTCGACTACAGTTGCATGTCTAGTTATACAACAGCTTTGCCAGCCTGCGCCAGAGAGAACTACCAGGCGGGAACTAACATTAGATCTCTTGCAAAAGTGATTAGAGGTTGAGTTCAAAGTTGTACAGCCCGGCAATCAGGTTGAAACGCAAGCAGAATCGCTCTCTTCGGTTGCGATAGCGCTCTAAAAGAATGCGAAAGATTTTCAAACTACGAATCACGTTTTCAACCACAATGCGACGCCTTGAGAGTTCCCGATTGGCTCTTCGCTCGTCTTTCGTTAACTGGTGTTTCTTCGACCTCTTCTTCGGCGTCCGGCTCTTCTCATGCAGTTTCGAGATGCCCTGATAGCCGCTCTCAGCTAGCAGTTCAAGGCTCTCGTGCAACTCAAGCTGGCTGTGTTTGTAAAGAGCAAAATCATGGGTTGTCCCGCGACTATGAGCAGCGCCAATAACTTCTTTGCTGCTGCCGTTGACAACGACTTGCGACTTTACGGTGTGTCGCTTCTGCTTGTTTGAACAAAGCGGGTGGTAAATCCTTTATTTGCTCGTCGCTCATTCGGTTTATTCCTTTGAGCTACTTGTCGCATCAACTAACTGACTTTTGCAAGAGGTCTATTGAAGACCGCGCCTGCGAGCTGGACTACACAGACACGCCACGCCCGTGCGATCCGTTGCTTACTGCCTTTATTCACCTTCAAACTCTCATGCTTTCCGAGCAGCTAAGACAGGTCGAGCCGCGCGTCTATGCCATTCCGCCAGCCATCGCCGAGCAGTATTTAAGCCATGAAGCGGGCGCACGGTTTCTGCCCGTCGGCTGCGACTGTGCAGATTGTGGATTGATTCATCCTAGATGGACGCCGCACCACTCAGAGATGCCGCCATGTTTCTTGTGCGGCGGGCGCGTTGGCCTTAATGCGTGGCAGACAGCGGGGCGCGGTCGCAAGGTGTGGTTTCCGGGCTTGAGCATTAAAAAGAGCCTCAGAATCGCCCTACAGCCGATTTACCCTTGCGTGATACCTCTTAAGCCTCAAAACGCAGCCACAGGGAATTTTAGCATTCAGAAAGGGCAGGAGCGGAATTCCAAGTCCTTGACGGACAACAGATCTTGAGTCCAATGAGAGCAACCTCATCAAACCGGGTGAAAGCAAGAGGTAGCCCAATTTATTGAATTCGCGGAGTCATCCAGAAGTTAATATCTCATTAAGGATGGCGAACCGAAGCGTCACGCCTGGCTGACCCCTATCGTTCAAATTGGGAATTGCAATTTTGCAAGCTTGATCCCGATCCTTCACTGGCGGGCTCGGATGACCCCGTTTTCTCCCACCATCAATGCACATAAGAATTGGGAGTCGGTTTATCTTCAGCGACTCCGAACTGAACAGCACTAAACCCCGACGTCGACTGTTGCAAGTACCAGGTCCCATTAGAAGGCCTATACACTGCAACATCTGCCTTGCCGTCACCATCGTAGTCACCTGGTGCGGGCAGATCGCCATTGAGTCCGAATCCGGCGACGTAAAACGATAGGTCCTCGCTCCGCAAGATGTACCATACCCCATTCGAGGGTCGCCAGACCGCAACGTCGGTCTTTCCGTCACCTGTGTAGTCCGCCGGAACGATCTTGTCACCGGCCGCACCGAACTGGAGAGCCGAAACTGACCCGTTCGAGGTGTTAATCCGGTACCAAACGTCGGAGGACGGTCGATAGACAGAAATGTCAGCCTTTCCGTCGCCATCAAAATCCCCGACCGCCGGTTTGTCCTCATCGATCCCAAACTGCGTGGCCGAAAATCCGGCACTCGACTGCTGCAAATACCAAGTCCCATTAGAAGGCCGAAAAACAGCTTGGTCCGCTTTCCCATCCCCATCAAAATCCGCCGGTGCCGGAATATCGCCACTTGTACCGAACTCGACACCATAAAAAGTATTGTCCTCACTCCGCATGACGAACCATGTCCCAACCGACGGGCGGAAAACAGCGACATCTGTTTTCCCATCACCCGTAAAATCGGCCGGCGTCAACACATCGCCCGAGGCCCCGAACTGAAACGCGGCGAATCCAGCCTGCGATCGATTCAGATACCAGGTGTTGTTTGAAGGTCGGTAGACTGACACGTCGGCTTTTTGGTCGCCGTCATAGTCGAATGCCTGAGATGGCCTTGCGTCTGCGAGTTGGATCCTCACGACTATGCCAGGCTGGGTGCCGGTGCCAAAGTAGGCAAAACTGTGAACCGTGTCTATCACGGCGGAACTCAGGTAGTCCTCTCCCGCGTTCAGAGTCAAGCCGTCAACGCGGACAAAGTCTGAGAGGCGAACCTTCGCTACCTTGCCCGGACTTGTGAAAGTGCCGAAGTAAGCAAAGCCATTAACTGTATCTATCGTGGCGGACTGAAGGTTGTTTTCGCCGGAATTCAGACTCAAGCCACCGGCGCTGGTGAAGTCTGAGAGACGCAACCTGAAAACGCTGCCTCCGAAGGTGCCAAAGTAAGCAAAGCCCGCATTGGGGTCTGCGACAGCGCTGAGAAGCGATTCCCCAGTAAGTGCCAAAGCGCCAACGCGAGTTAAGTCAGAGAGCCGCACCTTAACGACGACGCCCGTATAGTTCCCTAAGTAAGCAAACCCGTTGAGCGTGTCAACCACCATGGAGCGTGGGCGTTCGTCATTATTCAAAGTCAAACCACCGACGCGGGTGAAGTCTGAGAGTCGCACCTTGACGACTCTTCCTTGTGGGTAAGTTATTGCGCCGAAGTAGGCGAAGCCGTTGACAGCGTCGATCACCGCCGAATAGAGTTCGTTTTCGCCCTGATTCAAAGTTAAACCGCCAACGCGAGTGAAGTCAGAGAGTCGCACCTTCACAATCCTTCCGGGCGTACCGTCGGTGCCGAAATAGGCAAAGCCGTTCGCTGGATCGATCACGCCCGAAACGAGAGAGAATTCTTCCGGATTCAAAGTCAGAAGCCCAACGCGAGTAAAATCGGAGAGTCGCACCTTGACGACTGATCCGGGGGAGGTGTTGGTGCCGAAGTAAGCGAAGCCATTAGCCCTGTCGATCACAGCGGCCGCGAGGTTGTCTTCTCCATTACTGAAAGCTGTAACGCCAACGAGAGTAAAGTCTGAGAGGCGCACCTTCGCAACGCCGAGTGGGATATGGACGCCAAAATAAGCAAAGCCGTTTGCAGTGTCGATCACGGCGCACAAGAGTTCACGTTGCGGCGACGGCAGACGCAGAACCGCGACTATAGTGAAATCCGACAGTCGCACCTTGATGACACTGCCCGAGTTGTCGCCGAAGTAAGCAAAGCCATTTATCGTGTCGATAACGGCGGAACGGAGCTGGGTCGCCAGTCCGTCATTCGGACTCAAAGCACCGACGCGAGTGAGATCGGAGAGCCGGACCTTGATGATGCTATAAATAGGATCGAAGTTACCAAAGTAGGCAAATCCGTTAACCGTGTCGATCACGGCGCACGTGAGCTCGTCTTCTCCAAAATTCAGAGTCACACCGCCAACGCGGGTGAAGTCTGAAAGGCGCACCTTTACCACAATGCCAGGGCTGGTGTCGGTGCCGAAATAAGCAAACCCGTTAACGGTGTCTATCACAGCGGATAGAATTCCATTCTCTCCCGTATTCAGAATCAATACAGCAACGGGGGTAAAGTCAGAGAGTCGGACCTTAACGACGGCCCCGGGGCCGGTGTAGGCTCCGAAGTAGGCAAAGCCGTTAGCCGTATCGATCACGGCGGCCGCGAGCGGTCCACCCGCGTTAAAAGAACCGACGCGAGTAAAGTCCGAAAGTCGCACCTTGACGATGGAGCCGCTCAGACCGCCAAAGTAAGCGAAACCGCCTGCGGGGTCTATTGTGGCGCAACGAAGGTCGTTTTCGCCGGCGTTCAGGACCAGAGCGCCTACGCGGGTGAAGTCTGACAGCCGAATCTTGACGACAATACCGGGGCTGGTCAGCGTGCCGATATAAGCAAACCCGTTAACCGTGTCGATCGCGGCTGCCCACGGGTAGTCTTCTTTCTTAGTCAGAGTCAAGGCCGCACTTCTGCGGAACGAACCGGACAGCGATTGGCTCGGCTCCTGAGATGTGAGACCTCGAAGCAGGGAAGGCATTTGGGCGTCCGTGGGACCTGCAACACCCAGCGCTCCCCGCACGGGACCTGCCGCCGTCACGTCAGCCGTTGCTCGTCCGGTGTATTCCAGACTGTTGGGCCCGTTCGTTGTTACGTCCAATAAGCCATTGCCACTGAGCGGCTCGCCGTCACCGGTTAAGTTGAGCTTGCTGTTCGCGGCCATCGTCACGACAGCGGGAGATTTAATTGTCACCGATTGCGCAGTCATCGACTTGCTGCTAAGTAGCGTCCCGCCGCTTAGAGTGGCGTCGTACTGGATCATCAGGCGCGCGTCTCCACCTGTGAAGGTGCCGCCCGTTTGACGGTAATGGCTGACGCTCAAGCCGTAATTTCCCTGATTGAGAGTGCCGCCGGCGAGCACCACATCGTCACTTACCGTCAGGTCGCGCTTGAGAGTAACGGTCCCGCGATAATCCGGCTCCATGATCAAGCCGGCCACGGCGCCGGAAGAGTCTTCGTCCACCAGCACTTCTGAGCTTGAGTTCACTGCGAATCGTGCCACGTCCGATGTTCCCGGCACGCGGTTGCCTTCCCAGTTACCGGGATTACTCCAGCGATGGTCTTGACTGCCCTTCCAAGTCACAACCGCCGCTGTTTTGACCAGCGGAGGGCTTTCAATAATGCGGAACTGATGATCCGTTGCGCCGAGGGTGTCGGAGGCTGTTGATGCTGTACGTGCTTCGACCGCAGGTGTGTCAGTGGCAGACCTGGTCGGGTGCGAAGGGGCAAACAAAGTCGAGGCTACGAGGGCAGACAGCAGGATTGCCCGGTGGATGAAAGTGAAGTCCATTGAAATCTCCCCGTGAACAGTCAGCCGCCGTCCGAACTACGCAGCTACCCTCAATTTAGCACGTGATGCGACGAAACTCTAACACAATCCGACCAATTGCAAGGCAGGGGCTTGCTGTCTCTGCCTTGATGCTCCCCTGCTCTCTTCGCCTCCTACATCACGCGGCAATCTGCAAATTCGTCGTTGCGCGCAGCTTCAACAAAAGATAAATCTCAAGACGCGGGCGCTCATTCGCATGAACCTTACGCGGTAGGTGCGCTCGATCATGTGCAGGGCTTCGTAGTGAGCAGAGCGGACGAATGGCCGGGGCTGTGGCTCTGGAATCAAACTGCAACGTTGCAGTTTGATCTTATCTGTTTTCTTCATGTTGTCATCTCCTGAATGTGAAGAGGCGAGCGCGAGCCGTGTGACTCATGCCCGCGTCTTTATCCGATATGATCTGCGTCAAGGATGGAATCCGGCGACTCATGCTCTAAGGCGTAAATCTTCCTTTCAAGTCGGAAGATGGCCGCCTCGTCGCTGATGTCGGCTTTTTCGATGAGCTTGTCCAGCTTGGCGCGAAGTCTCTTTATCTCCGCTGTGTTGTCTTTCTCTTACGGCTCGTCGGCCTCGCATTCGTCGGGGCTGTTGGCGTAAGGCAGGCCGCGCAGTTTGAAGGGGAGTTTGACGGGTAGACCGTCTCGCTCGACTCTGACCACGCGACCGATGATAGTCATTGTCTCCGGCTTAAACTCAGACCCGCGCCTGATAAGCTCCGGGTCGCTGGTCATCCGGTAGGTATCGCTTTCCTGAATCCAAAAACTGACACAGATACGGTTGTCATCGTGGCAAAAAACATACGCTAAATCCCCTGCCTCTACTTTGCCGTCAAGGGTCATGCGAACCATATCGCCTTTGAGAATCCCAAGCTCCGAAAGCGCGTTGCTGCCTGCCTGTGCCGTGCCAATCTTGGTGCGAGGGTCACTGTAGCTCATGTGACTATTTCGGATGTCGCGCAACAGTTTCGGTTCTGCTGCCTCCGGTTCTGAGGGTTGTGGCTTCTCTGTCGGGGCAGCCTCTCACAAGGGGCGTGATGGATGGGGGATTCCGGCGTGCTTGCACAAAGGCGAAGGTTTATGACTTCAGCTTTCACTCGCTCAGGCACACCTTCGGCACTCGTCTCGGTGATGCCGATGTGAGTTTGGAGAAGATAGCCCGGCTCATGGGACACCCCAATATCAGGATGGCGATGCGCTATGTGCATCCGACCGATGAAGGCTTGCAAAGGCTTTAGAGCACGCCAAAAGTACCAGAATCGTACCGGCTGACACTGCAAGCATTAAAAAGCAGGAGCGTAAAGCATTACAAGCAACGGGGTAAGTGGTAAAATCGCAGTATAGCGGGGGAGTTGTTATACTATACGGGCAACCGAAAGGCTATACCCATAAGCGCGAGATTATTAAAATTGTCCCGCCGCATAATTCTTGAAGGAGAAAAGTTAACTCTTATGGCTAAAGATACGCTGCACAGGGACGTGGTCATCATCGGCTCAGGCCCGGCAGGATTGACGGCGGCGATTTACGCTGCACGCGCAGACCTCAAGCCGCTCGTGATAGAGGGGCCGCAGCCCGGCGGGCAACTGACCATCACGACCGAGGTGGAGAATTATCCCGGCTTCTCAAAAGGCATTCAAGGCCCGGAGCTGATGGTGGAGTTTCGTGAGCAGGCCGCGCGCTTCGGCACAGAGTTTTTAATCACATGGATTACCGAAGCCGATTTGTCGAAGCGTCCCTTCACGCTGCATACGGAAGATCACGAGATTAGAGCCGAGACGTTGATTATCGCTTCGGGAGCGTCCGCCAAGTGGCTCGGGATTCCGGGCGAAGCTCCCGCGCCCGACGGCCTAGGCGGTTACGGCGTCTCAGCCTGCGCGACGTGCGACGGATTTTTCTTCAAGGGCAAGCCGCTGGTGGTTGTCGGCGGCGGCGATACGGCGATGGAAGAGGCCACGTTTCTGACTCGCTACGCCTCGCGCGTGACGGTCGTGCACAGGCGCGACTCTTTGCGTGCTTCAAAGATCATGCAGGAGAAAGCCTTCGGCAATCCGAAGATAGATTTTATCTGGAACACGGATGTCAAAGAAATTTTAGGGTCGAAGGAGACGGGCGTCACGGGCGTGCGTCTCTCAACCACTAAGTCGGGCGAAGAGAGCGAGTTTCCATGCGAAGGAGTTTTCATAGCCATCGGCCACAAGCCGAACACAGACCTCTTCAAGGGACAGCTTGAGATGGATGAAATCGGCTACCTGAAAACTTCCGGGCGTTCGATGGCGACGAACATTCCCGGAGTCTTCGCGTGCGGCGACGCGCAGGACTCATTTTACCGTCAGGCCGTCACGGCGGCGGGCACTGGCTGCATGGCCGCGATTGACGCGGAGCGTTTTCTTGATAGCCTGCCTATCCTCACCCCGACCGGCGAGGAAGTGACCATCGAAGGCGAAACCGTCTCAGCCGATCACGAAAAAATCACCATGCCGGACGGCGAGGTCGTCTCCAACATAGTTGAAGCAGGCGAAGCTGTGCATGGCGATTAAATTGTTGTTTGCGAAAACTTCATAAACAAGTTCCCGCAAAGGCGCAAAGGGCAAAGAAAAGCAGAGACGGAGGCACAACAAAATTATTTGAGCATTCTCTTTGTGTCTTGTCGTTTTCTTCTTTGCGCCTTTGCGCCTTTGCGTGAATCGTTCTCTATTAATCCTTACCTTATACACACCTTGACGCTGCTCATCGCGGCGTTCGCGCTTATCGGGATTTATCAGCTCGCGCGACGGCTTGCCAACAAACAGGTCGCGGTCGCAACGATTATCTGCACCGCGCTCTATCCGGTCTTCTTTACCGAAAGCCTACTCGCGCATTCCGATATAGCCGTCACCGCGCTGACGAGCTGGGGGCTGGCCTTTTACTTTCCGGCAAATTATCCGCACGCAAAGCCTGTAGAGAATTTCGATGAGACTCAGGCTTCGTTGTTTGAGGGGCGCAGCCGTCGCCGCATTTTTCTCTGCGTCATCTCTTTCTCGCTCGCCGCGCTGGTTAAAGAGACCGCGATACTTGCGCCGCTCGCTCTTTTCGCGTGGGAAATATTTTGTTACTTGCGAGATGGGAAGAGCGAGGCTGCTTCGTTATCCGGCGGTGAGTCTCAACGCAGACTGTACGAAGCTTTCGTCCTACTGCTTCCTCTTTGCGTGCTGGCTCTGCGGCTCGGCTACGAATATCAACGGACGGGTTACATTAACGGCAATTCAGAATATTTCGGCTCACACGCCGCATGGATGCATCCTGTGCGTATCCTCAAGGCGGGCGCAGTCCGCCTCTGGGAAGTTACCGGGCACATGAACCTCTTCGTGCTGACGATAGCCGGTCTGCTGGCGATGACGCGTCCGGCGTTGATTGATGAGGGAGTTGAAAGACTGCGTATCGCTATCGCCGCGCAGGTCGCGCTCGCGTTCGTCATCGCGGCTTATGTGGCCGCGTTTTCCATCAAGGGCGGAGAGTTGCAGGCGCGCGAGATGCTGCCTGTGATTCCGCTTGTGATGTTGATCTGGATTTCGACGCTCTACAGGCGTGTGCGCCGCTGGCGCGTGGTAGTCGGAATTGTTTGTGCCGGGTTCGTGCTGGCGTCGTTCGTCAACCGGCTATAATTCATAAGCCGATGGCTCTCATCCCTTTTTGTCCCGTCTGCCCGTGTCAAAATTTAGAGTAGGACAATCGAATCATCCTGCTCGCGACGGCGCGATGGTGTTTGAGAGTGGACGTGTTCGACGCCTCTGTGCGGGCAGGCTTCGCAGTATTCGCCGCGCCGTTCTTTGCGGTCTTCGCATTCGTTGCAGTCGAGCGTCTCGCCCAATCTTTTCAAGGCGTCGAGAAAGGGAAGCAGGAGTCGTCCGCGCCGGGTCAAAATATATTCGACGTGCGGAGGGTTGCCGCCGTAATCCCTGCGCTCAAGAAAATCGTCACGCTCCATATCGCGCAGGCGTCCGACGAGCGTGCGGCTGCTAATCGGATGCAGCATCGCGAGCAGCTCGGTGGTGCGTTTCGGCCCGGACGCCAGATCGCGCACGACGAGCATCGTCCACTTATCGCCAATCACCTGTAGCGCGCCTGCTATCGGACACCCATCACCTTCACGTCGTCGCATCGGCTGCTCCTTGTAACAGTCTGGAGTCTCAGAGTCTGGAGTCTGGAGTCTGGAAACCCTTGAGTTCGGCGGGCAAAGCTTATCATAAAATTTGTAGATTCAAACGGGAGAATACAGACTCCAGCCTCCAGACTCCAGCCTCCAGCCTTCTGACTTTTTTGTCAAAACATTGCGGCCTTAAATGAAATTGTTTTAAGATGCTGTGTCCCGTGAGGCTTGCGCCTCGACAATCCTCACCTGCCCTGTATGATAATTTGGCGACGCGCCCGTTGGTGCGTTTCGACGCACCGGCGATGCGATTCGAGCTATGTCTATATGACTGGAAGCGACACAGATTCGCGCGCACACGAACAGGCCCCGCCGCACGCAGACGGCGAGCGGCGTTCCGTGCTGCTCGCCTCACTCTCTCAAATGGCGAGCGCGCTCAATACCGCAGGGACTTCTACAGAGGCTTATCACATCGCACTGCGCGATCTCGCGCGACTGATTCCACATGATTCTTTGCGCGTGACGACGGCAGCCGGAGAAGACCGGCAGCGTTTGTGCGCGACCTTTGAGCGAGACGAGTTTGCCAGCGTCGCGGGCGTTGAGACGGAACGCGTCACACGGACGATGCTTGAGCGTGTGTTTGAGACGAGCGCGCCCGTCATCTTCAATCACGCGCAGACGGAGCTGGCGAGCGGCGCGTTGCTGCTCTCGCTGGTCTGCGATGAGGCGCAATCCGTCCTGTGTCTTCCGCTCATGCCCGGCGGAGTTGTGACGGGCGTGGTCGTCGCCAGCTCTTCGCGCGCAGAGTCTTACACGGAAACAGATGCCGCGATTGCCGCTGTGTCCGCGAGCCTGCTTGCTTCATCCCTCGCTCGCATACGGCTGACGGAGCACGTCACTGGAGCAGATGAGCGTGAGCACGCGCGGCGTCGTGAAGAGGTTCTGGTCAAGCAACTGGGGATGGCTGCGCGTTCCTCTTTCGATCTCGATCAGATTATTCAGCACGCGATTGACGCGCTCGCACGCGCTCTGCCCGCGAGCTTCGTCGTCCTGCGCACGGTCACTTTCGGCAGGCCGGATCAGATTTTGCGCGCGTGGACGCCGGGAGACGACCGCCCGCCGCTCGAACTGCACGCGCCCGTCTCGAAAGAGGAGCGCGCGGTCTACGCGGAGCAGCGCGCGGTCTTTATCGAAGACGCCCGCGCGCAGCGCAGCAATGAGCTGCGCCCGCTGGTCGAACGTCTCGGCGCGCGCTCGATTCGCTTCGCGCCCGTAGTTTATGGCGGGCAGGCGTTGGCCGCCATCGGTCTCGTCGAATCTGACCGGCAACGTATCTGGACTCAGGACGAGCAGCTGCTACTGGCGCGCGTCGCGGAGACGATTGCGCCGCTCATTCTCAATGCGCAGCTGCACGCGCGCTCACGCTCTTACATCGAAGACCTGCTCGCGCTCCTGCGCCTCGCCGGTGAGGTGACGGGCGACGCCGAGCTGGATCATGCTTTGAGAGCCGTGCTCGAAGCATGGGCGAAGATTGCGGGCACAGATTCAAACGCAATCCTGCGCTGGGATGAAGAGGCGAAACTTTTTCGGCTGGCAATCGCCGAACACCTGCCGACCGGCCTGCTCGAAAGATACACACAGGGCGTCACGTTGGACGATCCCGTCTGCGGCCTCGCGGCGACGCGGCGCATGGGCGTGGCGGCAGACCTCGCGGGCGACGCGCGCTTTGCAGAGCTTTACACCTCTGTGCGCTGGTCCGGACTGCGCGGCATGTGGGCGACGCCGATTACCGGACGTGCGAATCGCGTGCTCGGCCTGCTCATCTCTTTCTCGCACGTCGCGGCGGAAATTTCACCGGACGAGCAACGCCTCGCAGACCTCTTCGCCCGTCCCGCTGCCATCGCGCTGCAAAATCTGGAAGCGAGTCAAAAGCAGCGCACGCTCTCCGCGCAGACCGCGCAGCTCGAAGAGAAGACTCGCCGCGCAGAGCAATATAAGATGGAATTCATGGCGATCATCTCGCACGAATTGCGTACGCCGCTCAACGCGATCATCGGCTACGCGCAGATGTTGATAGACGGTTTTTCGGGCGAGATGAACGAAGCGCAGCGCGTGGACGTGCAGACGATTTCGGATTCCGCTGACAGATTATTGAGCATGGTCGAAGACGCGCTCGATCTGGCGCGAATGGACGAGCAGCGTTTCCCTGTCTTTATGGACACGGTCGGTTTTGACGAAGTGTTGCGCCGCACCGTCGCGGGTGTCGCGCTCGAAGCGGAAAAGAAAGGGCTGCATCTCAAAATACAGATTTCCGATAGCGTGCCTCTCGTCCGCACAGACCCCGAGCGCGTGCGTCAGATTCTCTCGAACCTGCTCTCGAACGCGGTCAAGTTCACAGAGCGAGGCTCGATTCACGTCAGCGTCGAGCGCGATGAGACGGGCGGCGTCCGTTTTAATGTGACCGACACGGGCATCGGTTTCGACACGGCGGCCTTCCCGCATATCTTCGATGACCTCAGACAGCTCGACGCTTCGACGACGCGCATCTACGGCGGCACAGGGCTTGGCCTCGCCGTCTCGAAACGGCTGGTGCAAAGACTGGGCGGGCAGGTCGGCGTCATCTCGACGCCCGGCGAAGGCTCTACCTTCTGGTTTCGCCTGCCGCTGGAAATACCGGGAGCGGAAGGATGAGAAGACAGTTGGCAGTTGGCAGTTAAGACAAAGACGATGTTATGCGGGTCGTTGCTTTTACTGCCAACTGCCAACTGCTAACTGCCAACTCGAATTTAAGTTATGCTTGAAGAAAAAGGGAAGACGCACCCTCCGATAATTCTGGTGGCTGATGACGAGCCGATAAATCGCTCTCTGATTCAGCGCAGGCTGGAGCGCGCGGGTTACAGAATCCTGACGGCGGAAAACGGAAGCGAAGCGGTCGAGAAGACTCTGGCGGCGATGCCTGATCTAGTGATCTTGGATGTCATGATGCCGGTCATGGACGGCCTCGAAGCTTGCCGCCGCCTCAAGGACGACGAGACGACGCGCGACATTCCGGTTATCTTTCTCTCTGCGCGCGATGAGACCGAAGTCAAAGTCAGCGGCCTCTCCATGGGCGCGAACGATTACATCAGCAAGCCTTTCAAAGCCGAAGAACTTCTGGCACGTGTGGATGTCGCGATGCGCCTCAAGCACGAGCGCGACAATCTGCGCGCCAGCGCGGAAGAGGCTCGCGCGCATGCAGAGCTGGCGCAGGAGCGCGCCGTGACGGATGCTTTGACGGGACTCCTCAATCGCTATGGCCTGCAACGCACGCTCGCACGCGAACACGCAGAGGCACGCCGTTATCATCGCCCGCTCGCGTGCCTGATGATTGACCTCGACAATTTCAAAAAGGTTAACGACGCGCACGGACATTCGGCGGGCGATACGGCCTTGCAGCAGGTCTCTACGATTCTGACGGAGGCCGTGCGACGTTCCGATATGGTCTTTCGCTACGGCGGCGAAGAGTTCCTAGCCCTCCTGCCTGAGACGGATTTGGAGGGAGCGGCGGCTCTGGCAGAGAAGATTCGCGAAGCGGCTTCGGCGCGTCTGTTCGGCGACGGCGAGCGTATCTTTAAACTGACTTTGAGCATCGGCGCAGCCGATCTCTGCCGCAGCGAATCCGGCAACGATATGATCGCGCGCGCGGACCTCGCGCTCTAGCA
>CAXTPS010000003.1:0-162406 GCA_964246305.1 uncultured Pyrinomonadaceae bacterium
ATCGAGGGGACCAGCAAGGGCTACTTCCTCGTGCTCGCGCCCGAGACCGACGCACGCGGCGCGCACTCGCTCGCGGAGAAGATACGCCTCTCGGTCTCGTCGCGCCTCTTCGGCGACGGCGGGCGCGCCTTCGCGCTCACGCTCTCGGCGGGCGTCGCAGAGCTACGCCCCGGCGAGTCCGGCAACGACATGATCGCCCGCGCAGACCTCGCGCTCTATCAGGCCAAAGAACAAGGTCGCAACCGCGTCGAATCCGCCCTCTGCGCGTAAATCGCATTTGAGAAAGATAAGCCTCCCCTTAGAGCAAACGCACGGGCGGCTTTCTTCATCAATAATGGTCTGTTCATTGAGTCTCTTTGAAGAAAAATCTTTTCACCACAGAGGGGCACAGAGGTTTAAGAAGGTTTCAAATTTGAGAATTGAGATTTGAAGCTTAGGATTTGAGATCTCAAGCTTGAGATTTGAGATTCCTCTGTGTCCTCTTGTGTTTAATTACCCGTTACATTCGTTCAAGAGCCTCTCTAAAAACCTAATGTGAATAAATTTTTCAGGAGCTATAAAACGCCCATGATTTCTCTCTGTCACGCACGTGCGAAAAATTTGAATCTATATTTTAAGCGCGCACAGTTTCAATTTCTGTTCGCCTGCCTCTTAACTTTTTTAACGCTTGCGCCGACGGCTCTGGGACAACAAGCCACGGGCGAAAAGTCTTTGCAGCTTGCGCGGATTGAGGTCGAAGGCTTACAGCGTTACGGCAAGGAGCAGATCGTCGAGGCGAGTGGCTTGAAGATAGGCCAGAGCGTCAACGAAACCTCGCTGGACGAGGCCGCCAACAAGTTGTTGCAGACGGGCTTTTTCACAAATCTGACCTATCGCTTGCACGCGTCGAGCGGGCAGGCGACCGTCACGTTCGTGGTCGAAGAGAAGGCCGACAGAGGCGTGCCCGTCGTCTTCGACAACTTCGTCTGGTTCACCAATGAAGAGCTGGCGGAAGCGATTCGCCGCGAGATACCTTCTTACGACGGCACGGCTCTGGACGTTGGCAACATGACCGCCAGTATCAAGTCGGTCTTGCAACGCTTGCTGAAAGAAAAAAAGATTCAAGGCGAAGTCGAATACATGCCTTCGACCGATGAGGCGGGCGGAAGTCCCGAACACATTTTTACAGTCAAAGGCATCAAGATTCCGATCTGCGAATTGAGCTTTACTGGCGCGGCTGGAATTTCGGAGAGCGAGCTGAAATCCAACTCGAAATCTCTCTTCAACGAAGATTACGGGCATCGCTTCGTCGTTGATTTTGCCAACGGCTCTCTGAGAAATATTTATCGCCAGCGCGGCTACCTGCGCGCACGCTTTCACGAGGCTCCGGTCAAGGTGCTTGACGGCGCTGCCTGCAAGGACGGCGTGGCCGTCACGCTCGTCGCCGAAGAGGGCTTGCAATACTCCTGGGAGAAAGCCGAGTGGAGCGAGAACAAAGTGCTCTCTACGCCAGAGCTTGATGCAGCTTTCGGAATGAAGACGGGCGAGATCGCGAGCAGCACCCGAATCGATAAGGGCATAGATACGATTGATAAAGCCTATGGCCGGAAGGGATACCTGCGAGCCTACCTGCGCGCGAAGCCCGTCTACGACGACGCGAGCAAACGAGTCACCTACAGCTTCACAGCCGTTGAGGGGCCGCAATATCGTATGGGCACGCTGGCCTTTACCGGCTTGCCCGAAAACGTCGCCGCGCATCTCAAGAGCAAGTGGACACTTGCGGCGGGCGAAGTCTACGACGCTTCTTACCTTGACGCTTTTTTTAACGACATCCACACCGACAGAGAATTGGCGCAGGCGTTCGCCGGAAAAACTTTTAAGGTTGAGGGCGAAGTCAAGCCCGACTCAAAGACGCTGACTGTTAACGTGACGATCAACTTCAAACAGTAAAATTGGTGGCGGCGTCATCAATAACGCCGCCACCAATTTTCTATAGACCAAAAGAAGCAACTACCGAACCGCTCGCCAGCCATCCCATTGCCCTGTCTCAGTATCGATAACGCTCGTGAAGCGCACGCCGGTCGTTTTAGAGCGTCTGTGATAGACCCAAACGGTGCGACCGTCATCCATCTTAAATGACCACCAGCGCAGTTCCCAACCGTTCGACCAACTGACGTTCGTTCTAAATGTCTCCTCTACAGGCGACCATGCTCGTCCTTCGCCAGTCATTCGTGAGCGCATATCCTGTTGCGCCTGTACGTCCCACCGATTGACTCCCTTCGAGCGCTTTTTTGAGCTATCAGACCGGCTTTCCTTTCCAACTACCCGTGCGGCTTCAACCGCAGGGACGTTGTCAACAGAATTCACTACGTCGTCATTCCGATAAACTGCCCGGTTATGGTTGCTGCTTTGTACTACAAACTCCTGATTCAAGACCTCGAATGCAACATCGCCCTTGCGAACAATACCGAAGCCGCTGACCGCCCGCACATCTTTAGTCACGACAAGACCGCTAACCGCCTGCGCAACATCGGTCACGGCAAAAGCGCCAGCCACCTTAACCTCGCTCAACATGGCGGCCTTTTCAACCTTCACAACAGTGCGCGGCACGGCGTGGCTGTCAAACACTTTCACGCCAACACCTCGATCAGCTTTACCAACCAAGCGGCTTACGCGCCCAATTCCCTTAACGCTGCTCACTATATTAGACATCGGAACTGTACCAGCGAAATCAGCCGGAGTAACTTCGTCAACTCGATTAACTACACCGGCGCGAACTATATCAGCAACATTGATGGTGTCCCTGACAGCGGTGACGCCAATACTTACGTTAGTCCTTGCTGCATTGCTAAGAGCCTGTCCGTCTCCGAGCACGCTGACGTTGCGAACCCCATCGACCACGCGGATGACGTTGGAGTGGGACACAACAGTTCCCTGAACATTGGTAACGCCCCCTACGGTTGAAATGACACCTACGATTGAGAGCGCGAAAATCATTGTGGAAAGCTTGCGGTTCATGATATTTTTCTCCTGTTCTTAGCAATAAACCCAAACGATGTTTGGGAAACCTGCACGGATGAGATGTAGCAGCATCTTGTCCGTGCCTTAACCTCTCACTCGTAAAGAGTCACCCAATGATGAGAAGTGGTCGAAGAATCTTTAAATTATTTTTCGTGCCGGCCACCGAACGATCTTTAAACCTCTCCCTCTTGTGCAATCCATACTCGAAGCTCTCCCCAGACCTCGCGTCACTGAGACAATTAATCCGGGCTGAAAATATTTTCAGCCACTGAGATATTTCACTGCACTCTATAAGAGTGTAGGAGGACAGGAACGCCGCGCCGGAATTTCTATGGCGGCGTCAAAGCCCTACGTCTCATCGTCTTTGCCTGCTGTCGTCTCTCTGTAATTTAAGAGGCTGAGATTCAGCGGGTTAAAGAGAATCCGAAGCGTTTCCGGGTACTGTTCCCGGAATAGAACTCAATTCCACTAACTCTAAAAGGAGAACCCTCGACATGGCATATTTTCACGCAGCTTTAAGCCGACTGATTGAGTGGCTGAAGCTCTGCATGGCGGTAGCTTTTTCCTCTGTACAGGAGAAAGGGTTTGTCTGGGATTGCCTTTCGCCAGCTATTTACGTGGGGCGCAGCGGTGATCCTGCAATGTATTGGTCGGCTTCAACGTGGCAATATAGAAAGGGTTGGGCAACGTGGAAAATCTGGCAAAAGATGTGGCAAAGAATGTGGCAAAGGATGTGGCAGAGTTTGTTGACTACAAAAAGCAGTGCCGTGACAACACACTACTTCTCAGTCATCCGGTTTGGCTAAAAGTCTGGTACTGGGCAAGGGTCGTTGCAAAAAGGCGTGGTTGCCCCGATTATGCTGACGACCTTGCGGTGGCAATCCTTACCAGTCTGGCGAATGAAGGCAGCAATTACGAGGGTCAGAACTTCTCTTCGTTAGATCACTACATTGTGACAGCCTTAGAGAGACAGGTTCTGCATGAAGTTAGACCCTTAGTGAGCCGAGTGAGTAAAGAACATCGTAATAGTATCGAGTACGCGAGTCTTGATGAGGAAAAGGAAGATCAGCCGATAATGCAGATACCGGACTTGTCTACTCTCAAGGAAGAGCAAAAGGTGGCGGTGAAAATCGCAATCGAGGACCTGCTGGCGGAATTCCCTCCATTGGAGCACGCCATCGCGGAGATTCTGATAGAGCATGGCTTGGATTTGAGCGAGCGCGATTTAGCCGATGAGGCGACGAAAAAAACAGGAGCTAAAGTCGGTCGGCATAAGGCTAAACAGGCGCGCGAGCATGTCATAAGAATTTTTACCACAGCGCTCTGGCTGATTTAAAACGCAGACCAGATTAGATGTCACAATGGCTCTGTAGACGTGGAAGATAACGTCACTTGTTTCTTTGCCCCCAAAGGCAAGCTACTCCCCGGAAGCAATAGGATGGTTATGATGGAAAATACTGAAATAGCGATGCTGGAAATTAATCTGCCCGCGCACAATGACTCTGCGCAATGGCGTTGGCGTAGCAACTGCGCTGACGATGCTGTTGATGAAAGTCAAAGTGAACCGCCGGACGAGTTATCCATGTACTCAACACGTTTTACAGGAAGAGAGGAACGGAAAATGTCACAAGCGAAGATGAAAATAAAACCCGAAGGCGATGTAGCGGGAGCCTCGAATTGCGAGAATCCAGCCGTCGGACATGAGCAAGTGATTGCTTACATAGTCGGCGACATGTCTGTAGATACGCACCGCGATTTTGTGGCTCATTTGGTCGAATGCAAGAGCTGCCTGGAAAGTGTCCTGCTCTGGCGTATGGCACAGGAACTGGTGAAGGCAGAAGATCAGGCTGGAGCAGTGGTTCACACTGCCCGGGGCTGATCTTCAAAAGCCCGATCCTGCTCAGACCCGCTATCATCATTTCATAAAGCAATCCCCAACTACATATAATGGTCGCAGAGAAGAGTCCTCATTCTCTGCGACCATCATGCAGACGACAGCGCAGGCTAAACAAGACTCAAAATATATTTTTGAGCATGTGTAAACAGCGTCGAGCATGAAGCAGATACGTGATTTCAGACGGCGTTCGGCGTTAAGCGTGTCAAGCTGCGTCCATCCGAACATATTATAGATGGTTTCGAGTGGTTGGCTGAGGCTTCGCTGCATCCTTTAACCAGAGGAATGTCGCGCTGCCCCGTCAAAAACTTGAGATCGGGATTTGATCACAAATAGAGATGAGAAAGTCTCTCTCTCCGAGGTGGTTTCAGACGCCTCGCGCTTTACCTAACCAACGCGAGGCGTACGCTTTGTAAGGCCAGAACAATAACAGGGCCAGTTCGATGAGTGTGCAAATGTCGAATAAGCCTTCAAAGGCAAAGAGCATATATTTTGGCGGCCCGGTCACGGGAAAATGATGCACGATGTACACATCCAGCACCCACGCCACAGCCGCCCAGAAACTCAGGAATATAAACTCGCGCAAACGCCGACCGCAAAAGTACCACCAGTTGCGCCACTCATATTTTTCTTTCTTCGTCATCACCATGCCTCCCTGCCGGAGACGGCACGCGCCGTCTTGTTAATTCTCCTCACTTCGGAATGAAGTAAGTTCCCCTAAACTTATAGAGTTTATTTGCAGTTAAGCTGGCTGAAAGTTTTATCTGCGTCAGGCAATAACAGGCGTGCCTGCTCTAATGAGTCGTCCGCACAGCTTTCTTCGGCGAGTGGTCTGAGACAGAGAACTGAGGTCTGAATTTTCGGCTTTGCCTGAAAGATATAGAGACCTGCCGTTTGAAGTCAACGGCAGAGCTTCACACTAAGTTTGTCGTCTAAGGTTATTTCCCCGGACGTGTCAAGTGGTTGGGGTCGCACGAGACGGCTTAAGAGCGTGGGTCTATATTATAAGTTTTGATTTTAGAGTTGAGCGTCGTCGCGTTCATGCCCAGGAGTCGCGCGGCGCGGGATTGATGCCCGCTCGTCTGGTCTAGCGCGCGGCGTATGAGGTCTATCTCGAAGCGTCGCACTTCGTCATAAAAGTTGATGCCGCGCCCGATGTCCGGAACCGAAAGCGCGCTCGCTCCCTCGCGTGCGCTGGCGCGAGCCGATTGCGGGTCGCTGATCTCAGAGCGCAGACAGTCGCGCGTGATCTCGTTGCCGGGCGCGATGACGACCGCGCGCTCAATCGCGTTCTCCAGTTCGCGCACGTTGCCCGGCCACATATAAGCTTCCATCAAGGCCAGCACGTCGGGCGCAATCTGCTCGGAGACCTGACGACTGTTCTCTTCGTTGTACTTGCGTATGAAATGTTGAGCCAGCGGCAGAATGTCTTCGCGCCTGTCGCGCAAAGGGGGCAACTCAATCGGCACGACCGAGAGCCTGTAATATAAGTCCTCACGAAAAGCTCCCTGCTTGACCGCTTCCTTTAAATCAATGTTCGTGGCGGCGACGATACGCACGTCAACCCTGCGCGGCGTCGTGTCGCCGAGCGGCGTGAACTCTCTCTCCTGTATCACGCGCAGCAGCCGCACTTGAGTTTCCGGCGGAATGTCCCCGATCTCGTCGAGAAAGATAGAGCCGCCGTCCGCGACTTCAAACAAACCCTTCTTGGCTGCGACTGCGCCCGTGAACGCGCCGCGCGTGTGGCCGAACAGCTCCGATTCCAGCAGCTCCGAAGGGATGTTAGAAGAGTTGACCGTGACGAAAGGCATCTGTGCGCGCGGGCTTGCTTCGTGTATGGCTTTGGCGATGAGTTCTTTGCCAGTGCCGCTCTCGCCCGTAATCAAAACGGTCGAGCGCGCGGGCGCGACCTGATCCACCATCCGAAAGACCTGCTGCATGATGTCTGCGCGTCCGACGATGCCGCCGCGATCAACCGCGCGGCTCATCGCGCGACGGAGAGTTTGCCGCTCCTCTTCTTTGCGCCGACGCTTGATGCCCGCCGCGACCGTCGCCGTAATCTGCTCGTTCTGAAAAGGCTTGCGGATGCAGCCCATCGCGCCCTTCTCCCAGGCGGAGATGGCCGTGTCATAAGTAGCGTAAGCCGTAATCATCACGACCGCCGCGTCCGCATCGAGCTTTAAAAACTCTTCGAGCGCGCGAAGGCCGCCCATCCCCGGCATCGAAACATCGAGCAGCACTACGTCGTATGCGCGCCGCCCGTATGCCTCCAAACCGTCTTCACCCGTCTTCGCCAGATCAACGCGATACCCTTCAGCCGAGAGCAGCGTCTCCAGCACGTCGCGCATGATCTCCTCGTCATCAACGACGAGCACCGAACCCTTCTTCGCCATTCTTTATTCCATTCTTAAAAGATTATTCAGAATCTGTACTTTGTTTGATGACAAAATGCTATTGCGAGTTTATTCGACGAGCAGCTTAAGCAATTCTCTGGCCGCGACGATGACACTGGAATGATCTGAATTTAGCTGAAGCGGGTTGCTCGCCGCAGACCTGTTTCTGTCAAGCTCAAGCTGCTCCTGATGCAAGCGATGCCATTCGTCCGAGAGCT
The DNA here is from genome assembly GCA_964246305.1 of uncultured Pyrinomonadaceae bacterium. GTDB lineage: Bacteria > Acidobacteriota > Blastocatellia > Pyrinomonadales > Pyrinomonadaceae > JACMLC01. The sequence goes on from CAXTPS010000003.1 coordinate 7,506, forward strand.
GCTGTTTCTCCTTTGCGCGGGCGGCTTCAAGGCCGCCCTTGCGTATGAACTCGATTATCTGTTGCAGTTCGTCGCGGTCGAACCACGTGCCGTGTCCTTTGCAGACATCAACCACGACGCCCGAGCAGCGCGCGAAGTTGGCTCGATTCATCAACTGCCCGCACACAGGGCACGGCACATATTGCACGCGCGCGCCCGTCGCAAACGCCTGCGCCCTTTCAGTCAACGGCGCAGCCGCTCCGAGCACCGCCGATTGCTGCTCGCGGTCGGCGCAGATTTTTTCGAACGAAGCCGCATCCACCCACAATCCCCCGCAACGCACGCACTCGCGTAAATTCGTCTCGCCTACTTTCACGCTCCCCAGCTCAATCCGGCAGCGCGGGCACCTGCGCCTCACAGTCTCGCCCGCCGCCTCCTCTTCTGTGCGCGCGGCCTCTGCGCCGCATCGCGGACAGTGGCGGCTGCCGTTGAACATCATGCCGAAGCACGACGGACAGGCGACGGTCGCCAGCCGCGCAGTGCAGTAGAGGCACTGCGTCGAGTCGGTCGAAACGGCTGCGCCGCACATCGGACAGTTGAGCGATTCGGGCTTCATGCTCAAAACAGTTCAAAACAAAGGATAGACAGCATGGTTGATTTCAGAGAAGTAAATTTGAGATTTCAAATGTGCGCTTTAAGTAAATACGGCATCTATTATAAATGTCAAACGAAAGGATAAAAGCCGGGAAGAACGCGCCACGCTCGCCTGCCGGGTAGCGGGTAATAGTGTGTTGCGCAAAGCTAACGCCTGCTGCGTGCGATTCCGTAGCTCGCTCGCTCGTGATGAAATAGTGCTATACTGAAATTCGTTCGCATCACCGAAGCGCATCGCCGGTGAATTGAGGTGGTCTGCACAAGGCTCGAAAGCTCATCTCTCGCAAAAGTTCTGTGCTCCGCCCGACGCCCGTCCCGGAAGAGCTTTCAATCATAAGTTATGGAACAGCACATGGGAGACAATAGGAAATGAGGTGCCCGTATTGCGAGAGACCCTTAAACGCGCTCAGCATACGCTGTCGCGTCTGTGATCGTTTCGTGCCAAGGCTGCCACACCTGCTCGTGCTCGGTCTGCTCGCCGTCGCCGCCCTCGTCGGCGTTATCATCCTCTTAGAATTTCTCGCCAAATCTCGTTACTGATATAACTCCATAAGGAACGAAGCCGACTTGTGGGAAAGAGCCGCTTTGAGGTACAGGTGTACCGGAAGCTCACAGAGAAATTGCCGCATGAGGAGTTTGGAAAATGAAAGCGAAAATAAATTGGATCGTGATCCTGATTGCATCGGGCCTCTTAATGCTTGCCGGTTGGACGGTCTACGGACAGAAGAAGAGCGTGCCCGCGCCGACGACGACGCGAACCGTCTGGGAATACAAGGTCATTTCCGAGACGGATAAAATCTCGCTCGACGAGATGGGCGCGCAGGGCTGGGAACTGGTGACGGTCGAGATGGGCGGCGCGCAGGAGGTCTACTACTTCAAGCGCGCGAAGTAATGAGCATAAACATCGCTTTAACGTGAGGTGCGATATAAGACAACATAGCTCCGTAGGAGCCAAATGTTTATAGCTCACGAAAGACAAGATGTGTGAAGCTCCGTAAGAGCGAAATGTTGTCGATGAGATACATCTCGCTCCTACGGAGCTATGAGCATTTGCGCTTTCTTATCTCGCCTTCACATTCGCTTCAAATTTTTTCTTCATTAAAAATTAAGGACTGAGCGTTCGTTATCAAGCCGAACGCTCAGTCCTTTGTGCTGGCCGGTTAGAGCCGGGTTAGTGTTGTAGCTCTGCTATGCTGTCTTAGCGAGCGTCGAAAGTGGCGACCGGGAAGTCTGCACGCAAGCCCCAAATCTGCTGATGTGGTGCATTATCGAAACTCCCGAGCCAGTAAAAAGTGCTCTGGCTGGTGAGCGTCGCACCTCGACGATAGACCGAGATGTCGCATCTGCCGTCGCCGTCATAATCGCCCTGCGTCGGCAAGTCTGAGCTAATGCCGAACCTGCGGACGGTTGTGCCGCCATCGGAACTGCGTAGGATATACCAATCTATCGGCGACGTGCTCGCGGCTCCGGTGCGTCCGGCGCAGAAGTCGAACTTGCCGTCACCATCATAGTCGCCGGGCAATACGTAGTCGGTGGTGAAATTACCCCACTGAACAAAATGTATACTGCTGTCAGAGCTGTACTGGATGATGTAGTTGTCTGCCGGGTTCAATGCAAAGCGAAAGACTGCGATGTCAAATTTGCCATCGCCATCATAGTCGCCGGGAACGGGCGTATCGTAGTTATTCGTGCCGTCGCCGGTCGTGCCGAACGGCACGCTTCTCTGCACATTGTTCGACGCGCTCTGCCTGATGTACCAGTAGGCCTGATCGCCCGCATTCGCGCCATTACGGAAGACAGCCATATCGGTAATGCCGTCGCCGTCATAGTCTCTGGCGACAGGTATGTCTCCGGTGACGCCCCAGCGCACGGCCAGCAGAGTATTGTTCGAGCTTCTGAAGACGAGGAAGAACGTGTCCGCGCCCGCAGTATTAGCCGCGTCGTGGCGGAAGAGCGCGAGATCGCCCCTGCCGTCGCCGTCATAATCTCCAGGCGTGGGATAGTCCGTATTGACATCGCCGAAGTCCTGCGCGATAGAGCCTTCCGTGCTTCTCAGGTTATAGTAAGTGATCTGTCCAACCGCCGGAGGGGCGGGAATGGGATTCGGGAAACGCAGGACGCTGAAGTCCATTTTGCCGTCGCCGTCATAATCAACCGGACGATTCTTGGCGATCTGGCCGCGAATCTCACCGCCCGGAAAATTGGACGAGTGAATATTGACGTATGCCTGACCTGAAAGTATGTGGCCGATAACCGTCGGCGTGACGGCGGCAGTTCCGCTGATGGTGCCCGACGTTCCGCCGACCGTGCCGAAGTTGACCGTGACGCCGGTCGAGACTCCGATGGGCGCGGGACTGTGTATGTGCGATAAGGTTTGCGCGCTTGAGAGGCCGGTAAAGCTGATCGAAAAAGTGATCATATTCGTCGATCTGTCGAGGACGATTCTGCCCCTGCCCGTCGCTCCCGTGGCAGTCGCCGGGACTTCCTGCGCGCCGTTAAGATAGACCGTAAAAGACTGTGCTCTGGTCGTAGCTGAAAATACGAGCAGAGCCAGAACGGCTGTGGTAAGACCTAGAAATTTTTTCATGACCGATGGCTCCTTAAATGTTGCTGAGAACGCTGCGCGTCGGCGGCGCAACGCATAACTTGAATTCTGCTGGGAACTACGCATGTTGATTGTTAGGGAAAGACAAAGCTGCTAGGCCGGAACAAGCAGCCGTGCCAACTTTCCTGATAATGGTGCGTCAAAAGACGGCCATATGAATTCTAACTGTGATTTTTTCGACAAAGCTTTCTAGAGAGGGGATTCTATCAGCTAACTATTCTGGAAACATTGCAGACAGTAAACCGACTAAATCCATCATGTCAATGATGAAACCTTAATCGCAGAAAAATTTCCTGCCCATCAAAATGCGAACGGAAGCGTCGCGCAGGCTTTTTTAAGGCACATAAGCGGACGGCGCGGGCATGTCTCCGCTCGCTCCGAAGGCTTGCGCCAACAGCGCGCCGCTTGAGCTTTGCAGCACATACCATGCGCCGCTCGCGGGTCTGAAGACTGCGAGATCGGTCTTGCCGTCGCCGTCATAATCGCCGGGAGCGGGCGTATCCGCGCTTGCGCCCCACGCTTGCGCTCTGAAAATATTGCTTGAGCTTTGCATGATGTACCAGCTCCCGCTTGAAGCGCGGAAGACTGCGAAATCATTTTTACCGTCGCCGTCATAATCTCCGGGCACAGCGCGGTCGCCGCTGATGCCGAACGCCTGCGACCTGACGTTATTGTCCGAACTCTGAAGCACGTACCACTGTGCGCTGCTGCCCGGCCTGTAGACAGCAAAGTCCGTCTTCCCGTCACGATCATAATCGCCCGCGACGGGCTTGTCCGTGCTCGCGCCGAACTGCGTTGAGAGGACTACGCCGTTCGCGCTCTGAAGCACGTACCATGAGCCTGTCGAGGGACGAAAGACGGCTACGTCCGCGCGTCCGTCCGCGTCGTAGTCGCCGGGCGCGGGCAGGTCTTCGCTGATGCCCCAGTTGACTGCGCGAAACGTGTTCGTCTGGCTTTCAAAGATGTACCAGTAGCCCGCCGAAGGACGATAGACAGCGATATCCGCTTTGCCGTCGCCATCGTAATCCGCTGGCGCGATTTTGTCTGTGCTGATGCCCCACGCCTGCGCGCGAAAACTGTTATCGGAGCTGTTCGAGATATACCAGTTGCCGCTCGCGGGTCTGAAGACAGCGACATCCGTTCTGCCGTCGCCGTCAAAGTCCGTCGTGTTCGGCCTGATGCCGCGAGGCGGGAGGACTGCGCGCACGGCTCCCCAGTTGCCGCCAGCATCTCTCGCGCGCACATAAATCAACTGAGAACTTTGAACCGGCCCCGCGATGGCGACGGCCACTTCGCCCGGACTATTGAAGCTTCCGTCCAGAGCCGTCATCGGCTGCGGCGTGCCGCCGCGCCACGGCGGAGTGCCGACGTAATATTCAGCCGCAGTGATGTTCTGCCCGCCGTTCAGTTGCTCGTCAAACGTCGCTCGCAGCGCGTACTGATTCGGCACAGGCCATGCACGCCACGCGCTGAGAGCTTCGGGCGTCGGCCCCTGAACCGTTTGATACGGCGTGCGCGCCAGCTTCGACGCGTATAAGAAAGCCGGAAGGTTCTGCGGCCAGAATCCGCCGCCCGTGCCGCCGTCCAGACAACCGAATGCCGGAAAGAATCCGCCGCATATTCCCGACGCGACGCCGACCTCAAAAGTGAAGCTGGCGATGCCCAGCTCGCCGTAGGCGTAATCTCTGCTCCCGCCCGATGTGGGATAAAGCTCTATCGCCTGCACCGGATCAAGTCCGTTATACGAGGCGAGCTTTCTTCCGATTAGCTGAAGCTCCGCTCCGTTGGGCGCGACTGTCGCGGTGTGTCCCCACGGCCACATCACGAGTCCGGCGTTAGCGTGTAGGTCTATGAAGACTCCGGTCGTCGTCGGCGGCGCGGGGTCTGTGTCGAGCGGCCCGCGCTGGTCTGCGAAGAGTGTCGCTTCGAGAGTTTGAATCGCAGCCGTCTCAGGCTCGGAGGCCGCGGTCGGTCCCGGATATGTCTGGCCGCACTTAGGCTCAGACGGCATATTGACCGTGCCCCATTTGAAATTAAAGTTACGATTCAGATCCACGCCATACTGATTCGACTCGGTCGGCGGGTTCGAGCAGTTGCCGCCGTAAGTGTTGTTGAGGTTCTTGCGTTGATACAAGCCCTGCTCTGCCAGCCTGCGCCCGTCCGGGTTGGAGACGGGAATGATAACTATCAAGTGCTCGTCGAGCAGCCACGTCGCATCGCCGTCCACTCCGTAATTGTTAAGCAGGTATTCGATCAGGCGCAGCGCCAGCTCCGAGGTCACAAGCTCGCGCGGGTGAATCGAAGCGTTGATTAAGATCGTCGGCTTCGGCCCGGTTATCTGCCTGTTGGTGAGCTTGACCGCGAAGAGGTCGTGACCGGCTGTGCCTCCGCTCTGAATCTTCTGCCAGCTTGAGCCGTAAGTCACGACCTCCGTCAGATTCGGATAACGCGCCGCCATCCCGTCAACGAACGAGCGCATCTCCGGCACAGTGCGATAACCGCCCATGAAGCTATCCACGCTCTGCTCGCGCAACTGGCGTGTCTGAGCTTCGTCAGTTTTTATTTGCCACCCGGCACGCTGAAGCCGGTCAAACTCTTCGGGCGTCGTCATGACGAAAAGATCGTCGCCCTCGCGCATCTCAAGCAGGTCGAGGCCGAGCGTGACGAGCCGCTTCATCTCCGCTTCGCTCCTGACCGTGACGCGCGCGACGAAGGCTTGTTCGCCCGCCTGCTGCGGCTGCGGCTTCTGCGCACGCGCCGACGGCTGAATGAGAGATGAAAGACAGGCTGTCAGCAAAACTGCCGCGAGCAAAACGGCGAGAAAAATTCGTGTGTGTAATCGCATGGATTTGATTCAAAGGTCGGAGCATGTTTGCGGCTGTGCCGCGTTAAGCGTCTCAAGTGCGACTTAGAAATATCAGAACACGACTCAAATTGAAAGCCGCCGCGTGCCGTTTGAGATTGCAAATTTCCGAGCTTTCAATTAAATATGGCGACGGTAAATCACGCTCTATCATTTAAAACTTTTCTTACATCACAGAACATGTCAACAATTCCCCCGCAAACAGCACAGGAAAAAATTCATCGTTATCCATGTCCGGCCTGTGGGGCCAACCTGCTTTACGCGCCGAAGGATGGCGTCCTTGCCTGCCCTTACTGCGGCCACAAGGAGCATATCCCGCAGGCCGCCGAGCAGATCGAAGAGCGTTCTTACGAGCAGTATCTCAACGTGCGCCCCGCGCAGCTTGAGCAGATGGCTGCGAACGCGCTCGAAGTGCAATGCCAGAGCTGCGGCGCGATGGTCACGTTCACGCCGCCGGAGGTCGCGCGACAGTGCGACTTCTGCGGCGCGCAGATCGTCGCCCAACCGAAAAGCGCAGACCCTATCTTAGCTCCCGAAGGCGTGCTGCCTTTTCACATCACGCAGCAACAGGCGAGCGCGGGGCTTCGCCAGTGGCTCTCGTCGCGCTGGTTCGCGCCCAACGCGCTCAAACACTTTGCGCAGCCCGACGCGATTCACGGCGTCTATATTCCTTTCTGGACTTATGATGCCAACACCGTGAGCTACTACACGGGCGAGCGCGGCGAGCATTACTACGAGACCGAAACTTATACGACGACCGATTCGGAAGGCAATTCGGTGCAGAACGAAAGACAGGTGCAGCGCACGCGCTGGTATTCCGCCAACGGCACTGTCACGCGCTGGTTCGACGACATTTTAGTTCCGGCCACACTCTCCCTGTCGCAGAAACGTCTTGAGGCTCTGGAGCCTTGGGATATGGCGGAACTCAAGCCGTATGACCCTGCCTTTCTCTCCGGCTACAAAGCGCAGCGTTATCAGGTCGATCTCGCGAAAGGCTTCGAGCGCGCACGCCAGATTGCCGCCGGAGTGATTCAAGGCGACGTGCGCCGCGACATCGGCGGCGACGAGCAGAGGGTTCACAACGTAGACACGCATTATTCCGGCATCACCTTCAAGCACCTCCTGCTGCCCGTCTACGCGGGCGCATATCGCTTCAACCAGAAGGTCTACCAGATAGTCGTCAACGGACGCACGGGCGAGATACAGGGCGACCGCCCCTATAGTATCATCAAGATCGCGCTCCTCGTCGCAACGCTCCTCTTCTTCCTGCTCATCTTCGTGCTGATCGTCAGTCTGGTTAAAAGTTAGCCACAGAGGTGCAGAGAAGAAGACAAAAGGTAAAAATAAAAAGGCAAAGGTGGAAGCAGGTAAGCTCTTTCCACTTTTGCCTTTTACCTTTTTACTTTTCTCTGTGTCACCGTGTCTCTGTGGCTATTTTATGGACTTGGCTTCGGGGCGGCGCTGGCGTTGGTGTTGCCGTTAGTATTGCCGTTAGCGTTTTCGTTCTTATTCTTTTGCGCCTGTTTTTTGAGGGCCTCCTCTTCGTGCTTGACCATCTCCGAGAGACGCTTCCTGCCGTCCTGCGCTTTTTCTAATGCTTCGACTGCGCGATAGTTGTCGGGGTCAAGCTCGACGGCTTTGCCGAGCGATTTTACGGCTTCGTCATAACGGGCGAGCTTGCTCTGCGCCATGCCGAGTTCGTAGAGCGCGTCGCTGTTCTCAGGCTCAAGCTTGGTCGCCTGCCTGAAGGCTCTGGACGCGTCCTCATACTTGCCCGTGCGATAATAAGCCTGCCCCATCTCGTAGTATGCGCGTGCGTCTTTCGAGTCTTTGCGGATTCTACTCTCGTAAGCTTCGATGGCGGACTTGTAAGCTTTGTCAGCGTCCTCGTCCTTATTCAGAGCGTCGTATGCGAGGCCGAGCTTGAGATAGCCTTCAGCGTAATCCTTGTCCAGCTCAACCGCACGCCGGAATGATTCCGCAGCCTCTCTGTCCTGATCGTTCTTTAAGTATTCATCGCCCTGCGCGACGTAGCCCTGCGCGTCCGGTTGCTGCGGCACGTTGACCTGCGCGTTCGCGGACGAAGAGGCCGCGCCGTTCGGCAAGGCCGAAGGGTCAGAGACCTCGCCGCTCTTGCGCTTACACCCGGCCTGTCCCACCGCGAGACACGCGGCGGCCATGACAAGCAGAATCGCTCTCATCCAAAACAGATGCCCCATAGCGCTTATTTCATCCAAGATTTTAACCCGGAGGCCACGCGAGAGCGCGCCCGCCCAGGAGATGCACGTGCAGGTGAAAGACGGATTGCCCCGCGCCCGCGCCCGTGTTGATGACCGTGCGATAACCGCTCTCGGACAAGCCGCGCTCGTTAGCTATGCGAGCCGCGACGCGCAGGAGATGTCCGAGCAGGGCTTCATCGCGCTGCGAAGCTTCGTCGAGCGATTCGATGTGCTCCTGCGGAACCACCAGCACATGCACCGGAGCCTGCGCGTTGCTGTCCTCAAAAGCTACCGACCGCTCGTCACGATGCACGATGGTCGAGGGAATTTCGCCTCCGATGATTTTACAAAAGATGCAATTGTTTTCAGACATATTCAATGGGTGATAGGTGATGGGTGATGGGTGATGGGATACGAGCGATAAGAATTATGCTTTCTCTTATCACCTGTCTCCCATCACCTATCACCGCTTTAAAGTGCTTCCGCCGCCGCCACAGCCTGTTCGGGCGCATGCAGCGGGGCAGTGATTGAATCTCGCAGACGCTCGATGCCTGCGCCGACCGAGCGCAGCTTGGCCTCGATCTTTTCATAGCCGCGATCTATGTGATAGACGCGGTCAATAATGGTCTCGCCGCCGGCGGCAAGTCCGGCCAGCACGAGCGAAGCGGAAGCGCGCAAGTCCGAAGCCTGCACACGCGCTCCCATCAATTCCGTAGGCCCTTCGACCGACGCCCTGTGGCCTTCGATCTGAATCCGCGCGCCCATCCGCTGCATCTCGGAAGCATGCATAAAACGGTTCTCGAAAATCGTCTCGGTGATGACGGAGCGGCCTGACGCCTGCGTCATCAAGGCCATGTACTGCGCCTGCATGTCTGTCGGAAAGCGCGGGTGCGGCTCGGTTTCAATATCACGCGCGGTCAATCCTTTGGGACAACATCGCACGTGCAGCGTGCTCTGATTTACTTCTTCGATTTCCACGCCGACAGAGCGCAGCTTTTCAATCACGACAGCCAGATGTTCCGGTCGGCAGTTATAAATCTCAAGCTCGCCTTTGGTAATCGCAGCCGCGATGAGAAACGTGCCGGTCTCTATCCGGTCGGGGATAATCGTGTGCTCTGCTGCGCCCAGAGCTTCGACGCCTTCGATTGTAATGGTCGGCGTGCCCGCGCCGCGCACGCGCGCTCCCATCTTATTTAAGAGTTCAGCCAGATCAACTATCTCCGGCTCGCGCGCGGCGTTGTTGAGCGTCGTTCGCCCGTCGGCCAGCGAAGCCGCCATCATCAAATTCTCAGTGCCCGTGACCGTCACCTTATCGAAATTGACTTCGCTCCCGCGCAGCCTGCCGCCTTTGGGCGCACGCGCCACGACATCGCCCGCCTCCAGATTGACCTCCGCGCCGAGAGCCTGAAAAGCCGTCAGGTGCAGGTCAATCGGGCGCGTGCCGATGGCGCAGCCGCCCGGCAGAGAAACCTTCGCTTTGCCGAAACGCGCCAGCATCGGCCCCAGTGCGAGCACGCTCGCACGCATGGTTTTGACCAGCTCATACGGAGCCTCGAAAAGCTCTATGTGAGAGGCCGTGAACTTGTGCGTGCGAAGCTCCGGCGTGAGCGCGGTCGCGCCTATGTCTTCAAGGAGACGCCTCTGCGTAATGATGTCGCGCACGTATGGGATGTTGTGCAGCGTGACCGTCTCAGGCGTGAGCAGGCTCGCGGCCATGCAGGGGAGCGCGGAATTTTTCGCGCCGCTAATGCCTACGCGACCGCGCAAAGGGCGACCGCCAGTGATGCAGAACTTCTCCATAACTTTAACTCCTTAAACCTCATGCCCCGGCAACCGGGCGCACGCACGACTTTTAGACTCAAGCATCTGACGGGGATATGCGCTCTTGCATCGCTCACTGAAAAACTTTCCCCTTTATTATAGAGCAGGAACGAAGAAGAGAAGCTAATTCACTTGGGGCGGAAAATTCGCGCGGATTTTACCACGACCGGCGTGAGCTAAAAAGGCTGGAAGAGAGAAAAGCAGGGATGAGGACGGAAGGATGAGGGATGAAAGGCATGCTGTTCAGGCTTGAGCGGCTCTGCGTTTAATTGGAACTGCTCATCTTTGAGAGCAGCACTTTCATCCTTCCGCCTTCATCCTTGCTTTCTGAGTGCCGCCGTGCGCGGGATGCCCTGTATGTCTTTGTGTATACCGAGCAGCGTCCAGATTTTCGGGTCAATCATCTCCCGCACCGCTTCGTGCTGGTCGAACCCGAGCTCCATTAGAAAGAGTCCGTCCGTATCGAGAAAGCCCGGGGCGTCTTTGAGCAGCCGCCTGATGATCGAGAGACCGTCGCCTCCGGGCGTGAGCGCGACTCGCGGCTCGTGTTCACGAACTTCGCGCTGCAAGTGCGGCAAAGCCTCTTCGTTGACGTAAGGCGGGTTCGAGACGATGAGCCTGAATCGCACGCGCGACGGATCGAGCGCGGCAAAGCAATCTGTGGCGACAAGCTGTAGCCGCTCTCCGACGCCGTGCTGCGCGGCATTGCGTGCGGCGACGCGGAGCGCATCGTGCGAGATGTCCGTGGCGATGCCTCTCATCTGCGGACGCTCGTGCAGGATAGAGATGGCGATGCAGCCGCTGCCCGTGCCGACATCACAGATAGCTTGCCTCTCGTCCTTCGCATCAAGAAATTCGAGCGCGGCTTCGACCAGCAGCTCCGTGTCCGGGCGCGGGATCAAAACATCCGGCGTGACCGTAAAATCAAGATTGAAAAACTCCTGATGCCCTGTGACGTACTGCAACGGCTCGCCAGCCGCGCGCCGCTCAACCGAGGCGCGATAGCGCGTGACTTCCGCCGCCCCCAACACTCTCTCGGCGTGCGCGATGAGAAAAGTCTGGTCACGCCCCAGCAGGTGAGCCAGGAGCGTCGCGGCATCTCGCCTCGCCTCCTTAATCCCCGCGCGACGCAACATCTGCGTCGCTTCGACCAGAGCCTGCGCGATGGAAAAGTTTGTCATCATCGGACAGAGTAAAAGCAAAAGAGCTGAATCGGCAAGACCGCTTCAAGCCTGTTCCGGCATGATAGTAACTTCCCTTTTGCTTTTGCCCGATATAATATCTTGAGCTTGCAATGCTTGAAGCGTATTCAGGTAAATCACAAAACGAGGTGGGAGCAAAATGGAAGAGAGCACTGGACAGGCGCCGGACGACACGGGCGGCGATGTTGATGATCGCGGCACGACACAATCGGAAGGCCGCGCTATCCTCAAACGCCTGCGCGACGCGGGCTTTGAAGGCAGCGATGAAAAACTTGCGCTCGCGCTCGGTCGCCCCCTTGAAGAAGTTCAGGGTTGGACGGGCGGAGCCGAAACGGTTGACGATGACGTGATTATGAAAGCACGCGGCATCGCCAAAGAGAGAGGAATCGAAGTCGAATAAAGTTGGCAGTTAGCAGTTGGCAGTCAAGACAGGTTGAATTGCTTTTTATCTGCCAACTGCCAACTGCCAACTATCTATCGCCATGCACGAAAAAATCCTCAGCGCAGTTAACGATTTGATCGAGTCGTATTCGGTCAAAGGCATCAAGATACACCACCTTGACCGCCAGCCTCTGCCGTCGCATGCAGAGATCGTGCGCGTGCTCGTGACTTCGCACGAGCTATTGTTTCCGGGCTACATCGGCGCACAAGGGTTGACGGGCGAAAGCCTACGGATGCACGTCGAATCGCGCATGAGCTGGCTCTATGAGACGCTGACCGAGCAGATACGCCGCGCCCTCTGCCACAGCAGTAATATCGGCGAGGCGTGCGACATCACCGCGCGCGAGGCTTCGGAATGCGCCGCCGTCTTTCTCTCAAAGTTCGTTCGCCTGCGCGAGCTTCTGGCGAGCGACGTGGACGCGGCCTATGACGGCGACCCGGCGGCGACCTGTAAGGACGAGATAATTTTCAGCTATCCGAGCATCTACGCGGTGATGGTCGCGCGTCTCGCGCACGAGCTGTTTATGATGAACGTCCCGCTGCTGCCACGCATTATGACCGAGCACGCTCATCATCGCACAGGCATAGACATACATCCCGGCACGCAGATCGGCAGGGGCTTCTTCATAGACCACGGCACGGGCGTCGTCATCGGCGGCACAGCCGTCATCGGCAATAACGTCAAGCTCTATCAGGGCGTGACCATCGGCGCATTCTCGTTCGACAAGGATGGTTCGGGCGAGCTGATCCGCAACACCAAGCGGCATCCGACGATTGAAGACGACGTGGTCGTCTACGCGGGCGCGACTATCCTCGGCGGCGACACGGTCATCGGTCGGGCTTCAGTCATCGGCGGCAACGTCTGGCTCACGCACTCAGTCCCGCCCGGCACGCGCGTCCTGCAAGACTCCCCCAACCTGCGCATCATCACGCCCGATGCCGAAGCCGCCGCATCATAAGCCGCCGAACTGGACTTACAGCGTTCCATTTCACGCCGTTCCTGTTAGAGTGTAGAGGTCATGAGAAAGTTAATACCAAATCTTATTGCAGTCGTCCTTACCTTTACGTCAGGCATTAGCATTCATAATGCCCTCTCTGCCTTTGAGCACCCGCAACTGCAAAAACCGATTTCAGCCTCGGGAAATAATGATTCAGGATTGGTCTGGAATGACCAGCCTGCGCCAGCCGCTTTTCATCTCACGCCGTGCAGCGAGTTCAAGGATTCCGGGAGGTATTGGTATGGGAAAGCAGTGGGGGAAGCTTACGGCGGCGTTCTTAATCAACGCATACTATGCGGCGTGATGCCCGATTATCCACAAGAAGCTAAAGAGAAAGGTTTTTCGGGGAAAATAACTGTCCGGGTTAAAGTTGATGAGAGCGGCAGGGTTGTGTCAGCCAATTCCCGCGACGGCCATTACTTATTACGCCGGGCGGCTATCAGGGCAGTCTTTCAAACACGCTTCTCGCCAGGAATTCTCGGCGGTGAGTCCGTCAGATTAAGAGGAGTTATTATTTATCACTTTGTGCTTTCAGAATCGCCAGCGCCAATCGCCATTCCTGTTCAATGAAAATCGTATTGCTCGCCCTTGACGGAGAAGTAAAGCGCGCGCGCGATATTTTAGCCGGGCGTTATCCGCAAGCCACCATCGAAAACATCTCGCGCAAGGAGTTTGAGAGCAAAGCTGTCGTCTCTCGTCTAGCGGCTTTGCGCGCTCTACGCCCGGACGTGTTCGCGGTCTCGACCGAACGTCTGGCATGGCAGCGCGGGCAGAATGCTTTTCTGCTGTTCGGCGCGATGGCCGGAGCAAAGCAGTGCGTCCTGCTCGATGCACACGGCGGATTTCTGGTTGAGAAGCGCGCTGGCGTTCTCGCAAAAATCCCCGCACGGCTCGCGTGGGAAGCTGCCCTGAGCGGCGCGACGCTCGCACGCGCACGCAAAGAGTTGAAGCGGCTTGAGCATGCGATTGCGGGAAACGGGCGCGGCGATAAAAGCGTGCGCGAGAAAATCGAGAGAGCAAATATTGAGAGAGAGAAAATCAAGAGCGATGCGCCGTTGATTGTTTACCTGCGCGCGACTCCGGGCGCGGGCACGCAGATCGGCGGCGCGGCGAGCCACATCAACGGCTTCATCAATGCCGCGCTCAAGCATGGAGCGCGTATAAGCTTTATCAGTAACGATGAGATAGCCGGACTCGACCAGTCTAAAACTCCGCTCAAGATTATCTGGCCTGAGCCGCTCGGCTCGACGCGTGCGATTTTCGATCTACACAATAATCTGCTGTTCACGCGCGGAGCCTCGCGCGAGATTCAGCAGAGCTTGCCCGACTTTATCTATCAACGGTACGGGCGTTTTAGCTGGGCGGGCGTCGAGGCGTTTGTGCAAACGGGCAGGCCGCTCTTTCTGGAATACAACGGCTCCGAGGTCTGGGTCGGCAAGCATTGGGACAAGGTCGGGATGCTCGGCCTGCTCGAACGCTGCGAGCGTTTGAACCTACAGGCCGCCGCGCGTATCTTCGTCGTCTCGGAAGTCGAGCGGCGAAATCTTCTGCGAGCCGGAATCGAAGAGGATAAGATCGTCGTCAATCCGAATGGAGTTGATGTCCAAAAATTTCGTCCCGGCATCGGCGGCGAAGTCGAGCGCGCGAAGCTCGGCATCGCACACGATGAAACGCTCGTCGGCTTCGTCGGGACTTTCGGCCCGTGGCATGGCGTACTGGCTTTAGCCGAAGCCATCACGCGCATTCCGGCGGACGCGCGTATCAGATTCCTGCTCGTCGGCGGCGGAAGTTTGAAGGGCGAAGTCGAGCGCGTGCTGACGGAAGCGGGAGCGTTGGAGCGCGTTATCTTTGCCGGAGTCGTCGAGCACGAGCGCGTCCCCGCGATGCTCGATGCGTGCGACGTGCTGGCCTCGCCGCATGTGCCGCTCGCGGACGGCAGCGAGTTCTTCGGCTCGCCTACGAAACTCTTCGAGTACATGGCGATGGGCAAAGGCATCGTCGCCAGCCGCCTCGGGCAGATCGGCGAGGTGCTCGAAGACGAACAGACCGCGCTCCTCGTCGAGCCGGGCAACGTGCGCGAATTGAGCGAAGCCATTCAGCGATTATCGCAATCAAAAGAGCTGCGCGAACGGCTCGGCGCGGCGGCGAGAAACGCAGCCATCGAACGCCACACTTGGGGATACAACGCCGCGCGCGTGATTGATGCTTATCAAGCATGGTTGAATGAAAGGGCAGAAGAAAACTGATGAGCCACGCTCGCGCAATCTCCAGCGGATACATTAATAACCCAACCCCAGTCATGAGTTGGAAATAATAAAGGGTTTTTAGCAGTCATGAGTTGAGCCAAAACCGTTAAGCCTTTTGAAATCAACAAAGCCACTTTTCAACTCATGACTGGGATTAAGTTATATGCAGAGGACGGTGCAGGTCACGATTGGTATCGCTTCGTCTTGTCTTATCCGCCTCATTTAGTACGTGATTACCTAAATCGGTTTGGGGCAGATGACAGCAGTTGTGTGCTAGACCCGTTTTGCGGAACAGGGACAACCATCGTTGAATCCAAAAAAATCGGCGTTAACAGCATTGGCATAGAAGCGCATCCGTTTTCTTATTTCGCAAGTCGGGTCAAAGTTGACTGGACGCCTGACCCGGACTGTCTAATTACCCATGCCAACGTCATAGCCGAATATGCCACCAAAGTTTTAAAGGCAACGGGCATCGAGGATGATTATCATTCGCTCTTATTCACTCAAACTACACATCAGAACAGCAATTTAAAAACCATAGAGCCGGAGAGACTTAAACTACTGCTTGCCAACTCTATTAGCCCCCTCCCACTCCATAAGACGCTGGTGCTAATTGACGCTATCGAAGTAAACCGCGATGAGCGTTACTATCAACATGAACGATTGGCCTTAGCCAAAGCACTTGTTTATTCAATTAGCAATCTCCACTTCGGACCCGAAGTTGGAATTGGCAGAGCTAAAGTTGATGCGAAGGTGATAAGCGCTTGGCTGGATGGAGTAATCGCAATCGCAAACGATTTGCGGGAACTCAAAGAATTCAGACAAGGGGCGGCAAAAATTCATAAGGGAGGTTAGCGACAGCTATCAGAGATTTTGCCACCGGAATCCGTTGATGCCGTTATTACTTCACCTCCGTACCCGAATGAGAAAGATTACACGCGAACGACACGTCTTGAATCTGTTCTGCTGGGCTTCATAAGCAGCAAGGCGGAATTGCAGGCATTAAAACGTGGCTTGATACGTTCCAACACGCGCACAGTGTATAAGAATGATGAAGATGATAAATGGGTAGCCGGACACGTAGAGATTCAGCGTATTGCCGCAGAGATAGAAGCCAAAAGAATCGAACTCGGTAAAACAAGCGGCTTTGAAAAGCTATATGCTAAAGTCACCAAACTTTACTTCGGTGGGATGGCTCGACACCTTGCATCCTTACGAAAAATTCTACGTCCCGGGGCGCATTTAGGATATGTGGTAGGCGATCAGGCATCTTATTTTCGCGTGATGATTCGCACAGGACAATTACTAGCGGATATTGCCGATTCTCTAGGCTATCGAGTTGTAGATGTTGAATTATTCCGCTCTCGCTTATCCACTACTACCAAGGAGCAACTACGCGAAGAAATTGTGATTCTGGAATGGGACGGGAACTCAAAAGGAAAACAAACATCATTAAGAAAGAGTCTCATGAAAGGTGTCTATACGATGACTACCGGACGAAAACCAAAAGCCAGCACGAACAGATATGCACAAATAATTGAGCGTGTGTTCTCGTCGCATCACAAGCCGGGCAGTAGGGAAGTACGTTTTACAAGAGATGAGTTTGAAAGCATCGCCAAAGATTTGAATATCAATTTACCGAAGAATCTTGGCGATATTGTCTATAGCTTCCGCTATCAGGTTACGTTGCCGGAGCCAATCCGTGCTACCGCGCCGGAAGGCGAACATTGGATTATTCGACCTGCCGGTAGAGGGGTTTACACTTTCTCCCTTGTGACTGAGTGGGATGTTAAGCCCAATGATAAGTATCCTGAAACCAAAGTGCCTGATGCCACGCCCGGTCTAGTTGCTAAATACTCGTTGAATGACGAGCAAGCGTTGCTTGCAAAGCTACGTTACAATCGATTGATCGACATTTTTACGGGTATCACCTGCTACTCGTTACAAAATCATCTGCGAACCAGTATTGCCGGTATCGGCCAAGTTGAGACAGATGAGATTTACGTAGGTGTTGATAAGCGCGGGGTTCATTATGTGTTTCCGGTGCAGGCAAAAGGTGGCAAGGATAAACTAAACATTGTACAAATCGAGCAGGATTTCGCTCTTTGTGCGAGCAAATTCCCATCGCTTATATGTCATCCTATCGGCGCGCAATTCATGTCAAATAACACGATAGCCCTCTTTGAGTTTGAGAGTGATGATGTTTTCGCGAAAAGTGTCGAATACCTGCTTGCCCATGTTTTCCAGAGACTGCGGCGCTTCAACGTATCCGACAGTGAATGTACCTTCTTTGACTCTCCAATCGAATGAAAAGCCCGGTGTTTTTCCGCCGGGAGAAAAGCCCGACACCTGTTCCGGCAGCGAGATTGAGAAGCCGCCTTCAAGCGAACTGAAAGTCTCGGAGCCTGCCGCTTTCACAGGCGCGGACGGATTGCTCTCAACCTGAAAGCCCTGAGCCGCAGCCTGCGTCGTGCATGCGGCGAGCAATATCAGCAGCCATGATAATCGAGCGAAGCGTTTCATAAAATTTCTTTTCCCTTAAATTCTTTCCGGTTATTCGAGTACGAAGATATAGTTCAAAACTCCCACCACTTTCACGAATTTGCCCTTGATTCGCTGGGGCGAGAAGAGAGCCTTGCGCGCCGCCTGCACAGCCGCCGCACGCAGCAACGGAGCGCCGCTCACGGCCTGCGCCGCGATCACTTTCCCTTGCTCGTCAACGAGGACCCTGACCGTAACCACGCCCGACGCACGAGCAGCTTTGGCGATGGCCGGATACACTGGCCGAGGATTGGAAAGAGCGAAGCCGTTGAGCACGCCGCCCGAAATCGGCTCTGCAACCGCGCCGGATTTACTCTTTAAATTTTTCTCTCTCTCCTCGCGCAACATCCTGTCAACTTCGCCCTCTGTCGCGTCCGCCTCGCCCGCGCCGGAGCCTGTTCCGCCATGAATAGTCGTGACCTGTCCCATACCTATCGGCCCTCCCGTCAGCTCGCGCGGCATGATTTTGAAAGAGGTCAGAAACTTCTTTGCAGAGTCACGATAAAACTCCGTCTGCTCGTCAGGCTTCGCGCCCGACTTGCCGGACTTGAAAGCCACGCGCTGCGCCGCGCGGAACTCGACGAAATAAATATGACCATTGGCGGGCACGGTTCTGAGCGTGATGATTTTCCCTTTGTCACTGTACAGCCATTCACGAGCCGTCATCCCGTCAAGCTCGATCTCCTTTTCGTCAAACAACATCACTTCTTGATGACCGGAGATTATCTGCTTGAACATATCGTGCAGAACCGATTGGATATTCTCAGTCTTTTCGGAGTAAACGCCCCGGTCGTCATACGTCACTGAGTAGCTCGCGTCGGCGGTCTGAAGAAGATAAGAATGATATGAATACTTTTCCGGCGACGGTGAATCGCCCGCGATGTCCACGGCCTTCGGAGTGCCGGGCATAGAGACAGAGAAGTCGCCTTCCGGCGATAAAAACCTTTTCCACTCGCCCGGCTTACTTTCAACCGCCGTCTCGTTCGACCGTTTGATGTCCTGAGCAAAGCACAAGGCCGCGCCGCTGACCCACAGCAGCAACAGCAACACATTGCAGGCTAAAAGCTTCACGACATTCTTCCTTTCTTCAACGTGCTGATTGAGGGGGAAGGTTAAGCAGCCACAGGATAATACAACGTCGAAACTGTTGATGCCTACCGGCCAAAGTGCGTCAATCATTTGGCGCGTGCTAGTATGCGAAGCATCGAAACACGCGCGCATGAAACTACTCGTAGCTGACCTTTAAGGCTTACCGGAACGGCTGAAACAAAATAAATGTTGACAGGCAAAAGCATCATCTGTTTCGGGGGAGAGGATTGGTGGTATCACCACCCGCACTCGAAGAACCACTTGATGCGCAGGTTCGCGCGGGCGGGGAATCGCGTCATCTTCGTGAACTCGATTTCGATGGGACTGCCTTCCATTAGAAATAAAGATCTGCTGCCGCGCATCGTGCGCAAGATTCGTAGTTATTCAAAGCTCGCGCGCTCGACCCCGGAGGGCATCACGGTCGTCTCGCCCGCCGCGCTCCCGTTCTTCGGCAGCCGTGCGACGCGTGATGCCAACCGCCGCTTGATACGCGCGCAGGTCGGAATGCTGGCAAAGCGTCGCGGCCTCACGCGCCCGGTGCTCTGGATCGCCATCCCGACTGCGGTCGAGATGATCGGGCGGATGAATGAATCGCTGGTCGTCTATCAAGTCTCTGACAAGTACGACGCGAACACTATGGATCACGCGACCGACCCGCGAACGATTCGACGCCTGCACGAACGCGCGCTCGATGCCGCGGACATTATTTTCTATTCGGGCAGAAAGCTTTTTGAAGAAGCGGAGCGCGGGCGCGAGCGTTCATACCTGCTGGAGCAGGCGGTTGACTTCGAGCACTGGGCTAAAGCAGGAAGCGGCGAGCTGGAGGTCGCGGCGGAAGTCGCAAAGATTCCCGGCCCGCATATCGGATACTTCGGAGCGATTGAGCCGTGGCTCGTGGATCAGGAATTGATTAAGCGCGCGGCCATAGAGCGTCCCGGATGGAACTGGATTTTCATCGGCAACAAGTCGCGCGGGATGGAGATTGAGAATCTCGCGAACGTGCATTTCATCCCGCCCGTCAAGTATGACGAGCTGCCGCGCTACGCCGCCGGCTTTGATGTCTGCGTGCTGCCGTGGGAGACCGAACAGGCGTTCACGAATTACGGCTCCGCGATCAAGGTGCGCGAATATCTTGCGACCGGCAAACCCGTCGTCATCGCTCCGCTGCCTGAGTACGAGCCGATGAGCGATGTGCTACGCATCGCGCGCAGCCGCGACGAGTTTCTGAGTTTGATTCAGGACGCGCTCGATGAGAATGATCCTGCCCGTGCGCGTGCGCGTCAGGCTGCGGTCGCAGGGGGCACTTGGGACGCACGCGCCGAATGGGTGAGCGGTCTGATTGAAGAGGCATTGCGGCGCGCAAGCTCTGCGCAGTCAGCCGGACGTGTGCCTGTAGATATTTAACGACAGGGCGTAGAATAACTCTCAGAGCTTTATATTCGGAGGTGCATAGTAGCGATGGCACAAGAGATAGAAGATAGGGAAGCGTTAGCCTCGAAGAACAAGAATTTCTCGTCGCTCCCGAAGATGACTTACGAAGAGTTCCTCGCGTGGGCTGAAGACGGCTCCCATGTCGAATGGGTTGACGGCGAGGTGCTTCCAATGAGTCCTGTATCGCAAACACATCAACTGATTGCCAACTTTTTAGTTGCGCTCTTCCAACACTTTGTTGAGAACAAACAAAGCGGCAGAGTCTTATCCGCGCCATTTCAGATGAAACTCGAAACAAGACCGTCAGGGCGCGAGCCTGACGTAATGTTTGTTTCAAGCGAGAGACTGAATCTTTTCAAGAACGCTTATCTCGACGGCCCGGCTGATCTGGCCGTCGAAGTCATCAGCCCTGAGAGCCAGGCGCGTGATCGCGGCGACAAGTTTTACGAGTACGAGCAGGGCGGCGTGCGTGAGTATTGGCTGATCGATCCGATGCGCAAGCAGGCGGAATTTTACCTGCGCGATGATGAAGGCATCTACCGGCTGGCAAACGTCGGCGACGATGGCATCTTTCACAGCCGCGTGCTCGACGGCCTCTATCTCAAAGTCGAATGGCTCTGGCAGGAACCGTTGCCGACGCTCTTGTCTGTGCTTAAAGAATGGAAACTCGTTTAATTCAAGAATACAGGAGACAGAAGACAGGAGCCAGAAGGAAAGGCTGAAACCGCTCTTATTCTGTCTCCTGACTCCTGAGTTCTGACTCCTGAAAATTATGTGCGGCATCGCCGGACTCATCAGCGTGAATCCTGAGACGCGCATCGGCGCGATGCTTGAGAGCATAGAGCATCGCGGGCGTGATGATGCGGGTGTGTGGAGTTCGGAAAAAATTGATGAGACGGGCAGGCGCGCGTGTTTGGGTCATCGCAGGCTTTCGATTATTGACACGAGCAGTGCCGGACACCAGCCGATGCTCTACGCGGACGGTCGTTATGCTGTTACTTTCAATGGCGAGATTTATAACTACCGCGAATTGAAACGGCAGCTCGAAGACAGAGGCCACCGCTTTCGCACGGACAGTGACACGGAAGTCCTGCTCGCAGCTTTTGACGAATGGGGCGAGGGTTGTCTCAAGCATCTGAACGGAATGTTCGCCTTCGCCGTGTGGGATGCACAGGAGCAGCAGCTCACGCTCGCGCGCGACCGCGTCGGCATCAAGCCGCTCTATTACACGGAGACGCAAAGCGAGCACGGCGCGTCTTTCATCTTCGCTTCCGAAATCAAAGCGCTGCTTGCAACGGGCTTGGTCAAGCGTGAGATTGATGCCGAAGCTCTCAATCAATATCTGACCTTCCTGTGGACGCCAGACCCGCACACGCTCTTTCGCGGCATTTATAAACTGCCTCCCGCGCACGTGCTGACGTGGCGCGCCGGAGAGGTGTCGGTGCGCGAGTGGTGGGACGTTTCATTCGACGAGATTGAAGAGGGGCGCGGCGAGGATTGGTGGCGCGAGCGCGTGCTGGAAACTCTTGATCGCGTCGTCGGCATGGAGATGGTCGCGGATGTTCCGCTCGGCTCATTTCTATCGGGCGGCGTTGATTCGTCTTCCATCGTCGCGCTGATGAAGAACTACAGCGACGGTCGGCGCGTCCAGACCTACACCATCGGCATCGAACAGCAGGATTTGCATTACGACATCATCCCTGACGATGCTGTGTGGGCGCGTCGGGTCGGAAAACTGCTCGACACGGATTATCACGAGATGATGCTCAAGCCGGACGTGGCGGAGCTACTCCCGCAGCTTGTCTATCACATGGACGAACCCGTCGCAGACCCCGCCGTCATCACTAGCTATCTCATCTCGCGGGCGGCGCGTGAAACTTTGACGGTGCTTTTGTCCGGCGTCGGCGGCGATGAAGTCTTCGCCGGATACCCGCGCCAGCTCGCGATGAAGATTGCGGGCGCGCTAGACCCCGTGCCGCAGCTTCTTCGCGCGCCTCTGATGAAAGCCGTGGCGGATGTGCTGCCCGGCGGCCTGCCCGGAAAATTCACAGCTCCTTTGCGTAACGCGAAGAAGTTTGCGCGGAGCGCGGCTCTCGATTTTGAAGATCGTTATCTCGGCTTCGGAACTTATTTCACGGACGCTGCGAAAGAGAGTTTGTATTCGGACGCGATGCGAGAGGCGACGCGCGGGATTGATGCTTACAAAGAGCATCGCAAATATTTCGCGCGCACGAAAGACGCCGCGCCGCTCAATCGCCTGCTCTATGTTGATCTCAAAACGTTTCTGCCGTGTCTTAATCTCTCGTATACGGACAAGACTTCGATGGCTGCTAATCTGGAAGTGCGCGTGCCGTTTCTGAATGTGGAGCTGATAGAGCTGGCGGCGCGTATGCCGCCCCGTTTGAAGCTGCGCGGTTTGAAACGAAAGTACATCCTGAAGCGCGCCGCCGAAAAGCTTTTGCCGCGTGATGTAGTGTGGCGCAAGAAAGCCGGATTCGGCGCGCCGATCAGAGCTTGGCTGCGCGGTCCGCTCGTGCCGATGGTCGAAGAACTTTTGTCCGAAGAGCAGGTCGAGCGGCGCGGCCTGTTTCGTCCCGCAGAGGTTTCAAGAATAGTCTCCGCCAATCTTTCAGGCCGCGAAGATTACAGCTTGCAGGTCTTTCAACTCCTCACTCTGGAACTGTGGCAACAAACTTTTATTGACGCGCAGAGCTGATTTTATTGACAAGTCTGCGAGGCTTTGTTAGTTATGCATGGCACGCTCTCAAAAAACTAAACTGACAAAGCAGAAGTTCCAGACTGAAGCGGCTTTGATAGCCAGCAACGAAAGGATCGCAAGCTAATGAATAATAAATTGGTGCCCGCACTAATCGGTGGGGTCTTGTTGGGAGTCCTCTCCGCAATTTTCGCCTCAATTCCCCTCCCCTTCGTCGGTTTATGCTGCTGTCTGTGGTCAATCGGCGGCGGCGTGCTCGCCGTGATGATGTACGTCAAAAAGTCGCCGACTCCCGTGAGCATCGGCGAGGGCGCGATGCTCGGCGCGATGGCAGGCTTAATCGGTGGAATTATTTACGCCGTCCTGTACACAATTATCATGTCGATTATCGGTCTGGCTGCGATGGAAGCGCAAATCAAGCAGACGGGAGTGAACATGCCGGTCAGTGGGTTTGCTCTGCTCATAATCGCCGCGATAATCCAGGCCATATTGCTGCTCATCCTCTCGACAATCGGCGGCCTCATCGGCGTGCCTATCTTTGAGAAGCGCAAAGGCGGCGGCGACGTTCCACCACCACCACCACCTTTCGGCGAACAGCCGGGCGGCGGGGGTTATGCTGGCGGCGCAGGCATGGGCCAGCCGGGCGGCAGCGGTTACGGCACGGGCGCGTAAAGAGACAAACTCTGAAGTGCATCATTGGGGCACAGGCATCCTTGCCGGCATGAGCGCGCGAAGAGCGCGAATAAGTGAGCTTGCTTACGGCAAGCTTTGCAGGCAAGGATGCCTGCGCTCCAGATGATAAAGCTATGAAGCTTATGCTTGAACGGAAGACGTTTGCGATTGCCGTCTCTTTTGCTCTGCTGATGATGATCATCACTCCCATCTCAGCGCAGAGACAGTCAAAGCAGCCGCGCCCTCTGCGTCCGGTACACACCTTCTCGATTGTGGCGCGCGATCCGGTGACGGGCGAGATCGGCGTCGCTGTGCAGTCGCACTGGTTCTCGGTCGGCTCAGTCGTCCCGTGGGCGGAGGCCGGAGTCGGCGCGGTCGCCACGCAGTCTTTCGTTGATCCGACTTACGGCAAGCTCGGCCTCGACCTGATGCGAGCCGGACGCAGCGCGCCGGATGCTTTGAGAGCTTTGCTCGCAGGAGACGAGGGGCGCGATGTGCGGCAGGTGGCGATGATTGACGCGCAGGGACGCGTTGACGCGTGGACGGGCGCGAAAGACATACAGGCCGCAGGGCATATCGTCGGGGAAAATTTTTCAGTACAGGCCAACCTGATGCTCAACGATAAAGTGTGGCCTGCGATGGCACGCGCTTTTCAAGAGACGAAGGGCGATCTGGCAGAGCGTATGCTGGCCGCGCTCGACGCGGGGCAGGAGACAGGCGGCGACATACGCGGGCGTCAATCCGCCGCGCTCATCGTCGTCTCAGGCAAGCCGACGGGGAGAGCATGGCTTGACCGCATTTTCGATCTGAGAGTTGATGACAGCACACAGCCTTTGAAAGAGCTGCGCCGTCTGGTCACTTTGCAGCGCGCTTACAATCACATGAACGCGGGCGACCTGGCGGTTGAGAAGAAAGATAACGAAGGCGCACTGCGCGAGTACGGCGCGGCTGAAAGTTTAGTGCCCGATAACGCCGAGATGATCTACTGGCACGCAGTCGCTTTAGTTAACATGAACCGCGTCGAAGAATCGCTGCCGCTCTTTCGCAAAGTCTTCGCGATGGACAAAAACTGGATCACGCTCACGCCCCGCCTCGCCAAAGCCGGACTGTTACCCGATGACGCCAAGCTCATCGAGCGCATCACAAGCGTCGGCAAATAAAGCACACCGATGATGAAAGTCGCTCGTCAGAAAGTACGAGAAGAAGAAATAATCTCAAATCTGAAATTTCAGATTTGAGATTAAACAGTGCCTCTGCTAATCTTTCCTGTTCACATGTGAAGCAATATCCACGCTATAGAAAGGCCATTAAATTTTATGTCACGCGATGTTTTTATTTTGGGCGGGAAGCGCACGCCGATGGGCGAGTACGTCGGCGCGCTCAAGGATATTTCGGCGATTGATTTGGGCGCGATTGCCGCGCGCGGCGCGCTCGAAGCCACCGGAGTCTCCGGGGAAGAGATTGACCACGCGATTATCGGCAACGCTTTGCAGACTTCGGGCGACGCGATTTACGGCGCACGTCACGTCGCGCTCAAGGCGGGCGTCCCGTTTGATCGTCCCGCGCTGACCGTCAATCGCCTGTGCGGAAGCGGCATTCAATCAATCATCAGCGGCGCGCAGATGATTCAGCTAGGCGAAGCCAACACCGCTCTCGTCGGCGGCATGGAATCCATGTCGCAGGCTCCGCATGTCATCTACGGCGCGCGTTCGGGCTTCGCGCTCGGACAGGGCAAGCTCGAAGACAGCTTGATGGTCGCGCTTCTGGACACTTACTGCAACACGCCGATGGCGGGCACGGCTGAGAACCTCGCGCGCCGCCACGAAATCTCGCGCGAAGAGCAGGACAAGTACGCGCTCCGCTCGCAACAGGAAGCCAAGCGCGCGACCGATGCCGGATACTTTGCGGAAGAGATGGTTCCGGTCGAAGTCAAAACACGCAAGGGCGTGACGCTCTTTGAAAGCGATGACCACATGCGCCCGGACACGACGCTCGAAGTTTTGGCGAAACTCCGCCCGGCTTTTAGCAAGGACGGCTTCGTCACGGCTGGTAATGCATCGGGCATCGTTGACGGCGCAGCGGCTCTCGTCATCGCTGGCGAGGATTTCGTCAAGGCCAGAGACGCGAAGCCCCTGGGGCGTATCGTCAGTTGGGCTTACGCCGGGGTCGAGCCGGAGGTGATGGGCATCGGGCCTGTCCCTGCAACGCGCAAGGCTCTGGAAAAGGCCGGACTCAAGCTCGAAGAGATTGATCTGATCGAAGTCAACGAAGCCTTCGCCGCGCAGTATCTCGCGGTCGAAAAAGAGCTGGGGCTTGACCGCGCGAAGACCAACGTCAACGGCGGCGCAATCGCGCTCGGCCATCCGCTCGCGGCTTCCGGCACGCGGCTCGTGCTGACAGTGCTCCATGAGCTGCGCCGCCGCCAGTTGCGTTACGGTCTGGCGACCGCCTGCATCGGCGGCGGGCAGGGCATCGCGATGATTGTCGAGAGAGTCTGAGGACGAGGGTGAAGGGGATAGGGTGTAGCGAAAGACAAATTTCTTTTCTACACCCTACACCCTCGTTATTTGCGCCTTTGCGCGAGATTTTTTTATTGACATCAAAGAATGGATTTCTAGTTTTTTGGAAAAAAATCCAAATTATTGGCGGGCGAATCCCGGTCTTTAAAGCGGCCCCACGGCTAATTGCTGCGGTATCCAACTTTTAACTCTTCACCTCTCCGGCTCGTTGATGCGGCATGAGTCTTGCGACCACACAATGGCTTTGAGTCTCTGATGACTCACGCGATTGAGCTTCGTTCCTGTCAGCAATTATTTTACACAGAGTTCACCCTGCCGTAAGACTTGCGCAAACGGCTCAAGGCATGATAGAAGCTTATTTCTACACACGGTGGTCTCGCCTTAGCGTTTGTATTGCGAATTCAAAGTGTTCTAGAAATCAACCGGTCTCTAAGCTGCGCCGTCACTTCTGTGCGCGCAGGCGGCAACAATTTTCCATCTGATTTTAAGGAGTTCCCTAATGTCCAAATTTTTCCGGCTCGCTCTGGTCGCCGTTGTGCTTTGTATGATGAGCGCGATGGCGATGGCCCAGTCAACCGTGGACGGAGCTATCGGAGGCACAGTCAAGGACCCCGCCGGGGCCGTCGTGCCGAACGCTACAGTCTCCGTCAAGAATGACGAAACCAACAAGGAAAGCACGGCTACGACCGACAGTGAAGGCCGCTTCCGCGTGGTTCAGCTTCAGCCCGGCAACTACACCGTGGCTATCAACGCTTCAGGCTTCGGCAGCTTCACGCAGTCGAAAGTCGTCGTCGAAGTTGGTCGCGTCACGTCGCTCGATGTTCCGCTCTCAGTCGGCGGCATCGGCGGTCAGCAGGTCGAAGTGACGGCGGAAGCGCCCGTCATCAACACGTCTCAGCAGGACTTCTCGACCAACATCAACCAGACCTCCATCAACGAGCTGCCGATCAACGGACGGCGCGCAGCCAACTTCGCGATCCTGACTCCGGCTGCCGTGCCCGACGGCAATTTCGGATTGATCAGCTTTCGCGGCATCTCCGGCCTGCTGAACAACAATACTGTGGACGGCGGCGATAACAATCAAGCTCTCTTCTCGGAAGAGAGAGGCCGCACGCGCATCCCGTATAGCGTCAGTCAGGCAGCCGTGCGCGAGTTTCAGGTCAACACCTCGAACTACTCCGCCGAGTATGGCCGCTCCGCCGGAGCCGTTGTCAACACGGTCGTCAAGTCCGGCACTAACGACTTTCACGGCTCGCTCTTCGAGTATTACCGCAACAACCGTTTAGGCGCACGTAACCCGCGCGCTTTCCAGAGCATCTTCACGCCCGGCCAGCCGCTGCAAGTCATCGGCATCAAGCCGAAGGATGTTCGCAACCAGTTCGGCGGCAACATCGGCGGGCCGATTGTCAAAGACAAGCTCTTCTTCTTCTTCAGCTATGACGGACAGCGCCGTGACTTCCCCGGCCTCGGAGTGTTCACCACTCCTGCATATCTGACGACGGTCAATACTGCGCTCCTGCTCAGCAGGGGATTGACGACCACGCAGATAAATAACACGCTCAGTTTCATCAATAGCCTGACGGGCGTCGTCCCGCGTCGTGGCGACCAGAACCTGTTCCTGCCTAAGATCGATTGGAACATCAACAGCAGTAATAGCTTCTCGGCGACCTACAATCGCCTGCGTTGGAAATCGCCCGCGGGCATCCAGACGCAAGCGACCAATACTCTCGGACGCGCCAGCTTCGGCGACGACTTCGTTAATGTTGATTGGCTCACGCTCCGTCTGACCTCCACCATCACGCCGACCGTGCTTAACGAGGCGCGTTTCCAGTGGGGTAAAGATAATGAGTTCGAGACGAGCCAGCCGCCCCTTCCGGGCGAGCCGACGACAGGCCCCGGCGGTCGTTCTCCCGACGTGTTTCTGACCAACGGCATCGACTTCGGCAAGCCGACCTTCCTTGAGCGTCGCTCCTTCCCGGACGAGCGTCGTCAGCAATACGCCGACACCATGACGCTCACGAGCGGCAATCACACTTTCAAATTCGGCACAGACATCAACCGCGTCAATGACATCGTTGATAACCTGCGTTTTGAAGGCGGCGCTTACTCTTACAACAACATCAATGATTTCATCATTGACTACGTGAATTTCCAGACCGGCAACACATTGCCTGCCGGACTGCTGTGCGCCACGAGCACCAGATTTCGTGGACGCTGCTACACGAGCAACTACCAGCAGGCTTTCGGTCCCACGCTCTTCAGCATCAAGACGACCGATTTCAATTTCTTCGTGCAGGACGACTGGCGCGTCAGCCAGAAGCTGACGGTCAATCTCGGTATGCGCTACGAATACCAGAAACTGCCCAGCCCGCAGCTTCCGAGCGCCAACACCACGCTCATTCCCAATACCGGTCGGACGGTTGCGCAGGCGACTTCTACCATCCCTTCGGATAAGAATAATTTCGGGCCGCGCGTCGGCTTCGCCTATGACATTCAGGGCAACGGCAAGACCAGCGTGCGCGCCGGTTTCGGCATCTACTACGGTCGCGTCAACAACGGCCAGATTTTCAACGCCATCGCCAATACAGGTAACCCCGCGGGTCAGCTCTCGGCTTCGATTCCGGCGACCAGCGCTGCGGCGCCGATCTTCCCGAACGTCGTCGCTTCGGCGTCCACGCTCGGCACGATTGCGATTCAGTATTTCTCGCCGAATTTCGCCGCTCCGCAAATCTATCAGGGCGACATTGTTTTCGAGCGCGAGATCGGAAAGAACACGGTCGTCTCCGCTTCCTATCTCGTCAGCCTCGGACGCAGGTTGCCGACGTTCATTGATAGAAACCTGAACAACCCCGGAACCAGCACGCGAACCTTTAACATTCCGTCGGTGAATCCTCTGACGGGTGCGCCGAACGGGCCGTTTGGCGGACAGAGTTTCACGGTGCCATTCTTTACCGGTGCGCGCCCGAACCCGGCCTTCGGCGCGATGACGGAGATCAGCAGCACCATCAAGTCCGAGTACAACGGGGCGGTTCTGCAACTCAACCGTCGCCTGACGAAGGGACTTCAGTTCCAGACCAACTACACGTTTTCGAGGGCGACGGACACAGGCCAAATATCTCAGACCTTCACGACCACGAACGTTCCTTTCAACGTCTTCGACACTTCGTCCGAAGCGGGCTTGTCGAACTTTGACGTGAAACATAAATTCGTGTTCAGCGCGGTCTGGGTTCCGGGCGAGATGTTCAGCCTCGGCGATTCAGCCGTGGGTCGCGCCATCTTCAACGGTTGGACGATCTCTCCGGTCGTGCAGCTCTATTCGGGGCGTCCGTTTACACCCATCGTCACCGGCGCGGCTGGCGGAGTTCAGTCAGGTACGTTGACCGGCTCCGGCGGTTCGAGCATCTTCCCGCTCGTGGGGCGTAACAGCTTCCGTCAGCCGGGCGTGAAGAACGTTGACCTGCGTGTTTCGAGACGCTTCCGTTTCACGGAAACGATGAATCTCGAATTCCTCGCAGACTTCTTCAACCTCTTAAACAGCACGCAAGCCGGAGCTGTCAACACCACCATCTATACGGTGGGAACGGGCGTGAACAGTACTAACCTGATTTATCAGCCCGCCACCTTTAACCAGATCATTGATGCTGGCGGCGGCAGTTCTTTCTACCGCGAGCGTCAGATTCAGTTTGCCGTGCGCTTCGAGTTCTAAAGCGAAGCCGTAAGGCGCGGTTCAGCGCTGCGGGTCGTTTCCGTCATGGGAGCGGCCCGCAGTTTTTTTAACCTCAACTAGCATCCGGCCTTTTTCTTCTGCTATTTGGAATCATAAATTTGAAATTGACTCGCTAGCGAATTTTCTGCTGGCTCTCTTCCCACAAGATTTGCTAACATGCTTGTGCCCTTCGCGTGCGGCAGTCCTTGCCGCTGCCCGAAAAGTCCCACAGTATTCGATTAAGATGGACATCTTAGACCTTTCTACGGAAATAGCTGCCGATGAACGTCCCGTGCCGGTCGTCCTGTTGGACTCCGCGCCGCTGCTTGAGGCTGCGTTCGACGCGCTGCCCGACGGGCTTTATCTCTTTGACGAGGAACGTCGCTTGAGCCGCATCAATCCGGCGGGCGAGCGGCTTGAAGCTTTAGAAGACATGCAGCTCGCAGGTCGCCTGTGTTGCGAGATGTTCTGGCGCGTCGCGGGCGCAACCGAATGCGTCGTAGACCGCGCGATTAGAAACGGCGAAGCCGTCGAGGTCGAGGTGATGGCGGGCGCGGACATGAATCACCCGACGCTTCTGATAGTCATCCCGCTCAAAGATACAGGCCGCCAGTCGCTCCCCGGCAGCGCGGTCGTCATCGCGCGCGACATCTCAGAGCTGAGGCGCGCAGAGGCCGAGATTCTCGATCAAAAATCTTTTATGGCGAGCCTCGCAGACCTCGCGCCCGACGAGATTTTCACGCTCGACTTGACGGGTCGCTTTACGTGGATGAACGAGCGGGCGCGCTCGTCGAGCGATCTGATTCCGACCGGACTTCTTGGCAGGCACTTGAGCGAGATAGTCGCCGCTGAATCCAGAGAGCAGGTCGCGGCCAATCTCGCGCGCATGTTCGCGGGCGAGGATACGCGCTTCGAGGTGCAGGTGATTCGAGCCGATGCCACCGTCCGTTATGTAGAGGCTCATACCTCTCCGCTCTGGAAAGACGGCATCGTGAGCGGCGCGCTGCTTTTCCTGCGCGACATGACCGAGCGCAGGAGCGCGCAGGAGCGTATGGCTCAATCGGACAAGCTCCGCGCGGTCGGCGAGCTGGCCGCAGGCGTGGCGCATAATCTGAACAACGCTCTGACGGTGATACAGGGACGCGCGCAGCTTTTGATGATGCGCTCGCAGGACGAAGCGACGGTTAAAAGTCTGGAAGTCATCACGCGCGCGGTCGCAGACGGCTCGCAGACCTTGCGTCGCATTCTCGATTTCGCGCGCCGCGACACGGCACAGGAGTTCGCGCCCGTCGAACTCGCCGAACTCATCTCGTCGAGCGTCGAGATTGCGCGTCCCAAATGGCAGAACCGCAGCGCGACGCGAACAGGCAGCATTGATGTCACCATCGAGAATCAGGGCGCGGTTTACGTGCTCGGCGAATCGGCTGAGCTGCGCGAAGTGATTCTCAATCTGATCTTCAACGCGGTGGATGCGATGCCGGACGGAGGAACTATCGAGACGGGCACGCGCGGAGAGCTTGACTCGGCATGCTTCTGGGTCGCGGATACAGGTTGTGGGATGCCGCCCGAAGTCGTCGAGCGTATCTTCGAGCCTTTCTATACGACCAAAGGCGAGCGCGGCACGGGACTCGGACTCGCGGCCTCGCACGGCATCATCGCGCGGCACGGCGGGCGCATCATGGTCGTCAGCGAAGAGGGATTGGGGACGCGCTTTGAAGTCAGGCTGCCGCTCTACGAAAAATCCGGCAGGACGAAAAAGCAGGAGACATCTGCGCCGGGCATGAAGCTGAAAGGGGCGCGCGTGCTCATCGTCGAAGATGAAGAGAGGATACGCGCTCTCTTGCGCGAGACGTTCGCGACCGCCGGGCATCACGTGACGGAAGCCGCGACCGGCTCGCAGGCCATCGCACGTCTCGAAGAAGCGAAGGAAGAGAAGTTCGACCTCGTGATTTCCGACCTCGGCCTGCCGGAAGTGAGCGGCCTGCACGTCGCGCGCTGGGTCAAAGAGCATAGCCCCGACACCATTTTTATTCTCGCAACGGGCTGGCCCGACATGGTGCAGCCCGAAGATTACGAACGAGGTCGCCTTGATGCCGTCATCAAAAAACCTTTCGATATGACGGACGTGCTCGAACAGGCGATGGGCTTGCTGATGAACGAAGGATGAAAAGCAAGGCGGAAGGCGGAGGGATGAAGGATGAAAGGAAAGCTATTCAACCTTGAGCGGTTCAGTTTCACTTAAGCTGTGCAGCTTTATTTGAAATACTTCAACTTTAAAAGCCACGCTTTCATCCTTCCGCCTTCCGCCTCATCCTTGCTTTTGCTGTCCTAAGATAAAGCACGCGCTTGCTGCCGGATGTACGGAAACCCACCTGCGTTAAATGCTTTGTCGGAATCTCTCAAAATTCAAGCTCGCCTGCATCTTTCTCTCTCTTAAACACTTGCGCGTTAAGTTTCAGCTACGTGCGTCGCCCGTGCCGTCTGGAACATCGCTTGCCATTCAGACACGCAGAAGTCGGCGTGAGCAGAAGAGTATGAGGAAGCTTTCGCTCTCGCTCTCCGGTTGGCAATGTACAGAAGGAGGGATTTTGCATCATGGGTTTACCGAACAAAGATGAGATTGAAGGCAAATGGGATCAAGCCAAGGGCGCTGTCAAAGAGAACGTCGGGCGCGCTATTGATGATAAAGATATGGAAGCCGAAGGACAGGCTGACCGTGCGGGCGGCAACGTGCAGGAAGGCTACGGCACGGCCAAACGCAAAGTAGGCGAAACTATCGAAGACATCGGCGACGCCATCAAAAAGTAAACAGGGTAAAAGCAAAAGGGAAGACGAACAAATTTTATCTTCGTCTTCCCTTTTTACTTTGGTTCAGAGAGTCTGGAGAGTTCGGGAAGCATTGAGCCTGTATAAAAATCTCTGAACTCCCCAAACTCTCTGAACTCTCCAAACTTTTATTCCTGCCTGACGTGCTCGGCTCCTATGTCTTCGAGGAGTTTTTCGAGCGTGTCTGCGTCTTCATCCGTTTTGCCTTCGACGCCGAGAAGGATGCCACCGCCGCGCAAGCCCGCGTCGTAAACTTTGGCGCGATGCTCAGGGATGCCTGCGCCGATGAGCGCGCCGATGATGCCGCCGGTCGCGCCGCCCGCGCCCGCGCCCGCCAGCGCAGCAGCAATCGGGCCTGCGATGATAAGACCGATGCCCGGCAGCGCGATTGAAGTTCCGACCGCCGCGATGGCTGCGAGCGTTGCGCCGACCACGCCGCCGAGCGCGCCGCCGATGCCCGCGCCGTCAGCCGCGTGCGTTCCGGTCTCGACCGCGAACTCTTTATTCTTCGTCGAGTCGGACATCAACACACTGATGTCGTCGCGCGTATACCCCCGCTTGATAATCGCGTCCACGGCTGACTCAGCCGCCACGCGCGTCTTGAATAGTCCCGTGACAAGTTTAGCTTTACTCATAAACACACTCCTTCAGCTTTCTCTCAAGCTCTTAAATTTTTGCGCCGCCCCTTGTATATCATTACGTTCATCAGCAACGCCCGTGCCGATGCTTTAATATGAAGTCAAAAGCAAAGGTAAATCGCCGTTTGGCCTGTAAGCCCTGAAATTTCAAGGCTCCAAGCAATCGAGCTGCATCACAGCCGTGGAGCGTTTTGCCCGCGCCGTATCAAAGCCAAACAAAAGCAAAGTCAGATTCGGACAGCAAGAACGAGGCGGAAGGCGGAAGGCAGAAGGATGAAAGTGTGGCTCTTGAAGATGAACGGTTCTTATAAAGATGAATAGCTCAAGTCAAGTGAAAGATGAGTAGCTGAAGTCAAGATGAACCGCTCACGCCCGGATAGCATGCCTTTCATCCTTCCGCCTTCCGCCCTCATCCTTGCTTTTCTTTTCGGTTGGTGTAAGGTATCAAGCAGAATTTTTGTCAGGGGTGCTGGATGATTAAAGCTGTGATTTTCGATATTGACGGGACGCTGGTTGATTCGGTTGACCTGCACGCGCAGGCCTGGAAAGAGACCTTCAAAGAGTACGGCAAAAACATTCCTTACGAGCAGGTGCGACATCAAATCGGCAAGGGCGGAGACCAGCTGTTGCCCGTCTTTTTCTCAAGAGAGGAACTCGAAGAGTTCGGCGAAGAGATGGAAGAGCATCGCAGCAAGCTTTTCAAACGAGAGTATCTGCCGCGCGTCCGTCCATTTCCCAAAGTGCGCCAACTGTTCGAGCGCATCAGGGCGGACGGCAAGCAGATTGCCCTCGCTTCATCAGCCAAAGAGGAAGAGCTTAAGGTTTACAAAAAGATTGCCGACATCGAAGACCTTGTCGAAGAAGAGGCTTCGTCTGATGATGCCGCGAGATCGAAACCACACCCGGACATCTTCAAAGCCGCGCTCGAAAAATTAGGCGATATAAAACCGTCCGAGGCCATCGCCATCGGCGACACGCCTTATGATGCGGAGGCCGCCGGCAAACTGAAGCTCAACGTTATCGGCGTCCTGTGCGGCGGATTTCCAGAGACTGAGCTGCGCGCGTCGGGAGCCAATCTTATCTTTGAAGACCCGGCTGACCTGCTCGCGCATTACGACGAAACCCCGCTCGGACAGCAAGCGGATTCGGCTGGCAAGTGAAAATAGTTCGGATTCAAGAAAGCAAGTTCGGCTTCAAGCGTAAATTCTATTATCTGCTCATGTCTCCCAGCGCACCATCCAGCTTATTCGGCAGCGAACGCTCGGTCATCGAGGCCGAAATCAAAAACATGGAGGACGTGCTGTGCCCTTTGTGCGGCATCGCTCCGAAACCTTTCGCGGTTGACTATCAGGGCTTTCAACTCTGCAAGTGCCAGCGTTGCGGCTTGCAGTTCTTAAGCCCGCGCCCGACCTTCGAGCAGCTCGCGGAGAAAGTTTATAACGAGACCTATCACGCGGAGCCTGATCCGCCCGGCGACTTGAGCGAGGCGACGCGTTATCAGTTCGGGCGGCAATACGGCAACATCGAAAAACTGCTCGGACGCAAGGGCAAGGTTTTGGATGTGGGTTGCGGCAACGGAACTTTCTTAGAGCTAGGCAAGGAGCGCGGCTGGCAACCATTCGGTTGCGACATACGCCTGTCGCCTTATGTGCGCGACACCAGGAGCTTTCCGCTCTGGGAGGGTCGCCTGTTGGAGATAGATTTCGGCGGCGCGCGTTTCGATGCGATTCGTTTCAATCACGTGCTTGAGCACACGCAGAATCCGCTGGCTGAGCTTGAGCGCAGCCGCGAGCTATTGAATCCCAGCGGCGTCATCTTCGTCAGCGTTCCGAACATCGCGGGCATCAGCACGCATCTCAAAAACCTGCAAAGCCGACTGCATCTGAAAAAGCGACGCTGGCGACATTACGCCGCGCTGCATCACCTCTGGTTCTTCACGCCGAAGACCTTGAAACGCGTCATCGAACATGCGGGCCTGCGCGTCCTGCTGTGGGAGACTCCGGTGCTCAAGAAGGACGGCCAGAGCGCGCTCGTCGAAGCAGGACAGCGACAGCTTTTAGAAAAATCTAGAAGCTCAAGCATTCTTGATTTCTACTGCACACTTGATCGATGAGAATCTTGCAGGTCTGTTCAGCGCGGACGCTCGGCGGCGGAGAGAGGCACGTCGCTGACCTCTCGAATTCTCTCGCGGAGCGCGGGCATCAGGTTTATGTCGCGGTCGCGCCCGGTTCGCCTCTCATCGCAAAGCTCTCGAATGTCCCCACTCAGAATGTGCTTGAGCTTCGGATGCGTAACGCCTTCGATGTGCCGAGCGCGCTCAGGCTCGCGCGGTTCATACGCGAGCAGAAGATAGATGTCGTGCATGCACATCTGGCGCGAGATTATCCGATTGTCTCGCTCGCCGTCAGACGCTACGCGCAGCTCGTCATCACGCGCCACGTCATGTTTCCGCTCAATCGTCTGCACAGGTTAACGCTCTCGCGTGTCGCGCGCGTCATCGCAGTCTCTGAAGCGGTCGCGCGAGTTTTACGCTCACAAAAAATTTGCGCCGAACGAAAGATTCGCGTCATTCATAACGGAATAGATTTGAAAAGGTTCGAGCGCGTGATGCCCGAAAGCGAGCGCGCCGGGGTGCGTGAAAAAATCGGCTTCGATAGTTCAGGCAGACGTTATCTGATCGGAACCGTCGGCAGCCTGTTGCCGCTCAAAGGCCATGAAGAGTTTGTGCGCGCGGCTGAACGCGTGGCGTCCGTGCGTGATGATGTAGATTTCGTCATCATCGTGGGCAGCGAAACGGGCGAGCAGGAATATCGCGCTCGCCTTGAGCGTCTGATTGCAGAGCTTAAACTTCAGAGCCGCGTGCGCCTGATGAGCTGGCCTGACGAGCTTGCGCCGTTTTACAACGCGCTGGATGTGTATGTCTCAGCCTCGCACACGGAAGCCTTCGGCCTCTCAATCGTCGAGGCGATGGGTGCGGGGCTTGCCGTGGCGGCGACCGCGACCGAAGGCGCACAGGAGATTATCAAAGACAAAGAGACGGGCTTGCTCGTCCCCGTTAAGAACGTGGAAAAGCTGGCGCAAGCTATCACGGCTTTGCTTGAAAACGCTGAGCAGAGAAACAGCCTCGGCGCACGCGCGCGAGAAGATGCGCAGCGTTTTAGTCTTGAACGAATGGTCGAAGCAGTCGAGCGTGTTTACACAGATGCAATAACATCTTGATAAGTTCTGCCGAAGAAAAGATGCACGGACATTTCAAATCTTGAGGAGAAAAGTTATGGCTCTCAGTGAATCATTATTGCCGGAATTCGATCACGAGATGGCGAACACGCGGAAGACTCTGGAAAGAGTCCCGGAAGATAAATTCGATTGGAAGCCGCACGAGAAATCTATGACGCTGGGAAACCTTGCGACGCATCTCGCCACCCTCCCGTCGTGGGTCGGTTTTACGATTAATGAGACCTCGATTGACATAGCTCCGGTGGGCGGCGAGCCGATGAAGAACGAGCCTGCGACTTCGCGTCAGGAAGTTCTTGAGAGATTCGACGAGAGCGTTAATGCAGCGCGTGAGGCCATCGCCGGAGCGAGCGATGAACAATTATTCGTTGAGTGGTCGCTGCTCTCAGGCGGGCACACGGTATTGACGATGCCGCGCGTCGCGGTGCTGCGCAGCTTTGTGATGAACCACAACATACATCACCGCGCACAGCTAGGAGTTTACCTGCGCCTCAACGATGTGCCGGTGCCTTCGATTTACGGCCCCTCGGCTGATGAAGGCAGCATGTAATAACCTGCTTTTTATGGAAGAGTTGTCGCGCGAATTTTTTGTTCCTGCTCATGGCGAAACTCGCGCAGCTTTTCTCTTAAATCGGGACGCTTGTTGGCAAGAATCGCAATCGCTAAGAGCGCGGCGTTCTTGGCTCCGGCCTCGCCGATGGCGAGTGTGCCGACGGGAATGCCGCCGGGCATCTGCACGGTCGAGAGCAGCGAGTCCAAGCCTTGCAAGACGCTCTTCATCGGCACGCCGAGGACGGGCAGCAGTGTGTGAGCGGCGATGACTCCGGCCAGATGAGCCGCGCCGCCTGCCGCCGCGATGATGACTTCCGTGCCGCGCGACTCCGCGCCCGAAACATACTCAACCACCATCGTCGGCGTGCGATGCGCAGACATCACGCGGCACTCGTGCGCGACGCCAAAGCCCGTCAAGGTTTCGTCCGCGTGCCGCATCGTCTCCCAATCGGACTTGCTGCCCATGATGACCGCGACGAGCGGCGTCGAATTTTCAGTATCCGTTTCTGCCATAGCTCCGTTTTCTTTCCTCTCAAATTATTGACTTCATCGAAAAATTATTTCTTGCTGCGGTTCAGTAACTCTTCTTGCAGGTTTCTGATTCTGTCCTGCATGGAGGCTCGCGCGTCTTCGTCGAGCGTGATGCTGATTCGCAAGTGGTCGCCGTCGCTCGCTCCATCCGGGAGAAGCGAAACGGGCAGGTCAATCTGCGTCTGCTCATCATCGCCTGCGAGGAGGACGGCCATCCCGTTATCTTCGATGCGATCTATTACCGCTTGAATGCTCGCCGACGATGCTGCGCTCTCTTGCTGCTCTTTATCGCTCATCACTTGATGCCCTCGTTCCATGCAGATGCTTTGGATTTCTTCTCTTTCTTCGGCGGCGGGCCGTAGTCGCCGTATGCGACGAAGCCGCTGCGGTCTGCGTCGTCCTTCTGCGGCTCGCGGCCAGCCCAAAGGTCGCCTTTGGCCTCTCGCTCGGACTTGATTTCATAGAGCTTGCCGTTCTGAGTCTTGCCCGTCGTCGTGATAGTAATCTCGCCCTGCAAGTCCGTGCGATAGAGCTTGGCTCCGATGGCTTTCAAGCGGTCGAGCGCGGCCTGCGACGGGTGGCCGTAACGGTTCGCATCGCCGTCTGAGATGAGAGCGACTTCGGGCTTGACCGCTTTGAGAAAGTTTTCCGACGACGCATATTTCGAGCCGTGATGCCCGACCTTCAAAACCTTCGCGCTCAGCGTCTCGCCCTTGTTTATCATGCGCTCTTCGGTCTGGGCTTCGGCGTCTCCGGTGAAAACCATCGAGAACTCGCCGTAGTCCAGACGCACGACGACCGAGTTGGCGTTCGGCTCGTTGCCGCCGGAGCGCAGTTGGTCTTTGGTAAAGAACGGCTGAATCGGCGCGAGCACAGTGATGATCGCTCCGCCGCCAAGGTCGTATTTCGTGCCCGGTTCCGCACGCGCATACGTCGAGCCATTCGTCTTCACCGCTTCCAGAAAATCGAGATAGGATTTCGTCGTCGGCAACTCCGCGCTCTTACCTTTCGGTTTAGCTTTCGCGTTCCTGTTTCCGTTGTCATCCGGGGAACGGGACGGAGGCACGACGCCGCTGTCAATCACGTTCAAGACTTTCGTCGCATTGATGACTTCGTCCGCGCCGCCGATGTGATCCGCGTGCGCGTGCGTCGCGATGAAGTAATCGAGCTGGCTGACGTTGTATCTTTTGAGTGCGTCGAGCACGATCTTGCCGCGCCCCGTATCGCCTGCATCAATCAGCACGGACTTTCCTTCGGGCGAGATGATCAGAATCGAATCGCCCTGCCCAACGTCCAGCATGTGAACCTGCAACTCTTTGCCGGACGGGGGCGGCACCTGTCGCTTCTGCCACCACGGACGAAGGAGAAACCAATATCCCGCAAAGATGATTCCGAGAAAGACCACAAAGGCCGCTATCGCACAACCGCAACCTTTTTTACTCTGCGCCATTAAATTTTCTCCCTGACATGACAGACTTGTCGGGCTGTGACGATCTATTTGACTTCTTTAAGAAAATCTTCTGTCTCAATGCCAGCATCACGAAGCCCGCCCTTAAGGGTGTAGCGGTCAACCTCATCGTGAAACGGGAATACTATTACTCTCCCGTCAGCGTGTTTCATTTTTACGTGACTGCCTTTTCGATGAATCTCAACGAAGCCTAAACGCGCCAATGCTGCTAAGACCTGCTTACCAGACAGCAAGGGTAATTTCATACTGTCAACTCAACCATTTCTTGGTCTTCTGCCAACTCGGTAGGTTCAGGTTCTAAATACAGGTCAATCGCTTCGCGTATATTTTTCAGAGCTTCCTCTCTGGTTTTACCCTGCGACCAGCAGCTTTTGAGAGATGGAACGTGAGCCACATAATAACCGTCTTCCCCCGGCTCGATTATCACTTTGATATTCATAAGCTCTCCATTTTAATCCGACGGCACAGGCTCGCGCTCGCGCGCGAACATGGTTTCGGCCTCGCGTGTGATGCGCGTCGGATAGTTGCCCGTCCAGCAGGCGACGCACGAAGCGTCCGCGCTGATGCCCGTCGCTTCGAGCATCCCTTCGAGCGAGAGATAGCCTAGCGTGTCCGCCTCTATAAAACGTCGTATCTCATCAATCGGCATCTGCGCCGCGATGAGGTCTGACTTATCCGGCGTGTCCACGCCGTAAAAGCAAGGGCTGATGGTCGGCGGGCAACTGATACGCATGTGAACTTCGCTCGCTCCCGCCTCACGAACCATGCGAACGATCTTCTTGGAAGTCGTGCCGCGCACAATCGAATCGTCAACGAGCACGACGCGGCGGCCTTTGATGAGATGACGCACGGGATTCAGTTTGATGCGGACGCCGAAGGAGCGTATGGACTGTTTCGGCTCGATGAAAGTGCGCCCGACGTAATGATTGCGCACGAGTCCCTGACGATAATTTATCTTCGACTGCGTGGCATAGCCGATGGCCGCCGCGACTCCGGAATCCGGCACGGGCACGACGACATCCGCGTCTGCTGGCTGCTCAATCGCCAGCCGCTTGCCCATCTTGTGACGCGACTCGTTGACCGAGTGGCCGTAGATGACTGAATCAGGCCGCGCGAAATAAACATGCTCGAAGATGCACATCGAGTGCGGACGCGGAGGCAAAGGAAAAGACGAATGCAAGCCTTCTCTATCAATCACGATCATCTCGCCCGGCTCGACATCTCGCACATACTCTGCGTCTATCAGGTCGAAGGCGCAGGTTTCGGACGCGATTATCCATGTGCTCTCAAGGCGTCCGAGCGCGAGCGGGCGAAAGCCGCGCGGGTCGCGTATGGCGATCAGGCTCTGCGGCGTCAGAAAGAGCATCGAGAACGCGCCTTCGGTTTCGCACAGGACTTCCGGTATCGCTTCGGCGACTGTCAGAGAGTGCGAGCGAGCGATGCCGTGCAGAATGACTTCCGTATCAGACGTTGAAGAAAAGATCGCGCCCTCGCGCTCCAATCTTTTTCGCTCTTCAGTAGCGAACGGAAGATTGCCGTTATGACAGATGGCTATCTGCCCGTGCTGACAGGCGACTAGAAAAGGTTGAGCCTCGCGTATCGAGACTTCGCCTGCCGTCGAGTAACGCACGTGCCCGATTGCGCTCGCGCCCGGCAGACGGTCGAGCGAGGCTTGATGGAAAACATCAGAGACCAGACCCATCGCGCGCTCAGAGCGAAGCTCCGCGCCGTCCGATGAGACGATGCCGCACGACTCCTGCCCGCGATGCTGCAAAGCATACAGTCCAAGATACGTCAGGCGCGCGGCCTCCGCGTGGCCGTAGATGCCGAACACGCCGCACTCATCTCGAAACTTATCCGTCATGCCGTAGCTCAAACGACTTCAGCTCCAATCTCTCTCTCTGTGCGAAAGATACGATAAACTTTTTAAGGTGAAAAGGAAAACCGTAGAATTGCGGAACGCGGATTTCGGATTGCGGAATGGAAAGCAAAATCATTGTTTGAAACCTCTCCTTAAATCCGCAATCCGAAATCCGCGTTCCGCAATTGAAAGATTGATGATAGATTAAGCATCAATTCGATCTGCAAGTCTCTTAAATTTTTTAAGGTGAATACGAGAAGCGCTATCTACAATATTGTTGCAGCCGTCTTGCGAATCGCGCTCGTCGTCGCGCTCGTCGCGGGCGTGTGGAGCAGCTATCGTCAGTTGCCGGATGGTGAGCCAGAAGCAGCGCGGCGTGAGGCGGAGGTTGAGACTTCCCTGCAAATCATCCTGCGCGAACCGGCGGGCGAGCCGCGCGTGCCGCTAAATGTTCCGGTCGAACTCTATCCGATAGACATCACAGCCGCGCAGAGCGAATTTTTTTCGGAGCATCGTCCGGGCAAGCGTCTCGAAGAGTTTCTCGCAGAGCGAATGGGCAATCGTGCGCCGGTCGAAAGCCGCTTTAACGAGAACGGGCAGTTGACGATGACGGTCAAGTCCGGCCCGTGGTGGATTCACGCGAAGCTGCCCGGCGAACTCACTATCGAATGGCGTCTGCGCGTCAACGTCTCAGGCCAGAGGCAAACCGTCGAGCTAACGCCCGACAACGCTTACACACGGACGAAAAGTTTTTAAGAGTAGTGATGAGTGCCAAGATAAAAAAACAGTCTGGAGTCTGGAGTCAAGACAAAGATTTTGCTTTTGACTCCAGACTCCAGACTCCAGACTTCTTGTTCTTGCTCGTCACTGATTTTTTATGAAAGCTCTGCGTTTCGAGAAAGGCCAGCTCGCGCTGGCAGAAGTTGCCATGCCGACTCGTGAAGGCGAGGCCTTGGTGCGCGTCACTTTGTCGGGCATCTGTAATACGGATGTCGAGATCGTGCGCGGCTATGCCGGATTTGAGGGAACTTTAGGGCATGAGTTTGTCGGCGTCGTGGAGGATGCGCCGGGCGCACGGCATCTGTCGGGGCGGCGCGTGGTCGGTGAGATAAATGCCGGATGCGGGCATTGCTCTCTGTGCATGGCTGGCGATGCGCGCCATTGTCCTGCGAGGACTGTGCTCGGCATCGTCGGACGCGATGGAGCGCACGCGGAATTTTTGACTTTGCCCGTAGCCAATCTTTTACCTGTGCCTGACGAGATTCCAGATCACGTAGCCGTCTTCGCGGAGCCGCTCGCCGCCGCGTGGGGCATCACGGAGCGTGCGCGTGTGACGAAAGAAACCCGCGTCGCGGTCATCGGGGACGGCAAGCTCGGATTGCTCTGCGCTCAATCGCTCGCGCTCACGGGCGCACAGGTTTTGATTGTTGGCAAGCATCCTGAAAAGCTGCGGCTCGTCGCGGCGCGCGGCATCGAGACGGCGACGCTTGATGAGGTCAAAGGACGCGCGCGGACGTTCGATGTCGTGGTCGAAGCATCCGGCGCAGAGTCTGGCTTCGCGCTGGCTCTTGATTTAGTGAGGCCGTGCGGCGTGCTCATGCTGAAATCAACTTTTCAGGGCATGACCAGTATTGATGCCGCGCGCATCGTCGTGAACGAGATCAGCATCATCGGCTCACGTTGCGGGCGATTTACTCCCGCCCTTGATTTGTTGAAGTCGGGCGCGATTGATGTCGAAAGCTTAATCAGCGAAGAGCACTCGCTCTCGGACGGCGTGCGCGCGATGCAGAGAGCGACGGAGCGCGGAGTGCTCAAAGTGTTGTTACGGATGTGAGGCAGAGGGAAGAAGATAAAAGTCAGGAGACAGAAGATGGGAGACAGAAGACAGAAGTCAGGAGACAGAAGTAGGGAACGAAAGAGACGAATGTTTTTCTTCTAACTCCTGTCTTCTGTCTCCTGCTTTGCGGCGTGACGCGGGTTTCGTTATACTGACCGAACTTCCCAAACTCATGCGCCAAGTCAAACGCCGACGCATGAGGTCGTGTCATCAAGTTTATGAGTTCAGGCGTTGATGCTCACTCGATAGGCGGTGTGTTATGTTCGAGCTTCCCAAAGATCAGGCGACGGATACTGAGAAGGCGATTCTGAAAAAGCTTCGCGTGTGGATCGCTGCGCTGGCAGCGGCGTGTGTGCTGGCAGGCATCGGCATCGGCGCGATGCTCGCGGGGCGTCCCGTCATCGCTCAGAGTGACGCGCAGATCGCGCGTGCGCCCGAAGCCCTCTCGGCTTCGTTCGTAGAGATCGCGCGGCGCGTGGAGCCTGCTGTCGTCAACATAGATACCAAGACGGCTGTGCCAGAAGTCGCAGCCCGCGATTCTGACGAGGAAGGCGACAGCGGCGGAACGTCGAACGGCAATCCTTTGCTCGATATGTTTCGCAATCAGCCGCGCCGCCCGTCTTACGGCGTCGGCAGCGGTTTTATAGTTGACTCGAAGGGCTACATCCTGACCAACCAGCACGTCGTGCAGGGCGCGTCGCGCATCACAGTGCGACTGCAATCAGGCGAAGAATTGCCCGGCAAGGTCGTCGGGATAGATGAAGAGACAGATGTCGCGGTTATCAAAGTCAACGCCTCGCGTGAGCTGCCGACGGTCAAGCTCGGCGATTCGAGTTCGGCGCAGGTCGGCGACTGGGTGCTGGCTATCGGTTCTCCGTTCGGACTCGACCAGACGGTGACGGCTGGCATCATCTCGAAGCTGCAACGCGAGACGCCCTTCTTCACAAGCTTCCAGCAATTCCTGCAAACGGACGCGGCGATCAATCGCGGCAACTCCGGCGGCCCGCTCGTCAACATGCGCGGCGAAGTCATCGGCATCAACTCGCAGATCGCCACCTCGACCGGAGATTACAACGGCATCGGCTTTGCGCTGCCAGCTAATGAGGCTGACTTCGTCTATCGTCAGATCATCACGGTCGGCAAAGTGCGGCGCGGCTATCTGGGCATCAACCCGGAGTCGGTTAAAGAACAGTTCGCGCGCGTTTACCAGTTGCCCGAAGCCAAAGGCGCGGTCGTCATAGACATGCCCGCCAAAGGAGGCCCCGCCGCCAAAGCGGGCGTTGAGGTCAACGACATCATCGTCGAGTTCAATAATCAACCCATCACGAGCGCGCAGGATTTGATAGTCAAAGTCGCGGCCACTCCCGTCGGACAGACAGTGCCGCTCGTGTACCTGCGCGAGGTGAACAATAAGCTCGAACGCCGCACGACCAACGTCACGCTGGGCGAGAGGCCGAGCAATCTCTCCGTGCGCGATGACGAAGAGCCGCCCGCGAAAGCCAAAGAGACGCAGCCGGGCGGCAACCCGCTTCTGGGAGTCACGCTCGCCGAGTTGACGCCGCAGATAGCTGCCGCCACCAGCATGACGGGCGTGCATGGCCTGCTCGTCAAAGAGGTTGACCCGAACGGCATCATCGCAGACGTGCGCCAGTCAACCGGCCAGCCTTCCGTCAACGAAGGCGATGTCGTGACACGCATTAATCGCATCCCCGTCACGAGCCTCGCGGAATTCGCACGCGTCGTCGCCTCTCTCAAGCCCGGCGACCCCGTCGTGCTCAACATCTCGCGCTACGATAGAAGAAACGAGCGCGTCTTACAAAGGATCGTACAGTTCACATATCAATAGGGTGAAGGGGATAGGGTGTAGGGTGTAGAAAAACTTTTTCTGCCCTACACCCTACACCCTACACCCTACACCCTAATCAAATGGCACAAGCGAAAAAAGCTCTCAGTAAAGCTACCAAGAAGAATGGCAGGAGCGGGGCG
The DNA here is from genome assembly GCA_964246305.1 of uncultured Pyrinomonadaceae bacterium. Lineage (GTDB taxonomy): Bacteria > Acidobacteriota > Blastocatellia > Pyrinomonadales > Pyrinomonadaceae > JACMLC01. The sequence goes on from CAXTPS010000003.1 coordinate 52,141, forward strand.
CGCACTGCTGCTTCCGTAAAAACTTATTCCAACTATATCGGCGGCAAGTGGGTGGGAAGCGCGAGCGGCGAGACGTTCGAGAATCTCAATCCTGCCGACACGCGTGATTCGGTCGGACGCTTCGCGCTCTCGACGGCTGAAGATGTATCGGCTGCGGTTGATGCCGCGAAGAACGCTTTTGATAAGTGGCGTCACATGCCCGCGCCGCGCCGCGCCGAAATTCTGTTTCGTCTCGGCGAGATTCTGATGCGCGATAAAGAGAGTTACGCCGGGGACATGACGCGAGAGATGGGCAAGGTCTTGAAAGAGACGGGCGGCGATGTGCAGGAAGCGATTGATTGCACATATTACACAGCGGGCGAGGGGCGGCGGCTTCACGGCTACACGACTCCGGCGGAGATGCCGAATAAGTTCGCTATGTGCGTGCGCCAGCCGGTCGGCCTCTGCGGCCTGATTACGCCGTGGAACTTTCCGATGGCGATTCCTTCTTGGAAACTTATCCCTGCGCTGGTGTGCGGCAACACGGTCGTCATCAAGCCCGCCGAAGACACGCCGCTCTCGACTTACAATCTGGTCAAAGCATGTGAAGAGGCTGGCATCCCGCCGGGCGTCGTTAATCTCGTAACGGGCTACGGCGAGACGGTCGGCGCACCGATTACGAGCAATCCCGCTCTGCGCTTAATCTCTTTCACCGGCTCGACCGAAACGGGACGTATCGTCGCTTCGGCCTGTGCCGAGCGCAATGCTATCTGCTCGCTTGAGATGGGCGGCAAGAACGTCATCATCGTGATGGATGACGCAGACGTTGACCTCGCGGTCGAGGGCGCTGTGTGGGGAGCTTTCGGCACATCGGGTCAACGCTGCACAGCTTCATCGCGTATCGTCGTCCATAAAAAAGTCTACAAGCAGTTCACTAAAAAACTGGTCGAGCGCGCTTCAGCTTTGCGCGTCGGCAACGGCGCGGATGCGTTGACGGAGATGGGGCCGGTCATCAACGCAGATGCCGTCAATAAGATTATGGGCTACATCGAAATCGGGCGGAAGGAGGACGGCGCGACGCTCGCGTGCGGCGGCAATCGTTTGGAGAAAGGCGATTACGCCAACGGCTTTTTCATCGAGCCGACTGTCTTCTCCGATGTCACGCCCGAGATGCGCGTCGCGCAGGAAGAAATCTTCGGCCCCGTCACCGCAGTCATCCCGACGAATTCATTGGAGAGCGCGATAGAGATTGCCAACGGCGTGCGTTACGGACTCTCCGCAGCCATCTACACGCAGGATGTCAACCGCGCTTTCCATGCTATGAACGAGATGTACACGGGCATCTTCTACATCAATTCTTCGACCATCGGCGCGGAAGTTCACCTCCCGTTCGGCGGCACGAAGGGCACAGGCAACGGACACCGCGAGGCGGGCACGCAGGTGCTGGATATTTTCACGGAATGGAAATCCGTCTACGTTGATTACAGCGGCAAGCTGCAACGCGCGCAGATTGATGAAGTGAACTTCGAGTAAAAGACTTTGCGCGCTTTCGTCTTAACTTCGCGCTTTGCGAGAAAGCTGTTCACGCAAAGGCGCAAGAAGAGAAAAACGGAAGGCGCGAAGAAGAGAGTGGAAGCAAGAGTCAACTCAGTTTTTAAACTCCCCGACTGATTGGAGACAAAACAGTGATTGTCGGACTGCCGAAAGAGATAAAAGATAACGAGTATCGTGTCGGCCTCACGCCTGCGGGCGTGCGCGCGTTGACCGATGCCGGGCACAAGGTCATCGTCGAAAAGAGCGCGGGCGAAGGCTCTGGCTTTGCCGATGCTTTGTATGAGCGCGCGGGCGCGAGCCTGCTTGATTCGGCTGATGACGTGTGGGCGCAGGGCGACATGATCGTCAAAGTCAAAGAGCCGATTGCGCCCGAATATCCGCGCATGCGTGAGGGGCAACTGCTGTTCACCTATCTACATCTTGCGCCCGACCCGAAGCAGACCGAGGCGTTGCTTCAGAATAAAGTGACCGGCATCGCTTACGAGACCATCACAGACAGGAAGGGTACGCTGCCGCTCCTGACGCCGATGTCCGAAGTCGCGGGGCGGATGGCGATTCAGGTCGGCGCGACCTATCTTGAGAAGATGAACGGCGGGCGCGGCATCCTGCTGGGCGGTGTGCCGGGCGTGCCTGCCGCGCGAGTGGTCATCATCGGCGGCGGCGTGGTCGGAACCAATTCTGCCAAGATGGCTGTCGGGATGGGTGCGCAGGTCACGATCATAGATAATAATCTGGATCGCCTGCGTGAGCTCGATGATATCTTTCTTTCTAAAGTCTCGACGCTGGCATCCAGCGCTTATATGATTCACGATGCCATCTCGCAGGCGGATTTGATCGTCGGGGCGGTGCTGGTTCCCGGCGCGGCGGCTCCCAAACTCGTGACGCGAGGCATGCTCAAGGATGTGCCGAACGGGTCGGTCATTGTTGACGTGGCTGTGGATCAGGGTGGCTGCATCGAGACTACGCATCCGACGACGCACTCGAACCCGACCTATTATGTCGAAGACGTGCTGCACTACTGCGTCGCCAACATGCCCGGCGCGGTGCCGCGCACTTCGACCTTCGCTCTCACCAACGCGACGCTGCCTTACGCTTTGAAGCTCGCGAACAAAGGTTTCGCAGACGCCATCCAGAGCGATCCGGGATTGAAAGCGGGCGTCAATACTTACGCCGGAAAACTGACCTACGAGGCAGTAGCCCAAGCGCAAGGGCTTGAATATAGTTCGCTCGATGACATAATGGGCGGCACGACATCCGCTAACGCTTAAGAAGGCAAAAGTAAAAAGGTAAAAGGCAAAAGGACGGCGGAAGCCACTTTCAATTAGAAGTGGTTCTCAGCCTCACTTTTGCCTTTTACCTTTTGCCTTTTTACTTTTTTTTACGCTGCTTTGAGCAGCAGTCGGGCGAGATTGCCCGTGAGTTCTTCCGGGCGCACGGGTTTGGCTAGGTAGACATCCGCGCGTGAGTCCGCATCAGGCACAGAGTCTGCGCGCTCAAGTCCGCTCAAAAGGATGACAGGCAAGCAGGAGAGCTTTGAATGACGGCGCAGAAAGCGGCACAGCTCGTATCCGTTCAGATGCGGCATCATGGCATCTGTCACGACCGCGTCAATCGCTGAGGCGAGCGCGGCTTTCATGGCTTCCAAGCCGTCCTGTGCTGCGATCACTTTGTAACCGGCGCGGCTCAGGATAACTTCCAGATAGCGTCGTATCGAGCGGTCGTCTTCGACGAGGAGAATCGTGCCGCGCGTGCTGCGCGCGAGAATGGCGGGTTCGGCGGATGGGAAGGAAGAGATGGCGGTTATTTCTGAAGCGTTCATCATTGGTTTGGGTCTCCCCTGCGGTCTTTCAAGAGGCTTCTCGATGGAAAACCTCAGTCTACGCGCGAGCAAGCAGTGTGCCTCGCCGCTTAACTGTCCGTGAAAAGTATCGCGTAAGTCCGGCTGCGGCCTGCGCTAATCTGTATAAATAGCTGCGAACTGAATCAATTGCGGGGCTTTTGTATAAGCTTTGAGAGAGTGTTTCGCGGGCAAGCCCGGCGTGATGACCAGACATTTAACAGCTTAGTGAGTGCAGATTGATTTGTCAAGATTTCAATTTGAATGACGCATTCGGTCAAAGTGGTCTTTGTGCTTTGACCTTTGGTCTTTGTCCGTCTGGCTCACGTTGAGTTTTATCATTCAAGCTTGAGTCGCGTGCAAAGGCCAAAGACCAAAGCACAAAGACCTAACATCAAAGACCCAAAGCCGCGTAAGGCGGACGCGGCATCCCTGTGTTATACTCTCCCCTTTCATCGCCATGCCTTCAAAACGGGTGGCGCAGACAATGCTTATGAAGGAATGATTTGTGCGCGCCGCTTTTAGAACACGCACAGCTCGAATCAGGTTTTCAGGATGTACGAATTTGCAGTCGCTCCAGCCGTCACAAGCCTTCGCCGTCGCGGAGTGGAGATTACAGAAGTCGCGCCCGCGAGCCTCGCCGCCGAACTCGAACTGGAAGCGGGCGACCGCGTCATACGCATCAACGGTCGCCCCGTGCGCGACTATCTGGACTTTCGCTTTCAGACGGGCGGCGAGACAGAGTTGGTCTTGGAAGTCCGCAAGCGAAACGGCGAGGACTGGGAGCTTGAGATAGAGCGCGACGAGGGCGAAGATTTCGGCCTCGGCTTTGAGCAGATCGTGCCGCGACAGTGCGCCAACGAATGCATCTTCTGTTTCTGCAAAGGCAATCCTGAAACAGCGCGCCCCTCGCTCTTCGTCCGTGACGAAGACATACGCCTCTCGTTTCTTTACGGCAACTACACCACGCTCACTTCGATCACCGAAGACGAGCTGCGCCGCATCACGGAGCAGCGTCTGACGCCGCAGTATGTTTCCGTTCACGCGACCGATGTTCAAGTCCGCGCGCACCTGCTCGGCGTTGACGAAAAGCGCGCTGACATCAACGGCAAGCTGCAACGCCTCCTCGACGCGGGGATAGAGATTCACGCGCAGGTCGTGCTCTGCCCTGAGATTAACGATGGCGCGATACTGCGCCGCACGATCAACGATCTGGCCGCGCTGCATCCGAAAGTTAAGAGCGTGGCGATTGTTCCTCTGGGCTTGACCAGATACAACACGGACGCGCGCCTGACTCCGGTCACGCCGGAGTTTTGCCTGCGCACGATTCGTGAACTCGCTCCGCTTCAGCGAGAGCTGCGCGAGCGGCTCGGAACCACCTTCGCTTTTCTGGGCGATGAGATTTATGTGAAGGCCGGACGCAACGTGCCGACGCGCAAACACTACGGCGACTATCCGCAGATAGAGGACGGCATCGGCATGGTGCGCTCTTTCAAGCATGACTTCGCCGCGCTCCTGCGCAGGCTTGAGCGTCGTCCTCTCTCAAGAAACAGAAACGCAAAGCTCGAAGGCTCTGTGATGACGGGCACGCTCTTCGCGCCCGCTCTGAAAACTCTGCTCGATAGCGCGAATGAAAAGTTCGGCACGAGGCTGCATGTCGTCGCGGTCGAGAATAATTATTTTGGCGGGGATGTCAGCGTCGCGGGTCTTCTGACCGGAGGCGATTTCCTCAGGGCGCGTGATGAAGTGAAGGGACGCTTCGTCGTCATCCCCGGCTCCGCCATCAAGAGCGATGAAGAGATCATGCTCGACGGCATGACTTTGAATGAGTTGCAACAGGAGATGAAGCTGCCAGTGCTTCCGATGGACTTCACAGCGTTTGCCCGGATGATGGAAAGTGCAGAGGTCGGAAATTAGACGCGGATTTGAGATTTGAGATTTGAAATTTAAGATTTGGAATTTGGAATTTCAAATCTTTCTCTTATGAGTCTTACAGCGAAGGGTACAGAGAGCATCTCGTTATCTAACGTCAAAAAAATTCTCGATGTCGGATGCGGGCAGAACAAATATCCGGGCGCGATTGGAATGGATTTCAATCCGCGCACTGACGCAGATGTGATACACGATCTGGGCGTCGTGCCGTATCCTTTCGAGGATGATGAGTTCGATGAGATCATCAGTCGTCATGTCATAGAGCATGTGCCGGATGTGATGGCTTTCATCTCTGAGCTGCATCGCATCACCAAACCGGGCGGGCGCATCAAGCTGGTGACGCCTCACTATTCCAATCCTGACTGGCCGACAGACCCGACGCATCGCAACCACTTCAACAGCTATTCCTTCAACTGCTTCATGCAGGATCGCCGCCTCTTTCCTTTTTACACGGAGGTCGAGCTTGAACCCGTTCGCACCTTCGTCTCGCTGGCGAATCTGTGGCGCACTCTGGGCATCCAGTGGCTCGTCAATCTGGATCAGCATTGGCCGCGCTTTCGCTTCACGCGAAAACTCTGGGAGCACTACCTGAGCTTCATCATGCGCGGCAAGGAATTGCACTTCGAGTTCGCAGTAGTCAAAAAAAACTAGCCGCCCTCCGCTCTAGATTCTCAAAGCTACTGTTAACCGCCCCGCGCCCGGGTCGTTTGACCCCTCCTACAACTCCGTTGACCAACCGTTCACAAAATCGGATGTAAATCCAAAAACTTGGAAGGTCAGGCCGCCACGCGCGATGGCAAGGTAAAGAAACCACAAGGCTTAGCTGGCTCAAGGGGCTGGGAACAAGGATTGCTTAATACTGTCTCGCATGATTTGTATTTGGCAAGCAAGCTGACAAGAGTCATCGAAAGAATGGCCGCAAACAGAGTTTGCACCACTTGCCAGAGTTCACAATGAGTTTCCCATCTACTAGGATAGATATAAACATTTTGGGAGGAATTTCCATGAGTGAGTTTCGCACCAGTAACTGGATTGCGCGAAGCGTCGTCCTACTCGTGGCCCTGTTATTTGCTGTGCCATTTGCCTCAGCACAGGTAACAACGGGTAACGTACAGGGCGTCGTGAAAGACCCTGCCGGAGCGGTCGTCGCGGGCGCATCCGTCAAGGTCACTAATGTAGACACAGGAATCGTTAAAGAAACGACTACCAATGACGAGGGCTTTTTCCGCGTCACCAACCTGCTTCCCGGCGACAACTATTCGGTTGAAGTCACGGCGGCAGGATTTGCCCCAAACACCGTCAAGACTTCGGTTCGCCTCGGCCAAGAGAACGACGCGAGTATCGCGCTTGCGGTCGCAGGCGCGGGCGGTGATGTTAATGTAACCGGCGATGAGGCCCCGCTCATCCAATCGACGCAGAGTCAGACTTCTGCCTCTTACACGCCGCGTCAGTTGACGCAGTTGCCGTTCAACGGTTCGATTGACAATCTGGCTCTCTTGACGCCGGGCGTCGTCACGCCGGGCGATACGGACTTTGCCAACGGCGTCGGCATCAGCGCCAATGGTAATCGTGGCCGCTCGAACAATTTCCAGATTGACGGCCAGGACAACAACGATAACTCTGTGACCGGCCCCAGCCTGTCCATCACCAACGGTGAAGCCATCGGTGAGTTTCAGATTATCACCAATACCTTCTCTGCCGAATTCGGACGTAACTCCGGCGCGCAGATCAACACCATCACCAAGTCGGGCACGAACGAGTTTCACGGCACTATCTTCGAGTTCCATCAGAACTCCAGATTGAATGCCCGCGACAATATCGAAAAGGCCGACCAGAAGAGCCTGGCTTTTCTTAATTCGTCGGGCTTTACAGAGTTCGGCGGGCTGGCAAGACGCCTCCTGCATCCGAACACGTTCCGCGACAATCGCTTCGGCGGCGCGCTCGGCGGCCCGATCAAGAAGAACAAAGCATTCTTCTTCGTTACCTATCAAGGCGATTACAACAGAGGCGAAGCTATCAGCGGCAACCTGCTCAGCGCTTCGACGACGCCCAACCTCGCCGGCGCACAGGCGCTGGCAGCTCTCTTCCCGAACGCCGCGACGGCGGATCTGATCTGCACGTCTGCGGGCTGCGGCCCGTCTTCGGTTCAGGGACAGGGAACATTGCTCATCGCGCCGCCCGTCCTTGACCTCAACGGCGACGGCATCCCCGATGATTTCCAGTTCGGCCCGACCAATCCATTCGGTCAGCCAGTGACGCCAGGATTTCTCCAGCCGCTCGCAGTGGTTGCCGACCCAAGCGCGCCCGGCGGACGCCGCGTGATCTTCGGCGGCGAGGCCGTGCGTATCTTCCCGACCAATAATCAGAGCAATCAGATTATCGGTCGTGTGGACTACTCCCTGACCAGCAAGGACACGCTCGTCGGTCGTTATATCTTCGACGACACCAAGTTCCCAATCGCCAGCGGAACGGCCTTGACCGGCGCGCTGGTTGACGTGCCCTCGCGCAACAACAACCTCGGTATCACTTACACGCGCACGATCTCTTCGAGCCTCGTTAACGAAGCCCGATTCAACTTCTCGCGCCTGTTCGTGACCTTCGGCGATACGTCCAAGCCGGGTACGCCGTCAATCGCTTTTGCCGGCACCAACCAGGTGCCCTTCGGTAACTTGTCGACCGGCTTTGGTCTTTCTAATACTTTCCCGCAATCGCGCACGGTTGACGTGTTCCAGTATCAGGACACGGTCTCCGCCACGGTTGGCAATCACTCGATGAGGTTCGGAGCCGACATTCGCCAGCAGAAGGTAGACAACTTCTTCCTGCCGAACGTCAACGGCACTTACACCTTCCGTGCGACCGCTGCCGGTTGCGGTGCAGCCCCCGGCTGTACGCTGCCCGTCGGTCAGTTCTTTAACTATGGCGGTCCGACCGGCACGACCGGCACGCCGCGTACAGTCGCGACGGCGTTTGAGAACTTCGTTCTCGGTCGCCCGACAACCATCAGCTTCGCTCTGGGCAATCCGCGTATCAAGACCAACCAGAACGACTTTTTCTTCTTCTTCCAGGATGACTGGCGCGTCCGCCCGACCTTGACCTTGAATCTCGGCGTGCGCTATGAAATCTCGACGCAGCCGCTCAATCCGATCACTGAACAGGTTAACGCGCGCGAGGCAGACCCCTCACGTGCCATCTTCAATCAGGCGTTCCCGCTGGCATTCCGCACGGCGCCGATCTTGCCGCTTGACAAGAACAACATCGCGCCGCGCGTCGGTTTCGCGTGGTCGCCGAACTTAAAGTTCCTCGGCGATCGCTTTACCAACGGACGCACGGTGTTTCGCGGAAACTTCGGTATCGCCTACGATCCGGGTTTCTTCAACATCATCCTGAACACGGTGACGGCGGCTCCGTACGCTGCTGTGGGAACGGTCACGCAGAACAGCGCGACGAACCCCGGCTTCCCGACCACCTTCCCGTTCCTGCCGACCACGACCGCCCAGCTCAACACGACGCCGGGAACCAACGGCGGTGACCCGCGTCTCTTTAACCAGACGAGAGTCGCTCCTGACTTCCATAATCCGTACGCCATCTCGTATGGCTTCGGCATTCAGCAGGAAGTGTTCAAGAACTCTGTCTTCGAAGCGCGATACGTTGGAAACCGTAACATCGGCCAGTTCCAGAGTATCAATGCCAACCCGAACATCAGATTCCTGAACGTCGCGGGTCAGTTCCTGTTCGGCGATCCCGGTCGCTTTACAAACGGCGTGCTGCCGTCAACATGTAGTGCGGCTGGTTGTGTTGCGCCTACTGCGGCCAACAACTTCCAGAATCGCCCGACCTTGGCTGGCGTCACTTTTAACGGCAACGGTCGCGTTGATCCTTTGTCCGGCCCGGTTCGCAATCGCGCCAACACCGCTGCGTCAACCTACAACGGGTTGCAGATGCGCTTTGATACGCGCTTCTTCAATTCGTTAACCCTGAACGCCAACTACTCGCTCAGCAAGACGATTGACAACGCTTCCGAAATCTTCGCGACCTTCGGCGGCGGCCAGTCGGTGGCCTTCTCGCAAAACCCGTTCGATATTTCGGGCGGTGAGCGCGGCCTGTCGGCGTTCCACCAGAAGCACAACTTCACGACTAACTTCCTTTGGGACCTGCCGTTCTACAAAGAGCAGCGCGGAACCATCGGGCACTTGCTCGGCGGCTTCCAGCTCAACGGCATCATCCGCATGGGTTCGGGTCGTCCGTACACGCCGGTCGAGATTACCGGAGACTACGATTCAGCTTTTGACTCGGCCTTCTCCGGCGGCGTAGGTCCCCTGCGTCCGTACGCCGGCAACCCGAACGCTCCGATTGGAACTATTGCCTTCGGCTTCAACGCCTATTGCAACGTTCTCTTCGGCGGTCCGGAGTGCGGTACAGCAGCGGCTGGCGACTTCATCATTCTCAACACGCTGAATCCGGCTTCGACCGGAACGATCGTGACGGGTGGTGGGGCGGCTGTCAATGCGGCGAGACTGGTCTTCAACGACTTCGGTCTCTTCGCACGCGGCAACGTTGCTTCTCTGGCCGGCCTTGAAGCGTTCAACTACTTCAGGACGCCTTACGGCATCGGTCGCAACACGTTCAATGGCGAGCCGTTCTATCTGGTCAACATGTCGCTCTTCAAGACGACGAACATTACAGAGAAAACCAAGCTGGAGTTCCGCGTGGAAGGCTTCAACCTTTTCAACCACCGCAACTTCGGTGTGCCTGATGCCGTCACGGAAGACGCGAGCAACGGTTTCGTTGTGAGCAGCTTCCAGAACCCCGGCTTCAACAACGGCGGCAACCGCAGCCTCCGTCTGGGCGTTCGCTTTATCTTCTAAGCTTTTCCAAAAGGAAAGCATCGGGCGCGTGAATCGCGCGCTTGCTTTGGACGGGAGAGGGTTGAAGCTTCAACCCTCTCCCTATTTTTTTTTACAGTAGCTCTTCGACCGCAGCAGAGAAGCCACTGTGCCGCGCGCCGAAATTTTGCGAAGCTCGCTTTAAATTTTCTTCTCGCGGGACATGACAAACATGCGTCTCTCGCCTTATCATAGCAGTCGCTCACGGCAGCCAAAGCGGAAACGATTCTTTCGCGTGAGAACCCTCTGCCGAAATTTCGTGCAGTTCATCTTTAGCTATCCCCAGACTTAAAACACATTCGAGGTAAATCTGATGTTTAAGAAAATTATTGCGGCATTGCTGGCATCGCTGATGGTCGCGATGCAATTCGTCCCTGTCTTCGCGCAGGAGCAGCAAAACCCTGCGACTACGCTTGATCCTTCCAAACAAGACCAGCAGGTCGAGACGGTCAAGGTCGGCACTTCCGTCGTGCAGCTCGATGCGGTCGTGACGGACAAGAGCGGGCGGCGCATCACCGGATTAACCGCAGCAGATTTTCAAGTGATGGATGAAGGCGGGGCGCAGGAAATAGATTTTTTCTCCGCCATTGAAGGCGCGCGCGCGCTGCGCACGAGTAATGCTGCGACGGCGGCAAATACCAGTGCCGCGACGCCGGCAAGTACCAACGGCACGCCTGCCGCTCCTGTCTCATCGCTCGCGATTCCGTATCAAGGTCGTCACATCGCGCTCGTCTTCGACGACCTGAATCTCTCGAATGATAGTTTCCTGCGTTCGCGTCGCGCCTTCGCCGATTACATCAATAACAACCTGACGGCTAACGACATGGTCGCGCTCATCTCGACGGGCGGCGCGTTGGCCTCGATGCAGCAGTTCACCAGTGATAAAGAGCGTCTCTTAACTTCGCTCAACCGTCTCGGCGCACAACCGCGCGCCGGCAGCAACGCAAACCCGAATCAGGTGAGCATGACGGACGACGAGGCGATCCGCATTGACAGCGGAGATACCATGGCTCTTGAGAATGTCAAGAATCGTTCTGCGGTTGTTGATGCAGCCCCGTCCAGCATCTTTACTAACGGACCGGCAAGCGGACCCTCGACAGAAAAACTTGCCGGTGGAAGCCCGGAGGATGCCAGAATTCTCAACGTCGCCAGAGCAAGGGTCAGCGAGATCGGAGCCAAGACGCGCACAAACCTCAACACTCTGGACAGATTGTTTCGCGGCATGTCCGATTTGCCGGGTCGCAAGATCGTCATCCTGATGAGCGAATCATTTACTATCGCAGGCGGCACATCTGAAAATTCTTCTAATCAGCTAATACAGTTGATAGAGACGGCGCGTCGCTCAGGCATCAGCGTCTACGCGCTCGACGCGCAGGGCTTGCGCACTGAGAACACGGGCGCGAGCGAGAGGATTACAGGCTCGGAGCTGGCCTTTAGAAATGCCAACCCGAACCTTACCCTGAGCGGTTTTGAAAAGCTCGGCGCAGCGCGCGCTCTGGCCTACGGCACGGGCGGAGAGATGATCGCCAACACCAACAGTCTCATCGCGGGATTGCAGAGGGCGATTGACGATTCAAGCTCTTACTATGTCGTCGGCTTCAAGCCGTCCAAGCTGGATAATAAATTCCACAAGTTAAACGTCACCATCAAGGGCAAGCCGGACCTCATCGTCCGCACGCGCAAAGGTTATCTCGCGGCTAACGAGGAGACGATCAAAGGAACCGAAGGCGAGTTGGTTCGCGCGATCAGATCGCCCGTGGCGTTGATGGACTTGCCGGTCGAGATGGTGGCTAATGTCGTGCCATCGGCGGGAGGATTTCTGGTCGTGACCGGCCTCCATGTCGGGCGCAATTATCTCTCGCTGCCTGCCGCTAATGCTACGGAGCAGACGGCGGCTTATGAGGTAGTGTCTTACGTTTTTGCGGCGGGGCGCGATCAGCCGGTCGGCGGCGCGGTTAAGACTTTGACCTACGACTTAGCCAAAGACACTGCGGCGCGGCAGAAGTTGAAGACGGAAGGCTTCGTGTATGTGCCGCAGCCCTTCAATTTTGAACCCGGCGTCTATCAGATGCGAGCGGTGATTAGAGAAAAAACGTCCGGCGCGGTCGGCTCGGCCTACCAGTTCTTTGAAGTGCCCGACCTCAAAGACCGCAAGACCGTGACGATGAGCAGCATCGTGATGACGGCGACGGGACAGTCGGCTTTTAACGGCATGAACAGCTTCAAGGCAGGCTCGGACGTAGACATGCGCTTCGTCATCTTCAATCTGCCGCAACCCACCACCGGATGGTCGCAGCATGTGAAGCTGATAGATGCGAAAGGTAAAGAGCTTTTCGATATGGAGCTGGCTCTACAGGCTCCGGCGGCGGGCGCGGACAAGTCGCAGGCGTCGCAGGGAACGAGCTTTAATCTGCCGCCCACGCGTGGCCGCTATGCTCTGGTCGTGACCTTAAAGGATGCGAAGGGCAAGGTTGATCTCGAACGACGCACCGATTTTACGATTGAATAAGACCAACTTTACGGGGTTGATCTTATCCGGTTAAAAGAGGGCGAATGCAACTGTGGCTCACGATTCAAAAGTCGTGAGCCACAGTTTTTTGTCCCGGCTTTAATGGGCGTCGTCCGCCGCTTGAGGTCTATGATAGAATTCCCGCAGAGACTTAACAGCTTAACTCCAAAGTTTAAGAGAACAGTGGCGACACTAACGGTCAACCAATTACCACTTGCTCCGCTCGGCGCAGGCGATCTGATTGATCGCGCGGTGCGGCTTTATCGCCGTCACTTCACGACGCTGATTCGGATTGCTGCCCCTCCCGTCGTGATTTCGGCGGCGGGCGGCGTGATGACCTCGATCAGTTGGCGCGCTCTGATGGCGACGGGCAGCGAAACATCGCTCGCGCTTTACGGAGTGATGTTAACGGTCGGGCTGTGTTTGTGGTTTGGCGGACTGCTCCTGAACGTGATCGTGATGGGAGGCGCGGCGCGCAATCTGGTGACGCACCTGTTGTGGGACGAGCCTGTCTCGGCGCGTGCGACTTACAGGAATGCTCGCGCGCGTTTCTGGAGCCTGCTCGGCTCGACCACAATCATCGTCATCATCACTTTCATCGTTTTCGTCATCATCTTTTACATCTGGGCGCTGGTCTTCACAATGGTCGCCTTCGGCATCGTGCTATTGCAGTTTCCGGCGTGGCTGTCCGCTATCTTGAGCATCATCTCTGTCATCACCGTCACGACGGGCGCGCTGTGGCTCTTCTTTCTGATTGCGGGGCGATTCGCTTACGTGCCGCAGGTGATGCTGGTCGAAGGCAAAGGCGTGTTTGCCTCCATCGGACGTAGTGCGTCGCTGGCGAGCGGCAACGTCAAGCGGCTGATGGCGATGGTCTTCTTCAGCAGCTTCGCCACTTACTCTGCGCTCATGATTTTGCTGGTGCCGCTCGGCTGGTACGCTTATCTGAATGGGGTTAATCCGTCCCCGCTTGATTCGCAACAGTGGCCCGCGTGGTATGCGATCAGTTATCAGGTTGTGGTTCAACTAAGTTCTATCTTGCTGACGCCCGTCTGGATGCTCGGACTTTCGCTGCTCTATGTGGACGAGCGCGTGCGGCATGAGGGTTATGATATTGAGCTGATGGCGGCGCGGCGTCTGGGAGAAATTCCGAAGCTTTACGGCGGGCATAATGCGCCCATCGCTCCGGCTCTGGCGAGCGGCGCGGCGCATAACATGCCGCCGCCGCGCCCAACGTACATCAAACCGCCCGCGCCGCCGCGTCGTCCGCCGAACTCGACGCTCGGACTTGGCTGAAAGAGCGGAAACATAAAGCTCGTGCAAGCAATCTCGTCAAAACTCTTTCGCGTTCGCACAGCCTGCGCTGCGTGCATGCTGCTGCTTGCGCTGCTGGCGTGCGCGTCGCAGGTTCGAGCGATTCCGCTCTCGACATACCGCGAGCGCGTGCATCGTTCAATCATCGCGCTCGACGCGCTGCAAAACATAGACGAAGACGCGCTTGATGCGACGAGAGAGGAGCGCATCAAAGCGACGCTCGCGGATGTGCGCGGCCTCTTGCCGACTGCTGAAACAGTGGATTTTGATAACACCTCTCTGCAAGTTGATAACAGGTGGCTCGCGGAGGCACTGCAAAATTACGAGGAGCTTTACGCTTCGCCTTCCGCGCGCCGCAATGCCGTGTTAACCGAAGTGACCGAGCGGCTCGGCGCACTCGAAGGGGCGTTGACACAGCTTGAGAGCGCGCAGGCCAAACAGTCCGGCGCGCAAAAAAAGGATGAAGAGAAAGCGCGTCTCTCAAGCATCTTGCGTCGCTCTGAGTACGCCAAAAAATCTACGGAGCCGAGCGCGCTGACGCGCCTCCTGCGAAGTTTTATGAAATGGCTGCGCAGCATTTTCCCATCCAGCCCGCAACTTGAGCCGTCACGCGCAAAGCTCGCTTCACTAGTCGCGCAAATTTTCATCGTCGCGCTGTCCGCCGCAATCATTCTCTACGCGCTCTGGAAATTCGCGCCGCGCCTGTTTCGCGGCGTAGGGCAAGGCCAGAAGAAGGCTAAGCGTGAAGCGCGCGTCGTTTTGGGCGAGCGGCTGGAGGCTGACCAGACGAGCGCAGACCTGCTTACGGAAGCCGAAGCTCTGGCGCGCGAGGGCAACCTGCGCGCGGCGATTCGCAAGGGATATATCGCACTGCTGTGTGAGCTTGGCGACCGCAAGATTCTGGGACTCGAACAGCACAAGACCAATCGTGATTACCTCAGAGCCGTGCGCGGCCAGCAGCAGCTTTATCAAGAGATGCAACACCTGACCCACAGCTTTGAGAATCACTGGTACGGTTTCGTTCCCGCGACTACGGAGGACTGGAGCACGTTTCGCTCGCGCTATCAGCAAGCGCTTGAAAAACAAGGATGAAGGCGGAAGGATGAAATAAAATCAGAGGGTTGAAAGCCATGTTTTCATCCTTCCGCCTTCCGCCTTGCACTTATGCGTCAACGACTAGCCATCATCATCACAGTCGCCGTCGTGCTTATCCTGCTCGTGGCGCTCAATGCCACGTCATACGTGCGGATTGAGCAGACCTCTGATCTGGAATGGCGGCCTGACCGCTCGACATACAATTCGGGCGCGACGGGCACGCGTGCGCTCTACGATTTTCTGCAAGAGTCCGGGCGCGAGGCGATACGCTGGACTGAAGAGCCTGTTTCGCTCCTCAATCAGCCGCGTATGAAATCAGCAACCTTCGTCATCGTCGGTGAGACGGCGGTGCAAATCAAAAAGGAGGAGGCGGACACCCTCTTGCGCTGGGTGGAAGGCGGCGGTCGCCTCGTCATCGTAGACCGCAGCCCGCCTCAACGCCTGCTCCCGCCGTCCGGCCATTGGAATTTCACCACGCAGTTGACGCAGTATCCGGCGCATGACTTGCAGGCAGATAACCCGGAGCAGATGACCGAAGGCGTGACGCCTCTGCTTGCAGCCCAGCCGACTCTGTTGACGAGTCAGGTCGAATCGGTGATGCCTTCGCGCTTTGCCAGCCTCATCAACTTCTACGTCAAAGAGGAGCAGCCGACCGCTTCATCTCATGCCGAGCAGCCCGCGGATGTTTATGTTGATGAAGAAGAGGACGACGGGACATACAACCCCCCGCCTCCGCCCAGACCGGCTCCGTCCGCGAAGACCTATCCCACGCCCGTCGTGATTCAGGAAACTGCGGCGTCGCCTGCTCCTCTCGCACACCTGTATAACGATAAGGGCGCGTTCCTTGTGGATTACAAGCACGGCGCGGGACAGATAATTTTATTGAGCGACCCTTTCATCATCGCTAACAACGGCATCAGCCGCGCGGATAATCTTCAGCTCGCTTTGAATGTCGTGGCCGGACGCTCAGGACTGATTCTGTTCGACGAGTATCATCAGGGACGCGCCGCCGCGCGCAATCGCCTGATAGCTTATTTCGCGGGCACTCCTGTGCTGGCGATGTTCGGGCAGTTCGCTTTGATCGTGCTCGCGGTGATATGGACGCGCGGGCGACGCTTTGCGCGTCCGCTACCTTTGCCGCAGGTTGACCGCCGCTCGAAGCTTGAGTACGTCGCTTCGATGGCAGAATTGCAGCAACGCTCGCGCGCTTACGATCTCGCCATCGAAAATATTTACACGAGAACGCGGCGCGTGCTGGCGCGCTATGCCGGGATGGATAACAAGAGTCCGCGCGGAGAGATTGCCGCGCGCGTCGCCGGACGCTCAAAGCTTGACCGGCACAAGCTCGAAACGCTGATGCGTCATTGCGAGGACGCAATCAACGGCGCGCCAACGAACGCAACGCAAGCTCTAACACTCGTCGCCGGGCTGCGCGAAGTCGAACGCATCCTCGGCCTACGCATGCGCTCGCGTGAAATCCGGCAAGCCAAGGGGCAGGGTGTAAGCGAGAGGGTGTAGGTTGTAGGTCAAAGCATGCTTGTGTCGCACATCATTCATTTCGGGTTCGCATCATTCCTACACCCTCCACCCTCCATCCTCCACCCTCTCGCTTACACCCTATCTCCTCTTGATTTGTTCGTGCTCGCGTTGGTCTTTTTCCTGACAAGCGTAGTGGGCGTGGTGACCGGAAGCAATTCTCTGATTGCGGTGCCTGTGATGTTCGAGTTCGGGATTGACCCGCGCGTGGCTGTGGCGACGAACATGTTCGGCTTGACCTTCATGGCAGTAGGTGGCACGCTACCCTTTCTCGGCAAGGGAACGATTGATCGAAAAAGATTGCCCGCGCTCATCGTACTGACGCTCTGCGGCTCTGTGACGGGCGCACTGCTCCTGCTCGTGATTCCGGTTCGCGCTCTGCCTCTGATCATCTCCGCCGCGATGATCGCGGTCGCGCTGTTCACGATTCTGAAACGCGATGCTGGAGTTATTCCGATGGCGGGAGAAGCTTCGCGAGCGGCTGAGATAGGAGCTTACGCGCTGACGTTCGCGCTCGGCGTGTACGGAGGATTTTTCAGCGGCGGGTATGTCACGATGCTGACCGCGCTCTTCGTCGCGCTCTTTCGCATGACGTTCGTCGAGGCGGTTTCGACGACCAAACTCGTCAACGTCTTTTCATCGCTCGTCGCCACCATCGTCTTTATGGCGCGCGGGCTGGTTGACTACAAACTCGGAGTCCTGCTCGGAGTCGCCATGTTCGTCGGAGCCTTCTTCGGCGCACGCATCACGCTCCGGCTCAATAATCTTTGGATTCGCCGAATCTTTCTCGGAACCGTCGTCATACTTGCAATGAAAATTCTGCTCTACGATTTCTTATGGAAAGGACTGGAACAGTGACAAGTGACAGGTGATGAGTGACAAGTAAAAAAACTTGCTCTTGCCTGTCACTTGTCACCTGTCACTTGTCACTGTATTTACTGTGCCTGAATACGTCTCCTCGACCGTCGAACACATACTGACGGAACTGCGCAAAGTTATTGTCGGACAGGAAGAGCCGATAGAACAGATGTTGGTTGCTCTGCTGGCGGAAGGACACGCGCTGATCGAAGGCGTGCCCGGCACGGCCAAGACCCTGACGGTCAAGACTCTCGCGCGTATCATCGGCGCGGAATTTGGCCGCATACAGTTCACGCCGGACCTGATGCCTTCCGACATCACAGGCACGAACGTCTTCAACGTCGCGACTTCCGACTTCACACTCAGGCGCGGGCCAATCTTTACTGACATCCTGCTCGCGGACGAGATCAATCGCACGCCTCCCAAGACGCAGGCCGCGCTCCTTGAAGCGATGGAAGAGAGACAGGCGACGATTGACGGCGAGATGCATCAGCTCTCGCCGCTCTTCACGGTGCTTGCGACCGAGAACCCGATTGAGTACGAAGGCACATATCCGCTCCCCGAAGCTCAGCTTGATCGCTTCCTCTTAAAAATCCTGATTGACTATCCGCCGCTCTCAGCCGAGCAGCAGATCGTCGCCAACTGGGACGCGGGCTTTAACTCGCGCCGCCTCGAACAGGTTGACATACGCCCGCTCGCAGAGGGAGATGCCATCGCGCGCTGCCGCGCGGAAGTCAGAGCCGCGCGCATGGAGCCGGGCGTGCAGCATTACATAGTCGAGATTGTCAGAAGCACTCGCGTGCATCCGTTCGTCCTCTACGGAGCCAGCCCGCGCGCGTCCGTCGCCTTGCTGCTCTGCTCCAAAGCTCTCTCGGCCTTGCGCGGGCGCGAGTTCGCCACGCCCGACGACGTGCGCGACATCGCCCGCCCCGTCCTTCGTCACCGCTTAGCTCTCCGCGCCGAAGCAGAGCTTGACGGAGCGACGACCGACGCCGTGATTACAGACATCCTGCAAACTGTCGAAGTTCCAAGATAGGACGATTTTAGATTTTGGATCTTGGATTGAAAGACAACTGTTCGTCTCATTCAATCCGTTCGCTAATCCAAAATCCAAAATCCAAAATCAAATGCGTTTCGTCTTCACACGTCTCTTTTACGTCCTGCTCGCCGCAGGCTTTATCCCTCTGTCTCTTTCATGGGGACGGCCTGCTTTGCGTTGGGCGACGTTTGCGTTTGACGGGGCGTTGCTGCTGGCGGCGTTGATTGACGCGTACCTGAGCCGCTGGCCTGCGGGCGTGAGCGTGTTGCGTGAGTTCGGCGGACGCTTTGCGGTGGGCGCGGAGACGGAAGTGCGCGTGCGCGTGCTTAACAATACGCCGCGCGTGGTGACATTGGTGCTCAAAGATGAGTATCCGCCGCAGATGAAGCTTTCCGGTGAGCGCGAAGGACGCGTGCAGGTTGGAGCGCAGATGTCAGCCGCGCTGGTTTACTCTCTCAAGTCTCCCGGTCGCGGGCGTTTCGAGTTCGGGCAAACCGCCGTGCGTTATCTTACGCGGCTCGGCCTCGTCTGGCGAGAGGCGCGTATAGGACAACCTGTCGCGGTCAAGGTCTATCCGAACATGCGCCGCGCGCGTGAAGCAGAGCTGAAAGCTTTGGGCGCACGCTCGCTCGTCTCAGCGCATCGCAAGGCTTCATGGCGCGGCGAAGGGCGCGAGTTTGAGTCTTTGCGTGATTACGTGCGCGGAGACGAGCTGCGTCACGTCTCTTGGTCTGCGACCGCAAGACGCGGCAAGCTTGTGACGCGGCAATATCAGATCGAGCGCGATCAGATGATTCTGATTGCGATTGACGCGGGGCGTTTGATGACGGCGCGGATTGAGAATGAGACGAAACTAGATTCAGCTGTGCATGCGACGCTCGCGCTGATGTCGGCTGCTGCGCGCGGAGGCGACAACGCCGGAATCGTCGTCTTCGGGCGGCGCATCAAAACATACCTTCCGCCCAAACGCGGAAGCGAGCACATGGACGCCGCGCTCGAAGCCCTGCACGCGGTCGAGCCTGAGATGATCGAGCCGTCCTACGCACGCGCCTTCGAGTTCATCGCCGCCAACTGCAAACGACGCGCTCTCGTCGTGCTGCTGACAGACCTCGTGGACGAAGAAGGCTCGAAAGACCTCTTGACCTCGCTCAAAATCCTGCGCCCGCGCCATCTTCCGCTCGTCGTCACGATCAGCGACCGCGACCTCAAAGCAGCGGTGCGCGATGTCCCCACGACCGCCCCGCAACTCTTCACGCAATCCGTCGCCGAAGAGATCATACATCAACGCGAAGCCGCGCTCAGATTAGTCGAAGCACAGGGCGGTCTCGCCCTCGATGTGACAGCCGCCGCGCTCGCGCCTTCGCTTTTAGAGAAATATTTGCAAGTCAAAGAGCGCGGTCTGTTATAGAGGAAGAATCTCGCGCAAAGGCGCAAAGGCGCAAAGAAGAAGAAGCAAAGAGCGTATAGCATTCAAGCTCCTTACGTCTTCCTTTGCGCCTTTGCGCGAAAATTTTTTATGCTTTAACTTTTTCCGCCGCCGGCGTTCGTCCGGCAAGCAAAAGGTAGGAATAAAGCGCGATGCCGGTGACGATTGAGATGCTGAACTTGATCGCAGGGTTAATCGGGGCGGGTGAGATGAAGCCTTCGATGATGCCCGCGATGACGAGGACGGGGACGCAGCCCGCGATCAGGATCACGGCTTCCATGCCGCGCTTCTTGAGGGCATCGGCGCGCGTCAGGTCTCCCGGCGCGAGCAGTGCGTAGCCGATCAGCATGCCCGCGCCGCCCGCGATGTAGATACAGGAAAGCTCGATCATCCCGTGCCCGACGACGAAAGAGAGAAAGTCGAATCCGAACTCCGCGTCCGCGCGATAGACCAGCGCGAAGATTGCGCCAAGCAACGCGCCGTTGAAAGCCATGTAATAAAGCGTCCCGATGCCGAAGATAGCTCCGAGCGCGAAGGCTTGAAAAGTGACCCGAATATTATGCGTCAGAATCTCGCTTGAGCCGATCTGGTTGGCCTCGTTCAAATCCTCCCACCAATGTATTTTTGCATTAACCTGATGGCGAAAGCTCGGAGGGACTCCCGCAAACTCTGAAAAGTCAGGGTCGCGCCATGTGCCGACGAAAGCAGCCGCCGCGAAAATCCAGAAGACTGCGAACGCCAGTGCTGTGTAACGCCACGTGCGACGAAAGGTCTGCGGCAAATCTTTCGTGAAATACTTGCGTATCCGCTGACCGCCCTGCGCGTCCGCGCGATAGATGCGCCCGTGCGCTCGAATCACTAAGCTGTTGAGATAGTTGATCAGTCGCGGGTCGCGCGACTCTGCCCGCGCAATCGCAAGGTCTGAAGCCGTGCGCCGGTAGATGCGCCCAAGCTCCCGCACCTCTTCACGATGCAGCCGCCTCAAAGACGAACGATCCAGCAGCGCGAGCAAATCCTCCAGCCGCTGCCACGCGCTCTTGCCGTCACGTATGAAACGATTTGTAGACATGGGAAATAGAATACAGAAGTCAGAATACAGAAGTCAGAATACAGGAGACGGGAATCAGAAGTTATATTAACATCGGACGCGGCTAATATTTCTGTCTTTTATTCTGACTCCTGACTCCTGTATTCTGACTTCTGACTTTATGAACTCTCTGGTTGAGTGTGTACCAAACTTTAGCGAAGGCCGCAAGGCTGAAACGGTCGAGCGGCTGGCGCGCGTCATCGAATCGGTCACGGGCGCGGTCGTGCTCGATACGCACATGGACGCGGATCACAATCGCTCTGTGATTACTTTTGTCGCAGAGGCAGACGCGGTGGTCGAAGCAGCGTTTCGTGTGGTCAGACTGGCGTCAGAGTTGATTGACTTGCGCGGGCACGGGGGCGAGCATCCGCGCGTCGGCGCGACGGATGTCCTGCCCTTCGTTCCGGTGCGCGGCGTGACGATGGAAAATTGCGTCGCGCTCGCGCATGAAGCCGGAGAGCGAATCGCTAATGAGCTGCATATCCCTGTCTACTTCTACGAGCGTGCGGCGCGTCGTTCGTATCGCGTCAAGCTGGAAGACGTGCGGCGCGGCGGCTTTGAACTCCTGCGCGAAGAGATAGAGATTGTCGAAGAACGCTCGCCCGATGTCGGCAAGCCGCGCATACACGAGAGCGCGGGCGCGTGCATCGTCGGCGCGCGTCAGTTTCTAGTCGCTTACAATATCAATCTGCGAACGGATGATTTATCAATCGCGCGTCGCGTGGCGAGCGCCGTGCGCGGGCGCGACGGCGGCCTGCGTTATTTGAAGGCTCTGGGATTTGAACTCAAGACGCGTGGGCTGGTTCAGGTCTCTATGAATCTCGTTGATTACGAAAAGACGCAGCTTCATCAGGTCTTTGAGATGGTGCGTCGAGAGGCAGCACGTTACAGTGTCTCTGTCGCAGGAAGCGAGCTGGTCGGCCTCGTGCCGCAGGCCGCTCTCGACAGCAGCGCGGAATATTTTCTTCAGATAGAAAACTACGCGCCCGGCGTCGTGCTTGAAAATCGCATCGCGGCGGCGTTCGCGGGCAAGGGCGAGGCGGAGACGGTCAGGGATTTCGTCGCGGAGCTTGCGAGCGCGAGTCCTGCTCCGGGCGGCGGGGCGGCTGCGGCGCACGCGGCCTCGCTCGGCGCGGCTCTGGGCGAGATGATCGCGCACCTGACTACCGGACGCGAGAAGTATGCGGATGTCGAAGAAGAGGTGCGCGACGCGCTTGCGCTGCTGACGCCTCTGCGCGCGAGGCTCAATCAGTCGGTGACGGAAGACTCCGTGAGTTTTGAGCGCGTGATGCGTGCGCGGCGATTGCCGCAGGCGACGGAAGAAGAAAGGCGCGAGCGTGACGGCCATCTCGAAGAGGCTTTGAAGGGCGCGGCGACTGTGCCTTTGGAGGTCGCTGGCATCGCCGTGCAGGTGCTCGAACTGCTTGAGACGCTGGCCGAGATAGGCAACACGAATGCTCTTTCGGATGCGGCGACGGGCGCGCAGCTCACGCTCGCGGCTGTCGCTGCGGCTCGCTATAACGTGCTCGTCAACACGGCTGAGATAGAGGATGAAGAGTTTGCTATCGAACATCGTTCGCGCGCGGATGATCTGCTCGAACGCGCACGCGAGCTTGCCGCGCGGATAGAGGCTCTGCTGCTCGATTCGATTTGAGTGGCGGGCGAGAGAAAAGTTTTTAAGGGAACAAAGCTCAAAGCTCTGCTGTCTAACTCATCAGACTCTTAGATGATAAGCCGGAGGCTTTGCGATGAGCGTTGACGGCAAAACATTTCTAAAGCTGGCATGGGTGATGGCGAGCGCGGCGTGCTTTATCTTTCCACTGCTCCTGATTCCCTTCGATAATTTACATAGCTGGACAGGGCAAATCACCGGGGACATGATTTTCGGGATGGTGGTGCTCACGTTTCCGGCGGGCTTGCTCTATCTGCTCGCGGTGGGCTGTGTCCTCTTCATGCTATCGCCCTCGGAGTTGCCCGTCTCATTCTACGTGCTGCTGTGGTTCGGCTTTTTCGTGACCGGTTATCTACAATGGTTTCATTTCCTGCCGGACTTATTAGAGAGACGAAGTTTGTCCAGTAAGCAAAGCCTGACGACGCTCGGGTTGAGCGAGGGTAATGATAAAGGTAAAGGAGACAAAAGCCGCCGCGCACGCAGGAGGCGCAGGGCGTCGCAGACGCAACTGACCGACAGGCAGGTTTTGCAATTTGAAGAGACTCGCCTCACTCCGCTCGAAAGAGTAATCAGCGAGAGATCACATAAAAATTAAAATAGTGAGTCAAGAGTAGAAAACAACTTTGCGGTCTTTGCGTTTAAGTTGCAACTTAAACGCAAAGACCGCAAAGATTGAGGACGCAAAGCGACGCAAAGAAAAGCTTTTTCATCCGCTCATGTTCTATTGAGCCTCACTTGAAGAAGTTTCCGGCGATACGCCCGAGGTCGTCCATCACGCTGCCATCATTGTTCGAGTCGAGCATGGACGAGACCGCCCCCATCATGCCCGGCTGCGCGGCCTGCGCCTGTTGCTGATCCCCGAGGTACTGCGCCAGCCCCGAAGGGTCGAGTCCCTGCTGCTGTTGCTCGCGCCCGACCGCGCCCATCACGAGCGGCGCGACCGCCTCCAGAATACTTCCCGCCGCGCCCTGGTCGAGTCCCGTCGCCTGTGCCAGATTATTCTCAACCGACGCGCGCTGGCCGCCGAAGATATGACCCAGAATGCCCGCGCCGTCCGCGCTCCCCGAGTTGGAGAAGTGTCCCAACAGATTGTCGAGAATGCTCCCGTCGTGATCGCGGCTGACCGCCTCGTGGAGCGCCTGTGCGCCTTCTGGCTGCGAGGCGTTGCGGGCCAGCGCCGCCACGATCAGCGGCACCGCCACCTGTAAAGCAGTCTGTGCCGTGCCCTCGCTGATACCGAGTCGCGGCGCCAACTGTTTCGCGGCGACGCCTGCGATCTGCTGCGCGATCATTTGTGATATTACGTTCATCCTTGTCTCCCTTGCTTTGTCGTCAACGCCACGCCGTCAGGCGCGGTTCCGGTGGAACTGGCCTTTCGCGGGATCAGAGCCACACGCGTTTGTACGCGCCCCGATACATTACGGCTCAACGCGGAATCTTGAGCTTCTGTCCGGGATGAATCAGGTTATAGTTATCTCCGATCAGGTCCCGGTTCAAGTCCCAAATCTCTTTCCAGTTCTTGCCCCAGTGCTTCCCGATCTTCGAGAGCGAGTCGCCGGACACGACTGTGTACTCCTCGTAGCCGCCGCCCGCGACCTCGATATTCAGGACGAGGTCACCGGCGCGGTAGTCCGGGTCTATCTCGCCGTACTTGTCCCACATCTGCTGCTTCACATCGCCGTTATCGGTCGTCCCGGTGACGTAGAGCACGCCGTCCTGCTCCGCGACCTGAAGATTCTGCACGCCGTTCTGGTTGGCGATGTCAATCAGGGGCTGGTATTTCTCGGTCAGTGCCATGGTCTCTGCTCCTTCACTTAATGTTCATCTTGTTGAGGACTTTCTTCGGGTGCGCCTCGTTTGCGGCCTTCATCGCATCCTGAAGCTTGGCGCGGGGGATGTCGCCCGTGAGCGTCACTTCGCCGTTGGCGACCGCGACGGACACGCCCGTGATGCCATACTTGGCGAGCGCCGCTGACACGTCGCTCTGTAGCTTCGTATCTCCGGAAACCGGCGGCGGAGTCGCGTTAACCACCGGCGGCTTGACCATCAGGCTGTTGGTCACGGACTTGACGCCCTCGACGCCTTTGGCGATCTGCTCGGCGCTCGATTTGTCGGCGTCTGTGTTGACTGTGCCGGCGAGCGTCACGACGCCGCTCGCCGCAGTGACGTTAATCATCTGGGAGCCGAGGCGCGGGTCGGCGCTCAGCTTGGCCTTGACGTTCTGCGCCAGCGTCTCATCGCTCGGCCCGCGGTTGCAGCCGGTCATCAAACCGGCCAGCAGCAGGATAGAAAGGCTGAGGCTGAATAGTTTCGCTCGTGATCTCACTTTATCTGCTCCTTGCGTAGTTGGGTTGATCTACTTGATGTTGAATATGCCGGTGGACTATATATCAGGACAGCTTAGATTCAAAGTGAATTTGAGAGTGGCGGCTCAGTTTAAATCAGAGCAGCGGCGGTCGCTTCGGCTATAGCGTGCCCGTCAACACGGCTGAGATAGAGGATGAGGAGTTTGCTATCGAACATAGTTTGCGCGTAGACGATCTACTCGAACGCGCGTGCGAGATTACGAAGCGGGTTGAGAGTTTATTGCTGGATTCTATAGATTAAGAATATGTGAGCGAATCTCGACGCTCGCAGCAGCGAGCCGGGCT
Source organism: uncultured Pyrinomonadaceae bacterium (assembly GCA_964246305.1). Lineage (GTDB taxonomy): Bacteria > Acidobacteriota > Blastocatellia > Pyrinomonadales > Pyrinomonadaceae > JACMLC01. Next base: position 77,513 of record CAXTPS010000003.1, read on the forward strand.
GTCAGCAAACAGCTATTTATGCTGACAGCCCGGCTTCCAATCCGCCTTGTTTGCTATGACAGATGCGCTTACGGCGCAGTTGCCAAAAACACATCCCATGCCCAGCGCCCGGCTTGCGCTCCTTGCACGTCTTTGATCTTGGCGCGATAACGGAACCAGTTACCGTACTCGTCCCTGCGTCTCGACTCGTGATAATCGAGGTCTATCTTGGCAATGCCTTGAGACGCGAGAGACCGCATCTCATTCGTTTCCGAAAGACCGTTATGATTGATGTCACGCCACAATCTTAAAGAAGGGTAGATCGCGTCATGATAATCAATCACACCATCGCCGTTTCCGCCCCCTTCCGGGCGGTCATAGATGGCAAGCGCAAGGAATCCGTTGCGAATCGCAGAGGGCGGTTGCGGCGAGTAGTTGCCAAACAACTCCATGCCGTTATCAATCCGGCCATTGCCGTTGCGATCCAAAGCCAGCCATGCGTCGTCTGAGTTCGCCTGTGTCCAGGCAAGATGTTCGACAAGTCCATCTCCGTTCAGGTCAAAGTATACGCCGTCTGCGGCGCTTGTCATGGCAAAACCATTGCCGGTTAGATCAAGTAGGATAGGCGAATAGCACTGGTGATTGCTCGTGCCGTTCCCTATCGGCTCATTCCCTTCTGTGAAAGTGCAGTCGCCTAGCTGTGAACCGGAACGTGGTCTTGGAGGGCATCCGCTATATTGTCTGGCAGCCTGATTATCACACGGCGTCGGACCAAGCAGACATCCGGTGGGCTGGCCGTTAGACCCAAGCTGACATGACGCCGCACCCATGACTGAAGTCCCATTACACGCCGGATAACAATCACCCAGACCCAGTGTGTGGCCTATCTCATGCGCCATCACACTTGTCATGTCAGGCAAGTAAGGCCAGTTAAGACCTTGCTGGAAAGTTACAGTCGCTAAGGAAGTATATGGGTAAGAGTTGTTATTGGCCGAGAGCGTTGTTCCAGCGGACATGCCCGGCGGATTGTTGCCCGTAGTCACATATACCACATTAGACGCAGTATTCGGATTCGGCGGCGGGCCAACTGTAAAGCCAGTAAAGGTGACGCCACAATTGTTCCCATTAGGGCCATTCGCAGCATTCCAGTTTTGGAATGCTTGCTGCATAGCAGCCATCTGCGCTTGAGTAAAATTCGCGCTCTGGGCGAATACAACCGTCACTTGCGATCCCGGCGCCCAGTGAGAGGCATTGCCGCTTTGATGTGGCGGCGGAGTAGCACAAGTTTGTTGGGCTCCGGCATCAAATCTAACTATTGAAACGAGAAGGGCGGTCAAGAGCAAGCAACCAAGCACAACTGTGACCTGTGCTCGCAAGAGATTCCTTATACGCATTTTCATCTCCTTTTTGTGAGCGAGGCTGGTCAGTAATTTGTCAGCGGGCGAGGTTGGTTAGTGAGTTGCGAGAGCCTTATGCACCTCCTCTAAAAAACTTTTTTCATCGGCATTCGCATAGCTCTGAAAATTCACCACGTTGGTGTCATCCAGCGGATAAACGTGCCCGGCGCGCATCTCATATCCAGTCAGGATTGAGAAATCCTTCTCTTGACCTTTGCGCGTCAGAAAGAATAGATAACGCTGTCCCACGCGGGGCATTCCTAATCCATCAACGAAAACTCTGGAGATTTTGCCCGAAGGATAGCGCACGCGTCCTCCTTCTCGCTCCATGACTATTGATTTGTCAGTTGCGAGCGATGGCTGGCCGTCGCTTTTAAGCACCTGCTCAACCTTCACCGTGAACTCGGAATAAACGTTCGTTTTATCGCTTGAGAGATAAGCCTGCGCCTCTGTTACGACGCCGGTAACCAGCGCGTCGCTCTGAGAAACCGGCAGAGCAGGGAATTCTGAAGGCCAGTGATATCCAATAGAGGTTTGGACCATTTCCGGCCCGATGGTAGGCACATCTTTATCGTATTTTCTGCCTTTAACCTGTCGCTCGGCGCGTAATTCAGGAGTGGCAGGCTCCGGCGCGGTCGCTTCCACGATAGGCCATCGGTTTTCGTCTTGGGGCTGCTGACCCTCACGAGAGGACTTATTCTGTTCCTGACCGCGTAATACAGTCATAGTCGTTGCCGTCATGACAACCAGCAAAACGAAAAGTAAGAACACGAGTCTTTTGTGTCTTAACATATCAACTCTCCTGTGATTTGGTCGTGACTTTGTGAGGCTGCTCGCCATCTGTGCCGCTTGGCGCCGGCGAAGGAGCCGTGAGTACCATAAATATATTTGTTTGCACCTTTAATATCAATTCGTTTGAGAATAATAATCTTCCTGGTAGGTGGAAACAATAAAATATTTATTGCTATTTCGCTTTGGGCAGACAAATTTATTGAGCTTATGAACTATTGTAACTTTTGGAACATGCGGGAGTGGCCGGACAGCAGCGGATTAGAGTTTAACTCTAGAGAATGGGAGAGACCCGTAAGGGTGTTGAGAAATACAAACTTGAGATAATTAGTATGAAATCCCTCTGCGCTCCTCCGTTATGCAGCCTTTACAGGTGTTTCTTAAAAAACGCAGCCATCTTCCAGCCATCAAGATAAATCCATGGCTTCTCGCCGCTCGTGTAATGCCCGCAGGGCAGCCACGAGACATCGAGCGGGAGATTGTGCCGCCGCGCCTCTGCGATCACCTCTCGCGAAAGGTCTGCGGGAAATGTCAGGTCGTAACGGGCTGCGATGAAACGCATCGGTCGCGGCTTGATCTTTAAGAGTCGCGGGATAAATGGAATCGGGCTAATCGGCAACCAGTATTCGCGCAGCTCTGCGAGGCTGACTGCGTCGCCGAATCCCTCGCGCACATGGCGCGTAGAGATGCCATGCCACACCACGTCCGCGAAATAGCCTGAGACGTGATTAAAGACGCCCACCTCGATCCGCTCGTCATGCGCGTAAGCCAGGAACGCCGTGCATGAGCCGATGCTCGTGCCCTGTATGCCGATGCGATTATAGCCGCGCTCTCTCAGCCAACTGACGGCGGCGCGTGCATCCAGAACAGCTTGCCTGACAGATTGAATCGTCCGCCCGACGTTCGAGCTGACCAGATAATCCGCGCGCTCAAGCTCCGGCGGGCGGCGCGCTTCGTGAAAGGGAAGCGTCAAACGTAGAGCCGTGATGCCGAGACGATTGAGGACGCGGCAGAGCACGACATGGCTCTCGCCGTCCGCGTTCCATTGCGGCAGGATGACAACGGCGCGACGCTCCTTGCTTCCGGGTTTTCCCGTCGCCGGGAAAAAGCGCGCACGCGCAGTATTGTTGACATGCGTTGGAGTCTGAACCGCGCTCGTCCATGTCAGAAGATCGCCGTCGAGCCTGTAATCCGAAATCTGCGGCAGCGCATAAAACTCTTCGCTGTGCTGCATTACTTCGCGCGTGTGCTCGCGGAAGATACGGCGCGGGTCATCGCCGTTGACGCGCTCTCTGACAAAAGATGCACCCCACTCGAAAGGGCGCACGATTCGATTTGTATCGCGCTGCGAGTACCAACGCTCGCGCGCATGCATCCATCGTCCTAACAAATTCTCTTATTTCCTCTTCGCCGCTTAACAAAACCGCTTAATCAGTTCAGCAGAATATTCAAATTGCTGCGACGAACTCATCTACTGTCAGATTCGCGGCACGAATCAAACTTCTTAAAGTGCCTCTTGCGATCTCTTTATGATTGGGGATGGATAAGGTTACAATCCTGCCTTCCTTAGTCATAATGATATGACTGCCTCGCTGACGCACTGCTTTCCAACCGAAGGACTCGAACACACGCACAACCTCTTGTCCACTGAGGATTGGAACAGAACCCATTATGCCGCAACCTCAATCTGCCGCGTCTCTATTGTCAACGGCAAGCCCTGCTCGGCGCGAACTTCAAGGCACAGGGCAATAGCTTCTTTAATATTCTCCAAAGCTTCTTCTTTAGTCATGCCCTGACTAACGCAGCCCGGAATTGCAGGGCACTCAACAATCCATATCCCATCTTCATCTCGATCAATTGTTACGTTAAATATCATCTCTCTCCTCCGCCCATAAATCATGTCATGTGGAAATGTAAGAAGCAAGACCTGTAGTTGTTCAATCGCGCCGCTCGAACAGTCTGCGAATCATCTGCGGCAACATTAGAGAAGTTTGCGTCACTTTGCCTGTCGCAAATCTTCGCGCGAGGTCGCGAAAAAGCTGTGCGGCGCGCGGGGTGTAGCCGAACCACCAGAGATCGCGGAAAGAGGTGACGCGATTGATGTGTATGTGCTGCGGCGCGACGAGTTCGAGCAATCCCAAGCGACCATGCGTTCTGCCGATGCCGCTCTGCTTCATTCCGCCCCAAGGCGTCTGCGCGATGCCGTGCGTGTAGAGAACTTCGTTGACCGTCACCGTGCCCGCTTCAATCCGTTCAGCCACACGACGACCGCGCGCGATATTTTTAGTCCACACGCTCGCCGTCAAACCGAACACGCTGTCGTTCGCCAGCCTGATGGCTTCCTCTTCGGATTTGAAAGTCATCACGGGCAGCACCGGCCCGAAGGTCTCTTCGCGCATGACTGTCATCCTTTGCGTTACGTCGGCCAGCACAGTCGGCTCGTAAAATAAGCTGGCTAGATTATCTTTACGTTGTCCGCCGGTCAGGGCACGCGCGCCGTGCGCGATTGCATCTTTGACGTGTTCTTCGACAATCTGTAGTTGCCGCTCGCTCGACATCGCGCCGATGTCCGTGCCTTCGAGCACGCCCGTGTTCTGCGTTAAAGCGCGCACCTGCGCAACCACCTGTTCGATAAACTGCGGCGCGATTTTTTCATGCACATAGCAACGCTCGACCGACGCGCAAGCCTGACCCGAATTGGCGAAGCCGCCCCACACAGCCGCGCTCGCAGCCGTCTGTACGTTCGCATCTTCGAGCACGATCATGGGGTCTTTGCCGCCGAGTTCTAGGACGCATGGAATGAGCTTTCGGGCGGCGGCTTCGGCCACGCGCTTGCCGGTCGCCACGCTGCCCGTGAACATAATCTTATCAACGCACGCTTCCGTCAGCGCCGCGCCGGTTATGCCGTCGCCCGTTACGACTTGAAGCAGGCCGTCGGGCAAGCCTGCGCGCTTGAACACTTCGCCGATTCTGACGCCGACGAGCGGCGTCAACTCGCTCGGCTTGAGCACGACCGCGTTGCCGGACATCAATGCCATCACGACTTCGCCGAGCGGAATCGCCCACGGGAAATTCCACGGCGAGATAATACCGACGACTCCGAGCGGCCTGTAAACGATTCTCGACGAGCGTCCCATCAAACCGTACTGTCCTATGTCCAGTTTTTCCGTGCGCAGCAGTTTTTTAGTCCGGCGCGCGAAGAACTGCATCAGGTCGAGCGTCGGAGTCAGCTCCATCGAGATAGCCTCGGTCAGCGGCTTGCCCGATTCTCTGGAGATGAGGCGCGCAATCTCTTCCAGCTCTTGAAGCACGATTGCGCGTGCGCGCATCACCACGCGCCCGCGCTCTTTGAAATCGAGCGCAGCCCACGCGACCTGTGAAGAGCGTGCGCGCACGACTGCCGCATCAACTTCCGCCGCCGACATGTTCGGCACGCGCCCGACCTCTTCGCCCGTCGCCGGATCGAGCGAGACGATCTCATTCGTTTCCACCGCGCGGGGAATAGTTTGTGCGCTCATACGTTTATACGCGTCCTTTCGTCCTGCGGATTATCACTCAAAAAGATGCGCTTGTGTAGCCGCAGGCACAATTCAAACCATCTTAATTTCCACGCAGCGCGCCTCTCGGTTACAATACACGCCTTGCCGTACACACGGCGAAACTTCCTTTATCAGAGGAGAACTCAAGCAATGATTCGACCGCAGCTCGCGGAATTTATGAAGCGCATCGGCGAAGATTCCATCGCCATCGTTCCGAGCGCACGCGAAGCCACACGCTCAAACGATTCAAACTTTCGCTTTCGACAGGATTCGGACTTCTACTATCTGACAGGTTTTGACGAGCCGGAGGCCGTCGCCGTCATCAAGCCTTCGGATAAAGAGCATCCGTACACGCTCTTCGTCAGGCCGCGCGATCCTGAGAAGGAAGTGTGGGACGGACGCCGCGCGGGAGTCGAGGGCGCGCTCGAAGAGTACGGCGCGAATGCCGCTTTTCCCATCGCGGAGTTTGAAGACAAGCTCGCGGACATGATTAACGGCGTGACCAATCTTTACTATCGCATCGGCAACGGCAACGCGGAGATTGACGACCTGCTCGTCGCACGTATTCGCCGCATGCGCTCGATGGGACGCAAAGGAATGAGCGCGCCGCAGGCCATCATAGACACAGGCGCGGTGGTACATGAGATGCGCCTCGTCAAGACTGCTGAAGAGATAGAACTCATGCAGCGCGCCGCAGACATCGCCGCCGAGGGACACATCGAAGCGATGAAAGCCGCGCGTCACGGCATGAAGGAATATGAGATTGAAGCTCTCATCGAATATCATTTCCGAAAGAACGGCGCGGCTGCTCCGGCTTATACTTCAATCGTCGGCAGCGGCGCGAACGCGACCGTCCTGCACTACGTCAGTAATGACGCGACCCTGCGTGACGGAGACCTGTTGCTGATTGACGCTGGCGCGGAGTATCGCGGCTACGCTTCGGACATCACGCGCACGTTCCCGATAAACGGTCGCTTCACAGAGGCGCAACGGGACATCTACGACCTAGTCCTAGAAGCGCAGGTGGCCTGCGTCGAGATGGTTCGCAAAGGGGTCACGAACGACGAGATAAAGCAACGCTCCATCGAGATACAGACAGAGGGCATGGTTCGTTTAGGACTCCTCAAGGGCGACCCGCAGAAGCTGATCGAAGAGGAGAAGTACAAGCAGTTTTACATGCACGGCCTCGGACATTATCTCGGCCTTGACGTACACGACGTGGGTCGCTATTACGTCAAGGAAGAACCGCGCAAGCTCGAACCCGGCATGGTGATGACGGTCGAGCCGGGCATCTACATCTCCGTGGATGCCAAAGACATTCCCGAAAAATATCTCGGCATCGGCGTCCGTATCGAAGACGACGTACTCGTCACAGACGACGCCCCACGCATCCTCTCAAGCAAAGCGCCGAAGCATGCCGAAGAGATCGAAGCATTAATGGCGCGGTAAAATCGGAAGGGAAGAATAAAGAGCGTCGGGAGAGCGCTGAAAAGCAGTTCTCCCGATTTTTCTTTTGTGGGTCTCAATTTGAGGGAGACGGTTTGGGCGGCTCTGCGCCGGTCGGCACGATCCATAGTTCGGCAGACTGTTTCCGGCGATGGCCTCCATCAATGGTGATGACGCGCCCTTCATCAAGACCGCGCTGCTTAATCAAATAATCCTTTGCCCTTTTCAGACTACGCGCTGTGCTGTTCCTGCGATGACGGCTAGCATAAGCGATGATGTATCCCTGCGCGCCCGGATTGTTATCAAGCTCAATGGCGAAGGCGGAGAGACGGGCCTTCTCAGCACGAAAGGCGAGGCTGCTGTACACATCGAACATGCGGCTTCGTAGAATATGATCAATAGCTGCTGTGCATGACGCATCGGTGCGGCATTCTTCTGAAAATCCGCCGACATGCACCGTTGCGGTATAAGCGGCTCCCGGTTGGAAGTCGCCGACGGTAATGGTTGGAGTGCCCTGTCCATCAATGATCTTGCAGCCGCTGGTTGACCATGTGAAGGTCGGCTTCACACTCGTGTCTCCGCCTCTGATTGTGGCTTGGAAGGTCATCGGCTGGTCAAGCGGCACAATATCGGTAGGACAATCTACCATGACGGTCGGACATGTTGCTGAAGATGCCGGCGCGGAATCCTGCGCGCTCAGGCTCATGTGCGCGAGGAGGATGAAGGCCAGAATGTAGAGCACGCGTCGCATCATGGAGCTTTACATATCACTAATCGCTATCGAATGACAACTCCTCCACGATCTCGCGCACGGTTGCGCGTCCGCGTTCGACTTCATCGGGCGCGAAGGAGATTGCGCCGACGACTGCGTGGCCGCCGCCGCCGTAGCGTTCGCAGATGGTGGCGATATTGTGTGTGCGTGGGCGCGGCGCCCACGGGTTCGAGCCGACGGAAATCTTTGTGCGGTGCGTGCCGCGCGTCAGAGCGACCGTGTAGGTCGCCTGCGGATAAAGATAGTACGGGATAAATTTATTAAAACCTTCAAGGCCGTCGTCAACGAGATCGAACTGCGCGACGCCGCGCGCGTATGCGGCCTTGCGGCGAATGAGTTCGAGCGTCTCAAGGTGCTGCGCGAGAATCGGCTGAAAGCGTCGCTGCACCTCTTCGCCCATCGCCACTTCGTCAAGCGTGCGCGTTGACAGCTCGCGTATGATGTGCTCGATAAATGAGTCGTCGGGGTCGCTCTCGATGACCTGCATCAGTTGGAGCGCGGGCGCGGCCAGCTCCACGCACTGCGCCGGAGATTCGTAGAGCGCGCCGTCAATGATGTGCGCCCAATGGACGAGCGGCGCGAGCGATTCATCCTGAAAGCTAAAACGCGATTGCGCGATATCGGCTATAAATTCCGTGCAGGACTTACGCGTCGCGTCCAAAAACTTCTGGCCGGAATCGTCACGCCGGAAATGCGCTTCGTCCTCCGGCGTGAGAAAAGCGGATTGGTGATGATCGAACCACCATGTCAGGCGGTCTGAGGTTGAATACTTGAAATCGACAATGGCGTTCTCGTCGCCGTCGAACATCTCTTCGTCAAAGAGCGAGCCGGGGCGATGCAACAGCCCTGTGTATTCGACTTGAGCCTCGGGGCGTATGCGGTTGAGATAAAAACGCGTGAAGACGGCGGCAGACGCTACGCCGTCAAAGCAATGTCCGTGATAGAGCAGGCGAAGTTTCATAGTTTTGAAAATGACAGATTGCAAAACCCTTTGAATACGAAAGCCAGCCATCTTAACAGCAGAGCCACAGAGTTTGCCAGAAGCGCGCCTCTCAAATTTATGAGATTGACATGGCTCGCGCGGCGAGATTACTCTGCACATGATTTTCCGCTGGTTCGATTGCTGGAATCGGTCGCATAAACACCCGTGTGTGGACTTTTGCGTTCGGGAGGCGGGTTTGAATTCCTCCGATTCTCAAGCTCCCACTCGCCCTGAAACGTTTCCACAGGCTGCCACATATATTGATGAGACTGCTTCTAATCTTTCTCACCGGCTGGTCTATCTGACAGGCGTCATGCGCTCGCGTGAGCGTCACGGTCAATCATCCATACATCAATCTAATGCCTCAACGGCCCCAAATTCAAAAGGAGTGTCCGCAATGGAAACAAAAAGCTATCTGAAAAAAGAGTTCCTCGTGATTAGTAATGAAGCCAGACTGCGCCTTGCTGATAATCTAGACGAAGCTGCGCGTTATGTAGCCGGAGACGAATTGCCGGAGGGAGCAAATATCGGAGACTTTAAGATAATTCCGAAGAGGACGCGCGTCAGGGTGACGGACGCCAGAGCCAACAAAGCCAGAACGGTTTTTGTTCTGGCAGAACCGATAGAGAGCGACGCCCCGTCCGGCTGGACGTTAGGAGTTAATCTTGAAGGCGGCTTTATCAACGAGACGATTGGTTTGTCTCCTGCTAAATGGGATGCCGAACCTGACGGGAAAAACAGAACCTGCACGGATAAGAATGCCTTGATCCGTGACGGCGCGCCGGACTTCGCTCCCACCACCAAAAAGATTCTACAACGGAGCTTTTGCGTAGTTACGGAAACATCTAGCGACGGACAGTTTGTCAAAGTCAGCGAGGCGGAAGCCAGCGAAGGCCACGTCACAGTAAAAAATGAGATCGGATGGACTCGCGCCTCTAATCTCTCGGAGGGATGTTCTGATATATTTTTCTCAGATGAGTGGATTGATATGAAGGGGCCTAATGCCTGCTGGAAATTAGGCGAGTTCATTGGCGCGAAGGTGCTGGTTAATATCGTCGGAAGAGGCGGCGAGGTCGAGCAGATCACACTTGATAGCCTTGACGCTTATCTCAAGCTCAAGGATGCTGCGTTGACCAACAACATCATGCTCTCCATCGAGAGCGCATTCCGAACCTTCCAGCATCAGGCGACCCTTCGACACCTCTTTGATATCGGCAAGGGGAATAAGGCCGCAAAGCCGGGGCACTCGGATCACCAGCACGGGCAGGCGTTTGATCTCAACACACAACATGATAAGTTTGACGGCGATCCGATTTACGATTGGCTCAAAAATAATGGCCCTCGACTCGGCTTTATCCGAACGGTCAAAGGCGAGCCATGGCACTGGGAGTATCTGCCGGTCGAGGCGGCTCAACTGGCGCAGCATGGGAAATTCAAAAGAGACGGCGTAGTGCCTTAAATGATAGCGCGCGTTTGTCTCCTCTTTATCTGAAGGGAAGGGAAGGTAGCGTAATGTCGGATGAGGAGCAGGTGCGCCAGATTAATGAGCGTTTCTACATGGCTATGAACGCAGCGGAGATTGATGAGATGGATGAAGTCTGGGCGGACGATTTGTCTGCCATCTGCGTGCATCCCGGACGCGAAGCCATCTTCGGCTACGAACGTATACGCGAAAGCTGGGCAATCATCTTCTCGTCAGCCAACCCGCTCTCCATCGCCGCCGGCAACGAGCGTATCACCATAGAAGGCGATATCGCATGGGTCTCGTGCATCGAAACCATCTCGTTAATGATGGAAGAGGGACTTGCCGCCGCCGCCGCACAGTCAACGAATATTTTTCGCCGCACAAACGGACGCTGGCGCATGCTCGTCCATCACGCCTCGCCCGTTCCCTTCACGACTCAGGACGAATGGCCGGATGTGATTAACTAGAAGCCAGAAGCCAGAAGGACAAAGCGTCAATCGCTTTGCTTCTGACTTCTGGCTTCTGACTCCTGCTTTTAGGGTTTCTTTAATTCTCCGGCCTTAAGTGGTTCGCATGGGGTGCCTGTGCTTGTAGATGCAGAGGCGTTGGCTGCGGGAGCGGCTGGCAGTCCGAGATGTTCGCGTATGAACTTATCGGCATCCGCTTCTATCAGCTCGCCGTTGACGACGAAGGCTTTTTCCGCGAGCACGTCGCCCTTCCTGGTTAAGTTCGCGGGAATCAGGAAAATATTCCATGGCGAACCCCAGCGGCGCGTGTCGCCCGCCGTCTGGCGATAACCGTAATGCGTCGTTTTGTCGCGCGCATCCTTCGCTTCGGATTCGGTGACGACGGTGTAGGGCGCGCCCTTCTCGCCGACGCAGGCTTTGACCTCGTCGAGCGTGCCGTACTCGCTCACGCCGACGACATCAAAACCCTGATCCTTATATTTCTCATAGAGCTTGGCTGCGACGGGCATCTCATTTTTCCAGTTGCCGCACCACGGAGCGAAGTAGACGACCATCACGAGCTTCTTGCCCTGTGCGTATGAGCGCAGGTTGATGTTCTTGCCGTCAACCAGTCGTTTGTAAGTCCAGTCTTTGTAATTGACCGTCTTCTCTTCGAGCGGCGCGTATTCGTGCGAAGCCTGCGCGCGGACTGCGGCGGCGGGCGCGAGCGCGAAGATGAGAATGGCGAGAATGAAAAGTTTACGCATAGCTTTAATGACTCCTGAAAATTTTTAGGTCGCGGGGTTCAGTTTTCGAGGGGAGCTTCTTCAGATAATTTTTGATGAACGAAACGTATCTGCGCCGTTTTGGGCATCTCGTCGAGCAGGGGCTTGACGACGGATTCAAAGGCCTCGCGGTCGCGGCCTCCGATAATTTTTTCGACGATATTGCCTTCGCGGTCAATGATGTAAGTGGTCGGGAGGCTCGGAATGCCGCCGAACTTCTGCTTCACCGCATCGCTGCCCATTAGCACGGTGTATTCCTGCTTGATGTCGTTCTGAAAATCCTTGACGGCTTCGGGCGTGTCGTCAATCGCCGCGCCGACGATGGTCAAGCCTTTGTCTCCAAGCTCGCGCTGAATCACATTCAACTGCGGAATCTCCGCGCGGCAGGGAATACACCACGTCGCCCAGAAATTCAGTATGACGACGCGCCCGCGCAGGCTGCTCAAGTGAAACGGCTGGCCTTCGAGCGTCGTCAGCTCGATGTCCGGCGCAGGCGTGCGCGGAGTGTTGTTGACCGCTACCCTCGGCTGCTCCGTGTTTTTGTTCGCGCCCTTCTTGCTCCATGATTCGACCCAAGCCTCTGCGTTGGGAACCAGTCCCGCGAGAGCCGTGCTGTTGAGCTTCGTCGTCAGGCCGAGCGCGACGACCGTGCCGATGAGAATCAGAATCACGCCGGAGACGACTTCGACTTTATGAAGGTGCTTGCGAAACTTTGAGTAGAAACCCAAAAAATGATTGATGCCAAGTCCCGTCAGCAGAAACGGAACCGACAGTCCGGCAGAATAAAATGATGAGAGCAGAAGGCCGCTGCGCCATCCGCCGCTCGTCGCCGCAAGACCGATGATGCCGCCAAGAATCGGGCCGATGCACGGCGTCCATCCAGCCGCAAACGCCATCCCCAATGTGAACGAGCCGAGAATGCCGCGCGGTTTCTGCTGCGAGAAGAATCGCGTGTCCTTATACAGCGCGCCGATCTTCAAGAGGCCGATGAGCTGAAGCCCGAAGGCGATAATCACCAGCCCGCCGATGACGCGTATCCAGACGTTGTTCAGAATCGAGGCTCCGACCAGACCGGCAGCCGCGCCGAGCGAGAGAAAGATCATCGAAAGCCCTATGTTGAAAGCAATCGAGTTGACGATGACGGCGCGGCCTGCGGACGCTTTCGTCCCGCCCTCGCCCTTCAAACGATCTATGCTGACGCCAGAAATCAGCGAGATGTAGCCGGGCACGAGCGGCAGCACGCACGGCGAGAGAAACGACGCGAGTCCCGCGAGGAATGCTATCGTGATCGTGATATTAGAGCCTTGCATAACTTTACTGATGCGCTGACGATTGACCGCTTGAAAAATAATAGCAGCCCAGCCGTACCCTCACGGAAGATGCGCCCGACAGTATAGCAGAGGACGCGCCGCAAAGTTTAGGAGCTTTGCGTTCGCTCATCCGCTTCGCCCTCTCTTTCTCAGCCACAGCGTGAGATTCAAATAGATACCTGACAGGGCTGAGAGGCAAGCTAAAGCTGACATCAGGATGAGCAGATACACCTGCCAACTGCCTGCAAAAAAGTAGAAATGCGCCTGCCAGAAATATCTGGTCAAAGCTCCCGGCGGCGGCGTCTTAATAACCACTCCGGTCTCCGCATCAATGAGCAGTGAATCTGCGCCCATCCCGCCTACGGCCTGATAAACCGGCCTGCCGTCGCGCATCAGGAGCGTGAGCGCAGTCGTCGGCAGTTGTTTTCCCGCAAGCTCGTTGGCTCGCTGCATCGCCTCCGCCGGCGACACACGCACGCGAGAGAAATCTATTTTTTCGATCTCTCCGCCTTCGACGGCATTCGGCCACGCATAAAGCAGTCCGCTCGATGCCCACGCCAGCACCGGCACGGCGACGATAATTCCCAACCAGAGATGTGTGCGATAAATAAACGAACGCATAAATAATTTCAGGCAGAGATGCAAGGCTAGACAAAGCCTTCGGGCTTATCAATCATCACTTCTCTTGCAGCAATTTTTCGATCATCGCTTCGAGCGACGCGCCTTCTGTCTCGTTGCTGCTGATGGTGATAAAGCGGACGATGCCTTTGCGGTCGATGAGGAACGCGCTCGGAATCGAAGAGACGCCGTAACGCAGGTCGTTGTCCACTGTGTCCGCGACGGCAACGCCGTAGGGCAGCTTGTACCTCTTCTTGAACTGTTGCAGGAAAATCAGCTCTTCGGCAGGCTTCATGCTGCGGCCTGCGGCTTCGCCGTAATATTTCGTGACGCCCAGAATCACGAGTCCCCTGTCTTTATACTTATTGTGCCAACTGATGAGACGCGGAAACGAGCTGATGCACGGGCCGCACCAGTCCGCCCAGAAATCGAGCAGCACGACGCGCCCGCGCAATTCGGAAAGTTTGACGGGCGATTGATCTATCCATTCTTTGATCGTCAATTCGGGAGCCGTGGTCGTCGGAGCCTCTGCGCGGTCTACCGGCTTGATGGTTTCAAACGTATAACCCATATCGCGCAGCCCGGTGAAAGCTTTTCTGTAGAGCGACGAAGAGGGCAGCGCGAGCGACAGCCTGCGCGTCTCTTCAAGCACGGCGACCGCCGCTTCCTGTTTACCCAGATCGAGATAGAGCTTAGCCAGAATCTGCGGAATGAGGCCGAGCGTTTCTCGCTTCACGCGCTGCTCGTCAGGAGTCGCCGGCTCGAAAAGCTTCGCGGCTTTGAATATCTCCTGCGCGTGCGCCAGAGCTTGTTTAAGCTGTCCCACTTTATGATAAGCGATGGTAAGCTCCGTCTCGGCGCGCATGCGTTCTTCAAAAAGCTGCGGCGAACTCTTCACGTAGTCCGCTAGAAAGTTTTCGGCTTCATCCAACAGAGACTTTCGCGTGGCGGCGATGGCGGCTTCAAGCCGCGCCTGCTGCACACGCTTGTTTGCTACGCTCTTCGGAACTGCGGCGATGAAGTTGCGAAAGGCATCAATCGCTTTGAGGTCATTATCGGCCAGCACGTAGAGCATTCCGAGATAGTAAAGATCATCGCCCGCCGGATTCGTACGCGAGGAGAGCTGCGACGCGTTGCGGGCGGCAGCCTCACGCTGCTCGCGGTATGTTCTATCCTCCAACTGCTTATCGTAAGGGACGTGATCGCGCACGTACTCCGCAAACTTTTTGACGGCGTAATTGTCGGCCTCTTCGTAGAGAGCCTGAGCCGTGCGCGTGTCTCTTGCCGTCAGCGCAGTATCTTTGCGCCCGCTCTGCGCGTGAATCCGAAGGGGCGCGAGCGCGAAGGTTGCAGTCAAAAGAGTTGCGATCAAAAGCTGCAAGAGTATCGAATGACGTTTCATAATGGCGATGGCTTTACTCTGGATTTTTTAATTGACGCCGACCGTTTGAAAGCGATCCGGGCTGAGAGCACGGAGCATTTCAGACACGTTGCCTGTCATGATCTGCTCGCAGATGAGTTCGCCGGTCACGGGCGCGAGCAGGATGCCGTTTCGATAATGCCCGGTCGCATAAAAGAGTCCGCAGACTTCCGCGCAGCCGCCGATAACCGGCAGGTCGTCCAACGCGCGCGGCCTCAGACCCGCCCACGCGTCCACGAGTCTCGCATTATGAAAGGCATCGTGTGCAAGCTCCATCGCGTGCGTCAGAATCGTGTGAACGCCCGCGCCCGTGATGTGCTTCTCGAAACCCGCGCTCTCGGTCGTCGAACCCGCGAGCATGCGTCCGTCGCGTCGCGGCACGATGTAACCGCGCGGGCTGTAAAGCACGTGCCGCACGGCAGGCGGCACAGCTTCAAAGCAGAGCATCTGGCCTCGAACCGGTTCGATGCGAACCGACGGTACGCGTTTGTCCGCGCCGGTCAGAAAAGATGTCCACGCTCCGCACGCTACGACGACGACGGGAGCATGAATCGTCCCGCCGGAAGTCTCGACGCCCGCGATGTGCCCGCGCTCGATACGCAATGATTCGACGCGCGTGTTGGTCAGCACGCGCACACGCCGTTTTTCTATCGAAGAGAGAAGCGCGGCGACGAGCTTTCGATTCTCGACCTGCACGTCAAGCGGAAACCTGAGCGCGCCGCGCACGTGAGCAGAGATACAAGGCTCTAGCTCGCGCGCTTCTCGTGCGCTCAATCGCCAGACCTCTAACCCTGCTTCGCTCTGCCATCGAAAACGACGCTCAAGCTCCGCTTCGTCCTCATCCGTGAAGGCCAGATAGAGCGTGCCGGTTCTCTCCAGCTCGATGTCAATCCCTGTCTCTTCGAGCAGTGCGTCAGCCCATGCCGGATAGAGCGTGCGGCTCGCGTGCGCCAGCTCAAAAAAAGTATCCGCGCCGTTTGCCTCCGCCTGCACCGCGAGCATTCCGCCCGCCGCATGAGACGCCTCCATGCCCGCCTGCCCGCGTTCGACGAGCGTCACGCGCTCGATGCCCCGCTCGCGCAGTGAGCGAGCCACAGACAATCCGATGACGCCGCCCCCGACGACTATTACATCCGCCGACCCCTGCGTCTTTGATTCTTGATTTTCCATTGATGAAAACTGCTCAGATTTTTGGTCTTGGGTCTTTGGCCTTTGGTCTTTGTTCGTTGTACATTACACGCGCCGAGTGAAACAGCGAAGCAGTTTACTTCTACGAAACGACAAAGACCAAAGACCTAAAACCAAAGACCAAAGCACTAAGCACAAGGTACAAAAAACAAATTATGACTCATACTATCACACTCATTCCGGGCGACGGCATCGGGCCAGAAGTCTCCGCGGCGGTCGTGCAGATCATCGAAGCGACGGGCGTGGACGTGCATTGGGAGACGCATTACGCGGGCGCACAGGCTCTGGAAAAGTTCGGGACGACGCTGCCCGAAGAGCTGCTCCAATCAATCAAGCGCAACCGCGTCGCGCTCAAAGGCCCCATCACGACGCCTATCGGCAAAGGCTTCACATCCGTCAACGTCGGCCTCCGCAAAACTCTGGATTTGTACGCTAACCTGCGGCCCGTGCGCGCCCTGCCGAACGTGCCTTCGCGTTATCCTGAGCTTGATCTCGTCGTCGTCCGCGAGAACACAGAAGACCTCTACTCCGGCATCGAGCACGTGGTCGTGCCCGGCGTGGTCGAGAGTATCAAGATCATCACCGCTAAGGCTTCGACGCGCGTCGCAAAGTTCGCATTCGAGTACGCGCGTGAAGAGGGACGCAAGAAAGTGACAGCCGTCCATAAAGCCAACATCATGAAGCTGTCGGACGGACTCTTTTTGGAATGCTTCTACACTGTATCGAAGGATTATCCGGAGATTACGGCGGACGACAAGATCGTTGACAACGCCTGCATGCAGCTCGTCATGCGACCAGAACAGTTTGACATCATGCTGCTCGAAAATCTCTACGGCGACATCGTGTCGGACTTGTGCGCGGGACTCATCGGCGGCCTCGGCCTCGTACCGGGCGCGAACATAGGCGAGCAGGGAGCTGTCTTTGAAGCCGTTCACGGCTCTGCGCCGGACATCGCGGGGCAGGGCATAGCCAATCCGACCGCGCTCCTGCAATCAGCGATTCTCATGCTTCGTTATCTGGGCGAGCGCGACGCGGCGCAGAAGATTGAAGCCGCGATGCTCAAAATCTTTAAGGAAGGAAAAGTCAGAACGCGCGACATCGGGGGACAGGCAAAGACGGCGGAGTTCACGAAAGCCATCATCGCCGCTTTTTAATCTAACGAGGAAAAGAAAAAACGTTTCGCGCAAAGGCGCTGGTGACGCAAAGCATAAGCACACCAAGAGCGCCCGTCTATCAATCCTTTGCGGACTTCCTTGGCGTCACCAGCGTCTTTGCGTGAGATTTTTTTGTGATGACGGATAGAGCGTGAGCACGGACATTCCGGTCGAGTCCGCTTTCACACCATAATGGCGCGTAGATTCAAAATAATTGCGGAATACGGATTGAAGAAAGCGATTTGTCTTTTAATCCGCAATCCGAAATCGCTTATTTACTGATGCCGCCGTTCTCAAGCGCGGTGTAAGTGTCCGGCGAGTAGAGGCCGAGCCATGGGTCTGAGTCGGGCGTGAGGAAGAGGTCTTTGTAAACTTTTTCGTTCAGGCTCTCGACATCATCACGGGTCAGCATTTGAGCGCCGAGCCATGCATGAAGCTTTGAATGCATCATGTATTCGTTGCGCACCGTATCGAATGCCAGATACTTCTCGAAGTTTGCGACGAGGCGCGTGAGCTGTTCGCCCGTGAGAGGCGCGCCCTTCTCGTTTGTGTTCTGGCGACGGATGAGAGCAATGCTATCTTGACCGAGCCGCGCGTCATCGCTGTGGAGTCCGGCGATCTTGACCCAGACCGCTTGATCCGTCGCTTCCTGTAGCTCTAAGACATCGGAGCTAATGGCATTGATGATGCTGAGTTCGGAGACGCTTTTGGTCATCGCTGTGCGAGCCGCGACACGCGCATCAAACGACTGGCCTTCGGCTTGATCCTTGAGGATCGATTCGGGGACTTTGCCTCCGACCTTCTTCGCGTCAGCCGTCCATGCTTTCGTAATCGCGTCAACACGATCTCTGTGATAACGGCTCAGCAACTCTCTGCGCTGTTCCTCACTTTTTCCGCTGACCTGCAACGCGACGCCTTCGGCCTGTGTGAGACCGCGCAGGAATCCCTGCGGCCCGTAGAGTCCGGGCAGCGCGTCTATGACTCTGCCTTCGGAATCGAGAATGTAATGAATGCTGTTGCCCGTCAGCGTGCGTTCGAGCTTGCGCCCGTCGCCGTAATCAATCGTCACGCGCGGCGCGGGGCGCACAGATTTCCAGTGCAGCACGAAACGCTCGCGCAGGACATCCGCGACGGTCTTGTCCGCATACAGCACCGTGCGGAAGAAACGGCTGTTGGCGCAGGAATATTCTTCGCTCAGATTGCCCAGCAGCCTGAGCGAGAGAATCGGCTTGCCGCTCGCACGCGCGGCGGCCTTCGCCTTCTCGAAATCCGTGTACCAGTAGAGGCGCGAAGCATAGCTGTTGCGCTGCCGGCTCACCGCGTCGAGCGCAGCCGAAATGCGTTGCCATGAACCGCTCTCAGCATCCGACGCGACTGCGCCGGAAGCGCGCTCTTTAATCTCACCGGCGTAAACTTCAAAGAGCGTATCCAGCCCTGCTTGCCCAAGCTCGCGCAATTCCGTAATTGCCGCCAGAGCCTCTTTCGGATTCTCCGAGACGGCCTGATGCGCGAGCGTTTTCGGATTGGCGTTGGCGTAACCGGCCTGTGCGAAAAAGAGACCGAGAGCGGAGGCCAAAATGATTTGTGTGAAAGACTTGATACGCATTACGAAAATCTCCTGACCGGCGGCGAAAAGAATCAGCGAGGGCGTTTTGAAGCTTTGTATGTTTTCCGGTTTCTTTGGTTGCCCCGCACAGACTGACGCGCCGGAAGAGTGATTTTTGCGCGGGGAAAAATTAACAGGGATGGACAGGATAGACAGGATAAGAATTTGAGATAGCAGATTTGAGATCTCAAATTACTCAGAGATTTCAAAATCACTGAATTTGAGATTTCAAATTGCTCAGGGATTTTAAATCTGTAATCTCAAATTTCAAATTCTCTCTATCCTGTTTATCCTGTCCATTCCTGTTTGAATTTCAGGCTGCTTGATAATCGCCCGCGATGACGACGGTGAGGTGGTCCGGGCGAAAATATTTGCGTATGGCGGCATTGACTTCTTCGAGCGCGACGGACTGTATGAGCCGCGGGTAGCGATCAAGATAGTCTATGCCGAGATTATGAAACTCCGCGTTCCAGAGAGCGCGTGCCAGCCCGCGATTGGTTGCGAGGCTGACTTTGAAAGAGCCGATGGCGGCGGATTTCTGGTCTGCGAGTTCTTCGGGTCGAATGCCGTTCGAGACGTAATCACGCAAAACTTCTATCGCAGAATTTATCGCGCGCTCGACGTTAAATGGGTTGACCGAAACGCCTATGAACCACGGGCCTGCGGCGAGCGAGGGCGCGCCGAAAGTAGAGTTAATGCCGTAGGTCAGCCCCTCTTTGTCGCGCACTTGAAGACCGAGACGGGAAGAGAGCGTGGATTGTCCGAGCGCGCTGTTGGCTAAAACTGCCGCGTAATAATCTTCGGACGAGCGGCGCAAAGGAGCCGCCGCGCCGACGAGTATGTCCACGTTGGCCTTGTCTTTGATGAGCACGATTTCCCGCCGTGCGGACGCTTGATGCGCTGGGTCTTTGACGTTGATGTCCACGCTCGCAGGCCCGCCGAACGAGCCGAACGCCTCTTCAAACAGCCCGCGCGCTTCCGCCGCGTTGACATCGCCGACGACCGTCAGAATCAGAGAGCGTCCGCCGTAACGCTGCTCGAAAAATTCCCGCACGTCCGCGCTCGTGATCGAGTTGATGCTTTCGATGAGATGGTCGCCGGGCGGGATATAGTATGGATTCGTCTCGTCGAAAATCAGATTGCTGAAACGCTCGTATCCGCGATAACGGGTGTTGGCCTGCTGCTCCTGAATCGAAGCGATGATCTGCTGCTTGAGCCTTTCCAACTCGTCCGCCGGAAACGCAGGCTCGCGCAACTCTTCCGCGAGCGTGTTGATGACGAGCGGAAAATCCTGCGACAGAGAACGCGCCACGATGTTGACGGCGAACGGGTCTGTCGAAAAGTCCACGTCCGCGCCGACCGATTCGAGATCGCCCGCTATCTCCAGCTTACTGCGCTTCTTTGTCCCGCGCGAGAGCATCTCGGCTGTGATTTGAGCAAGGCCGGGTTTGTCTCGCGGCTCGAAGTAAGAGCCTGCGCGAAGAGAGCCGCGCAGGGAGACGGTCGGGGTAGCGCGATTCTCAAGCATCAGAACGGTCGCGCCATTCTCAAGCTCATGGCGGACAACGCGCGATGCGAAGTTTGATTGCCCGACGCTCTGCGGCGTATTCGCCTCTGCCGCGTCCGATGATTTGCTGCCGCGCGCGGGCAAGCTTTTTTGCTCAAGCTCCTGCGGCGTGGTCGAGCCGCCCGACTCCTTCAAGAGCGAAGCATCAGTCGCTTCACTTATAGAGCGCGCATCATCTGCATCCGGCTCATCATAAAACCTGACGCCGCGCGGAAACAGCAAGCGCGCTTCGTTCAAATTTTCATGCCGCCCGTTTGCGCTGCCGTTGCTTCCATTCGCGCCGTTGCCGATACCAACATTTTCGCCGCTGTCGCGCTTCGGTATGAAGTGGCCGACGGTGCGATTGTCTTCATGCAGGTAAACTTTGGCGACGCGTTGCACGTCGTCTGCCGTGACCTTTTCGATATTGGAGGAATAGTCTTTATAAAAACGCCAGTCCGCGATAGCTTCAGCTTCCGACATCTGGACTGCGATGTTGAAAGTGCCGTCGCGCCCGAAGGCTTCGTCGGCGAGAATCTGCCGCTTCGCTTTCAGCGTCTCCGAATCCGTCAAGCCTTCATCCGTGACGCGTTGCATTTCTGTAAGAATAACTTCTTCGACCTGCTGAGCTTCGACGCCGGGCGTGACGGTCGCGTAAATATTAAAGAGTCCGGGGTCGCGGTGCTGGTCACAGTTAGTGTTAACGCTGACGGCCAATTCTTTTTCGACCAGAGCCTGATAGAGACGACTGGTGACGCCGTTTGACATCGCTGCCGAAAGGACTGCGAGCGGGAAAATATCGTTCTGTGCGGGAGGGTTGGCGGCGCGCAACGCAAGTTCCTCATTCGAGAGCACGTTCGTCTGTCCGAGCACGCCCGGCGTGTGAAACGCTATCTGCACTAGAGCCAGCTCGCCCGCGCGTCGAATCACGAGTCGTCGCTCGCCCTCCTGCAAAGGCTCGTCCGTGTAGACCTCTGGAATCGTATGTTCGGATGGCGGGTACGCGCCGAAATATTTGCTGATGAGTTCTAACGCTTCATTGCGCTCGAAGTCACCGACGAGAATCGTCGTCGCATTGTTGGGATGATAAAAGGTGTCGAAAAACTCTTTGAGGCGGGAGGTCGGCACGCCCTCCACGTCTGCGCGCCAGCCGATGGTCGGATGATGATAAGGATGCTCACGAAAGGCTGCGGCGTAGACCGCTTCGTCCAGTACTTCGGACGGCTCGTTCTGCCCGCGCTCAAGCTCGTTACGCACGACCGTCATCTCCGATTGGCGGTCGCTGTCCGCGATGAGGGAGTTACGCATCCGGTCTGCTTCGAGCTTGATTGCCAGCTCGATCTGATCCGACGGCACGGTCTCGAAATAATTCGTGCGATCATACCAAGTGGTCGCGTTAAAGTCCGCGCCTATCTTTTGAAGTGTAGCGGCGATCTGCGTGTTCTTCTCTTTATTAAAAGTCGGCGTTCCTTTGAACATCATGTGCTCAAGGAGATGCGTCGAGCCTGTGTAGCCGACGGCCTCATTGCGCGACCCGACCTTGTAGAGCACCATCACGGTTGCGACCGGCGCGACGCGATTCTCCACGAGCAGCACCTTCATCCCGTTCTCTAAACGGTATTCCCTGATGCCTTCTTCTTCAGTCACAAACGTGACGTCTTGCGGCAATCTCTCCTGCACAGTTATCTCCGTCTCCTTAAAATAATATTCTCTTCGATGGCAAAACTTTCCAACACCTTTGCTTTATCCCAATTCCTATTTTCATCTATCTTCGCCGGTAATGCGAGCGACGACGCGGCGCGTGCGTGTTTGCCGCAGAGAAAAGCGTGCCGGACGCGAGTGGCGAAGTATGCCGCAATCCCTTTTCGCTTTCTGCGCCTTTTTGTGCCAATACTTTCGCAATCTAATGACGCGCGCCGCTCGTGCTTGACAATCTGAGAGCGCAGATTAGAATACTGTCCAGCCTGCGGGCTGTGCGGAGATGTGGCCGAGTGGCTGAAGGCGGCGGTTTGCTAAACCGTTATGGGTCAAAAGCCCATCACAGGTTCGAATCCTGTCATCTCCGCCAGAAATTCAGTGACGAGTGACAAGTGACGAGTGACAAGCGATAATGACTTGTCAACTCCTCGTTCATTGTCACTCGTTACTATTTTAGAGATACACAGCATGTCTGTTATCTCAACACTTATCACCTATCACTTATCACTGACCTTATGATTCGCGTTCGCTTCGCACCATCTCCGACCGGCTACCTGCACATCGGCTCTGCGCGCACCGCGCTCTTTAACTGGCTCTACGCGCGCTCACGCGGCGGCACGTTCCTGCTGCGTATCGAAGACACAGACCTCCAACGCTCGACCGAGGAATCTACGCGCTCGATCATAGAGGGCCTCAAGTGGCTCGGCCTCGATTACGATGAGGAGATAGTCTTTCAATCAGACAACGCTGACAAGCATCGTGCCGCGGCTCTGCGGCTGCTCAACGAAGGCAAGGCTTATCGTGACTTCACGCCCAAAGAAGAGCGTTCGGACGCGACCGTCAAAGCAGGCATCGCCGAGCGCGCACGCGCAAACGCAGCCGTAGGCTTCGACCAACACAGTAATCCTTATCGAGAGCTTTCGCTCGAAGACTCAAACAGGCGCGCCGAAAGCGGAGAGCCTTTCGCAGTCCGTTTGAAAGTCGCGCGCGAGGGGCGCACGCATTTCGTAGACGCTGTTTACGGAGAGCAGGCGCGAGATTATTCCGAGATCGAAGACCTCGTGCTGCTGCGTTCCGACGGCCACCCGCTCTACAATTTGTCTGTTGTGCTCGACGACATAGAGATGGGCATCACGGATGTGATACGCGGGCAAGACCATCTGACGAACACGCACAAGCAGATTTTAATTTACGAAGCTTTAGGCGCAAGCCCGCCGCGCTTCGCGCATCTGCCGCTGATTCTCGCGCCGAACAAGGGCAAGCTCTCAAAGCGCAAGCACGGCGAAGTCGTCTCGCTCACGACGTATCGTGATAAAGGTTTTGTGCCCGCTGCGTTTCGCAACTTCTTAGCCTTGCTCGGCTGGTCTACGGAAGGCGAGCAGGAGATTATGACGCTCGAAGAGTTGACGCAAAAATTTTCGCTCGAAGGCATACATCGCTCGAACGCCGTCTTCAATTTCAACGAGACAGACCCGCGCCACTGGACTGACGACAAGGCTCTCTGGATGAACGCGGAGTACATACGCACGCTGCCGCTTGAGGAGCTTGCGCCGATGGTCAAAGCCGAGCTGCGCGCGAACAAGCTCTGGCGCGAAGAGTATGAAGACGATGATCGCGCATGGTTCGAGCGAGCCGTTGAACTGATTCGTCAACGCTTCTTCACTTTAAAAGATTTTTCGGCGCAGGGGCGCGCGTACTTCTCAGACGATTTCGATTTTGATGAAGCGGCTGTCAAAAAGAATCTCTTGAAAGAGCCGCGCCTACGGGAACTCTTGCCCGCGATGGCGCAGAAAATGGAGACGGTCGAGCCGTTCACAGTTGAGACGAGCGAAGCAGCCCTGCGCGCCTTTGCGGAAGAAGCGGGCGTCAAAGCCGGACTCCTGATTAACGCTTCGCGCACGATGCTCACGGGGCAATCGGTCGGCCCTTCAATGTTTGAAATATTCGACATCCTCGGACGCGAACGCTCCGTGCGACGCTTGCAGAGCGGCGAGCCGTGGTTTGATATTCAAGAAGAACTCAAAGCTATCTAACGCACGTTTCAAGCCAAGTGATTTTCGATTTGAAGTTTGAGGAATCAGTCATGCTTAAAAGAATTACTTTCGCGCTCCTGCTGACCTTCTCATTCGCATCTCTGGCTCAGGCGCAGACCACGAATACGCCCGCGCCCGCGACGCGCAAGCGAACCGTCAAAGCCAATCCGACCCAGCCGCCCGCAGACGCGCAGGAGGGAAAGTCGCAGACTGCGCCCGCGAAAAAAACTGCGCCCGCGACCGGAACTAAACAGAGCGGAACGAACGCTAAGAATCCGGCATCAGGCGGAAGCAGTGTGCTCGATACCTTTAATGCTTTGCTCGACGGGATACGTGCCGCAGACGTGAAAGTCGTGACGGGCGCTTACTGGAACTCGCCGCAGCTCGTCCTCTTTAACAACAACGGCACGGTCACAAGGGGCTGGGAGCAGATGCGTAAGAATCGTGAAAGCTCTTATCCTGAGATGAAGGATGTGGTGTTGGAAGTGCGCGACGTGCATGTGACGATGCTCGGACGCGATGCCGCGCTCATCACCTGCCTGTGGACGCAGTCGCAAAATGTTCGAGGCGCGCTGGAAACAGCAGCCGGTCGCATGACGATAGTCTTTCGCTACGTCGGCACAGCATGGAAAGCAATACACCTGCACACCTCGCCCGACGCGCCCGACCCGTCGCGCGTGCTGCCGTCTGAACAGACAACAACGCCCGCGCCGAAACCTTGAGTTGTTTTTAGTTGTGCGCGAGTTTTAACCGGGCTAAGAAAGCTTCCCGCAAAGGCGCAAAGGCGCAAAGAAAGCACGCTAAGATTTTGAGTGTTACTTAATCTTGCGTGCTTCTTCTTTGCGCCTTTGCGGGAGATTTTGTCTTCTCTGTCATTTGCTCGCGGCGTGGCGATCCAGATAATCGAGCAGCACGTCCGACATCACCTTGACGCCGACGACGAGGCTCTCTTCATCAAGATCAAACTCCGCCGTGTGAAGCGGTGCGGTGATTCCTCTGGCGCGATTGCCAACGCCTAGAAAATAGTAGAAGCCGGGAACGACCCGCTGGTAATAAGCGAAATCTTCCGCCACCATCTGCGGCTTAATCGCCATCACATTCGTCTCGCCGAGCACGTGGCGCAACACAGGCAATGTCTCTTCAACCAGCTTCGGCTCGTTGAAAGTAACCGCCGCATTCTCTTCAAACAGCAACTCGAACGTCGCGCCGTAAGCCGAAGTGATTCCAGATAGCGTCTCTTTCATCAACACTTTGGCGCGGCTGCGGACATCCTCGTTCAAAGTTCGCATCGTGCCTTCGAGCTTCACTTCATCCGCGATGATGTTAAAGCGGTTGCCGCCGTGAATCGAGCCGACGCTGATGACCAAAGGCTCGGTCGTGTCTATCCGGCGGCTGCGAATTGTTTGCAGCGCGGTGACGCATTCGGCTGCGACGACCACCGCGTCAACTCCGTTCTGAGGCTGCGCGCCGTGCGATCCCTTGCCATGAATCGTGAGGAGGAAGCGATCCGATGAAGCCAGCGCGGGGCCGCTGTTGTATGCGACCTGCCCTGCTTCTATTTCGGGGCGAGCGTGCAGGCCGAAGATGACTTGCGGGCGTGGATTCTCAAGCGCGCCCTCTTTAATCATCAAACTCGCGCCGCCCTCTTCGCCAGCGGGCGCGCCTTCTTCCGCCGGTTGAAAGATGAATTTAATCGTGCCGGAAATTTCCGTTCGCATCTCGCTCAGGATTTCGGCGACGCCGAGTTCTATCGTCGTGTGCGCGTCATGCCCGCAGGCGTGCTTGACGCCGGGCGTCTGCGATTTGTAAGGCACGTCCATCGTCTCTTGAATCGGCAGCGCGTCCATGTCCGCGCGCACGGCTATGACGGGGCCGGGCTTTGCTCCCTTCAGGAGAGCTGTGACGCCGTGCTTGCCGACTCCCGTTTTAATATCTTCGAGGCCGAGAGCGCGCAGGCGTTCCGCGACGATGCGCGAAGTGCGCTCTTCACGATTGGATAGTTCCGGGTGCATGTGAAAATCTCGCCGCTGCGTGGAGAGCTGTGCGCGCATGGCTCCGGCAGCGTCCGAGATACGCCGCTCTCGCGCCGTCATGTCGGGCGCAATCGCGCGCGTTGAACGTAAGACCCTCACGCGTCCCGGCGAAGCCGTGAGCATCGAGAGCAGCAAGAGAGCTATGACGAGCGCGGATTTTAGTTTCATCTGCCTGTCTCCAAAAGAGAGATGTTTGTTGTATGCCTGTTAACAGAAATATCACGGCGAGAAATCCTGTTGCGTTTGCATATCCTTCTCGGATGCTGAGACAATATCACGGCGGGATGTGGAGCGCTACAGGTTGCTCATTCATCCCGCCCAATCCCAGATGAAAGTGAACCATTAGTTAAATGCCGGAAACACGTGGACAGCAGGCCGCGCCCGAAACCAAAGCCGAGTGGGAGCGCGCCTATCAACTCTATCGCAAGGCTCCGGGCGACCCGCGCGACAAAAAGAATGATCGCACAGAGCGCATCAGCTATGTCGCGCGCGAGATGAATCTCACGCACAAACAGGCCAAGCGTCGCGTGCGAAATTATGAAGCGTGGCAGCGCAATATCAAGAAAGGAATCGTCGAGCCGTAATCAGGCCATCAAAGAAAACGCTGCTCATCTTTCATCCTCACTTTAGCCTCATCATTGAAAACTCTTTGTTCAGCTTGCAGCCTCCGGCTTTAAAAAGAAGAAAAACCGCTCACGCGCAGCGCAAGCGGTTTTCCCGGTATACTGATTGGATTGTCCTGCGTGCTTTCGCTACTGGACGGGAAATCCAACGAATTCGTGGTTCAGTCCAGTGGCTCTAGGACTCAGCCACCTCACTGTGATAAGAACTCATACTTTTTTGATCACCTCCTTTCCAGTGTTAGGCGGGATAATAAATGACAATAAGTTGTGCGTCAAGCACATTTTTTGTCCACTATCTTGTGGCTTTACTTTAAGCCCGCCGGACGCCCTGCGACGTAAGTCTCGCGCGCGTGCTCAAGGCCGAAGAAGTATGCCAGCTCGCGGTAATCCGCGCAGTCGTGGATGACGAAATCCGCGCTCTTGCCAGCTTCGAGCGAGCCGATGGAGTCGCCCCTGCCGAGGCTGTAAGCGGCGTTGATGGTCGCCGCCGTTAGGCTCTCGGCGGGCGTCATCTTCAAATGCGTCGAAGCGAGCGAGAGAATCATCTGCATCGAGGGCGTCGGAGACGAGCCGGGATTGAAATCCGTCGCCAGCACGACGGCCAACCCCGCTTCGATCATCTCGCGCGCCGCCGGATAACGCGTGTGGCCGAGCGCGTAGACCGAGCCGGGAAGCAGTACTGGCTGCACGCCCGCCGCTTTCAAGGCCGAGATGCCTGCTGTGTCTGTGTGTTCAAGATGATCTGCGGTCGCAGCCCCAAGCTCCGCCGCGAGCAACGCGCCGTTTGAGAGCGAGAGCTGGTCTGCGTGCAGGCGCAAGCCAAGGCCATGACGCCGCGCCGCCGACAGGATGCGCCGTGACTCATCCGTCGTGAAAACTTTTTCCTCACAGAACACGTCGCAGTACCCGCCCAACTTTTCTTCGGCGACGCGCGGCAGCATCTCTTCGATGACGAGCGAGACGTAATCCTCGCGCCGCGCGCGATACTCATCCGGCACATCATGCGCGCCGAGGAAGGTCGGGACATAATTGAGCTGCGTCTCTTCGTCCAGACTTTTAATCGCCCGCAAGATTTTCAATTCGTCTTCGAGCGATAAGCCGTAACCGGACTTGGCCTCAACCGTCGTCGTCCCTGTGCGTAGAAACCAGCCCGCGTAACGTTTGCACGATTCAACCAGCTCATCCAACGTCGCCGCGCGCGTGCGCCTGACGGTCGAGCGAATACCGCCGCCGCTCTCCGCAATCTCCTGATACGTCGCACCGAGCGCGCGCTGCTCGTATTCGTCAACGCGCGTTCCGGCGAAGACCGGATGCGCGTGCGCGTCAACAAAGCCCGGCATCACGACTCGCCCCAACGCATCAACCACTTCGGTTGCCGCATCAATCAACGCTTCAATCTCATGGCGCGCTCCGACCCGCTCGATACGTCCATCGCTCACCAGCATCGCGCCGTCTTCAATAATCGCAAGCTCACGCATCTCTCCATAAACACGCGGACGCCGCGGGCCTCTGAGCGTGATGAGCTGCGAGCAGTTGATGATGGCTAGTTTCATCGGGAGAAAAATTTAACAGGGAAGGACAGGGGGAACAGGATATAAGATAAAAGATTTGAGATTAAAGATTTGAGATTTCAAATTTTCAATCTCAAATCTGTTATTTCAAATTCTTATTCTGTCTATCCTGTTCATCCCTGTTTGATTCCGGCTTACGGCTTCATATACCGATCAAGAAAGTCTGCCATCAGCGGGTAGACGATGAGGCGGTTTGAGAGCTTGGCGACGCCGTGTCCTTCGTCGTCGAAGAGTTTGTATTCGACGGTCGAGCCGCGTTTTTTCAGGGCATCGGCTACCTGTTCGGCTTCTGTGTAGGGGACTCGCGGGTCGTTCTTGCCCTGAATGACCATCAGCGGCGCTCTGATGCGGTCAACTTTGTAGAGCGGCGAGATTGATTTCAGGAAATCCAGATCGCGTTCAAGGGAGCCGTATTCGACTTCGCGCAGTTTGCGGCGATAACCGGAAGTGTTTTTGAGAAAGCTTTCATAATTGGCGATGCCGACCGTGTCCACCGCCGCCGCCCAGAGTTCCGGATAGAGCGTGATCGCGGCGAGCGTCATGTAGCCGCTGTAAGAGCCGCCCATCACGGCGACGCGTTTCGCGTCCGCTCCATTCGCTTTGAGCCAGTCAACCGAGGCAGCCAAATCTTTGACCGAGTCCTCGCGCTTGCGCACGTCGTCAAGGTGCGTGAAGCTTTTGCCGTAGCCGGTCGAGCCGCGCACGTTCGGCGCAAGCACTGCGTAACCACGCGAGAGAAAATATTGAAAGATCGCGCTGAAGGTCGGCTGCGCCTGTCCCTCCGGCCCGCCATGCACGTTGACGATGACAGGCAAGCTGTTGTTGGAGTTCGCAGTGTTCTGCGGCTTGTAATACCATGCCGGAATCTCGCGCCCGTCAAAAGTCTTATAGCGAATCAGCTCCGGCTCGACGAATGAGGATTGCGGGATGCCCGCGAGCGAGCTGTGCGTGACTTGCGAGAGTGCGCGTGTCTTGAGGTCGTAGAGCCACACGTCCGTAGGATTGCGCGAGCTGTTAAAAACGAAAGCCAGCTTGTTGCCGTCTCTGGCTGCTTCGCCGCTCATGTCTCTGGAAAAGTCCAGTCCGCCGACGACTCCTTTGGCGGGCAATTTTACAGGAGCTTCCTTCGCTCCAAGCGCAGTAATCAGAGGCTTGCCGTCCGTGTCCAGTCTTCTGAGATAAAGCTCGCTGTAGCCGTCGCGGTTGATCGTGTACGCGAGCAGTCCGCCGTCCGGCGACATCGCTACGGAATCCAAATCCCACTGCGTGTCATCGAGAATGTCTACGCGCTTGCTCTGCAAATCCATCTGCGCGAGAGAGTAGAATTCGCGCTTGTCATTCGTCCCGAAAAATATCGAATGTCCGTCGGGTGAAAAGCGCACGTTGCCGAACTGCGCCGCTCCCACATGCGGCGTGAGATGCGTTGCCTGTTTGGTTTGCAGGTCAACGAGGTAGAGGTCGTTGTCCAGACTGAGCTGTTCGTTGTCGTGCGAGACGATCAGTTTTTTGTTGTCGAAAGACCACGCGACCGCATCATTCGAGCCGTCCTGCTGATAGACTAGCTGCTCGCGCCCCGTCGCAACCTCCATCACGTAGACATCGAAAAAATTCCGGTCGCGCCTGTTGGACGCATAACTTATCCATTGGCCGTCATGCGACCAGCCGCCGAAGTTGTGCCGAACTTTGGCATCGCTCGTCAGCGCTCTTATCCGCGAGCCGTCCGGCGACATCCAGTAGAGCTGCGCGTTCTCGTCACCACCCTTCGCTTTGCCAAAGAGCAGCCCAGTGCCTTCGGGCGACCAACGCACGA
Organism: uncultured Pyrinomonadaceae bacterium; assembly: GCA_964246305.1. Classification (GTDB taxonomy): domain Bacteria; phylum Acidobacteriota; class Blastocatellia; order Pyrinomonadales; family Pyrinomonadaceae; genus JACMLC01. The sequence goes on from CAXTPS010000003.1 coordinate 107,723, forward strand.
AGTCAACGCGATCCTCGTAAAATGTCATCTGCTCAGGCCAGCCGCCCTCTGCATTAATCATCCAGACCTGCGGCGTGCCGGTGATGTTCGTCAGAAACGCGACGTGCTTGCCGTCCGGCGAGAGCGCGGGCGCGGTCGAGCTGCGTATGTTCAAGTAACGGTCAATGCTGTAAGGCTCTTTGTTGTTCTGAGCAAAGCCGAGAGAGCAGTAGAGTAACAGCAGAGCAGCTACGCCGATAAGTTTTCGCATGTTCAAACCCCGTTCTTCTTTGCGTCTTTGCGCCTTTGCGTGAAAATCATTCTCACGCAAAGGCGCAAAGACGCAAAGAAAAGAAATCTACTCAAGATGTGTGGTCGTGTATGATGCGCCAGCCATCCTTTGTGCGGCGAAAGATAAGCGTGAAGCGTCCGTGCGGCGAATCATCCGCGCGTGTCAGTTTCCAGCGTCCGAGCGCGACCGCAGCATCTTTTCCGAGAGGCTTGATTTCAAGCTCGGAAAATTCGAGCGTGCCCATCTTCTCGCGCGAGTCGTACTTCTGCTTGTAGCGATCAAGCACCGTCTGCCAGCCGCGCGTTACGTTGTCGCCGGAAACAAACACGGTCTCATCGGACTTGTTATAGCCCTGCATGAAGCCTTCGATGTCGCCGCGATTCCATGCTTGCACCTGCATGTCCAGAACGGCGCGCACCGATTGCTCTATCTTCTCATTTGTCATGGTTGCATAGACCTGCCTGTGATAACCGGCGAGCGAGACGAGGACTGCCAGCGCGAGCGTAGCCAGAGTGAAATGATGTTTGAGTTTCATAGCGGTTGAATTTAGAAGTAACGGTAATGGCCTGTAATGTGCCACGAAAAGAGCGCGTTTTCAATCCTCGCGCCGCCGCCTATGTTGTGAACCAAGAGATATGTTTCTGTGTCGGGCGACCACAGGTTAGTCACGATGCCTATGTGATCCACGCCGCTGCCCAAGTCCCACGAGACGACATCGCCGGGCAGATAATCTTTCGCGCTCGTGGTGACGGACAGGTCTTTGCCCTGTCGTTTGAAATAGGTTTGCAGGTTCGGGACTCTGCGATGGTCTATGTTTGAATCGGGCTTGGCGAGTCCCCACTTGGTCGGATAAGAGCTGAAGCTGCGCTGCATGTCTTCATGCACCTCTTTTTGCAGGTCAACGCCGCCCTTGCGAAAAGCGCGAATCACGACATCCGTGCAGACGCCGCGGTCGAGCGGCACATCGCCGCCCGGATACTCAAGCTTGACGTAAGCGGGGTCGTAATAAAATGTCTGGTCGGGCTGCTCAATCGCGCCCGCGAGCATGTTTTTGAGCGTGGCCGGAGCGTTATCCGGCAGCGGCTTTGTTTGCGCGTTGGCTGGACGCGACTGGCCTAACGTCCGGCGAAAAGTTTGCTGGCACGCGACGAACAGGATTAAGCCCGACAACGCCAGCAAGACATAAGTTCTTCTGTTCAACTTCATCACTCAGTCTCCGTCTTAACAAGGTAGATGAAAGCAGTGATAAGTGATAAGTGATAAGAGAAAAGCTTTCTGTATTTTCTCATCACTTATCACTCATAAAATGGTTGCAGCCTTCCTTTTACCTTTTACTTCATTTGAGTGAATGCGCCTGCGTAATCTGCTGCGAACTGTTCAAAGCTGATCGCGCCGCGCCCGGTCACTTCGCGCACGTGGCTGGTCACGACCTCTGCGCCGCCTTTGACGTAATGCTCGAAAAGCTCTATCAGCGCGTCTGCCAGCCATTCGGGCATGCCGCTCGCGACCATCCCCTGCCGCGCGGCGTCCATAGGCACGCTCACATACTTCACCTCTACGCCAAACGCGCCGGAAAGCTTCTGAGCTATCTCAGTATATGATAGAGCCTCCGGCCCGGTCAGTTCATAAACGCGTCCCTCATGTCCCGCTTCCGTCAGAGCGTTCGCAGCCACAGTGGCGATGTCGCGCGCGTCAATGTAACTCACACGCGTCTCGCCGAGCGGAGCGTAAAAGACAGACTGCTCGCGTATCGTGCGCGCGAAGCCGAGCATGTTCTGCATGAATCCGTTCGGGCGCAGGATAGTGTAAGCGACGCCTGATTTTTCAAGCTGCTGCTCGGCCTGATAATGCCACTGGCCTAGAGAGAATGGCACGCCTTCGCCGACGCCGAAGGCAGAGAGCTTGACTATGTGATTTACGCCCGCGAGCTTCGCTGCATTGATGAAATTGGTCTCACGCTCCGCCATACGCGAATCCGGCGCGGAGAGTAGAAACGCTTTGCCGACGCCTTCAAGCGCGGGCGCGAGAGTCTCCGGCCTGTCGAAATCTCCGAAGACAGGCTCGATACCGTGCCGCCTGAGCCGCTCGCCCTTCTCAGGACTGCGCACCATAGCTTTCACAGCGGCCTCGCCGTTTTCTAATTCCTTGACCAGCAGGCTTCCGACCGTGCCGGTCGCGCCCGTAATTAAGATCGTATCTGCCGACATAAATATTGCTCCTCACTTTTAGCGATTAAATTATTGCATGAGCTTGCAGCCAAGCGCGCACGTCATCTCGCATCGCGGGCACAATCTCATGCGCCGCGTTCGGATAGCTTTTCACTTTGACCTCTGCGGCTCGCTCTCTGAGGCGAGCCGCATAATCCGCGACGCGCGCGGGCGGATAAAACTCGTCGTCTTCGCCGTGCAGGTAGAGCACCGATGCATCCGTCTTTGCGTACTGCTCACTGGTTGCCCAATCGCCGGGCATGCCGCCGCAGATACACGCGAGGCCACGCAAAGCTTTCGTGTGCGTGAAGGCAAAGCGAAAGTTGAGCGCGCACGATTGCGAGAAGCCGAGCAGAAAAACTTTTCCTCTGTCCGCGACGCCTTCAGCGACGAGCGATTCGATCAAGTCCAGCACGGCGCGATGATGCGTTGCGACCGATTCTTCCGCTCTGAAATTCGTCAGCCAACCGAAGCCGAAACGCAAAGGGCCGCCCGCTTCCTTCGGCTCTTTCATGTGTTGATGAAAGCCTTGCAGAGAAGCGATGGCGAAGTCATCTGGAGCCATCTGCCGCGCCTCGCGCATCATCTGCCGCTTGTTCGCGCCATAGCCATGCAGCGCGATTAGCAGCGGACGCGCCCCCTCGCGCGGCACGTGCAGGTCATAGTAAAGCTTGACCTCTGCCGCGAGCGTGCGGTTTTCGAGGTCAGTCGGTGCTTCGTCTTGATGAGGTGTCATTTGGATTGCTCAAGCATCAATGCCTTTTCAAGTCGTCTATCGTTTATTCCTGTAATTGCCAGAATTATATACATGATTAAAGTCGGGATAAATAAAAGCATTGATAGCATTGATAAGAGAAACAGAACTCCATATGCTCCATCGTTCCCTGACCTTTGGCCCATGCCGCCCATCGCATCAAACACTACTTCGTCCAGATTCAGCATCGTCAGTGTCACGACGATCAGCGTTAAAGGCAGCAGCGTGACCGTGACCACCGAAAGCCGGTCGAGCGCAGCGGAACGCCTGAGATAGAAAACCAGCAAAGCCACGCGCCACGCGGCGACGATGCCTAGAAACCAAGCATTGATACTGTTGGCAATATCCAGATTGAAAACGCGCTCGACCGGAATCGCGTAAAGCAGAGCCGGTGGCGCAACCAGAGAAATGAAAGTGCAAACGCGAAAGTATGACCAGTCCTTCGGTCTCAGAGGCAGCCCGAACAGGTACAGCAGCAGCGCGAGCGCGAAAACGTAAATGACAGACCCGACGCCCAAATGCTGCAAGAGAGAGACGCGCGGGTTATCCCAGTAACGCCCCATCCCGACCAGCCACGTGCAGACTAATCCCAGAGCCAGATGTTTATAATTGAAGCTCGACAACTCCTCTCGCGTGCTGCGAAAAGTCAGGAGCCGGATTGTCGTTCCGAATACGCTCTTCCAACTGTTTGTTGCTTCTGTCATAAACACAAAAAGGGAATACGACTCTTTAGTTTATATAACCCTTCGTTCCGCTCTCGTCATCTGATTCTTCGGAAAGCGCGTCGGTCGTTTCTTCTTCGAGCGTCCAGATGTCGTAAAGCTCCGGCGGGACTTCCGTCACGAAGCGCGAGGGCTTTTGCACGACGGTCTGGCGGCTGTAATCCGTGACCATCAGCGGATAAGTGATGTAAAGCTGGTCTGCGGCGCGTGTCAGCGCGACGTACCAGAGGCGACGTTCCTCCTCTTCGCCCTCTGCCTCTCGCAGGGAACGCGGACTGGGGAATTTGCCGTCGGCAGCCCAGATGATAAAGACCGCGCGCCACTCCAACCCCTTCGCCTGATGCACGGAGGTGAGCGTCAGTATCTCATCCTCGTCGCCGCCCATCACCACGTCTTCGCCCGTCAGAGCCTGCGGCGCGCTGTAGCGTTCGGTCGAGAGCAACGCCAGCTCCGCCAGAAAATCTTCCGTCGAATTATAACGCGCGCTGTAATGCGCGAGCTGCCTCAAATCTTCGAGCCGCGCCTCCGCGTTCTCATAAGTTGAAGCGAGATACGATTCATAGCCGCGCGCCAGAATCAACTCGATCTGCTTCGCAGGCTGCCCTCGCGTCTCATCCTTCACAAGGCTTTCGAGCAGGGAGATAAATTCACTCCACCCGCTCCCGCGTCTGGGAGCAACAACGAAATCCGCTCGACGAATTATCGCCAAAGGGTCTGGCGCGTATGCGAGCTGCTCCCAGATTCTGTTCGCCGTCGCGGGGCCGACCTGCGGAATCAGACGCAGGATACGCTTCCACGCCAGCTCGTCGCGCGGGTTCGTGATGATGCGCAGGTAAGAGATGACATCCTTGATATGCGCCTGCTCGAAAAAGCGGACGCCGCTTCGGATGCGATAAGGGATACCGCGCCGCGTCAACTCCAACTGCAATTCGAGCGAGTGATAATGCGAGCGATAGAGCGCCGCTATCTCTTCGAGCGGCACGCCTTCATCTCTTAATTCGAGAATACGCGCCGCCACGAACGCCGCCTGCTGGTCTGCGTCGCGGCACGGGACGAGCGCGGGCGGCAACCCTTTTGACGGGCGCGCGGCGTGAAGAATTTTTGGAAACTGTTTACGATTGGCGGCGATGGCCGTGTTCGCCAGTCCTAAAATTTCCGGCGTCGAGCGATAATTCATTTCGAGCTTGAAAGTACGCGCCTTTGGATACCTCTGCGGAAACTCGTAGATGTTCGTAAACTCCGCGCCGCGCCACGCGAAGATGCTCTGCGCGTCGTCGCCGACGACCATCACGTTGCGATGCTTGACCGCTAAGAGGTCTATGATCTCAGCTTGCAGCTTGTTCGTATCCTGATACTCGTCAACGAGTATGTGCTGGAACTGGTCAGCGTACAGAGCCGCGATGTCCGGCTTCTCCATCAACAACCGCTTCCAGTTCATCAAGAGGTCGTCATAGTCCATCACGTTGCGCTCGCGCTTGCGTTCCATGTAGATCGTGTCCACGCGTTTGATGCTTTGAGCCAGAGGCTCAAAGTGTGGATAGCGGCGCGCGATCACGTCTTCAATCGGACGGTCTGTGTTGTTGGCGTAGCTGATGATGTCCTGCAAAACTTCTGCCTTCGGAAAGCGGCGCGCCTTTGTGTCCACGCCCGCCTCGTCAACGCAGGTCGAGACGAAATCCTTCGCGTCCTCGGAATCCAGAATCGTATAGTTAGATTCATAACCGATTGACGCCGCGTGCCGACGCAGAATCAGATTGGCGATGCGATGAAACGTCCCGCCCCACACGCGCCGCACCTCTCCGCCGCTCGTCAACATCTCCACGCGCCGCAGCATCTCACGCGCCGCACGATTCGTGAACGTCGCCAGCATGATTCGCGCGGGCGAGACTCCCTGCTCAATCAGGTACGCGACCCTGTACGTTATCGCGCGCGTCTTTCCCGAACCCGCGCCCGCGACGACAAGAGCCGCGCCCGGCGTCGCCGTCGCCACACGGAACTGCTCCTCATTCAGCTCAGCCCTGAACCGCGCCAGCTTTTCCGGCACAACCACATCAGGCCGCTTAATGACATATCGCTTCGACATTCTGATTTGGCTTATAACATTAAGAGGGGCGTTTGATGAAGCGGTTAAGCGCGCCAGCCATAATCACAAACTGAATTATTAAACTTGCTCTGACCGGTGTTTCAATAAATATTAGTTTCGCCCGCTACCGCTTTACACGCGCCGTTGCATTCGCGTCAGATGAAAGTTAGGATGTGTGGCACGGATTCGTAAAAATTTATTTGCACACAAGTGAGGTTATGGCGATGAAATTTCCCGGTGGGATGAATATTCAGCAGATGATGAAGCAGGCGCAGGCCATGCAGGAGAAGATGGCGAAGGAGATGGACGAGTTGAGCGTAGAGGCTTCGGCGGGCGGCGGCGTCGTCTCCGTGCAGATGAAGGGCAATCACGAGGTCGAGTCGCTCAAGATAGACCCGGAAGCCGTCAAGGAGGGCGACGTGGAGATGCTACAGGACATGATCGTCGCGGCCTTCAACGAAGCCAGCCGCAAGGTTGACGAAGCGATGAAAGGCAAGCTCGGCGGCATGCTCCCGCCCGGACTGCTTTAATTTTGGATTTTAGATTTTGGATTTTGGATTAAGGGTTGAGTCGCATCTCGCCTTGAAGTCTTCAATCCAAAATCCAAAATCCAAAATCCAAAATCCAAAATGCTTGAATACGCAGAATCAGTCACGAAGCTGATAGACGAGTTCAAACGCTTGCCGGGCATCGGGCATAAGACGGCGCAGCGGCTCGCATTCTATATCCTGCGCACGCCCGAAGCGGATGTCGAGCGTTTCATGGCCGCTCTCAGAGAGGTCAAGCAGCGCATAGTCTTCTGCAATATCTGCAACAACCTGACGGACGTTAACCCGTGCCGCTTCTGCACCTCGCCCTCGCGCGACCGCTCGATGATCTGCATCGTCGAAGAGCCTTACAATCTGGTCGCGGTGGAAAAGACGCGCAGCTACAAAGGTCTCTATCACGTCCTGCACGGGACGCTCTCGCCGATTCGCGGCATCGCGCCCGACGACCTGCATCTGGCTAACCTGTTGCCGCGCCTCAAGCCTGAAAATAACGAGGGCATTGATGTGCGCGAAGTGATTCTCGCGACCAATCCGAATACAGAGGGCGAGGCAACCGCCAACTATATCTCACGCCTCTTGAAACCACTGGGCCTCCTGGTCACACGCATCGCGATGGGGATGCCCGTCGGGTCAGACCTCGAATACGTTGACGAAGTGACGATGGACAAGGCTCTGGCAAACCGGCACGAAATCTAAAAAGCAAAAGATGGTCTTTGTGCTTTGGCCTTTGTGCTTTGGTCTTTGTCCTTTGCCCGCAACTCCGGTCTTGAGTTTTAGAATTCAAGCTGAGACAGACATGCAAAGACCAAAGCACGAAGTACAAAGACCATCTTTTTAAAATCGGACGTGCTCTTCGGGCGCGTTCTTTTCGCAGTCTGTGCATTGTTCGGCGTTGTCGTACCACTTGGCGTCGAAGTCCACGAGCGATTTGACGGTCACGCCGCCGAGTTCCGTCGGCGCGTCGTGGAAGCGCACGATTGCGCCGCAGCCGATGACTTTCGCGCCGAGTTCTTCGACCAGCTTGACGGTCTCCTCAATCGCGCTGCCGCTCCTGATGATGTCGTCAACGATGATGCACGGGTTAATCTCGCCCTGATTGACGTACTGGCGAAACATGCGCTTGCCCTCTTCGCGCTCGGCCCAGTAAATCTGCTCCGCGCTCAAGGCTTCGCGGACGCCGAAACCGACCGGAATGCCGCCGGAGCTGGGACTGATGATTGCGACTTTGGGCAACTGGCTGGCGATGTCTTTGTCGGTGCGAAACTGGCGGCTCAAGGCCACGGCCAGAACACGCGCTGTGTCGTAGTAGCGAAAGGCGAGCGGCATCTGAAAGTAGTGCGGCGAGTGTTTGCCGTTCGGATGAACGAAATGTCCCTCACGAAAAGCTCCCGTCCGCTTCAGGATTTGCATCACCGCCTCAGACGACGGAATCAGATTTACCATTCTTCTCTTCTCCTAAAATGATAGGTGATAAGTGATGGTGATAGGTGATAAGAGAAGAAGGGAATACAGAAGTCAGAAGTCAGGAGACAGAAGCAGAGGCGTTAACCCGCTTTTAATCTTCCTCTTTATTCTGTCTCCTGTCTTCTGTCTCCTGTCACCTGTTTTTTCCTATCACCTATCACTTGCGTTTTGGCAAGCATACATCAAACTCCCTCGTTTGCTCCATCACCGAGCGCGCGTTTGATGAGATAGCGTTGGTCGCGTCCCAAACTTTCCGGCAGCCGGTCGAGCGCGAACCATTCGAGTTGATTGATCTCAATGCTGCGCGCGGCGGCGTGTCCGCGCGGGCGGCAGCGAAAAATAATCTCGATGTGATTGGTTCCCTTGATCGTGCGCGCGAAGGCGAACAGCGTCTCTTCCAGCGCAAGCCCCGTCTCTTCCTTCAGCTCGCGCCGGACGGCCTCTTCGGGCTGCTCGCCCTTCGAGATAAAGCCGCCGGGAATGCCCCATCCGGCCCCCATGCGAAAGACATGCTTTAAGAGCAGCACGCGCCCCTCCGCGTCAACCACGACCGCGCCCGCAGAGACCGTGAAGCTTTGTTGAAAGAGCAGCGCGCTCCACCTGCGCATCCTTCGCGGCGTGCTGCGCCACACAAGCCCGAGCAGTTTTTTCAGCATCCGGCGCGTAGCATATCACATGAATGAGCATGCCCGTCCCCTCTCCTCACGTCTCGGTATCAGGATTGCTAATAGTTCTGTGGAAGAATTGAGCGGGCGACTCCTACGACCCCTGTTCGAGATACAACATTGAGCTTTACTGCTGATTGAATACTCCGGCCACAATCCTGTTGAGGTAAGAGTTCTGGACGAGCAGGGCAGAAAGCCATGCCAGAAAGGGTCAACCTGCGGCATTCCTCCTGCCGGAACCGGTCGTGTCATTAGAGACATCACAAATGATACAAACGGCATTGGATTAGAGACAGTTTGTGTTATTCTCAGCTCGGATGGCTCTTTGCTCAAAGACCCAACATCATGCTGAAACAGGACGCGAGTACATGCCACTTGTGTCTTTCAGCTCAGGACTGCGCCTCGCAGTTACTTTAAACATAGGGAGAAATTTATGAAATCGGTAGCGATTGTGAATAGGACAATCGGCAACAGAGGAACGTTGAGAAGGACGCTGGTGGGCAGCCTCGCTCTTCTTTTGACTTTAACCTTAACCGTCCCGACGTGGGCGGTAGTCTTTACCAACGCAAGCACCATCACCATCAACGATGCGACTACCATCGGGACCGGTAATCCTTATCCGGCAAATATCGCCGTCAGCAATTTGACGGGCAACGTGACTAATGTGACGGTCACTTTGAGCAATCTCAATCACACCTTCCCGGATGACTTCGACATCCTGCTTGTCGGCCCGACCGGAGCCAATCTGATTCTGATGTCCGATGTGGGCGGCAGTGACGATGTGACTAACAGAACGATTACCTTTGACGACGCGGCGGCGAACAGTCTGCCGGACGCGACCGCGTTCAACAGCGGCACCTTTAAGCCGACCAACATCGGAGCGGGCGACACGTGGCCTGCGCCCGCGCCTGCGCCTTCGGCGAACACGACGCTGGGAGCTGCCTTCAACGGCACCAACCCGAACGGCACGTGGAGCCTGTATGTCGCGGATGACCTCGGCGTTGACGTGGGCGTCATCAGCGACGGCTGGAGTCTGAACATTACGACTGACATGACTGCCGCCACCACGTTCACGAATGGCGGGACGATCTTCGGCGGTGACGGCGCACGCGGCAGAGCGACGCCCTATGCTTCGACCATTACTGTCAGCGGCTTGACGAACTCGATTACGGATGTCAACGTTACGCTGACGAATATCAACCATCTCAATCCTGACGATCTGGACATCATGCTCGTCAGCCCTGCCGGAAAACGCATCATCCTGCTTTCGGATGCCGGAGGCACGACTGATGTAGTCAACGCGAATCTGACGTTTGACGACGCGGGCGCAGCCGTCGTCCCAGACGCCGGACCGCTCGTGACCGCGACCGTCAAGCCGACTAATTTCGGCACGGGCGACACGCTGCCCGACCTGCTCCCGCCTTATCCTAATTCGACGACGGCGGGCACGGCGACTCTGGCTTCGGTCTTCAACGGCACAGATCCGAACGGTACTTGGAGCCTGTATGTCGTGGATGATGCGACGACCAGCGCGGGCAACATCATGGGCGGCTGGAGCATAGACGTTACCGCGAACGGAGTCTACGGCGCGAAACGCTTCACCAGCGGCGATTTCGACGGCGACGGCTTGACGGACTTAACGGTCTTCCGTCCCTCCGATCACAACTGGTACTACCGCTTAAGCCCGACCTACGCCAATCGCGCCTACCCGTCATTCGGCGATGCCACCGATATCCTCGTGCCTGCGGATTACGACGGCGACCGCAAGACGGACTTCGCGGTCTTTCGTCCGAGCCAGGGACGCTGGTACATCGTGCAGAGCACGAACGGCACGGTCAGGCAAGAGGCCTTTGGCACGAACGGCGATACGCCCGTCCCGGAGGATTATGACGGTGACGGTAAAGTGGACTTAGCCGTGTGGCGCAGCGGCGTCTGGTACATCTTGCAGAGCGCGACCAGCACAACCCGCGTAATCAGTTGGGGCAGTGCGACCGACCGTCCCGTGCGCGGCCATTTCGAGGGCACGAACGGAGCGGATTTCACAGTCTTCCGTCCTTCGGAAAACAACTGGTATATACTGGGCAACGGGGCCTCGTCATCGCGTGTGGTCAACTTTGGCACGACCGGCGATGTTCTCGCACCGGCCGACTATGACGGCGACGGCAAGACGGACGTAGCCGTGTTCCGTGACTCTTCGGCGGACTGGTTTATCTTCCAAAGCTCGTCGAGCACGGTCACCGGACAACACTGGGGCGTCCCGGGCGACAAGCCTGTGCCGGGCGACTACGACGGCGACTCGCGCGCAGACATAACTGTCTGGCGGCCTTCGAGCGGCAGTTGGTATATCCTGAATAGCGGCACGCCGGCGGGCGCGGCTGCGCTCAGGACGGATAACTGGGGTCTGAGCGGCGACATTCCCATACCGAACACATATCTGCCGCAATAACGAGAGCGAGTGATGGGGCAGAGAGGTCTTTGCCCTACACCTCTTCAAAGGCTCAGTCCGAAATTCTAAGGCCGGTAATTCCCGGCTTAGAATTTCGGACTGAGCCTTTATCAATTTATCTTCTACAGGTCTGGTGTCTCTGCTAAGATGACGCCACATTCCGATTCAAAGCTGTGTAGGCTCTGAGCGATATAGCTTGGAGAAGCCTTGTCCTACAGATTGAAAATATTGACTTTTTAGAATACCCGGTATAATCTTCGCGCATCTTTTACGTCAGTCTACGAGCTTTTGACCTAACTCAAACATCGGCTCGGTTAAACTTGGAAATGTAAATTCTCCCGAACGCTCCATCGCCCTTGTGCCGTTTTATAATCAAGCGGTATGAGAGCACAGGATCGGTTTTAGAAAAGATTAGCTTCGGACAAAGTTATCGCCAACGTGGGAGATAACTTCAAGAGTCTGATGCTCCTGTTTCGACTTTGAATATGCAGTCTCATGCGTCAGGTCGTCCGCTTCCCGTCGAATGAGTCGAAAACCTACCAACAAGGATTACAGCCCTGACCGCCACCGCGCGGTTCGTGAAGAAGGAGACAACATGCGAGCTTTAACAAATGCCAGCCGGGGACGCACGTCCTCAATGCTGCCAGCCTCTTTAGCCATGCTGCTGGCTCTGGCCTTGCTCTATACCAGTTTCGGAGCCAGCCTGCGAACAACTCATGCACAGGACGCGGCTCCCGATTCGCCGTCCGCAACCTTTACCGGCACGGGAGTCGGCGCCATTCCGGATTCTCCCGGCGGCACTCCGCCCGTCTACGGCGCGCCGCTCGTCATCAGCTATGCCGTCGCCGGCGTCTCTGGCCCTGTCACGGATGTCTCTGTGAGCATCACGCTGACGCACTCCTGGGCAGGCGACCTAGATATGGTCTTAGCCGCTCCCGGCGGCTCACCTAACATGGTAGTAGTCGGCCACATCGGAGTGACGGCGGCGGGCAGCTTCGGCTCCTCGTCCGACTACAACGGCACTTATGTGTTTTCTGATTCAGCCAGCGGGCCCAACATCTGGACGGCAGCGGCCTCGACACCGATCCCGCCGGGAACATACCGGACGACGGTGAGAGGGCAGGCGGGAACTACGAATCCTCCGGCGGTGACGAGCTTGAACACGACGTTCGGCGGGTTGACGCCAGCGCAGGCGAACGGGACATGGACGTTGACGATTAGAGACGGCGGAGGCGGAGACACAGGGACGGTGACGGCATCGACTCTGACCGTGAATCCGACCGGAACACCTCTGCCTCCGCGCTCGCGCACAGTTGATTTTGATGGCGATAACAAGACCGACTTCGCGATCATGCGCGCTGCCAGCGCTACAGGGCAAGCGACATGGTGGATCAGGACAAACGCCGGAGTTAACTTGCCTGCACAAGATTGGGGACTCGGCTTCGGCTACTGGTCAAATCAGGTAAACCTCGGTGACGCCTGTACGCCGGCAGACTTTGACGGAGATGGCAAGACAGACATTGCCGTCTGGCGAGCAGGGGCGCCGTTCAGCGCAGGCTTCTACATCCTGCAAAGCACGACCAGCACCTTGCGGTCTGTTCAGTTCGGGCAGACGGGTGATGACCCGACCGTGGTGGACGACTATGACGGAGACGGCAAGGCCGACCCCGCTGTCTATCGCGTCGGAGCCTCCGGTCAGCAGAGCTACTACTTCTATCAGGGCAGCCTGAACAATCCGAGCAACACTATCACCTACGTGCCGTGGGGAACCGGCGGTGACTTCTCCGCGCCGGGCGACTATGACGGCGACGGCAAGGCAGATGCTGCCGTGTACCGTCCGGGGGGTGGTAACGGAGGCGCGCCGCAGAACGGCTACTACATCCGCAAGAGCAGCGATGGGAGTTCGCTCTTCGTCTCCTTCGGTTTCGGAGCGAGCGGCCTGCTCTCTCGCGGCGGCACAGTGAAGGGCGACTTCGATGGCGACGGCAAGAACGACATCGCCTGGATACAGCGAGTTTCGGGCGGCAATTTGCAGTGGTATATCCTCGGCAGCTCGACGGGGACGACCACGGTGACATCGTTCGGTCTGCAAGCCTTTGACCTGCCCGCAGTGGGCGACTACGACGGCGACGGCAAGTCCGACATCGCCGTGTGGCGCACTGGACAGGCAGCCGACCAGACCTTCTTCCTCTGGCGTCCGTCAAGTGGCGGAACAGACCAGTCGGCGGAATGGGGAGCGTCGGCAGCGGCCTTGTCCGTGCCGGATTATCCTGTCGCAGCCTACAATTTCCACTAATGTAGACTGCTTCATCTGACACACACGCTTTACGCTGCCGCCGCTTTTCTTTTAGAGCGGCGGCAGCATAAAGCCTCAACTCATAACCTTTGCGCCGGTGCGGCGATTAAATATCCGCTGCCCGGCGCTTTCTTATCTACGCTTTTTATTGACGCCGCTTCGAGGCTCTCTGTAAGATGAGAGCAATTCCGAAGGGATTCAGTTAATTCGAGCCAGAGCACAAGTCTCTCAACAAAAGGAAGGCATCAGCCCGTAGAGCCATGTCAACCGAGACGACACAGAACAAAACCGCCGCGCCGCCTACCGCACTCGAACAGAACGCATCTCCCGCTGTGCCGAAAAAAATCGTCAACGCGCAGACCGTCTGCAATGAGCGCAATGAGAAGAAGAAATTATGCAACGGCCACCTGAAACAACTGAGCACGGGCGGCGAAAATGCGGATAAGCATTTGAGGGGCGACGACGCGCTTTTCAAATGCCAGACCTGCGGCGCGCTCTACATGGGGCCGCCGCTCGGACACGTGCGCGACCCCGGCAAGCAGGAGCGCTTTGTCGAAAGAGAACTCGCCGCGCTCCTCCAGGCAGCAGGCGGCACTCTGCCCGCCATCGTCAAAAACGAGAAGGGCGCATACGTGCTCGCGGAAGAGACCGCGCCGCATGCTCCCGCCGCCTCTTCAGCAAAGCCTGCCACGGCTAAGGCCGCGCCAGCCGGAACTGCCGCGACTAAAGCAGGCGCGGCTGCCAGCGTTGCAGCGACGCCTCCCGCCGCCAAGCCTGCCAAAGGCTCACACATCAAAGTCGGGGCGATTCCGGGAGCCGACGGCCCTGTGCCCGGAGAAACTTTTGAGCAGAAGGTAGCGCGCCTCAAGGGCGTCGCGGTTGAAGCCAAGCGGCGCGCGGAACTCAGAGAAGCGGCGGAGGCCGCGGGCGAAACCATGCCCGCATTCGCTTCTACCTCCGGCACGGATTCATCTGCCGAAGCAGACCGTCATCGCCCCGCAGCAGAGGCTCAGGCCGCGACCGGCATGGCCTCAGCCGTTCCGCTCAGCGCCGCTGCCGCGACCGCTTCCCCAGCCGCCGGAGCCGAAACACCCGAAGACCTCGCGCCCGATGCGGTCGTCGCAGAGACGGCTATGGCGTCCGTCAAGCCCATCCCGATACCGGGCGCGGACGGCCCCGTCCCCGGCGAGACATTCGAGCAAAAACTCGAACGCCTGAGAGGAGTGGTTGCAGGCGCGCGGGAAAAAGCGATTCGAGAAGGCAGACGCGAGGGATAAGACGCGCACATCTGTTGCGCTTCTTCGTCCGCGCGCGGTTTCAAACCGAGTTGAATTCTTTATCGAGATTTAAAGTTTGACTTCGAGAAAATATTTTTTGCGGCGTACTCTAACCTTGTTTAAGAAAGAAGGTCGGATCAAAGGGGAGGGTTTGAGTCGTGGTACATAGCCGAAGCAGCGTTCTATCGAAACTTCAATCTCTGCAACCTTCGCCTCCAGACACGCCATCGAGGAAATTCAAATTTCGCAAACACTCGACCTCTGCCACGCCGCCACCTCCGCCGCCCACCCCGCAGATGACTGTGTTGATACGCAGACCCGGAGCAGACCACCCGGAGACTCTGTTGCCGGAGCACATCAGCGATAAACTCGGCGAGCCGGGCGCGCTCCTCTGGGTAGATATACGCGACCCCGGCCAAGCGGAACTGGCAATGCTCAATGAGGAGTTCGATTTCAGCCCGCTCTCGCTGGAAGACGCTCTCAAGCAGCGACAACGCCCGAAGGTAGATCAATATCCGGGCTACTACTTCATCGTCATGTACGCGCCGCTTGAGCACGCAGGCAGCGAGTTGCAGATGACAGAAGTTGACCTGTTCGTCGGCGAGAATTATATCGTCTCGTTGCATCCCGGCCACGTCCCGTCGCTCGGCTTAGCACGTCAACGCTGGGAACAGGCGCAGCCTGACCTGCGCGACCGCGTCGGCTTCCTCGCACACATTGTCGTGGACGCGATCATAGATGCCTGCTTTCCCATCGTAGACGATATAGACGACCGGCTGCACCGGCTTGATGAGATCATGTTTCATAGCAATCGCGGGGCTAATCCTGAAGAGCTGCTGATCTTGAAGCGCAGCGTGTTCGCCCTGCGCACGTCGCTGTATCCCTTGCGCGAAGTCTTCAATGAATTTCCGAAGCGCGGGCACGCATTGTTCGACCTTGAGACGCATCCTTATTTTCAAGACGTGTATGACCACGTGCTGCGCTTGCTGGACATCGTGGACATTCAACAGGATATGGTCGCCAGCGCGACCGAAGCTCATCTGGCGTTTATGTCCAACCAGCTTAACGAGACGATGAAGACGCTGACGGTGGTCGGCATCTGCGAGGCTGCCGCCGCCGCCGTCTTTGGCGCGTGGGGCATGAACGTCACCGGAATTCCGTTAGCGCACGTTCGTATCGGCGGCGTTGACATGGGATTCTGGCTCGTCTGCGCTGTAACGATGGTACTAATCTGTATCGCTCTCTTATGGCTGAAGCGGCGCGGAATGTGGTGAGCTACGGCTTGACGGCGGTCAGTGTGCGTGTGGGAATCACGAAGATAAAATTCGGGCCGGAGCGTTTGACCTCTTCCATGCCGCTCGCGCGAAGTGTCTGTGCGTACTCGTCCGTGTGGCTGATGTCAACAATCGTGACCCGTCCGCCGGGCTTTAAGACGCGCGCTATCTCGCGCAAAGCAAGCTCGCGTCCCTGCTGCTCATAAATATTATGCAGCGCCCAGCTTGAGAGGATGATGTCGAACGAGTTGTCCTCGAAGGGCAATTCTCTGGCGTCGCCGTCGCGTAGTTCGATGCGTGCGGCGACGCCTTCCAGTCTCGCGTTCTCAAGCGTCGCCTCGCGGCTGTTGCCCGCCTGATCCTCTTTTTGCCAGAGGTCTATACCGACGGCACGCCCAGTCGTCAGACGCTTGGCCGCCGCAATCAACATCAGGCCGTGCCCGCATCCGACATCGAGCACGCGCTCGTCGCCGCGCCATTTGATGGCGTTGACGACTCTGTCACGAAGGCGCATCTTGCCGAACTTGCTGCCCCACCACATCACCGCCGTCGTCGCAAAGCATGACAGCCCGCCCCACAGAAACGTGTTGGCAAAGCTGACGGCCAACCCGCTGCGGCGCGTGATGCCGGTCGAAAAGAGAATCGCGGCGGCGATTAACCCGAAGCTTCCGATGACGACAAAACGGAGTAAGACCTTCGGCGCGTCAATGCCGTAGTTCGCGCTTGTTTGGCTCATAACTTTCTCTGCTTCCTTTGAGCCTTTGCGTGCGATTAATTTTTCACGCAAAGGCTCAAAGGCTCAAAGAAAAGCGAGGTTGAGTTTTAAAGCTTTAGAGCTTGGCTCAGCCATTACCAGCTAATCTCAAACTCGTAATCGCTCGGCCCGCGATTGGGGTCGCGCACCTCGATGATGGTTGTGAAGTCGTTATCGCGTGACGGTTGCTGAATGATACGCACGTCACCGCGCCCGTTGATTTTGTTGAGCCGCACGTTGAGGCGGCGATACGGCATCGGCGAAGTGAAGTTGTAGTTGGCGTCGGAATACGGGCTGCCCGAAATCGCGCTCACCTCGACATTGGATTCCTGCACTTTGATCTGCGTCACATCATCCACAGTGCCGCGCCAGTGCATAGTCCCGCTCGTGTAGCCGCCATTGCCGCCGCCGCCATTGCCGCTGCCGATGCCGCCGCCAGTGCCGCCGCCGAAATTCAGCTCGCGCTGAATATCGCTGATCGAGCGTTGAATATCGCTGACCAGACTGCGCTGGCGATTGTAGCGGTCTGCGCGGCGCGCCAGATCGGTGAGAGCAGCCGTCGCATCCTGCAACTCTGCGCGCGGACGACGGTCACGCACCATCCTGCGGAAAAGCTCCGCGCTCGAACTGAGCTGCTGATCCTGAAACAGAGCATCTATCTCGGTGCGTGTGTTACGCCCGCCGCCCGAAAAATTTCTATAACTTCCATCAGCCAGCGTGGAAGCCTGTTCGGCCAGCCTGTCCGCCATCTCGGACACACGTTCGGAGATACGCGCTCCTTGCGCCATCGCCGACGCGGTGAATAACAGCAACGCTCCAAACATCATTAGCAATCTAAAGAATCTCATCATCTGCCCCTCCTATGTTTTTTTGTCTCAACTCTCACGCACGATTAAGCCTTCATGATCAAGCTTCCAGGCGATCATCTCCGCGCCCTCTTCTCCATTAAGCGCGCGCTCGACCTCCTCGCGCCGCCCCTCTTCGCAGAAGAAAGCGATACAGCCCCCGCCGCCCGCGCCGCAAACCTTGGCCGCTTCCGCGCCGTTCCGCATGGCCTTCTCGACGAGCCTGTCCATCTGCGGCGTCGTGACGTTCGGCGCGAGCCGTTTGCGCGTCGGATGCGCCTCAAGCATGATGCGGCTGACGCGTTGCCAGTCGCCCGCGAGCAGAGCTTCGCGCATCTCAAGAGATGAATCGCGTATGTCATCAAAGAGCTTGAAGAGATCGGTCTGACCGTCTATGTGGTTTTTCGTAATCTCCCAGTTGTTCGTCCCGGACAGGCGCGGCTCGCCCGTGTAGCAGATGGCGATGCGCCTTTCGAGCGTTGCCATATCAACGTCAAGAGTCTCGCGCTCGATCCCGTCAATCCCGAAATGTATGCATGACGCGCCCCCGTAAAAGGCGGAGTAATAATCCTGAAAGCCCGCGGGAACGCGTATCACAGTCGTCTCGACATTCGCGGCGATGGTGATGAACTTGCTCTCCGGATAACGGTTGCCGACCAGTTGATTGAGCGCGCCGATGCAGGCGATGTTGAGCGCGCTCGAACCCGCGAGTCCCGCGCCCGCCGGAGCCTCGCTGTTGGCGATCAGATGAAAACCCGTCTCCGGTTTGAAAAAGTGTACGAGCTTTGCTATCAGCTCAAGGCGTTCTTCACGCGCGAGGTCTTCGATGGCCGCCAGCTCCGTCTCAAAAGCCACTTTGCGGTCGCGCGATTCGAGTATGATGCGTCCATCGTCGCGCGTCTCGATGCGGCAATTCGCGCGCAGGTTGATGGCGAAGTTGACTGTGGCCGCGCCCGGATGAAACAGGTACAGAGGCCAGATGTCAATCGTGCCTCCGGCCAAATCAACTCGCGTCGGTGCAGATGATTCGATAATCATAAGATAGGTGATAGGTGATGGGTGATAGGTGATAGGTGATAAGAAAAAGCTTTTATCTTTATCCTATCACCCATCACCTATCACCTATCACTATGTTTTAGTCTCCCTCTGCCTCGCCCTGTTTGGGTGAGATTTTCTTCGCTGAAGAATCTTTGCGGCGCGGCGTCTGAGTCTTAAAGTGCATGCGTTCCTGTATCTCTTCTTTGATCTCGTTGAGCTTGTCCTGCGCGGCCTGCTCAAGCACCTGTATGCGTTCGGGGTTCGCCTCTTCGACTTTCCTGCCGAGCCAGAAACGCTCTGCCAGATAAAATCCCGTGATGCCGAGGACGACGATAATCAATAGGAAGAAACCTATCTGATGAAAGTCTCCGATGAGCCGCGTGATCGTACTGCTGAAAAAATAGCCCGCGCCGCTCAGGATAAACACCCACAGGAAACAGCTCGCAATCACGAGCGGCAGGAATCGCCAGAAACGCATTCGCCCGACGCCGTAAAAAACGCAAGACGCCGTTCGCAGCCCGTAAATATATTTGGACAGAAAAATCGAGAGCGGCCCGAACTTATCCGTCAGCCGCTCGATACGCGGCTGCGCCATCCGGTAAAAACGGAAACCGCGCACGCTCTTACTGAAACCGCGCCCTCCCGAATAAGCTATCGCATCAGCCGATGCGCCCCCGAGCGTTCCCGCCAGCAGGACTTTCGCAAAACTGTATTCGCCAAAAAAACCGCTGTGCGCCAGCACGCCCGCCAGCAGCAGCGTCATATCCCCCTCGATCATCGCGAGGAAGAAAACTGCGTACAGGCCATAATCCCTGATTAGATCGTAGAACGGATGACTATCCATAAAAGCGGTGACAGGTGATCGGTGATAGGTAATAGGAAAGACAGCTTGCTTTTCTCTTATCACCCATCACCCATCACCTATCACTTTCTTCTGTCTGTTTGACGACGAGCACGGGGCACGGCGCGTGGCGCACGACGGATTCGGCGGTCGAGCCGAACAGGATGCGCCCCAGTCCCGTGCGCCCGTGCGACGCGATGACGATTAAATCAACTTTGCGCTCGCGCGCGACGCGAACTATCTCGGACGCGGCATCGCCGTGCGCGATAACCTCTTCAGTCTCAAGGCCGCTGCATTCTTCGCACGCGCCTATCTTCGGCAGCTCGCGCCCGGCTGATTCCTCCAACTGCTCGCTCAGGTCTCCAATCGGCAGCGACTCTGTCAAACCCGTGTAGCCGACCGTCGGCATCACCGGTTCGATGACGTGTACGCAGATGATCGAAGCGGAGAACCGGCGCGCCAGCGAGGCCGCGTAAGAGAGCGCGTGAGCGGCGCATTCGCTGAAATCCGTCGGCAGTAAGATTGAGTGAATCTGCATAAATTTTGGATTTTAGATTTTGGATTTTGGATTAAATGGACAACAAAGCCTTGGCTTTTCAGAAACGCGCTTCGAGATAAAGAAGCACGCCAATCCAAAATCCAATATCTAAAATCCGAAATCTCCTTCGCTCATTCTACACGCAGAGAGCTTTGTTTGACAGCCCTTAGACCGTCAACTAGAATACCCGAAGCCTCTTGCCTTAATAATATTTTCTTGGTCGCGTCTGGAAGGCTCCTGAAACATGACAGGCTCTGTCCCAACAGCAGCAGCGAATTATATCGGCGTTGATGTCTCCGGCGTGACGCTTCATGCCGCGCTCGTCTCAAGCGAAGGCGCGGTCATCGAACGCCGCGAGTCCCCGCTTGAGCGCGAAGCTATCGCGCCGCAGGTCTCTTCAGCCGTGGCGGAGCTGCGTGATGTCGCGCCGAACGTGACCGCGCTCGGAGTCGGGATTCCCGGCCTCGTCAATCGCCAGACAGACCGCGTGCTGGTTTCGACCGACCTGCCGGGTCTCGTGCGCGGAAACCTGCACACGGAATTGATGGAAGCGACGGGCCTGCGCGTCGAGCTTGAGAACGACGCCAACGCGGGCGCTTACGGCGAGTACAAAGTGGGCGCGGGGCGTGGCTGCCGCGATATGTTTTACGTCACGATTGGAATGGGCATCGGCGGCGCAATCATCCTCGACGGCAAGCCGTGGATGGGCGCGAGCGGATTCGCGGGCGAGTTCGGCCACATCACGATTGACACGGAAGGCATCGAGTGCGTGTGCGGCAACACAGGATGTCTTGAGACAGTCGCTTCGGCTCCGAACATCGTGCGCCGCACGCACGAAAGGTTATACAGAGACTCGACCTCCTCCCTCTCGAAGCTCGCGGTCAACAAAGATTTCACAGCCGCTGACATCGCGCGCGAGGCTCGCGCGGGCGACGACTTCGCCCTGATGATGATCGAGCGCACGGGCAAGTACATCGGCGCGGCGGTCGCGAGCGTCATCAATCTTTTGAACCTCGAACGCATAGTGCTCGGCGGCGGCGTGATGGAAGCCGGAGACCTGATCCTCAATCCGATCATACGCGAAGCCGGACGCAGAGCTTTCCAGCCCTGCTTTGATGCCACACAGATCGTCGCCGCAGCCCTCGGCCCCGACGCCGTCTCAATCGGCGCAGCCCTCCTCGCGCGCGACGCCGCGACGACGATGACCCGATAAAAACGGTCTTTGTGCTTTGGTCTTTGGCCTTTGCACGCGACTCAGCCTTGAATGCTGGAATTCAAACTGAATCAGACATCAAAGACCAAAGCACAAAGACCAGCCTTGTGCCTTCCTTCCGAAAAAGTTTTTAGTCCACTTCTATCATGCTTTCGTGGCAATTGCGGCGTAGGTTCAGCCGCACGCAAAAGTTTTGCCGGGTTTGATATAGTGAAAACTTGCACATCGGATAAAAAAGTAGTATCACTTGTAAACTTCGTAGTTCTGAAATTGAGTGGAGAGCCTTTAAACGGCAGGCGTTTCGACTTAGCGAGTTGAGATATTACCGCCGTAGTTTTGCGCCCGTCTATATGACGAGCCGTAGGTGTTTCTCTATCTGTTCCGGCCTTCATGCACGATGTATCGCTTGATAAGGTCGGACGAAAGGTGAGCGATGCCCCAGATTTTTCATCACAGCACTAATACGCTTGCCAAGCTGAGTATCTTCGGAGCCGCCTTTATGCTGCTGGCGGCGATGTGGGTGCTGGCCGAAATCAATCGTTCTTCCTACAACACAGGGCAATTCATAGAGCGCGAGCAGCCAGTACAGTTCAGCCACAAGCATCACGTCGGCGACGACGGGATTGATTGCCGCTACTGCCACACCTCGGTCGAGACATCGAACAGCGCGGGCATGCCTTCGACGCAGACCTGCATGAACTGCCACACACAAATCTGGGCTGACAGCCCGTATCTGGAACCCATCCGGCAGAGCTACAAGACGGGCGTGCCGATTGAATGGACGCGCGTGCATGACCTGCCGGACTACGTCTATTTCAATCACAGCATACACGTCGCCAAAGGCGTCGGCTGCTCAACCTGTCACGGGCAGGTGGATAACATGCCGCTCGTCTATCAGGCCGCGCCCTTGCAGATGGAATGGTGTCTGGCCTGCCACCGCGAGCCGGAGCGTTTCATCAGGCCGAAAGATAAAGTTTTTGATATGAAGTGGCCTGCCGAGAATAAGACTGCGGAAGAGATTGCCAAGGGGCGGGATTTGGTCAAGGCGCATGATGTCAAAGACTCGCGGATTATCACGAGCTGCTCGACCTGTCACAGATAATTCGGGTTCTTGAAGGATAAGTTAGATGCCTAGTGAAGAACATCAAAAAAATTTCGCCCTGATGCGTGAGCGCATTCTGGCGAGTCAGGGCAAAGAGTACTGGCGCAGCCTCGAAGAATTCGCCGACACGGACGAGTTTCACGAGTTCATCTCGCGCGAGTATCCGCATCAGGCTGATGAATGGAACGACCCCGCCGGTCGCCGCAAGTTCTTAAAGATCATGGGAGCCTCGCTCGCGCTCGCCGGACTCTCAGGCTGTGTCTATCAGCCGCCCGAAGCCATCGTGCCATACGTCAGGCAGCCCGAAGAATTCGTCCCCGGCAAACCGCTCTTCTTTGCGACTGCGTTCACGCTCTCAGGCGTCGCGCTCGGCCTCTTAGCAAAGAGCAACGAAGGCCGACCGACCAAGCTCGAAGGAAACCCGGACCATCCGACCAGCCTCGGTGCGACAGACCTCTTCGCGCAGGCTTCGCTGCTGACGCTCTACGACCCTGATCGCTCAAAGAATCCAACCTACAGGGAAGAGGAGCGTCCGTGGACTACGTTTCTGACGGATGTGCGTCAGGCTCTCGAAGATCAGAAGGGAAAGCAGGGAGCGGGACTCAGATTTTTGAGCGAGACCATCACGTCACCTACACTCGCGGGCCAGTTGAAAGCAGTGCTTGCAGAATATCCGCAGGCGCGCTGGTATCAGTATGAGCCTGCCGGACGCGACAACGCGCGCATGGGCGCGATGGCTGCTTTCGGTCAACCCGTCAACACGATCTATCGCTTCGATCAAGCAGACCGCGTGCTTTCGCTCGACGCGGATTTCCTGACCTGCGGGGCGGGCGCCGTGCGTTACGTGAGAGACTTTGCGGCGAAGCGGCGCGTGGCTGAAGGCAAGACCGACATGAATCGCCTGTATGTCATCGAGAGCACGCCGACCCTGACCGGCATGAAGGCTGACCACAGGCTGCCGCTGCGTCCCTCCGAGGTCGAAGGCTTTGCACGCGCCGTCGCAAACGCTCTCGGCGCAAATACCGGCGGCTCAAGCGCGCCAGCCTACACAGCGCACGCGCAATGGATAGCAGCCGTCGCCCGCGACCTGCAATCGAGTCGCGGCAAGTGCCTCGTCGTTCCCGGCGACGAGCAATCGCCAGCCGTGCATGCTCTGGCTCACGCGATGAATGAAAAGCTGGGCAATGTCGGGCAGACAGTTCTTTACACAGACCCGGTCGAGATCAGCGCGACGGACGAGCAGGCGAAGCAGAGCCAGCTTGACGGCCTGCGTAAGCTGGTCGCAGACATTGATGCGGGCAGCGTCGAGATGCTGGTCATGCTCGGCGGCAATCCGGTTTACAACGCTCCGGCTGATTTGAGATTCGATAAAACGCGTCTCGATAAAGTTAAGCTGCGCGTTCACCTGAGCATGTACAGGGACGAGACTTCGGACTTGTGCCACTGGCACATTCCCGAATCGCATTATCTCGAAGCATGGAGCGACGCGCGCTCCTACGACGGCACGGCCTCGATTGTCCAGCCGCTCATCGAGCCGCTTTATAACAGCAAGTCCGCGCACGAATTTATCGCTGCCTTCTCATCACAATCCGGCGGCACGGGTTACGACATCGTGCGCGGCTACTGGCAAAGTCAGAAGCTCGGAGCAGGCCAGACAAACGCGACGGGCACGACGGGACAGGCGCAAACATCAAACGGCGCACAGTCCACATCAAACGGCGCGCAATCTTCCGCTTCGCCTGCGGCGAAAGCTTCGCCAGCCGCGCAAGCTTCGTCCGCAACTTCCGCGCAGGCTTCTGCTTCGCCAGCCGCGCAAAATTCTACGGCTGCGGCCTCAGCTCCTTCACAGGATTTTGAAGCGGCATGGCGCAAGGCTTTACATGATGGTCTTGTGCCGGACACTGCTATGCAGCCGAAGTCAGGACTCTCTGTTAAAGGCGATTGGGCGAAACAACCCGGCAATCAATCCGGAGCGCAGCAGGCTTCTGCTAATGGTTACGAGATCGTGTTTCGCACAGACCCGACTATCTACGACGGACGCTTTGCGAATAACGGCTGGTTGCAGGAGTTGCCGAAGCCCTTGACGAAACTGACGTGGGACAACGCCGCGCTCATCAGCCCGAACACGGCGGAGCAACTCGGTTTGGGGAAAGAGCAGAATATCGGGACTCACGGCGGCAACATTTTCGCGAACACCGTGACGCTCAAGCTCGGGGGCTTGCAGACGAGCAAACCCGTGCCCGTCTGGATCATGCCGGGGCAGCCGGATAACGTCATCACAGTGCATCTCGGCTACGGGCGCACGCGCGCCGGTCGCGTCGGAAACGACGCGGGCTTTAACGCTTACGAGATTCGCCAGTCGAACGCGCTCTGGTCTGGCGGCGGACTCGAAATCAGTAAAGCCGCAGACCAGTATGAGCTGGCGGTCACGCAGCTACACTTCAACATGGAGGGGCGCGACATCGTGCGCTCGAAATCTCTGGTTGATTATTTGAATGAGACGGACGAGCAGCACAAGGAAGAACTCAGGAAGCATGAAGAGGAGTTGAAAGACCTCTCGATGTATCCGCAGTACGAGTACAAGGATTACAAGTGGGGGATGGCGATTGACATCAGCTCTTGCGTTGGATGCAGCGCGTGCGTCGTCGCCTGCCAGTCCGAGAATAATATTCCCATCGTCGGCAAAGTTCAGGTGCAGCGCAGCCGCGAGATGCACTGGCTGCGCGTTGACAGCTACTTCAAAGGCAACGACGCGAACAATCCGGATAGCATGCACTTCATGCCCGTTCCATGCATGCACTGCGAGCAGGCTCCGTGCGAGCCTGTCTGTCCCGTTCACGCGACGGTTCACAGCGCGGAAGGCTTGAACGACATGGTTTACAACCGTTGCGTCGGGACGCGCTACTGCTCGAACAACTGCCCGTACAAGGTCAGGCGTTTTAACTTCCTGCTGTATCAGGATTGGAACGAGCCGACCTACAAGCTGATGCGCAACCCTGAAGTCACAGTCCGCTCGCGCGGCGTGATGGAGAAATGCACTTACTGTATCCAGCGCATTCAGAACGCGAAGATCGAAGCGGAAAAAGATATTCAGCCAGACGGCAAGCCGCGCGCCGTGCGAGACGGCGAGATCGTGACCGCGTGCCAGTCCGTCTGTCCGGCGGAAGCAATCGTGTTCGGCAATATCAACGACCCGACGAGCAAAGTGGCGAAACTCAAAGCGCAGCAGCGCAACTATTCGCTCTTGGAAGAGCTGAACACGCAGCCGCGCACGACCTATCTGACATCTTTACGCAATCCGAACGAAGAGATTAAAGAGAAGGCTTAGAGAAGATCATGCACGAAGTGGACGACCCACATGATGACGAAGCGATGCACCTGACCGCGCCGGTCATCGAGCCGGGGCATACCTTCGCTTCGGTGACGGACAAGATCAGCTCGCTGACCTTGAAACGCAGGACTCCGATTGGATGGTTCATCGGTTTCGCTCTCGCGTTCACGGTCGCGCAAGTCCTCCTGCTCACTATCGCGTATCTGGTCACGACGGGCATCGGCATCTTTGGCACGAACATTCCGGTCGGCTGGGCTTTTCCGATTATCAACTTCGTGTGGTGGATCGGCATCGGCCACGCCGGAACATTAATCTCCGCGATTCTTCTTCTGCTCAGACAGGAATGGCGCACTTCGATTAACCGCTTCGCGGAAGCGATGACGCTCTTCGCGGTGGCCTGCGCGGGGCTTTATCCTCTGCTGCACACGGGGCGTCCGTGGCTCGCGTACTGGCTCTTTCCGTATCCGAACACGATGGGCATTCAGCCGCAGTTTCGCAGCCCGCTGATGTGGGACGTGTTCGCCGTCTCGACTTACGCAACCGTCTCGGCCATGTTCTGGTACGTCGGACTGATTCCGGATTTAGCCACGTTGCGCGACCGCGCCAAGAGTCGCGGCTTTCAGATTATTTACGGGATGGCGTCGCTCGGATGGCGCGGGAGCGCGCGACACTGGCATCGTTACGAGACAGCTTACCTGCTTTTAGCGGGACTCTCGACGCCGCTCGTGCTTTCGGTTCACACTATCGTCAGCTTCGACTTCGCCGTCTCGCAGATTCCGGGCTGGCACGCGACCATCTTTCCGCCTTACTTCGTGGCGGGCGCGGTCTACGCCGGGTTCGCAATGGTGCTGTTACTCTCTATCCCTTTGAGAAAGTTTTACGGGCTGGAAGATTTCATCACCATGCGCCACATCAAGAACATGGCGAAGATCATGCTGGCGACGGGGCTGATTGTTTTTTACGGCTACATCATGGAAGCCTTCTTCGGTTACTACAGCGCGAACGAGTATGAGCATTACATGATTCATAACCGTATGTTCGGGCCGTACAAGTATTACTACTGGGCTTTGATTTTCTGTAACGGATTGACGCCGCAGTTTCTCTGGTTCAAGCGCGTGCGTAACAGTGTCCCGATGATTTTCATCATCGCGATCATCGTCAGCATAGGCATGTGGCTTGAGCGTTTCGTGATCGTCGTGACGAGCCTGCACAGGGATTTTCTGCCCTCGTCGTGGGGCATGTATTCGCCGACCGTCTGGGACTGGTCTATGTTCATCGGAACTATCGGACTGTTCTTTGCGCTGATGTTCCTCTTCATACGCTTCCTGCCCATCATCTCCATCTTCGAGATGCGGACGATTCTGCCGGACGCGGAAGTTGAAGAGGAGGCAGCATAAATGCGTCTGGTCTTTGTGCTTTGGCCTTTGTACTTTGCACGCGACTCAGCCTTGAGTTTTGAAATTCAAGCAGAGCCGGACATGCAAAGACCAAAGACCAAAGTACAAAGCACGTTTTATTAAAGCTATGAAAACGTCGCATCCAATTTACGGCCTGATGGCCGAGTTCGATAACCCGACCGATCTGGTGGCGGCTGCGCGGCGCACCTATGAGGAAGGGTACAGGCGTATCAACGGCTACTCGCCGTTTCCGATTGAAGAGCTGTCAGAGGCCATCGGGTTTCACCATACGCGGCTGCCGCTTATCGTGCTGATCGGCGGTCTCGTCGGCGGTCTCGGCGGCTACCTGATGCAGTATTACGTGGCGACCACTTATTACCCGCTCAATGTCGGAGGCCGCCCGTTTCACAGTTGGCCGTCGTTCGTTCCGATTACCTTTGAGACGACAGTTTTGTGTGCCGCGCTGGCGGCTGTCTTCGGGATGCTTGCGCTCAACAATCTGCCGCAGCCGTACCATCCGGTCTTCAACGCGCCGCGCTTCGCGCTCGCCACGCGCGACCGCTTCTTTCTGGCGATTGAAGCGCGCGATCCGAACTTCGATTACGAGAAGACGAAGCTGTTCATGCAAAGCTTAGAGCCGCGAGAGGTGTTCGATGTCGAATCATAAGAAGTCAGGAGTCAGGAGTCAGGAGTCAGGAGTCAAAAGGCGTCGAGCGTCTTCCGGCTTACTGCTAACTGCCTGCTGCCTGCTCTTCTTTTCCGGTTGTCGCATGGACATGCAGGATCAGCCGAAGTATGAGGCGTATGAGAAGGGTTCTATACGCAAGCCGGTCGAGGGGACTGTGCCGCGCGGTTATTTGAGGGACGACAAGCAGTTTTATACGGGCAAGAAGGATGTGGCGGGAAAGGCTGCGGGCGCGGCGTCGAGCAGCGCGTCGCAGAATCAATCAGTCGCGCAGCAGCAAGCGACGGGCGGCGCGAACTTGCCCGCCAGCGCGATGTACCCCGACGTGGTTGATACTTTTCCATTTCCTGTGACCGAACAGATAGTCAGGCGCGGTGAAGAGCGTTTCAATATTTTCTGTGCGATGTGCCACGGGCCAACCGGCTATGGCGACGGGATGATCGTGCGGCGCGGTTATCGCAGGCCGCCTTCGTATCACACGGACGGTTTGAGGCTAGCTCCCGTCGGGCACTTCTACGATGTGATTACGAATGGTTGGGGAGCGATGCCGTCTTACGCTGCGCAGATTCCAGTCACAGACCGCTGGGCTATCGTCGCTTACATACGCGCTCTGCAACTGAGCCAGAATCCACAGGGAACGAGTAACAGCAATACTGCTGCGGCGCAGCCCACGCCGGGACAATCGCCGGCTAGTAAGCAGCCGACGAGCCAGCCGCCACGCGCCGAAACCGGAGGACGAAGATAAGGATGGATGCCGCTTACACAACTCCGCCGGAAGCAGGACGCTATCAAGGGCGTGCGCTCATCGTCGGCGTCGTCTTCGTCTTAGCATCTCTCGCCGGAGCGTTCCTGAGTCCTGATCAGTTCTTTCGCTCTTATCTCATCGGGTTCGTCTTCTGGATAGGCATCCCGCTTGGAAGCCTCGGCCTGTTGATGTTGCAATACCTGACGGGCGGCGCGTGGGGCACGGTCATACGCCGCGTGCTCGAAGCTGGAACGCGGACGCTCCCGTTGATGATTCTGCTCTTCATTCCGCTCGCGGCCTTCGGCCTCGCACACGTCTATCAGTGGGTTCATCCTGAGATGATTACTGATGAAGCCGCGAGAACGATTGTCGAGCACAAGCGTGGGTATCTCAATCCGGGATTCTTCTGGATTCGCACCGCCGCATACTTCGCTCTGTGGGGCGGGCTGATCTACTTCTTGAACAAGTGGTCGCGCGAGAACGACCGGACGGCGGACGGAAAGTTTTTGTCGAAGCTGTCGAACCTGAGCGCGCCGGGACTCGTCTTTTTCGTCTTCGCCGTCAGCTTCGCTTCGTTCGACTGGGTGATGTCGCTCGACCCGGAATGGTTCTCGACCATCTTCGGCCTGCTGTTCTTGATGAACTGGGTGCTGACAGCATTCTCGTTCGTGATCGCTGTGATGGCTGTGCTCTCGACGCGCAAGCCGATGTCGGACGTGGTCGCTCCGACGCACTTTCATGATCTGGGCAAGCTGCTGCTGGCCTTCGTTATGCTGTGGGCGTATTTCGCTTTCTCGCAATTCCTGATTATCTGGTCGGGCAATATTCCAGAAGAGACCAAGTGGTACCTGTACCGCTTGCGCGGCGGGTGGGGCTACGTCGGTTTGCTGATCGTGTTGCTGCACTTCGCGTTGCCGTTCGTGATGCTGCTCTCGCGCGACATCAAGCGCAGTAGCCGCGCGCTGATGTGGATTGCGCTGCTGGTTTTCCTGATGCGCTTTGTAGATTTGCTGTGGCTCGTCGTGCCGGAGTTTCATCGCGGGCAGCTACATTTCAGTTGGATGGATTTTGTCTTGCCCGTCGGCATCGGCGGCATCTGGCTCTGGTACTTTTTCTGGGAACTGAAAAAGCGTCCGCTCTTTCCCTTCAACGACCCGCAACTGGCGGAAGCGATTGAGCGCGGACAGCATCATGGTCATTAGAAGAAGTTAGAAGTTAGCCGTTGGCAGTTTAAGAGTCTGGTATTTGATTATGAAGAAACGACGCGACGACATCCACATGACGCCGGATGTCACGCACATACATAACCCTGAGGTCGCTCATGAGACGAGCGATGTCAACATCAAGGCGATCTTGCAGTTCACTGTGGGGCTGCTGGTGTTTGCCATCTTCGTACACGTCCTGATGTGGCTGATGCTGAAAACCTTTGAGGCGCGCGAGGTGAAGCGCGAGCTGAAATCGCCGCCCGGCCCGATGGCTCTCACGCCCAGAGAACGCCTGCCGCCTGAGCCGCGACTGCAAGCCGCTCCCGGCTTCGGCGAAGACCTTGAGCTTGGCAAAGACAAGAATCTAGAGCTGACCGCGCCGCAGTCCGAGTACAGAATCTTGAGCGAGCGTTGGAAAGACGCGCTCGAAAACGGGCAGAAGGACGCGAAGACAGGCGCTGCGACTTCGATTCCGATTGAGCAGGCGATCAAGCAGTTAGCCGAGAAGGGATTGCCCGCCAGAACTGCTGCCGATGGACAGCAGACTTACAGGCAGGCGATGGAGATACCTTCATATTCAAGCTCAGGGCGAATGATGGAAGTGAGAAGGCAATGAGGAAAGGCAGATTTCAGAATTTGAGAATTCGGATTTCGGATTTGAGATTTCAAATTTCAGGTTTGGGATTTGAGAATTCGGATTTGAGATTTCAGAGAGAGCGGAGCGCGAAGGTGTCGCTTGCAAAGACACGCGCTCGCTTCTGTCTCCTGTCTCCTGTCTCCTGTCTCCTGTCTTCCGTCTTCTGTCTCCTGCTTGTCTCTTCTCAAGCCTTCGCGCAGATGGGACAGCAGTACAGCAATTCGCCTTTGTACGGGCCGCGGCCTGAGCTTGGCTCGACGGAAAAGGGATTGCCGAAGCCGTTGAATGTTGTGGGCATTGACCAGAGATTGAATGAGCAGGTTCCGCTCGACACTGTTTTTCGTGATGAAACGGGGCGCGAGGTTCGGCTCGGCGAGTATTTCAATCACGGCAGGCCGGTCATCATCACGCCCGTTTATTACAGTTGCCCTATGCTCTGCAATCAGGTCTTGAACGAGCTGGCCGGGAGCCTCAAGACTTTATCATTCGATGTCGGCAAAGAGTTTGAGGTGGTGACTTTTAGTTTCGACGCGCGAGAGAAGCCGGAGCTTGCGGCAAGCGCGAAAGAGACTTATCTGGCTCGCTACGGTCGCGCGGGCGCGGCAGATGGTTGGCACTTTCTGACGGGCGACCAGAAATCAATTGACGCGCTGACGAAGGCGGTCGGGTTTCGTTATACCTATGATGAAAAATCAAAACAGTTCGCGCACGCGAGCGGCATCATGCTGACGACGCCGGAAGGCAAGCTCGCTCGATATTTTTACGGAATCGAATATGCGCCGAAAGATTTGCGGTTGAGCATCGTCGAGGCTTCGGCTGGAAATGTCGGAACGCCCGTGGACGCGCTCCTGCTTTATTGCTTTCACTATGACCCGGCGAACGGGAGATACGGGCTGGCTATCCTGAACCTGGTGCGATTGGCGGGCGCACTGACGGTCATCGGCATTGTCGCTCTGATTATCCTCTTGCGGCGGCGCAAAATCGTTGGCGCGCCGGAGGTCTTAAAGGCTGGAGGCGCGGCGTAAAAACTTATGCAGTCGTGGATACCATTTATGCCGGAGCAGGCTTCGACCTTTGCGTCGAGGGTGGATGCTCTCTATTTTTATCTGATCGGGCTGACGATTTTCTTTACGCTCTTAATCGTCTCGGTGCTTATCTTCTTCGTCGTCAAATACCGCAAGCGCGCGCCGTTTGAAGTCCCGCGTCCAATCGCAGGCTCGATCAAGCTTGAGACGCTGTGGTCTGTGATTCCGTTCCTCATCGCGATGTCCATCTTCGTGTGGGGCGCGAGCGTCTACTTCATGCAGTACCGTATGCCGAAAGACGCGATGGAGATTTACGTCGTCGGCAAACAGTGGATGTGGAAGTTTCAGCACTCGACGGGGCAGCGCGAGATTAACGAGCTGCACATCCCTGTCGGACGCAAGATCAAGCTGACGATGACCACGGAGGATGTGATACACGATCTTTTCATCCCGGCGTTTCGCACCAAAGCCGATGTCGTGCCCGGACGCTACACCTCGATCTGGTTCGAGGCGACCAAGCCGGGACGTTATCATCTCTTCTGCGCGGAGTATTGCGGCACGAACCATTCCGCGATGGGCGGCTGGGTCGAAGTCATGTCGCAGACAGATTTCAATAACTGGCTGAGCGGCAACGCGAATCAGATGTCGCCGGTCGAGGCTGGCAAACAGCTTTTCACGACGACGCTCGGCTGTGCGACGTGCCACAACGCGGACGGCACGGGCGGGCGCGGGCCGGCGTTGACCGGACTCTTCGGCAAGACCGTGCAGCTTGAGGGCGGCGCGACGGTCAATGCCGATGAGAGTTACATACGCGAGTCAATCCTGAACCCGCAGGGGCAACTCGTCATGGGCTATCAGCCGATCATGCCGACCTTCAAGGGACAGTTGAACGAAGAGCAGATTTTGCAGCTTATCGCGTACATCAAATCTTTGAATCCCGGACAAACGAACGGCATCGAGACGACCGCGCCGACGCGCTCGAATAATCCACAGGCGGGAGCAGCGACGCCGGAAGGACAGGGCGCGAAATCGCTCGACGCTCAAAGGTCAAATCCTTTGAGTTCGACCGCGCCGACCGCGAATCAAAAGGGGGGTGGAAATAATAATGCTGCGCCCACCTCGCGCGGAAATCAGAACAGGCCGTAATCATGGAAATTGAAAAAAGAGTATCACCGGATTTGCCGGTCGAACCGGTCGAGTCAAGAGTCAACTATCTGAATGCCGAGTACGGCATCAAGAGTTGGCTGCTGACCAGAGACCACAAGCGAATCGCGCTGCTGTATCTGGGGTCGGTTTCGTTGTTCTTCATGCTCGGCGGCATCTACGCGATGATGATTCGCCTTGAGCTGTTGACGCCGCAGGGCGATCTGGTTCAATCGCAGACTTATAATAAGCTGTTCACGCATCACGGGATTTTGATGGTCTTCTTTTTCCTGATCCCGTCAATTCCGGCTGTCCTCGGAAATTTTCTAGTCCCGCTCATGATCGGCGCGAAAGACCTCGCGTTTCCGCGTATCAATTTGCTGAGCTGGTACATCTACACGCTCGGCGGGATGTTTACGCTGTGGGCGATGATTAACGGCGGCGTTGATACGGGATGGACTTTCTACACTCCGTTCAGCACGACTTATTCAAACACTTATGTCATCGCAACGGGACTCGGCATCTTCATCAACGGCTTCTCTTCGATCCTGACGGGCTTGAACTTCATCGTGACGATTCACACGATGCGTGCGCCGGGCATGACGTGGTTTCGCCTGCCGCTCTTTATCTGGGCGCACTACGCGACGAGCCTGATCATGATTCTGGGCACGCCCGTCATCGCCATCACGATCTTGCTCGTAGCCTTAGAGCGCGCGGCGCACATAGGCATCTTCGACCCGGCTCTCGGCGGCGACCCGATTCTGTTCCAGCATCTCTTCTGGTTCTACTCGCACCCGGCTGTCTACATCATGATCCTGCCCTCGATGGGAGTGGTCAGCGAACTCATCGCAAACTTTTCGCGCAAGAATATTTTCGGCTACTCGTTCGTCGCGTTCTCTTCGATTGCGATTGCGGTCTTTGGCTTTCTGGTGTGGGGACACCACATGTTCGTCAGCGGGCAATCGATGTACGCGGGGATGATTTTTTCGTTCCTCAGTTTCGCGGTGGCGATTCCCTCTGCGATTAAGGTCTTTAACTGGACGGCGACGCTCTATCAAGGCTCTATCTCGTATGACACGCCGATGCTCTACGGCCTCGGCTTTATCGGGCTGTTTCTAATCGGCGGAATGACGGGGCTGTTTCTCGCCGCGCTCGGCCTCGACATACATGTCACGGACACATATTTCGTCGTCGCGCATTTTCATTACGTGATGGTCGGCGGCGCGTTGATGGGATACCTCGGCGGCCTGCATTACTGGTGGCCGAAGATAACGGGGCGCATGTACCCGGAGGGCTGGGGCAGGTTCGCCATGCTGGTCATCTTCGTCGGCTTTAACCTGACGTTCATGCCGCAATTCGTCGCGGGCTACATGGGTATGCCGCGCCGTTATCACGCGTACGCGCCGGAGTTTCAGATTTTCAATGTGATGTCTTCGGCGGGAGCTTCGATCTTAGGCATGGGCCTGTTGATGCCCTTAGTTTATCTGATCTGGTCTATGCGTTACGGGAAAGTGGCGTCGGCTAACCCGTGGCACTTGCCCGGACTTGAATGGCGCACGGCCTCTCCGCCGCCGACCGAGAACTTCTATGTCACGCCCGTCGTCACATGGGAAGCATACGAGTTTGCGCCGCCCGAAGAGCTGCAAGTGGTCGGCAAGCTTGAGCCGGGAGACAAGGGAGACCATCCGATTGAAGTCGCGCCATAACATACGGTGGCGGGTATCAGGTATCAGGTGTTGGGTTAAAGAAAAAGGCTTTTCCCCGTCACCCGTCACCTGTCACCCGATACCGCTTTCAGGAGAGACAAGTGGCAGCACACGTTGAGGGTCATGGTGGGACGCATGGAGCGCATAGCGCGCTGCAACACCACTTCGACAATATGGAGCAACAGCGCGAGGCTGGCTCGATAGGGATGTGGGTCTTTCTGGTCACGGAGATTATGTTCTTCGGCGGCCTGTTTATGGCCTACCTCTTGTATCGCTACAAGTTTCCAGGCGGCTTTGAAATGGGGAGCAATCACCTGCAATGGAAGCTCGGAGCCTTTAACACCATCGTCCTCATCTTCAGCAGTCTGACGATGGCGCTCGCCGTCTATTACGCGCAGACCGGCGTGAGAAGATTGCAGATCGTGTTCTTAGTCTTAACGATGATTCTCGGCGCGACGTTTCTGGGCGTCAAAGCGGTCGAGTACCACGAAAAGTATGTAGACCATCTGATTCCGATTCAGGGAATGTTTCACTGGAATCAGGAAGAGACGCCGTTCAAGCCGGGCGTCACAGAGCAACAGATACAGATGTTCTACTGGATTTACTTTGCGATGACCGGCCTTCATGCGCTGCACATGATTATCGGGCTGGGCATCATGTCGTTTCTGGTTTACTTCGCTTGGCGCGGACGCTACAGCCCGGAATATCACGCGCCGGTGGAAATCTCCGGCCTCTACTGGCACTTTGTTGACATCGTATGGATATTTCTGTTTCCGCTGCTCTATCTACTGGGCAGGCATGTGGGGGGCGGGCACTAAAGGCATAAAGCTATGTCGGAACATATCGTCTCGAAGAAAATTTATTTTCTGATTTTCGGCGCGCTGATGGTTGGCACGATTTTGACGGTGGCGGTGGCCTTCCGTGACCTCGACCATATTTTCACGGGAGCGAACACGGTCGTCGCTCTGACCATCGCGGTCATCAAGGCGACGCTCGTCGTGCTCTACTTCATGCACGTTCGTTACAGCACGCGCCTGACGTGGGTGATTGTGGTGGCGGGGTTTTTCTGGCTGGCGATTCTGTTCGCGCTCACGATGGCGGATTACCTCAGCCGTTCGAGCGGGCAATATAATCCGGGAGCAGGCTAAAAGTAAGACAAGAACGGGGGTGAAGGGGATAGGATGCAGGGTGTAGAAAAAAGCAGCTCGCTTTCACTACACCCTGCGCCCTATCCCCTTCACCCTTTCTACTTAAGACTATCCTTCCAGATAAAACTTTTGCTCGCGGACGTTGATGATCTTCTCGCAGTTCGGGCACTCAAGCTTGAGCGTCGAATCGGAAGTTCTAATCATCGTTCCGCAATTCGGGCAGGCGTCTTCAAACTCATTGCGCGTGAAAATATCGCGCACCATAAAGAGCGGCACGATCAGCCCCGCGAGCAGTAGCGGAATCCCGAACAGCAAGCCGAAGCTGTTGTTATCGTCGCTCATCATCAGGCTCACGACCAGCCCCGCGATGAAGAGAATCAGTCCCAGCGCAATCGCGAATGAAAATCCGTATGCGCTGTCGAAGGTGCGCCCACCGGCCTGCTGTGCCGCGTTGTCTTGCGAAAGTTTCTTTGCTTCCATAACTCTTTTTTTGACCCGGTAGTGTTGGAATTAGCCAGAAAATCAGGACGAAACCTGAAGAGTCTCACGCGCCTGTTTAAGATGAGCAAAAGTTAACACAGTCGGGGAATCCTGAACAAGGTTTTTCGGCGTGTTCACGCACACGCTCCCGCCAAATGCTGTAGTTGACGGGCTGCTAAAATCGCGGTGGCGGAGGTGGTAGCATGACTGAGTCGTGAGTCGGCTTTGAAGCCAGAATATGACGGGCAATAGTCACGCCGCCAATGGCCGCGCCGAGCACTACCACATATGACAGCAGCACGAAACCCGTGGGCGGTTCTTGAGGCCAACCGAAAACCACTGAACAGATTCCATAACCGATGCCCAGAGCGAGGCCGACGATTATTTCCGCCCCCAGCCACGAGCCGATGCCTATCAGGCTCCATGCGACTGCGTTCCGATTTCGCTCTCGCGCCAGCGCGCTCATGATCTTGGGAATGCGATAGATAAGAAAATAAAGCTCGATCATACTTTTGACCCGTCCTCTGCGATTTCTTTAACCAGCCGGTGTGATTAGTTATACCCGCCTTCGCCGCGAGAACACAACAAACCATTTGCCGCTGCGCTTTGAGCCTTGCGGCGGATGCTGTTAAAGTACCGGGTTTCGATTAGGAGCTGATAAAACAGGTTAGAGGTCAATATGAGTATTAGTAATCAAACATCATTAGAAAATTTCCTGCGCGGGCAGGACGAAGCGGCATGGTCTGCCGCCGTCGCTGACATACTCGGCGACGTGCATGAGGTGGATCGCAATGCGACGCAAATCTGGTTTCGGTTTTACCCGCTCAAGCTGTGGCGTGCGCTCGATGAGGCGGAAGACGCTGAATTGCTGGCGAGCCGGCTGCTCTTGAAGGGCAACTATTATCTGAAAGACCAGATTGATTCTTCACATAAATTTCTTTACGGGCACCGCTACTGGCCGCAGGTGAAAAAGGCTGTCGAAGTCTACGCCGCGTCATTCCAGACGGACGCAGGCGCGAAGCTGGCGGATGAGATACGCAAAGTCGCGGCTCAGGTCGCGGCACACGCAAAGGCTGATGCGTCGCTCGTGACGGGCATCACGGCTGCGGCGTTGATGACGGTCGCGCAGGCAGGCTTTATTGCGTTCAAAGCGGCGGCGGGCGCGATGTTGATTGATAAGAGGCATGCTAAAAAGAGTCCTGATGAGATTTTGAGCGAGCGCGCGAAGGATAACAGTCAGGGCTTGTTCGGCTTTCTCAAGACGGTGGATAAAGAGTGGGCTGTGACGTATGACGAAGCGGACGGGCGCGCGACGTTTAAGGCGATTAACGACGAAGAGTTAGCTTCGGCTGCGGCGCGGGATCAGTCGCGTGATTGGCGCGCAACGGACTCGCGCTGTATCGAAGGGCCGATTCCGGTCGAGTGTCGTTCGGCTTCGTGCGGGACGTGCTGGGTCGGCGTGCTCGGCGGCGCGGAGAAGCTGGCGGACGTGAAAAAGCTTGAGGGAAAAAATATCAAGGAGTTCGGCTATATCGAGACGGACGAGCCGAAGCCGCTCATACGCCTCGCGTGCATGGCTCGCGCGGAGGGCGCGGTTTCAATCGTCATTCCGCCGTGGAACGGCGTCTTCGGAAAATATTTGAAAGCACAGAAAGCGGCTGAGGCGGAAACTGCTTCTGCAACTTCTGACCCTTCTGATACAGGCAGCGAAAACATTTCGGCGAACGGCGTTGCAAACTGAGCTGCCACAGACTGCTCGCGCCGCAAAAAAAGCGACGCGCTTTTCTTCGCCGCTGCTGTTGGTTTTAGCGGCGGCGATTTTGTGGAGCACGGGCGGGCTGTTTATCAAGTGGACGACGCTCTCTGCCTACGAGCTTTCGTTCTGGCGCTCGCTGCTTGCGGCGTTGACGGTCGCGTTCTTCACGCGCCGCGAAGGCTTCGGCATCAACGGCATCACCGTCGTCACTTCGATACTGTACGCCGCGCTCCTGCTGCTCTTCGTCGTCGCCACCAAACTGACGACGGCTGCTAACGCTATCTTTCTGCAATACACTGCGCCGATTTACGTGTTGATTCTCGAACCGCTTTTTTACAAAGAGAAGTTCAGGCGGCGCGACCTGTTGACGGTCATCGTATGCATCGTGGGGATGTCGCTCTTCTTCGTCGGCAAGCTGAGGCCGCAGGACGTGAGCGGCAATCTGACCGCCCTCGCCTCCGGCCTCTGTTTCGCTTTCTATGTGTTGCTCCTGCGCCACACGCGCTCGCAGTCGGTCAATCGCGCGTCCTCCGTGATTTACGGAAACCTGATTCTGGTCATCGCCCTCGCGCCCGCGGGACTCGCAGCCGTCTCAAAGATGACGGCGCATGACGCGCTCGCCGTCTCGTACCTCGGCATAGTTCAGATCGGAATCGCGTACACGCTCTTCACGCTCGGCATGGCTCGCGGCGTGCGCTCACTCGACGCGGGCATCGTCGGATATATCGAGCCTGTTTTGAATCCCGTGTGGGTCTTTCTACTCTTGGGCGAGCGGCCTTCGCAGTGGGCTATCTTGGGCGGTGCGATCATCATCCTTGCCGTCCTCGTACACACGATTGTCGGCGCACGCGTCGCTCTGGCTTCAGGCAAATTGCCATGAGGCGGCGCGTGCCATTCGCAAAATACCAAGCCCGATTCGCTAAATCTTCAAGCAAAGCCCTGAAAGTGGAAGGTTTCAAGCTGGTATGAGCATTGCTCAAAGGCATAAATGAGAACGGAGGTGGCTTCGCCAGATGAATGAAGAGAGACGCAACATATATTCGTCGGATTTGGTGAAGCATCCGCGCCTGCTGACAGGAGGATGGTTCGCCGTCACGGGAGCAATCCCCGGCTTCGTTTTCCTGCTAGTGATTGGTGTATTCCGCTATGGCCTGAATACCAGAATAACGTTAATGTGGCTGGCGACTATTATCATGGCCGGATCATACGGGGCCGGGTTTGGCCGGGGGATTCTCGACCCGTTGAGCGTGTGGACGGGCGCACAGGCTGTCTGGTGGGGCTGTCTGGTGGCTATCCTCTCTTACATCACTTTTGTCCTCCTGATCTCGCTCATCGCCGGAATCGAGAAGGGCTTGGTGGATTTCATCTCCGCGCTGATCGGGTTCCTGACCCTCGGCACCCTCTTCATCGGAATGCCACTCGCGCTGATTGGCGGATTAGCGGGCTGGCTGTTGTTTAAGAGGTATTGCTGCCGCGTCGTTGTCACGACGTGATGCGAAGCGGACGGTCTTCTCTTTCCTCTTCTTCAAAGCATCCATGTATCGCGGCTGGCGAAGTAGGTCGGCGCGCCCGTCGGGTGAGCTTTGCGAAACTCTTTATAGCGCGCGACGAGCTTTCTGTATCTAATCTCCGAGGATTTCAATCGCGTGTGCGGTATCTCGCGCAGGTGGTTCTCGACCTTCCAGAGATTTTTTGAAGAAAAACGCCAGTCATAATTTCCTAGCGCGTACAGATTCGTCAGTGCGTAGCCGGTGACGCGCCCCGTCAGATCAACATAAGGATCGAAGTAGCTCCAGACGAGCGAGCGTAAAGTATGAAAGACAGGCTTTCTGCCGTGCAGGCCGGTGTCGCGCGAGCGTGCGACTGCGCCCCACAATCCACTTTGTCGAAAAACGTAGATGACGTGATCGAGCTTGTCCTTTGATTCGAGACTGACGAGCAGAGGCGGGTATCCGTGCTGCTCAAGAATCACAGCCGCCGACAGCGCGGCCTCCATGCAATGCGCTTTCTTCACTCGCACGACCTGACGAAACGAACGCTGCGTCTCTCCTTCGGGTTCCCAGTTGTATGGAAGCGCGGACACGAATCGCTGCACCTGCCGGGGCGTGCGATGAGTCTGAATCAACTGCCATTCTTTCGCGGTAAATGCTTTTCTGTCCGGCTTTGTCTCAATCATGAAATAGATGACGGTCTTTGGACTTTGCGCTTTGGTCTTTGCACGCTATTCAAGCTCGAACTTTGAAACTCAAGATGAATAACACAAACAAAGACCCAAGACCAAAAACCTAAGACCTAAGACCAAAAACCTGAGACCGATCTCGAAGTAAGTTATTTATTGCTGAGGCTTGAATAAGTCTTCACGCATTGCCAGCGTCCGGCGCGTCTGATCCACACGTCCAGATAAAGCCACTTTTTGACATAAGCCTGTCCATTCTCTTTTCCTTTGACGGTATCGAGGCCGGTCACGACCGCTGCGTCTCCGTAGACCTGCACCTGCACGTCTGCGCTGACGGCGGATTCGATGTAGGTGTCCGGCGATTTGATTTTGATGAAGGAGATATATTGCGCTTTGTTAGCGCCGCCGACGAAAGAGAACTCGTCCGCGAGAATACGTTCAAGCGTGGCCGCATCGCCTTTGGCATCCGCTTCATCCCACGCGCGAACCAGAGTGCGAAGCTCCGCCGCGTCTTTGGAATCAGCGTCTTTGGAATCAGCATCTTTGGATTCGGCCTCGCTCTTTTTATCCGGCGCGGTCTCTCTCTGGTGCAGCCTGCCGCCTTTGATGACATAGAGGATTTTCGTCGTGTTGGTTATCTCCTGCGTCGGGTCTGCCGTGAGGATAATTATGTCGGCTGCTTTCCCGCGCGCGATTGTGCCGTAAGAATTTTCTACGCCGATGGCCTTCGCGCCGTTGCGCGTCGCCGCCGTGATGGCTTCGAGCGGAGTCAGCCCGCACTTCGTCACCAGCAGCTCCATCTCCGTATGTATGTTTGGAAATTCCCTGCTCGTCAGACCTTCTGTAATGTCCGTGCCCGCGGAGATCGTGACTCCGAGCTGATGCGCGCGTTTGGTGACTGCGAAAGTCCAGTCGAGCATGCGTTGCGGGTCAGGAATGACTCTGGCCGATTTGTCCAGAGCCAGTTGCTTGTTGGCCACTCTTTGAGAGACGACCAGCGTGGCATCCAGAATCGTTCCCTGCTTGCGCATGCGTTGCAGCAAAGCCGTGATGGCTTCCGACTCGACCGGAACATCGTACCAGTTGAGACCTTTATACGCGCCCTTGAACTTGTCCGGGACTTTGTCCATCCCTTCAAAAACCAAATCCATACTGTGCGAGATCGTATCCACGCCAGCCGCTACAGCGTCTCCGGGGCGAGCGGGGAAAACGGTCGCATGACTCCAGACCTTGAGTCCCTGACGATGCGCTTCGGTTGTGATTTTGGCGATGATGTCCGGCGGAAGCTCCGCATATATTTTGATTCCAGTCGCCCCCGTCTTTTTCGCTTCGGCGACGACCTGCGCGATATTCGTTTGCGAAGTGATGGCGCGTGCCCATGCTATCTCGCCCGGCTTGAGTCCGTGCGCGATGGCTTTGACTCGCGTGTCGCCCATTAGAAAACTCTCTCCGGCCATCAGCGCGGAAAAGTAGACTCGCGGTGAGGTCGTCGCGGGGTCGCTCGCACTCTTAGCCAACTCAGCCAGCGCGATTGCATCTCCGGCCATATCGCGCACAGAGGTGACGCCGCCCATCAAAGCGAAGCGGCGGCGGTTCTCTTCCGCGCTCTTCTCGTCGAGGCCGAGCATGAAATGGTAATGCGAATCAATGAGGCCGGGGATTGCGTATCGCCCGCTTAAATCCATCACGGCGGCTCCGGCGGGAGCGCTCTTTTTTCCGTCGGGAAAAATGTCTGCGATTCGCCCGTCGCTGATGACCAGAGTCATATGCGTTTGAGGCGCGCCGCCGTTTCCGTCAATGATAGTCAGGTTGTTCAAGACACGCGTCTCGCCCGCCTGCGGCTTCGATTGCCCGCTCAAAGCCGTCGCGGTCAAAAGCGTAAGGAGCAAAAGTTTTTGCCGGATTTTGGGGAAGGAAATTTTTATCATGACATGCCTCCTAATAAGCTGTGATGAAAAATCCGGGAGCCGGACTTTGAGCCGCCGGGAGGATAAAGCATTCGGTATGAGGCGGCAGGAAAAGATGCGGGCAGAGTTTATTCCGCACGGACTTTCACGATACGGAGTTTGCATGCCCCGCCTCGTGTCCGTGCTCATTCCCGATTGAATCTGTTAGGAGCGCGGCCTCTTAATAAATGCACCGCGATGCCGAGGGGGATCGCCACGATGCCGACATAGAACAGCACGTTGCCGATTCGCATCGCCCTCGCCGATATTCCGTTTAAAGCCGCCAGAATGTAAAAAATCATGCACACCACGCCCACCGCCATCAAAGCTCGACCCGCGCCCTTAAATCTCATAAGCCTCCACAAATTTTCGCGCACATAAATCTACGATCAATTGATTATAAGCATAGGCGAACGGTAACAAAAAAGCGAATCATCAAAAACCATAATAGCGGTTCAGTTTCAAATGGGGAGAAGGAAAAAGGCAGTTCCCCGCAAAGGCGCAAAGCAGAAGCACGCAAAGAACACCCGTCAATCAATGCTTTGCGGTCTTCCTTTGCGCCTTTGCGGGAAATGTTTCGTCCGGCTTGATGAACGGTTAGTAAAAAAAAGTTGTAGGGGCAGGTCATTAGAACCGCTGCCCCTACAACTGTTTTATGATTCTTCAAAAGCGGCTGTTTACCCGTCGCTCTCAATTAGCTTCTTCATTCAGCCACTCTTCATATGCCTTGAAGTTGAACGGGCGGCCTAAGAAGTCAGAGACGAGCGTGTTGGCCGGAGCGGAGCCGCCGCGCGCCAAAATTTTGGTGCGGTAGCGCGTCGCTGCGCCGCCGGGCGCGAGGAGATTCGATTTGTCGAACTGGCTGAACATGTCTTTGGCGATGACGAGCGACCACATGTATGTGTAGTAGACAGCGGAGTAGCCGTCGAGGTGTCCGAACGAGGTCTGCCAGTGCGTGTCTTCGACGAACGGGAACGGCTCGTACTGCTCCTGCAAGCCTTTGACGAGGGTGTCCGTATTGACCGTCTTCGGGTCGCGGTCGTAGATGGAAAGAGAGAGCTTTGCGTAAACCATCTGGCGGCGCACGCCGAGGGCTTTGCCGAACTCGCTCGCGCGCTTCATCTGCTTGACCAGCTCAGCCGGAATCGGCTCGCCCGTCTTGTAATGTTTGGCAAAGCTGGCGAGCACCTTCGCGTCCCATGTCCACTCTTCGAGCATCTGCGAAGGAGCTTCTACGAAATCCTGCTCGGTGCTGATGCCTGCCACGCCGATCCACTGCTGCCTGCCCGCGAGGAGTTCGTGAACGAGATGCCCGAACTCGTGAAAGAAAGTGACGACATCGTCATGCTCCATCAAGCCGGG
Organism: uncultured Pyrinomonadaceae bacterium; assembly: GCA_964246305.1. GTDB lineage: Bacteria > Acidobacteriota > Blastocatellia > Pyrinomonadales > Pyrinomonadaceae > JACMLC01. The sequence continues at coordinate 150,803 of CAXTPS010000003.1, forward strand.
GTCTCCGGCGTCGCCGCCCGGCAGATTGCAGACGAGAGTCGCTTCGGGTATCTGCCGCCCGTTGACGCCCGTGCGGACGACGTACTCCGCCGCGTGCTTGTACTTATCCGCGCGCGGGTGCATGTCCAGATAGAAGCGACCGATGAGCTTGCCGCTCTCGAACATCTCCCAACACTCCACGTCAGGCGCCCAAACGGGAGCGTTCTGCACCTGCTTGAACGTCACGCCGTAGAGCTTGCTCGTCACATCCAGCACACCCTTCTTGACGTTCGGGTAAGAGAAGTAAGGGCGCACCTGTTGCGAATCGAAGTTGTAATCGGAGCGGCGCAGAAGCTCTGACCAATAGCTCTTCTCCCATGAATTGACGACCATCGCGCCGGGCATGTCCTGCTGCTTGCGCTTGAGCAAGGCCGTATACTCACGCTTCGCTTTGGCGTCCGATGCCGCGACGATCTTGTCTATAAAGTCCGAAGCGTTCTTCGCGTTGCCGACCATCTTGTTAGCCGTGATGTAGTCAGCCCAGTTCGTATAGCCGATCAGATTCGCCAATTCGTGGCGGCGCGCGATCATGCGATTGAGCACGTCTATGTTCAGCGGGTAAGCGCGGTTGTTGTATGCCTTGTACATACGCTGGCGCAGGGCTTCGTTCCTGGCGTAGGTGAAGACGGGCAGCGAGTCCGGGTAATCCGTCGTCAGAGTGATGACGCCGTTCGCATCAGGCTTGTGGCGCGAGATGTAATCCTGCGGCAAGCCTTCCAGCTCGGAGACGTTGCTGGCCGTGACTGTGCGCACGTCGCTGCGTATGTTTTTGTCAAACTCCTGACCGATTAAGACCAGCTCGTCGCGCAGCGCGGAGATACGCGTGCGCGTCGCTTCATCTTTGTCTACGCCCGCGAGCTTAAATGCACGCAAAGTTTTCTCGACGTAATAACGCGTCACGGCGTCGGCCTTCGACACGTCGAGCGCGGCGAGCGCGTCGTAGACGGCACGGTTGAGCGAGAGCGCGGTGTTGAAGGACGAGACCTTCTGCGTGACTCTCTCGGCGGCCTCGCGCATTGCCTTGTCCGGGTGTACGACCTCCATCAAGCCAGCCTGCGCGCCCGCTGTGTCCAGATGAATCTGAATCTCGTCGAATGGACGAAGCGTGTTCTCAATCGTCCGCTTGCCCTTGACGGCGAGCATCTGGTCGAGCGCGGCCTGCGCCCTCACCAGCCGCTCGTTCATGTTCCTCTCGAACGTCGCGGCATCAGGCGTGCCCGTCCAGAACGGAGCATCCTCCGAAGTTTTGGTAGAGAGGCTATAACTCGTAATTGCAGAAAGCATCGTCACCGTGATGAGCGTCACAAGCATGTAAATTCGCATCTATCAAGCATCCTTTTTATCATAGTCTTTAGACAACTGCGGAGGGAAAGCTAAACGCGATGTGCCGGAAAAACTTTTTACGATCTTACTCCGGCAATGACATCTTAAGACGCACTAATACACGCAACGGTGGCCTTTGTAAATCAAAAAGATTCGCCGTCGGGAAGCGCAAAGCAGCAGAAAAAAGAGCTATCTGAAGTTAACACTCCCCTCATGTCGCTTCATGGACAGATTACGTCGCTTCGCGTACAAAACTCTTCTCTCAGGAATTTCAAAAATAATTTAAAGGCGTTCGACTTTTTTGCATAATGTGTCCGCTTGACTCTTGACTTTACGGCATCATGCGTTAGTCTCGCGTGCGAGAGAGAAAATCGTTCTTGCTTGAACGGGTTTAGGCATGATTCACATCGGCGCGGGAACAAGCTTTAGCCATTACGAGATTCGTTCGCAGATCGGCGCGGGCGGGATGGGCGAGGTCTATCTGGCCGAAGACTTAAAGCTTCGCCGTCAAGTTGCCATCAAGTTCATCGCGCATCACAAAGAGATTTCTCCAGCCGCCGAGAAACGTTTCCTGCGCGAAGCACGCGCCGCCTCTCAGCTCAATCATCCGAACATCATCACGATTTATGAAGCGGGCGAGACGGACAATCACGCCTACATCGTGATGGAGTATGTCGAGGGGCGATCTTTGCGCGAGCTTATCCTTGCCTGTGACCTGACGCCGCATCTGACGCTCGACATCGCCGTGCAAATCTCGGACGCGCTCGCGGAGGCGCATGAGCATAACGTCATACACCGCGACATCAAGCCCGAAAATATTCTCCTCACAGAGCGCGGGCGCATCAAAGTTCTGGACTTCGGGCTGGCGCGCAACTTCGGCCCCTTTGCTTCGGATCAGGACGGGCCGACCATGGTTGACAGCCTGACGGATTCGGGCGCAATCGTCGGCACGCTTCCGTACATGTCGCCCGAACAACTCAAGCGCGAGCAGCTCGACAGACGCTCGGATATATTTTCGTTCGGCATCGTGCTCTTTGAGATGATGACGGGCAGGCATCCGTTCAAGGGCATGAATGCTTTCGAGATCGCTTCGCTGATTCTCAAAGATGAAGAGGTCAACACGGACTGCTTCTCGCCAGCCTTGCCGCAAAGCGTCCCCGTCTTTATCAAGCGCGTGCTGGAAAAGGATCGCCGCCGCCGCTTCGACTCTTTCATAGAGGTCAGGCGCGAGCTGGAAACTATCATCAACGACATGTCGCGTTGCGAGACGCAGGGCTTCACGCCCGTGCGCCCGCCGCCCGTTCTGTCCGGCGTCAGTTTCAGAAACTCGCTCTTCTCGACCATCGCCACGCCCGTCATCGGAGCCGCGCCGCCGACCGTGCTCGTCTTGCCGCTCGAAGCCGTCGGCTCGCAGGACGAGACTTCGTTTATCGGTATCGGCCTCGCGTATTCGATCACGACCGGGCTGGCGAAGATACGCGACATCTCTGTGCTGTCAAAGGCCGCGAGCGCGGGACGTAGCGGGCAAATCGAGCAGGACACGCGTGCTTATGCTCGCGGCCTCGGCGCAAACATTCTGCTCGAAGGCGAAGTCATGCGCTCAGGCCAGACGTTGCGCATCATGGTGCGCCTGAGCGATGTCGAGAGCGGGCGCGTGATCTGGGGCGACCAATATTCGGGCGTCGAATCCGACCTCTTCAAGGTGCAGGACATGGTCTGCGAATCGGTCGCGGCTGCGCTGCGCGTGCGCGTCTCGACGGACGTGCGCGACCGCATGGCTGACCCGCCCGCCGCGAACCTCGAAGCCTTTGAGCGTTACTCGAAAGGCAGAGCGTTTCTGGAACGGCGTGAGGTCACGCGCAACATAGATTACGCGATTCAGATGTTTGAGGAATCGCTGAAGCTCGACGCGAGCTTCGCGCTGGCTCAGGCCGGTCTTGGCGAAGCTTACTGGATGAAGTACGAGGCGTCGCACGAAGAGATGTGGGTCGAGCGTGCCCTCGCTGCCTGTGACCGCGCTCTGATACTCGATCCGCAGCACACGCAGGTGCATTTCTCGCTCGGCCTCGTCTATCACGGCACGGGCAAACTTGATCGCGCGATTGAAGAATTTAAAATCGTCATCGCGCGCCAGCCTTTGAGCGATGACGCGCATCGCTGGCTCGGTCGCTGTTATCAGGAGCGCGACGAGTTGGAGCTGGCTCTGGCACACTTTCAGCAGGCCATCAGTATTCGCGCGGGCTACTGGGAGAACTATAACTTTCTCGGCTTCTGCTACTACACGCTCGGACGCTATCACGAGGCGGCGGAGCAGTTTCGGCGCGTCATCAGTATTCAGCCGGACAACTATCACGGCTATAACAATCTGGGCGCGATGTATTATCTGCTCGGACGTTACGAGGACGCGGCGGCGATGCATCAACGCGCGATTGACATTCATCCGGCGGCGAAAGCCTATTCAAATTTAGGCAGCAACTATTTTTATCTGGGGCGATACGGGGAAGCCATCGAAGCTTATCGCAACGCCGTTGAGCTAGACCCGATGGATGATATTCTCTATCGCAATTTGGGCGATGCTCTCCTGCTTTCGGGGCAAGAGGAGGAGGCCGCCGCGCAGTTTGAGAAAGCGATTGGCCTGATACAGGATGCGCTGCATACGAATCCGGGGAGCGCGCAACTCCTGGGTCGCCTCGCGGTTGGGCAGGCCAAGCTGCAACGCAAAGAGGAAGCCCTGACGAGTATCGAACGAGCCGGCGCGCTTGAGCCGCACAATACGATGCTGATGTACCAGCGCGCCGTCGTCCTCTCGTTAGTGGGAAATACGGAGCAGTCTGCCGGGTACCTGCGCGATGCTTTGCGGCACGGCTACAGCCGCTCGGAAGCGGAGCGCGACCCCGACCTTGAGCCTTTGCGGAGTCGCGCAGAGTATCGCTTGCTCTTCGCTCAAACCGGCGCGTTGCCGCGCGAGTGAAGCCGCTTCACGGCTTCGTGGGCTTCGTCGGCGAGGCTTTCGGAGACGGAGCAGGAGACGCATCTGGCGCGGTCTTCGGTTTGAGTAAACGTAAGCCGACGATAATCTGCGGGTCCTTCGTTTCAATCAATGTTCCGTTGGCCTGCTTGAGCGTGATCGTGTATTTGTATTCAGTCTCGCTCGCTGGCGGCTCGAATGGATTGGCGATTAAGCGGCTCTGTGTTTTCTCAGCAACCCCAAGCAGGTCAAATGCGTTGTCGCACGGAGTCGGGCCGAAGGGTTTGGCATCGGAGGTCTTCGCTCCCTTAAACGGCCCTACGTCAATCGTCGCGCCTTCGGCTTCAGCGATCTTCGATTGATTATCAACCACCCACTGAACATGCTGCCCCTCGTTGACTGTGACCGGGTCCGGGCTGACACTGTAGATAATCGGCTTACTATCTTTATCCGCAATAGTGATAGTGACCACTACTTCATTGAACTTAGACGCCTCAACGCGCGGGGTGTCGTTAGCGTTGCCGAGCGTGGGCGAAGCATTGGTATTGGGAGAAGCGTTGGCGTTCGCCGCCGCGTTGTTGTTGTTCGACTGGTCGTTGCAGGCCATACCGCAAGCTGCACAGAGCAGGAGCAAGCCAAAATAGATTCTCTTCATCTGTGGGAGACTCCTTTCTTAACGAGGGCAAAATTGATAATGCGTAACGGTTGAGGATCGCTTGATAGAGCTGGCGATGTTTCTGAGCCTGAGTTTGACACGCGCGCTGCATCCGAATCAGCGCGTGCAGGAAATAGAATCGAGGAGCATTGCGCGATTGCGCCGCCTACTTGATGCCGTGCCCGATGACACCGGCTTTTGAAATCCACGAAGAGCGTGCGGATTGTACGTTGAACATTATCGCTTGTCCACCATAAATTTTACGTGTCGCGGAATCCATCTCCCCGGCTGTTTTAAGGCTGCGACTCTCTTTGCCTCAGCAAATCGCTCATGCCGACTTGATATGTGTGCCTCGCTTGATGTAAGACATTACGCACGCGAAACAAACTCCGCAATTTTAAGAAGCGCGCCGCAGCTCTTTAAGGCCGCTCGGAAAGTACGCAAGGGGAGAGGGCGGGTCGGCTGTTTGATGGCTTCGATGCCTTTGGCCCGTTTGTTATAATTATGGACGCAAGGGTAGCAAGACCCCAGATGACCAGAGCCGAACAGGAAACGGAGACCGAAGCCGCGCGCTTGAACACGCATATCGAGCGTGCGCTGACCGCCGTCACCCTGCGCTCAAAGACCGACACGGAAGAACTCGAAGCTTGCGCTGACGCCCTCGAACGCTCCGCGCGCAATCTCGTCGCAGCCCTACGCGAGTTAGCGCACGAGAGAAAAAGAGAACAAAGTAATGGGTAATAGGTGTGAGGTGATAAGAGAAAACAAAAAGCTTTTCCTATCACCTCTCACCTATTACCCATCACCGCTTTTAAAGAGGAGAATAATAAATGCAGGACAAAGGTCACAGGCATAGCGATTATGGCCTGGATAATTACGGCATCACGGAGGCCGGAACAGTTTATTGGAATCTTAATACGCCGGAGCTTTATGAAGTAATCGCACAGCGCGGCGAGGGAATCTTTTCCGATCACGGCGCGCTCATCGTAGACACAGGAGAGCACACCGGGCGCGCAGCCAAAGACAAGGCGATAGTCCGCGAGCCTGCGAGCGAAGATAAGGTTTGGTGGGGCGAAGTCAACAAAGAGTTTTCGCAGGAAAAATTCAACGCGCTCAAAGAGCGCATGATGCAGCACGTCAAGGGACGCGACCTCTTTGTGCAGGACACGTTCGTCGGCGCAGACCCGCGCTATCAACTTCCCGTTCGCATCATCACGGAACTCGCGTGGCACTCGCTCTTCGCGCGCACGATGTTCATACGCAAGAGCGCGGTCGAGCATCAGCCCGAATTCACAGTCATCAACATCCCCAGCTTCACGGCAGACCCCGCACGCGACGGGACGCGCTCGCCGACTTTTATCCTCGTCGATTTCAGCCAGAAGCTGGTCTTAATCGGCGGCACGTCTTACGCTGGCGAAACCAAGAAGAGCGTCTTTACCTTGATGAACTATCTCTTGCCGCAACGCGACGTGATGAGCATGCACTGCTCTGCGAACGTCGGCGACGCGGGCGACGTGGCGATCTTCTTCGGCCTGTCGGGAACGGGCAAGACCACTCTGTCGGCAGACCCTGAGCGCAAGCTGATAGGCGACGACGAGCACGGCTGGTCGAATGACGGCGTCTTTAATTTCGAGGGCGGCTGTTACGCGAAAGTCATCAAGCTCTCGCCCGAAGCCGAGCCGGACATCTATCGCACGACGCGCATGTTCGGAACCGTGATTGAGAACGTGATGTACGACCCTGAAACGCGCGCTCTCGATCTGGATGACGCGAAGAAGACTGAGAACACGCGCGCCGCTTATCCGCTTGAGAGCATTCCGAACATCATGCCCGAAGGCCACGCGGGGCATCCGCAGAACATCATCATGCTCACAGCGGACGCTTTCGGCGTGCTCCCGCCCGTCTCTCGACTCTCGCCGGAGCAGGCTATGTATCACTTTCTCTCAGGCTACACGGCGAAGGTTGCGGGCACTGAAAGAGGAGTCACGGAGCCGACAGCAACTTTCTCAACCTGCTTCGGCGCGCCCTTCATGGTCTTGCATCCGGGCGTCTACGCAGACCTCCTCGGCAAACGCATGCAGGAGCGCAAAGCAAATTGCTGGCTCGTCAACACCGGCTGGTCGGGCGGCCCTTACGGCACAGGCAAGCGCATGTCCATCGCACACACACGCGCCATGATCCGCGCCATCCTCAACGGCTCGCTCGCAGAGGTCGAGACCAATCCCGACCCCATCTTCGGCGTCGGCATCCCGGTCTCCTGCCCCGACGTGCCGACAGAAGTCCTGACGCCTCGCAACACATGGCCCGACCAAAACGCCTACGACGAAAAGGCGCGCCACTTGGCTCAGCTCTTCAACGAGAACTTCAAGAAGTACGCCGACGGAGTCTCCGAAGCCGTCCGCGCCGTCGCGCCTGTGGCTGATTAGAAGCAGTAGATATAAAAAGAAAGAAGCGGCGCGTAGCTTGATTCTACGCGCCGCTCCTTTTTGAGAAAACGGTGGAGGTTACTTATCTGAAAGTACTTTTGCTAGTCCTTTTCGCACCCCATTGTCCTCACACCTACCACAGGTCTCATCATCACCATGACCACAAAAGTCTTTGCGGTTATAGTGAGGAGGTAAGACACTAAGCTCACGATCACCATATCTTTTGTTGAAGCATATGTGTGTTGGAAGAGGTTCGCCCTTTTTAAGGTGTTTATAGACTACTTCGCCGCAGCAAGAAGTAAATATTGTCACATTGACTCTAATATTCATTTTTATTTTCCTCCTTATGATAAGTTGGAGTCCTAAATCGCAAAGAATAGCTTTGCGGCGGCAAGAATATTCCTGAGAGCAAAGAAATACAAGAGAAATAAATTAGTCACCGCTTAAAAGGTATTGATAAAGGAACCCCTAACCGCTAAGCTGTAATCGGTTAGGAGAATCATGATGGGCATCCCACAAGCATTGCCGGTTTTTACGTCAGAAGAATATCTCTTGCTCGAAAGAGCATCGGAGATTAGACATGAATATTTAGATGGCTTCGTCTATGCGATGGCAGGCGAAAGCCCTGAGCACAGCACTCTCTGTTTTAATCTCGCTGGAATTCTGCACGCACAGCTTATAAACAAAGCCTGTCGCGGATTTTCTCCGAACATGAAAGTCCGTACTGATGAGAGCGGACTTTATGCGTATCCTGATTTAGCGGTGGTGTGCGGCGAGCCGCTTTTTCACGACGAGCGGCGTGATGTGCTGGTCAATCCGACTGTTATCTTTGAAGTCCTGTCGCCTTCGACCGAAGCTTATGATCGCGGAGAGAAATTCCTGCGGTACCGCACGCATCTCGCCACGCTGACGGATTATGTTTTGGTCACACAGAGCAAAGCCTTCGTAGAACATTTCTCGCGCCAGCCGGACGGCGCATGGCTTTACACTGCGATGAGCGGTGTGTCGGAAGTCCTCGCTCTGGCTTCGATTGATTGCCGCTTGCTGCTGGAAGATGTCTATCGCTTAGTTAACGTTTAGCTGTCACCTCCTGCTCTTAGCTTCAATTCATCTCGATGTAAACGTCAAGCTCTTTGAGTCAAGGGTCTCATCCACTTTCACACCTTCGCGCATTTTTAATCTATGTAAAAATTGGCGAGGGCTATTTTGAGCTTGCCGTCGGGGGCGCGCACCATGTCGAGGCGAAACATGAACGTGTCCACGCGAATCACGCGCGTCCCTGTCGCGTAACCCATAAAGCCCGTATTTTCCACCCGGCGCAGTTGCGGCCAGATCCTCTCTTTCTTTTCGCTTGATTCCTCGTCGTCGGATTCTTTATCCATCTCGTCATAGAATCCGGCGATGGTCGGCCTCAGCTCAGGTGACAGGGACTTGAAATACGCTCGAAGCAGTTCGACGCCCTGTTCCACGAGCGAAGTGTAATGGCGCATCTGTTCAAGACTCATAAAAGCAAACGTGTCTTCAAATAGACGGTCGGCGTCAGCCTCGCTATCGTCGCTTGCCGCCGTCTCGCTATCGCTCTCCGCTTGCTGTGCGGGAGCAGGCTCGTCCTGTGCTCCGCGCTCACGCGCGGTGCGTCGGGCTGCCTCCTTCTTTTGCTGTTTCTCAAGCAATGCGTTCAAAATCGGGTCGCTCTGAATCAGCTTGATGAGGCCGGGCGTAAGCAGCTCTTCAATCGTCAGGTCTTCATCATTCGCCTGACCTTTGAGCTGCTCCTGTTTGCGCTTAAGCTCCGCAGCAAGGAGCAGGCGCATCCCCATATAACTGCCGTTGATTGAGGCCACGTACATACGCCGCATCTCGTCGGGCGTCGCCTGTGCGGCGACCTCGCGCTTGACCGCGAGGGGGAACAAACTTTCGACTCCGGCATCTTCGCGCAAGCGTTCCGCAAAATCGTCTATGTATAACTCGCTCAAGAGCGGCGACGCGTCTTCGGTCTCCTCAAGCCGCCTGATGAATTCTTCGGCCAGCACACGCGCCTCGCTTTCTTCCTCCGGCGTGAGCTTTTCCTCTTGAGCTGTGCCGGGCGTCTCATCCTGTGGAAGAGAAGTGCGCGCCGCGCCCGTCCTTATGAAAGAGATGACGAGCAGAAATGTGAGCAGTGTTCGCATGAGCATTTGTGATTTCCTCTCAAATCAAAACGAGGGAAGTTCGATGAGAAGCAGGCTTCTCAATTACGTTCGTCCACAGGCAGGGCGCGGACGGACTTCATGCGCCTGATGATCTCTCTGGCGATCTGGTCGGCGGCGACGAGGTCATTGATGGCGACCGTCTTGCCGTTCGTGACCACGATGCTCGACGCCTGCTCCTCTATGCTGAAGATGTAGTTGAGAGCTTTCTGGTGAATCTTCAAGACGAGGTCTGCTTTATCTTTGTCTGTGACGATGTAGAGCTTCCACTGCTCGAAGTCAGGGTACTTGCCGAGCTTGTACGCCAGATACTCGGAATCCATATCTTCGTTCGGCTCGATGTAGAGCGTGCGCGCAGACCGCAGGATTCGCGCGGGGCTTGTCTCGCGCTCTGTGTTCGCATCGGTTCGCATGCGTGTCGCCTGTCCCGATTCGGGATAATCTTCTTTCGCGCCGGAACTCTTCTGTGCCTGCGCGCTCGCCAGCGAGAGCGCAAACGCCATTGCGAAAAATAGGAATGAGCGAAAAATTTTTGTGAACATAGTTTGCTTCTTTAACTCCTTAATTGTGAATATAAATTGCGTTCTTAACTTCGTCGGCAATTCTTGATTCATGCCATGACGACTGATGGCAACGCGCGTGCCGTGTAGAAAATGGTTGTAGAAATCGGTTGAAGACGAGAGCGTGCGTTATCGTGCGCCGGATTGTTACTGCAACTGAAAGAAAATCCCGACAAGACGCGGGGGCAGCGTCGCGTGTTATGATGGGCGGTAATCATGGGAAAGAATGACTCAAGGCGGCTGGGCGACCTCACGGTCGGTGATGCCAAGCGCATACTGGTTTACGGAATCATCGTCGCGCTTGCCATCGTGCTGTTCGGCATGCTGATCGGACACGTGTTTGTCGCGCTCCTGCTCGGCGTAGTGTCGGCGGTTTATCTACTGCCCGTGCAGGAATGGCTCGAAAGACATTTGAGGGCGCGAGCCGGAAGCGCGCTCATCAGCATCGCGCTCATCGTCGTTCCGCTCGTCGCGCTGACGGGTTACGCTTGGCACGAGATGTCCAGTTACTCGAACGTCGTGCTGGAGAGGCGCGACGAGATTATCAATTCGATCAGCAACTCGCTGGAATCCGTCCTGCCCGGCGTGCGCGAGAACACGCGCCTCGGCCTGCAAACGGCGTTCGCCGCAGCGGTCAGCCGGTCAGCGGAAGCGATACAGGGCTTGCGCCAGAAATCCGCGCTGCTGCTTTCGTCGCTGGCGGTCTTTTTCTTCACGGTCTTTTATGTGCTGACGCAGCGCACGCGCATTAGCTCTTACATCAAGGTGCGCGTCCCCGGCGACTACCTGCCGCTTTACGAGAAGCTGACGGAGAACATCGGAGGAGCTTTGCGCGGAGCTTTGCGCGCGGTCTTCATAGATCAATGCCTGAAGGCGTTGGTGATTCTGATTCTCAATTTTGTGTTCGGCGTGCCGCTGGCAGTGGTGCTGGCAATCGTCACTTTTCTGAGCGGTTTTTTTCCTCTGGCGGGTGAGTGGGCTGTCTATGTGCCGGTTGTGATTTACCTCTTCGTCTTTCGCGGCCAGCCCGTGAGCGCGGGCATCTATCTCGCCATCGGGTTGGCGATGACGCTCGGCTCGTCGCTCCTCCTGCGTCCGAAACTCGCGAGCGCGGGGGCGAGCCGTTTCAGTTTCTACTGGATGTTTCTCTCACTCGTGGCGGGCGTCTACGTCTTCGGCATCCCGGGCATCGTGCTGGGGCCGACCATTCTGGGTTTCGTCAAAGCCGTAAGCGATACGCTGTTTGGCGAGGTGCGTTATAACACTTCTCTGCTGAAATTAGAGCACGAGCAGATTCAGGAGGAGGCGGCTGCGGCTGAGACGGAAGCGGCTGAGACGGAACAGGCCGCGAACGCGAGCGATTAGAGAGCGAACTCATAGAAACTGTTGCGGGGGGGGGGGGGGGGGGGGAGGGAGAAGGGTGTGGAGATAAGAAGAGCACCAC
>CAXTPS010000003.1:162416-283642 GCA_964246305.1 uncultured Pyrinomonadaceae bacterium
GGGGCGCGTGTCTCCCCGTTCACCCCCTCCTCTAAACCCCCCCCCCCCCCCGCCGCAACATAGTCTCAGCTCAAGGGGCTATCAAAGAGGATGGCACGGGCACATCGCCGTTCGCGCCCCACTGCTCGCTTCTCGTCGCGCCGTTCGTGCTTTGCAGGATATACCAGTTGCCCTGCCTGAAGACTGTGATGTCGGCTTTGCCGTCGCCGTCATAATCTGCGGGCGCGGGCGCATCCGTGCTGAGGCCGAACTGATAGCTTGTGAATCCGGCGGAGCTTTGCTGCACGTACCACGCGCCGCTGCTTGAGCGATACGTGGCTATGTCCGTCCTGGCGTCTCCGTCGTAATCTGCCTGCGCTAAAGTATCCGTGCTGAGGCCGAAGGGAGTTGATTGCACCGCTCCGTCAGAGCTTCTGAGGATATACCAGGTGCCCGTGCCGGGACGAAAGACGGCGAGGTCTGCTCTGTTGTCACCGTCGTAGTCGCCGATAACGGGCTTGTCTCCGCCAATGCCGAACTGGTCTGATCTGATGACGGCGTCTGAGCTGCGATAGATGTACCAGGAGCCATTTGACGAACGCCAGACGGCGAGGTCTGCTTTGCCGTCACCATCGTAATCTGCCGGGACAGCCACGTCACCGCTCACGCCCCACTGGTCTGACCTGAGAGAGCCGTTCGAGCTTTGCAGTATGTACCACGCGCCGTTGCGAAAGACTGCGAGGTCTGCTTTGCCGTCACCGTCATAATCTGCGGGTGTGAGTTTGTCCGTGCTGAGGCCGAACTGCTGCCCGCTCGTCGTCCCGTTCGAGCTGTTCGAGATGTACCAAGTCGCCGCGCCGGGACGAAACACAGAGAGGTCTGCTTTGCCGTCGCCGTCGAAATCGAACGGCGCGTTGTTACGCTTGGCCTGAACAATCGTCAGCGTCCGCGCGCCGATGGTAATAGTTCCCGTGCGTTCGCTGCCGGAGTTGTTGGGCGAGACTGTGAAGCTCACGGTTCCGTTGCCAGAGCCTGCGCCGCTGGTGATGGTAATCCAGTTATCTTTAGTCGTAGCCGTCCACCCGCATACTCCTGCGGCTGTGACTTGCACGCTGCCCGCTCCGCCCGCGCCTGAGAAGTTCTGCGTCTCCTGATTCAAAGAGAAGGGACAGCCCGATGGTTGTTGTATCGTGAAGGTGCGCGTGACTCCGGCGTTCGTGATTCTGATCGTGCCGGTGCGCCCCGCGCCCATGTTCGGGTCAACGTTGAAAGTGATGCTGGCATTGCCGCCGCTGCCGCTCGTGCTCGAAGTTATCGTGACAAAGCTTGAGAGGCTGACTGCCGACCAGTCGCAACCGTTGGGAGAATTGATATCGAAGCTGCCAGTGCCGCCTGTAACCGGAAAGGCTTGCAAGACTGAAGAGAGATTGAGCGGGCAGACAGTCGTGCTGGTGGCTATCAACAGTCCCCATCCGCCTGAGATGCTGCCGGCATTGTTCCCATTATCATCAACCAGATAGAGTCCCCACACGCCATTGGCGCTCATACCGTTGAAAGCCGAGAGAGTCGTGCCTGTCAAAGCTCCCGACGGAGCCGGAGCGGGGAACATATCTCCCGGCTCAAAGTCTGTCGGCTTGAATGTGCCAGAGGTCAATGTCCCGCTATCCGGCAGCGCGGCGGCGGCAGTATCGTCGAAGACCAGAGATAAATTAGTGATCGGATTTGCGCCGCCCGCATCAGACATCAGCACGACCTTGCGCCCGGTTGGAGAGACCAGCAAGAGGTCTACGTCATCGGGCGCGGTGTGTGTGAAAGTATTGAGGACGACGGCGACGCTCGCCACCGCGCCGGGTAGACCTGTGACGGTGACATTAGAAGGATAACTCGTAGCCGTGCCCGAATCCGGAATCGTAATGCTAGCTGTATTCTCGGCTGTGATGGTGTTGGTCACAGCGATGGTGTCAACATACCAGCCCACTCCGGCGACGCTGGCATCAGACCCCATACGCCACTTGAAACGAACATTATGACCGGAAGCCGTCGCGGGGATATTGATTTCCGTCGTGATAAATCCGCCGGACGTTCCAGTCCAAGCCTGTCTGGCGCTGAGCGGATTGGCGCTCGTGTTCAACGCACGCGGATAGGCGCCGCTGACGAATGTTCCGCCCGCCGTGATGATGTCCTGAAAGGGTCCGCCGCTGATGCTGATCTCTACCACCCCGCCGTCCCAGCCGACCTCCGTATTGTAGTTGTGCCTGAAGAGTAACTTGGAGCCTGTCTGTCCGATGTTGATGCTCGGCGTGACAAGCTCGCCTTCCGCTGTAGTGCTCGGGTCATTCACGAAGGCCGCATTGGGAGCTGTATCCGAAAGGGTCGTTGAGGTCACAAATGAGGTGATCATGCCCGTACCCGTCGTCGTCCAGTTGACGGGCAGAGCCGGAGCCGAGACGCCGTCGAAGTTTTCGCTGAAGCCGAGCGTGTCCGGACTCAACTCATCGTCCTGAGAAAAAGCCGCCGTCGCCGTGCCGCGATGAAGTCCGCTGAAGAGCACGCTCAGCATCAGTAAAAGAACAGAACATCTTGAGAGCAGCCGGTTAATTTTTTCTCTCTTAAGCGTCGAGGAGTTTCGCATAGTATGCCTCTTAAAAAGATGTGAGACCGCACGGGCGCGGCAAATAAGAATTGAGAGCAGCGAGTCTCAAGTAAGCTCGAACAAAAATTTGTTCTCAGGAGAAACGCGTCGTTGTCGTTCAGCAGAAAAACTTCGCAGTAGGGATTCGCATCTCTTCTTGCTCGTTTGCAATTTAGCAGGGGGAATGCACAGCGGCAAGACTTCAAGTCATATGTTGGGCGACGACGTGAAAATTAGAACGGTCGGGCGTAAATGTCAACAACTATTTGGTGGCGGCGCATTATTCAATATTCGGACAAAGGATCGAGTCCTGGCTATGTGTGCTAACGCACAGACAGATGTTCTTTCGAGTGATTAACTCTTCGACCGGATTTTAAAAGTTCGTCATACGGCGTGAACCAGCGCCTTTGTCCTATGCTTCTGAAATAAGATTGCTAATCTCTTTAATATCTGCACAGCATTGAAAATGACCCACTCCCAACTTTTTCCAGCCGCACGTTTTATTGCTCCACAAGATTGTCGCCGGATTAGAGTGGAAATTTTTTACCATTCCGGTCGAAAAAACATTGCGATTTTATTGCCACTGGTGTATACACTCGCTTTGTCAGAAAACCAAACCGGTCTTTAACCCCTGCCTTGTGCGTGTTGTAGTTTGTTCTTCGCAAGTCTTTCGTTTAGGCTGCGGTGTCCCGCAACGGAGAGAAGTCCATGAATAAGAACTATCCCGCTGGCTCAGGCGTGTACCTTCTGAGGTATATATTCGCCTGTGCTGTGTTGTTGATGTGTGCCACGCTCGGCGCGGCGCGAAACGTGCCCGGCGTGCCAGTGCTCATTAGCGAAGATACTACGACGCGCGCGGTGGCGGTAAATCCCGACACGTGGCGTCCCGGTCGCCTGCCGACTGCTTCGCAACTCGTCGTCTGGCCTGCCGGTAATGATATGCGTGTCACGCTGTTTGTGACGAATCTCGATCTGATGCCCGGCGAAGGCGCGAACGCTTTTCGCATGGACGCACAGAATGAGGCTGGGCGTCGTTATAACCTGCCCGTCGAGTCGCTGAGGCCGCTGGCCGGATTCGACTGGATTTACGCGGTCACGCTGAGACTCAATCCAGAGCTTGGCGACGCGGGTGATGTGCTGGTACGGCTTAACTGGCGCGGCATGGCGAGCAATCGCGTGCGTCTCGCAGTTGGCCACGCGGGGGGCGGGCCGATTGATGACCTCGGAGCCTCGCCGACACCTGCTCCGCCTGTGCGTCCCAAAGTCGGGGAGCCGATTCAGACGCTTGAGCGCATCGACCCGCCGTTCAAGGGCGACAACATACGCCTTCTTGAGCAGGCGACGTTCGGTCCGAACTACGAGTCCGAGCTGCAGCTCAGAAGAGTCGGCATCCTTCGCTGGCTCGAAGAGCAGACCTCGACGAAATATGATGCCACCGGCCACGAGCGTTATTCGACCTTCCCGTATCCTTCTTTGCCACTCCAGGCAACCAACATCCCGGCAAGCTGTAATGCCGCTTGCCAGCGGGATAACTACACCATGTACAAGCTTCAGAACTGGATGTATCAGGAAGCATTGTACAGCGACGATCAGCAGCTTCGCCGTCGCGTCGCATGGGCTTTGAGCCAGATTCTGGTGGTCTCAGGCCGCGACACGCAGCAGCCGAGTTACATGCTGCCGTACCTCAAGATTCTGGACAAATACGCCTTCGGAAGTTTCCGCAACATGCTCTATGATCTCACGCTCAATCCGGCGATGGGTAACTATCTGGACATGGTGCGGAGCACGAATGCGAATCCGAATGAGAATTACGCGCGCGAGATTTTGCAGCTCTTCACGGTCGGGCTGAATATGCTCAAGAAGGACGGCACGCCGCGCCTGGATCAGAACGGCAATCGTATCCCGACCTACGATCAGAACACGATCAACGATTTCACCAAGGTCTTTACCGGGTGGCACCTCTGCAACAGCGGCTGCGAGTCGTCGTCGCCGGGTCTGCTCAACTACATAGACCCGATGATTGTCGATCCGAGTCTGCATGATACGACTCAGAAGACGCTCCTGGTTTATCCCGGCTCGGTTCCGACCATCCCCGCCGGACTGACCCCGGATCAGGATTTGGTTCTGGCGATAGACAATATCTTCTATCACCCGAACGTCGCGCCGTTCATCAGCAAGGCGCTCATTCAACAGCTTGTGACCAGCAACCCGACTCCGGCCTATGTCCAGCGCGTCGCCACTGTCTTTGAGAACAACGGGCGAAACGAGCGCGGCGATATGCGCGCGGTGGTGATGGCGATCCTGCTTGACCCGGAAGCGCGCGGAGATATCAAGACCGACCCCGATTACGGCAAACTGCGGGAGCCTGTTCTTTACGCGACCAGCATCTTACGCGCTTTCGACGCCAAGTCTGCGAACAGAGCTACGCTGAGCGATGGAGTCATTAACGGCATCACAGCGGGACTCGATCAGGACGTCTTTAATCCGCCGACGGTCTTTAGTTACTATCCGCCGGATTATCTGGTGCCGAATAGTTCTGTGGTCGGGCCTGAGTACGCTATCTTGACGACGGGGACGGCTTTAAAACGTCCCAACTTCGTCAATCAGATGATTTTCGGAGGCGGGATTCCGCTTAATGCCGCTACCGGCTTCCCGAACGGGACTTCGATCACGATGGATAGAATGCAGGCTCTGGCTGCCGCCGATCCGACGGGAGGACAGCTCGTTGATATGCTCAACCGGCTGATGATGCATGGCTCCATGTCACAGTCAATGCGCAATAGCATCATGCAGGCCGTGCAGGCCATTGTTAGCACCAATACATTGAAGCGTGCGCAAACGGCTGTCTATCTGGTCGCGACTTCGTCACAGTATGAGGTGCAGAGGTAAAAGTTATGTCACATTCAAGAAGAGAATTTTTCCGCAAGAGCGGTTGCGCTGCCCTCAGCATGGCGGCGCTTGCCACCAGCATACGTCACTTCGGCTTGGTTGATGCGATGGCTCAACAGAATGCCGAGGCTGCGCCTCCGGGCGATTACAAGGCGTTGGTCTGCATCTTTCTCAACGGCGGCAATGACGGCAATAACACGGTCGTGCCGAATCACACGGCGGGTTATGCTCAATACAACGCGGCGCGCGGCGCGCAGGGACTGGCTCTTTCGCAAGCCAGCCTGTTGCCGATTACGCCGCCGAGCATCGGTCTGGATTTCGGACTGCATCCGAACCTGACCGAGCTGAAAACGCTCTGGGATCAACAGAAGCTCGCCATCCTTCCCAACGTCGGAACGCTGGTGCAACCTCTGACGAGAGCGCAGTACCAGTCAGGCGCGCCGCGTCCGATGCAGCTTTTCTCGCACTCGGATCAATCGAACCAGTATCGCTCGGCCATCTCCGCGACCACTTCAACGACCGGGTGGGGCGGACGCATAGCTGACCGCACAGGCGCGTTGAATCCCGGCGCAGCCATCTCGGCGATCACTTCCGTCAACGGTTCATCGCTTTTCACGGCGGGCAATTCGACCACTCCGCTGGTGGTCTCGCCGTCGCCGACGCCGCTCAATCAGGTCTTTGCTCTGAACGGCTTCACGGATGCTGATGCTGCCTCGCGTCGCCTGAGCATGAACGCCATCAGAGGAATGGATGCGGACCGGACTCTCATCAGAGCGGCCAGCGATTTGACGCAGCAGGCCATCAGCGTCAGCGACCAACTGGGCAGTGACCCTGTGCTGACGGCTACGTTTCCGAATACCACGCTCGGCAACCAGCTCAAGCAGATTGCCAAGCTCATGAAGTTTCACACGCAGCTCAACATGAGTCGCCAGATTTTCTACGTGCAGAGCGCGGCCATGTTTGATACGCATACCAGCCAACTCTCAAGGCAAGCTCCTTTGATGACGGAACTCAGTCAGGCGATGAAGGCTTTTTATGACGAGACGGTCGCGCAGGGAATCGCGGACAAGGTCACGACCTGCACGCTCTCTGACTTTAGCCGCACGCTGAATCCGACGGGCACAGGCAGCGGCGCAGGCTCGGATCATGCGTGGGGTAATCACGTCTTCGTGATGGGCGGCGCGGTGCGCGGCGGAGACTTTTACGGCATGCCCGGCCCGAACGGCACGGTCTTCCCGACACTCGTTAACGGCGGCCCGGATGACGCAGACACCAGAGGCCGGTTTATCCCGACGACTTCGGTCGAGATGTACGCGGCTACTCTCGCTTCATGGTACGGCGTGGCGGCGGGGGACATTCCGCTCGTCTTTCCGTACATCAACAACTTCCCGACATCGAACCTCGGATTCATGATGTAGGCGCGAAAACATTTCAACCCGCAGAGGAGCACGGAGGAATCATTTCAACCTCCGTGCTCCTTCTGCTTTCTCTTGTGCGAAAGCTTTCGGCAACCCCTCACTCCCGCTAAGAAAATATTTCTGCCACGAATTCTCCCTACGCGGTGTTCTCAATTTGGAAGGCTTAAAGAGCGGGCAAATTTATCCTTTCGATTGCAGCGGTCGAAACGATAAATAGAGACGGGGGGTGTGCCCGCCGGAAGAGTCAGAGCCTGTCTTTCATACATTAGATAAGCTGTTGGACTGATTGATAAGAGGAGCATAAAAAGATGAGAAGATTATGGAGCGGCCTTGCTCTGGCGATGTTCGGCGTGCTGCTGGTTTTCACGCCCGTGAAGGCGCAGGAGTTTCAGCATTCTTACAAGCTGGCGGCGGGCGGCTCGATTAGCGTGAAGAATGTTTCCGGCAATATTTCCATCACGGGATACGACGGCGATGTCGTGGTCGTGAACGGCTACAAGGAAGGCCGCGACCGCGAAGATGTATCGGTCGAAGACCGTAGCGCCGCAGACCGCGTTGACATAGGCGTGCGTTATCCCTCGCACTGCAACTGCGACGCGGGCGTGCGTTTTGAAGTCCGCGTGCCGCGCTCCATCAACTTCGAGATAGATAAAGTTTCGACCGCGAGCGGCGACATAGAGGTCGCAGGCGTGCGCGGAGATATACGCGTCAGCACTGCGAGCGGCGATGTCACGGTTAAGGATGTCAACGGCAGAATCAACGCTTCGACGGCGAGCGGCGAGATGCGCGTCAGAGACGTGG
Organism: uncultured Pyrinomonadaceae bacterium; assembly: GCA_964246305.1. GTDB lineage: Bacteria > Acidobacteriota > Blastocatellia > Pyrinomonadales > Pyrinomonadaceae > JACMLC01. The sequence goes on from CAXTPS010000003.1 coordinate 170,136, forward strand.
TCGGTCAGGTCAACGCAGAGAGCGCGAGCGGTAATGTCATAGTCGAGATCGCGCAGCTCTCAGGCACGGAAGATATGAAGTTCACCTCGGCGAGCGGCGATGTTCGCGTGCGCCTGCCCTCGACGCTGGATGCAGACGTTTCCCTGTCGACCGCGTCCGGCAGCATCAAGACGGACTTTCCGATTGAGATTAAAGAAGAGCGTTACAGTCCCGGCAGTCAGGCGCGCGCGCGTCTCGGCAACGGCTCTCGCAGAGTACATATCTCGACGGCTTCGGGCGATGTCAGCTTAATGCGGTATTGAAGGCAAGGATGAAGGCGGAAAGATGAAGGATGAAAAGCATGCTATTCAAGCTTTGTTGGCTCAGCTTTAGTTGAGAAGCTCATCTTTGAGAGCCATACTTTCATCCTTCCGCCTTCATCTTTGCTCTTCCACGACTTCAGGGTAAACGGGTCAGCCTGAAAAGTTAGAAGGTTCTGGGACGAAGCCTCTCACTTTTTGAATGGTTGCTTTGTTTACCCTGATTCTTTTTACCTCTGGATTTCGCCCGACAGTTTTCGTAGAGCCTCTTTGTCAACCGGATGCCCGGCAAGTTTGCATAAAAGAAGTTTCTCGCAAAGGCGCAAAGAGAAAAGATAAGACCGCAAAGTAGTTGAAGCCCTCTTTGCGGTCTTTAGTATTTCTTTGCGCCTTTGCGTGAAACCGGTTTTTTTAATAGTTATTAAGTTCGGTAATCGCACGCGCCACATCTTCGACCTGCGGCAGGATCGCATCCTCCAACTGCGGAGCGTAGGCCACGAAGGTGTCGAGCGCGGCCACGCGACGCACGGGCGCGTCCAGATACTCGAACAACTCGTCCGAGATGCGCGCGGCGATCTCCGCGCCGTAGCCGAACGAGAGCGTGTCTTCATGCGCGACGATGACGCGGTTGGTCTTCTTAACCGTCGCCGTGACGGCCTTCCAATCGTAAGGCGAGAGCGTGCGCAGGTCTATTATCTCGACGCTGATGCCTTGCTGCTCAGCCTGCTTTGCCGCCGTGAGCGAGCGATTGACGAGCGCGCCGTAAGTGATAATCGAAAGGTCTGTGCCCTCGCGCACAGTTCTGGCTTTGCCGAAGGGAATCATAAAGCCGTCGGGCGGATACTGCGACTTGTTGTATGCCTGACGGTAGAGATGTTTATGCTCAAGAAAGAGCACAGGGTCGTCGCTGCGAATCGCCGTCCGCAGGAGTCCGTTGGCATCGAGCGCGGTCGCAGGATACACGACGCGCAGCCCCGGAATATGCGTGAAGATTGAAGAGCCGCTCTGCGAGTGATAGACCGCGCCGCCTTTCAAATAGCCTCCGACCGGCACGCGCATCACGACTGGAGCTTTGAAGTCGTTCCCCGAACGCCAGCGCATCAAGGCCAGCTCGTTTCTGATTTGATGATAAGCAGGCCAGATGTAATCGAAGAACTGTATTTCGACGACTGGCTTCAGGCCGCGCGTCGCCATGCCGATAGCGCGCCCGACGATATTTGCTTCCGCCAGCGGAGAGTTGAAGACGCGCGCCGCTCCGAACTTGCGTTGCAAATTCGCTGTCACCTTAAAGACGCCGCCCTTGCCTTTCACCTTTTCCAGATTTTCCTCACGCGAACAGTCCGCCACGTCTTCGCCGAAGACGACGATGCGCGAATCGCTCGCCATCTCTTCATGCAAGCAACGATTGATGAGATCAACCATCGTGCCCGCGTTGCCTGAAAGCAACGCTCCCTCTTCCGTGTCGAACGCTTTGGAAGTCGGGTCAATGTCGGGCGAGTAAACGAAATCGGTCGCGGTCTCTTTCGCCGGTTGCGGGCTGGCGAGCGCAAGGTCGCCCGCTTCCGTCACCTCTTTATCAATCTCATCTTTGAGCCGCTGTAACTCGTCCTGAGTCACAAAGCCCTCTTCGACGAGCAGCGCGCCGAATCGCTTGACCGGGTCGCGCTCGGCGTCGGTCGTTCTCTCTTCATCTGGGCGATAAAGCTTTTCGTCGTCCGAGAGCGAATGGGAATACGGGCGGATCACTTTCGCGTGAACCATTGCCGCGCCCTTTCGCTCGCGGCAATGCTGCACTGCGCGCTGCATCGTCTCGTAGGATTCAATCGGGTCTGTCCCGTCGCAACGTTGGATATAAAGATTCGGAAATCCTTCAACGAGCTTTGAGACATCGCCGCCCGCCGTCTGCACTTCGACGGGCACACTGATCGCGTAACCGTTATCTTCGATCAAAAAGACGACCGGCAACTTCAGATTGCAGGCTGTATTGAGAGCTTCCCAGAACTCGCCCTCGCTCGTCGTGCCGTCGCCCGAAGAGCAATAGGCGACCTCGTCGCCCTTGAAGCCTTCGACCTTCTCTTTGATCTCGTCAAGCAGCGAAGCCCGATAGCTCGCTTCGGCGCAGCCCACGGCCTGCAAGAACTGCGTGCCCGTCGGCGAAGATTGCGAGACGATGTTCAGCTTCTTATGCCCCCAGTGCGAAGGCATCTGGCGGCCATGCGAGTTCGGGTCGGCCTCCGCTCCGACCGCCGACAAAAGCTGCTCAAGCGGCGTCATGCCGAGCTGCAGACAGAGAGCGCGGTCACGATAGTACGGATAGAACCAATCGTAAGCGGGCTTCAGAGCCATGCCGGCAGCGACCAGCACGGCCTCGTGTCCGGCTCCGCTGATCTGAAAGAAAATCTTGTTCTGGCCTTTGAGCTGAATCTCCTTGTCGTCAATCCGCCGCGACAGGTACATCGTGCGAAAGATTCCGATCATCTGCTCTTTGTCCAGTCCCCGATATTCGCGCGCCTTGATTTCGGTCGCCATCTCGTCTCGTCTCCTGAGTGTTAATCTTCGTAATCCGCCTCAAGCGTCATGCGATAGTCTTCGGCCATCGAAGGATGATTGTGCTTCTCAGCCGCCTCTATGCCGCGCTGGTATGACTCGCGCGCCTCGTCGCGCATCCCGACCTTCTCGTAAGCACGCGCCAGCATCCCGAACGCCGCGCCCTCGTCATCCGTGCCCTGCAAATATTTGTTGAGCGCGTCAATCGCTTCCTCGTACCGCTCGGCCTTCAAGTATTCATTCGCCAGCCCGAAACGCACCAGCGAATTGTCCGGGTCGTCGAGCAACATCTGTTTGAAAGTATCAATGCGTGATGCAGCCATTTCCACCTCTAAAATTATTTTAATCAATTAGCAACCGCGCTATTCTTAAACGCGGCTCAAAAAATTTTCCAATACGAAAATCTTGCGAATGCGAAAACGCAACGGGCTTTCGACTATCGAAATCGCTTTCAAATTCTGAATCTCTCCGACGAAAAACGGGTCTTCGCAATCGGGTATTCCGGCCAGCCACGCAGGAGGTTTAAGATTTAGCTCGTCGCATAAATATTCGGCGGTTGAAGCCAGCAGCGCGTCCATCTTTGAATCTGTAAGGGCGAAAGGCTCGGCCACAGCGCGCATGTCTTTGTAGTAACGAAAGTCATCCACGAAGTCCATCAAGTGAACGCACCAGTGCTGAGGTTCTCTTGCTATTTCTTGCTTAGTCTCTTTGAGCGTAATCATGATCGCTGCTCGAAAATTTCTTGAAGTAAAAGCTGCGTCGCAGGCTTGACCTCTTTATGCGGGTAATAACCCTGAACTATCTTTAGTACGTCCTCCGCACTTCGCAATGACAGCTTGCCAATCAAAAGCTCAATATCGCTTCTGTCATGCGTATTAGCACGCGCCGCCAGCGTCTTCATCGCCAATAAATAGCCGGGTGACGGGACATAAATTTTCAGATGCGGCATATCAAACAAGATGCGCCTTTCGTGCGGCACGATAAACATCCTGACGGCGTAGTTCAACCAATCCTTTCTCAGACCGTGAGCTTCTGCAATGCGTCCGGCGGCTTTTCTAATCTGCCTGGCGGGTTCAAAAACGGCGTCAACATCTTTCGTCGCCGGGCGAGCATTAAAAGCCAAACACATCACCGCGCCGCCGTACAAACAGACTTCACCTTTGACATTAATCGCACGCAGTTCGTCGTTCAGCTCCTCCAGATACTTTTGGATTTCATCTGCCGTCACTTGTCTTACTTGCCGCCGATAATAATTTTGGCAATCGTCTGCAACTGCATGTTGGACGTGCCTTCGTAGATTGCGCCGATCTTGGAATCGCGCCAGAACTTTTCGACCGGGTAATCTTTGACGAAACCGTAGCCGCCGTACATCTCAATCGCTTTGGAGGCGATGCGTTCGGCTGCGCGCGAAGAGTAGAGCTTTGCCATCGCGGCCTCTTTGACGAAAGGCTGGTGCGCGTCTTTGAGGCGGGCGGCGTTGTAGACCATCAGGCGCGCGGCCTCTAATTCCGTCGCCATCTCCGCAAGCTGGAATTGCACGCCCTGAAACTCGTTGATGTTTTTGCCGAACTGCTGCCGCTCGGAGGTGTAATTGAGCGAGGCTTCGAGCGCGCCGCGCGCGATGCCGATCATCTGCGCGCCGATGCCGATGCGTCCTTCGTTCAAGGTCTCGATGGAAATCTTGTAGCCCTTGCCCGCTTCGCCCATCACGCACTCTTTCGGCACGCGGCAGTCTTCAAAGATCAGCTCCGTGGTCGAAGACGCGCGGATGCCGAGCTTGTTCTCTTTCTTGCCGACTGAGAAACCCTCGAAATTTTTCTCGACGATGAAAGCGGTGATGCCGCGATAGCCAGCCTCCGGGTTGATGTTGGCGAAGACGATAAAGATTTCGGCTTCGTTGCCGTTGGTAATCCAGAGCTTGCGCCCGTTAAGCAGGTAATGATCGTCTTTCTCGACGGCGCGCGTGGCGAGCGCGAAGGCGTCAGAGCCGGAGCCAGCTTCGCTCAAAGCATAAGCCCCGACTTTTTCCGAGGCGAGCATCGGAAGATATTTTTTCTTCTGCTCATCATTCGCCCAGCGTATGAGCGCGTTGTTGACGAGCGTGTTCTGCACGTCAACTAAAACGCCGACCGAGGCATCCACGCGCGAGAGTTCTTCGACGCCGATGATAGCCGTGAAAAAGCTTGCTCCCGCCCCGCCGTATTCTTCGGGCGTCTCAATGCTCATCAATCCGAGATCGAAGCATTGCTTAATCAGCGCGGGGTCTAGCTTGCCTGCTTCGTCCATCGCTTCGACGCGCGGGCGCAGCTCGCCCAACGCAAACTCGCGCACGCTTGAGCGAAACATCTCTTCGTCTTCGGAAAGCTGCGTCAAAGGACTTCCCGCGAATTGTTCAATGGCAGTTTGACTCATCTTTGCCCCGCTCATTAAAGTAACTATCCATTTAGGGAATATAACATCATAATCAAGGCAAAAGGGAAAAGGCAAAAGGTCTTGGCTGTTTCGCCGCGACTCAATTTTTACGATTGAAAAATATTTCGCCCGCGCCCTTTTTACTTTTACACGATTTGTATCTTATCTTGCAGCACGAACGGCACTCGAAATGCTTTAATCGAGAGAGCCGAAAGAGCTTCGCTACTAATTACCCGATGAATCAAAGCACCGCTAAAAAAGGCGCGTCGAAAAGGTTGACACCTGTCGGAATAAGCTTCGCCGCGCTCGGCCTCGCGCTCTTCGTCTACTTTATCTGGAAGGCGCACCCGGCGGAAATCTGGGGCAACATCAAGCAGCTCGGCGCGGGATTCATGCTGGTGCTGCTGGCCTCAGGCGTGAGGCCGATTGTGCGTGCGCTGGCGTGGACGCGCTGTTTTGAAGGAGAGCAGAGGCTGCCTTTTCTATATGCTCTGCGCGCGTACCTGATCGGCGATGCAGTCGGCACGCTCCTGCCGCTCGGCATCTTTGTCAGCGAGCCTGCGAAGGCCGCGCTCGTCAGAGATCGCGTGCCGCTCGTCGCGGGACTCTCCGCGCTCGCCATCGAAAATCTTTTTTACAGCCTCTCTGTCTCGCTCTTTATCTTCTCAGGCACGGTCGCGCTGATGCTTAGCTTTCAGCTTCCGAAAGCATTGCAGATCGCCAGCATCTCTGCGCTCGTCGCGGTAGTCATCATCATCGCGCTTGCGCTCGTGGTCATCCGGCGAGAGTGGAAATTCTTGAGCGGCGTGCTCGAATTTCTGTACGGGCGCGGCATCGGAAAGCGTTTTCTGGAAACGAAGCGCGAGCGCGTGCGCTCACTGGAAGACAGGGTTTACGGATTTTACGCGCGCAATCGCTCGCACTTCGTTCCGATTCTTCTTTTGGAAGCCTGCTTTCACCTGTCGGGCGTGGTTGAAGTTTATATCGTGCTCTCTTTCATCAGCGATTCGCATGTCACGCTCCTGACGGCCTTCGTGCTCGAATCCGTTAACCGCTTCATCAACGTAGTTTTTAAGTTCGTGCCGTTCCGGCTTGGCGTTGATGAAATGGGTTCGGGCATGGTGACAAAGGTCTTGAAGTTTGGCGAAGCGGCTGGCGTGACGCTGGCGATTATACGCAAGGCTCGAATCATCTGCTGGACGGCGTTGGGCGTGGCTCTGCTTGTGAGTCGCGGACTCTCGCTCAGGGATGTCGCGGAAGGCGCGGAAGAAGCGGCGCATGAAGTGAGCGCGAAGACGCCCGCTGCAATTTGAAAGGAATCGAGGGGGAGCTTTCTTGGCAAGGTCTGTTGAAATCAATTCGGTTGAGGGCGAAGCTCTTACTGCTGCTCCACCGAAAGGGGCGCGGCGCGAATCGGCTCAAGCGGTCACGCGTGCCATAGTCTGCGCGCTCGCTTTGATGTTCGCGCTCGGCCTTGCTCTGCGCCTGAGCGGCGTGTCCGCGCTCGGCTTTGCCGAAGACGAGATTAACAAGCTCGAAGCTGTTCGCGCTTACGAGCATGGCGACATAAGCCCGAACGCGGAGCATCCGATGCTCATGAAGGCTCTCATCTACGCCTCGTGGCAGGCGGCTAAAGTTTGGAATGCGCGCAGCCCGGAAAATTCGATCAGCGATGAGGCCGCGCTACGCTTTCCGAATATACTGTTCGGCGCGCTGACGGTGTTGCCACTCTTTCTTTTGACCGCAGCCTTTTTTGATCGCCGCACGGGACTCCTTGCTGCCGCGCTCTGGGCTTTCAGCGTCAACGCCATCACCTACAACCGCATCGCCAAAGAAGACACGCTGTTAGTCTTTTTCATGCTTTTCGCTTTCTACTTTTACCTGCGAGCGAAACAGGCGAGCGGCTTTGATGCGAAGAAGAAGCGTTTGAGCTTCGCTTTGTCAGGCGTCTCGTTCGGCCTGATGCTGGCCTCGAAATATTTCCCGCACTACTTCGGCCTCAACGCACTCTATCATCATTTTTTCCGCGTGCGCGAGCGCGCACCGGGCGAGCCTTCATGGAAAACGCCCGGGTTCTTTTATCTACTGATACTGGCGTCCTTCCTGATTGCGAATCCGGCGGCGTTGTTGCCGCAGACATGGGCTTATCTGCAATCGTATACGAGCGAGGGATTGCTGACGCACACGGGTTATCTGATGGGCGCGACGCTCTACAAAAACAATGTGTCGGGCACGCCCTTTCACGGCACGCCGCTCTATTTCTATCTGCTGTTTCTGGCGATTAAAATTCCTCTGCCCCTCGTCATCGCCCTTCTCACCGGATTGGTCGCGTGCGTGAGGCGTTGGCGACATCCGGGACACGCGTTTCTGCTCCTGATGTTTATCCTGTGGGTCGTGCCGTATTCTTTGATGGGAGCGAAGTGGCTGCGCTACACGCTTTCGCTGATGCCGTTCGTTTACATGATAGCGGCGGTCGGCATCATGGCTTTCTTGAGATGGATTGCCTCGTTCTTTGAAAGCAAAGGAGTGAAGCGCGCGAGCGTCTTTGCTTATGCTGCGATCCTGCTCTTCTTCATAGCTCTGCCAGCATGGTCTGCTTATGCGAGCAGACCGCACTACGCGCTTTATATGAACGCGCTCGCCAGCGGTCGCGCCGGATACTTTTTCCCGCATGATGAGTTTTACGACGACGGCCTGCGCGAAGCTATTGGCTACATTTGCAGCGTCGCGCCGCAGGGAGCGACCATCGTGCATGAGACTCCGGGAGTCGTGCGTTACTACCTGCAAAAGTTCGGGCGCGACGACATGCAGTCGCGCGTTCTGTCTGATGCCGGCTTCAATCTCGCGGACGCGCCGAAACCTTCTTACATTATCATCCAGCGCGGGCGCACTTATTTCGAGAATCAACAAAAGCTGGAAGAGGTGCGCGCACGTTTCCCGAAAGTCAATGAAGTGTTTGTGCGGGGCGTGAAGGCTGCTGAAGTTTATATCGTCGAGTAAGTGATGCGAAATATGGGAAGTGGTTCAGTTTCAAATGAGGAGAAGAAAAAGACTGTTTCACGCAAAGGCGCAAAGCAAGACCGCTAAGGCGTTGAATGACACTCGCTCTTGGCGTGCTTCTTCTTTGCGCCTTTGCGTGAGATGTTTTCGTGTTGATTGATAATCACCTGAATTTCACACCGAATCGCTACTGAAATATGAGAATCAAAAACCCTTTCTTCTTCATGCTGCTATCAGTGCTGCTGTTTGCGCTCGCGCTGCTTGCCCCGACAGGCGCAGGCCAGACTAACGGCATAGAGCACACGCGGGTTACCATCATCTCGACGACAGACCTGCACGGCAACATGCTGCCAATTGATTACTACACGAACAAGCCGGAAGAGCGCGGGCTTGCAAAGGTTGCGACGCTCATCCGGCTCGCGCGCAAGGAGAACCCGCAACTGCTCCTGATAGATTCTGGCGATACGATTCAGGGCACGCCGCTTGAATATGTTCATAACAAGAAAAACAACGCGCCGCCCGACCCGATGATGCTGGCGATGAACGCTATGAAGTATGACGCGATGGCGGTCGGGAATCACGAGTACAATTTCGGCTTGAAAGTGCTTGAGAAGGCGCGTAGCGAAGCTAAGTTCCCGTGGCTCTCCGCCAACACTTACCGCAAGGGCACAGACCAGACAGCTTTCACGCCTTACATCATCAAGGAAGTGAACGGCGTGCGCATCGGCATACTCGGTCTGACGACGCCGGGCATTCCGGGCTGGGAGAATGTGGAGAACTACGCTGGCCTTGAATTTCGAGAGCCTGTCAGCGAGGCCAAGAAGTGGGTCGAAATCCTGCGCGGGAAAGAGCGCGTTGACGTGGTCGTGGTAGCGATGCACATGGGTCTCGAAAGAGATTTGCGTACGGGCGAGGTGAATCCCGGCCAGCAATTTAATGAGAACGCAGCCATCGCCGTCGCGGAACAGGTGGCGGGCATTGATGTCATCCTGATGGGACATACGCACCGCGAAGTTCCGTCCCTCTATTTAGGCAAACAGTTTGTCAACGGCGTACTGCTTACGCAGGCGGATCATTGGGGGAATTGCATCGCGCGAGTTGATCTCTACTTGAAGAAGGACAATCGCGTCGAGGGCATACCGCGCTGGGAGATAACTAGCAGGGCTGCGCGCACGATTCCGGTGACAGACAAGGTTGAAGTTGATGCGGAGATAGCCAGAATCGCGGAGCCGTATGATCGTGAGGCGCAGAGCTGGCTGAGCCGCGTCATCGGAGAATCCGAAGTGGAGCTGACCGCCACGGATGCGCGCTTTCGTGATACTGCTATTCTGGATTTAGTCCAGCGCGTACAGCTTGAAGCGGGCAAGGCGGATGCTTCGATGGTGGCGAGCTTTAACGACCGCGCGTTAATCCACAAGGGCGCGGTCACTGTGCGCGACATCGCGGGACTGTATGTGTTCGAGAACACGCTGGTCGTCATCGAGGTCAACGGACAGCAGTTGAAAGACGCGCTCGAACACTCCGCCAGATATTTTCGCGCATACGAGCCGGGAAAATCCGCCGCCGATTTGATTGACGAGAAGATACCGGGCTACAACTTCGACATCGCCGAAGGCGTCAGTTACGACCTGGACATCTCAAAGCCCTTCGGCCAGCGGATTCAGAACCTGCGCTTTCGAGGCCAGCCGCTCGACCCGAAACAGAAATTACGGCTCGCCATCAACAACTATCGCGCCAACGGCGGTGGCCGCTATGTGATGTACAAAGACGCGCCCGTCGTTTACCGTCCGAGCGAAGAGATACGCGAGCTGATTATTGATTGGGTGGAAAGAAACAAACGCATTCCGACCGAGCCGTCGAATAACTGGCGTTTGCTTCCCTGAAAGAATAATTCAAAGCCTATGAGAATAATTCGGAATTTAAAAGGGGGCGAAGCGGCAACTCGGAGGGGATACTCGGGTTGCCGCTTCGTTTGAAGGCGAGGTTGGCTGGTGGGGTGATCTCGCCTGTATCGTTGCTGATGTTTGCCGCTGAAAGTTATCGTTTAGTGTAACTGTGCGATGACGGTCACGGTCTCAGCCTGCTCAGTGTTCTTCGCTATCTCGCGGTCAATCGCTTTCTCGCCGCCGGACTTCAACATCTCGCGTCCAACACGTTCGCCGACAAGCCACACCTGCGCTAGATAGAAGCGGTCGCCGTATCGCTTGAACACCAGCACTGAATTCTCGCTGGGCTGGCTGGCCTGTACGGCCTGCGTCAGGCGGCTCGCGCTCTTGTCGCTGTCGCGGCTGATGATGCGCAGCGCAGTGCCGTCGCTGTTCAGGCGTCCGATGGTGTAATCGCCTGCGGGCATCGTCTTGTCGCCGACGTTGAATTCAAACGGAACGTTCGCTGTCAGGTTATGGCCGGGGGTCTGTGCCGAAGCCGAAGCCAGAGCGGATATGAATGCAACCATGATAACGAGGATAATCATTGCGAAAAATTTGAACATCTGCTTTTTCATCTCGAACTCCTTCTGCCCGTGTCGGGCGACGGTCGTATTCCGGGCGACCACTGGGGGTTATTTGTGGGAGAAGCGGTCTTGACCATTAACTGCTTCAATATCTTTTCAAACTTCGATAGAGCCTCTTATTGCTTTTCGCTCTCGTGCTTAAGTGATTGCGAGCATCGTGCCACGCGAGATGTATGAGCGACATGCTATCTCTTCGTTGGCTTTAAATTCTTGATTGACTGCGAGATAGCAAGTCTTCGAGGCGTTCGGCCTGAGTCCGGCTGAGATGAGCATCTGGTTTTTTGTCTATCCGAACGGATAGAGCCGCCTATCTCATCGGATAGATTGCGGCGAGGCTGGATTGTTCCAAGCGCGTCTAAGCGTAAGAATAATATTTGCTGATTACACATGCTCGCCGTAAACTCTGCTTACAGGCGGCGAGAGATTACTCAATGAATCCCAGACTGACAGCCATCGGCGGCCCGCTCAAGGGCACTGTCTTTAATCTGACGGAGGCGGAAGTGTGCATCGGTCGCGAGTCTTCCAACGGGCTCTGCATCGCGGACTCTTCGGTCTCGCGCCGCCACTGCCGGATTAAAAAAGAGGATGAGGCATTCACGCTTTTCGATCTGGACAGTCTCAACAGCACGTTCGTCAACGACGTGCCCGTCAAGGAGCGAGAGCTGGAGCACGGCGACCGCGTCAAGATCGGCGACTCGCTCTTCTATTTTCACCTTTACGAAACAGACATTCCGACCTCCTCCAGCAAAGTTCATTTCGACGAACGCCTCGCTGCCGACTCGGCCAGCCGCGATACGATGCGTGTCAAGGTCGAGGACGCGATTCAACTGATGGCGCGCGACCTGTGCGCTTTGATGAAAATCAGCGCGGCGATCAACTCGATACATAATCTTGACGAGCTTCAGCGGCAACTGCTCGAACTGATATTCGAAGCCGTCCCGGCACAGCGCGGCGCGATTCTGCTGGTCGAAGATGGAGCGGAAGAGGCTGAGCAATTCTCATCGGTGTTCGGGCTTGACAGGGAGACGGGGCCGGACGCGACCGTGCGCGTGAGCCGCACCATCACACGGCAGGTAATTGACGAGGGCGTTTCCATCCTGAGCAACGAAGTGCAGGGGAGCGATGCCTTCGGCGAAGTCGAGAGCGTCATCGCCACGCAGGTTCAATCCGTGCTCGCCATGCCGCTCGTGCTGTTCGAGAAAACGCTCGGCGTCGTCTATCTCTACACGACAGACCCCGTGGCGCGTTTTGATGAAGACCACCTGCAACTGGTGACGGCCATCGTCAACATCGCATCGGTCGCCCTGCAGAACGTGCGGCACATCGAATCGCTTGTGAGCGAGAACGCAGAGCTTCGCGCCAGCGTCAATCTCGAACACAACATGGTCGGCGAAAGCGACTCGATGCGAGAGCTGTACAGGATGATCTCGCGCCTCGCGCCGACCGATTCGACCGTCCTGATTCGCGGCGAGAGCGGCACGGGCAAAGAGCTTGCGGCACGCGCCATACAGCTTAACAGCCCGCGCGAGGCCAAACCTTTTGTCGCGGTCAACTGTGCCGCGCTGACCGAATCACTTTTAGAAAGCGAGCTGTTCGGCCACGAGAAAGGGGCTTTCACCGGAGCCATCGCGCAAAAGAAGGGCAAGCTTGAGATGGCCGACGGCGGCACTATCTTTCTGGATGAAATCGGAGAGCTGGCTCCGCTCTTGCAGGCCAAGCTGTTGCGCGTCTTGCAGGAGCGAGAGTTCGAGCGCGTCGGCGGCACGCGCACGGTCAAAGTTGACCTGCGCCTTATCGCCGCGACCAACAAGGATTTGGAGGAAGCGATTCGTCTCGGAGAGTTTCGTCAAGACCTTTATTATCGTCTCAACGTCGTCTCGCTTGAGATGCCCGCCTTGAGAGAGCGTAAAGAAGATATTCCGCTGCTCGCGCATTTCTTCGTCGAAAAATACGGCCACAAGTGCCGGCAGCGCGCGATGAAACTCTCGAAGGAGGCGCGGACGCGGCTCATCAATTACGATTGGCCGGGCAACGTGCGCGAGCTTGAGAACGCCATCGAGCGCGCGGTCGTCTTAAGCTCGACCGACACCATCATGCCGGAGGATTTGCCCGAAGCCCTGCTTGAAACAGAATCTCCGGCGGGCGCGCCCGCGACCAAATATCACGAGGCCGTGCAGGAGACGAAAAAGCAGCTTATCCTTCAGGCCGTCGAGCAGGCCGCAGGCAACTATACTGAAGCCGCCAAACTGCTCGGCGTCCATCCAAACTATCTTCACCGACTGATTCGCAACATGAACCTCAAGACGGAAATAAAGAAGTAGAAGACAGGAGACAGAAGACAGAATAAAAACAGCTTGCCTCTTATCCAGCATTCAGTCCGCCGTCTCCTGTCTTCCGTCTTCCGTCTCCTGTCTCCTGTCTCCTGTCTTCTCCGCAGCGTGAAATGTCGCGCGCTCTTTCCAACGCCTGTACATGTTGAGGGAGAATGCGAGCCAGAGTCCGCTGAAGAGATATGCGCCGAGGGCGTCGCTCGGCCAGTGCGCGCCGAGGTAGACGCGTGAGAGTCCGACCAAGAGGACGGGGAGCGCGAGCAACGCGAGGGTTATGCGGCGCGCGTATGAGCCGCGCGGCAGTTGCGCGTAGGCCGCGAAAAATAGGAAGCCGAAATAGCAGACGTAGAACGTGACGTGGCCGGAAGGAAAGCTCTGTGTGTGCAGGCTGCGAACGACGTTGACGAGGTCTGCCGTGGGGCGCGGGCGCGCGATAACTATTTTAATCAGGCCGTTGAGAATCGCGCTGCCGCCCGCGCTCAGGGCGAGGCCGACCGCTTCGCTGCGAAAATTAAGCCAGAATAAGATGATGACGGTCACTGTCGTCAGCGCGTATGGATGCCACACGTTGCCGATGAAAGAGACGGCGCGCATGAAGGCTAAGAGAGCGGGCGAGTCGAACGTTTGCAACGCCTGCGAGACGCGCAAGTCCCAGCCGAAGTAGCTGTAAAAGTGTGCGAAGAGCGCGAGCACGGCGAAGGCCGCCAGTCCGAGTGCATAAAAAACCTGTGCGCGCCGCAGCCTTCGCACAGCGCGGCGACGCGATGGCTCATGCACTTCAGGCTTTACCTGTTCCGAACTCATCTTCCGCTCATCCTCGTGTGCGCTCTCTCAAATCGTGCGTTATAATTTAACCCTCCCGAAGATAGACAAGTGGAAGCGTTTGTGGCAAGCGACATCGCTCTGATAGCGATGCGTTGCCGGAGGATTTTCGTTTTGTTGAGAGTCGAATATAAAGAAGGTTTGTATCTGCCCGATCTGGATTTGTGGATGGACGCGGACGGGCCGCGCGAGCGTTGCGTGATTTCACACGGCCATTCGGATCACATCGCTGAGCATCGCTCTATCATCTCGACGCCTGAGACGGCGCGTATCTTTCGTCACCGGCGCGGCGAGGCCTTGATGGAAACGCAGACCTACGGCGAGCGGCGCGATTACGGGCGTTATGCTCTAACGTTTTTCCCTGCGGGACATTGTTTAGGCTCTGCACAAATCCTCGTCGAAGCCGACGGCGAGCGATTGGTTTACACGGGCGATATAAAACTGCGTGCGAACGTCGCAGCCGAGAGCGCGGTCATCGTGCCGTGCGATACGCTCGTGATGGAATCAACCTTCGGCGACCCGCTCTACCGTTTCCCGCCGGACGCGGCGACGTTTGATCGCCTCTATGCGGCGGTTGATCGCGCGCTCGATGATGAACGCGTGCCAGTCGTGCTGGCTTACGCGCTCGGCAAAGGGCAGGAGGCTCTTGAGCTTCTGCTGCGGCGCGGCTATCGCGTGACCTTGCACGGCTCTGTCTGGAACATGGCGGAGATTTACAGAGAGCTGGGCGTGGAGTTCTCCGCGCCGTATGAGAAGTACGACCGCGCGCACCTCAAGCATCGCGTGCTGATTACTCCGCCCGGTTGCCGCAAGCAGCCGATGATTACCAACATCGAGCGGCGTTACACAATCATGCTCACGGGCTGGGCTATGCACAAGAGCGCGCCTTACATGTATAAGAACGTAGACCTCGTGCTGCCGCTGTCGGATCACGCGGACTTTGACGAGCTGGTCAGGCTCGCGCGCGAATCCAAAGCCACACGCATCATCACGATGCACGGCGAGCCTAAGTTCGCGGACATCCTGCGTGACGAATATGGCCTCAACGCCGAACATCTAGCGCATCATCCGGGTTCGTCAAACGCGAAGACGGAAAAGAAACGCGCCACGAAAAAAACAGCGACGACTGTTGTCGAGCAATCGCTGTTTGATTAAACACGCCGGAGAAAAACAATCACAAAGGCGTTAAGGCACAAAGAAGAAATAGAGCTTTCTTTGTGCCTTAGCGCCTTTGTGGCTTCAATCGTTCTGTTAAGTCATCCGCTGCTTCCGAAAGTTTAGGGGACTATCGAAGCGCTAGCCGGAATGTCGCCGTTCTGTCCGAACTGCGCGGCCTGAAATTGTCCGTTCGAACTTCTCAGGATAAAGTAGTGGCCGGAGCTGGGACGCCAGACGGCGATGTCTGTTTTGCCGTCCTTGTCATAATCTCCCGCCACGGGCTTGTCGCCGTTCTGTCCGAATTGTGTGCCCTGAAACTGACCGTCCGAACTTCTCAAGATAAACCAGCCGCCGGTGCTGGGGCGGAAGACTGCGATGTCGCTTCTCGAATCGCCGTCGAAATCGCCGTCCACCGGAACGTCGCCGTTCTGTCCGAACTGCAAGCCGTTAAAAGTATTCGAGCCGCTGTTCAAGATAAACCACGCTCCGGCAGACGGACGGAAGACTGCGAAATCGCTCGTGCCGTCGCCGTCAAAGTCGGACGAGTGATATTGCGCCGCGCGCGGCTCGCCGTAGATGAAGTCATCCATTGCCACGACATCGACGCCGTTGACGCCGTCGTTGTTGGTCGCTGAAAGTGCAGCGTTGCCCGATTCGATGACGACTCTGGCGATGCGCTCGCCCGCGTTGAATGAAATGCCGACGAAAGAGAGGCCGTTGTCTAAGACCGGAGCGGAGGCTGCGGAAAGCAGTGTGCCGTCCGCCCCGTAAACACGGATCAGCGAGCGGTTGCCGCCGGTGGCTGAATCCACATCCGCGAAGACTAAGCCGAAGCCGCTGACCGTCGCCGGAATCTTCGTGCCGGGAATGAAAAATGAAACTTCCAACATGTGCGTGTTACGCGCGATAAACAGGCGTTGTGCGCTGAATGTTTGAAAGATGGTTGAATAGTTTGCGTTGAGGTTGCCAAAACGAACAGCCGTGCCTGATGCGGTGTTGGCGCTCACTGCAAATTGATTGAGCGCGGCTCCAGTAGCATCTTCAATGGAGTTGAAGATCACGCCGCGCGGGCTGTTCACGTTAAAAAAATTCGGCGGGAAATTGTTTGGCTCGGAAAAATTGTCCGGCACGCCGTCCCAGTTGATCTCGCGTCTGCCGTTTGTAAACGACTGCCCGTTGTTTGGATTGACCGAGCCGCCGAGGTCTGCGCGAAACTGGTCGACGATGGATTGCAAGGCCGCGGTATCCGCGCCCGATCCCTGTCTGACGACCGGGGCGGCGAAGCCGGGCACGGTAAGTGCGAACAATAACAGCGACGCCGCTGCGATGCTGCAAAAGGATTTGCTCATATTGTTTATTATGCTCTGTCTCATGATGTTTGCTTCCTTCTCTTTCTCTTGAAATGAGCGGAAAAGTTCCGCCACGTGTTTGGTTTTAGTTTTGGTTAAGTCAGTCAGCCAGCGGCTTTGCGCTCCAACCGACGAGCAGCTTGCGCGATGGCGAAGCGTTTTCGTCTTCAAGCGAAGCCAGTAACGAGTTAAGACAAATCAGCAGTCCCTCTGTGGTCGTTGCGAAGTGGAGCTTTCCCGTTTCAGCCAGCCTTTGGATAAAAGTCTCGCTGCTCTGAATCATCTCCGCCGCTTCGCCAGCCGTCACCACCGAGACCTGCGTGCCGCATGCGTTGCACCATGACCTGTGATTATTGCTTTGACTGATAATCATCACGCGATCTATCTCGATAGTGATTTCTGTTCGTCTCTTCATTTTCCGGTCGTTCCCTTCTAAATTTGTTTGCCGGGATGTTGTCTTGCGTTACAATCAGCAATCGTTTCATCTGTTGACTGCCGCGCGGGTATATAAATAATCGCTTTGAGGGCTGCGGGTCTTTAGAAAGCTGTGAGAGTTTTCTGAGGTTTTCTTGAAAAAGTTCTGAAGGAAAGGTTATGCCCAGACAAACAGGACGTTTGTACGAGTTCGGCTCGTTCCGCATAGACACTGCGGAGCGGCTCCTGTCATGCGGCGAGGACGTAATCTCGCTGACGCCGAAAGTCTTCGAGACGCTGCTCGTGCTGGTCAAGAATTGCGGGCACGTGCTCGGCAAAGAAGAGCTGATGCAGCAGGTCTGGCCTGACAGTTATGTCGAAGAAAATAATCTGGCGCAGAACATCTCCATCCTGCGCAGAATTCTGGGCGAGCGCGCGGACGGCTTGAAGTTCATCGAGACCGTGCCGAAACGCGGCTATCGCTTCATCTCTCAGGTGAAGGAGGTCGGAGAGCGTGCGGATGTCATCGTGCGCGAACGCACGCGTGCGCGCATCGTCATCGAAGAAGAAGACGAAGAGCCTGAGCTTCAATCTTTGCAGGGCAAGGCGCGCGAAGCTCTAGACGCGCTCGCTCATGCAAAGTCCGCGCGTCCAGCGTTGCAGCCTGAGATAGATGCGATTATTCATCGCGCGCCCGAAACCAGATATGCCACCAGCGGCGATGTCAACATCGCGTATCAGGTCATCGGTGACGCGCCGCTCGATCTGGTCTTCGTCATGGGCTGGGTCTCGCACCTCGAATATTTCTGGGAAGAGCCTTCGTTCGCGCGCTTCCTGACGCGGCTCACCTCGTTCTCGCGGCTGATACTTTTCGACAAGCGCGGAACCGGTCTCTCAGACCGCGTTCCCAACAACGAGCTGCCGACACTCGAACAAAGAATGGACGACGTACGCGCAGTCCTCGAAGCCGTCGGGTCTGAGCGAGCCGCGCTCATAGGCGTCTCGGAAGGCGGGCCGATGTGCAGCCTCTTCGCAGCGACTTATCCCGAAAAAACCATCGCCCTCGTGATGATCGGAACTTACGCCAAGCGCATACGCGATGATGATTACCCGTGGGCGCCGACCGCCGAAGAGCGTCAAAAATTTTACGAGCTGATGCAGAAGGAGTGGGGCGGCCCGGTCGGGATTGACGAACGCGCTCCATCGGTGGCGGACGATCCGCACTTTCGCGAGTGGTGGGCGACGTACCTGCGGATGGGCGCGAGTCCGGGAGCGGCGGTGGCCTTGACGAAGATGAACGCGGAGATAGACGTGCGACAAGTCCTGCCTTCGATACGAGTCCCGACGCTGGTCATACACCGCGAGGGCGACCTGTGTTTGAAAGTTGAGGAAGGACGCTACGTCGCTTCAAACATTCCCGGCTCGAAGTATGTCGAATTGCCGGGCGTGGATCACTTGCCTTTCGTCGGCGATCAGGACGCGATACTCGATGAGGTCGAAGAGTTTTTGACCGGCGTGCGCCACGCGCCCGAGTATGACCGCGTGCTGGCGACCGTGCTCTTTACGCGGATTGTGGATTCGGCTGCGCAGGCTGAGAAGGTCGGAGAGCGGCGTTGGCGCGACCTGCTCGAACGCCATCAGGCACACGTGCGCCGCGAGCTTGAGCTTTTCAAAGGCCGCGAGATAGAGATGGCCGGAGATGGCCTGCTCGCGACCTTTGACGGGCCTGCGCGTGCGATTCGCTGCGCCTGCGCCATCACGGATTCGGCGGCGCGTCTGGGAATAAACATCCGCGCGGGACTCCACACAGGGGAGTGCGATGTGATGGAGGACAGGGTGGGCGGCATCGCCGTCGAGATCGGCGCACAGGTCGCCGCACGCGCGAGCATCGGAGAAGTTTTAGTCTCAAACACGGTCAAAGATTTAGTGGCAGGCTCCGGCATCAGCTTTGAAGAGCGCGGCACGCACTCGCTCGAAGACATTCCCGGCGAATGGCGACTCTTCGCGGTCGAACGCGGTGTTTGTGTAAGACGATGAAGAGGAAACTAATATTTCCCGCAAAGGCGCAAAGGCGCAAAGAAAAGCACGCGAAGCCTTGATAGACGGTTGCTCTTAGCGGTTTTCCTTTGCGCCTTTGCGGGAGATTTTCTTCGCACAGTTGTGTGATAAGGCCGCTACGGCAAGAAGCGTTGGGCGTTGATAACTTTCGGCGTTTTTCTGTCCTTCTCTATCACGCATCCGCCGCAAGTCCAGGTTTTTACGGGAAGCGCGTTTTGTGTTGAATGAGAGATTATCTTGAATGGCTCATCAGGCATGAAAGGCTCGTCGCGGCAGTTACTCTGGCTTTAGTAATTGCCCTCGTCGTACAGATAAAGGTCTGCAATAGTAGCCTCAGAACAGAAACGGGGCAGCCACAGGCAAACAGGGTTTCGGAATCGGTAAGTCCTGCCGCCAGTGTCGCCGGAAGCTGGGAGATGCTGGTGCAGAAACGGAGCGGCGCGACGCAAGCGTGGACGCTCAGGCTCGAACAGGATGGCGAGAGGCTCAAGGGCGTGATAAATTCCGAGGGCGGCGACCTGCCCGTGAGCGGGACGATTAAAGGCAGTTCGATTAATTTGTCCGCAGAAAAATTTGGCGCGACCGTTGAATTTCCCGCCACGGTCAATGGAGATTCGATGACGGGGACGATGAGCGTGCTGACTGTGACACGGCATTGGACAGCCAGACGAAAATAAAATGTTATTGTTCAAGTTGGCTCATCAAAAGCTGCTTGAGCAGTTTAGACGAGCCGCGAAGATGATCGCCGCAAGAGGTGTTCGTGAAAAAGCATCGCCGCCCGATTCTCAAAACTTTATGGCGCAGCCTGCGTCTGCTGTGCCCTGTGTGCGGCGAGTCGTCAATCTTTCACAGGCCATTTAAGATCAAGCACCATTGCCCGTCATGCATGGCTCTGTTCAAGCGAGAGGCGGGATTCTTCGTCGGGGCGATTATGGCTAACGTCATCACGACGGAATTCCTGATTATGTTGCTCGGCCTCTTTCTGCTGCTGGTCGCAGGCTTTGATTATTCCAGCGTCCTCAACGGGCTGTTTATTACCGCGCTCCTTTTCCCCGTAATCTTCTATCATCATAGCTGGAGCCTGTGGCTCGGCTTTGATTACCTGATCGAATCGCTGCCGAAATACGACGGGCATGGATTCGCAGGAAAAGATTAGCCACAGAGTTTTATAAGGATTTGAGATTTCAAATTTGAGATTTGAGACTCTGAATTCGAGATTTGAGATTTCAAATTTGAGATTTCGAATTTGAGATTTGAGATTTGTCTGTGTCCCTGGTTGGTAAAAAATCTTTCATCAACTCTTATCAATCTAACATCATTGCTCGTTAAGCAAGTGACATGAGTGAGTCTTAATCGCGAGCCAGATTTTTTGTCCGGGCACAAGGCGCAATTCGCTGACTGCCTGCGAGGTGACGCTGACAGTCCACACGACGCCGCTGTGAACGCGCACGATAAAGCGATTGCTGCGCTCCTCAATCGTCCGTATCTCGCCGCACAGGATATTTCGCGCGGAGGTCGAACGTATCTCTTCCGTCGCCAGCAAAATGTCGCCTGAGCGAACGGCGACTCTGACGCGGTTGCTTTGTTTCTCTCTTGCCAGAGGCACTTCCAACTCGATCTCGCCGCTCTCATCCGTAAAGCGCACAGTCATCGTCCCGGCGTCCGCATTTCTCTGGATGACGACGCCCTCAAAATTATTCTCGACGCCGGTCAGCCGCGCGACGCTTGGTGTGACCGCGCCGCCAAAGATTTCGACAGGCTCTCCGGCGGCTGCGATTTGTCCGTCTTCGTATGCGATCAGGTAATCGCCGAGCATGATCGCCTCGTCACGATTGTGTGTGACGTAGATGATCGGCAGGTGCAGCTCGCGGTTTATCATTTTGAGGTCTGCGATGATGTCCTGCTTGGTGGTTTCGTCTATGGCGGAAAGCGGTTCGTCAAGGAGGAGCAGTTGCGGCTGGCTCGCCAGAGCGCGTGCCAGCGCGACGCGCTGAGCCTCGCCGCCGGATATTTCATGCGGGCGACGCCCCGCTGTATGAGCTATTCTCAAACGTTCCAGCAACTCGATTGCTCTCGCGCGTCGCTCATGCCTTGCGAGACCGTTAGTCGCAAACTCCACATTGCTGAACGCGGTCATGTGCGGAAAGAGCGCGAGGTTCTGAAAGACCAGTCCGACTTTGCGCGAGCGTATCGGTTCGTTGATGCCGTGTTCGGAATCGAAGAGCGTGTGGCCGTTGATGCTGATGTGCCCGGAGTCAGGCCGGATGATTCCGGCGATGGATTTGATCGTAGTCGTTTTGCCAGAGCCTGACGGGCCGAACAGAATCGTAATCTCCGGCGGCACCTCAACGTCTATCGAGAGCGAGAATTTATTCCGCGCCGCTTCCGTCATCTGCGCCGCGTTGCGTGAGCCGCCGCCGAAAGCTTTTCTGATTCTTATCGAAATCATTGTCGGACTTTAAACCGGGCTGCGGCCAGCGAGCTTGTTCGTGGCGTAGACGAGCGTGAGAACGACGACGGAAAGTATGATGACGAGCATCAGTGCGTAATCGTCGCGCCCGGCCTGCATCGCGTCATAAATCGCAATCGCGGCGGTCTGCGTGCGTCCCGGAATATTTCCAGCGATCATCAGCGTCGCTCCGAAGTCTCCCAGCGAACGCGCGAAGGCCAGCATCGCCGAAGCGATGATGCCGCGCGAAGAGAGCGGCAGAGTGATGCGCCAGAAGATTTGCCACTCGCTTTTGCCAAAGGTTCGCGCCGCGTCTTCGAGCTGCTCGCTGACGGTCTGGATAGCAGCCCTTGAGGTCTTCACCACCAGTGGCAGCGCGCCTGTCGCAGCCGCCAGCACAGCTCCCTGCCATGTAAAAACGATCTGCCAGCCGGTCGTCGCTTTCAGAGCACGCCCCACGGGGCTGTTGACGCTCAACAGCACGAGCAGATAGTAGCCGAGCACAGTCGGAGGCAGCACCAGCGGCAGCGTGATGAATGAGTCCAGCAGCTCTCGTCCGATGAAACGACGGCGTGCCAGAATCCATGCTAAGGCGACGCCGATGATGAGAACCAGCGCGGTCGCAATCAGCGCGACTTTGAAGGAGAGCGCGAGCGGAAACCAGTCAATGTTCTTCATCGGCCACGAAGATAGCACATCTTTTTATGCTCTCGTCAGTAGTTTCAATCATTTCATCCAGCCCAATGTTCCTCCGGTCAGTTGTTTCCTAACGCAGTCCCTCTTGATATATCATCGTCGCCGGATTTTCCATTCTCAGAAAAAGGAATTACCTGATGATTTGTATTCGTCGTGCTGGCTTCGCTCTATTTTTGCTCGCGCTGCTGTCTCTCAACACTTTGGCACAGGCTAAACCAACACCCACAACATCTGGCGACTCTCTACTGAGTGTCAATGGGGAAGTCGAGCGCACGCTCAAATTGACGGCTGCCGATTTAGCAAAGTTGCCGCGTCAGACAGTGCGCGCCAAAGACCATGATGGCAAAGAGGCAACGTTTGAGGGCGTGGAGCTTGGCGAGGTATTAAAGCTGGCGGGCGTGCAATTCGGCGAACACATGAAAGGTAAAAGTCTGGCTCTGTTTCTTACAGTAGATGCAGTGGATAATTACCGCGCTGTTTTTGCTCTGCCGGAACTGGATCATGCCTTCACAGACCGCGTGATCCTGCTTGCAGACAAAAGGGATGGCAAACCTTTGGCGGCTTCTGAAGGGCCGCTCCGCATCGTTGTGCCCGATGAGAAGCGGCAGGCGCGCTGGGTCAGGCAGGTTAGCGTTCTCACAATCCGACGCGCTCAATAACAATAGAATGGATGAGTGAAGATGACGGCGTCTATCAAAGCTTTAAGTTTGTCTCTGTTGCTCGCCTCTCTGTGCTTCATAGCCGGATGCTCCCGCCAGTCTTCAACCGGGCAGGGTAACGCATCTGAAATTAATGTCGCGGCAGCGGCTAACCTGACAGATGCTTTCGCGGAAGTCGCCAAACAATTTACGGCGGAGACGGGCGTGCGCGTAGTCTATAGCTTCGGCGCAACGGCTGACCTTGCCAGGCAGATTGAGAACGGCGCGCCGTTCGATGTCTTCGCGGCGGCTGATGTCGAGCACGTTGACGGGCTGGACGGTAAAGGGCTGCTCACGCCCGGCACGCGCGCCCTGTATGCACGCGGGCGGCTCGTGCTCTGGACACCACAGGGAAGCAGCCTCAGCATCAGCCGGATCGAGGACATTACGCGCGCCGACGTGGACAAGATCGCCGTCGCCAAGCCTGATGTTGCGCCTTATGGTCGAGCGACGGTGGAAGCTCTACGCGCTTTGAATCTGTGGCAACAGGTCGAGCCGAAAATAGTGTATGCACAGAACGTCTCACAGACGAAGCAGTTTGCCGCGACGGGTAACGCAGAAGTGGCTTTCCTCCCGCTCGCGCTCGTGAAGCCGAATGAGGGACGGTACATTGAGGTAGACGAAAAACTGCATCAACCGATAGATCAGGTGTTGGGAATCGTCAAGGCTTCGAGCAAGCAAGAGGCCGCGCGCCGCTTCACGGATTTCGTTCT
Source organism: uncultured Pyrinomonadaceae bacterium (assembly GCA_964246305.1). Lineage (GTDB taxonomy): Bacteria > Acidobacteriota > Blastocatellia > Pyrinomonadales > Pyrinomonadaceae > JACMLC01. The sequence goes on from CAXTPS010000003.1 coordinate 193,593, forward strand.
GAGCGACAAGGGGCAACGGATACTTGAGCAGTACGGGTATCGAAAGCCGCAGGCGAACAAGCCTTGAGCTTCCGCAAAATAATCAAAGCGTGTGTAAAGCTAAAGGGCGGGAGGCGTGATAGTCTCCCGCCCTTTTTCCTTCGCGTTAGTGGCCGCCGTGGGTTGGCATAGAGCTGGCTGGCTGATCGCCCACCACCTCGACGACCTCCATCATCCCCAAGTCTTCGTGGTCGAGGATGTGGCAGTGAATGACGAACTGCCCGATGTAGTCCAGATATCGAGTGTAGATCTGCAAGGGTTTGAGAGCGGTCGGCGTGCCGGGCGGGATCAGCAGCGTATCCTTCCACACCCATTCGGGATTGCCCGCCGGGTCCTGTCGTTGCGTCTGGAAGGGATTGACGTGAATGTGAAAAACGTGCGGGAGCGGCGGAATCGCATTGCCTGGCGGAACGATTCCATTAGGATCGCCGATGGTCACGAGATTCCACATATCGGTCGCGCCGAGTTTCAGATAGCGAACGTGCGTCGGATTGAAAGCTTGATAGTTGATCTGAAAGTAGTTGCGCGGGTCGGTGGCAGTAGGGACGGCGCTTCCGAGTTTGAAGATGGCCTCCTGCACGCCGTCAGCGGTCTCATAGAGTCTGACGCCGGGGAATGGATTCAGCTTCGCAATCTCGTCGCTGGTCGGAAGCTTCATCTCCAGCGGAGCGCCCTCGATGTCAATGTAAGCGAGCACGTCTTCCTGCTCCGCCACGCCTCGCAAGCCGATGCCGATCTTGCTGGTAGTGGAAGGCGCGTCGATCAATTCGTAACGACCCTTCGCCAGAGGAGCCTGAACCAGCACATCGCTGCGATAACCCGGCTCAAGGTCTATGGGCTGATTGGGAGTCCACGTATCCATCTTGCTGAGGTAGATGCCGTCCAGAGCTATTTCATGAAGCGGAATGCCTTCCCCGTCGCTCCCCTGTTTACGCAACCGTACAAAGATGGATTCGCGAAACCCCGCATCGATCATTCTCCAGCGTTGCACCTCGCCGGGCTGCATCTTAATGACCGGCACAATCTGTCCGTTGATCGTCGTGCGACGCTTCGAGCCATTCCATGTGCAACTCGGCAATTGATTCTGGCATGCTTTCGAAGGGGGAGCCGGTGGCGGCGAGTCCGGGAAAAACGATGTGATGTCTTGAGACTTGCCCTGCGCATCGTAGAGCGTGGTCTGAAAGACCATCACCTTCTCGTGCTTGTTCGCCTCACGTAGCGCGGGCGGGATTTTGGCCGGGTCATCTTCGATGATGAGCGCGCCTTCCATCCCGCTCCCGACCTGAATAGCCGTCGAGCCGTGCGCGTGTGCGTGATACCAGAATGAGCCTGCCGGATGGTTCGACGGCAACTTGATCTCGTAAGGAAGACTCGACTGCGGCGGAATTGCGAGCAGCACGTTATCGCTGTTGCCGACAGGAGAGACGTGCAGCCCGTGTGTGTGTAGGTTCGTGGTGTTAAAGCTGTGAGGCATCGTGTTGATGAAAGCGCTGTTCGATTCCTGCTTGATCTGCGCGGCAGCCTCATCCGGTGATTCTACGGGCAGCTCGTTATTGAGCAGGATATTAAGCACATCGCCCGGCTTCACGCGCAACGTCGGGCCGACGAGTTGTCCATTGTAACTGCGCAGCATCACCCCGCAGCCGCCTATCGAAGTCGTCTTCGGGTCTGTGTACTTGACCGCGAGCGTCGTTTGCAGATGACCCTGTACGGAGCGAACCTCCGGCGGATTCTGAAAAGGCTTGTTGCCGTACTTCTCCACGTCGATCTCGACGAAGGGGCAGGGGACTGCGACCGGAGCCGATTCCTTCGCGGCGGCGGCGATGTTCTGCCCGACCCGTACCGACGAAGCAGCGAGAGCAAGTACCGCCAGCAGGGGAAGCGCGATCAAGTGAATCTGTCTTTTCATTTCAGTCTCCTTTTATGATGCGGAAGTGGCTGTCACTCTGGGCTGAAATTACATTTTGTCATCTACTCTACATCCGAAGAACGACGAGAAGTGTTGCCCCTTGTTGAGAAGCTGAGTAAGGCGGGTTGCACCAGGCCTGCAATAAATAAAGAGCGAAGCTTCAGCCGGTCTGCGACGACAAAGGACAGGTCTTCGAGCGATGAATTTTCCCTCTCACGGGAGGCTTCGGAAAGTATTGTGTCGTCGTCTGCACGCTCTTTGCGGTCTTCTGGCCGGCGATGAGTCTGACCAGCTCCAAAGCCTCGTCAAGCCCCGAAGAGATACCTCCGCCCGTCACGACGTATCGGGTTTTGCCGGAAGAAGCGTCCTTAAATTTATTGACGACAAATCGCGGATAGCCCTTGTTGATTTTTATTTTCGGGTAAGACTTCAAACAGGGAATAAACGCCCAGTGCGTCGTGGCCTTAAAGCCGTCGAGCAGTCCCGCGCTGGCGAGCAGCAGCGCGCCCTCGCAAACGGACGTGACGAAGGTCGCGCGCTCGCTCTGCTTTCTCAAAAAATCTATGTAGACAGAGTCCCGCATCGTCTTCCCTAAAGCGTCAGGGTCACCGCCCGGAACCCACAGGAGGTCAAGCTGCGAAACCTGCTTGAAAATTTCCTGCGGAGAGAGGCGCAGTCCGTCTCTGGTCAAGACGGATTTTTTCGTCTGCGCGATGAGCTGAACTGTGACCGCCAACTCATCTTTCAAAGATTCCTTCATCCAGTTGAATATCTCATACGGCGCGGCCACATCCAGCAAATCAACGCCCTCATAAATCGGGATGCCGATATTAAAAGTCCCGCTCTCTTTCGCCATCAGAATTATTCCTTTCCAAATTATAGAGACATATTCAAACAGGGATGGACAGGAGGCACAGGATAAAAGGATTTGAGATTCAAGATTTGAAATCTCAAATGGAATTTAAGGATTTGAAATCTCAAATCTGCTCATCTGAAATTCTTATCCTGTCTATCCTGTCCATCCCTGTTAAGTCCTGCTTTCGTAATACGAATCATGCCTGCGCTGCCAGAACGGAGAGGCTTGCCAGCGCCGCTCCTGACCGTAATAATCCGCGCGCGTGGCTAGATACCCATCGAACTCTTGCCTGACAAGAGCCTCGTATTTTTCGAGTCCCCTTGGCAGGCCCTTGAAAAAATCACAGATCGCATAAGAGGCCAGGATGCCGGATTGCAGAGCCTTGAAGATGCCTTGCGAAGAGAGCGGGTCGAAGGTCGTCGCCGCATCACCCGCCGCGAGCCAACGCGCGCCCGTCACTCTTTCGAGCCGCTGCGAGCTGGCCGTGTACACGGTCGGCTCAGCTTGCGGCACGGCATCTTTCAATCGCGCTCCCGTGTGACGCGTCAGGCTCAAACATTCAAACCAACCGGCGGCGGATTTCAGATCGCGCTTTTTCACCACGTCCGCATCCGTCATGCAGGCCGCGACGATGCCCGCGCACGGCAGCAGAGCAGAATACCACCAGCCTTCCTCCCATGCTTCGATGAGCGTGTCTCTGTCAGTCATAGGCTCTGTGTCACGCGCGCTGAAAAACATGAACACGCCGAGCAGTCTATCTATCAAAACTTTTTCGACGCCACGCTGGCCTGCAAACACAGCCCGTCGCCCTGTCGCATCGACGACAAAAGCCGCCTTCATCAAAATCTTTTTCCCTGCCGAGCCGATAGTGAGCAGCCATCCGTCGCTGCCAAACTCGCGCGAGTCTTGAAGAGCCGAATTCATGTGCAGCGTGACGCCGCGCCGCGCAGCCTCACGCGCGAGCATCGCATCGAAGCGTCTCCTGTCCAGATGCCATCCGCGATTATGCGTCTGATAGATAAACTCGTTGCCGACGAGTTCGTCGCTTCCCCACGTCGAGCACGTCCCGTAGGCCGCGACGTGCTCTTCTTTCAAAAATCTGTCCCAGACTTCCAACTGCTGAAGCAGAGGCTGCGCGATGGGCGAGAGCGTCTCGCCTATGCGAAGCCCGTTGTATGCCGAGCTTTCGATGATGGCAAGAGATAAAGATGGATTGTGTTTGTTCAGAGACAGTGCGGTCGCCGCGCCCGCCGGGCCTCCGCCGAGAATCACGACATCAAAACGAAGCTTTGTATCTTGCGCGCCAACCATAAGAGCGAGGGTGAAGGGGGTTAGAAAATCAATTCTGTTTTAACTACACCCTACACCTTATCCCCTTCACTCTTTCTTCCTTAAGAGGGATCGTCCTGCCTGACTGCGATGAATGAGCAGACGACGCCCGCGGGAGCGGTTCCGCCGTTGCCGCTCGAATGCGGAATGGTGCGGACGATGGAGCCGACTATCGCCGCTCGCTGGTCAATCCCGTTCGGCCACGGGCGCACGACGTAACCGATGTAATCGTAAACCCATTGTTCACCGCCGACGACACCCGTCCCTTGAAACCTGACTGTAAACGGATTGCCGTAAGTGGTAGAGCCTTTGAGTTGAAGCTGCCAGCCGGGGCCGCCGATGGTTCCGCTGAATTCGTTCATCGCGGACGCAGCAATCGCAATCGTGCCTCTGCCGAATTCGAGATCGTTGAATTGGGTCGAGAGGTCAGGGTCGTTAATGAAACTGCGATACGTCCAGTTGCCGACCAGAATGCCGTTGCCGGGTTCGTTGCTCATCTCGTGTCTCCTCCAGTAATTACTTGTCAGGCTCAACCATCACGAATGGTGGGTTGTTGTCATATCCTTTGAAGAGCACGAAGCTCTGCTCGTTCCAGAGCGTGACCATCATCAGGTCGCCCTGATTGTTGACCGGAAAATCCGTCCACGGCGTGCCGCTGACCGTCATCGGACGATGCGCAGGCCACCAGTAGGTGAGCTGCACGATCTGATGTGCGGGCGTCAGAGCAGGGTCGCCCGTGGTTTTGGGATAAAGTTTATTCCAATCCTCATACGTGATATTGATGGGTTGCGTCGCGCACTCGTTGAAGTCCGACTGCCACGGCAGGCCGCTGTATTTCGTGATGTCGCCCGGCTCAAGCCCGGTTGATAAATCTCCGGTCAGGCTCAAAGCGTTTTGAACAGGGGCGAGCGGTTGCTGCGGACTCGTCGCGGTCAGCGCCGTCAGCTTGAACTGGTCGTTGAGATTGATGCGATAAGGCTCGGCATAAATCGCCGGGTTACGCATAATCCATGAAGCTTCGCCGCCGGGACAAAACGAGCCGCCCAGCAGGTTACTTAAGACGCCGCGATCAAGATCGGTTCCGGTCTTTGCAGAGGCTTCAGGGTCTGTGATCGGAATGTCCTCATTCTGCTCGTTGATGAATTTGCCTTCCGCCCACTGCTTCAAGATAAAGAGCTGCGTATCGGTCAGCCGCAGGAATTTTGAAGCCGCCGTGTTTGAGAGAGGATTGTCGCCGCACAAAAAAGGCATCCCGACGGGCATATGGTGAGGCTTGGTCGCGTTGGGCGGGAGAGGATTGGCAGAATCGGGCGTGAGCTGCCATTGATTCTCCTGCCCCTGCTTTCTCAGGACGCCCCAGATGCGCATGCGCCACGTGAGCCTGTCCGCTTTTAACTGCGGGTCTTCGCCTTCATAGGGCGGGACAGAAAGAATCTCCGGATCGAAATTCAGGTGAAGTCCGGGCGTCGTGTCGTGCGGGTCGCCGCCCGTCAGAGCATCGAAGTCCATCACGAATTGAAAGTTGTTGGGTCGCTGCAAGAGCGGCCAGATGTCTCTGTAGAAATAAGGGTAATAGTCCGTGTTCCATTGCGCCTGCTCTCGCCACAGTGCGAGTGCGTTAGCGTCATCGGGCGCGGGCGGAGCCTCAGTTCCATTGAAGGGCGGAATGCCGTACAGGTAAGTGTTGTAGCCGAACTCGCGGACGGCCAGATCGTAAATCAGCTCGTCCATCGTGATGATGTCCAGCATCTGCGGCACGAAACGCGGATAACCCACGATGACCCACGCCCCTGTTTCGACAGTGGCATACATGGGCGGATGCTTGACAGGATCGGGCGGCCTGCCGTCCTGCGACACGATTTTGTACTTGATACGAGCTAAGACAGGCCCGTCCGATATATCATCAAACCATCCATCATTATTAGCGTAGTTCGTAATCACTGGCTGCCCGAACCCATCCAGCATCGAGCCGGAATTCCCGTAGCCTCCGAGCACGAGCAGGCGATTGTGCTTGTCCTGTTGCGTGACCTTCAATTCGCCCAGCGTCTCAATTGATGCAGGATTGAGCGGAGGCGGAAACGATTGCGGGTAATTCGGGTTCATGCCTTTAGCGAACTGCGCCGTGCGCTGCTTCTTGTCTTTATAAGAGACAGTCAGCGGCCCCGGGTCTATGATTAATTGTAGCCGCGCATTCCCGTCTGTGATGTTTGCATTACGCAATGGATGTGTAGGCGAGTAGCCGTGCTCTCCGTCTGTCTCCTGAAACTCGTACCATGCAGCCTTCTTGTTGGCGAGATGCACAGTCCACTCAATATCCATGACTTCGCCGACTATCAACTGTCCGGACTTCGGATCAACCATTGAAACGTTCTGGCCTATCTCCACCTCTTTGCCCACCGCGTCGTTCTCATCGTAGCTATAAACACGAAAGCGCGCCGCCTGACGCCTGACGCGTTGCTGGTCGTCCTTGAAGTGCGTGATGGGTTTTTCCTGACCGTTGGCATCGGTCGAGGTGTTCCCATCCTTATCGCAGTCAATCGGAAGCTGTGCTGCTTCTTCGGGGGCGATGTAAAAGCTGTCCGGGCTGTTGCCGACGCGCGCGATTCCGATGGCCGGATGAATCTTAAAGGTCATGGCATGTCTCCTACGGATGAAAAAGTTTCACTCTTAGTCTTTGAAGTTTAGCGAGACGGCGTCGAGCCAGAGCGCATTGGGTTTCGGCGTGCCGTCTAGGCCGAGCACGACCAGATTGATATGAAAGTCCGTGTCGCCCTGCGCTGCCAGCTTCGCTATCACATCCGTCACATCGATGCGGAAATTGCCCGGCGTCTTGCGATGGCGCGGACGCAGGTCGAACTTTCTGCGATTTTCCGTCGGTATGTCGCAGTGTCCGGGGCCGCCGATGCAATCGCCCGAAAAAGTCGCGAGCTGCGTGACGAAATGGTCGTTGCCTCTGGTCGGCGTGTTGACTCCCGCATCCGGCTCGTTGAGGAAGACGCGTATGAACGCGCCGCCCGCAGTCGAATATTGCACTTTGTGCAAGCGCACCTCTGCGCGGCGATGGCTTGCCAGCACAGCCGGGTGAACGTTTGCCTTCGCTGACTTGAATCTGGTAATCGGGATGTTGCTGTCGGTTTCAAAGAGAGCGGAGGATTTCATGTACTCATAGCCGAGCTTGCTCGTGCTAAAGGTCTGTTCGACGTTGAGCGTCCACGGAGCCAATATATCTGTTGGGTCATCAGGCTCAGAGCCGGGGTGAAGCTTCTGCCATTCAGCCCACAGGCGATCCACGTTAGCGTGATGCCCCCAGAAAATCATGTCTCGCGCGGTCGTCCCCGGCGAGACCATATCACCGGCGGCTGGCTCGTTCGGAAACCGGGGCGTGGCGTTGGGATTCAAGCCGCCCGAAAAATTGTGTATCAGGTTATGTATGTTTTCGACCGCGCCGAAAAAGTGATTGTTGGTCGGGCCTGAGCCGAAGTTGAAAAAGCTTTTGAGCTGCAAGATGCGCTCGACATCTTCGGGCGTCGGATAAGCCTCAAAGATGATGTCCTTGTTTCCGCCCGGCCATCGGTTTCTCTGCCATAGCGGATTGACGTTTTGCAGCTCGGACATGACGAGGTCGTCCGTCGCCGTCCCTGTAAAAGTTATCCCGGCTTTGAGGTACAACCTGTTGCCCGAATCGAAAAGCTGTCCTACGACCGATTTGAGCTTCATCCATATGTCGTCCGGAATCTTGCCCTTCAACCTCTGCAACATCTTCTCGTCCACCCAGCAGCGATAAGCTTTAGGAATCGTCCCGTTATCGAGCGGCGGCTGCTTTTTCTTCGGGTCCTGCTTCATGTCTTCGATTGATTTCAAGACATCATCTCTGTACATAGGCCAGTCCCAGTAGGGCAGCGTGACGGTCGGGTCTATGTCCTGCAACTGCTGCTCGAAGTGATAAAGATAGAGCCTGTGCCACGAGAGAAACTGCTCCCAACCGTGCTGGCAGTTATTGGCGTGTATGTCCGCCCAATACCTGAAGCTTCTCTGGTCGTAGTTATAAAACTTGTCGTAGCAACGCATAGTTCTGACCGCTCGCCGCAAGCGGGTCAGCTCCTCCTGCGTCATGCATTCGATATTTTTTCGTATCTTTCTTTTTCCGGCCTCATCGCGGTACTCGTTGATTGACTTGCCTGAGAGCGGATGCTCCTCATGCCCCTGTGCGCGCGCCAGCTTGAGTGAGTGCGAGACCTCGATTGTCTTGCGGCTCGCCGCTGCTGCTGGCGTCGGCGCGCTCTGAGTGTTTGCCGTCGCCGATGCCGTGTCCGTCGCGGGACAGCCATCGTCGATCCATGACTGTATAAACAGAATGTCAGAGCTAGCGACCGGCGAGCCGCCCCACGGCAGGCGCGGAAACTGCGTGCCGTTGAAAGGGAACTCTCCTTTGAGTCCCTTAATCAAGCCGGAGGCCGTGCCGCGTCCCTTCGAGTGCTTCATGCTCGATGGCGACTGAGATGTGCCGCAGCATGACTCGTGTGGTGAGGCATCATCCGCGCCGCTTTGCTGTGCGCCGCCGCGAGCTATGTCATCGCTATCGAGAGCCGGTAAGTCTGCGTCAGCCGGAGTTTGCGCGTCGCCCACGGGCTGTGGAATGCCATCATCTTCGGCGGGCTGCTGGTCGTCGTCCTCGAAAGATGAGCCGCAGCATGTGCCTTGAGATTCACTAGCCGCAGGCATGTTGTCCGCACAAAAATCCTCTTCTCCGGCGGCGGCGATCATCGGGATGCCGTACAGCTTGACCTTTAAAAATCGCTCCAGCGGCAGCTCCCAGAACTTGCCGTACCCCTGATAGGTGGGATGAGCCGCTCCCTGCGCTTTGTTCAGGATGTCCTTGACGCGCTCGTAACGCGTCCGCCCTTGAGAACTATCTTTTTGCTCTTCGTTTGCCATCTTCTGAATCTCCCTCTCATCCGGGACGAGCGTCGCCAACGGAAGTGTAACTTCACCGGCTTAATAGATTAGGCGCGTGAAAATGTGCGGCTGAAACTGCGGCCTTTAATGTTGAATTAAAGACATGACTCCCACCCTTGACTGAGCACGAATCCGAATCCGTTGTAGAGTTGCGAGAAGTTCGCGCGAGTCTTGCAAGAGGAGGGCTTATCGGGATAGCTGGTGAAGTCCTCGGTTGCAAAACTTCAAATTTTGAATGTTAACCGACCGGCGGCTTTTTGCATTCAGCTTGATTCCTTGGATGTGACTCGGACGGAATAACACGTCTGCAAAAAAATTGCAATAGCTGTTAAGTCACCGTGTGAGCGCATGATAAGTGTTGAGCCAGCTTTTGCACTGCCATCGTCCGGCAGCTCTGTTAGGGAGAGCGAATAATCAGAATTTCGGATTTGAGATTTGAGAATTTGAGATTTCAAATCACAAATCTCAAAATCAGAAGCCAGCGTCTGCGGTCTTGCGCTCGCGGTCGTGCCTCACTATAATGCGCTGGCTTTTGTGGGGAACGCATGTTCTGGCAGGAATTGATGTTTCACCGAAAAGCCTTGCCCGCTTAAAAACTTTTCATCATGGCAACTTCGATTCGATTAAGAGAGAGTGGCCGCGCCTCGCGCCGCAAGAATGGCGTGCCGCCGTCAAAGCCCCTGCGCGCGTTCGCAGCGAGTCTGGCACAGGCTGCGCGTGCAGCCTTCGCGGAACCGTTCATGCTCTCTGTCGAGCGTCACGCGATAGCCTTGAGACGCTTGCCGCGCCAGCTCGACGGCCTGCGCATAGTTCATCTCTCGGACATACACCACAGCCCTTTTACAGGTAGTCAACAGATAGTGCGTGCCATCGAGACGGCCAACAGTCTTGAGCCGGACATCATCGCGCTGACGGGCGATTACGTCTCGCACGACCCAAGTTACGCAGCCCCCTGCGCGGAGATGCTCGGACGCCTCCGTGCGCCGCACGGAGTTTACGCCGTGCTCGGAAATCACGATCACTGGACAGATGCTTCGCTCATCACAGACCTCTTCCGCGCCGAAGGTATAACGGTTCTGGTCAACGAAGGTATGCGCTTCGAACTCGGCGACGCGTCATTCTGGCTCGCGGGCGTGGACGATACGATGGTCGGGCTAGAGGATTTGCCGCTCTCTCTGGCAGGCTCGTGTGCGGACGAGATGAAACTCCTGCTGGCGCACAATCCGATTATCCTACGGCGCGCAGCACGCGCCGGAGTCGATCTGGTCTTGAGCGGGCACACGCATGGCGGGCAGGTCAACTGGCGTTCCGAGCGGAGCGCGTCAGGGCGTCCGCGACGACGCATCCTGCGCGGACTCGCGCGGCGCGGCCAGACGCAGATTTATGTCACACGCGGACTCGGCACAGTCGTCCTGCCGATACGTTACGGTTGCCCCCCGGAAGTCTCTGTGCTGGAACTGCGCTCAACTCAATAAATTTTGGATTTTGGATTTTGGATTTTGGATTAACCTTCGGTCGCCAATCCAAAATCCAAAATCCAAAATCCAAAATCGAGATGTCTTCAAGAATCATCACGCTGCCAAACCTGCTGACCATGTTTCGCATGGTGCTGATTCCCGTTTTCGTCTCGCTCCTCTTTTATCAGAAATTTCTACTCGCGCTCGCGGTCTTTGTCATCGCAGGGATAACAGACGGGCTTGACGGCTTGCTCGCGCGCCGCTTCAACCAGAAGTCGCAGCTCGGCACGATTCTGGACCCGATTGCGGACAAGCTGCTGCTCGTCACCTCCTTCATAGTCCTCTCGCTGCCGTCCATCAGCCCGCAGCAACAGGCGCCGAGCCACCTGCCCGTCCCCTTCTGGGTCACGACGGCTGTCATCAGCCGCGACATCTTTATCATCGTCGGCGCGGCGGCAATCAATATCGTGACCGGCTTTCGCAGCTTTCGCCCCTCATGGCTCGGCAAAGTGAACACGGCCGTGCAGATTCTCTCAATCGTCTCAATCCTCATAGCCGCCAGCATCCCCTCCTGGATTAGCGGCTACTACCTGCCGACGGTTTACGTCACGGTCTTCGCGCTCGCGGTCATCTCCGGCGCGCATTACGTGGTTTTCGCCTCTCGCCTGCTCAATGAAGAGCGTCGGCAGAGCGAATAGAATCCGCCAGTCATCATTCCCAACTTCGTATAACTCTTGACCTTGCAAGCTTTATTGAGCTATCGGAAGCTTCAATCAAAGCCTTAAATAAAACTTGACAATAACACACTCAGATATTATATTGTGACTGCGTTCAAATCATGGATAGCCGAAGAGCGGAGCCTTTTTCCGGTATAGTTTCGGAATAAAATGTTAGTGGGCGCGAATTTTCGTGCCGTCTCATCTGATTTTTCTGTAGCAGGCGGCCAGTAGCTTACATCGGGAGAATAAAAGAGCAATGAGCAAGATTATAGGCATTGATTTGGGTACGACCAATTCTGTGGTCGCCGTGATGGAAGGCGGCGAGCCGACCGTCATCACCAACTCGGAAGGCGGGCGCACGACGCCCTCCGTGGTGGCCTTCACGAAGGACGGCAATCGTCTGGTCGGTCAGGTCGCCAAACGTCAGGCGGTCACTAATCCTGAGAACACAATCTATTCGATCAAGCGATTTATGGGTCGTCGCCACGATGAGGTGACGGAAGAACTCAAACAGGTTCCTTACAAGGTAGAGGCCGCAGGGGGCGACGTGCGCGTGATGGCAGGCGGCAAGCAGTACAGCCCGCCTGAGATTTCGGCGATGATTCTGCAAAAGATGAAGCAGTCCGCCGAAGATTATCTCGGACAGAAAGTTGATAAGGCGGTCATCACCGTTCCGGCTTACTTTAACGACGCGCAGCGGCAGGCGACCAAAGACGCGGGGCGCATCGCCGGACTCGAAGTGATGCGTATCGTCAACGAGCCGACGGCTGCGGCCCTTGCATACGGCCTTGATAAGAAGAAGGATGAAACTATCGCTGTCTTCGATTTCGGCGGCGGCACGTTCGACGTTTCTATTCTCGAAGTCGGTGAAGGCGTCGTCGAAGTCAAGTCCACTAACGGCGACACGCACTTGGGCGGCGATGATATTGACGAGCGTTTGATGGAATGGATCATCGAAGAGTTCAAGAAAGATCAGGGCATAGACCTCTCGAACGACAAGATGGCTTTGCAGCGTCTCAAGGAATCCGCAGAGAAAGCCAAGATAGAGCTTTCGACTGCGATGGAGACAGAGATTAATCTGCCGTTCATAACGGCAGACCAGTCGGGGCCGAAGCACCTCGTGATGAAACTCACGCGTGCGAAGTTTGAGCAGTTAATCGAAGCCATTCTTCAACGCTTGAAGTCGCCGGTCGAGCAGGCCATCAAGGATGCTGGCGTTGATGCGAGCAAGGTTGACGAAGTGGTCTTGGTCGGAGGCTCGACGCGTATTCCGAAGGTGCAGGAGATGGTTAAGGAGTTGTTCGGGAAAGAGCCGAACAAGTCGGTCAACCCGGACGAAGTGGTCGCGGTCGGCGCAGCCGTGCAGGCAGGCGTCCTCTCTGGCGAGAAGACAGACATACTGCTTTTGGATGTCACGCCGCTCTCGCTAGGCATCGAAACCTTAGGCGGCGTATCCACCAAGCTCATCGAGCGCAACACGACGATTCCGACGCGCAAGTCCGAAGTCTTCTCGACGGCTTCCGACAATCAAACGTCCGTCGAGGTTCACGTGATTCAGGGTGAGCGACCGATGGCTGCGGACAACCGCACGCTCGGCAAGTTTCATCTGGTCGGGATTCCGCCCGCGCCGCGCGGCATGCCGCAGGTCGAAGTCACTTTTGACATAGACGCCAACGGCATCGTCAACGTCTCTGCCAAAGACATGGGCACGGGACGCGAGCAGAAGATTACGATCACTTCGTCTTCGGGTCTCTCGAAGGATGAGATAGACCGTATGATGCGTGACGCGGAATCGCACTCGGCTGATGACATCAAGAAGCGCGAAGAGATAGAGGCGCGCAATCGTCTGGACAGTCTGACCTATCAGGTCGAGAAGACTTTTAGCGAGAACCGCGAAAAGATGGACAGCGCGGGCGCGACTGAAATCGAAGCGGCCATCGCGGAGGCGAAGAAGGCTACGGCGGAAGGCACAGCCGAAACCATGAACAGCGCATTCGAGCGGCTGCAAACGGCTTCGCACAAACTCGCTGAAGCTCTCTACCAGCAGACGGGAAATGCCGGAGCTACTGAATCCACAGACGATCAGGCTTCTGCGGCTGGAGCTTCATCCGGCTCGTCCTCCACGCAAGGGACTGGCGGCGACGACAACGTAATTGACGCAGAGTACGTTGACGTGGACGAGAACAAGTAAGGAAAGTAGGCAGTAGGCAGTAGGCAGTTGGCAGTTAAGAGCTAAACGGCTTTACTGCCAACTGCCAACTGCTAACTGCTAACTGTCTTTCAATGGCAAAAGAAGATTACTATCAATTGCTCGGCGTCAAGCGCGACGCCAAGCCGGAAGAGATCAAGAAGGCTTATCGCAGGCTGGCGCGTAAGTATCACCCGGACGTGAATCCGGGCGACAAGTCTGCCGAAGAGCGTTTCAAGAAGATCACGGAGGCATATGATGTGCTCTCCGACGCGAAGAAGCGAGAGGTCTATAATCGCTTCGGGCAATACTCTGACAACCTGGCGGACGCGGCTGCGCGTGGCGCGACCGGCAATGCGGGCGCGGGAGGACGCGGACCCGCTGGCTTTGACTTTGAAGGCTTTGATTGGGGCAGCGCGTCCGGGACTTCGAGCACGGGCGGCGGCGGCAGCAGCAGCTTTCGAGACATCTTCGCAGACCTTTTCGGCGGAGGCGCAAAGCAGCAGGAGCCTGAGCCGCCTCGTGCGCAGCCCAAGCGCGGCGCGGACATAGAAATGCCTCTGGCTCTTTCATTTGAAGAGGCCATCAAAGGCATGACCACCAACATCACCGTCAATCGCTCAGAGCAGTGTTCGCGCTGCAACGGAGCGGGAGATACGGGCGGCCCTGTAGTTGTTTGTCCAACCTGCAAAGGCACGGGGCAGGTGCAGCGCGCCGGAGGCCGACTACGTTTCTCGCAGGAGTGCCCTGACTGCTCCGGCACAGGCCGTCGTCGCACGCCCTGCTCTTTGTGCAAAGGCGCGGGCGTGATGCCCAAGACGGAGACGATCAAGCAACTGCGTATCCCGGCAGGCGTTGACACAGGCTCGCGCGTGCGCATCGCCGGCAAAGGCGAGGGCGGGCGTCTCGGCGCGCCTCCCGGCGATCTGTTCATCATCACCAACGTCGGGAAGCACAAATATTTCACGCGCAAGGGCGACAACGTTTATGTGACTGTGCCTGTGACTGTGCCGGAGGCCGCGCTGGGCGCGAAGATAGAAGTCCCGACGGTCGAAGGCAAAGCGCAGCTACGGATTCCGCCGGGCACGCAATCCGGCCAAAAATTTCGCCTGCGCGAACGCGGCGCGCCGTCGCTACGCAATGCGTCTTTACGCGGCGACCAGTTTGTCGAAGTCAAGATAGTCTTGCCCGACGTTATCTCGGAAGAGACCAAAGAGCTTTTGAAACGCTACGCACAGCTCAATCCTGAGAACCCGCGCGTGGCGATGGGACTGGAATAAAACGATTTTGGATTTTGGATTTTGGATTAAAGAGATAAACCACTCAACGTCCGAAAGCACACCAATCTAAAATCCAAAATCCAAAATCCGAAATGAAAAAAAAGCTTCACACATACACTATCAGCGCGGTGGCGACGCAGTATGAGATACACCCGCAGACGCTTCGCCTTTATGAGCGTGAAGGGCTGTTGAAGCCTTCGCGTTCGGAGGGCAACACGCGGCTCTACACGGACACAGACCTCGAACGACTTGAAGTCATACTCTCATTAACGCGCGATCTCGGCGTCAATCTGGCGGGCGTCGAAATAATCCTCAATATGCGCGAGAAGATGGACGCGATGCAGCGCGAGTTCGAGCGTTTCTTTGAATACCTGCGCACACACGCCATGGAGTTCTCACAATTCACAGACACCCCGCCGCCGCCCGAAGCAGGCGCGCTCGTCCGCGTCACGCGCAGCATGAGCCTGCGCCGCCGTACCTCTCCGCGCAGTTAAAAAAATCTCTTGTCTACAAACACGCTGAAGTGATAGAGTGCGCGCCTCGCTAAGCTCGTGTCTCGCAAAAAGCTTTAAACTTTAAGCCAACCTCAAAACTCAAAACTAACCTCAGCTTTCTCGTGTCTCTTGATAAACCGGAGACGCGCATCCCTAACTCTTCCCCTCGTCCCTCGCTTTAAGGAGAACGGTTATGAATCGCCTCACTGTGCGAACGCTCAGTTCCTTTGGCTCTCATCCATTACGTTTTTCGATTGAAGGCGAATCTCAGCGAAAGCAAGCGAACGTCTCACGCAAAGGCGCAAAGGCACAGAGCAAGACCGCAAAGGTGTTGAATGCCATTTGCTCTTTGCGGCTTCTTCTTCTTTGCGCCTTTGCGCCTTTGCGGAAAATTTTCTTCTTGAATGTCAAAAGCCGCGTTCAATTGAAAACCGCAATGCTTATCTCATTTGTCATACTCTCTTGCGTTGCAGTTTCGGTAAGCGCGCAAGACCTTGACGAAGCGGCTATCGGCGGGCGCGTGTCGGATGAAAACGGCGCGGTCCTTCCGGGCGCAACGATAACAGTCATGCTAATGAGCACGAATGCCGTGCGCGTTGCTGCTTCCGATGCTGTCGGGCGTTATCGCTTGATAGAGCTGCCGCCGGGCACATACGTCGTGCGCGCGTCCGCTAGAGGCTTTGCGATAGCAGAGAAGAGAGACTTGGAGGCGTTCGCGGGAGAGCAGTTGCGTCTCGATTTTGTCTTGCACCCGGCTGCCGTATCTGCCGAACAGAGCGTGACTGCCGAAGCAGAGACGCTGGCGGTTGATACTTCGCGCACCATCACGGGCGGCGCTGTGACGGGCGAAGAGGCTGAATCGCTGCCGAACAACACGCGCTCGCCGCTCGATCTTATTTTCACGCTGCCGGGAGTCACGGAGGAGCCGCTCTCGACGCGCGACCTCGCCGAAGACCGCAACACGACGCCGGGTTCAACGCCCGAAGAGGCAGGGACGTTCGCGCTCTCAGGCAGCCCCGCTTATTCAAACAACCTGACGATTGACGGCCTCGATAATAACGACGACCGCGCGGCCAGAGAGCGTTTCCAGCCCTCCATCGAAGCGGTCGCGGAAGTCCAAGTTATCACGAACCAATTTTCGGCTGAGTACGGGCGTGCGTCCGGCGGGCGCATCAACATACGCACGCGCGGCGGCTCGAACGCGTTTCACGGGCGCGCTTTCTTTTTTTTCCGCGACGACATTTTCAATGCGAATACTTTCAGGAACAACTCGCTCGGCCTCAAACGCCTGCCGCTCACGGAGCTTAATCCGGGCTTCACTCTGAGCGGGCCAATCGTCATTCCGCCACTTAAAATTAACAGGCGCGGTAAAAGTTTTTTCTTTATCTCGTATGAAAACACGAGGGCGCTGGACACTGCCTTGATCGACACGCTCGTGCCCGTCGAGCAGAGCAACATCTTTCGCTTGCCTTTACCGACCACGCTCGCCGGTCGTCGCTTTGAGACTACGACGACGCCCACACTCAGCGCGGAGGTCGCGCCCTTCATCAAGTCTGTGAGCACGCCTCTCATCAATCATATCTTTACAGCGCGCGTGGATCATCAGTTCAACGAAGCGCATAACGGAACTTCTCTTTTTCAGATGGGGCGGCTCGACAACCTGCGGCAGTTCGGCGGCGGCAATCGTCTGGCGGAATCTCTGCAAGGTAAGACGCGTAACTCCGATGCTCTATCCTATACGGACAATTATGTTTTTTCCGCGCGGCTCGTCAATCAAGCGCGCATGCAGTTCTCGCGCCTCACGCCCGCGCTCGTCGCAAGCGGCGGCTCAAGCCCGGTCGTGCTCATCTCGCTCAACGATCCTTTGGGAGAAGGCGATCCGAACTTTCGCACGGGCACGCTCGTCGCAGGCTCTTCAAACGCGGGCGGCAGCGACCGCCGTGAGACGCGCTGGCAGGCGCAGGACACTTTAACTTTCATGCGCGGCGCGCACACGTTGAGAGTCGGCGCGGATGTGCAACGCATACGCTCTACCTTCATAGACCTCTCGGACGTTTCGGGCACTTTCAACTTTGAGAGCGCGGGCGATTTTCTGGCGGGCGTGCCAAGCCGTTTTCGCCAGAATTTTCAGACCGAATCCACACAGCGAAATACTTATACGAGCTTCTTCATGCAGGACGAGTGGCGGCTGCGCTCAAACGTGTTGCTGACGTTCGGCCTGCGTTATGAGATGGAATCAATCGTGCGTGACCGTAACAACTTCGCGCCGCGCGTGGCTGTGGCTTACGACCCGTTCGGCGGCGGCAAGACTGTGATTCGCGCGGGCGCGGGCGTCTTCTATAATCGCGCGCTGCTTCGGACGATTGACGATTTTACGCTCGGAGGACAACAGCTTTTCTTCGACACTAACGCGCTACGCAATCCAACCACAGGCAGGCTATTGACTGCATCAGAGCGGCGCGCATTTCTCGCCGCTAACATTCACTTTCCACAAACCTTCAACACAAGCTCGCCGCTCATCGAACAATATGCTGTGCGCAATGCTGCATTCCTGCGTCGCCTCGACCCTGCGCTGCGCATCCCCGAAAGTTATCAGGCCAACCTCGGTTTTGAACGCGAGCTGGGTCGCGCGTTTGTCTTTGAAGCGAGCTACACGCTCAATCGCGGCCTGCATCTGTGGCGAGAGTTCAATGTCAATGCTCCCATTCTGCCACGCGGATACAGAGATTTGACCGAATACCTACTCTCACGCGATTTTGCGAACTTCCGCGCAGGCGCGGGAGGCATCCGCCCGCTTTATGATGTTTCGAGCGCGGGCGAGCTGGTGCGCTTTACGCTCACGCCGTTTGACGCCATGAATCCCGCGCGCTGTCCTTCGCCTTTCTCACCGAGCAATCCCGATGTCGTCGGTTGCATCGTCGAAGCCGGAGTTCCAATCACTTTGATAAATTTAAATAGCTTCACTTCTTCGACATCCGTTGATGTCGCGCTCGCCGCTTTGAGAGATTTACGCCCAGACCCCGCGCGCGGCGAGGTCGAGCAATTGGCGAGCATTGGCAACAGCTTTTATCACGGCCTCACGCTTGAGCTGCGCCGCCGATTTGTGAAAAGCCGAAAGGGTTTTAGTTTCTCCTTTCGCGCGGCTTACACGCTCTCGCATCTCGTTGATGATGGCATCGTCAATACTTCCGATGCACTCACGCCCGCAGACTTTCGCAGAGAGCGTGCGCGCAGCCTGCTCGACCGTCGCCACCGTTTTGTCTTCTCAGGCGCTTTCGACCTGCCACGTATTTTGGGACGCCTTCGGCTCTCATCAATTTTACGACTGGCATCGGGCGCGCCCTTCAACATTTCCATCAACGGGGCGGATCGCAATCTAGATGATGTAAGCAACGACCGCCCGAACTTCACAGGCGACATCAGGCGACTGCTTGCGCGTCGTCCGGGCGATCCGGTTGATGCCTCGCTGCTCAACTACTTCGCGCTCCCGACCATCGGGCGCACGGGCAATCTGCCTCGCAATGCGGGCACGGGGCCGGGACTATTTAGCTTTGACCTCAACCTCACGCGCGAATTTCGCATCGGTGAGAAAGTGCGCCTGCGTCCGGTAGTCGAGATTGATAACATGCTCAACAAAACGGTCTGGAGCTTCGGCACTGAATTTATCAACTTCAAGGCTTTGAGTTCCTCTTCAACTCCCGCGCAGAGGCAGGAGTTTCTGGACTCATTCCTATTGACGACACGCACCTTGCGACCGCGCCAGATACGATTCGGGATTCGCTTTGATTTTTGAGAGGAGGTGCGTTAGAAGGCCGCTACAAATTTAACATTCCTGGCGTCCGGTTTATTGGGAATGTGCCCAGCCTCCTCCTTCGTTACTTGAGAGATTTTTTACTTGCGGGTTGTAGACGGTGACGTAGTAACAGAGAACATTATTGCTATGTCAGACGGCGCTCCGCCACGGCATAAGGGTTGCTGTGGAGCGACATGGAAGAGATGAGCAGGGCGAGTCCCGTGACACTTGTTTGAGATGCGAACGCTGAGCTTTATAGCCGATTAGATACTCCGGCCACAATCCTGTTGAAGTTAGATTAAAGAGCGAGTCAGGGAAGAAAGCAATACCAGAAAGGGCTATCCGCGGCATTCCTCCCGCCGGAACTGCCCCGACCACCATGGGCATTACAAATTAAACCACACCACTTACCTGTTTACCGCTGAAGCAATACCGAAATTGAAGGCGCAGAGCGCCAGATCGGTATCTACAAAGCTACGAGCCAAAATGTCATTTGTCTGCCCGCAGGGTATTTATGCAGATAAGCGAATCACCGGCGAGTAAAGAATTTTCACCTAAAGCCATCCCACACCGACTGAAAAAACCATGACCAATCCAATGCTTAAATTCACACCGACTGAAAAAACTATGACTAATCAATTATTCAAACTCATAACCCGGCGGTCAAAGAACCTCATCTTGAGCCTGCTTCTGACTGCCACTGTGATCTTCCCGATGTCACTGGCTACAGGAAAGGCGCAGACGTTAGCGAGAGGAATGGTTAATTACGCTGCGGACGCTGGCTCTGCGGCCAACCATTTGTTGCGCCGGGTCAACTTCGCGTCCACAAAGGCTACGCCTGCCGGTCGCGCCGCGACCACTCTCGGCGGCGGCAACACCGCGCCGACCATCACGGCTGGCGGCACGTTCGCTCGCACACAGGGCGCGGGGGCCAGCAACGCGGCCATCGCCACCGTCAGCGACATGGAATCGGCAGCCTCCGATTTGATCGTCACGGCTACCACCTTGCCGACCGGCATCACAGTCAACAGCATAACTAATACGAATGGCGCTATCGAGGCTGATGTGGCGGCGAGTTGTACAGCGGAAGCAGGTGACAACACCGTCGTGTTAACTGTCACCGACGAGTTCAGCGCGACGACGACGGCCAGTCTGACTGTCAACGTCATGGTCGCCGGGTCCTCTACGCTCGGAAACTACGCCAACGCCTCTGTCACAGCGGGCGGCAACACGACCATTACACCTGACGCTGCGCCGACCGGCGCGACCGGCATCTCAGCTTTCGCCTCCGCAGGCTTCAATGGCATTCTCGCGGTGAATGCTGCGACCGGCGCGGTGATGGTGACCAACGCCGTGCCAGCGGCGGCAGACGCCTATGCCATCACGGTGCAGGTCACGAGCGGTTGCATCACGACAACCAAGAGCTTCACTTTGACGGTCAATAATCCGAGCGCCTGCAACGGCGCCGGCTTTGCCACGAAGACCGATTATGCGGTCGGGTTGCAGCCCAGCGCGGCTGCGGTCGGCGATTTCAACGGCGACGGCAATCAGGATTTGGCTCTGGGCAATTACGTCGGCAACACAGTCTCTGTGCGGCTCGGCGATGGCAGCGGCGGCTTCGGCGGCACGACCGAAGTCAACGTCGGAACCAATCCGCAGTCGGTCGCCATTGGCGATTTCAACGGCGACGGCAATCAAGACTTCGCGGTCGCTAACTACAATACCAATTACGTTTCAATCCGGCTCGGCGATGGCGCAGGCAACTTCACCAGCGTGTCCAATGTCAACGTCGGAGTTCAGCCCTACTCGGTTGCCACCGGCGATTTCAACGGCGACGGTAAACAGGATTTGGCTGTGACCGATACCGACCCGAACACCGTCTCAATCCGGCTCGGCGACGGCTCGGGCCATTTCACCAACGCGCCCGATGTCAGCGTCGGATCGTATCCCACATGGGTGGCCGTGGGTGACTTCAACAACGATGGCAAGCAGGATTTCGTGACGGCCAATCTCGACTCCGACAACGTCTCGATCCGGCTCGGCGATGGCATCGGCGGCTTCAGCGGCACGACCGACATCAGCATCGGTAATCCCATCTCGGTCGCCATCGGCGACTTCAACGACGACGGCAAACAGGACTTCGCGGTCGCCGAATATGCTGGAGGCAAGGTCGCAATCCGGCTCGGCGATGGCGCGGGCAATTTCTCCGGCACGACCGAACTCACCGTCGGGAGCTATCCCTCTACAATCGCCATCGGCGATTTTAACGGAGACGGCAATCAGGACTTTACAACCTCCAACCTCATCTCTAACAACGTCTCGATTCGGCTCGGTGATGGCGCGGGGAACTTCTCCGGCATGACCGACATCAGCGCCGGTGACGGCCCCAAAGTCGTCGTCGTGGGCGACTTCAATGGATGCCTCAACGGAGACGGCAAAGAGGACTTGGCAGTGGCTAACAGCAACGACAACACTGTCTCAGTGCTGCTCAGCGACTGCGCCGGCGGGATCGCCCCCTCGATTACGTCGCAGCCAAGCGACACGACAGTAGCGGTAGGCGAGACGGCGAGCTTCACGATAGTCGCTGACGGCTCGCCCGCGCCGACAGTGCAGTGGCAGCACAGCTTTGACGGCGGAATCACTTACATGGACATCGCTGGAGAGATGATGCCAACGTTAAGCTTCGTCGCCGCCGCGGCGCAGAACGGCTTTCTGTACAGAGCTGTGCTGACCAATTCGGAAGGCGCTGTGACATCTAACGCTGCTACGCTGACGGTCAATAAACTGGTTTCTTCAACGACGTTGACCTCGTCGCAGAACCCGTCGGTCTTCGGCCAGAGCGTGACCTTTACGGCAACGGTTGAGGCTGGTTCGCCCGGAGCATACACTCCGGCGGGCACAGTCCAGTTCTTCGATGACGGCAACGCGATAACCGACTGTGTTGCTGTAGCTGTGAGTAAAGGGCAAGCTCTCTGCCAGACAAGCGCGTTGACGGTCGGTAGCCATACCATCACCGCTGTATACAATGGCGATGATAACTTCAACACCTCGACCGGCTTATTGAACGGCAATCCGCAGATCGTCAATGCGCCGGGCAACCCTCCGCCGACGCTGGGTAACTATGCGAACTCTTCCGTCGTGGAGGGTTGTAAACTCGTCCTCACGCCTGACGCTACGCCCGCGGACAACGGCTCGGTGATGAGCGTGACGGGCGCTTCCTCGGCGGGCTTTACGGGAAACATCTCTGTGGAGCTTGCAACAGGAGTTGTGACTATCACCGGCAATGGTCCCGTCGGAACGTACACCATCACTCTCACTGCGACGGACGATTTGGGCGCGACCTCTCAGAGATCGTTCATGCTGGAAGTCGTCGCGCCTCCTACCTCTCCGACAAAGTACGATTTTGACGGAGACAAGAAGGCGGACATAGCTGTCTATAGACCGGGAGCCACCGCCACTGACTCCAGCTACTGGTACATCCTCAAGAGCAGCGACAACAGTGTCCAGAGCACCCCGTTCGGCCAGAATGGCGATGTCATCGTGCCCGGCGATTACAACGGCGACGGGATGACGGATATAGCAGTCTACCAGCCATCATCAAACATCTGGTTCACTACTCTGGACCCGACAACCAACTACGGCGCAATGAAGTGGGGCAGCGCCGGAGACATTCCGGCGCCGGGCTTTTATGATAATGATAACAGGACTGATATTGCGGTCTTTCGCCCTTCTGACGGCAACTGGTACATCGCCAATAGCGCCGGCGGAACAGAGACCAGAAACTGGGGCAAGAGCGGCGACAAGCCTGTGGCGGCAGATTATGACGGTGACGGGCTGACCGATGTGGCCGTCTGGCGGCCATCCGTGAGCACCTGGTTTATCCTGAAGAGTACGGGCGGGACGGCAATCGTGAACTGGGGTATTTCCACTGACGTGCTGGCGCCTGCGGATTATGATGGCGACGGCAAAACGGACGTGGCTGTGTGGCGTCCCTCGACAGGCATCTGGTACGTGCTGCAAAGCAGTAACGGCGTGCTGAAGGCTGATAAGTGGGGACAGACAGGCGATGTGCCGGTGGCGGGAGACTATGACCATGACGGGAAAGCTGATCTGGCGGTGTATCGCCCGTCCACAGGCGTATGGTATATCTTCTCTAGCTGTCCATGCACTCCTATAATCACCACCTTCGGTATCGCCGAAGACAGTCCGATACCGTCAGCCTTCACTCCACCGGTCGAACCGTAATTCGCGGGCCGATTTCATCAGCCTGATAGTATGAAAACATGAATAGCAGGCGTGAGAAGATAAATTTATCTTCTCACGCCTGCTATTCATGTTCTACGAGAGAATAACATTTGCAACAGCGCCGGATGTCTTGAAAAGAATGAAGATGAAAGAGGAACGGAATGATAAACGAGAACTTATTTCTTGCAATAAAGCCTTTCTTCGGGTAGCCTTTTATTTAAGAGAGTTAAATGGCTAATGGGTCAATCTCAGGAGGTCCCGACCTGAATGCCAATTCCCCACCCGCCTTTTTACTCCCGATAATTGCCTTCGCTCTGACTTAAGCGTAACGATACGTTTGCTATCTCACGGTGAAGTATATGGCAGAGCGCGAAGAAGATTCCATGATTAACGTCTAGCTGGCAGTCCATAGACAGGAATCAGAAGGCGGGCTGATGAGTAAAGATATAGAAATACTGGTTGTCGAAGAGAATCTCCCACAATCCGAACATCTCAAGCACATTCTTGAGCAGCATGACCACCCAGTCTCTGTCGCGCACAATGGCAAGCTGGCCCTCGCCGCCGTACGTGCGCGACCGCCGCAGATCGTCATCAGCGCCGTCTTGCTGCCGGAGATGAGCGGCTACGAACTCTGCCGCCAGATCAAAACGGACGAGCAGCTCAAAGATATTCCCGTCATCCTGTTGACCTCGATTTCTGATCCGGCGGATATCATCCGTGGCATGGAGTGCGGAGCAGATAATTTCGTAATTAAACCGTATGACGAAAAATTGCTGCGGTCGCGCATCGAGTACCTCGTGCTCAATCGGCAGTTGCGCGTCGGTGCAGGCACACAAACCGGGCTGGAGATTGTCTTGGGCGGGCAGAAGTATTTCATCACGTCGGAACGACAACAGATGGTTGATCTGTTGATTTCGACCTACGAGACGGCGGTGCAGAAGACCACTAAGCTATTGCGGATAGAGCAAGAATTAACCATGCTGAACAACCGCTTAGAAGAAAAGGTGGCGGAACGAACGGCGGCATTGGTCAAAGAAATATCAGAGCATCAGGCGACAGTGAAAGAGCTGGCGGAGAGTGAAGACCGTTATCGTCGGTTGGTAGAACTTTCTCCCGAAACGATAGCTGTTCATCGCGAAGGGCGCTTCGCCTATGTCAATGCCGCCGGAGTCAAACTGTTTGGCGCGGCCAGTCCGGAGGAACTGATCGGCAGACCAATTTTGGACGTAATCCATCCTGATTATCGGGAAGTAGTCTCATCGCGTGCACAGCAGAATCTGGAAGGGGAACAAACCCCGCTTCAGGAGCTAAAGGCTATCCGACTTGACGGGCAGGTGATAGATATAGAGACCGCAGGGATTCCGATTACTTTTGAAGATCAGCCCGCGATTGAACTCGTTAGTAGGGATATTACCAAGCGCAAGCAGGCGGAAGAGGCGCTCAGAGAGAGCGAACAACGTTACCGGCTCCTCAGCGAAGGCATTCTCCATCAGGTCTGGGCGGCACAGCCCGATGGCAAGACGGATTACGTCAACGAGCGCATGGTCGCATACTTCGGATGCTCGCCGGAGCAGCTATTGGGGGACGGATGGCAGGCGACAGTCCACCCGGACGACCTGCCTGTGAGCCTCGAAAAATGGACGGAGTCGCTTCAAACCGGCGAGCCTTATGAAGTGGAATATCGTTTGCGGCGGGCAGACGGCGAATACTGCTGGCACGCCGGGCGTGCGACGGCTGGACGGGACTCGGAAGGCCGGATCCTCAAGTGGTTTGGGACGAACACGGATATTAATAATCAGAAATTGACGGAAGAGGCGCTGCGTCTCAACGAGTTGCGATTGCAGCAGTCGCAAAAGATGGAGGCCATCGGCACGCTGGCGGGCGGCGTGGCGCACGACTTCAACAACCTGTTGACGGTGATTCTCGGCAATACAAATCTGGCGTTGCGCCAACTGCCGCCCACAAATCAGGCGCACCTTCGCTTAGTGGAGATCGAGAGGGCGGGCAATCGCGCTACCATGCTGACCCGACAACTCCTCGCCTTCAGCCGCCGTCAACATTTGGAGCGGCACACCATCAATCTTAATGATACCGTCCGCGAACTCGTCAAGTTTCTGCGGCGCATCATCGGCGAGGATGTGGAGGTGAACGTGAAGACCGCGCCTGACCTGTCCGCCGTCTTTGCCGATCCGGCACAACTGGAACAGATGTTGATGAATCTCTGCGTTAACGCCCGCGACGCGATGCCGGGTGGAGGCACTCTCACTATCGAAACAAGTAACATAGAGTTGGATGAGAGCTATCAGCGTCAGTACCCTTATGTCAAACCCGGTAAATATGCGCAGATTAAAGTGAGCGATACCGGCAGCGGCTTTGACAAAGAAACGCAGGCGCGTATCTTTGAGCCGTTCTTCACGACTAAAGCCGTCGGCAAGGGCACGGGCCTCGGCCTCTCGATGGTCTATGGCATCGTGAAGCAACATGACGGTCATATTCATGTCTACAGCGAGTTGGAACAGGGCACGACCTTCACAGTCTATCTGCCGGTGGATGAGAAGGCCGTCGAAAAAGAGAAACAGAAGCAGCCGCTGCCTTTGCTCGGCGGAACGGAGACGATCCTTGTCGCCGAAGATGAAGAAGCTCTCAGAAAACTGTCGAAAGATGTTTTGGAATCGCTCGGCTACACGGTGTTGCTGGCGAAGAATGGCGAAGAGGCTATCGAGATGTATATCGCGAACCGAGAGCGGATAGACCTGCTGCTGTTTGATGTGGTGATGCCGCGCATGAGCGGCTCGGAAGCCTTTGAGCAGATTCACGGGATGGGCAGCGAGATACCGGCGCTCTTTATGACCGGCTACAGCTCCGAGACGGTGCAGAGCAGGTTCGTCAGGCAACACAAGCTGATCGAAGAGTTTGGGGCAGGGGTGATACAGAAGCCGTACAGTCTGGATGGGCTGGGGCGCAGGGTGCGTGAGGCATTGGACAAGAAACGTGCAGAGTGAGTCTCATTGTGTTCCTCTCATTCGTTGCTTCATTGCATCAAGCTCGGGCTGAACTATGCTTTCATAACAGCCAGGGCACACGCTATGGCTGAATTGAGCCTCCGAGTGGTCGCTGACATAGTTTTCTACCTTCTGCCAGTAATTTTGGTCGTCGCGGATTTTCTTGCAGTGAGCGCAGATGGGCAAGATTCCTTGTAGCTGCCTGACCTGTGAGAGTGATGCTTCAAGTTCTTTGACATGGTCAGCGAGGCTTCTTTGCAGCTCGACCACACGCGCTCCGACCTGCACGCGCGCACGCAATTCTTCGCGGTTGAAGGGCTTGGTGACAAAATCACTGGCGCCCGCGGCAAGACCTGTCACGAGGTCGTCTTTATCCCCTTTGGCCGTTAACAGGATAAGGTGAATGGATTTTGTCGCCGGCGTTTCGCGCGCCAGATGACAAATCTGTAGGCCGTCCATGCCGGGCATCATCCAATCGAGAATGGCGAGCTGCGGTGCATCTTCCTGTTGCAGCGCTTCCCATGCCTGAGCGCCATCGCACGTCACTACCACATCATAGCCCCACTTAACCAGAGTCATCTCCAGCACGCGACGGGACAGCGGGTCATCTTCGGCAATCAAAATTCTCATGGGATGTCCGACCATTCACGCTTGTCTCAAGCGATAACTCTCGTGGCACCAAACTTTTCCTGAGTTAGTGACATAGGAAGCTATTCCTTCGTTTACATGCATCTAAAGTCGGGCAAGAAAGGACGACGGACAGGCAAATGTACCCGGCATTAATGCTTGATTCGCATTACAGCGTTCATAATCTCGCCCGTAGATACATTACTGCATGTGCTATGCCGCAGTATCGTCCGCTGCTTAAATCAGATGTTGAGCGGCGAACATTTATTGTCGGTGTCTATAGCGGTTTGCGATTGAGTGTAACACATATCAAAACCGCCTGCGGTAGCGGGCGGGTGATAACATAGTCAAGTACCGCACGCTACCGCAGGCGGTTCTAACATGACTCCTTAATAAGTAAGATTATGAAGACACAAGTTCAAGGGAAGGCTCCGGCGGAAATGCGCGCATTGGTCATTGACGACGAAAGCCAGGTATGTCAACTCGTCGCCGACGTTCTGCGCGAGGATGGATGGCAGGTTCGTGAGGCCAGCACAGCAGAGCGTGCTTTCGAGATGCTGAATGAGCACCCCTGCTCTCTGGTGTTCTGTGATGTCAATCTCGGCGGCACAGACGGCTATGCCGTGTTACGCCGTCTCAGGCTGGAGCAACCGGACGCGCACATCGTGCTGATGACCGGATATGGCTCAGCGGCAGGCGCGCTCGATGCGACAGCCCTCGGCGCATTTGAGTATCTCCTGAAACCCTTCGCCCTCAATGAAGTGCTGAATTTGTCTGCGGCTGTCCGCGAGCGGTTGCACAAACGCCAACGTCCGCTGGTCGAGCGTGAAGGGCCGGTTGGCTCGATCTATACTTCAGAACTCAATTTGATAGGCCGGAGCGCCGCGTTCCTCAAGGTGATGAAGATGGTGGGACGCCTCGCGGCGACGAATCTGCCGGTGTTGATCACAGGCGAATCGGGCACGGGTAAAGAAGTCGTCGCGCGTGCTATACACCTGCGCAGCATGCGCGCGTCGAAATCTTTTGTCGCGGTCAATTGCGGAGCGGTCAACGAAAACTTACTGGAATCCGAACTCTTCGGTCATATGCGCGGTTCTTTCACAGGGGCCGACCGCGACCGCGTCGGACTCTGGGAGGAAGCTGACGGCGGGACGGTCTTGCTGGACGAAATCACGGAGACTACTCAGGCGTTTCAGGTGAAACTGCTGCGTGCTCTACAGGAGGGAGAGATTCGTCGTGTCGGCTCGAACCGGCTGATCCACATTGACGTGCGGGTCATCGCGGCGGCCAACCGCGACCCTGAAGCGGAAGTGCAACAAGGGCGTTTCCGTCAGGATTTGCTTTACAGACTCAACGCCGTGAGCTTGCATCTGCCCCCCTTGCGCGAGCGACGCGAAGATATCATGCCGCTCGCCAGACATTTCGCAAAGCGTGTTCGCTCTACGACGCGTTCGACTCTGCATTTTTCGCGCGAGGCGATAGGAGTGCTCGAAGCCTATCTGTGGCCCGGCAATATCCGCGAGCTGGAGAATGCGGTGGAACGAGCGGTTGCCCTCGGCGATCATACAATCCGTCCCGAAGACTTACCCGAACGCATACGCGATTATCGCCTCACGCCGGTTGACGAACCCGCCCCGGGGACGAAAATGGATTCTCTGGTGAGCGCAGAAGAGTGGCCCACGCTGGCGACGGTCGAAGGACGTTTCGTGGCGCGCGTGCTCGCGCATACGGGCGGCAACAAGCAGGCGGCGGCGCGTCTGCTGGACGTTGACCGCAAGACTCTCCAGCGAATGATCAAGCGTCATAACCTCGGCACGTAATTCCGCCGCAGATGCTTCAACCACATCCGAAGCGTAGGTGGACGGAACCCGACTCCTGTGGGCGGAGAGTCGAGTTCTGTTTGGGGAAGGTAGATTAAGAGAAGGATGCACGGAAGGATGTTTGAACGCTGCGGCAGGCAACGCGCATGATTGGTTGGCGGCGGGTCACGGAATCCGTTTGCCGTGCGTGCCGATGATACTCAAAGCATTTCCCGTGCCCTCAAACATATCGCCATTCAAAACGGCTTGATAGGCTGGAACACTGAGCCTTTGACGACGCTGCTTGAATATCTTCATCGCTTCCATCTCAGCAGCCTTCCGGCTTGTGACCGTGATTGTCATTAACTTTTAATTTGCTTCAGCAAATCGTATCTTCCAGCCAACATCTTCAGACAACGGTTTCTCTCCATCATGCTGCTCAACTTTCGACACGCCAGCTCTGGCATAAAGAATGCTGGACATTGGTTGGCGGAGGGCAGTTTGATAAGTAAATCGTCCCGACGTGGTGAGAGACGCAGGGGCGTGATGCCTCTACCCCTCCCAATTTGCCGCAGCTTGCTACCTTCGCTTTCCTGAGGGGCGTGGGAGAAAGCTGCGGCAACTGAAAATTCTTAAGGGAAGTAATTTAGCAAGGGTGAGAGACCAATCAGGCTATGGCGCACATTCTTATTATTGATGACCAACCGGAAATCCAGGCTGTTTTGAGCGCCCTGCTCAGCGAGGTTTATGAGTGCAGCTTTGCAAGCTCGGCGGAAGAGGCTTTGGCTTTTTTGAGCGAAGAACAGTTTGATCTCATCATCAGCGACATCACGATGAGCGGGATGACCGGGCTGGAGATGATTCCGCATGTCGGCAAAATCGCGCCTGAGACCGTGGTGGTCATGGTCAGCGGTCTGCAAAACATCGAGAGCGCCATCGAAGCTCTGCAAGTCGGCGCGTTTGATTACATCACGAAGCCCTTCAACCTTTCACAGGTTGAATCAAGCATCAAACGCGCTCTTGAGCATCATAATCTGCTGGTGTCTAAGCGTTGCCACGAAGAGTATCTGGCAGAGCTGGTTGAAGCTCGAACGGCGGAGCTACATGTGGCCCTGAACTCGGTTGAGGACGCTTATCGCGCCACGCTCAAAGCGCTCGCCGCCGCGCTGGAGGCACGCGACCACGAGACCCACGGACACTCTCAGCGCGTCATCAACTTCAGCTTGCGTTTGGGGCGCGAGTTAGGTCTGGATCAGCAGCAGTTGATGTCGCTGGAATTCGGGGCGTTGCTGCACGACATCGGTAAGATCGGTGTCCCGGACGCGATCCTGCACAAGCCTGCGAAACTGACCGAAGAAGAGTGGCGCACGATGCGCGAGCATCCGGCGCACGGTAAACAAATCCTGCGCGGTATAAAATTCCTCGAAGGCGCGGCGCACGTCGTAGCGGAACATCATGAGAAGTGGGACGGGTCGGGTTATCCGCTCGGACTCAAAGGCTGCGAGATTGATTTGAAGGCGCGCATCTTCTCCGTCGCAGATACTTTCGATGCCATCACGAGCGACCGTGTCTACCGCGCTGCCCAGCCTTACGAGGTGGCGGCGGTTGAGTTAAACAAATACGCCGGATGCCAGTTCGATCCGCAAGTGGTGGCGGCCTTCCACCGTGTTCCGAGGGAAGAGTGGGAAGAGATACGCCAACCATCTTCGACTCATCAGGAGGAATACCGCATCACGTCGTATGTCGCCGCCACCAGCGAGAGCCGCTCGACTCATGAAGGACGAGAGCTGCTCAATCATTCCTCAATTTCACCTCAATCTCAAACTACCCAATAATCCTGATGTCAAACGCTCTTCTACAGATGCCGGACGGCATTGAGTCCAATCAGCTTTCCACCTCCGATGATGCTAGTGATCGGCGCATCCTCATCGTTGATGATGAAGAGATGGTGCGCCAGCTATTCGTCGCCTGCCTGAGTTATAACTACACGTGTACGGAAGCGGCGAGTGCTGAAGAAGCTCTCAAGCGCCTCGAAAGCGAATCATTCGGATTGGTCATTCTGGATGTCATCATGCCCGGCCTGAGCGGCATCGAGTTCCTGCGCAAGATCGTTGAGCATTTTCCCGATACGGCAGTCATCATGGTTTCCGGCATTGACCGGACACAACGTATTCTCGATGCCATTCGCCTCGGGGCTTACGATTATCTCATCAAGCCCTGCGAGCTGGACGTGCTCGAACACAGTGTGGGACGTGCTCTGGAGCGACGCGCGCTACTGCGTAGGGCGCGCCGTTACAAACTGGATTTGGAAGCGCGCAATCTGGAATTGGCGAGCCGTCAGGCCGAGCTGGAACAGTTGCAGATGCAGATGGTGCAGAGTGAGAAGATGGCTTCGCTTGGCAAACTCGCCGCCGGGGTCGCACATGAACTCAATAATCCCGCAGGCTTCATCTTCGGCAACATGGGTATTTTAAGCGAGTGCGCTTCCGGCCTCAAGCGTCTGCTCGATTGCTATCAAGCCATCGAGCTGCCAGTCGAAGCCACAGCGCACGCCAATGCCATTAAAGAGGAGATCGGCTATGACGACCTGATGGCCGATCTCTCTTCGATCATCGCCGATTGTCTTGAGGGCGCGGAGCGCATCCGTGATGTCGTTCAGAACCTGCGCATCTTCTCCCGGCTCGATGAGGCCGAGTTCAAGAAGGTTGACCTGCACGAGGGCATTGATTCAACCCTGCGCTTGCTCTCACGCTTCTACCATTCCGGCAGCATCACGCTTCGACGCGACTATGCGGAGTTGCCGCTGGTGGATTGTTATGCCGGGCAACTCAATCAGGTCTGGATGAATTTGCTTGGCAATGCCGCGCAGGCAATGAACGGGCGGGGAGAAGTGTTCATCAAGACTGCGCTGGAAGACGAAACCGTGAGCGTCACGATCAGCGATACGGGCAGCGGCATTGCGCCCGAACACCTGAACAAAATCTTCGACCCGTTCTTTACCACTAAACCAGTCGGAGAAGGCACGGGGCTGGGACTGTCAACCTCCTTCGGCATCGTCGAGCGCCACGGCGGCAACATCAAAGTCGAGAGCCGCGTCGGCGTGGGCACGACCTTCATCGTCACTATTCCGGTTCACGTCCGGCGTCGTGTCGCCGCCGACGGTGAATGAGCGTGCAGGACAAACTTCTTTTCAGGGAATACCTTTTATGACGCCTTATAAAATCATGATTGTTGATGACGAGCCGGCCAACCTACGCTTGCTCGAAAGACTCTTCCGTCGGGACCATACTGTGATTACGGCTGGCTCCGGAGCGGAAGCTCTCCAACTGCTGGCGCAGCACGATGTCGCGCTACTCATCACAGACCAGCGAATGCCGGGCATGTCCGGCACAGAGCTGCTCAAGCAATCCGTCAGTTTCCGACCGCACATGGTGCGAATCATTCTCACCGGCTATACGGATGTCAGCACGCTGGTCGAGGCGATCAATTGCGGGCAGATTTACAAATTCGTTCAGAAGCCATGGCACAATGATGAGTTGCGTTTGACGGTAGAGCGAGCATTGGAGCACTACCGTGCAAACAAAGCGCGTTATGAGCTGGAATGGGCCAACCAGCGTCTCACCGTGCGGCTCAAAGAGATGTCGCAGGGTTTCGTGCGCGCGATTGCCGATGCGCTTGAGGCGAAGGACGAGCACGTGCATGGACACGCGCGCCGCGTCTGCGGCTACGCCGTTGCCATCGGTCGGCGGTTAGGATGCGATGAGACCACGCTCGAACAACTCTCGCTCGCGGCCTTCCTCCACGACATCGGCAAGATCGGCACGCCCGATGCCATTCTTTTAAAACCGGCGACACTCTCGGACGAAGAACACGCCGTCATGCAACTTCATTCCGAGCGCGGCGCGCGGATGCTCGCCGGGATTCCGGAGATGCAGGAAGTGGCGGATGCTGTGCGTTATCATCATGAGTATTACGACGGCTCAGGCTATCCGGAGGGTTTGTGCGGCGAACAGATTCCGCTCGCGGCGCGCATCATCCACGTCGCGGACGCTTATGATGCGATGACCAGCCCGCGCCCTTTTCGTCAAGCCTACGATCACGCGGCTGCGCTCAAGCAACTTGAAGACAAAGCCGCCACACAATTTGACCCGCAGGTAGTGAATGCTTTCTGCGGACTCGAAGCGCTTGCGCGGATACGCGGGAGCATCGCGGCTGGCATCGGCGGCGGATGCTTGTCTCCGACTGTGACTCTGCTCGAAGCCGGGACGCTCGGCTTCGACGATTTAACACGCCTCGTAGAAGCCGAGCCGCTGTTGGCCGCTGCCATCCTGCGCGAAGCAAACGCCGATTCCGCTGACGAGCCGACCGCCAGGCTTCATGTCGCCTGTACCCGATTGGGAGAGGCGCGTGTTCGTGACTGCGTGGCGCGAAACTCTGAAGGCAATCAGGGAGGCTTCGTGCCAGAGCAGCTATGGGAGCATTCGTTGCGGTGCGCCGCAGCCGCGCGACAGCTTGCGGAGCAAACCGGGCTGATTGATGTGGATGAAGCATACACGCTGGGACTGCTGCATGACATCGGAAAGATACTGTTGCTCTCGCTCTTTCCCGCAGAGATGGCAAACATCTTATTGCTCGATGAGGATGCGAGCGCCGACAGCGAAGTCGCGGCTTTTGGAGTTGACCACGGGCAGGTCGGGCAGTGGATACTTGAATCATGTGGCGTGCCGCGCGGTTTGACTGCCGCCGTGCAGGCGCATCACGATGGATTGCGGATGAATGCGCCGGCAGCGCTGCTGCTGCATGTGGCGAACGCCATCGCGCACTCCGACGAGCCTCACAAAGTCTCTGCGCTCGACGCGCTGGGGTCTGATCGTCTGGCCCTGCTGGGACTCAACCGTTCCGATCTCGCAGGCATCTACGCACGCACCGCCGCCGCGCTCGAACATCAAATCTTGATCTCTGCTGAAGCCGCTTATTAAAGCACTCGGCGAGAGCCTCTCTTTTTCTCTCTAGCCTGTGCCAGCGTCCTCGCATGTCCAAATCTTTCGAGTTCCAGCTTGACTGACTGTTCCGTCATCGGCATGAGAAATGCTTATGAAGGAGTGGGAGATGTTTCAAACGCCACTTTTCAAGTATGCCGGGCGACGTGGTGGGACAATATGGATTGGCTTAATGCCTGTGCATGTCCAATGTTCCTGCCTTTTGCCCCCTGAAAATTTCCCTTACGCCAATATTCCGCGTTGATGGCTACGCCTGTTGCTGGCAAATTGCCAGCAACAGGATATTTGTTTTCTCCCACTCGAACGGCAAAATATTTAATTCAATCAAGAGATTCCTAAAGGAGATTCATTGAAAATACGAGACATTACCGGTCTCATAGCTTTATTCATCTTCACCACCGGATTCGCACTATCTGCCAAAGCCCAAACGCCCACACAGGTACAGGGAGAGGCGCAGAAAAAGATTGAGCTGGAGACGAAAAAGACCGTTGAGGAAGCCTCAGCGCAGCCGGAGGAACAGCCACAGCCTACGCCGGATAGCATGGTGCATAAGAAATGGTCTTTCACTTACGGCGGTGAGGTCACGAACTATTTCATCTCCGAGTCGAGCGCGTTTTTCGGTGATGACGCGCGCTACTGGCTGGAGACGAGTCTCCGTCTTGACGGGACGGTTAGTTATAAAAACTTCTCCGCAGGCTTGAGCGGCCTCGCCGTCAAGACCACAGGGCAGGACGCTTACGGCACGGGCACGCTGTCCCCCGTTGCACCTGCGGGCACGAATCCTCCCAGCGCATTGCCCAGCTTCTACCTAGACAAGGCTTACGTCCAACTCGAACGCATCGGCGGCCTGCCCGTCAAGGCCACGCTCGGCAGACAGCACATCACTATCGGCTCGCAATTTCTCATCGGTGACGGAGTCTATGACGGCTTTTCGACGAAGACTCGGCAGGGCGTCTTTCACAACCCGCGCAAAGGCTTCGACGCGCTGCGGGTCGAGTGGGACGTGAAGAAGACGCATTTCGATTCGTTCATCTATCGCGTTGATCCGACGTGGGACGGCGGCGGCGGGCGCGACGGACTCCTCGGCGGCCTCGATGTCTCACGCACCTTCGAGCAGACGGGAGGGGCTTATGCTGCCGGACTCTTCTATCGCTCGTCGCGCTCCAATCTGGATAACGACCTGGCGATCTTCAACGTGCGCGGCGATCAACCCCTCAGGCCGGTCAAAGGTCTGACCGTGAGCGGCGAGCTGGTTTTGGAGTTTGCGGGCAGATGCCGGAACGCCGCCTATTGCACGACCGTCGGGCAGAAGATGAATGAGCAATCATGGCACGCCGAGGTTACTTATGAAGCGAAGATGCTTCCGCGCCTACGCCCTTTCGCGGAAGCGGGCTACGTTTTCTACTCGAAGGACTTCGCTCCCGTGGCGACGGGCTTCTCCGACTGGGGCAAATGGTATCTCGGAAACCAGATTGATTGGATCATCTTCGGGACGAACACGAAGATCGTCCGCGCGCAGGCTGGCTTGTGGCCGACTTCAACGATCAAGCTCCGCGCGCTCTTTCACAACACGCGGCAGGTAGAGAACACGGGCACGAGCACGGGCGGCAGTCTCGCCAATGAAGTGAACTTCATCGGCGAGTGGTATCCGGGGGAAAACCTCTGGTTCAACCTTGCTCTGGGCCATTCCAGACCGGGAGATGCTCTTGCGCCTTCGGGACTCGGCAATCCGTTCGCGTTTCTCAATGCTGGAGCCGCGCCGGTGGGAACGAGAAATTCATTCGACGTGGTGTTCGCCACGGGTTGGCGCTTCTAACAAGCTGCCTGAGAGCAGGAGAGAACATATTGATGAGAAAGAAAATCTTTATTGTCGCCAGCCTGATTTTATTCGGTTTCACGGCTGTCTGGCATTTCGGCTTTGTTCCGCGTTTGACCGAGCGCATCCCTGCGGGATGGTCATGGAAGGCCGAATTTATCGGCATCAGCACTTACCCTGACGCACAAACCGGGAAACTGCCTGAGAAGGACGAGATCAACATTTACCGGCGCGGGATGCGCGTTGTTGCAGAGACTGACCGTCCGCGCGCGGTGCTCATGGAAGATACGTTCGACAGTCTCGACCCCGCCACGGACAAGAAGACCTGGGAATATAAATCGCGCGCTGAAGTTGACCCGAGGAACGGCGCTCACCTTGAAAAAGAGTATCTGGGCGATGTATTCGTCTTTCCCCGCTTCACCGAAAAAAAGACCTACAAGTTTCGCAACAACGATATCAACGGATTGCCGCTCGCGTTCCAGCGTGAAGAAGAGATCGAAGGCATTCAGACCTATCTCTTCGCCTATCGCGGACGCGCCGAGTACACGGAAGTTTATGCCGGGACGGCGGAGTTTCCGGGCTTTGTGCCGGAAGCGGGACAGGAGATCAGGTGCGGCGACGACCAATTCGTCCTCCAGATGTGGGTCGAGCCGGTGACGGGAGAAATTCTCAGGCTGGATGAAAGTTGTCTGCCCGGCGACTATTTATATGTGAAAGCTACTAATGAGCGGCTTGGCGCCGTCGCACGCTGGGCCGGAATAACTGCCGGTGACGACGATGCCCTGCGCGCGGGATTGATTGGTCGAGACCGCTCGAAGCTGCTGTGGATTACTCGCTACATCCCGTTTGCCCTGCTGCTGTCAGGGTTGTTGTGCTTCGGCTTGGCCTTCATTCCCGGAAACATATCAAAAGATGAAAATGCTTAACTTCCGTTCATCGCTGGCGACAAAGTGGCTGGTCTTCCAGATCATCGGCTTCAGCCTCATCCTGTGTCTGGTTGGCTTGTATCAATATCGCAGCATTCGCGCACAGACATACGAGAACATCAAGACATCGGGCGAAGCAGTCAGCATGTCTCTTAAAGAAATGCTGGTCGAGAATCCGGAGCTATTCAACAACCAGTCGCTCGAAGCTCTCGTCCTCCGGCTGGCGACCAAGATTCCCGACATCGAGCGGGTGAGCGTGATAGACCGGTCGCAACACATTATGGCTGACTCTAAAATCAAGTCAGTCGGTCAGGCTGTTGACGAGAGCGACATCATCGCACTGCTGCGGGAGCGGGGCGAGAGTGCCTCTTTCTTCGAAGCCGGCGGAAAGAAATTCCTACGGCTGAGTTATACGCTTGAGGGGCGCTACGATCCGCTCCGCAAAAGCAACGTCGTCGGCGTGCTGACGATGGACATGCATCTCTCGCAAGGGGAGATGCTGATCGTCGCTTCCTTGAAGCAGACGATGTTGGTCATGGCCGGCTTGCTCTTCATGTTCTGGGCCATCCAGTATGTTTTCATGAGACGCGGATTTCTACGTTGGCTGCGGCTGCTGACCTCAACCGCCGAGCGTTTCGGCAAAGGCGATTTCTCCACGCGCGCGCAGGTTGAAACCGGTGACGAACTGGGCCAACTGGCGAAGGCTTTCAATCAGATGGCGACGGAAGTCGAACTGGCCGACAACACATTGAAGACCGAAATCGTCGAGCGCAAGCGGGTGGAAGAGGAGTTTCGCAAGAGCGAGACGCGTTTCCAGAGCGCATTCGATTATGCGCCCACCGGCAATACACTTATCAAACCGGACGGTCGTTTCATTCAGGTCAACAAATCTTTCTGCGACATGGTCGGCTACACCAAGGAAGAATTACTGGCAACAACTTTCCAGTCTATTACCCAGTCAGATGATCTTGCCGCTTCCAGTGAAAGTCTGCGGCAACTCTTGACCGGTGGGGCTACCAACTTCCAGCTTGAGAAACGTTATCTTCATAAGCTCGGACACGAAATACTCACGCTGACGAGCCTTTCGTTGGTGCGGGACGCACAGGGCGAGCCTCTGTACTTCATCGCTCAAGTTCAAGACATCACCGAGAGCAAGCGGGCTGAGGCGGCGCTCCGGGAGAGCGAAGATCGTTACCGCCTCCTCATCGAAGGAGTTAAAGACTACGCGATGTTAATGCTCGACGTTGATGGGCGCGTCAGGAGTTGGAATAAAGGGGTCGAGCGTATTAAAGGTTACCGTGAGGCAGAGATCCTTGGAGAACATTTCTCACGCTTTTACCCTGCCGAGGACTTGGAGCGCGGCAAGCCTGAAATGGATCTGAAGATGGCGGTAGCGCACGGGAGTTATGAAGATGAGGGCTGGAGAATCCGCAAAGACGGCACACGCTTCTTCGCCAATGTCGTGATCACTGCGCTGATAGACGAAGCGGGCGTCTTGCATGGCTTCTCGAAAGTGACGCGTGACATCACCGAGAAAAGGCGGGCTGAAATGGAACGCCAGATAATCGCTGAAATAGGCCAGAGCGTTATCACGACAGCTAATCTGGGTGAATTGTTCAAGCTCGCTCATCACGCAATCGGTAAAGTCCTTCACGCGGAGAATTGCTTCATCGGCCTCCATGATTTGACTACCGACTTGCTGCATTATGAATACTGGGTAGACAAGTTTGATCCTGCCCCGACGCCGCGCCCCATCGGTAAAGGCTTCAGCAGCTATGTGCTGCGCACGGGTCAGCCTCTCCTGCTGGTCGAAGAGCTTAAAAAACAGATGTGTGCGCGAGACGGAGTGGAGCAGAGTGGAACTGACTCTCCTTCGTGGCTGGGCGTCCCGCTGCGGACGCGCACGCACACCATCGGCGTTCTGGTCGTGCAGCATTACGAGCAGGATCAGGCATACAGCCAGCGCGATCTTGAATTTCTGGCCTTGGTCGGAAACCAGCTTGGCTTAGCCATCGAGCGCAAGCAGGTGGAAGAAATAATGATCGCGAGCGAGGCCAAATTCAGAGACCTCTTCGACGACGCCCCGGTGGCTTATCACGAACTGGACAGAGAAGGACGCATCACCAGAATCAATCGCACGGAACAGCGCCTGCTCGGCTACACAGGCGAGGAACTGGTGGGGAAACCGATTTGGGAACTGACCGTCGAGAACTCATCCCAGGAGGCCGTCGAGAGGGAACTCTCCGGGGTAGAGCCGCTCCACTCATACGAGCGGACTTTTATACGAAAGGACGGCACGTTAATTCCGGTGATGGTCGAAGACCGGTTGATAAGCGACGCGGCAGGCAGTGTCATCGGCGTTCGGACAACGCTTCATGACATTACCGAACGCAAGCGTATGGAGGAAGCGTTGATAGAGAGCGAACAGCGTTTTCGCGACCTCTTCGAAAATGCCAGCGACGTAATCTACACAGCGGATTCCATCGGCAATTTCACTTCACTGAACAAGAGCGGCCAACGAATGATGGGCTACACGCATGATGAAGCTGTCGGTCTCAACTTCTCGCAGGTAGTCTCACCGAACGGACTTAAACTGGCGCAGGAGATGATCGGGTTCAAGCTGGAAAATAGTGAGAAAACTATCTACGAATTAGAGATGATCAAGAAAAATGGGGAGCCGTTGCTGGTAGAGGTCAGTTCACGAGCGATCTACAAGGACGGCAAGCCAGTCGGCATTCAGGGCATTGGACGCGATATCACTCAAAGGAAACAGGTCGAAGCCGAGCTAAAACTTGCGCGCGATGTAGCGTTGGAATCAACGCGGCTCAAGTCGGAATTCCTCGCTAATATGTCGCACGAAATCCGCACGCCCATGAACGGCGTCATCGGCATGACCGGGTTGCTGCTCGACACGGAGTTGACGGCAGAGCAAAGAGACTTCACCGAGACGATCAACTCCAGCGCCGATTCGCTGATGACGGTCATCAACGACATTCTGGACTTCTCCAAGATCGAAGCGGGCAAGCTCCATTTCGAGAAGCTGAATTTTGAATTGGTGGCAGCCGTCGAAGGCCCCGTCGAGCTACTCGCCGAACGCGCGCAGGCCAAAGGCATTGAGATCGCCTCCTTCGTTGAGAGCAACGTGCCGGTCACTTTACGCGGCGACGCCGGGCGACTTCGTCAGGTCTTAACTAATCTGATCGGCAACGCTGTCAAGTTCACAGAGGCGGGCGAAGTCATCCTCCGCGTGACGAAGGATTGCGACACGGACACCCATGCGACGTTGCGTTTCGCCATCACAGATACAGGCATTGGCATCAGTGAAGAAGGGCAGCGCAAACTCTTCCAGCCCTTCGTGCAGGCCGATGGCTCAACGACGCGCAAATACGGCGGCACCGGATTAGGCTTAGCCATCTCAAGGCAACTCGTCGAGTTGATGGGCGGCGAGATCGGCGTCGAGAGCATTGCGGGCGCAGGCTCCACCTTCTGGTTCACCGCGCGCTTTGAGAAACAGGCCGCCGGGAAAGTTATCGTCCCGCGCGTGCAGGCGAGCATGGAAAATATGCGCGTGCTCGTCGTGGACGATAACGAGACCAACCGCCGGATCGTGGAGCGCCAGCTCGCGTCGTGGGGGATGCAATCAACGAGCGTGCCGGGCGGGGCGGAGGCTTTAACCGCTCTGCGCCGCGCAGCAGAGGCCGGGATGCCTTACGAATTGACGATCATTGACATGCAGATGCCGGAGATGGACGGCATGATGCTGGCGCGTATGATCAAGAATGATCCGGTCGTCAGCGAGACGCGCCTGCTGATGCTGACTTCGCTCGGCCAGCGTGATGATTGCGAAACATTACGCCGCGCCGGAATCGCCCGCTGCCTCACCAAGCCCATCAAACAGTCGCAGCTATTCGACTCGCTGGCGATCATCATGGCCGACGAAATCGAGTTCTCGCACGCCGACGCGGCAGTAGCGCGTTCCATCATCACAAAGGGTCAAGCCGTACTCCCCGATCAACCGCTCCACGAGCAGAGGCGCAAACAGTTGCGCATCCTGTTAGCCGAAGACAATACAGTGAACCGGAAAGTCGCCCTCAGCCAACTGCATAATCTTGGCTACACCGCCGACGCGGTCGTCAATGGTCTCGCCGTGCTCGACGCACTCGCCACGACGCCCTACCCCATCGTGCTGATGGATTGCCAGATGCCTTTGATGGACGGCTACGAGGCGACCGCCGAGATTCGTCGCCGCGAAGCGGGTTCGTCTCAACGTACCGTAGTCATCGCCATGACGGCGCACGCCCTGCAAGGCGAGCGCGAGAAATGTCTGGCCGCAGGGATGGACGATTACTTGAGCAAGCCCGTCAAGGTGCATGAACTCGCGGAAATTCTGGAGCGTTGGAGCGCACCTTCCGTCCAGATGACGCAGGCAGCTCCATCGGACACGTCACCGGCAGTGGCGGGAGAGGTTATTGATTTGACGGTGCTGGAAGGTTTTCGTGAGTTGCAACAGGAGGGCGAGCCGGACCTCGTCAGCGAGCTAATCGGTTTGTATGTCAACGACACGCAGGCGCGGCTGGGTGAACTACGCGCCGCGCTCAAGAGAAAGGACGCCCTCGCGGTACAGAAGGTGGCGCACAGTCTCAGGGGTAGCAGCAGTAATCTCGGCGTCCTGGGGATAGTGACATTGTGCTCTGAGTTAGAGAAGAAATCCGACGAAGACGTATCGCTTGATGGCGGGGCGTTGCTGGGGCGGTTGGAAGCGGAGTTCGCGCGCGTCGTGGAAGCCTTCGCGGGCGAGCGGGAAATGGTGGTGAGTCAATGAAAATATTAATCGCAGAAGATGATATGGTCTCGCGCCGCGTGCTCGAAGCCACGCTCGTCAAGTGGGGACACGAAGTGGTGGTCGCCAGCGACGGCAAGGCGGCGTTGGCTGTGCTTGAGGGCGCGGACGCTCCGCCGCTCGCGGTTCTCGACTGGATGATGCCCGGCATGGATGGCGTTGAAGTATGCCGTAGAGTACGCCAATCATCCGGCGTCACCCAGACATACATCATCCTGCTGACGGCCAAGACTGAGAAAGCAGATGTCGTCGCCGGGCTTGAGGCCGGAGCGGACGATTATCTCACCAAGCCTTTCGCGCGTGTCGAACTGCGCGCACGCATCAAGGTCGGGGCGCGCATCATCAAATTACAAAAGGGATTGGCGGATCGCGTCGAAGAACTAAATCAGGCGTTGGCCGAGCGCGAACGGGCAACCGAGTCGCTGCGGGCGAGCGAGAGCCGTTACCGGCATCTGGTGGAACATAGTCAGGGACTCATCTGCACGCAAGACCTTGAGGGGACACTGCTCTCGGTTAACATGGCGGCGGCGCGTCTCCTCGGCTATCAACCGGATGAAATGGTGGGACGCAACTTACGCGAATTCGTCCCGCCGTCTTACAGACATCTGTTCGACCCGTATTTGGAACGCATCAGGCAACAGTCAACTGACAGCGGCCTGTTAAGTATCGTCACGAAATCCGGCGTCGCACGCATCTGGCAGTACGATAATTTTCGATATGAAGAGGCGGGGCAGCAGCCCTATGTGCTCGGCCACGCACAGGACGTGACCGAACTCAAGGAATCCGAAGCGACGATGCGGAATCTCTCGCTGACGGATGAGCTGACGGGACTGTATAACCAGCGCGGCTTCCTCGTTTTAGCCGAACAACAATTGCATCTGGCACAACGAACAGGGCAAATCCACTCGCTCCTCTATGCGGATATGGACGGTCTGAAACAAATCAACGACACCTACGGCCATCAGGAAGGGTCGCAGTCAATCCAACGTCTCGCGGAGATTCTCAGAAGGAGTTTTCGCGCGACCGACATCATCGCCCGCATCGGCGGCGATGAATTCGTGATCCTCATGGTTGACGCAACTCCCAGCAATGTCGAGATTCCTCTTGCCCGGCTACAGGAACTTCTGATGTATTACAACCTGCGCGAGTTACATGATTACCAACTCTCCGTGAGCATCGGCGCGGTCTGCGTCAATCCCGTAGACGGGTATCCCTTAGCAGACCTGATGGCGAAAGCTGATCAGGCGATGTATGAGAATAAAAAACAGAAACGGCAGACAGCTTTATTGAGCGGCGCACACCGCGAAGAGCATCTTGCGCTGGCCGGGTAAGCGCCGGAAGCTATATCCGGCTGAAGCCGGTGAGCAACCGCCAGCTTTTCTATCAGACGCCGTCAAGGACATTTCTTACCTTGCGCGCCAGAGAGTCAGGCATGAACGGCTTCTCCAGAAACGCGGTGCCTTCATCCAGCACGCCGTGATGGACGATAGCGTCATCCGTATAGCCCGACATATAAAGCACCTTCATCTCAGGACGCGACCCGGCGAGCTTTTCTGCTACTTCATGTCCGCCCATCAGCGGCATCACCACATCTGTTAACAATAGATGGATGATTCCTTCATGTCGCTCGCAGACCATCTGCGCCTCGCTGCCATTGGCTGCCTCAAGGACAGTGTAGCCGCTCATCTCAAGCACTTCCCGCGTCATTCTCCTGACGGTCGCCTCATCTTCCACCAGCAGCACGGTCTCAACGCCCCGTGGCAGCTCAGCTTCGGCTGTAGTTGCGCGAAGCGGTGTCGCCTGCTCGTTGACGCGCGGGAGATAGATTTTGAAAGTCGTTCCTTTACCTAATTCACTATAGACCCAGATGTAGCCGCCGGATTGCTTGACGATGCCGTAAACCGTGGACAAGCCCAGTCCGGTTCCTCTTCCCACATCTTTGGTGGTGAAGAACGGCTCGAAGATGCGCGCCTGCGTTTCGGGCGGCATTCCCATGCCTGTGTCCGAAATCGCCAGCCTCACGTATCGTCCGGGTTGGACGAGGCTGTGCTGGTATAGGTAATCTTCAGACAGGTCGGCATTGGCAGTCTCGATCATCAACTTGCCGCCATGCGGCATCGCATCGCGCGCGTTGACCGCCAGATTGATAATAACCTGCTCAAGCTGACCCGGATCAGCCTTGATCTGCCCTAGTGCGGATTTAAGATTCAGCGATAACTCGATATCTTCACCGATGAGTCGTTGCAGCATTTTACTCGTGTTAGTTGCTATCACGTTGAGGTCGAGCACGGCGGGCTGCATCACTTGCTTGCGACTGAAGGCGAGGAGTTGTTGTGTCAAGGCTGCTGCGCGCTCGCCCGCCTTCTTGATCTCTTCGACTCTCAGGCGCAGGGACTCGTCCTCCTTAAGCCCTCTGAGGATGAGGTCGGAGTAACCGTTAATGACGACGAGCAGGTTGTTGAAATCGTGCGCGATACCGCCGGCCAACTGTCCCACACTCTCCAGCTTCTGCGTCTGTCGGAGCTGCTCTTCGCTCGCACGTAAAGCCTCTTCCGCAAGCCTCTGATCCTCAATGTCTGTGTTCGTCCCGAACCACTTGATGATCTTCCCGTCAGAGTTGCGTCCAGCCGTCGCGCGCCCGACATGCCAACGATAAGTTCCGTCCGCTTTTTGCAACCGAAACTTCACCTCGTAACGCTGGCCGGTCTGAAGAGAGTTGCTCCAACTCTCTATACAATCCGGGAGATCGTCGGAATGCACCACGTCCTGCCACCCATCCTTGAGCAGATGTTCCTGTGTGCGCCCGAAGTATTCGAATGTGCGTTGGTTGGCATAATCGAGTCTGCCGTCCGGCTGCGCCGTCCAAACCTGATGCGGGATGCCTTCACTAAGGAAGCGATAACGTTGCTCGCTTTCCTTGAGCGAGTCTTCCGCCTGTTTGCGCTCACTGATGTCCCGGATCGCCGTCGTAATATAAGTTTTGCCCGCGATGGTAGAGGTTGAGACGGCAGCTTCGACTTCGACCAGAGTCCCGTTCTTCTTTTTGCCATTGAACCGATAGCTCGTCGGCGGTTGCTCCCCTCGAAGACGCCGCCTGCCGTACTCGGTCATTCGTTCCGCTTCGTCAGGCGGCAGGAGTTCAGATATATTTTTGCCGATTAGTTCTTCCGGCTCGTCATAACCCAGGAGTTGTGTATAGGATTGATTGATATACACGATGACGCCATCGTCCTCGACGACGAGGCCGTCGCGTGAAGCGTCAAAGATAGCCCTCAAACGTTCTTCACTCTCCCGCAACGCCGCTTCCGTTTTCTCGCGTTCGACGATTTGCCTTTTCAGAGTGCGGTTGGTTTGTCTCAACTCCCGTGTCCGGTCCTCGACGCGAGCTTCCAGCTCCGCGCGAGATTTGAGCAATTCTTGCTCCATTCGCTTGCGCTCGGTTATTTCACGCTGCACTGAGACGAAGTGTGTGCATCTCCCCGCTTCATTCAGCAAGGGCGAGAGATTCAGTTCGACCCAAAACTCGGTGCCATCTTTGCGGTAATTGATGAGTTCAAGCCTGA
Organism: uncultured Pyrinomonadaceae bacterium; assembly: GCA_964246305.1. Classification (GTDB taxonomy): domain Bacteria; phylum Acidobacteriota; class Blastocatellia; order Pyrinomonadales; family Pyrinomonadaceae; genus JACMLC01. Next base: position 238,431 of record CAXTPS010000003.1, read on the forward strand.
TCGGTTCCAATCGAGAAAGCGCAGCCCGTAGCTTATTTAACTGTGCGCGGTCGGTCTTGGGGCCTTGCAGGATGCGCGGCGACTCGCCGACCACTTCGTCCGCACTGTAGCCGGTTGTGCGCGTGAAGGCTTCGTTGACATAGACTATCTCCGGCCCCGGCTCGTCCAGAGAATCAGCTTTGGTGAGCAGGATGGCATCGTTAGCTGTAACCGCCACTGATTCCAGGAGGCGCAGGCGTTCCTCAGTGTGTTTGCGCTCCGCAATCTCTCGTTCCAGCTCTTTATTAACTCTTACCAGATCGCCTGCCTGACGCCGCAGCTCAAGTTGCGTCATGACCTGCCGGCTGAGAGCCATTAAAGCCTCTCTCTGCTCTTCGCTCAACTCGTGCGGCACGCGGTCAAGCACACAGAGCGTGCCGAGCGCGCTTCCATCGGGTGTAACTAAAGGCGCGCCGGCATAGAAGCGGATGCCGGGGTCTGAAGTCACCATCGGGTGATGAGAAAACCGCTCGTCTGTGAGGGTATCAGGCACGACGAAGAGGTCAGGCTGCAAGATCGCATGCGCGCAAAAGGCCAGCTCACGCGAACTCTCCGTCGCCGTCAGCCCCACTTTCGATTTGAACCACTGGCGGTCTGCGTCAATGAGGCTCATGAGCGCAATCGGGACCTGGCAAATCTGCGATGCTATTTGTGTGAGATCATCGAAAGCCTGCTCAGCCCCGGTGTCGAGAATATTGTAACGGCGGAGAACTTCAAGCCGGGATGCTTCATTCTCCGGTATTGATGGCTTCATATACTAAAGTCTTTCTCTTAAATTCGGTGGGACTATTATCGCAAGATAAGTCTTTGGAGGGGCAGCAGAGCGGATATCCTTGCTCGATCACATTATCAGTTATATTTATCGTCCACCTTACTAAATACGCTGCGTTCAATAGAGTGGATTTACAGCCAGCTTAATTATAACAGAATCAATAAAATATCTGCTATGAAAGTGTCCGCTAAGTTGTGATTCCATTAGAAAGCATACTTTCATCGGTGGTGGAGAAGCAACGATTCATCGCAGCTATTCACCACAGAGGATGGTGATTGTATTTCGAAAAAAGAATGGGACACAGAAGACGGAGCAGGATGGGTTTCGCGTCAGGTTCTGATTAGATGGCCCGTTAATTGACATATTATTTCGCACAGTAATATCTTCTCCGCGCATTGCTCAAGCTCATATTACCGGCTCTTTCATCATTAACGCTTAATGCGATGTCGCCGCTCCCGGTAAAATCCAGCGTCGGGTTGCTTCGCGGCTCTAACGAGGTGAAGTCAATGCAAGTTGAAGGTCTACAGATACGTCGGGCTGAGCCGGAGGACTATTCGGCTATACACGAAATATTTAGTCGTCCTAAAGTGTTCGCGGGGACACTACAGTTGCCGTACCCGTCCCTTGAGCAGTGGCGGCGGCGGCTTGCGGAGCAGGGCGACGGCATCTACAACTTGGTAGCGGTCGTCGGCGACCGTGTGGTGGGGATGATCGACCTGCATACTTTCCCGAACAGGCCACGGCGACGGCATGCGGGAGCCATCGGGATGTGCGTGCATGATGAGTGGCAGGGCAAGGGTATCGGAACGGCGCTGATGCGTGCGTGTCTCGACTTGGCGGATAAATGGCTCAACCTCACGCGGGTGGAGCTTGAGGTCTACACGGATAACGAGCCTGCGCTCCGCCTGTATGAGCGGTTCGGGTTTGAGCGTGAGGGGACGCTACGACAACATGCGTTCCGCGATGGGCGTTATGTTGATTCGTACATGATGGCTCGTTTGCGCCCTTCCGGTAGCGCGACCTGATGCTGTTACACTGGCGCGCTGCCCAATCACTTATTCGACCCGACGCCCCGATACCATTCCTTTCAAGCCTGTCTTATAATATCGAAGGCTAATTGCGCGGCTCCGGTTAATTCCGAACGCAGACGCTTGCTTGTAAACGAGGTGAGAAAGGTTAGAGGAGATACAGCAGTGAATGTTAGAAAAGCATATCCGGTAATAAATATTGTCGCGCTTCTCTTTGTGATGTTGTTAGGGGCAACGCTTGTTACAGGACAAACGCAGCAACCCCCAACCGCTGAGGATCACTTTGCGGCGGGCTTGAGGCTGCAAGCCGGCGGAGATTATGAAAAGGGGTTGGAAGAATATCGCGCAGCCCTCAAGCTCGACGCGAAACACTTCGGCGCGCGAGTCAACTCCGGCGTCTCGTACATGATTTTGGAAAAGTACGAAGACGCAATCAGCGCTTTCAAGGAGGCCGCCAGTCTCAAGCCGAAAGAGGCGCGCGTGCAGCTTTATCTGGGACAGGCTTACGCCGCCGCCGGACGTAATCTGGACGCAGTTGACGCCTTGAAGGAGGCGCTCCGTCTCGACCCGCAAATGACAGAGGCGCATCAAGTCCTCGGTCAGCTTTACGGCGTCCTTGGCCGTTACGAAGAGGGCGCGCGCATTATCACGCAGGCTATTCAGATACATGAGACAGACCCGCTCTTACATTTCTATCTGGGGATGCTCTACCTCAAAGCCGGGTGGATGGAAGAAGCCGTTAAAGCCTTCAGCCGCGTTCTGGAATTGCAACCCGATTTCCCGGGAGCGCACCAGACTCTGGGTCTCGCTTACGAACGGTTAGGGCAGTTCTCAGAGTCCTTGTCGGCCTTCAGAGAGGCCATCAGGCTCAACCCGCAGGACGCGTTCGCGCATTACAATCTCGGCATCGTCTTACAGAAGCTGGGCCGGAATGATGAGGCGATTGAAGCTTATGCCAGCGCCGTAAGACTCAAGCCCGATTTTGGTGATGCGTATTTAGGACTCGGGAGGGCATACGCACATAAGGGAGATTCCGACAAAGCGATAAATGCGCTCAAGCAGGCTGTGCGCTACAAGCCGGATTATGTACAAGCTCAGTCCGATTTAGGGATGGCATATCTGGGAGCAAACAGATATGAAGAAGCTTTGGAGCCGTTAAGTCAGGTAGTGCGCCTCCAGCCGAACGAACCCGAATCGCGCTACATTCTGGGCAACACTTATATGATGGCCGGGAAGTACGACAAGGCCATCGCCAGCTTCAACGAGGCTTTGCGACTCAAGCCCGAACACACTCTGGCTCGCGAGCGTTTGCAGGTCGCGACGGCGCGTAAGAATCTCGCGCCACAGTTGGAGGAATATAAACGGGAAGCGGCAAAGAATCCCAAAAGCGCAGAGGCGCATGCGCGGCTGGCGCAAGGTTTCAACGCGCAGGGAATGTATCAGGAATCCGAGCAAGAGTATCAGACTGCCATCAGCCTCGACCCGAATACTGCTGAATATCACAACGGGTTAGCCATCACTTATACGGAGTGGGGAAAGCCGGAGAAGGCGATTGACTCTTACAAACGCGCTCTCGCTCTCAAGCCGCATCACGTCCTGTACTTGAGCCTCGGAGCCGCGTACCAGAAACTAGGCCGCCTCGATGAAGCCATCGCAGCCTATCAAAAGGCTTTGGAAATAAAACCTACCTTCACTTATGCGCTCTATGAGCTGGGCGGAATTTACTTCCAGCAAGGTCGCTATCAGGAGGCGGTGGAAAGCTACAGAAAGGTTCTTCAAAATGAGCCGACACATGTTTACGCGAACCACGCGTTAGGGATGGTTTATGTCGTCACAGGAGATAAAAACAGCGCCATGCAGCAGTACTACATTCTCAAAGACCTTAATGCTGACCTCGCGGCTGCCCTGCTAAAAGCCATTTCCAAATAAGTCAAAGCGCAGTTTTATCTGGTAGCGGGTCAGTAAAGAATCTGTCGCCTTAATCTATCTAGCCCTCTTTCGCCGAAGGCAGAAATTGTGAGCGGTCGGGTTCGAGTAAAGTCCCGGTTGTGGTCTCTTCCGGCATGCTTGTTTCAGACCTGCGCGAAAGTCGAAGCTGTGATGCGGTAGACAAAACTCTCCCGGCCTCCCGCGTCAGTTCTTGCCCCCACAAAAACCCCGCCGATTTTTTCCACGGCGCGCTGCGAGCGCAAATTCTCTTGACCGATAAGAAAGATCACGCTCTCAACGAATCCGAAGGCGTGCCCCAGCATGAGCCGTTTCATTTCCCCGTTGTAGTGGCCGCCCCAGTGAGACCTCGCGAGGAACGTCCAGCCGATTTCGATCTCGCGTTTTTCTTCGTCGTATCCGTGGAATCTGGACGAACCGATGACCCGGCCATCTCTGGCATCAAGAGCGACGAGCGCACCGCCGGATTCCAATGCCTCGCGAAAGAACTCCTTGAAAACTTCTTCCCGGTAACGATCCCGGCTCGGATGTTGCTCCCAGATGAGCGGGTCTGAAGCTACGGCGTAAAGGTCATGAAAATCCTCTCGTCGAAGCGGCCTCAGTTCGAGCAGTTCGCCTTTCAAGATGGGTTGGAGCTTAAAGGGCATGCTTGATTGCAATCCTCAAACTACGGATAAAGAAATAAACTCGATGAGTTAGGAACATCTCTCAGACCCGTGCGTGAGATTACCTGTGCAACGTAAAATATTTTGGATCACTTTTATCATACTGGGGCTAGTCGCCGATGTGGCTTTGCCCCTGATGTGGGGAATCATCTGTACCATCCCGATTTTAATTGTAAGTTGGTGGATAGCTTATCAAAGCGATTGGTTCAAGTAAGACACGGAAACCCCTCAGCAGTCTGTATATCACACTGAGCTACAATTGATAAGAATTTCATAAGCATCAAAGACCCGTCCCTCGTCCGGCGCAAATTAATTGAGGCGGCTGCGTGTAAAATGTATGAGAGATATGAGTGAAGCAAAAATCAATTTCGCGACGACTCCGTGGGACGAACCGGATGTAGGTGTGCGCTCCAAAGTTGTTGTCAGGAATGGAAGGCAGTTGCGCCTTGTCGAATTTGCACATAGCTTCATGGAACGTGATTGGTGTATGAAGAGCCACATCGGATATGTTTTGGAGGGCGAGCTGGAGATACATTTCTCCGACAGGGTGGAGAGATTCACAGTTGGAGATGGAATCATGATCGAGGGAGGAGAGGAAGGACGGCATAAAGCGAAGCCGCTTAGCACGTTGGTGAGACTGGTGCTTGTGGAAGATGAGTGATATTCGGTGGAGGCCGCCCTATAACTCATTCAACCCGACCGCGCTCTCAGCTCCGACGGTAACAAACTGTGGTAAATGAACTCATGCAGCGGCGTTGAGACGCCTGTCTCTTGACCGAGACGCACGACCGCTCCATTCCATGCGTCGAGTTCTGAAGGCTTGCCCGCAGCAATGTCTCTTTGCAGCGACGTGGTCGCGCCCGGGTCGAGGGAGTCGAGTAATCCCATCGTCTTGTCAACTATATTATCGGCCAGAGAGACATGGCGTGCGCGTGCAACCGCCAGTATTTCCGCCATCCCTCTCTCCAACATCCGGCGCGTTTCCGGTAGCGAGCGTATCACGCCCGCAGGGGCGCGGGTTACTGCCCCGACCCCTCCATACGGCGCGACAAAAATGAACTTCTCCCACAGGGCTGCTTCGATGTCGGGCGGGATTTCGACCTTGACGCCCGCCCGCTCGAAAGCCTCTCGCAGACGCTCTGCCCGCTCGCTGTGCGTGTTATCCGGCTCTCCGAATTTGATGAAGTTGGTTTCGCCAAGACTCAGAATGTGCCCCGGACTGACGACCCGGCTGATGGTCCCGCAGAGGCCGCTCAAGACATGCTTTGCGCCTAAGACTGCGGTTAATTGCGCCGCCGCATCGACGCCGTTTTGCAGAGGCACGACGACCGTTCGCGGCGCGACCATCGGACGCATGGCCCGCGCCGCATCCGTCACCTGCCACGTTTTGACCCCGACCAGCACTGCATCAACTGCGCCTGCCTGCGCAGGGTCGTCAGTTGCCTGTGAGCGAACGACGATCTCGCCCACGGCTCTTTCAACATGAAGCCCTTGCTCACGGATAGCCTGCAGGTGTGCTCCACGCGCTATGAAAATCACCTCCTCTCCGGCATGCGCCAGAGATGCGCCGAAGTATCCGCCCGCGCCGCCCGTGCCGAAGATTGCGATTCGCATGTATGTCTCCCTTGTTTAAATGTCGCAGCAGTCCGACTCCCGAATTGCCCGCGCCCCTCGCGAGCAGCATTCCGGCCAACCGGAGCGTAGAATGATGAAAGCAAAGCTCCCGAATATCACATCTTGCTCGTCTCAGCTTGATATTCTTTGACTTTCCCTAACAATGTAATAGAGTTCAGTGGTTAGGGAAACCGTTAATTCACAAATGCGAATCAAGGGTAGAAATCAGCCATGTCAAATCAACAACTATGAGCTACATGGCGGAGAGAGAATCCTAAAGCGCTCTTCGTAAGTTCTTTGTTTTTGCAACGCGCGTTAGTTTCCACTCTTGATTCGCATTATAAATGTGATACTTCTTCCCAGGTCTATGATACTTCTTCCCAAGTCACGTCTCGGACGCTATGAGATACAGTCGCTGCTTGGCGCGGGCGGGATGGGCGAAGTTTATCTCGCGGAAGACAGGCGTTTGCGTCGTTGTGTCGCGCTCAAGCTCCTGCCCGCCGTCTTCATCGCGGACAAAGACTGGCTGGCGCGCTTCGAGCGTGAGGCTTATGCCGCTTCCTCTCTCAATCACCCGAACATCCTGACCATTTACGAGATCGGCGAGGGAGCCGGACACCACTTCATCGCCGCAGAGTTCATCGAAGGCGAATCTTTGCGCCAGCGCATGTCACGCGCGCAGCTTACGATGGACGAGAGTCTGGACATCAGCATTCAGATCGCTTCGGCTCTGGCTGCGGCACACGCAGCAGGCGTCGTGCATCGTGACATCAAGCCGGAAAACATCATGCTGCGTCCCGATGGTTACGTGAAAGTTCTGGATTTTGGTTTAGCGAAGCTGACGGAAGAACACGTCTCCGGCGCGGATGCCCCGACGCAAAAGTTAATCAAGACTAATCCGGGCGTCGTAATGGGAACTGTCGCATATATGTCGCCCGAACAGACTCGCGGGCTTGCGGTTGACACACGGACAGACGTTTGGAGTCTGGGCGTAGTGATTTATGAAATGCTCACGGGGCGCACGCCATTTGCGGCGGAGACGACGGGGGATGTGATCGCCGGAATACTCCACAAAGACGTGCCGCCTGCCGCGCGTTTCGCCGTCAATTGTCCCGCAGCATTTGAGCGCATTATGACGAAGGCTTTGCAGAAAGAGCGCGCGGCGCGCTATCAATCGGTGAAAGATGTGGAGCTGGATTTGAAGAGCCTGAGGCGTCGTCTGGAGTTTGAAACGGAACTGGGGCGGACGGCTGCGCCCGACCAGCCTGAGGGGTCGGTCAGCGAGCAGGGCCTTAGCTACACGCTGACGACGAAAGCTTCCACGCGGTCGGGCGGAAATCGTGACGCGCTCTTATTGACGGAGTTTACGAATCTGACGGGCGACGCGGTGTTTGACGGCACGCTCAAGATGGCGCTGGCGGTCACGCTTGAGCAGTCGCCGTTTCTGGACATCTTCGCTGAGACGCGTGTGAGGCAGACTTTGCGCCTGATGGGACGCTCTCCCGAAGAGCGCGTCACGCGTGAATTGGCGCATGAGATTTGTCAACGTCAGGGCTTGAAGGCGTACATCGCGGGGACTATCGCCAGTTTGGGGTCGGTTTATGTGTTGACGCTGGAAGCGGTGAACGCGCAGACGGACGAAACCATCGGGCGACAGCTTGAGCAGGCCGAATCCAAAGAGCAGGTGGTGAAGGCTTTGGGACAGGCGGCGAGCGGGTTGCGCCAGAAGCTGGGTGAGAGTCTGATTTCGATTGAGCGGTTCGACGCGGCGTTGGAGCTGACGACCTCATCTCTGGAAGCTCTTAAAGTTCACTCGCTCGGGCAAGAGCAGACACAAAAGGGCAAAATTCTTGAAGCGATTCCTTTTTACCAGAGAGCGATAGAACTCGATCCCAACTTCGCTTTCGCCTACAACTTACTGGCAGTCACTTACAACAATACGAATCAGCCGAAGCTGGCGTCGGAATATGCGAGGAAGGCGTTTGAGCTGCGAGAGAGGGTCAGCGAGCTGGAGAAACTCCGCATCACCTCTTTCTACTACAGTTATGTGACAGGTGAATTGGACAAGCGGATTGAGACGCTGGAGCTGATCAAGCGAACATATCCGCATGACATCAGAGCGGTCAGTAATCTTTCCGACAGCTACCTGCGAATCGGGCAATTTGAGAAAGCGGTTGACGCCGCACGCGAAGGTGTGCCGCTCAATCCAAATAATTTCGTTAGTCACGCGAACCTTGCGGAAGCACTGTTGAGGCTCAATCGCTTAGCAGAAGCGAAAGAAGTTTGCGAGCGTGCGTTTCAACAGAAATTTGATAACACATATTTTCACACCTATCTGTACGAGATCGCTTTCATCGAAAATGACACGGCGGCAATGAGTCAACACCTTGCATGGTTTAGCGGACAACCGGATGAATACGTCGCACTCAACCTGCAAACACGCGGAGCGGCCTATCAATGCCGGTTGCGAAAATCGCAAGACTTCTCGCGCCGCGCGATTGCTCTCGCCAGCCGCAGCGAATCGGGTGGAGTCGCGGCCCAATACGCCGCCGAACAAGCCCTGCGGATTGCGCTTTGGAGTTCGAGCACGGGGCTGCCCCGCGCTAATGACGACCAACTCAAGGTAGCGTTAAAGACACACGTACAGCATGCCATCGGCCTTGAGCGCAACAAGGTCACCATGACGCGCGCCGCCCTCGCCTTGAGCCTTGCCGGAGAAGCTGCCGGAGCACGCACGCTCACCCGTGATCTCAAGACGGAATATCCGAAAGACACGCTGGTTAACAATCTCTGGTTGCCGCTCGCCGAGGCTGCGCTTGAGCTGCAAGACGGTAAGCCGAAAGAAGCAATCGAATCATTGGAGCCTACGACGCGCTTTGAACGCGCCGCCGAGTTCTACCCGCAATACCTGCGTGGTCTGGCTTATCTGAAACTGGACAAAGGCAATGCCGCCGCGCTCGAATTTCAAAAGATCATTGCTCATCGCGGCGAAGCCCCACTGTCTGCACTCTATCCGCTCGCGCACATAGGCGCGGCACGTGCGCTCGCTTTGACCGGCGAGCTTGAGCTGAGTCGCAAAGCTTACGAACGATTTTTAGAGTTATGGGCGGACGCGGACATGCCTTTGTTGGCTGCTGCGAAAAGCGAATATGAGCGGCTGAAATAACAGCTCGTTGCATTCTTCGCCGCATAACTTCGGCGCGGAGTTCATCAACTTCAAGGCACAGATGGCACAGCGGAATTTCAAATCTCAAATCTCAAATTTGAAATCATTTAAACCTCTGTGCCCTCTGTGGTGAATTGACTTGGGATTAGCCTATAAATCTAATGCAACCGGAAACACATCTAGAAATGCTTCGACGGCGCGCGGGTCGAATTGTTTGCTGGCGTGGAGGCGCAACTCTGTGACCGCCGCTTCGTGCGTCATCGGTTTGCGATACGGACGCTCCGCGACCATCGCATCGTAGGTGTCCGCAACCTGCACTATGCGCGCCATCAAGGGGATGTCCTCGCCGCCCAGACGATGCGGATAACCGCGCCCGTCCCAGCGTTCGTGATGATGCTGTGTGCGTATGCGCAGCTCCGGAGCGAGGTTGTAGTAAGAGGCCAGCAGTGCGCCGAAGCTCGGATGTTTGTGCAGTATGAAAAGCTCTGTCCGCGTCGGCTTGCGCGGGCGATTAAGGACGACTTCCGGGACGAGTATCTTGCCGACATCATGCAGGAGCGCTGTGTATGACAACTGCTTCAGGCGCGCTTCATCGAAACCGATGGCGCGACCTATGGCGCGCGAAAATCTACAGACACGCACGCTATGAAAATATGTGTCGGGGCGCGTGCGCTTGAATCTTTTAATCAACGCTTCCGCTCCGTCAGTTTTGTACATGTGGCCGATGGTCTTCAAGCGATGCAGAGCGCGCTGTAAATAGCCCGCCCAGCTCACGGATACCAGGCGCAGAGTCGCTGCGTTCGATGCTTCGAGCGCGAGTTCATCGTACATAGAGATACTTCTCCTCAAAGAATGAGTCGTAACCAATTTTACTAAGGGGGAATGCTATCTCTGGGCTGTTCGGAGAACCTGATCGCCTGATTCAATCTCGAATACCCTCGTCAGTCTTCTCTCGCGCCACATCAGTGCATTTCGTATGCCAAGTTCTTCGTCGCGCTCGATAAATAAAGATTTCTTATCGCAGGCTTGCGCTTCGCACCCGACGTACAAAAGCTTGTTGAGGCTTAAAAGCAAACAGGTTCAAGGTTAAGCGGCAAGGGTTAAGAGCATGGTTGAGATGTCTGCGCTTGTTTTCTCAAATCACGTCTCACTCGTGAAATATTCTTTCCCGAACGGGTCTCGCAGTTGGCATACGATTTCGTGTTTGAGCGGCAGAAATGACGCATGACGCGCGATGGTGGCTTTGTGATAAACTCAGATGGGCGGAAGATAAACGGAGTTTTTAATTCGATGCAAGACACAAAGCCGCTGCCGGACGCGCAGCCAAATCGGGAAGCAGCAGTGCCGGAGGGAGAGATCGAAACCGCGCTGCTCGACGCCGATCTATTTATCAAGTACAAAGCGCCGGAGCGCGCCATCAAGCGTCTGCGCACAGCGCTTGAAAGGCACCCGCGCTCGATACGTTTGCGCGAGCGTTTGCGCGAAGTGGCAGAGGCCAACAAGCATCCGGAAGAGTCCGCGCGCCAGTGTCTCGCGCTCGCCAGTCTCTACATAGAGCGCGACGAATTCGACACGGCTTACGACCGCCTGCTCGAAGCCAAAGGGCTTGACCCACGCATCTCAATCGCTTCGGGACTCGAAGCCATACGCCGCGCGCGTCGCCCGGACCTCAGTCCGAGCGGCGTCGCGGCAGGCCGCCGCGACGTGACGCTCGCCGGAGACCTCTCGCTCATCAGCCTCTTCGATGCGATACAGGTGATTGAGAACACGCGGCTCACGGGCGTGCTCGTCATCACGGGCGAGCACAACGCCGGGCGCATCTTCTTCAACGACGGACGTATCGTGGATGCGGAGACGGAAGAGCAGATGGGCGAGGACGCTTTCCAGAAGACGGTCGAGATGACCAGCGGCATCTTCGACTTCGCCAGATCAGCCCAGCCGTTTCCAGCCAAGATCAAAGCCGCCAGCAACACGAATCTGATTCTCGACACGCTGCGCCGCCTTGATGAAGAGAGCGCGGGCGGTAAGAAGGAAGGTGAAGAGGTTAAAACAGAGAGCGATGACGATGAATTATAAGATGAAGATGATTCGTAAATAGCCTTGACGAAGAAATTCTCACGCAAAGGCGCTAAGGAAAGAACGAGGGTGTAGGAAGTAGGATGTAGGGAGTAGAGAAAGACAACTTGCTTTTTCTACACCCTACACCCTATCCCTTCACCCTTTACTTCTTTGCGCCTTTGCGCGAGACGTTATCGCTTTTGAATTGATTTAGTCTATGAGCAGTCGCGTGTTGAGAGCTTCGGCGCGTTCGAGCGCGGCTAGGAGTCGCAGGTATTGCGCGTAGTTGTGGCCGCGCGAGTGCAGGCGCGCTATCTCGGATGCAGAGAGGTCATTGCGCAGGATGAAGTCCAGAAAATCGTAATAGTCTGAGGTCGCCGCGAAAGGGAATTCACGCGTGTAGGTCGTGTTCTCGGAATCTTCAGAGCGGAATCCGGCGAGCAGGTCAAAGAGATGGTCTGTCGTCAGGTGCGCGGCCTCGCGCGTGAGGCGAATCGGCAGGCGCAGCTCGAAGAATCTCAAGCCGCCGTTGGTCGTCACGCGCCGCAGCTCTTTCGCGCCCTCGCCGTCGAAAGGCGATTCGGGGTCTATGAGCAGGAGCAGCAATCGCGGCTGGTCTGCTTTATCAATCGTATCGAGCGCGAGCTGCACGCGATCTGCCAGAAACTTTTCAAACTGTGCTTCAATCGGATAGCTGATGCGACCGAGGCAGCCGACCGACTCGCCTTCCCCGGCGGCCTCTGGCGGCAGGCACGCGGGACATGTAGCGCAGACCATCGCCTCTTCCTGCATGAGTTCGACTTCGGCTCGCGCGTCTTCGACAAAGCGCAGCTTGTCGGGCGTCGGCGCGGCTGTGTCTCCGGTCGTGAGGCGCGTATGAATGCTGCTCAGGCGTCCCCACGCGCGCAGGTGCTTCTCTTCATAACGCGCGCGTAGCACGCATGGATATTCGACGGCAAATTCTAAAGACATTACTTCTCTGAGATGAGCCTGAACGATTCAAAATATTTGGCAATCGTCCAATCATAAAAACCTTTTTTCTGAGGCGTCGTGTTGTAATAGCCCTGAATGGCGATGCTCAGTTGATACAGCCGCTCGCCGACCATGTACATCCTGTCCACGTAGATGCCGTCTTCCGGCAGTCTCAATCTCAGTTCGCGCCCCGGATGACCATTGAGCAACATATCCGTTTGCGCAACCAGCGTGATGTTTGCCACACCCATCATGTTACTGGTCGTGCTGTCGAGGATGTGTTTGGTAAACTCTGCTTCATCCACTTCTGATTTAGGCCAGTCGGCATAGCCCGCGCCGTAAATAGCCATGCTCGTCGTCAAGCCGAAGTTGTGTACGCCCTCATTGCCGGATGAAGTATCGCGCACGGGATTGCCCGGAAAGAGAATCGAGAAGCGGCCTTCGGGCGGCGCGAATTCCTTCCACGCTTGAGGAATCTCTTCAGCGGTGGCCGGCGGCGGAGTCACAGCCGTCTTGCGTCCCCTGGGCTTTCTTCTCTGTCCAAAGCAGGGCGCGATACACGCGAGAAATAAAGTGATGAATAGTATGCTTCTTAAAAATGAGCGCGCCACAGACTTGCTCCTTTGCCATCTTTGCATCTAATCTTCGAGCGACTGAAAATAACTAACACACGGACGATAGGCGAAGCAAACGAAGATAGAAAGGGTTCCCGCGTGTCAACACTGCTTTATCCCCCGAGCCTCAAACGAAAATTTTTCGGAGCCAACTTTCTGGCCTTTCGCCGCGACCCTCTGGGGTTCCTGCAAGCGGCTGCGCGCGAGTGCGGCGACATGGTGCATTTCAAGATGGGGCCGCAAGAGGTCTACTTTCTCAATCATCCTGATTACGTCAAGGATGTGCTGGTCACGCATCATCAGAATTTTATGAAGGGACGCGCGCTGCAAAGAGCGAAGCGTCTGCTCGGCGAAGGTCTGCTGACCAGCGAGAGCGACTTTCATCGCCGCCAGCGTCGTCTCGCGCAGCCAGCTTTTCATCGCGCGCGTGTAAATTCTTACGGGCGCATGATGACGGATTACGCGGAACGCACCGCCGCGCGCTGGCATGACGGCGAGACCCTCGACATCTCGCAGGAGATGATGCGGCTGACTCTGGGCATCGTCGGCAAGACGCTTTTCGATGCCGATGTTGAGTCGGAGGCGCAGGAAATCGGGGCCGCTTTGACGGACGTGATGGAACTCTTCAACGCCCTGCTGCTGCCGTATTCGGAACTGCTGGAAAAGCTGCCTCTGCCACAGAACCGCCGTTTTCAAAGGGCTAAAGACCGGCTCGATGCGACGATGTATCGCTTGATCAATGAGCGTCGGCTGAGCGGAGAAGATCATGGCGACCTGCTCTCGATGCTGCTGCTGGCGCAGGATGAAGAGGGCGACGGGCGGGGCATGACCGACGAGCAGGTTCGTGATGAGGCGTTGACGATTTTTCTGGCGGGGCATGAGACGACCGCCAACGCGCTGACGTGGACGTGGTATCTGTTGTCGCAAAATCCGCAGGTCGAAGCGAAGCTGCACGCGGAGCTTGACGAAACGCTCGAAGCGGGGCGTGTGCCGACGGTCGAAGACGTGCCGAAGCTGCGTTATACGGAGATGGTCTTGGCCGAAGCGATGCGCCTCTATCCGCCCGCGTGGGCGATTGGCCGTTTGAGCCTCAAAGATTATGAGGTCGGAGGCTACATGATTCCCGCGCGCTCGCTCGTCCTCTTGAGTCCGTTCGTGATGCACCGCGACGAGAGATATTTCCCCGAAAGCTCGCGCTTCGACCCCGAACGCTGGACGACGCAGGCACGCGAATCGAGGCCAACGTATTCTTACTTTCCATTCGGCGGCGGCCCGCGACGCTGCATCGGCGAAGGCTTCGCATGGATGGAAGGCATCCTGTTGATCGCAGCCATCGCGCGCGGGTGGCGCATGCGCCTCGCCGCGAATCATCCGGTCAAGACGCACCCGGTCATCACCCTGCGACCGAAACACGGCATGCGTATGACGGTTGAAAAAAAGTGACAAGTGACAGGTGACAAGTAAAAAACAGTTGTGAGTGATGAGCGAAGAGAGAAAAGCTTTTTCTTGCTTGTCACCTGTCACTCGTCACTTGTCACTGCTTTTGTTAAGCTTGTCTTTCATGCTCGCATGTCGTGTGAGCGACGATGAATGTTTATAAATTAGCTTGAAAGGTTTTTAAATATGCCGATTAGTCCAGAGCTGTTGGAGATACTTGCGTGTCCGGCGTGTAAGGCGAAGGTGGAAATGAAGGCGGACGGGAGCGGCTTGAAGTGCGTCGAGTGCAAGCGCGTCTATCCGATTCGTGATGATATTCCGGTGATGCTGGTTGACGAAGCGACTGTCGAGGATGAGGAATCTACGCAAAAATCCTGAAGCCGATGCTGCCGTTCATCCGGCATTCATGAGCAGCGATGAGTTGCACACGTCTCAGCAGCCGCAGCCGCTCGCGGAGGCGTGCTGGGATTGGCGAGCGGTGCGACGTGTGCTCGTCGTGCGTTTGCGCTCGATTGGAGACACAGTGCTGGCGACGCCGACGCTTCACGCGCTCAGAAGGTTTCTGCCGGACGCGCGGATTGACGTGCTGCTCGAAGACTGGGTCGCGCCCTTGCTCGACGGCTTCGAGGATGTGGACAACATCGTTACCGTCGAGCGAAAGAGCGCCGCGTCTCGCGCTCGCGTGGCTCGTGCGCTCAGAAGCACGCATTACGACGTGGCATATAATCTTCATGGCGGAACGACCGCGACTTTTCTGACGCGTGCGACGGGCGCAACGCATCGCGTGGGCTACGCGGATTATCGTTACAGCCGCCTTTACAACCACGCCGCGCCGCATCCGTCCGCGTTGTGGAGAAGAGAGAAAGTGCATTCGGTCGAACAGCAGCTCGCGCTCGTCGGTTGGACGGGCGTGCCGGTCAGCGACTTGCCTCCGACTCATTTGTCCGTGACGCCGGAAGCCTCTTCGAGCATCGGCGCGAAATTATTCAATGCGGGCGTTGATGAGACTGTGCCGCTCGCGCTGATTCATCCCGCAGCCGCTTTTGACACGAAGCAGTGGGCGACGGAAAACTTTGCGCGCCTTACGGAAGACCTCAACGCACGCGGCCTCACGCCCGTCGCCGTCTCTGCGCCGCACGAAGCGCGTGTCGTCGCCGCGCTCCAACAAAATTCCGCTGCGCCGATTATCTCGTTCACAGACCTCTCGTTGCCCGAAGTCACTGCGCTCGCGTCGCGTGCGCGTCTCTTCGTCGGCAACGATAGCGGCATCGCGCACATCGCAGCCGCCGTGCGCTGTCCGTCCGTCGTCATCTTCGGCTCATCCAACGTCACGCACTGGCGTCCGTGGACGGACGCGCCCGCAGCAATCGTCCGCGAAGAGCTGCCGTGCCAGCCCTGCCCCGGCTACGCCTGCGCGGAATTCGACGCGCCCGAATGCATACGCCGCGTCACGGTCGCACGCGTCACATCTTCGATTGAGCAAATATTAAAAGAGAGTTATGCGAGCTATTTATCTTGATGATTAAAAAAGGCCGCACACAAAACTTTATCGCAGCTCTTTTATTCTTCGCGCTGAGTTTCGGCACGGCCTCAAGCCTTCGCGCGCAGGAGCAGGAGCAGCAACGCGAGCGTCGGGTTGAAGCAACTACGCCCGCTGCGACGCCTGCGCCTGTTGCGGCGAGCAAGAGCGCGCCGAAGACGGTTGAGGAATTGCGTGCGCGGATACAGGAGATACTCGCGCGGCCTGAGCTTGCTCCGGCGCAGGTCGCGGTCAAGGTGGCATCGCTCGAAACCGGGCGCGTGCTGTTTGAAGCGGATGCGCTCAAGCTTTTGCATCCGGCGTCTGTGATGAAGATTTACACGCTGGCGGCTGCGCTCGACCGTCTCACGCCCGACTATCGTTTTAAAACTTCTGTGTATGCGAATGCGAAGCCGGATGCGACGGGCACAGTGCGCGGCAACCTCATCATTTACGGTCGCGGCGATCCGTCCATCGCTGCGCGTTTCAATAACGGCGATTACCACAAGGCGATTGACGAGCTTGCCGCGCGGATTGCTACGGCTGGCGTCAAGAGCGTTGACGGCGATCTGGTTGGAGATGAGAGTTATTTCACGGGCGCGCCGCAGGGCTTCGGCTGGGAGTGGGTTGACCTGCAATGGCATGACGGAGCGGAAGTGAGCGCGCTCTCGATCAACGATAATGCTTTAGACCTGTTCGTCAAGCCGGGCGCGACGGTCGGCTCTGCGTGCTCGATCACGACCGGGCCACAGACGCCGCTCGTCACTTTTACGAATCGCACGACGACGACCGCGCGCGGCACGAAAAGAGAGTTGAGCGTCTATCGCGGGCTGGGCGGGAACGTGTTTGAGATCGGCGGCACACTCCCCGTGGGCGATCCCGGATGGGCGGGCAGCATCGCCGCGCCGCATCCCGCGCTGGTCTTCGTTTACATGCTGCGCGCCGCACTCGCGCAACACGGCGTAACGATACGTGGACGCTCGCGCACGATTGATGCACGCGAACGCGCTGGAGTCCCGATGCAAACCACCGCGCTCGCGGAGATAGCCGTCCTGCAATCGCCGCCGCTCGGCGAGATCGCCGCGCAGACTTTGAAGCCCAGCGAAAATCTGTATGCGGAGCTAATCCTGCGCACGCTCGGCAACACTGTGCGAAGCGACCCGAAGCTGACGAGTGAAGAAGCAGGGCTTGAAGCGATTAAGGTTTTCCTGCGCGAGGCAGGAGTTGATACGAGCCTGCTGGTCTTGACCGACGGCTCAGGACTCTCGCGGCGCGATCTGGTGACGGCTGATACGACCTTGAAACTGCTCACACATATGGATCGCCACCGTTACAGTAAAGCTTTTCGTGAAGCTCTGCCCATCGCGGGCGTTGACGGCTCGTTGAGGAATCGCATGAAAGCCACGGCAGCCGCGAACAACCTGCGCGCCAAGACGGGCACGCTCCCGACGATTGCCACGCTCTGCGGCTACGTCACGAGCGCGGCGGGCGAGCGGCTGGTCTTCTCGATTCTCATCAACAACTATCCGGACAGTTCCGGCTCACGGCGCAGCTTCATAGACGAGATAGCGGTCCTGCTGGCTTCATTCAACGGGAAATCCGGCGAGCAGAGCTTGAAATGAAAGCTCTCATGCGTCACCACAGGTTATCTCTTATCTGTCGGCAACGTCACGAAATGTTCTGTCTCAAAATCACATTAGAAGCCCTCTCATAAACGCTCGCAAGGATGAGGTGGGTTGAAATATTCTCAAAGTAATACGCTTCCGCGCTGCAGCCATTGGTATTTATTAGCTGGCTTATAGATAACTATCAGCCGGAAGCATATCTCCGAATAAGGTCGGTCGATTGCAAAAGGTTTTGGTTCCGATTATTCTTACCGTCCAAGCCCGGAGGTGATACGAATTGAAAGCTCATTGCTCAGAGAAAATCCTGCTCCCCTCTTGTTCAAACTATTCATCATCACCATTCGCTTGAGACGATGCTACGGGTCTAAAGGTTTTCATACCGCAAATAAGAGCGGCAACATAAAGGGTACTGCACAATGAAAAAAAATCTCTCGCAAGTTACTCGCTTCACGCGTTTGATAGCTAGCACAGGATTGTTGGTGTTAACTCTCGCTGGCGCCATCTTTTTAAGCACCTCAGCCGAAATGCGCTCCGGTCTGCCCGGCGTAGAAAAAGCCGTCGTGGACACGACGCAACGACCCGACACGCTCGGCAAGCTGACGTTTGCCAGAACGACCTTCTTCTTTGCAGGCTCAAACATCAATATCTATGCCGCTAACCCTGATGGTTCAGCCCAAACTCCGTTGACGAGTTTTCCGCCGAATGCCAGCGTAGATCCTACTTGGTCGCCCGACGGAACGAAGATCGCTTATGTCGCTGTTATCAGCAGCGCGGAGATTTACGTGATGAACACGGACGGCAGCGGTCAAACCAATCTCACGAACACGATGACCGCGATGGAAAGAAATCCCACGTGGTCTGTGACGGGCAAGATCGCTTATGAACGCGACAGCCAGATCTGGGTGATGAATGCGGACGGCTCGAACCAGATGCAGTTTCCGGGCCTTTCTCAACCGACGCCGCTCGCGCCCGCCTGGTCGCCCGACGGCTCGAAACTCGCTTTCGCCAGCGGCGGAGAGATATATGTCATCAACGCGGACGGAACGGGCGAGCATAAGGTCACGAATAATCCCGCTGTAGACCGTGATCCGGCGTGGTCGCCTGACGGCTCGAAGCTGATTTTCAGCCGCACCGGGTCGAGCATTTTTGTCATCAATGCGGACGGCATGAACGAGCAGAACCTTTCTCAGGGAGCTGATGACAGAGAGCCTGCCTGGTCGTCTGACGGGACAAAGATCGCTTTCGTCAGAAAAGCTACGACTTCGAACGGCATTTACCTGATGGATGTCAACGGAGCGAATCAGGTCAGAATCATTGCCGACCAACAGGTCTCACTGGGCAATGAGAACAATTCGCCCGCGTGGCAGCCGGTGGCGAGCACGCCTAACACCTTTGTGATTAGCGGTCGCATCACGCGCAACGGAGCGGGTTTGAGCGGAGTCACTCTCTATTTGAACGGCTCGACGGCGACGACCGTGACTGACGCTTTCGGAAACTATCAATTCAACAATCTGCCAGCGGGCGGAACGTACAGCGTCACGCCCTGGCTACCCAAACACGTCTTCACTCTGCCCAGCCGGACTTTTATTCTCAACGCGAACCAGATCGCAGACTTTACGGCGCAGGAAACCTGTCAGGGGACAAACTGTGTGACGAGCGGCAGCAAGATAGTGTTCGTCCGCAATGATACGGAAATTTACGTGATGAATCCGGACGGCACAGGCCAGACGAATCTGACCAACAATGCGGTGACTGATAAAGACCCTTCCTACTCGCCCGACGGCAGCAAGATCGTCTTCTCGACCAACCGCGATGGCAACTACGAAGTGTATGCGATGAATGCCGACGGCAGCAGCCCGTTGCGTTTGACCAACCAGACGGGTGATGATGCGTTTCCCTCTTATTCGCCGGACGGCAGCCACATCCTGTTCACGACGACCCGCGACGGCAATAAAGAGATTTACACGATGAATGCCGACGGCTCCAATCAGGTCAGGTTAACCAACAACACCTTGAATGAAGACACTCCCTCGTACTCGCCCGATGGGAGCAAGATTATCTTCGTGCGCTCTCCTCAGGCGGCAGCTCCCGACCTCTACACGATGAATGCGGATGGCACGAACCAGACCAATCTGACGAACCAGCCGGGTTATTATGCTTACCCCGTCTACTCACCCGATGGCAGCAAGATCATCTTCAGCGGCGGGGGTGACATAACGACGCAGGCCGTATATACGATGAACGCGAATGGCACGAACCGGGTGTTGTTTATCAACGGTTATCGCGATGCAGCGTATTCGCCGGACGGCAGAAAGGTAGTTCTGTCGAACCTCGGGTTGGCTCCTGGCTCCGCCGGAATTTATGTTACAGATGTTGTCGCCGTCTCCCCGGTACGTTTGACGAATGGGTTTGACAGGACGCCGAGGTGGCAGCCCGCGCGCGCGGTGCGCCCCGCCGCCTTCGATTTCGACGGCGACCTCAAGACGGACATCTCCGTCTTTCGCCCTTCGAGCGGCTACTGGTATCTGTCGCGTTCGCAAGACGGATTCACTTACGCTCAATTCGGCATCTCCACGGATAAACTCGCGCCCGCAGATTACGACGGCGACAACCGAACCGACTTCGCAGTCTTCCGCGAAAATCCGGCAGACCCGCAGCACGCCAAGTTCTATATTTTGACGGGCGTCAGCCTGGTCTTTACCGAAGCCCAGTTCGGCGCCACCGGCGACGTTCCCGTCGCGGGCGATTGGGACGGCGACGGACGCGCAGATTTAGCCGTCTATCGCGACGGCGCGCAGGCGGGCGGGCAGAGCTATTTCTTTTATCGCCCCAGCTCTCAGCCCGGGACCGATTTTATCGCCGTGCCGTGGGGCACGGGCGCGGACAGACCCGTGCCTGCGGATTACGACGGCGACGGGCGCACGGACGCGGCTGTTTTTCGCCCGTCTACGGGAGCTTGGTACGTGCTGCAAAGCTCGAACAATCAGCTTTACGCGGTGCAGTTTGGCACGGCCGGTGACAAAGCAGTTCCGGCGGACTATGACGGCGACGGGCGCGCGGATGTGGCTGTTTATCGCGCCGGAGCCTGGTATGAACTGCGTTCACAGCAGGGTTTTAGCGCCATGCAGTTCGGTCTTGATTCGGATCTGCCCGTCCCGGCTGATTATGATGGCGACGGACGCGCAGACCTCGCAGTATTCCGGGCCGGGGTCTGGCATGTGTTGCAAACGACAAACAATTACACCTCTGTTTCGTTCGGCAACGCGAGCGATAATCCGATTCCAGGCGCTTACATCAGATAACACGGGCAGGCCGAACGATTACTTCGAGCGAATTTTTCAAGCCTTTGGTCTGAACAGCGAAAAGAAGGTCGGCGGGCGCGAATCTCCCCACGCGCCCTTTATTCACCCGCGCTTGCACCTGACATAACCGTATACGCAGCTCCCATCCCCATCAACGGATGATCGTAACAGCCGTGACCAGTGACAAGTGGCGAGTGACAAGTTACAATCACCCTTCTTGCTCGTCACCTGTCACTGGTCACTTCCACTGTTCTCGATATGCAATTCATAAAATTTCACGGCTTCGGAAATGATTACATCGTCTTTGAAGCGTCTGAGCTAGGAGGAGTCGAATCCTACGGGGAACTGGCTCGGCGCGTGTGTGACCGTCATTACGGCGCGGGCGCGGACGGCATCGCGGTCGTCAGCCGCAATGAAGACGAGCGCGCGGACTTTAATGTACGTATCTTTAATCCCGACGGGAGCGAGGCTGGCTTGTCTGGCAACGGCACGCGCTCCGCTGCGGCTTATCTTTATTATCGCGGGCTGTGGTCTGAGGATGAGCTGAGACTCTCGACGCGCACGGGCGTCAAGCTTTACCGCCTGCGCGAGCGAATCAAAGACGGGCATTACTGGTTTGAAGCCGAACTCGGAGAGCCGCGTTTCGACAGCGCGTCAATTCCGATGTTGACCGATAAGCCTTTGGCGCGCGTCACGAATTATCCTTTGAATGTCGAAGGCGAACAGTTGAGCGTGACCGCGCTGCTGATGGGCAATCCGCACTGCTGTATCTTCGTGGAAGACTTCGAGCAGCTGGATTGGCGCAGGATAGGGCGCGCGCTTCAAACGCACGCGCAATTTCCAGACAGGACGAACGTCGTCTTCATTCGAGTCGCCGACCGCGAGACGATAGAATTGCGTATCTGGGAACGCGGCGTCGGCGAGACTTTTTCATCCGGCACTGGAGCCTGCGCGGCTTCGGTCGCCAGCATGATTAATGACAAAACCATGCGTCGCGTAAAAGTTTTGATGCCCGGCGGACGCATCGAGGTCGAGTGGCGAGACGATAACGAAGTCGTGATGACAGGCCGCGCAGATATTGTTTATAGCGGCGAATGGCTGGGCGATTTTGGATTTGAAATTTGAGATCTTGAGATTTTGGATTTGATGATGAACGAGAATAATAATCAGCCACAGAGCGCACAGAGAACACAAAGAGATAAAAAGCTTAAGCCTTTATCTCTTTCTTTTATCATCCGCTGTGTTCTCTGTGTTCTCTCTGGATTATTGCTGACCGGATGCAGTAAAGATCACGCTCCTGAAGCTCGTGCCGAGAAGAATCCGCCTGCGAAGAAAGTCGTTGCGCCGCCTTCCGTGCCGACGTGGCTTGGAAGTCCTTCGCGCAATTTTTACGGCACAGGCCCTTGGACGGGCGAGCCGCTCGAAGTCATCTGGGAGTTTAAGACAAAGTCCATCGCGGGGCGTCTGCACAAAGACCAGTGGGGCGGCACTTCATGGCCGGGACAACCCTCCGTCGCCGGCGAGCGCGTCTATTTTCCATCGGCTGACGGTAACGTCTATTGCCTGAGCACGAAAGACGGCAGCGTCGTCTGGAGCTTCAAAGCCGAAGACAGTTTTAAATCAACTCCCTCCGTCTTCGGCGATAAAATTATCGCGAGCGGACTCGATCACAATATTTACTGTCTGAACGCGCAGGATGGCAGGCTCGTCTGGAAATATCAGGCCGGGTTTGAGATTGACGGCTCGGCTGCTTTGATTGACGGGCGTCTATATTTTGGCTGTGAAGACCATTATTTTTACTGCTTGAATTTCGCGGACGGCACGCTCGTTTATAAGCAGCAGGTCGGCTCGGTCGAGGGCAGTTGCACGTTCGTTGACGGGCACGCTTACTGCGGAACAGAGCAGGGCGACCTTTATTGTTTGAATCTGGCCGACGGCTCAACGGTCTGGAAATCCGTCATCGGCGGCGACTCGGATTCGACCCCGGCGGTCGTGGGCGGCCTTGTCTACACGGCGGCTGAAGACGGTTACGTGCGTTGCTATAAACAGTCGGACGGCACGCCCGTCTGGAAATTCAAATCGCTCGGCGGCGGACACGAGAGCAAGGGCGCGGGCGGCTTCTGGGCCAGTCCGATCATCTATAATAATAGAGTCTACATCGGCTCGGACGACGGCAATATGTACTGCCTGAGCGCGGACAAGGGCGAGAAGATTTGGAGCTACAAAGCGCGCGTCGCGATCTGGGGCACTTCGCCCGTCGTTGACGGTCGCGTCATCTTCGGCGACAAAGCCGGATGGATGCACATGCTCTCGGCTGAAGACGGCAAGCTCATCTGGGAACTTAAAATCGGCGACAACATCAACTCCACTCCCGCCGTGCTCGATGGACGAATCTATATCGGCGCGTTTAATGGAAAGCTTTACTGTCTGGGAAGGAAGGGTGAAAAGTAATTGAAAGAAGGTTAGATGCTCGCGTTTCTCAGTATGGGTTGACTATAATGTTGTCAGACTGAAAACTAAACTAAACGGAAACTTATATGAGCCGGACGTTAACGATTTCAGATGAGCTTTACATTCGCCTTGAGAAAGAGGCGCAGGTGCGCGGCCTCAGCATTGAGCGGTTG
This sequence comes from uncultured Pyrinomonadaceae bacterium, assembly GCA_964246305.1. Classification (GTDB taxonomy): domain Bacteria; phylum Acidobacteriota; class Blastocatellia; order Pyrinomonadales; family Pyrinomonadaceae; genus JACMLC01. The sequence continues at coordinate 261,813 of CAXTPS010000003.1, forward strand.
ATTGAAGAATGGGAGCAACATGACGCTCAGCTTCTTCTACGCAAAGATGCCGTGCGTGAAGTTGATGATCTGCGCGAGCGTCTTTTTCCCAAGTATGGCGAGATGCCCGATAGCACAGAGTTGATTCATGAAGACCGTGCGCGCTAATGGACAATCTGGTTGTAGATAGCAGCGTGGCGATAAAATGGTTTGTGGTTGAGCCGTACTCAACAGAAGCGCGGCGGATTTTAGATGCTTACCAAAACGGAGCTATATCCTTCCTTGCACCTGATTTAATCAACGCTGAAATTGGCAATATCATCTGGAAGAAGCATATCTTTCAGGGCTTGACTGCTTCTGATGCTGAGGGCATTTTGGATAAGTTTCGCCAATTACAGATTGCATTTACACCGGCGGCGGAACTGCTCGCAGATGCTTACCAAATAGCCGCAAGACATCATAGAACAGTTTATGACTCGCTTTATCTTGCTTTAAGCGTTCGGGAGAATTGCGAGTGCGTGACGGCAGATGAAAAGCTAGTGAACGCAGTTAGCACGCATTTTGCAAATCTCGTTTGGCAGGCTAATTGGCCGTGAAGTTATGATTTATCTGATTGACAATACGATTGACGGGCAGGGCGCAAGCCCGCGTGAGATTCTGGATGCTTTGCGTCGGATACGTCCAGACGCGGAAGTCCTGATGGAGCCGTTTCATGATGTCTCGCTGCGTCGTGTGGAAGAACTCTCGCCGACGCATATTATTTTAAGTGGGCAGAGTCATCCGTGGGACAGTTACGCGCCGGAATCTCTGGCGGGAGTATTAGACGTGATACGTGAGGCGCGGCAGCCTATCCTCGGCGTGTGCGGCGGGCATCAGCAGATAGCTCTGGCCTGCGGGGCGCGCGTTGATGTGATGAAGCGTTTGGGGCCGGGCACGGGTTATGAGAACTGCTTGCGCGAGCGCGGCTATTTTGAGGTTGTGACGAACGGCGAGGACATCTTCGCTAACCTGCCGCGACGTGTTAACGTCTGGCATTCGCACTTTGACGAAGTCAAAGAGTTGCCGGAAAATTTCAGATGCACGGCCTCGAATGAGACCTGCCGGATTCAGGCGATGCAGCACACGTCGCGCCCCGTCTACAGCGTGCAGTTTCACCCGGAACTGTTTGACGAAGCCCACACAGATGGACGCAGCATTATGGAAAATTTTTTAGAACTATAAGATTCGATGAGAAGGATTTTTTTGGAGAAATATAATCATGGCTACTTACACACCGCCGCCGTATTTCCCGCAAAGCTCTCTGTCGCCGCCTGATAAAAACAGGTATAAGAAATTCAAGCTCGCCATCATCGGAATCGCTGTGTTGCTCTTGCTCCTGCTCGGCGGCGCGGTAGTCGGATTGGTCTATTTGTTGAAGTGGTTATTTTGAAAAGGTCTTGGGTCTTTGTGCTTTGGTCTTTGCACGCGGCGCAACCTTGAATGATAAAACTCAAGCTAAGTCAGACATCAAAGTTCAAAGTGCTTTCTTCCAGATAATCGAATAACGCCACAACAGATGCTTTCTAACTTTTGCCCCCGGCAGCAGCGCGGCGCAGAGGTTTCGCACTTGAGTTAGAGTGAGATACGAATCGCTGCGCCCGTGTTCGTCCCATGCCTCGCGCACTTCTCTGGGCGGGCGCAGGCGTCCGGTCTGTAGAAGTCTCAGGCTCATGCTGACGGGCATGGCTATCATGCTGGCGAAAGTATCGAACGCGCCTTCAGCTTCAAACAGATCGAGTATGAGCAGCGTGCCGCGAGGCTTGAGCGCAGCCTTCATCTTCGAGAGCATCTCTTTCATCTGTAAATGATGAAGCGTCGCGATGGAAGCGATGCAATCGAAACGTTCCGCCGGAAAATCCCACGCCGTCGCATCCGCGCATTGAAACTCTATGTTCGGAAAAGAACGTGAACGCGCCTCGGCCAGACGAATCATGTTGGGCGAGAGGTCTAAGGCCAGTACGCTCTTCGCGCGCGAGGCCATGAGGCGCGAGAACTCGCCCGTGCCGCAGCCTATCTCAAGCGCGTTCTCGCAGTCGTGTGGAATATGTCGTGAGAGAAAGTTTAGATAGTGGTCGTTGTGAACCGAGTCGCTTGAGAGCAGAGCTATCCGGTCAAAGTCGGCTCTCACCTTTTGCATCGTCTCGTCCACTGATTGACTCTCCGAAAACTTTCAGACATTTTCAAGCTTTCAGCCATGCTCAAGCTATCAATCGTTCTCAGTCTGTGACCGGCGCGAGCCAGAGTGCGACGTTGCGCACGTATGCTTTGATGTCTTCGAGCGCGTGCGGGTCTTTGCTGTAGCCGTCGCCGGGCGGCTCTTCGACAAAGGAGGGGCAGCCCCTGTCTGTGTCCCAGTTGTAATCAACCAGATGATGAAAGCTCGATTCGGCGATGGCGCGCCCCAAGGTGTTGCCGTGCGCGTCATCCGCACGCTCGAAAGCTACGACGAGATTGAAAGAGCGTCCGGTCGTTTCGCTCGTGCCAGTGGCGATGACGCGCGCATCTCTATCGCCTTCCGGGACTCCGACCGCGCCCTCGTGCGGGTGCGCGGGGAAAAGCTCTATCACGCCGGACTTTGAATCGGACTTTCGCACTAACTCGTGAACCGGCTCGACGGGAGTGAGTTTCTGGTAATCGCCGTTGCTGCCCGAATGATAATTAGGCCACAAGATATTTGTCGTCACGTTGTCGTCAATGCTCTGTCTGGATTCATCCGGCTCAGGATTTTTGGTGTGAAAGAAATGCGCGCGACCGATGCCGCCGAGCGTGCAGAGCGATGAGCCAAGGTCTTGATGGTCGCGCGTCGAGAGGATGCCGCCGCCGCGCTGTCGAAAGCGCGTCACGCCCGCGCAGTCCTCGCCCGTCATGCCGTCGCCGTTGTCCACGGCGAAGAGCCACAGCTCGTCGAACTCCGTCTCGTCGAGCCTGCTCAGCACCGTGTCATCGCCAGCTTCATCGCGCTCTATGTCGCGCGTCGTGACTTCACAGAGAGCTTCGCCCGTCTCACTTTTGAGAGAGGCGAGATGGTCGCGCAGCATTGAGAAACGCCCGATGTGCCAGTTATCCTCAGTTGAAGGGATGGTCGTTTGCAGTAGAATGCGAATCGGTCTTTTCAAAGTTTTGCCTCAAGATAAAAGCCGATGGATTAGTTGTCGATAACTTTACTCGCGCCTCGCCGTGAGGTCAAAAGCAAGTAGGGCAAAGAGTTATTAGCTCAGCTCGCTTGCCTACACTTTTTTGGCAGTTTGGGCGGTGGACATGAGCGCAGGCATGTGCTAGTTTCTTCCCATATTAAACAAGCGAACAGCGATGTACGCTTGTTTTTTCTTTTGCGTTTCTTTCAACGCACCGCATCAAGGATGCAAGCCCCCAACTCCGGCTGACGCAAGCTACTCCTAGAGCCGGAGGACGAGTCATAGGAAAGAACGGACTCGCGCGCCGTGGCGTTGAAAGCCTGGATATTTTACGGACAGGAGACCCGAGTTATATGAAATCCCTTTTGGGCGGGAGCGCGGCTCTGGCTGCGACAGTTCTCGCCGGATATTTTCTTTTAAACACACAACCGCTTCTCGCCGAAACCATCTCTCTTCAACAGACACAAATTCAACAGGAGAAGAAAGAAGTAAAAACAGAGGACAAGTCTGCTCAAACGGAGCTGGTGGCCGAAGCAAAACCCGAAACCATTTCTGAAACTAAAACTATGGCTGAAGCCGCACCGGCTGCTCCGTCTGAAGCATATTCCGCGACCGCTTACAGCTTTCGCGGGCGCACAGCGAGCGGCAGATCGGTCGGTAAAGGCATCATCGCGGCGGACGTTAAAGTCCTGCCGATTGGCACGCGCGTGCGGCTCGACGCTGGCAACTGGAGCGGCGAGTACACGGTCGCGGATACGGGCGGAGCGATTCGCGGACGCAGGATAGATGTCTGGGTTCCGACGACGAGCGAAGCCTTCCGCTTCGGTCGCCGCAAAGTTAAGCTGACCGTCCTCAGCTATGGCGGAAGGCGGAATAAGCAAAAGTAAAAAGGTAAAGGTCAGGCAAGCTCAAAAATCGTGAATCGTAAATGGACGACAATCGTCGTAAGTTTACGGTTCACGTTTTGCTTTTTACGGAAGGTCAGGGCAAAACGCGGAAAGAGATAAATGTTATGAATGCTGAGAATGATTGAAGGGATTCAAGTGGCGCGGCGACGCCAGGTGAAGATATCCGATTCAGCGGTTTTTGCAAAGAGCAAAAAAAATCATGCGAAGAGCCGCCTGCTGAATCTCTTCTGCCCGTGCTGCTAACTTTACGCTTCTCGTTTCGCACGGTAAGATGCGTTGCTAAACCATGACTCAGGAATCACAAAACGGAGACATCCCAGAGCCTGTGCCTCTGGTCGAAGTCACTCGCGGCTCGATTACGGAGTCGCGGCATCGCGGGCATATCGTCGTCGTTGACGGAGACGGACAGCTCGTCGCGCATCTCGGCAGGCCGGAGACAGTGACCTATCTGCGCTCGTCCGCCAAGCCGTTTCAGAGTATCCCGCTCATCTCAACGGGCGCGGCAGACCGCTACGGCTTCACAGAGCAGGAGATAGCTTTAGCCTGTGCTTCACATAACGGCGAGCCGATTCATGTCGAGACTGCTGCGAGCATGCTTCGCAAGATTGGCCTCGACGCGGGCGCGCTCAAGTGCGGCGTGCATGAGCCTTTCAGTATCGAAGTCGTGCGCCGCCTGCGCGAGAGCGGAGAGCAGCCCAACGTCTTGCAGAACAATTGTTCGGGCAAGCACGCGGGGATGCTCGCGCTCGCCCTTCATCTGGGCGCGCCGACCGAGACCTATGACTTGCCGGACAATCCTGTGCAACTGATGATCGGTCGCACCGTAGAGCAGTTCTCGTCCGTTCCGCTCGAAGACATAGCCGTCGGGATAGACGGATGCGGCGCGCCTGTCTTCGGCGTCACCGTGATGGCGATGGCGCGCATGTTCGCACGCCTCGTGCTTCCGCCCGAAGATTTGGATGAAGAGACGCGCGAAGCCTGTCGCCGGATTGTTTCTGCTATGAACACATACCCGGAGATAATCGGAGGCGGTTTGACGGAAAGACTCGATACCGAAATCATGCGAACGGCGCGCGGGCGTGTGGTCTCGAAGGTCGGAGCCGAAGGCGTCTACACTGCTGGCGTACTGCCGTCGAAAGAGTGGCCGCGCGGACTCGGGCTAGCCTTTAAGATTGAAGACGGCGAAGACCGGCGCGCGCGTCCGACGGTCGTCATCGAATCTCTGCGCCAACTCGGCGTGCTCACAGACGGAGCTTACGAAGCCCTCAAGCCTTTCGCCAGCTTTCCCGTCGGCAATCATCGCGGCGACACTGTGGGCGAAGTCCGCGCAAATTTTGAATTAAAGTTTCAAGGAGCTTTCAAACAGGGATGGACAGGATAGACAGGATAAGAAGATTTGAGATGGCAAATTTGAGATTTCAGTTATCTGCTATCTTTGAGATTTCAGATATTTGCGCTGTTTGAGATTTGAGACGTTCGATTTATTTGAGATTTCAAATCTGCTTATTTCAAATTCTTATCCTGTGCATCCTGTCTATCCCCATTATTTATTTCTTTTATGTCTAATTCTGTGAACACACAGGGGCCGCCGCCGATTGGGTTGGACGAGCAGGGTGATGTGCTGACCGGCCCGCTGGCTGACGTGATCGAATGGTTTCTCAATTACGACCAGCGTGTGGCTGTCATACGGCATCCGCAGGTCGAGCGCGTCTTTCAGTGGAAGCAGGAAGAGAGCGTCAAAGCGGGCGAAGAGGTTTACCAGTTCAGGAACGCAGAAGACCGTCTCGCCATCGGCATCGTACAGGCGATAACATCGAACCCGACCGAGAGTGAGCTGCATGATTGGATTAGCCAGCTCCTGAATGTGCTTGACGACGCCGCGAAGACCAATGAAGAGATTGCCGGAGCCTACAAGCTGGATGCTTCGGAAGAAGCCTCTGCCATCGAAGAAGCCGGGAAGCTGCCGACCGCGCGCGAGCGGAAAATCTATCTCACCTGCTGCTGGCTCGAAGCCCTCTGCACCGCGGAGCTTCGCGTGCTCGGCTGGGTTTATCAGGAGCTTTACGGCAAGCCTTACGCTCCGTGAGTTCGTCAGGAATCACAAACTCGGACAGCCGGAAAAATGCTTATCGAGAACCTGCAATGTGTGACATGATATCTCTCTTGACTAGACGAGCCTGATAAGGCGCAAGCTACATTTCAGTAAGAATTTTTTAAGACAAAAAGCTGAGAACATTTCGACTCCCGTTCACGAACAGGATAAAGCATGAACGACAACCCCTCGCGCAATACATCCGGGACGGCTCCGGTCAGGATGGCGACTGGCAATACAGGGCTTGACGATATTTTGAACGGCGGTCTCCCTGTCAACCGTCTGTATCTGGTCGAAGGCGACCCCGGCACGGGCAAGACGACTCTCGCTCTACAGTTCCTGCTCGAAGGCGCGAGGCAGGGCGAGCCTGTGCTCTATGTCACGCTCTCTGAAACAAAGGAAGAGATGGTATCGGTCACAGACTCTCACGGCTGGTCGCTCGACGGCGTTACCATTCATGAATTAGTCCCGCACGAAGAGAGCTTGAAGACTGAATCGCAGTACACTATTTTTCATCCTTCGGAAGTCGAACTCGGCGACACTACGAATGCGGTCATCGAAGAGGTGGAACGCATTCAGCCGCGCCGCGTGGTTTTCGACTCGCTCTCCGAGATGCGCCTCTTAGCCCGCGACCCCTTACGCTATCGAAGACAAATCCTCGCGCTCAAGCAGTTTTTCGCCGGACGCCAATGCACCGTGCTGCTCCTTGATGATCGCACCACGACGAACGGAGATTTACAGGTGCAATCAATCGCGCACGGAGTCTTAATGCTTGAACACATAGCGGTCGAGTACGGAGCCGAGCGGCGACGCCTGCGTGTAATCAAGCTGCGCGGCAGCCGCTATCGCGGAGGCTTTCACGACTTCAATATCAAGACCGGCGGCGTCGAAGTTTACCCGCGCCTCGTGGCGGCGGATTATCGCCATGACTTCAAGCGTGAGTCTGTCTCAAGCAACGTGCCGGAACTCGATGCTTTGCTGGGCGGCGGTATTGACCGAGGCACAGGCACGCTGGTGATGGGGCCTGCGGGCTGCGGTAAGTCTTCGATTGCCGCACAGCTTATGGCGTGCTCGGCGAAACGCGGCGAATATGCGGTCACTTTTCTTTTCGATGAAGGCGTCAACACCTATCTTGACCGCGCCGCCGGACTCGGCGCAGACCTCCGTCCCGATGTCGAGGCCGGTCGCATCTCCGTGCAACAGGTAGACCCGGCTGAACTCTCGCCCGGCGAGTTTGCACACAACGTGCGGAGCGCAGTTGACCGGGATCATGCGCGCGTCGTGGTGATAGACAGTCTCAACGGCTATCTACAGGCGATGCCTGAAGAGAGATTTCTCATCGTGCAAATGCACGAGCTTTTGACTTACCTCAACCAGCAGGGCGTGGTCACGTTCCTGATAGTCAGCCAGCACGGATTTATGGGAAGCCAAATGGGCACGCCCATTGACGTGAGCTATCTGGCCGACACGGTTATCCTGCTGCGTTACTTCGAGGCGGAGGGCGCGGTGCGGCGCGCGATCTCTGTGATTAAAAAGCGGACGGGTGAACACGAAAACACCATCCGCGAGCTACGCATGACGGCCAAGGGTATCGAAGTCGGAAAACCTCTCAGCGAGTTTCATGGCGTCCTGACCGGAGTCCCGACATACACCGGAGAGCGCGGCTCGTTGTCGAAGGGAAGCGATGACGAAGCTTGATGCAGAAAACGCGGACGAACGCGTGCTGATTCTCGCGCCGACGGGGCGCGACGCGTCCCTGACGAACAGGTATCTTTCAGAGGCCGGCGTTCAGGGCGTGACATGCAGCGAGATAGAAGAGCTTTGCCGGAATCTTTCGCAGGGCGCGGGCGCGGCTCTCATCTCCGAAGAGGCTCTGACACAGGAGGCCATGCGATGTCTTGTCGAAACTCTCGATGAGCAGCCGCCGTGGTCTGATTTTCCGCTCATCGTTTTAACCTCAGGCGGCGAAGACGCTCCCGGCAATCTCAGCACGCTCAAGCTGCTCGGAGAGGCAAGCAGCATGACGCTCGTCGAACGTCCGACACGCGTCATCACGCTCATCAGCGCAGTTCGCTCCGCGCTTCGCGCCCGCCGCCGCCAGTACGAAGTGCGAACACATCTCGAAGCTGAACGGAAAGCAAGAGATGAGCGCACGCGGCTGCTCGACGAGGCGGTCGAAGCTCGTGAGCAGGCGGAAGCCTCCAATCGTGCGAAAGATATTTTCCTCGCGACGCTCTCACATGAATTGCGAACGCCGCTCACAGCGGTGCTCGGCTGGGCGCGTATGCTGCGCTCGCGGAAGATAGACGAAGCCACCGCAGAGCACGGCCTACAGGTCATCGAGCGCAATGCCGAATCACAAAATCAAATGATCCAAGAGCTGTTGGATGTCTCGCGCATCGTGACGGGCAAGCTTCAACTGGAAGTCGAGCTGATGCAGCTCATGCCCGTCATCAAAGCTGCGGTTGATTCTGTGCAGCACGCGGTCGAGGCAAAGTCTATCGAGTTGGATGTCAACTTTGAGACCGAATCCGCTCTCGTCACAGGCGACCCCGAACGCTTGCAGCAGGTCATCTGGAATCTGCTCTCGAACGCGATCAAGTTCACGCCGAAGGCAGGGCACATCGAAGTCAAGCTTGAGCGTTACGGCTCCGATGTCAGAATCAAGGTCAGCGACACGGGAATGGGCATCTCTCCGGATTTTTTGCCGCACGTCTTTGAACGCTTCCGTCAGGCTGACGGTTCTACCACCAGAGCACAGGGCGGGCTTGGTCTCGGCCTCGCGGTCGTGCGCCACATCATAGAGCAGCACGGCGGGACTGTTGCGGCAGAGAGCGAGGGAGAAGATCGCGGCTCGACCTTTACGGTCAACCTGCCGGTCGCTGCCGCCAGCACGCGTGCGAAGAAGAGTCAAACCGCAGATGAGCAGGCGGATGCAGGCGGGCGCGATGAGCAAGCGATACCGCTTGATGGATTGCGCGTGCTCATCGTTGACGACCAGCCGGACGCGCGCGAGCTGCTTTCAATGATTCTCAACGATGCAGGGGCCGAAGTCCTGACGGCTGATTCAGCCGCCGCCGCTTTCGAGTTGATCGGGCGCGCAAAGCCTGACGTGCTCGTCTCAGACATCGGTATGCCGCACGAAGACGGATTCAGCTTAATCAGTCGTATCCGTTCGCTCCCTTCCGCCGGGAGCGGAAAAATTCCGGCCATCTCCCTCACCGCCTACGCCAGTTTAGAAGATCGCCAACGCTCGCGTGATGCCGGGTTCGATGAACACGTCGTCAAGCCGGTCGAGCCGTCCGAGCTGATCGTCGTCGTCGCGCGACTCGCCGGAAGAGACGGCGATTCAAAATAATCGTCATTCATAAAGCCTGCCTTTTATCCCTCTGCCAGATTCAAACTCACGCCTCAATTCAAAAATAGAACTAATCTGCGATAGAGTAGAAACAGAAGGCTCGCTACATTGCCGTCTGGTAAAATTTGTCTGCAAGCTATCTGAGAATATCGAATGGTCATGCTCTCAAAACTTCGCCGCTTCGAGCTGGTGGACGAGCGCGGGCGGCGTGCGCGGCTGGTTGATCTGGCCGTCGCTCTTCTGGAAGCAGACTATCCGCCGGTCACGCAGCTTCTTTTTCAAGACGATAAGAGAGAGAAAAAATCCCTCGCGTGGGATGAAGTGCGCGCGATTGACTGGCAGGCGCGAAGCATTAAGGTCAGCGATCTAGACGCGGGGCGCGGCGTGACGACAGGCAAGCTGAAACACGATGTGCTGCTGGGGCGTGATGTGTTAGATGCTCTGGTGCTTGACTTGCAGAACCGGCGCGCGACGCGTGCCAATGACTTGCAGCTCGAAGAAGAGGATGGAAAGCTTGTCTTACGTGCGGCTGATACGAGCGTCCGCGCGATTATCCGTCGCATGACTCGCGGGCGGCTCGCTGACGTGCGCAAGAATGCTCTTTATGATTGGAAGTACGTCGAATTTTTAAGAGGCGATCCGCAGGCCGTGAAGAACGGCGCGGGCTATAACCTGCGCATCACGCGCCTGCCGCCGGGCGAGATCGCGCGACTCTGCGAACCACTGCCTTACCTGCACGCTGCGGAATTAATCACGCTGCTCCCGGACCCGAAAGCGGTTGATGCGTTGGAGGCGATGTCTGCCGAAAGGCAGCTACAGGTTTTTGAAGAGCTTGATGAAGAACAGGCTCTACGGCTACTTGCGATTATGGCTCCTGATGTCGCTGCGGATATTGCGGGACGGCTGCAAACCGGAACGATGCAGCGTTACCTCGAACGTCTGCCGAAGAAGCAGGGCGAACGAATCGTCGAGCTGCTCAAATATCCGGAAGATACCGTCGGCGGGATAATGAATAACGATGTGGTCTATGCACGCGCAGACCTGACCGTGAAAGAGGCGCGCGATTACTTACGCGAGCGGCTCAAAGCGCCGGAGTTCGTCTTTCTGATTTACATCGTTGACGACGATCAGGCGCGGCGCCTGCGCGGGATTATCTCCCTCAGAAATCTTTTCACTTCTGATGAAGAAGATAAGTTGGAAGAGATAATGGACCCGTACGTGACGACGCTGCGCCCGTTCGATAGCGCGAAGGAGGCTTCGTATAAAGTGCTCAATAGCCATCTCGCCGCGATGCCCGTCGTCGGGAAAGACGGGCAGCTTATCGGCCTCGTGACGGTTGACGCAGCCGTCGCTCAGGTCGCCCCGCGCATTTGGAGCACGCAAGCGCCGAGGATTTTTTCATGAGCCAGCAAAGCGCGCCCGAAGGTCTTGAGCCGCTGGAGTCAGTCGAGGCTGTCGCGCTGCCAATGCATCCGCGCCCGATTCGAGAGGGCTTGCGTCTCAACATACGCGGGAGAAGCGTGCGCCTGCGCGGCCTCAAGCGCAGACCGAAAGGCATATTGAGATGGCTGGTGATTTTAGGGCCGGGCTTGATCGCCACTTCCGCCGGAAATGATGCGGGCGGGATTGCGACCTACAGCTCCGCCGGGGCGAAGTACGGCTACAGCCTGATCTGGGTGATGCTGCTCATCACAGTCTCACTCGCGGTCGTGCAGGAGATGTGCGCGCGGCTGGGAGCGGCGACGGGGCGCGGCCTGCTCGATCTGATTCGCGAGAGATTCGGCATCGGTTGGGCGCTCTTTGCCGTCTCTGTGATTATGGTTGCCAACGGCGGGCTGGTCGTCAGCGAGTTCGTGGGCATCGGCGCGGCGGCAGAGCTGCTGGGCTTCAGTAAATATATCGCGGTGCCTGTCGCGGCGGCTCTGCTCTGGTACTTAGTCATCTTCGGCTCTTACGCTTGGGTCGAAAAAATCTTTCTGTTGATGACACTGGTCTTCTTCGCTTACCCGATTGCGGCCATCATGGCTCATCCGCACTGGGGCGAACTGGCGCAGGGAGCCTTCGTTCCGAAGCTGCGCGCCGACCCGCAATATATCTTTCTGCTCGTCGCACTTTTGGGCACGACCATCACGCCGTACATGCAGCTCTTTCAACAAAGCTCAATCGTCGAGCGCGGCGCGGCGCGTAAGCATTACGGCCCTGAGCGAATAGATGCTTACGCCGGAGCTATCTTTTCCAACCTGATGTCAATCTCCATGATCGTCGCGACGGCGGCGACGCTCTACGTGCTTGGCAAGCATGATGTAGAGACCGCTGCGGATGCTGCGCGTGCGCTTGAGCCTGTTGTGGGCAATGCGGCTAAAGCTCTGTTCGGAGTCGGTCTACTGGGCGCGTCGCTGCTGGCTGGAGCCGTGTTGCCGCTCGCCACGTCCTATGCAGTCAGCGAAGCGTTCGGGATTCCGAAGGGAGTCAATCTGGACTTTCGCCGCGCGAAAATCTTTTTCGGACTTTTTACCTTTTTGATAATCTTCGGAGTCGTGCTGGCTCTGATTCCGAATGTGCCTGTGATTAAACTTCTCGTCGGCATACAGGTGCTCAACGGAGTCCTGCTGCCGATCATACTGGTCTTCATACTGATGCTCATCAATGATAAGCGTTTGACGGGAGAGCTGAAAAACACGCGTCTCTATAATATTTTAGGGTGGGGCACATTCGCCGTCATCACGCTCGCCGTCCTCGTCATGCTGGGCAGCCAACTGCTCGACCTCTTAGGCGTAAAACTTTTCGGCGGATAAGCAAAGAGCAAAGAAGGAAGGGTGAAGGGGATAGGGTGTAGGGTGTAGTGAAAGAGATTTCTTTTCGACACCCTACACCCTATCCCCTTCACCCTCGTTGTTGTCTTTGCGTCTTTGCGCCTTTGCGGGGGGCTTCTTCGCTTTAATCTAACTCTCTTTCTCTTCATCAAACATCTCGGCCTGCACCGGATCGATGCCGAGCAGTTGGCGTATGGGAGCGAAGCTGCGGCGATGTATCGGAAGCACGCCGAGCGTGTTCAGAGCCAGATGATGCGCGGGCGTGCCATAGCCTTTGTGTGAAGCGAAGCTGTAACCCGGATAGAGTTTGTCCATCTCTGCCATGTGCGCGTCGCGCGTCGTCTTGGCGATGATCGAGGCAGCGGCGATGCTCGCGGAAAGCAGGTCGCCGTGAATAATGCCGCGTTGAGGCGCGGGGCACTGCGGAATTTTTCTGGCGTCTACGAGCACATAGTCCGGCGCGGTCTCTAATCCTTCGACCGCGCGCCGCATCGCCAGCAATCCCGCGTGGTAAATATTTATCTCGTCAATCTCTTCGACCTCCGCGCGCCCGACCGCCCAGCACACTGCCTCCGTCTTGATCTGCGCGGCCATCTCGTCGCGTTTCGACGCGTCAAGAATCTTTTTGGAATCGTTCAGCCCGCGCAGCCTGTAATTTTTCGGCAAAATCACCGCGCTCGCCACGACCGGCCCCGCCAGCGGAGCACATCCGGCCTCGTCAACTCCGGCGATGAGCTGAAAGCCCTGCTCCCACAACTCCGTCTCGTATCGCAGGAGCTTGCGCAGCCGCTCTGCTTCGGCGCGAATTTTCCGGCGGCGCGTGTGAATCTGCTTCGCCAGAGCTTGCGCGCCGCGCCGCGAATCATTTTCAAGAGCCTGCAATAATCCTTTCGGCGCCGTCGCCCGTTCGTCTGCGAGATGCTCTTTGAGTTTTGCGAGCGGCAGCGCCAGCAGTTCTTCAAGTGATGCCATAGATGAATCCGTCTCGTTGATGATGAAAGGAATTCTATCAGCTATACGCCGCATCCCAAATTGGCTTATGCTATGCAGAGCCATAACATCAACAATCAATCCGGTGAATGCTTTTTATGAATGATGAACTGCGCTCTCTCTTTCCGATTACCAAAGATACTATCTATTTGAATCACGCGGCAGTCTCGCCTCCGCCGACTCCGACCGTCGAAGCGGTGACGACGCAGTTGAGGGATGTAGTCTTGAACGGCTCGACACATTATCGCAGTTGGGTCGCGGTCAAAGAGCGTGCGCGCTCACTCGCGGCGGAGATGATCGGAGCGCGTCCAGAACAGCTTGCCTTCATGCGTAACACTTCGGACGGACTTTCCACAGTTGCGAACGGCCTCAAGTGGAAGCCGGGCGAGAACATCGTCACTTTTCGCCGCGAGTTTCCGTCGAACATCTATCCGTGGCTGCGGCTGCGCGAAGCGCACGGCGTCGAGGTGCGTATGTGCGAAGAGCGCGGCGGGCGCATAGACCTTGAAGAGCTTATCAGCCTGATTGACGAACGCACGCGCGTCGTCGCCATCAGTCAGGTGCAGTACGGCTCAGGCTTTCGCGCAGACCTTGAACGCCTCGGACGCGCGGCTCGCAGGGTTGACGCGCTGCTCGTCGTTGATGTGATACAGGCTATGGGCGTGATCCCGGTTGATGTCGAAGCCGAATTGATTGATGTTGCGGCGGGCGCGTGTCACAAGTGGCTGCTGACGCCGGAAGGAATCGGCGTGCTGTACCTCTCAGACCGTGCGCGCGAGCGCATTGAGCCGACGCTCGTCGGCTGGGTGAGCGTGACTGCGCCCGAAGATTACGCGAACTTTGAGCAGGAATGGAACCACGGCGCGCTCGCATGGGAGACGGGGACGGGCGCGACCGCTCTCCTTCATGGACTTGAAGCGAGCCTGCGCCTGCTCTCGGAAACCGGCGTCGAGCGCATCAATGCGCATCTCGAAGAACTGACGGATTACCTCTGCGAGAGATTGAGCGTGCGCGACTACGCAATCGTTAGCTCGCGTCGCAAAGAAGAAAAATCGCAGATCGTCTGCATCGAACACAGGAGCGGGCAGACCGCCGCGTCCCTCTACTCACACCTCAAGCGGCAACACATCATGGTCGCCCCACGCGGAGACCGCCTGCGCATCGCGCCGCATCTCTACAACATAAAGGATGAGATACATGCTCTCGTCGAAGCTCTGCCCTGACAAAGCTTTGAAGGAGCTGATGCCAGGTCGCAAAATAAAGTAAGTAAGAGCGGGGGTAAGCCGCCCTTCCTAACCCTTGAGACATTCATGCTTGAGAGCTTGTCTCTCAACTATTTTAATCTCATAGGTCGGGAAGGGCAGCTTGCCCCCGCTCTTTGCGGCTCATGCTTATCCTTGCTTTATTTTGCAATCCGGTATGAGAACTTATTTCGACTTCTTCATCTGCTGTTCAAAAGTATTCCTCTCCCAGAACACGCCGCCGTTGTAACCCTGAATCGCGGGGCTGCGCTCGGTCAACTCCAGACGTTTTTCCGCGAGGCAGCAGTAATGCTCGTCTATCTCAATCGAGACGTAATGACGCTTGAGCTTGCGTGCGACGACGGCGGTCGTGCCGGAGCCTGCGAACGGGTCAAGTATCAAATCTCCGGGGCGGCTGCTGGCGAGAATTATTTTGGCGAGCAGTTTTTCGGGTTTCTGCGTCGGGTGCTGTGTGTTCTCAGGCATAGACCAGAAGGGAACCGTGACATCGGTCCAGAGATTGGACGGATGCGTCAGACGAAACCTGCCTTCGCTTTCTTCGCTCCACTTTTTGGGCCTGCCGTTCTCCGTGTACGGAGCGAGCACGTGCCGCTTGAGCATCACTTCGTTGAGGTTGAAAGTGAATTTGTCCGAGACTGTGAAGAACCAGATGTCTTCGGAGCAGTTCTTCCAGTTGGCACGCGCGCCGCGCCCCTTCTCGCGCTCCCATGTGATGCGATTGCGCACATGAAAATATTTGCTCCCCGCTTTGTGAATCGCGGCGGACGAACGCCAGTCGCCGCAGAGGTAGACCGACGCGTCCGGTTTAAGCAGTCTCACGGTTTGAGAGAGCCAGAGATCGAGCCACTCTTCGTATTGTTCAAGAGACAAGCTTTGAAAACGGCGTTCGTTAAATGTCTTCGGTAAGTTGTACGGCGGGTCTGCGAACAGCAGGTTAATCGAATTTGCGGGCAGGCGCGCGAGCGCGGTGAAAGAGTCCTGACAGATAGTTTTATCCAGTATGGCTTTCTTTGTGGCCTTCGATGATAGATGAATGAGACGCTTTTTATATCTAGCCTGCTCGCGGCCTGTCAGCCACATGGTTTTGTTGCGCGGCGCACGTGTTTTCTTTCCGGTCATCGGCTGTTTCGACATACGCGAATCTTAGCAGATAAGGAAAGAGGCGAGTGATTTTCGTTCATTGGTACACTCACATTGTATGAAAGGCATGCGGCCTGACCTTCTCCTTCATCTCGTGCAGCTATCCAGCCGGCAGGCACTGAAGGCGCGAGAGTCTTTATTTATAAGGGCTAAATTAAAGCTCAAACTTTTTTACGGCAAGTTAGGCAAAATGGCACGGTCATTGCAAAAGTAGGAAACGTGAAAATACGATAGGGTACATAAAAAGGGTAAATCGGGTCAGGCTCGGAGACAGCAGTGAGTGGTAGGCTTTGGGGGAGGTCTTCCTCTCATTTGAAAAGCGGAACAGGCGGCCCTCTCGGGGGAACGGGGTCGTTATGAAGCGAAGCAGTCTTAGGGCATAAGTTGCTGGGTTACTGGTCATCGTCCTGAAAGGGCTTGGGGGAGCCTCACAGGAAGACCAGTAACCCGCAAACATCTAACGAGCAAATGGGTAGTCAAAAATTTCGAGCGGCGAAGTGATCACTTCGCCGCTCGAAATTTTTTTGTGAGGGTATGGTCTCAATGATCAATGCCTGTTTGTCAGGCCAACTACATTTAGTGTTTAATCAAGACCCTTGTTCCGACCTGCACGGCATCGAACAACACTTTCATATCTTTATCATCGAGCGCGACGCAGCCCCACGTCCAATCTTTGCGCGACCCACGTCCATGAATATAAATCTGTCCGCCGAGTGGCGTGTCCTGCGGCGGCATGGATTTATTCTGAATCGCGTCAAGTATCTGTTGATACTGCTCTGTGGTAAGCAGCTTTGTGCGCAAGCCACGCTTCGCGTCTTCGATATTCGGATAGCTGATGCCGAGCGAGAGATAGTATGCGCTCTCAGGATTTTTAGTGAAGACATAGAACTCGCCTTCGGGAGTCGCGCCATCGCCTTCTTTGGTTTTGTCTTTAACCGGACTAAAGCCCAGTCCCACGCGATAGGTGTGCAGCAACTTGTCGCCGGAATAGAGCTTTAAACGGCGTGCGCTTTTTGAGATGACAATGCATGGATTGATAACCGTCTGGTTCAAAGGATTGCCGGGAGCAGTCTGTGCGCCTGTTTGAAACTGCTCATCAGTTTGAGCTTTGGACGGCGAAACCGGTACAGCATTTCGGCTTTGGAGCGAGATGAGTAAAACTCCTCCGAACAGAAAGAGAGTGCCGCTTGAGAGCGCGAAAGTTTTCATAGCTTGAAAACAGGCTCACGGGTTGATTCATCAGCTGTCGCCCTTGCCCAGCAGCCGTGACGGGTCAACGTGCGGCGTCATCTCGTCAAGATTGAGACGCAGCATTCCTCCCGCGTCAGAATATGCTTCAGTCACCGCTGCCTGCGCACGACGACGCTTGAAAATAATGCTGCCGAAGATGCCGCCGATGCCGAGACAGATCAGCAGCGAAAGTCCTGTCCCTTTAATCACAGAGAGAATGACGCCCGCGGTCGTCTGCCTGTATTCACGCTCTGCGCGCTCCATCCAGTGCGGGTTGTTGCCGAGCCACTGCACGACCTGTTCGTAAGCAATCTTATCTATCAACTGCGTGGCTGCCGCTTCATCCGGCGCGTCAAAGACAAAGACCGCGTAATTTCCGACGCGGCGATACGCCGAAGGGACTGGCTGCCCGCCGGACTTCAGCTCGTTGATCTTCGCATTGATGCGTGCATCATCATCTGTCGCTAACTGCGGCGTGGTGTGCTCGATGATGACGAGGCGCGCTGTGTCGTAAGTTGCAGCGACGGCCTCTGCCCCTCCTTCAAAACTGACGGCCTCAAGCACCGGCCTCTGTACATTAGCTGCCTGTAATCCCCGCTTGGTGACAGCATAAGTGGCTGTGCCGTAGACGTTCTCCCAGTCAGGCAGATGCTTGAGCAGGACTGGAATCTCGCCATCCCCCGAAGCCAGGTTTTCTGCAAAGGAACGCGCAAAGGCGAGCATCGCTTCGTCGTCCTTCGCCTGAGGGTTCGATTTGGTCACAGACACAAAGAGCGTCCCCTTGAAGAAAAGAATGCGATCTGGCAAGACTAAACTCGCCGTCCCGACCTCGCCAGCCTTGATAATTCGCGAAGATGAATCAAGCTGCCTGTGACTCTGAGCGATGCTCGATAAACAGGCATACGCGCTCGAATCCGAGCGCATCTTGATGATGGTAAGCGTAAATTTCTCGCCCTTGTCAGAGCGGTAGGAACGGTTTGCACTGGAAACCATGTTAAAGGCTTCAGTTATAAAATTGGCGGATTCCGGCCCGTTGTCATTTAAGGGTTGAGATTTAGTGACAGCGTGATATTCGCCTATCCGGTCAGGCAAGGATTTGGCCGCTTCTTCAAACGAATTTTCGCCTCGCACCTTTAACGGAACGAACAGGAGCGAACAGAGGGCAAAAATAAGCGACAGCTTTAGCAATCTTGTGAAATGCAAAACAGTACCTCTTGAATAATCCTGGAAAAGACAATTCTTTAGAACCCGCAAAACTCTTAGATGTTCCCGGTTATCTCGCAAGTTGTGCGGAAAAGTTTGAAGACTTAAAAGCTTCGCTAACGACCGACGCGGCGCAGCTCGCGCAGGAGCATGTCCGCGTGCTTGCGCGGGTCGTTGATATTTTTCAGGATGGTCACGCCTCCCACTTCGCTCGCGTTCTCGATGACCAGATTGCCGAATCCGAGCAGCCGCTGCGGGATGGTCGTCGAAACCGTCACGTCCTGAATATTACGCAGAGGTATATTACGCGTCGTGCGCGCGATCAGTCCCTGATCAATCTCGATTTTGGAATCGGTCAGCGTGTACAGAACCGTGTTGCGCCTGATGTGATAATAGGCCGGAATCAGGAGCAGCGCGAGCGCAATCGGCAGCGCGACGTACCAGGCGATAAAGGGCAGCATCGCCAGCAGAATCGTCAGCACGACTGCGCTGAGCGCGGCAGTCACGTAACCGATTTTGATAAAGAGCATCGTCGGGCGCGCGGTAAAGATCGTGCGCTCAAGATCGCCAGCCTCATTTGTGCGGGTTGCTGCGGCAGAAGATTGAGGCTGCGCGCGTGCGGCGAGGCGCGTGGCTTCAGGGTCTGTCGCGGGCGTGCCGCATTTCGCGCAGAAGAGCGCGTCCGGGGGCAGGTACGAACCGCAGTTCAGGCAATGCATTCTTTTTCCCTCTACATTCGTGGCGTCTTAATTCGTGACTGCCGGTTCACTCGTGGCCTCCGGCGCGTCGCACGCTGTCGAGCAGCTCAGCCGGATCGTAAGGCGTTGCCACGATGCCGCGCGCCCCAAGCTCTAAAGCCTCGCGACGCGCCAGCTCCTCTGCCGGAGGCAGGAGCATCACTACAGGGAGCGTCAAATGGCCGCCCGTCTGCTTGCGCAAACGGCGCAGCATCTCAAGGCCGTCAATCCCGTGTAGCTCGTAGTCGAGCAGAAGCAGATCGGGGCGCTCTATACGCAGCAGGTCGAGCGCCTGCTGCCCGTCAAAAGCCGTGCGCGCTTCGTAACCGGCTGAACGAATCAGGGCATTGAGCTGAGCCATGCGCGCAGCATCCGAGACGGTCAGGAGCAGGCGGCGTGGCATAACCGCTCCACGCGCACGATGCTCGCGCTCACGCGCGGCAGCATGTTCGGCAGCTGCGCGCGAGACATCCGCCTCACGCGCCGTCGCAGCCTTGCTTTCGGCTGGAGCTTTCGCGGCAGTTTCCACAGTCTCGCCAACTCTTGATTCGCGCACGGCTGGCGCGTCGCGTTTATTCACCAGCGCGTGCGTCGAGAGGTATGCGTCCGCCTGTTTGGGAGAAGGCGCGGGCGGCGGCGTGGGCTTGATAACCTGCGCGGCGACTGCGTGCGGGACAGTCTTTTCAGCTTGCGTTTGAGTTTGAGAGACGGGCTTTCGTCCGGTGGCGGCGGCTGCGCGCGCGTGGCTGGCGGCGGTTTCGGCCTTCTCTATGAGAGTCTCGACCTCATTGCTCTCATCCGGAAATGAAGCGAGGCCAATCGCCAGATTGCTTTCCGTTCGCGCGTTGAGAAACTCGTCGCGCAGTTTCATCAGCACGTCCGTCGCCTCGCGCGATTTGAGGCGCGGGGTGTAGACGAGCAGCGTCGTCGGGCCGTAAAAGCCGACCGCGTCTATGCGGCGGAGGTTGAGCTTGAAAAATCCGTGCGCCTCCGCGAGCGTGCGGTCGCGCACCTGTTTGTCGAAACCCTTGTCGCCCGCGCCCGAAGGGATGGCGTAGATGAGAGCCAACGTGCCGCCTGTTCCGCTTCGTATGTCTTCGCGCACGGCGTCGAGGAGGACTATGAAGTTATCTATCTCAAGCCGACGGTCGCCCGACATCGAAGTCCCGCGCCGCCCGGCTTCAATACGCCAGAAGAGCGCGTCGAGCCGCGCCAGTACCTGCTCATGCGGAGTCCAGATGCCGAAGCAATCATCCACTCCGACATTCAAGGCCGCACTGCGCATCACGCGTTCTTCTTCGACGTAAATGAGCGCGAGCGGCAGAGCGTGCGTCGCAGGCTCTTCGCGCATACGGCGAGCCAGCGCGACTCCTTCATTCTCCGCCGCAACCGGCGTGCGTTCCAGCACGACGAGCGCGACATCCGGCTTGAAGTCCGCGATGACAAGCGGGGCTACTTCGGTCGTCGCAGCGGCAGTTTCGTAACCGGACTCGGCCAATAGCTGGCGCAAGGTCGCCGCGCTCGCCGCGCCGATAATCAGCGCGCGGCGTTTTGGCTGAGCCGCAGAAGATGCGGAATCAAATGCAGACATGTTCGACAATCAAGCCTTGCCTTCCAGAAACCATTTTGGTCGCCTGACTCTTGCGGCGCACACTTCGCGCCCAATGATACATAATTACTTCGTGCGCTGAAACTTAAAACGCGAGGCGGAGATTTGCTAACCCCCGCCTCGCGTCTCGAAAAATTATTTCACAGAGTCTAAAGCTTACTGGCTGACAAGCTGTAACCGTCCATCAGGCATCCGCACGGCAAAGACTTCGCGCTCGTAAACTGTCAGCGGCACGGGCTGCTCCGCGCGAACGGCTGCGACCTGCGTGCGCGTCAGAGTGCGTGCGTTGTGAGCCGTCTCAGGATCACGCATCAGTGCGTAACGCCGCGAGATGCGACGGACATATTCCTGCGTTTCGTTATATGGAGGAATGCGGCGTCCATACTTGAGCACCGCTCCCTCGCCTGCATTGTATCCGGCCAGCGCGAGCGTCACGTCTCCATCAAACATGTTCAGCAGAAAACGCATGTAGCGCGTCCCGCCTTCTATGTTCTGTTTCGGGTCCCAGATATTTCCCACGCCGAAGCGAGCAGCAGTTCCGGGCATCAGTTGCATCAATCCTCGCGCGCCTTTGTTCGACATCGCGCGTGGCTTGAAAGATGATTCCTGATGCATCGTGGCATAGATCAAAACCGGGTCAACTCCGTTGCGTGTGGCAGCGTCTACGATAATCGAATCAACCCGCGCGTCGCCCGTCGTGAACCCGTCGAGAGAACGGCTCGCATTCATCGCCATCCCGTTTGAGTAAGACAGCAGTGTCCGCTGCACCGTCTCGCTGTTGATCGACTCTGCCATTTTATTCCGGCGACCCTTCTTCGAGCTTCTCTTCAAGACCGGCGCAGGCTCGACTTTGATTCGCACGCCCTTCTCAAAATCGAAGTTGTCGAAGGTATAGCCCGCGCCAGTTTGTGCCAGAGCAGGCAGCGCGCAGAGCAGCGTCAGGATGAATGCGTATGAGACTTTTTTCATGCTCGTTTGAACCTATGTCTTCGGAATCAAAAGGGCTTTTGATTTGGTCAGGATGCTTTTTGAAGTCCGAGGGAAAATCATTAAATCAACGCGCTCTAGAACCGCCCGCGCGGCTCAGATAAGAACGCAAAGCAATAATATCACGGCGTTAAAAATATAACAACATGTTTAATCCAAACTTGCTGATAATCCCTAAGATATACAAACTACAGGGAGTTAAGCTTATCTGAGAATTTCTGAAAAAGGCCTCAAGGTATGGATTGGTGAGTGAAGCGGCGTGTAATGTGGGACTCCGCACGGATTAGCTTCATGTAGGGCGAACGCATCTTAAATGTTCAGAACCTTGAGCATGTAGCTTTCATCCCAT
>CAXTPS010000004.1:0-4258 GCA_964246305.1 uncultured Pyrinomonadaceae bacterium
GCAATCAGAGTGGCATCGCCAGTACCACAAGTCAAATCGGCATTATTCTCTTCACTCAAGGAGAGACTGTAGAGTCGAAGGCTTATCATGAAAAAAGTCTGGCAATCAGACGCAATCTTGGAGAACAACAAGGAATTGCGATTGATTTGCATCAGTTGGGGAGGCTTGCGGAGGATGAGGGAAATAAATTAGAAGCCGTGCGGCTATTTCGTGAGGCGCTAATCATCTTTGAGAAGCTTGGCTCGCCGAATGCAGAGATTGCGCGCCGGAGTTTGGAGAGGGTGGAAGGCAAGTCTTCCTGAAATATTCCGGTTTGCTTGAATGTTCTGATGTTTCGGGTGGGCGGTTTGATGTTGGGCGATGCTGCGTGCTTTGGCGGCGCGGGGTCTGAGGAAATCGGAGGGTGTGCCGAGAAGCTAGGAAGACGCGCCGGGGACTTAGGCGGAGCTACCTAGGACTTAGGATGATGTACCCAGAGCCTCGGAAAGCTTCCCCAGCTTCTCGGCGCGGTCGTCTAAAGCTTCGGCAAGCTTTCCTGGCTTCTCGGAGACTTCACCTAGCTTATTGGAGGCATTGCCTAGCTTCTCCGAACATAAACTTAAACTCTCGGAGAGGTCTCCTAGCTTCTCGGTGAACGTTCCTAAAGCTTGGGTGGGCATATCTAAAGCTTAGGAAAACATACCTAAAGCTTAGGTGGGCGCGTCGAAAGCATTGGCGGGGCAGCTTATAGCGTAGGTGGGGTGGGTTAGTTGAGAAAAGTTGTTGATTTGATTATCGGGTGGGCGTAGAATCCCGCGCGTTCCTAGCATCCTTTTTAACCTCATCTCTCTCTTTGAAAGGAGACTCACATAATGGCTAAAGATCAATCGAAAAAGTTGGACGGGGCGGTGATTGCTGCGGACGAGAATAGCTTTGCTGCACTTCAGGCGATTACGGCTTATAGACCTGCGAATGAGGCTTTTTCAATCGCGGCTTTGACGGCGGCGCAAAGCGCGTTGGAGGCGGCGAAGACTGCGCAGGCGCAGGCTGATGCGGCTGCTGCGACGGCGCGTGATGTTACGGTGGAAAAGGCGTGGGCTTTTCATAATCTGGTGCTGGGGATGAAGGATCAGATACGGGCGCAGTTCGGCAAAGATTCTCAAGAGGTGCAGGCGGTGGGGTTGAAACGCACATCGGAATACAAGTCACGGCAGCGTAAGCCAGCGCAGCCGAGTGCGACTAAGTAAAGATAAATCAGCCTCGAAGAATTGAGGGGAAGCTTTGAGTTAGATGGCTCGCCTTTTATGCTCTTCGGGGCTGATTTGTGTGCGAATGTTGACGGGTTGAATCGTTATTTCATGCTGCGGCTTTGCGATAGTCAGCGCGGGCGTATTAGGATTGATGGTGTCTCAGATTTGAGAGTTTTGTAATGCTGGCTTTTATGAGACGAAAGCTGTGGAAGTATGTCGCTGCTGCGCTGCCGTTGTTGTTTCTGATGGGGTGGCTGTTTCTGGGCGTCTATACTGAAAGAGAGTTTGGCGATCATCATCTGTTTCTGAAACATCGCCCGACTTTTAAGTTGAGCTTTTATGCGCCGCTGGGCGAGTCGGATTATACTTTGAATGACTTAGACCCCGACCGCGCACACGAAGAGGTGATGTACAGGCAGTATGTCGAAGAGGGCGGCGGTTACCGTCGAAGTGTCCCGCTAGGTTGGTAACAATATGATATCTCACTTGAGAGCTGCTCTATAAAGTTT
The DNA here is from genome assembly GCA_964246305.1 of uncultured Pyrinomonadaceae bacterium. Classification (GTDB taxonomy): domain Bacteria; phylum Acidobacteriota; class Blastocatellia; order Pyrinomonadales; family Pyrinomonadaceae; genus JACMLC01. Next base: position 1,739 of record CAXTPS010000004.1, read on the forward strand.
TATTTGACTAAGAGTTTTATTTGACTATGTACGATACATGACATAAGGTTGCCGCGAATCGAGCACGGCTAAACTCCCTTCTCAGCCTTTCTGGAATCTCTCGGATTACCTGAATCGAAATCCCCAGCCTTCCCTACAGAATCAAATTTCAGGAGCCTGATCTATGTCAATTAAGTCTCGTAGTGTCATTAGCCCTAAGCATGTGAAAATTAAGAGCAGGCATCAGGGACGCCGCAGAGCCTGCCGCTTTGTGACAGCTCTAGCCATCGCGGGAATTACGCTTTCCTTCTTCTCCGCCAGAGCGCATTTAGCGTGGGCGGGAAAAGAGACAGCCGGAACTATCGCGGCCAAAAAACACGGGTCCGAAATTCCCACAACCAAAAATATTGCCAAAGACTTGACCGTAGAGCCTGCCTCAGCTCCAGGCGGGAAGCTCACCTCCGCTAACCTGACTGCGAGCCTGAATCGCAGTGTCGCTTACATCGCCAAGTCTGCTAAAAGCTCTGACAAAAAGCTCGTCAACCCCCAGACGAAAAGATAGGAGCCGTTCTTCGCCGCGCTCAAGAAGGCTGAAAGCAACGCTAAGGCTCTGCTCGCAAGTACGAAAGCCAAAGACGACAAGAAACTGTTCAAGGCGATGGACCGCACAGGCAAATCCGTCAACGAACTGGAGACCGCTTTCAAGCTGAGCGGGATTAAAAACCCACAGATAGCCGAGGGCGTGAAAAAGCTGGTCGGCGCGTTCAAGCTGTTCCGCAAGAACTTCGGCAAAGAGGCTTTGCGGAAGAAAAAGGGCGGCCCGATGACGCCGAAAGAGACGGAGCAGGCCAAGGGGCTGGAGGCGAAATACCGCAAGAGTCTCGGCGACCTGACCAAGCTCAGGGCGAAGGCTGCCTCGTCAACCGCCTCCGGCTCGAAGGCGAGCCTCGCGCAAATTGATGCGATGATTCACCAGCTCACGGCTATTCTCAATCCGCCCGCCGCGAAACCCGCAGCCGGCGCTGCTGGAGCCAAACCCGCTCCCGGTGGCGGCGCACCTGCCGGTGGCGGCGGCGCAGCAGCCGGTGGTGGGGCGGGCGTCTATAGCCTCGCGTCCTACAGCCGAATGCTGATGTACGAGGAGGACTTTACCGGTTCGTGGTACGCGATCTCGTCTTACGAGAGTTTGATTGATCCCAAAGGTTATGCATCCAACGGCTACGGCGCGTTCAGCTCCTCAGTCGCGGATATTGACAGCTATACCATGACCGCCGAATCATCTTTTGAGTATACGTCCGCCGAATATTTTTCTTACTCGGAGACAACAACTGTTGAGACCACTGAGAGCTATGAGGGTTCGATCACCGAGACGGAAGTCACGCAAACCGACTCTTATCTCGAATCGGTCGAACTCGAAGATGTTAGCGTGGACGAGTACGATGTGACCGTAGGCAACGACGATGTCGCGTTCCTTGACCATGACGACGATGGAGTTATTGATAGTAAGGATGATGATGATGACGGCGACGGCATTCCAGACGCCAAAGACCTCGATGATGACGGCGACGGCATCGAAGATATCGCAGAGGAAGACTCCGACAGCGACGGCACGCCGGACGCCCTCGATGACGACGACGACAACGACGGCATTGACGACTCCGCCGACAAAGACGACGACGGCGACGGCACGCCCGACGATAAGGAAGTGCGCGACAACGATAACGACGGCATCGCAGATGATAAGGATGCCGACGATGATAACGACGGGATCCCCGACGCCAAAGACACAGACGATGACAACGACGGTGTGCCCGACGCAGAGGATAATGACGACGACAATGACGGCGTAGACGATGCCGACGATGCCGATCACGACAACGACGGTGACGGGACTCCTGACGCGCAAGACACAGACGACGATAACGACGGGACTCCTGACGCGGAAGACAAGGACGACGACGGGGATGGCGAATCCGACGCTGAAGAAGCTGCCGAGGAAGAGGCGCCCGAAGAAGAGCCTGCTGAAGAAGAAGAGCCTATGGAAGAAGAGCCTGCTGAAGAGGAGCCTGCCGAAGAAGAGCCTAGCAGCAGTATCAATCATAACGAGACGCGGACGGTGAGGGCGTTGGCGACATGGACGACGCCGACTTCGACGACGACGGTACGGTTCAGCTCAAAGACGACAACGTCATCTGACCGGGCAGCCGCCAACACGACGACGACCGCATCTCTGACCACAAAGCCGCTGGCCTCGAACACCGCCGGTAGCCGGACACGCAGGATTAGAATGACTAGAACGACGGCCTAGTCTGCGACTTAGCCTGTTTAGTCCGTGGGGATAATCCCCGGCATAACCACAGCCGTAGAGACGCCCGCGCGCTTCAGGTACAAAGGAAACAGTAAAAGGAACACGACGCCCGCGGGCGGTGCACGGAGGGCGAAGTCGTCGTCTGCGTCCCGTACGCGCGACGCGAGGCGCGGCGGCGCGGGCACGACGTGCGGCAAGAAATTCTGCTGTACGCGCTGCACGGCTTCCAGCTC
>CAXTPS010000004.1:4268-272868 GCA_964246305.1 uncultured Pyrinomonadaceae bacterium
AGAGACGCCCGCGCGCTCCTGGTCATATTAACACGTTAATCTTACCTTAAGCGCGCGGGCGTTTTTCTTAGAGCCTCCCTGACCACCGCATGAGACTTTAGCGTTAGACTTTCCAGCCCTCTTTCGCTCTCTGATTACGCGCGCCATGTGGTGTACAATAAAGTCACAACGGCTTTTAATTAATTCGGAGCGAGGCTCTCTATTGTCAACGCGCTTGAGCGTGCGCGAGCCTTGTCGGAAAAGGATGCGAACCCTCTTATGTCACAGGAAGCGACCGGGAAGAGAGAGGATGATGCGACGCTGGAGATGCGCGTCGAGAGTGATTCGATGGGCGTCATACATGTGCCGTCCGATGTCTATTACGGGGCGCAGACCGCGCGGTCGCTGATTCACTTCGACATCGGCGACGATACGATGCCGCGCGAGATGATTCGCGCGCTGGGCGTTTTGAAAAAAGCAGCCGCGCTCGTGAACGAGGATTTGGGCAAGCTGCCGGCGGACAAAGCGCGGCTCATCGAAGAGGCTGCGGATGAGGTGATAGCGGGAAAGTTGGACACGCATTTTCCGCTGCGCGTGTGGCAGACGGGGAGCGGGACGCAGACTAACATGAATACTAACGAGGTCATCTCGAACCGCGCCATAGAGATCGCGGGCGGCGTGATGGGCAGCAAGGAGCCTGTGCATCCGAATGACCACGTCAACATGTCCCAGTCTTCAAACGATACTTTCCCGACTGCCATGCACATCGCCGCGGCGGAAGAGATGAACAAGCTCATCCCGGAGGTCGAAGGGCTGCATGATGCGATTGACGCTAAAGCGAAAGAGTTCGCGGACGTGGTCAAGATTGGCCGCACGCATTTGCAGGACGCTACGCCTTTAACGGTCGGGCAGGAGATGGGCGGCTGGGCAAGCTTGCTCGCGCGGGATGTAGAGCGGCTGCGGCTCGTCCTGCCGGGGCTGTATGAGCTGGCAATCGGCGGCACGGCGGTCGGCACTGGATTGAACTCTCATCCCGAATTCGCGGAGCGAGCGGCGTTGAAGATAGCGGAGCTAACGGGCTTGCCTTTCAAGTCGCACCCGAACAAGTTTGCCGCGCTCTCTGCGCATGACGAGCTGGTCTTTGCGAGCGGCGCGCTGAAAACTCTAGCCGCTTCCGCAATGAAGATTGCGAACGACATACGCTGGCTCGCTTCGGGGCCGCGCGCCGGATTCGGAGAGCTGGTGCTGCCTGAAAACGAACCCGGCTCTTCGATCATGCCGGGCAAGGTCAACCCGACGCAGAGCGAGGCGATGACGATGGTCGCAGTGCAGGTCTTCGGCAACGACGCAGCCATCGGCTTTGCAGGCTCGCAGGGCAACTTCGAGCTGAACGTCTTTAACCCTGTGATGATTCATAACCTGCTCCACTCGATTCGTCTGCTCAAAGACGCCTGCCACAGTTTCGTCGAGCACTGCGTCACGGGCATAGAGCTTAACCGCGAGCGCATTGACGAGAACCTGCGCAACTCGCTCATGCTGGTGACGGCTCTGAACCCGCACATCGGTTACGACAACTCCGCCAAAATCGCCAAGAACGCGCACAAAAAGGGAATCTCCCTGCGCGAATCCGCGCTTGAGCTGGGACTCCTGACGGGCGAGCAGTTCGACGAATACATCAAGCCGAAAGAGATGACGCATCCGTAAAGGCTAAGGATGAAGGCGGATGGATGAAGGATGAAGGTTTGTTCATTCAGCTTATATAATTCCTCTTTCATCCTTCCGCCTTCATCCCTCCTCCTTGCCTTTCCGTGCATCTAAATCATGTCGGGCGCGAAGCCGTTTGAGCGTGCTTGCTCTTTGTTTCTCAAAGTGAGATAGTTTCGCGTTTGGCAGCCGCGGTTGCGGCGTGGCAGGGCAAAAGAGGGAAAGAAAATGAGCGCAGTTCTGGACAAAGTCAAAGCTCCGGTGCTCGAAGATTATTTCGGGATGCCGGATGCGGAGTTGGACGAGCGGATTGAAGCTGCACGTCTGGAACTCGGCAAGCGGCTGGTGATTCTGGGGCATCATTACCAGCGCGACGATGTCATCTGTCATGCTGATTTGACCGGCGATTCGTTAGGGCTTTCGAGGATGGCTGCGGCGCGTCCCGAAGCCGAGTTCATAGTCTTCTGCGGCGTCCATTTCATGGCCGAATCCGCCGACATACTCTCCGCGCCCGGTCAGAAAGTTATTCTGCCAGACCTGGGCGCGGGCTGCTCTATGGCTGACATGGCGACCGCAGAGCAGGTCGAGGACGCTTGGGAACAGCTCGAATCAATCGGCGTCGTGGGCGATTTCAAAGTCGCGCCGATCACCTACATGAACTCGTCCGCGGCGATCAAGGCTTTCTGCGGAAAACATGACGGCGTGGTCTGCACTTCGACCAACGCCGTGCCGCTCTTCGACAAATATTTGAAGGAGGCGGACAAGCTCTTCTTCTTCCCGGATCAACATCTGGGGCGGAACACGGGAGCGAAGTTCGGCGTCCCTCTCGATGAGATGGTCGTGTGGGACCCGTTCAAGGATTTGGGAGGCAATACTGAAGAAGATTTGCGCCGCGCTCGGCTGATTTTGTGGAAGGGGCATTGCTCAGTGCATGGCCGCTTCAAGCTCTGGCACGTCGAGCAGGTGCGCAAAGAAGTTCCGGGCATCAAGGTCCTAGTGCATCCGGAATGTATCTATGAAGTCGTGCAGGCGTCGGACTTGAACGGCTCGACTGATTTTATTATCAAGACACTGGAGGCCGCGCCCGCCGGATCGAAGTGGGCTGTCGGCACAGAGGTCAATCTCGTCAATCGTCTCATCAAGCGTTTTCCGGACAAGCATATACAACTTCTCTCGCCAGACCTCTGCATGTGCGCGACGATGTATCGGATCGCCCCTCAGAATCTGGCGTGGGCTTTGGAATCCCTCCTCGCCGGAGAGGTCGTCAACCAGATCGTCGTGCCCGAAGAGACTGCTAAGTGGGCGCGCGTCGCGCTCGACCGGATGCTTGCGATAAAATAAGGCGGTGATAGGTGATAAGAGAAAAGCTTTTCGTCTTTTCCTATCACCTATCACCCATCACCGAGGTTTATATGGCTGACCCCACAGATCGCGTGCCGGAGAATGTCTCCGGCACGTATTATGTTGACATGCAATGCATAGATTGCGACGTGTGCCGCGATACCGCGCAGGATAATTTCACACGCTCGGACAACGGCGGTTATTCGTTCGTCTTCAAGCAGCCAGACACTGAAGAAGAGCGCAAACTGTGTGAAGAAGCCCTCGCCGCCTGTCCCGTCGAAGCCATCGGCAACGATGGATAAGATTTAGTTCAAGGTTCAAAGCTCAAGGTTCAAGGTTGAAAGACAGAGGCCGTATCTTAACCTTGAACCTTGAGCTTTGAACTGTTTTTAGACCACTAGCTTGATTAATCCGTCTTCGATGACGACCTCGTAAGTCTCGACGTTGCCGCTGGCAGTCGTCAGGCATTGTCCTGTGCGGATATCGAAACGCCAACCATGCCAGTCGCATTCGATAGTATGCCCGCATAGATTCCCGTCCGCGAGGGGCGCGCCCCTGTGCGGGCAGAAATTCTCGATGGCGTAAAACTTCCCCTCTATATTGTAGAGAGCCAGCTCCGTGCCGTCCGCCAGCTCGACGGTCGCGCCGCGTCCCGGCGGAACGTCCCCGACGCTTCCGACCTTTATCATGCGGCCTTCGCGTTTCGGCTTTTTGAAGTTGCCGGATTTCGGATCGAAAGATTGCATCGAGACGAATCGTAGCAAACGCTTGAGGATGACAGCAACTGTTACGAAAAAGAAGGTCTTTGGTTTTTGTCCTTGGGTTTTTGGTCTTGGGACTTTGGTCTTTGATGTCTAATGCAGCTTGAGCTTCATCACTCAAGATTAATTAGCTTGCAAAGCCCAAAGCCCAAAGTACAAAGCCCAAAGTACAAAGTCCAAAGTCCCAAGCCCGTTTTCACCTCGGAACATCTCTTGCTTTGTTAATCCCGGTCGAAGGACTTATACTTCGTCCGAGTTCCCTCGAAACTAACAGGAAGATTGCGGCAGGCGCTTGATTTGGCTGCTGTGAAAGCGCGTGCCGCCGTGGATATTACTCGTTCGCTTTTCGCACGAGGGCGTTCCATTTATTTGCATGGAGGAAAATCATGTCGAGGAATCGTTACGAAGATGATGAGACTTATAATTCGGGCCGGGCGCGTGCGGGGCGCAGGGAAGATGACCGGTACGAGAGTTGGAGAATGGATTACGACCGGGGCACGGACGATTACGGGCGCAGCCGCGTGAGCGGATACGGGCGCGGATACGGGCGCGAGGATTATGGACGTTATGATGAGCGACCGGAGTATCGCGGCCAGCAGGGAGGTTACGGGCGCGGCTATGATGAAGGCGACTACGAGCGCGACCATGATCGCGGCGGCGGCGGCGGCGGACGTTCCCTGCTTGATGAGGGACGCGACTACTTGCGGCGCACATTCGGCGGGGACGAGAGAGAGCGTGGCCGTCGGCGCGGCGTGTCGCGTTCGCGCCTGCGTTGCCGCGATATTATGACGCGCGACATTGCGGTCGCCACGCGTGAGACGACTTTGCAGGACGTGGCGCGCATGATGCGCGAAGAAGATACCGGAATCATTCCGGTCGTCGAGCGTGATGACGCTCCGGCTTTGACGAACGAGGCGAAGGTCGAGAACACGCCCAGAATCGGCGGGCGCATACACAGCAACGCCAAGCTGGTCGGCTTGATTACAGACCGGGACATAGTGATTCGCGCGGTCGCCGAAGGCAAAGATGACAAGACTACGCGCGCCGAAGAGGTGATGACGACCGACATCCACAGCGCGCATCCGAACGACCGCGTGATCGAAGTCATACGCAAGATGGGCGACAAACAGGTGCGGCGCATCCCGGTCGTCAGCGAGAGCGGGCACTTGCGCGGCATCATCTCGATGGCCGATGTCGCGCTCGAAACCGAAGCCGACCACGAGTTGGCAGACGCCCTCGAAGAGATTTCCAGCGGCTCGTCGTTCTGGAACAGAGTCTTTGGATGAAGAGCAAGGCGGAAGGATGAAGGCGGAAGGATGAAAGTGTAGCTGTTCAGGCTGCATCGTTCATCTTCAATCACAACGCTTTCATCCTTCATCCTTCCGCCTTCACTCTTGCTTTTTTATGGCTGAATCAGTAGGAAAATATTTTCGTATGATGGCTGTGATGCGGCGTGTGCGTCCGGGCGAGCGTATCTGGCGTCCGGCGGCGGACGTGTACCGGACACGCGACGGCTGGATCATCAAGGTCGATCTGGCCGGCGTCAGTTCGGATGAGTTGGAGATTACGATTGACGGCTCGACGTTGCACATCGCCGGATGTCGCCGTGACACTTCTTACGGCGAAGGCGTCTCGTATCAGCAGCTCGAAATCACGTACAGCCGTTTTGAGAAGACGCTCCACTTCCCATGCTCAATCGCGGGCGCAGCCGTCATGCGCGATTACCGCGACGGCCTGCTCGTTCTGCATTTACAGAGCAGGGAAGAGTGCGAGGGAGAATAAGGGGCGGATGAAAGGAAAGCTTCAACTCTTTGCGCTCTTTGCGTCTGACATCTTTGCGCTCTTTGCTTGAAACAAGCCTTTAATCGCAAAGCTCGCAAAGAGAAATCACGCGAAGCTCGCAAAGGGTAGAGTGATTAAATAAAAGTTATGGCTGAGACTTTAGACAAGACACAAACACAGGTGGAGGCTGCGGCTCAGGAAATCAAAGCGGAGAACGAAGCGATTCCGTTCGAGGTCGCGGTGCTGCCTTTGCAGAGCACGACGCTTTTCCCCGGCACGGTGGTGCCGCTCGCGGTCGGGCGTGCGCGCTCTGTCGCGGCGGTCGAGGCCGCGCTCGCTACGGAAGAGAAATTCATCGCCTGCATCAGCGCGCTCTCCGAAGAAACGACGGGCGCGGATGCAGTGCCCGCAGACCTTTATCAAGTCGGCACGCTCGCCATGGTCAAGCGCATGATGCGCAATGAAGAGGCCGTGCATATCATCGTGCAGGGCACGGAGCGCGTGCGTGTTTTAGAGTGGAAGCAGGAACAGCCGTTCATGCGCGCTCGCGTAGAGATTCTGCCCGAATTGAAAGTCGTGGATATAGATGAAGTCGAAGCCTTGAAGCGCAACGTGCAGGCTCTGATTCAACGCGCGCTGGCGATGATGCCGCAAGTGCCGCCCGAAGTGCGCGCGGCTGTGATGGGAACTGATGAGCCGACGCAGCTCGCATACTTTCTCGCCTCCGTCCTCACGCTCGGCGTCGAGCAGGAACAGAAGATGCTCGAAGCCGCGACGGTTGACGAGCTCCTGCGTCTCGCACATTCAAACCTCGCGCGCGAAGTCGAGATTATGGAGATTCGCTCTAAGATTTCGACCGAAGCGCAGAGCGAGATGAACAAAGCACAGCGCGATTACATCCTGCGCCAGCAACTCAAAGCGATTCAAAAAGAGCTGGGCGAAGACGAGGGCGGCGAGCGCGCCGAAGCAGACCAGTTGCGTGAGAGATTAGACGCCGCAGACCTCTCCGAAGAGGTGCGTAAAGAGGCCGAGCGCGAATTGAAGCGTATGGAAAAGCTTCCCTCAGCCGCGCCCGATTTTCATGTCATACGCACGTGGCTTGAGTTCGTCCTTGAGCTTCCGTGGAAGAAGTCGAGCGAGGATAAGCTCGATTTGAAGGACGCGCGCCGCATCCTCGATGAAGACCATTACGGGCTTGAAGATATTAAAGAACGCATCCTCGAATTCCTGGCTGTCATCAAGCTCAGGCCGGATGCGAAGAGTCCTATCTTGTGCTTCGTCGGCCCGCCGGGAGTCGGCAAAACTTCGCTCGGTCGCTCTATCGCCCGCGCTTTGGGGCGTGAGTTCGAGCGTCTCTCGCTTGGCGGCGTGCGTGATGAAGCAGAGCTGCGCGGTCATCGCCGCACATACGTCGGCGCGATGCCGGGGCGCATCATTCAATCCATCAGGCGCGCGGGTGTGAACAATCCTGTGATGATGCTCGACGAGATAGACAAGCTCGGCGCGGATTACAGGGGCGACCCGGCTGCCGCGCTGCTTGAGATTTTAGACCCGCAGCAGAACAACTCTTTCCGCGATCATTATATTGACCTGCCGTTCGACCTCTCGAAAGTTTTCTTCATCTCGACGGCGAACCAGCTCGCTCCGATTCCCGCGCCCCTGCGCGACCGAATGGAGATTATCGCGCTCTCAGGCTATTCGGATCAGGAGAAGCTTCACATCGCGCTTCAATATCTTGTCCCGCGACAGGTACACGACAACGGACTCACGCCGGAGCAGTTCGAGATTACGGACGCGGCGATAATTCTGATCGCGGCGCGCTACACGCGCGAGGCGGGCGTGCGCCAGATGGAGAGAACTATCGGCAGCGTCGTCCGCAAAGCCGCTTTGAAGATCGCGCAGGGCGAGACGGAAAAGATAAAGGTTGACGCCTCCGACATCAAAGAATATTTGGGCGCGCCGCGCTTTTATCCCGAAGAGGCTCGTAAAGAGTTGCCTGCGGGCGTGGCGACGGGCATGGCGTGGACTGAGATGGGCGGCGAGGTCTTGTTCATCGAAGCGACTCTGTTGCCGGGCGGTTCCGGTCTGACGCTGACCGGGCAGCTCGGAACTGTGATGCAGGAATCCGCACGCGCGGCTCTCTCGTATCTCTGGGCGCACGCGGCTGAGTTCGACATCAAGCCGGAGATGTTCAGAGGTTTCGGCATACACCTGCACGTTCCTGCGGGGGCGATTCCGAAGGACGGGCCGAGCGCGGGCGTGACGATGGCTGCGGCACTGGCTTCGCTTTTCACGGGGCGTCGCGTGCGGCCTGACACTTCGATGACGGGCGAGATAACTCTGTCCGGCCTGGTCTTTCCGGTCGGCGGCATCAAAGAGAAAGTGCTCTCCGCGCATCGTGCGGGAATCCGCCGCATAGTCTTGCCCGCGCGCAATGAAGCAGACATCGAAGAAATTCCCGAAGACGTGCGAAAGGAGCTTGAGATCGTTCCGGTCTCGCGCATCAGCGAAGCCATCGAAGCCACGCTCGAACGTTTAGTCTCGAATCCGCCCCCGCCGCTCCCGCTCATCGAAGGAGCAGGCGCGCCGCAAGCAGAGCCAACTCCGCTGCACGTGCGCGAAGCTTAAAAGGCCGGGCGTTTCTGATAAAGAGGGAAACAGTTTTTTTCTTCTCTACATTTGAAACTGAATTACTCGTAGGAATTTCTTCATCCCGAATTATGGAATGAAAGCGTGGAGAGATAATAGGATAATTTCCGCCCGGAACTCCTGAGAGCGGCATGAGACGAAACTTGATTTTATACCTTCCGGCTGCGTGCGCGCTGCTGCTGTTGTGTATGACGAGCACAGTCCGTGCTGCTGCTGAAGCGGCAGGAGCGGGCGCGCCGCACGGACTCAACCCGCTGGTGCTGGTGGGCGTCGCGTGTATCTGGATCGTCGCCAAAGTTTGCGGCGAGCTGTTTGAGAGAATCGGGCAGCCAGCGGTCTTGGGCGAGCTGTGCGGCGGCATCGTGCTGGGAAATCTGGCGCTCTTCGGATGGATGATTACAGAGCCGCTCAAGTCGGATGTAGTCATCGCCGCGCTGGCTGAAATCGGCGTCATCATCCTGCTGTTTGAAGTCGGGCTTGAATCGAATCTTGGCGAGATGCTTGAGGTCGGCTGGTCTTCGCTGCTGGTCGCGGTTACGGGCGTCATCGCGCCATTCTTTCTGGGCTGGGCGGTAGCGGCCTACTTTATCCCGCAGGAGGCGAGGCTGGCGCATATCTTCGTCGGCGCGACGCTGTGCGCGACGAGCGTCGGCATCACTGCGCGCGTCTTGAAGGACATGAATAAGCTCGCGGCGCGCGAGTCTCGTATCATCCTCGGCGCAGCTGTCATCGATGACGTGCTGGGCCTGTTGATTCTGGCAATCGTGACGGGCGCGATTACCGCGCGGCAGGCGGGCGCAACTCTCTCTGTTCCGGGCATCGTGTGGATTGCGTCCAAGGCCGTGCTGTTTCTCGTCGGCGCGATTGTCATAGGCCATTACGTCATGGCGCGGCTGCTCACAGGCATTGAGCGGTTTGAGAGCCGTGGCGTGCTGCTGGCGTTCGCTCTGGCCTTCTGTTTTCTGCTCGCGTGGCTGGCGGCAAAGGTCGGCCTCGCGGGAATCGTCGGAGCTTTCGCCGCCGGGCTGCTGCTCGACGAAGTGCATTTCAAAAAAGTTCGCAAGCATGAGAAGCGCGATCTGGAACAACTGCTCTCTCCCGTCAGCAGTCTCTTCGCGCCCATCTTTTTCGTGCTTATGGGAATCCGTGTTGACCTCAGAGCGTTCGCGCATCCAGAGCTGTTGAGCTTTGCGCTCGTGCTCACGCTGACCGCGATCATAGGCAAGCAAGTATGCTCGCTCGCAGTAGTCGAGCGCGGTCTTAATCGTATCGCCATCGGCTTCGGGATGATTCCGCGCGGCGAGGTCGGGTTGATTTTCGCTGGCATCGGCGCGACGCTCATACTGCCGGATGCGCGGGGCATGGCGTCACCCGTCATCGGCGCGAGCGTCTTCAGCGCGGTCGTCATCATGGTCATCATCACGACGCTGATCACTCCGCCCGCGCTCAGGTGGGCGATGGCGCGCGATTCAAAAAAGAAAGTAGAAATCTTTTAAGCAGACAGAAGGAGGGAATCCGTATATGGCAGGCAGAAAAGAGCAGAGCAAGGTAGGCATCCCTGAAAAGCCGCGCGGGCAGGAGATGGGAGACGAGAGAAGCGTCAATCCGAATGAGAGCCGCAAGGCCAGGAGCGCGACTCCGGCTTTAAGCGGGCGTCGCAAAGAGGCCAACAAGATGTTCGCGGATAAATCCAAGCAGCAAGAGACAAGCGACGGCGCGACTCCGCGCTCGAACACGCCCTCCGTTCCAGCTCAAACCGACGGCGGCCACGTCGGCCAAACCGGCGGCGAGATCGCGTTCAAAAAGCAGCAGGCGAAAAAGAAATAACAGAAAACTATAGATTCTTCTTTGCGCGCTTTGGTCTTTCTTTGGGCCTTTGCGTGAAAAGCTGTTTCTCGCAAAGGCGCGAAGGAAAAACTGAAGGCGCAAAGGGTTGAAAGATTGGCGTTTTGAATATGCTCTGAACCTCAGTGCGTGAAAGATTGAAATTTTCCGCACGCCTGTGCCACACTCGCCGTCGTTTCCGTTAACCGTCCCACGTCCTTCGTCCCGCATTTAGAGTGGTTCACGATGACCACAGCCAAACGGAAAAAGTTTTTTGCCGCCTTGCTGCGTTTGTGGCTGCCCGCAGTGTGCCTGCTGCTCTGGTTGCCCGCCGAATCCATGACGGAGCAGTTGTCGGTTGAGAGCTACACGATTGCGAGCGGGCTGATACCTGATGAAGTCTATGCTATCGTGCCCGACTCGCGCGGCTTTCTCTGGTTCTGCACGGGAGACGGCCTGAGCCGCTTTGACGGTTATCGCTTTACCTCTTACGGCGTCAAAGACGGCATCAAGTTTTCGCGCGTCAATGATATGACTAAATTGCACAGACCTGAACGGCAGAGAGTTTGACCGGCTTTATATAAGGATTGAATAACTGCGTGCGACAATCATCGAGTGCGTAGGAGTAACTGAAGGCGGCGCGAGGGAGTGTCGTCTTGGGATGAAGAATTTGAAGTTGGTCAGGCGAAGCTTAAGCGTCCGTGAGGGTCAGGCGCTCTTTCTCGTAGGCCGCTTCGGTGAACATGTCGGCGGTCAGGAAACTGCCAGCGAGTATCTCTTCGGCGAGACGGCGCAGGGAGAGTGGGATTTCCGTGGTCAGCGTTTCGCTTTCGTCCGCCTGCGGGCATTCGGCCAGGAGTTGGAGTTCCGCACAGCAGAAATCGCAGCCGGACAGGTGCTCCGTGATGCGCGCGTCGGTCCGGGATTCGAGGCCGAAGGCGCTGTATGTGAGCAAGGTCTCCGAAGATGGGCAGCTTGCCTGTTTACAAAATGAGGTTGCCGTTAAGGTCTTCATATATCTCCCCCTTCAATATTCGCATGCCTGTAGGCTTCCAACCGGGCAGTCGCGGCTCTGATGTGACAGTCGAAGTGACAGTCGAAGAAGCGCCGCTTATCTAACATGGCTTGCGAGGCCGAAGGGCAAGAGCAAGATCGTGAGCCGCAACTGTACTTCCCTATGGTCGGCGCTTTGCTGATTCAACAAAAATAAAGAGCCAATAGAGCCTCGCTTCCATAACTACAGCTCCCGGCAGAAAGATTTTTATCTGTGCTCTATCAATATTTAGCCCTGAGTGTAAAAAGATGTTGCTCATTTCCCGGTTTGCTGATAACATCTTTTTTGTAGTCAGTGAGCTTTACCGTTCCCTGACATCCCCTTCCAAGGTTGACCGCGCCATTCTCCTTTTGCGGTCATCAACAGGCGCGCGTCTTCCGGCTAGGGGTCGCAAAAGAAGACCAGCGGAATTGAGAGACACTCTCCCATTTTGAGGATAAAGAGGCCAGTTTGAGTTGATCAAAGCCTGCCGGTTGTCCCGCACGTCTCCTCCGCCGGCCTGAAAACGTCACAGGACATGCCCTTTTACAAGCGGTCTCACGAACATTTGCCTGCCGAGGCCACGAACACGCTTTGCCTCATCAATCTTTTAAGAATGCCGAGCGGGGAAGTCAACATGCCCTGTGCCCGTCTGAAATCGTGCATGAGCGGCGAGCTGTAAATATATTAAGACTGTGAAATCTACCAGCAATCATAATCCGAAAGGTTCCATGATGAGCGCAATCAAAGAGCAGCCACGCTCGCTCAGGCGTCGTGACACTGAACGCGCAACGCGCGGGCATCAGTGGGTCGAGAGCTTGCGCTGCTCGGATGTCAATCGTCTCTGGACGGAACTGCATCGTCTGGTCTGTCACCATCCTCTCGTGCGCGCTTCAAAGAGCGCGGGGCTTTTGGTCGAAGAAGGCTCTCACAACGCTTACACAGACCTCACGCAAGAGTTGTTCGTGCAGCTTCTCAGCAAGGGACGCTTTCAACATTATCTCGATACGGAGATGACCGATGCCGAGATCGAATGCGAGATCGGACAGATCGAGCTGACGAATCTCCTGACGGCGGAGCTTCGCAAGCGTCACCCTGAATCCTATCGCCTCGCGCGCCGCATCTCTACCTTGATTCAATCGAGCGCAAACTTTCGCCGCTTCGACACCTCCGGCATAGATAACGAGCCGCATCGCCGTCTGGCTGATCGCGTCTACGGCCTCAGCGAGTGGTCAGACCACAAGCCCGGACGCGAGATGCCGGAACTCGAACAGCGCGCGCACATGATTCCGGTCAGGCAGCGCGACACGCGCCTCGTCGGCTGCACGGGCGACTCGCAAATCGTAATCAGCAATTCCGACTTGGAAGACCTGATTATCTCGGTGCTCGAAGCCGCGGACGCGCCGGTTGACGTGCGGACGCTGAGAAGCCTGGTCATGTCTCGCCTGCCCGTCATGGACATCTATCTGGTGCCCTTGAACGGAGGAGACGACGGCGATGAGCACGGGCACAGGTTCGAGCCGATAGACGAATGCGACACTCCCGAAGAGGGACTTCTCAGGCGCGAGTCCGAACAGGAAGCAGCCGGATACGTTGACCGTTTTCTAAAAGGGTTGCAGACGGCTGTGCGCGGCAAGGCCAAACAGTATAACCGCATGCTCGGCGTGCTCTGGCATTGCTACTTGAGTCAGGAGCACGGCACGCAGCTCGAAGTCGCGGCGACCCTTGGCGTCTCGGATTCGCTGGTCTCGGATTATCGTCGCCGTATCGAACAGGAGCTACGTGCGCTCGCCTTCTCGGAGATCGAAGAAGCGCGCCGCTTTGAGATGGCGCTGCGCGAGCGCGTCCACGCGCTGGTCGGCGATCAGGAGAGCGTTGCAGTATAAAAAGTCTGGAGTCAAGAGTCCGGAGTCAGAAGGTTAAAGCCTTAAAGCCTTTGACTCCAGACTCCAGACTCCAGACTCTTGACTCTTATCCATTCGCTTGCCTACAGTGGCAGCGGATGCTCCGGCGAACGGATTGCCCCGTGCGCGCCGGGAGTTTGGTTTGGTGAGAGTCGGACAGCCGCGAGGGGCCGTGCGGTTGCTGCCGGATGCGAGAGCGGCGGTGGCAGGGCCGAGAGTGCCGCGAGATGTCATACCGGAATCAACAGGCTTTAGACTACGAACCTGTGACTAGACGCGGGGACGCAGAGACGCGCGCGGACGCGGAAGCCTTTCCCGCGACGGCTGCGTTTGAATTTCCCGCCCCGCGCTTTGCGGGCGAAGAGGCTGAGAGCGACTTTGCCGGAGCCGTTCCCAAAGCTGCACGGAAAGCTGCAGGGCGCGTGCGCGAAGCTCGCAGGCACAAGTCCGATAGCTGGATCGTCAAACGCGGTCATACGCTTACCTATCTCGGAATCTTTCTCTTCACTTTCGTCCTTTACTTTCGTCCATACGAATTGATTCCGGCCCTTTCATGGTTCACTTCGATGGCGATGGTGCTGGCGTTGATGACGCTGGGCATCTACGTGCCTTCGCAGATTGCGCTCGAAGGCAACCTGACGGCGCGGCCACGCGAAGTCAATCTGCTCCTGCTCCTTGCCGTTACGGGGCTGCTCTCGATTCCGATGGCGCTTAGTCCGGGCGAAGCTTGGGCGACCTTTAACGATACTTTTCTAAAAGCCGTCCTGATGTTCATCGTGATGATCAACGTGATGCGGACGGAGGCGCGTCTGAAGGGCTTGATCTGGCTTTCGCTGGGCGTCGGCGTCCTGCTCAGCCTGAACGCTGTGGATAACTACAGGGCAGGGAACTTTACGGTTGAGGGTTATCGTGTCGAAGGGAATGTGGGCGGCATGTTCGGCAATCCGAACGACATGGCGCTGCATTTGGTGACGATGATTCCGCTGGCAGTGGCTCTGCTGCTGAGCACTCGCAACATCGTCGCCAAACTCTTTTACGGCGCGTGCGCTCTTTTGATGGTCGCGGGCACGGTCGTCACTTTCTCGCGCGGCGGTTTTGTCGGATTGTTGTTCGGGGCAGCCGTCCTGGCGTGGAAACTCGGACGACGCAATCGTCTCGCGGTGATTCTCGTGTGCGTGCTGGTGCTGGGCGCATTTTTGGCTCTCGTGCCGGGCAGTTACGTAATGCGCTTGCTCTCTTTGTTCGACTCGAATCTGGACGCGGTCGGCTCTTCGAGCGCGCGGCGCGAGCTTTTAATCAGGTCTATCAAGGTCGCTCTGTTGAATCCCGTGTTCGGCGTCGGGATGGGAAATTTTCACATCAAATCCATACATGAGCAGGTCAGCCACAACGCTTACACGCAGGTTGCGGCGGATATGGGGATGGCCGCGACGGCGCTCTATACTCTGTTCATCGTGACGCCTCTCAAGCGGCTCTGGCAGATCGAGCGCGAGACGTTTGATAATCGCCATAGCTCGCACTTCTATTATTTCACGATAGGCATGCAGGCGAGCCTCGTCGCTTACATGGTCAACAGCTTCTTCGCGTCAGTGGCTTATCAGTGGTACGTTTATTATCTGGTCGCATATGCCGTCTGCCTGCGCCGGATTTACGACATGGAACACGGCGCGACGAAAGAGGCGGAGGGCGTCGCCGCAGAAACCCGGAAGAGGGGCGCGAAGGGAAAGAGCCGCGCCGCCATATCAAATCAATTAGACGTAGAGGTTGAAGAATCGGCGTGATGAATTTCAGTCTGCTGGCAGAGATTGTTTTTTGGTCGAGCGTGAGCGCGCTCTGCTATACCTATGCAGGCTATCCGCTGCTCTTGTTCCTCGTCAGCCTGCTGCGTGCGCGCACGGTCAGGCGCGCCGCTTATGAGCCGCAGGTCAGCGTCATCATCACCGCTTATAACGAAGAGCGAGACCTGCACGCGAAGCTTTTGAACACGCTCGCGCTCGATTATCCGCGGGCTAAGCTGGAAGTGATCGTCGCTTCGGACTGCTCGACGGATCGCACGGACGAGATCGCGCGCGAGTTTGCCGCACAAGGCGTGCGCCTGCATCGCCAGCCGGAGCGGCTCGGCAAGACCGCCGCGCAGAACGCAGCCGTCGAGCTGGCGCAGGGCGAAGTGATTCTGTTCTCCGACGCCACCACTCTCTATCAAGCGGATGTCCTGCGCGTGATGATGCCGGATTTCGCAGACCCGACGGTCGGCTGCGTCGCAGGCCGCCTGATTTACGTTGACCCGGCGGAGTCGAGCGTCGGGCACGGCGCGCGTTCATACTGGAGCTACGAGACGTTTCTCAAAAAGCATGAGAGCCGCGCCTGTTCTTTAATCGGCGCATCGGGCTGCCTGTATGCTGTGCGACGCGCGGCGTATGTCCCGATGTACAACGAAGCGTGCAGCGATTTTCTGATCGCGACGAAGATGGTCGAGCAGGGCTTGCGCGCGGTTTATGAGCCGGGCGCGGTCTGCACCGAAGAGACCAATCATCGCGCGGGCAAAGAGATGCGGATGCGCGTGCGCGTCATCACGCAGACCTTCACGGACTTGTGGCGCCATCGCTCGATGATGAATCCGGCGCGGAGCGGCTTTTACGCCGTACAACTCTTTTCGCACAAAGTCCTGCGCTACTTCGTGCCTGCTTTTCTGTTCGCGCTGCTCATCTCTTCAGCCGCGCTCTCGGCGCACTCTCTCTTTTACGCCGTCTGCCTTGCCGCGCAGCTTCTCTTTTATGGCATAGCCGCTCTCGGCTGGGCGCTTGAAAAGGCAGTGGGTCACCGCGTGAGCCTGTTCGCGCTGCCGCAGTATTTCGTCCTCGCCAACATCGCGTCGGTCATCGCCTGCTACAAATTCCTGCGCGGCGAGCGTTACGCGCGCTGGGAGCCGATACGCGAGCCTAAGCCCGCGCACGCTTCGACAGTCGCGACCGCTACTACTGCGCCGCAGGGGAGAGACTGATGAGCCTCGTCACCGAGACACAGGTCGAGAGCGGGACGCCCGCGCGCATCTCGCGTCACCGCGCCGTGCCGCCGCAGGTCAGCGTCATCATCCCGGCTTACGAAGTCGCGCCTTACATCTCTCAGGCTCTTGATTCCGTGCTCGCGCAGACGTTTAAGGATTACGAAATCATCGTCATCAACGACGGCTCGCCGGACACGCCCGAGCTTGAGCGCGTGCTTGAGCCTTATCGTGAGCATCTGGTTTATCTCAAGCAGGATAATCGCGGGGCGGCGGCGGCGCGCAATGCAGGGCTGTATGTAGCGCGCGGCGAGTTCGCCGCTTTTCTGGATGCGGACGATTTCTGGGAGCCTGAGTTTCTGCGCTCGCAGATGAGTTACATCGAGACGCATGACGGGTGCGATCTGCTCTATGCGGATGCTTTGCTCTTTGGCGAGACGCCGCAGGCGGGCATGACTTACATGCAGACCACTCCGTCGAAGGGCGAGGTCACGTTTGAAAGTTTAGTTACTGCGCGCTGCAATGTGATTACGTCCGGCGTCGTCGCGCGCAGGCAGGTGATTCTGGATGTCGGGCTGTTTGATGAGCAGCTAAAGCGCGCCCACGACTTCGACCTCTGGCTGCGGATGGTGCGCCACGGAGCGCGTGCCGCTTACCAGAAAAAAGTGCTGCTCAATTATCGCGTGCGCCCTGACAGCCTGTCGGGCGACGCGATTCAGCGCATCGAGAGAGAGCTGGAGGCATATGCCAAGATAGAGCGTCATCTGGAATTGACCACGAACGAACACGTGTTGATAGCCAGAGAGTTGCGCAGGCTTGAGGCGGCATTGAAGATCGAGCGCGGCAAGCTCTATCTGTCGCACGAAGAGTTTGAGATGGCTGCGCGCGAGTTTCGCGAAGCTCATAGGCTCCGGCGCAACTGGAAACTGCTGTTAGTCGGGTTGATGCTCAAGCTCGCGCCGCATCAACTGCTTCGAGTCTACCGGAAACAGCGACCTCCCGAAACTCAAGCTTGAGAAGAGCGGCGCAAGCCCTCTCTTTGCGGCAAGAGTTTTTGATTCAGTCACGGACGATTTATGAAACTGACCGTCGTTATCCCGACTTTCAATCGCGCGCAGCTCCTGCGGCGCACGCTCAAGAGCCTTGCCGTGGCGGAGCGTCCGCGCGGTCTTGAGACGTGCGTGCTGGTGGTTGATAACAACTCGACGGATGAAACACGCGTTGCGGTCGAAGAGTGTCAGAAAGATTCCGGGCTTGAGATTCTTTATCTCTTCGAGCCGCGACAGGGAAAGTCTCGCGCGCTCAATACCGCAATCGAAAATGCGTCGGGCGATCTGGTCGGCATGATTGATGACGACGAAGAGGTCACAGAGAACTGGCTCACGGCAATCGCAGATGTCTTTCTCAATCGCTGGACGGAAGTAGATTTTATCGGCGGGCGTTATGTCCCGCAGTGGGAGACGCAGCCTCCCGCCTGGCTGCCCAAGCAATATACGGGCGTGGTCGGCTTCAGCAATTCGGGCGAAGAAGAGCTGCCTTACGGCGCGTCATTCGAAGGGATGCTGCCGGGCGGCAACGCGGTTATCAAACTCTCCGTCCTGCGCGAGCTGGGCGGATACAACGAGAGCCTCGGGCCGGTCGGAAAAAATCTGATGGGTTGTGAAGATGATGAGATGTACCATCGCCTGCTCGACGCCGGAAAGCGCGGCTTCTATTGTCCGAAGCTCAATATACGTCATCACGTGCCCGCGTATCGTTTGACCAAAAAATATTTTCGCAGGTGGTGTTACGGGTGGGGCGCGTCGCAGTCCGTGATTGACGCGCATCGCACGGATTACGATGGGCCGCGTGTCTTCGGCGTGCCGCGTTATTTCTACGGCAATGCCGCGCGCGATTCGCTACGGATGCTTCGCTCGTTATTAAAGCGCGACATGAACGGGGCTTTCGCGCAGGAGCTTTCGCTCTGGATACTCGCGGGATATTTCAAAGAGAAAAATTTCAGAGGACGAAAAACCGTCGGACGCCTGCGCTCCTTTCGGAGCAAGAGAGCGGAGGCTGTGACACGGTGATGAAAGAAGGAATTTCCCGCAAAGGCGCAAAGGCGCAAAGAAAAACATTCAAGCATCGGAAGCATTCAATACCTTTGAGACTTTGCGCCTTTGCGGGAATTTTTTTGAGCTATTAAGTAACGAGAGCAATGAGTTCCAACACTTTATCGACTGACCTGATGAGCAAGCCGCGCCGCGTGCGTGTCCTGCGTGCGCCGTCGTTTTCGCCGCTGGGTCTGTTCGGCAACCTGTTGACGCTCACGCAGTACCGCGACCTGCTCCTGACGCTCACTCTGCATCGCATCAAAGTTCGTTACAAACAGTCTGTGCTCGGCATCGGGTGGGCTATCCTGCAACCGTTGTCGCTGATGCTCATCTACACGCTGATTTTTTCCTTCATCGCAAAGGTTGAGACGGACGGCGCGCCTTACGCCATCTTCGCCTATGCCGCGCTGCTGCCGTGGACGTACTTTGCGACCGGCTTAGCGAACGCGACCAACTCTCTCGTGAGCCATTCGGAGCTGGTCACAAAGGTTTACTTCCCGCGCGAGATTCTGCCCCTGAGCTACGTCATCGCAGCCCTCTGCGATTTCCTGATCGCTTCGAGCGTGATGGCTGGATTGATGCTGCACTATCACGTCGCGCTCACGGTCAATGCTCTCTACGCAGTGCCGATTATTTTTGTGCTGACGCTCTTTATCACAGCGACGGCGTTCATCTTATCCGCCACGCAGGTGCGCTTCCGCGACATAGGAGTCGCCGTGCCGCTGCTCTTGCAGCTCTGGATGTTTGCCACGCCCGTCGTTTATCCGTTGAGCGCGGTTCCCCAGAAATTTCGCCCGTTCTACGTGCTCAATCCGATGGTCGGCACGATTGAGAATTTTCGCCGCACGGTCTTGCAGGGCGTCGCGCCCGATTTTTACACGCTCGGTCTTTCAGCCGCAGTCTCCGTCGTGCTGCTCATCGCAGCTTACATCTATTTCAAGCACGTCGAAGCGACGGTGGCCGATCTCGTCTGATGAAGTTTAGGGAGCAAGTTTAAGTTGATTGATCTAAAGTTCAATCATGTCTCTAAAAGGTATCGCCTGCGCCGCGAGGTCGAGGCGGATGCGTCGCAGCATGTCTTGCTGCGCAAGCTTCAGAGCCTCAGAAAGCGCACGGAAGATTTCTGGGCTGTGCGCGACGTGAGCTTTGAGGTCGAGCGGGGCGAGTCGCTCGGCATCATCGGTCACAACGGCGCGGGCAAGAGCACGATTCTCAAACTCCTCTCGAACATCACCGCGCCGACGAGCGGCGAGATTACGATTAACGGTCGCCTCTCGGCTCTGATAGAGGTCGGCTCAGGCTTTCACAAGGAGTTGACGGGACGCGAAAATATTTATTTGAACGGCTCGATACTCGGTATGCGACGGCGCGAGATTGCCAAAAAGTTTGACAGCATAGTGGACTTCGCGGGCGTGCGACAGTTCATCGACACGCCCGTCAAAAGATATTCGTCGGGCATGTACGTGCGGCTCGGATTTTCCATCGCCGCGCATCTGGACCCGGACATACTGCTGCTCGATGAAGTGCTGGCGGTGGGCGATGCGGCCTTTCAAGCCAAGTGCATACGCCGCATCGGTGAGCTGAAAGAGACGGGCACGACTATCGTCTTCATCTCTCACGACCTCGGAGCGGTAGAGCGTTTGTGCGACCGCACCATCCTGATGCGGCGCGGCGAGATCGCCGCGAGCGGAGACACGCGCGAAGTCATCGCAGAATATCAGCGCGCCTCGCACGATCTCTCAACGCCCGCCGCGAAAGACGAGCGCGAGCCGCCGCCTGACCGGAAAGCGAAAATTTCCGCCGTCGCTTTTTATGACGAAGAAGAGCAGGAGCTTGTCGCCGCGCAGACGGGCGGCGCGCTCACTGCGCGTATCAACTACGTCGCACACGAAGCCATGAACGATGCTGTCTTCGAGCTTTTCTTTTATACAGGGAATCGAGAGCTGCTCTGCCATCTTTCGACGGAGTTTGACGCTCGCCGGATTGACCTCGAAGCCGGGGCGGGGATAGCGGAATTTTCATGCGCGGAATTGGGATTGAAGCCGGGCATCTATTATACGGACGCGACCATCAAGCAGCGCGGCGCGCTCGACGACATTGACTGGCAGCGGCACTGCGCCACACTGCGCGTCGATCCGGGAAAGATGGGACGCGGCCAGTTTTACATGCCGCACGAATGGCGCGTCACGCAACGCAGCGCGCGTGCCGGAAGTATTGAAACGAGCGTTGCAGGACTGCTCGATGCTTTCGACGAAGAGCGCGCGGCGGTCGAAGTGAAACCCTCCTGAACGTCACGCGAAAGTTAAGATGAACATCACCATCGCCATCTGCACTTGGAATCGTTGCGCGCTGCTCAAAGAAACGCTTGAGCATGTCGCGCGCCTCTCGATTCCGCAGGGCGTCGAATGGGAACTGCTCGTCGTCAACAACAATTCTACGGATGCGACGGATGAAACGCTGGCTTCTTTCGCCGGGCGGCTTCCATTGCGCACAGTTTTTGAAGCCGAGCCGGGGCTTTCACATGCGCGCAACCGCGCCGTGCGCGAAGCCACGGGCGATTACATCCTGTGGACGGATGACGACGTGCTGGTTGATGAAAACTGGCTCGCGGCTTACTCGGAAGCCTTCGAGCAGTGGCCTGATGCTGCCATCTTCGGCGGCAACATAGAGCCGTGGTTTGAAGGTACTCCGCCGGACTGGCTGCCGCGCATCTGGTCGCGCGTCGCGAGCGCGTATGCCTCGCGTGACCTGGGCGAGCAGGCCATCGCTCTGTCTCAAGAGTTGGTTCCATTCGGCGCGAACTTCGCAGTGCGGACAGCGGAGCAGCGCAAATATCTCTATGACCCGCGCCTCGGAGTGCGTCCCGGCAATATCATGGGCGGCGAAGAGACGACCGTCATACGCAACATGATGGCAGACGGCATCGCCGGACGTTGGATTCCAAAAGCGCGCGTGCGCCACTATCTTCCGCAGGCGCGTCAATCAATCGCGTACCTGCGAAAGTATTTCAAAGGATACGGCGAGTATTGCGCGCAGCAGGACGCACGTCACACAGATGCAAAATTATTCGGCAGCCCGCGCTGGCTGTGGCGCGCGGCTCTCGCGGCGGAGACGAAATATCGCTTGCGCCGTCATCTCTCGCCGCCGGAAGTCTGGATCGAAGACCTCATCGCGTCGAGCCAGTCTTGGGGACAGTTAAGCGGTTATCGCGCGCAGCTTGAAACTACAGCGACACGGAGACGCGGAGAAGAGATGATTTAAAAGATGGTCTTTGGTTTTTGTGCTTTGGTCTTTGCACGCGACTCAACCTTGAATGATGAAACTCAAGCTTGATAAGACATCAAAGACCAAAGTCCCATGTCCAAAGACCAAAAACTAAGAACCAAAAACAAAGTACAAAGCACAAAGAACAAAATCAAGAAATGACCTTGCTCGCAGGAATTTTCAGTCGCCACGCAGATCAGCCGATACCTGATTCGGTCTGTGAAGAGCTGCGCCGTGCGCTCTCTCGCCATCGGGCGGACGAGGCGCGCACGTTCAGGGATTCGCGCTGCTTCTTTGTCAAGACGGACATCGGCGCGTTTGCGGAAGATGCGTTTCTTGTGGATGAAGCTCATGCCGTGTCAATGCTCGCGGGCGAGGCATTGCTGGATATAGACGGCGACAGCGCAGTGCAAGGCCGCGCGAAAGAGCTTGAGCTGTTGCATGAAAGCTGGAAGCTTGAAGATTGGAAGCTGCTCGCGCACGCGCGCGGAGTCTTCTGTGCGGCGCATTACGAACCGCTGACAGGCAAGCTGTTTTTAATCCCGGACAAGCTTTGCATACGTCCTCTCTATTATTGGGCTGATGAAAAGTTCGTCATCTTTGCGAGCGCGCTGCGTGTGCTTGAGAGCCTTGAAATGATTCCGAAGGAGATGGATGTACTGGGCGTGACGGAGATGGCGGGACTCGGCTATCCGCTCGGCAGTCGCACGCCATACGCGGGAATCTCTTTGTTGAAGGCGGCAGAGATTTTAGAGTTTGAACAAAAGGGTATCACGCGGCATCGTTACTGGCGTTGGGACGAGATAGAACCCTCTCGCCGGACGGAAGAAGAGTTGCTGCAAGAGGCTCATCAAACTTTCATGAGAGCAGTCGCGCTCCGCAATCGCTCTGACGAGATGACTGTCGCGTACTTGAGCGGCGGCCTCGACTCGCGTTGCGCCGTCGCCGCACTGCTTGAGCTTGAGACGCGCGTTCATACCTTCAACTTCGCGTTGCCGGGAACGCAGGATTACGTGCTCGGAAATGAGTTTGCGCGCGAGGCGTTCACGATTCACGAAGCCTTGCCGAAGGAGCAGGGCGACCTCACGCCGGATTATTCCGCGCTCATGGCGCGTGCGTGGGAGAGTTCAACGCATCGCGCGGCATCCCCAGCATCGCGCCCGTCTTTAATCTGGTCGGGCGAGGGCGGGAGCGTTGCTCTGGGGCATGTACATCTGTGCCGCGAAATCGTCGAACAGATGCGCGCAGGCCGCGCGGATGAAGCCATCGAGACTTTTCTGCAACGCGAAGAGGCGAGCGTCACGCGCAGGCTGCTGCAAACGGAAGCGAGAGATGATTTGAGCAGCGCCTTGCACACGGGTATCCGCGAGGAGCTTGACGAATTTCAGACGGCAGACCCCGCGCGCGGCTTCTACCTGTTCCTGCTACTCAACGACCAGCGGCGTAAGCTCGCAGCTCATTTTGAAAACATAGACTTGCATCGCATGGAGTTTCAGCTTCCATTCTTCGATTCGGAATTTCTCGCGCTCGTCATCTCGCTTCCGCTTGAACTCTGTCTGGGCCACAAGTTTTACGTCAGGTGGCTCAGGCTTTTTTCGCCGGTCGTGACGCGTGTGGCGTGGCAGGCTTATCCGGGACACGAACCGTGCCCGATACCTGTGCCGCAGGGCGCGGCTTATCAGTGGAACGATTCCTATCAGGCGGCGCAGAGCAGCGCGCTCAAGCGAGAGCTGCTTGAGCAGGCTGCGTTGATGCTCTCTGCGCGTGAATTCCCGCGAGAGATTTTAAAGCGTAGTTATCTGCGGTTTGCGACCTTGATCTATCGAGCGGGCTGGCGCGACTATAGTTACGTCATACATTCCGCGTGGAAATATTTCACGTACTGGAAACTCTGCGGCGGCAAGTACGCGCTGTCATCATCAAACGTCAACAAGCTTTCATCCGAACCGGATACGCGTTCGCAGGGTTTCAAGGCGGAAGCGAACTTAACGTCAAGCGTGGTCAAATAAAGTTCGCGCATCGAAAAAGGTAGAGCGAAAAAAAGTTATGTGCGGGATTGCTGGATTTATCGAAAAGCGTGAGAGCGGCGCGGACGTGGTAAGCGGGGCGGCGGATGAGCAGGCTGCTCTGCTTGACCGTATGTGCCGCCGTATAGCTCATCGCGGGCCGGACGATCAGGGCATGTTCGTGCGCGCGGGCGTCGCGCTGGGAATGCGCCGGCTCTCGATTATTGATCTGGCGGGCGGGCATCAACCCTTGAGCGGCTGCGACGCGGCGTTAACGCTCGTCTTCAACGGCGAGATTTATAACTACCGCGAATTGCAGCGCGAATTAGAGACGCGCGGGCATCGCTTTCGGACGCATTCGGACACGGAAGCAATCGTACACGCTTACGAAGAGTTCGGAGAAAAATGCGTCGAGCGTTTGCGCGGCATGTTCACCTTCGCACTCTGGGACGAGCGCGCAAAGCAGCTTTTTATCGCGCGCGACCGCGTCGGCAAAAAACCGCTCTACTACACACAGACGCCGGAGGGCACGCTCGTCTTCGGCTCGGAGCTGAAATCGCTGCTCGAACATCCCAAAGTCGCACGCGAGACGAATGCTGATGCGCTCGACGCATATCTCTCGTTCGGCTACGTGCCGGACCCGCTCTGTATCTTTCGCGGCATACACAAGCTGCCGCCCGGACATCACCTGCGCTTTGTCGGTGGGCGCGTGACGGTCGAGCAATACTGGGATTTCAGTTACGAGCCGGTCGAGATAAAAAGGGAAGAAGAATATCTGGAAGAATTAAATGCGCTGCTTGATGAAGCGGTGCGTTTGCGGCTGGTTTCGGATGTGCCGCTCGGCGCGTTTCTTTCGGGCGGGGTTGATTCGAGCGCGGTCGTCGGCCTCATGTCGCGCGCCATGTCGCAGCCCGTCAAAACTTTTTCGATAGGCTTTAACGAAGACACCTACAACGAGCTGAAATACGCGCGCGTCGCGGCCAAACATTTCGGGACGGATCATCACGAGTTCGTCGTCACGCCCGACATCTGCGAGATAGTCGATGAGCTGGTCTGGCACTTTGACGAGCCGTTCGCGGACTCTTCCGCGATTCCGACTTACATGGTTTCAAAGCTCGCGCGCGAGTACGTGACGGTCGTGCTCTCAGGCGACGGCGGAGACGAGTTGTTCGCGGGTTACACGCGTTACGTCGTGGATAGAAAGCGAAGCGGCCTCGCGCGTTTGCCGCGCGTCGTGCGCGAGGGAGTGATGCAGCCTTTGAGCGCGAGCCTGCCGCACGGAGCTTGGGGGCGCAACTACCTGCGCAATGTCTCGCTCGCACCCGTTGACAGATACATTGACAGCATCTCTATCTTCACAGACCTCAACAAGCAATCGCTATACACGACCGCTTTCAAGCAGCAGCTCAACGGGAGAAGCGCGGGCAGCGAGATGTTCAGACAGCTTGCCTCTCATGTAAATACCGGCGACGAAATAGACCCACTGCTTTATCTCGACAGCAAGACTTATCTGCCGGGAGACATCCTGACCAAAGTTGACCGTATGAGCATGGCGGTCTCGCTCGAAGCGCGCGTGCCCCTGCTCGACCACAAGCTGATAGAATTCGTGACGC
Source organism: uncultured Pyrinomonadaceae bacterium (assembly GCA_964246305.1). Lineage (GTDB taxonomy): Bacteria > Acidobacteriota > Blastocatellia > Pyrinomonadales > Pyrinomonadaceae > JACMLC01. The sequence goes on from CAXTPS010000004.1 coordinate 29,223, forward strand.
GCATCCCGGCGTCTCTAAAGATGAAGGGACTTGAGACCAAATATATTTTCAAGCGAGCGGTTCGCGGCCTCGTGCCCGAAGAGATTTTGAATCGCCCGAAGCAGGGCTTCGGCGTCCCCGTCGCGGAGTGGATTAACCTGCAACTGCGCGAGCGCATGCATGAGACGCTGACGGAACGGCGGACGCGCGAGCGTGGACTTTTCGATTCGCGTCACGTCAGCCAACTGCTCGAAGAACATGAGCGCGGAAGGCGGGATCACTCCACGGCCTTGTGGGCTTTGCTGATGCTCGAACTCTGGCATCGCAGCTTTGTAGACGGCGCGGGCGGCGATGTTCACGGCGGCGCTGAAACTCTTTCAAAAAATCTTGCGCCGGTGACTGTCTGATGAACTCTCATCATCCAACTTTAATTAACAAGCTGGCATGGTCGCTGCCGTGGCTCGCGCGCTATCCGTTCTGGCGCGCGAGAGAAGCCGCGACGCGCACGCGCGCGTTGCCGAACGAACAGCAGCATTTGATCTTCGTCGTCGCCAATCATTTCGAGCCTTCGTGGAATGAGCAGGGCACGCCGCTCGATTGGAACACGCAGCTCGCAAAGCTTGACCGCTGGTGCGAGCAGGCGCGAAACATCGGCGAAGCCGTGCGTGATGCGGACGGCACTCCGTTTCGCCACACAAATTTTTATCCGGCTGAGCAGTATCACCCGCGCCTCTTGCATCGGCTCGCGGAACTTCAGGCCGAAGGCTTGGGCGAGGTCGAGGTTCATCTGCATCACGGAGTCGAGAAGCCCGACACGGAAGAGAACTTGAGACGCGCGCTCGTAGATTTTCGTGACGCGCTGGCAGAGGAGCATCGTTGTCTTTCGCGGCTAGATGAGAACGGGACTCCGCAGTATGCGTTCGTGCATGGCAATCTCGCGCTCGGCAATTCCGCAGGGGGGCGTTTCTGCGGCGTTGATTCGGAGATGCGCGTGCTCGCGGAGACGGGCTGTTATGCGGACATGACGCTGCCGTCCGCGCCCGATCAATCACAGGTCGCGCGCATCAATGCTATCTATCAATGCGGGCACGAGCTGAATGAAGCGAGGCCGCATCGCTCCGGCCCGCAGTTGCGTGTCGGAGACAAGACGCCGCAGCTTCCGATCATCTTTACGGGGCCGCTCGTCTTTAACTGGCGGCGGCGCGTGCGCGGGCTGCCCGTCCCGCGTGTAGACGACGGCGCGCTGGCGGCCAATCAGCCGCTCGATCTGGCGCGGCTCAATCGCTGGCGCAGTTCGCGTATACATATCGAAGGAAGGCCGCAATGGGTTTTTATCAAGCTCTACTGTCACGGCTTTTTTCAGTTCGACCAACCTTCGACGATTGGCGAGAGAATCCGCCGCTTCTGGGAAGAGGCCATTGAGCAGGGAGAACGCACGGGCGAGTTTAAGATTCATTTCGCCTCCGCACGCGAGGCTTTCAATATGGCGATGGCTGCGACCGACGGACGCGAAGGCGAGCCGGGGCTTTATCGTGATTACCGCCTGCGACAAATCATGCGGCGTGAAGCGACACGCTCGACGGGAACGGAAGGATAAAACAAGGCAAAAGTAAATGACAAAGACATTTTATAAAAAGTTGGTTGCCGCCTTCCTTTTGCCTTTTACCTTTTTACTTTTAAAAGTTTCTGCGATGAAGTTTGAGAGTCAATGAAACCGAACGTACTCCAACTGATAGACAGCTTTCATCAGGGCGGCACTGAGCGGCAGGCCGTGCAGCTTGCGCGGCTGTTGCATGAGAGCGGACGTTTTAGCGTGCATGTCGCGTGTCTTAATGCGGAGGGTGTGCTGCGCGCGGAACTGTCGGATTTGGGTCTCAAAGATATTCAAGAGTTTCCTCTGAACAGTTTTTACGACCGCAACATGTTCAAGCAGTTGCGCCGCTTCGCGCGGTTTTTGCGCGAGCGTGAGATTGATATTCTGCACACGCACGATTTTTACACGAACGTTTTCGGCATGGCGGGAGCTACGCTGTCGCGCCTCCCGGTCGCGCGCATCGCCTCGCGCCGCGATACCGTGGGGATACGCAGCCGCGCGCAGAAGTTTATACAGCAGCGCGTTTTTGCGCGTGCCGATGCCGTCGTGGCGAATGCGGAGGCTGTGCGGCGCGGGCTGATCGCGGAAGGCACGAATGCGGATAAAGTCCGGACGATTTATAACGGGCTTGATTTGAAACGGCTCGCTCCGCCGGAAAATTATAATCGTGAAGAAACTCTGGCCGGGTTTAATCTGTCGGAGACAGACGGACGACGCCTCGTGACGATTGTCGCCAACATGCGTCATACGGTGAAAGACCAGCGAACATTCTTGAGAGCGGCAAAGCTTGTGAAAGCGGAAGTCGCGGACGCGGCTTTCGTGCTCGCGGGCGAAGGTGAATTGCTGGAATCTTTGCGCGGCTTCGCGTCGGAGCTTGAGCTTGAGAGTGATGCTTTCTTTATTGGACGGTGCGCGCATGTCGGGCCGCTCCTTGCCGCGTCGGAGGTTTGCGTCTTGAGTTCCACGAGCGAGGGATTCTCGAATTCGATACTCGAATACATGGCGGCTTCGCGGGCGGTCGTAGTGACGGATGTCGGCGGCGCGCGTGAGGCCGTGAGTGAAGGGTTGACGGGTTACGTCGTGCCGCCCGGCGATGACGCGGCGATGGCTGCGCGTATCATCAAACTTTTGCGTGATGCGGAGCTAGCGCGCGAGATGGGAAGTGCCGGGCGGCGCGTCGTCGAAGAGAAATTTTCCTGCGAAGCGCAGCTCGCGCGCACGGAAGAGTTGTACGAGAGATTGCTTGAAGCGAAGCGAGCCGCAGACGCTCTGCCGGGCAGAGGGGAGACAGAGAGCCGCCGCGCGACGGCGGGCGAACGTTTATGAGGAAGCACCTGCGTAGATTGAGCAAGCTCAAGGGGCGTAGCATTGCGGAGCTTCGCGTGCGCGGCGCGCAGGCCGTGTTCGCTTACGCAGAGCGGCGCGGCCTGTCTCCGCAATCGCGTCTCCCGACGGACGATGCGCTCCTCAAGCTTCTCGATACAGCTCAGCTTGCAACCGCTTCAAGCTCTACTGAAATCCTGCTTGAGCATTTTCGTGCTCGCACTTCCACGAAATTCTTTGCCGCCTTTGACGGGCCGCACGCGACGGTGGAAGCGTTGCAGCAGCGCTCCGCTTTTGAACGCCGGACGCTCATCGAGAGAGCCGGACGAATTCTGGAAGGCCGCTTTAATCTGCTTGGCTTTGAAGAGCTTTATTTCGGCGGGCCGATTGACTGGCATCTTGAGCCTGTTTCGGGCAAGCGGTCGCCGCTCTCGCACTGGAGCCGCATCAACGAGATTGATTCGGGCGCGACCGGCGATAAAAAAATCGTCTGGGAATTGAATCGCCATCAATACTTCAGCACGCTTGGCCGCGCTTACTGGCTTACGCAGGATGAGCGATACGCGCAGACTTTCGCCGCGCATCTTTCGGGTTGGATGGACGCGAATCCGCCCAAGCTCGGACTGAACTGGATCAGCAGTCTCGAAGTCGCGTATCGCGCGATATCGTGGCTGTGGGCGCTCTACTTTTTCAAAGACTCGGAGCATCTCACGCACGCGTTGTTCACGCGCGCGCTGAAATATCTTTACCTGCACGCGCGCCATCTGGAAACTTATCTCTCGACGTACTCAAGCCCGAACACGCATCTGACTGGCGAGGCTCTGGGACTCTTCTATCTCGGCACGCTCCTGCCGGAATTTCGCAACGCCCCGCGCTGGCGCGAAAAGGGACGCAGGATTTTGCTCGAAGAGCTTGAGCGACACGTGCTCGCGGACGGAGTTTATTTCGAGCGCGCCAGTTATTATCACCGCTACACAGCCGATATTTACATGCACTTTCTGATTCTTTCGGAGCGCAACGGCGGGGCGGATTCGGAAGAGCTGAAAACAAAGCTGCAATCGCTGCTCGATTATCTGATGCACATCACGCGGCCTGACGGCACGACGCCTTTCGTCGGTGATGATGACGGCGGGCAGCTCCTGATATTTGACGAGCGTGAGGCAAATGATTTTCGCGCGGCACTCTCGACGGGCGCGGCAATCTTTCAACGGGGCGATTATAAGTTCGTCGCGGGCGAAGCGGCTGAAGCGACTCTGTGGCTGGCGGGACGTGAAGGCGTGCGGACGTACGAACAGCTTACCTCTCAAACACCTGCTGCGGCGTCGCTCGATTTCCCGGACGGCGGATATTACGTGATGCGCGACGGTTGGACTCGTGACGCGAATTACCTGCTGCTCGACTGCGGTGAGCATGGCGTCTTCAACTGCGGGCACGCGCACGCGGACGCGCTCTCGTTCGAGCTGGCCGCGCGCGGTCGCGCGATGCTCATTGATTCCGGCACGTACACTTACACAGGCTCGCAGGAGCTGCGCGATTATTTTCGCTCAAGCTCGGCGCATAACACGCTCACGATTGAGGGCGAGTCTTCATCCATTCCCGCCGGGCCGTTCTCATGGAAACATTGTACGCACGCCTCTGCCATCGCTTGGAAAACGGGCGCACGCTTCGACTATTTCGCGGGCGCGCATGACGGCTACATGCGTTTTGAAAGCGCGCCCGCGATGCACACGCGCAGCGTGCTGTTCCTGAAAGAGGATTACTGGGTGATGCGCGATGCGGTCGAGACAAACGGCGCGCACAACTATGACCTGCATTTCCATTTCGCCACAAACTCGCAGCCCGGACTCGAAAAACACGATGGCTCTCAGGCTTCTTTAGCCGAGCGCGGGAGGGACGCGCCCGGCCTGCAAATCTTCTCGTTCGGAGAAGGCGGCGAGTGGAGCATAGAAGAGGGCTGGGTTTCGCCTTGCTACGGCAAGCGCACGCACGCGCCCGTCTGCAAGTTTTCCGTCAGCGGCACGGGCGCGCAGGAGTTTTTCAGCTTTCTGATTCCGCGCCGCGCCGGGGCGGCAAGCGTCCTGGTGCATGAAATAGAAGCTATCGGCGCTCGCGCATTTGAAGTCAGGGATGAAGCATCGAACGATGTGCTGCTCGTCGGCGGCGGAGAGTTGATTGAGACAGCACGCATCGCATCGGATTTCAAATGGCTCTGGGCGCGATTTAATGTTGACGAAGAGACGCTTGAAGAGTTGGTCTTGATTGACGGTCGTCGTTTCAGTCTCGACGGTCAGGAGATTTTGAGCCTGCCTGAGCCGGTCAGTTACGCGGTCGCGCGCCGCATTGATGACAAACTGAGAATAGAGATTGATGATAAGATTTTAGATTTACCATTGCCGCTCGCAGACTTAGTCGCTTCTTCAACCATCTCAAAACTCAAATCTGAAATTTGAAATCTGAAATCGTATGTGTGGAATTAACGGAATAGCCTTCTCAAGCAGGTCGCGGCGCACGATAGACGCGCGCGTGCTTGAACGCATGCGCGATGTGATTGCGTATCGCGGGCCGGACGAGGCTGGGCTGTTCGTGGACGGCAATGTCGGATTGGGACATCGCCGCCTGAGCATCGTCGATGTCGCGTCCGGGCAACAGCCGATGACGGTCGAAGACGGGCGGCTGCATATCGTTTATAACGGCGAGATTTATAATCACGCGGATTATCGTCCCTCTCTGGAAGCGAAAGGCCATCGTTACGACACGCATTGCGATACGGAAGCGATACTGCACCTGTACGAAGAATATGGCGAGCGCGCGGTCGAATACCTGCGCGGGATGTTCGCGTTTGCGATTTGGGACCAGGCGAAGCGTGAGCTTTTCATCGCGCGCGACCGGCTCGGCGTCAAGCCGCTCTATTATGTTCACGATGATGACGGCTCGCTCTTCTTCGCTTCCGAAATAAAATCTTTACTTGAAGCACGCGCCGTCAAGCCCGAAGTCAATTTCCGCGCGCTGCCGGATTATCTGGCGAATCACGCCACGTCGGGCGAAGAGACTCTGTTCTACGGCGTGCGGCGGCTCTTGCCCGGACACACAATGCTCTGGCGCGACGGCGAGATTGAGATTAAAAAATACTGGGACGTTCATTTCAAGCAGGATGCGGCGGACGAGAGACGCAGCGATGCGGACTTGATAGACGAGTGGCGCGAGCTGTTCCGCGAGTCAGTGCGTTTGCGTCTGATGGCTGACGTGCCGCTCGGAATGTTTCTATCGGGCGGAATAGATTCTTCGGCCATCGCCGCGATGATGAGCGGAATGGTCGCGGAACCTATCAAGACTTTTTCCGTCGCCTTCGCAGAGCGCGAGGCCAACGAGCTTGAGTACGCGCGTCTCATCGCTCGAAAGTTTCAGACAGACCATCACGAGATCATCGTCAGCCCGCAGCAGTTTTTCGCCGCGCTGCCAAAGCTCATCTGGCACGAGGACGAACCGCTCGCGCACCTTGCGAGCGTGCCGCTCTATTTCGTCTCGCGTCTCGCGCAGGAACACGTCAAGGTCGTACTGACGGGCGAAGGCAGCGATGAGATGCTCGGCGGCTATGAGCGTTACCGCAAGACGATTTACAACCTCGCGCTCGGCGCGCGTTATCAGAGCGTGACGAGCGAAGCCGTGCGCCGCGCTGTACGCACGCGGATCGAGAGTCTGCCGCAGGCTTCGATGGTGAGGCACAAGCTGACGCGCACGTTTCTGTGCCTGCCTTCGGATATCGAAAGCATCTACTTCGATAACTTCGCAGTCTTTCCGCGAGCGATGCAGGAAAGATTGTTGACGCCGGACGCGAAAGCACGCGCGGGCGCGCTCGATCCGTATAAGGATGTGCGCGGCTATCTGGCGGGGACGGATGCCGCGAACCTGCTCGACAAGCTGCTCTACGCGGACACGAAGACTTACCTCCACGAGCTTTTGATGAAGCAGGATCAGATGAGCATGGCCGCCTCTATCGAGAGCCGCGTGCCGTTTCTGGATCACAAGCTGGTCGAGTTTACAGCGCGGTTGCCTGCGCGTTTGAAGCTGCGCGGGTGGACGACCAAATATATCCTGCGTCAGAGTATGAAAGGCATCCTGCCCGAAGCTATCTTGAAACGGCGCAAGATGGGTTTCCCCGTGCCCGTCGGCGCGTGGTTTCGCAAAGAGTTTCGTCCGGTCATAGACGAATACGTGCTCGGCGCTCGCGCGCTCGGTCGCGGCTACTTCGACGCAGCTTTCGTTCGTACTCTGGTCGAACAGCATCAGGCAGGGGAGAATCACGCGGAGCGTCTCTGGTCACTCGTCAACTTCGAGATGTGGCTGCGGCAATTCATAGACGGCGAAGAGGCGCGCGAGCCTGAGATAGAGTTGACGGAAACAGTCGGCGTGAAATAGAAATTGCCACAGAGACACAGAGATGAAGAAGACAATAGCTGCAAAATTCTTGTTTAGCATCTCTTATTTCGCTTTTCCTTCTCTGTCCTTCTGCGTCTCTGCGGCTGATTTTGAGAATTGATATGCAAGCTCTGTATGAAATGGTCACTGCAACTGATATTCAAAAAGTGCAACCGATAATGGATACATCGAATGTCCTGCGTGGGCGCGACATTCTCTGCTTCAGCCATGATTGGAGCGGCGACCCCTTGTCGAAGACGCACGTGATGCGAATTCTGGCGCGTGACAATCGCGTGCTGTGGGTCAACTCAATCGGGTATCGCGCGCCGACCGCTTCAAAGGCCGACATCAGCCGCGCTTTCAAAAAGCTCGCAGCGGTGGCGACTCCGATTCGTGAGCCTGAGAAAAATATTTTCGTCCTCAACCCGCTCGCCATTCCGGCTTACGGCAAGCCGCGCATACGCGACCTCAATCGCCGCCTGCTTCGCTTTCAAGTGAAGCGAGCGATGCGAAAGCTGGGCTTCAAGCATCCGCTGAACTGGATTTTTAATCCGGCGGCGGCGGTCATCGCGGGAACCCTGGGCGAAGAGAAAGTCATCTATTATTGCGTTGACGAGTACACGGCTTTCTCAGGCGTCGCGTCGCGCTCGCTCGCGGAGATGGAAGAGGGCTTGCTGCGCCGCGCAGACCTCGTCATCGTCTCTGCGGAGATGCTCTATCAATCGAAATCTCCTTTCAACCCGCGCACGGTGATGGTCAGGCACGGAGTTGACTACACGCATTTTAGCCGCGCGCTAGACGATTCGACCGTCGTGCCCGAAGAGATAGCCAGCCTGCCGCATCCCGTCATAGGCTTCCACGGTTTGATAGCCGATTGGGTCGATCTTGACTTGATGGCTGAAGTCGCAAAGCATTTCGCTCATGGCTCAATCGTGATGATCGGCAAAGCGACGACGGACATTTCGGCTTTGAAAAGTCTGCCGAACGTACACCTGCTTGGTCGCAAGCCTTACGCGGAGCTTCCGGCTTATTGCAAAGGCTTTGATGTCGCGCTCAATCCATTTCGCATCAGCGAGCTGACGCTCAACGCCAACCCTTTGAAGGTGCGCGAATATCTGGCGGCGGGCTTGCAGGTCGTCTCGACCGCGATTCCAGAGGTCGAAGTTTTGGGACAGTGCCGCATCGGCAGCAGCGTCGAAGAGTTTATATGCGAGATAGAACTCGCTCTCGCAGACCCCGGCCCGAGTCGTGCGCGAAGCGAAGCCATACGCGCGGAGAGTTGGGAGGCGCGCGTGGACGAGATACGCGGGCATCTCTCGTCTACGGAACAGGCTTGATAGATGAGCGATGAGGCTTTGATGTTTGAGGCGTCAACTCCTGCGGCTCCTGCGCGCGTCTCTGAGACGAAACGTGCGGCGCGGGCTGTCCGTCGAAAACGTTTGGTGCGCCTGCTGATTTTGCTCTTGATAATTTGGCCGCTCGCGGCATGGCTGGCGGCGCGGCTCTTAATCCTGCACGCGGATTTACAGCAGGCTGATGTGGTCGTCGTGCTCGGAGGCTCTTCGACTTATGTCGAGCGCACGCGGGCTGCGGCGCAGCTCTTTAAAGAAGGACGCGCGCCGAGAATCATCCTGACCAACGACGGGCAGCAGGACGGGTGGTCTGAGGCGGAGAAGCGTAATCCGTTTTTTGTCGAGCGCGCGGCCAGAGAGTTAGAGGCGGCGGGCGTGCCTGCCGGAAACATCGAAGTCCTGCCGCAGCTCGTCACGAGCACGTATGATGAGGCGCGCCTGCTGCGCGAGTATTCGGTCGAGCATCGCTTGCGTTCGGTTCTGATAGTCACTTCGGCATATCACTCGCGCCGCGCCCTGTGGATGCTGCGCCGCGTCTTTGAAGGAAGCGGCATCGAGCTTGGCCTCGAATCGCCGCCCGCCGGATGGCAAACGCCCGCGCCCGCTACCTGGTGGCTGCACGCGCAGGGTTGGCGCGTTGTCGCGGGCGAGTATCTCAAGCTTGCATATTATCATCTGCATTATTGACCGCGTGACTTGAGTTATTAAAAGCAAACGTCTTTTCATCGTTTATTACAAAAGCGCGAATGTTTTTCTGAGGAAGGTCTTGAAGCCATGAGACGAAAGAGGAGAAGAGCGCAGCAAAGGAGATGGTCGCTTAAGCTTCCGCTCTTAGTGCTGGCTGTGATTCTGCTGGTCGCGGGACTGGCTTACGTCTTTGCGCGACAGGAGCGTGCGCGCCGCGTCGTCGTGGGCAGCAACGGGACGATCACGGTCAAGGCAGGAGGCGATGTGCAGTCCGCGCTTGAACGCGCGAGACCGGGTGACACGATTTTGCTTGAGGCCGGGGCGACTTTTCGCGGAGCATTGAAGCTTCCGAACAAACCCGGCGGCGGACAGTACATCACGATTCGCTCGTCCGCTCCCGACGCGCAACTGCCCGCGCCCGGCGAGCGCATAGACCCTACGCGCTATGCGGCTACGCTGCCGAAAATTATCTCCGACACGCCGGGCGAAGCTGCCGTTACGGCGACGGGCGGCGCGCATCATTACCGCTTCATCGCGGTGGAGTTTGGCCCGACGCCGAAAGGCGTGGGCAACATCATCGCGCTCGGCACGAACGAAGAGAAAAGCCTGAGCGAGTTGCCGCATGACATAGAGCTTGACCGGGTTTACGTTCACGGGTCTCCGACCGAAGGGCAGCGGCGCGGCGTCGCTCTCAACGGCAGGAAAATCCGAATCATCAACAGCTACTTCGCGGACATCAAGCGCAAGGGCGAAGAGAGTCAGGCCATCTGCGGCTGGGGCGGCGACGGCCCGTTCGAGATCGTCAACAATTACATAGAGGCCGGGGCGCAGGGCATACTCTTCGGCGGCGCGACGGCGACCATGCTCATAATTCCCTCGGACATCCTTGTGCGCGACAACTATTTCAACAAGCCTCTTCACTGGCGTGAAGAGGGCTGGATAGTCAAAAACCATTTCGAGCTAAAGAATGCGCGGCGGGTTAAGGTCGAAAATAATTTGATGACGAATAATTGGGCTAAGGGTCAGGACGGCACTGCCGTGCTGTTTACCGTGCGCGAAGATAGCAACCCTGCTTCCACAGTTGAAGATGTGGAGTTCACCGGCAACATCGTGCGAGGCGCGGGCGGCGCCTTCAGCATCTTTGGCGGAGAAGGCAAGGGCGGGCATCACCTCCTTATCAGAAACAATGTTTTTGAAGATATCAACGGGGAGCGATGGGGCGGCGATGGGCAGCTCATGACGGTGACGCAATGGGACGGCTTGACCGTCGAGCAGAATACGATTTTGACCACCGGAAATATCACCAAAGCGTATGGCAATCCGGTCACCGGCTTCATCTTTCGTCATAACATCGTGCCGCAAAATAATTATGGCTTTATCGGCGACGACCGCGCGCCGGGCGTCGCAGCTTTAAATACTTACTTTCCCGGCAGCATCGTGAGCTATAATGCTTTCGTGGGCGGCGACGCCGCTATCTTTCCGGGACGCAATATGTTCCCTGCCTCATTCAAGCAGCTCAAGTTCGTCAACCCGGAAGGCGGCGATTACCGGCTGCGCGCGGACAGTCCGCTCAGGAAAGCCGGGATGAATGGCGTAGACATCGGCGCGAATTTAGACCCGCAAACGGTCGGGCGCAGCCACTGATCTTCATCCCGCGCTGATTAATAGAAGATAACTGATGAGATGAATCAACCCGCCGAACTACATTCTCGGCTGAGCGCGTCGCATCTTCCTGCGCTGGATGGATTGCGCGCGGTCGCTGTGTTTCTGGTGATCTTCTATCACTTCGGTTTCGAGCGTGTGCCGGGCGCGCACGGCGTCATGATCTTTTTCGTGCTGAGCGGTTTTCTTATCACGTGGCTGTTGCTCAAAGAGAACGAGCGCGATGGCAACATTTCGCTGCGCGGATTTTACAGGCGGCGCATCCTCCGCATCTTTCCGGCCTTCTATGTCTACTGGATACTGCTGGTTGCGCTGCTTTTGGTCACCGGCAGGAAAGTGCTCTGGCCTCACGTTTGGAGCGCGTTTCTTTATGTCAGCAATTACTACATAGCGATCAACGGCGATCCTAACAACGGTTTCAGCCACACGTGGTCGCTCGCCATCGAAGAGCAGTTTTATCTGCTGTGGCCGTTTGTTTTTTTGTTGTGGCGACGCAGCTACGCGAAGATGGCTGTGTTTCTCGCTTCGCTGATCGGCACGGTGTGGATTTACAGAGCCGTGCTGTGCTATGGCTTCGGAGTCAAACAGGGATACATCTATGCGGCCTTTGATACGCGCCTTGACGAGCTGATGGTCGGATGCCTGCTGGCCGTCCTGTTGAGGCAAGGCATGCTCGCTTCATTCTGGCGCAGGGTGATCGCACACGAGTATCTGCCGCTCGTCACCATCGCACTGCTGGCCTGCTCAATCTATACGGGCAGCGCTTACGGTCACCGCTATCGAGATGTGTTCGGCTTCGCGCTTGAGCCATTGCTGATTGCGATTCTGATCGTGCAGTTAATCACACACAGCTCGACGCCGCTCTGGGGCTGGACTGAATGGCGCGCGGTGAAATTTTTGGGGCGCATCTCGTATTCGCTCTATCTTTACCAACAGCTAGTCTTGCATCCGGCGCGTCAGGCACTGGGCCGCTACCCCGTCGCAGTGCAACTCGTCGCCGCCGTCGCTGTGACAATCGTGGTGGCGTCTATCTCTTACTACTTGATCGAGCGTCCGTTTCTAAAGCTGAAGGATAAGCGGCTCTTCGCGCGGCATCGGCAGCCACAGGTCGTGAACGACAAGCTGCATCCGGGCATCAATCCGCCGCCCACGCAAATCCCCTGACAGATTATGGATATCAACCACACAAGCTTGCACACAACAGAGGTTGCCAGAGGTGAGAGGTTTGAGTTCGGTAAGAACTGGAGTCAATTTCTTTCGCTCTTAAACGAGAAGCGCATCCACATGGCGGAACAGTCTCTCAGGCAGATGTTGGAGGTCGAGCATCTGGCGGGAAAAAGATTTCTGGACATCGGCTCCGGCAGCGGTCTCTTCAGCCTCGCCGCGCGGCGGCTGGGCGCGGAGGTGCATTCCTTTGATTACGACCCCCGCTCGGTGGCCTGCACCTCGGAACTGCGGCGGCGTTATTTCCCGCATGATGAGCAGTGGGCGGTCGAAGAAGGCTCGGCTTTGAATCGAGAGTACGTCCAGTCTCTGGGTAGATTTGATGTCGTTTATTCATGGGGAGTGCTGCATCACACCGGGCAGATGTGGGAGGCTCTGGAGAACGCGCACTTGCCGGTCGCACCGCAAGGCAAATTGTTCATTGCGATTTACAATGATATGGGCAGCCAGAGCGTGCGCTGGAAGCGGATCAAGAAAACCTATAATGAGCTGCCCGGTTTCCTGAGATCGCCGTTTACGGCGCTGATGAGCATGCCTGATGAAGCGAAAGCCTTGCTCCGCTCGTTACTGAAGCTGCGCGTCGGAGAATATGCACGCACGTGGACGCAGTACGACCCATCGCGCGGCATGAGCCATTGGCGCGACCTGGTGGATTGGGTCGGCGGCTATCCATATGAAGTTGCCCGACCGGAAGAGATTTTCGACTTCTATCGCGCGCGTGGATTTGCTTTGACAAAGCTCAAGTGCGGCGGCGTCGGGTTGGGATGCAATGAATTCGTCTTCACCAAAGATTAAGGATCACTACGCCGGGTCTCTGTTAAGAGAGCCGCCCGTTTTGTTTATCCTGCTCGTTGGCCTCTTTATTGCGGCCAGACTGTGGCATCTGACAACTTATCCTTTATGGCTCGATGAAATCTTCAGCCTCAATCTGGCGCGGCTTGGATGGGGCGAATTAATCGGCGCGGCGGCACGTGACATAGTACATCCCCCGCTCTTTTATCTGTTGCTCAAAATCTGGATGGGCATCGGCGGTACGTCGCTCTTCTGGCTGAGACTCTTTCCGGCTCTCACCTCGATGGCAGTAATTATTCCGTTCTGTCTGCTATGTAGAGAGTTGAAGATGCGTCGGAGTGAAATTAATACCGCCCTCCTGCTGATGGCCGTCAACGGCTATCTGATTTACTATGCGCAGGAGCTTCGGATGTATAGCCTGCTCTTCTTTCTCACCCTCTGTTCCCTCTGGCTCTGCATGCGATGGATGAATGCGGAAGAGAACAATCGTCGGTCTCTCCTGTGGGTCTTTGTCATCAACCTACTGCTTATCTACACGCAATACTTCGGATGGCTGATTGTCGGCACGGAGTTTATCTGCGTGCTGTTTTGGGCGCGGCGTCGGCTGCTCTCGTTTTTCATCGCTACTGCGGCGCTCGGCCTCTGTTTCGCTCCGTGGGTTTATCTGGTCGCACGCGCTGCCGCTGAGAGGGGCGGCACGAGCGCCAATCTCAGTTGGCTGACCCGGCCACATGTGTCCGAACTCATCTGGTTCTATGCCACGCTGCATGGAACATTCAACCTCCCGCGCACTACGTTGCCGGGTTTGATTATTTTCGGCAGCCCGGTGCTCTGGTGCGCGTGGCGCGGGTTGCGTGGAGATGAACAGGTAAGCTGGAGGCTGTTGCCGAGACTCGCTCTCTTTTCTTTCCTGCCGGTGCTTCTTGCCTTTTCCGCGAGCTGGCTGTTGCCCCAATCAGTGTGGGGAGACAGGTATTTAATCATCGTTGCTGCGCCCTACTTCATCCTGCTAGCCGTCGCCGCCAACCGCTTGCGCCCGTCCCGGGTCAGAATGATCAGCCGGTGCCTGATTATTGTATGGGCTGTCACGGCAGGTCTGGGCGCGATGCGCAGCGAGAAGAAGATTCGCTGGGACGTGCTAAGTCATACAATCTCGCAGGCCGAACCTGCTGAACCAGAGAATGTCACAATCTTCGCCTTTGACGAGTTCGTTGCGGTGCCTCTGCGATTCTCTCTGAATTTAGAGGGAGGGCATAGGTTCGAGGTTGATTCGGTCCGTGAGGCGACCGCTGTGCAGGGCGCGCACTTCTGGGTCGCATTTCGTGATACGACGTGGCGCGGCCAAAGCCTTCCGCAAGTCTTGCTCAAAGAACGCGGGTGTCAGGTCGGGGCGGAAACCGTCGCCGGTACGGCTGAGCAGAGGGTGATAGTTTTTCCAGTGAGCTGTCCTTAAATAAAATTCGCTTCATGCATGGCCGAACAGATGCCGGACGTTATGCTCTAAAGTCCGGCATCAGCTCTTGATAAAGTTCGAGCACGGCTTTGATGTTCTCAAGGTCGGGGGACTGATTAAGCTCGCGCGAGCTATCTTGCGCGAGCCGTTTCTCAATCGCTTGACGCAGTGTGTTGGTGTCCGGCGAAGAGAGCAGGTCGACTCCTACGGGGCGCATCCCGTTGTCGGTCGCAATCACGGGCGTTCCCAGATGCAAAGCTTCGCGGACGGAAATCGAGTCGCCGTCATACATCGTCGTGCGCAACATCAAGTCGCTCTGCGCGATGACATTGACCGTCACCGCATGATTGACATCGCCGCACAGCATGATGTGGTCGGCGTAAGGTTGCGCTCTGATGAGTTGAAGCAATTCCTCTTCCAGCCCGCCTGAGCCGATCATGATGAGACCGGCTCGCGGAAATCGCTCGCGGACGAGTCCCAAAACTTCTATCTGCATCGGCAGGCTGTATTCCGGTTCGAGCATCCCGACGGCGAGCATCACCGGCTCATGTGTTTTCAGAAAACTTTGCAAGGCTTCCGGCATCAATGTCTCAGGCGAGGGAAGCGTCACCGCATGCGGATAGATGAGACGAACGCTGTCTTGCCGCACGCCGAACTTTTTGAACATCTCGACGATCTCCGCGTTGACGCCGATGATCCGGTCTAAGCGGCGAAAGACGAATCCGCGCAACGTGCGTCGTCGTGCCGTTTTCCCGGCAGGCGATGAAGGATAGCCGCCCGAATGAAACGTGAGCACCGAACGCACGCGCGGCATCAACGTGCAAAGCAAAGTCAAACCTATCAGGCGCGGTGTGAGATTGCCGCCGAGGTGCAGGTGCGCGATGTCGTAACGAAGGCGCAGGAGATACCAGACAAGCTCAAGCGCATTTCGCGGGCGATGCACTTCCGCGTCGTCGGTTGAAGCTTTGCGCGAGCGCGTGAGTGTGATGACGGGGCAGTGTATGCCGCGCTGTTGCAGGGCATCGCGGATGGCCGACAGGTTGGCTTGCACTCCGCCGTGCGGCGGCGGGTAAGGCCCAAGTTGAAGTACCCGCATCACAAGTCTCTCGGTCGGCTTAGTATTTTCATCCAGAGCAAATTCGCAGAGCGTACGGGTGCGTGCGGACTCAAGCGTGCGCAATCCGCAGACGGGTGCGCGCGGCGCGCGATGTTTACAATGGCACGGCGTTTTGTACTTGTCAAAGTATTTTTGAGAGGCCGCACGCCTCCGGGGGCCTGACCGTAGGGAACCCGACTTGATAATGCTTACTGCTTTATCTACCAGAGTTTAGAGCAACTACGCGCTTTCCTCGCGGGAAAGATTTCAACGCTTGAGAGAATATGTTGACAAACGATAACAAATATTGTTTAATCCATGTGTCGGCTGCTCCGGCTAATAAGAAGCGGACAAAGGCGGCACAGTTCTTTCCCAAGATGACGATTGCACCCGATAAAGGCAAACCTGTTGCGAGGCAGGGACGCAAAGCCGTGAGTGTCACATGAAGAGAATGCTGAGTTGAACGAGTCGGAACTTTTTCTACACTGTGAGATTGTCTGGTTGCCGAAGGCGGTCGGAGAAAGTCCGCGCGCACAACTATCTCTAACGGAGGTTAAAGTGACTCGCGCGGCTGGTTCCAGCTTGATGCGTTAAGTCTTTAGGTCAGTCGCTGGCTCCCGCGAATCTCTATCCTTCCACTTCATCAGCTCCAAAAAAATCATCCGCTTTGCGTTCAAATATATTCGGCAGCAACTCAAGGTGTGTTCTCTGCCCACATCTTAATTGATGCTTGATGGCTCTTTCTGCCTTCACAAGCAGGACGTGGCCTCGCGCTCGTCATTCAATTCACTTACAGCTTACCCGCTGCGCTCTTTCCGGTTCATCTAAAAACCGAACGCAGCCATCACCGATAAAAGGCACTCCCGCAGTGATGCGGGTTCGCAAAGTCAGGAGTCTCAAACGAGCCGACGCGGCGCTTGAGATCGTCCGGCCACCGAAGTGAGGTCAATATGATAACGCCCAGCAGATTTCAATCACACATCTCTTCAGCTATTTCCTCAACCCTCAGAAACGCGCTCCTCTTAATAGTCTTCATCCTGCTCGCAGGAGCAGCCTCGACTGCGCGAGCCGCGACGATCAATGTTCCGGCAGGCGGAGATTTTCAGGCCGCCCTCAATGCCGCGCAACCCGGCGACGTGATCGTGCTGCAAGCCGGTGCGACATACACTGGGACTTTCTGGTTGCCGGTCAAGTCGGGCGCAAGCTACATCACAATCCGAACCTCTGCGCCCGATTCGAGCCTGCCCGCCTCAGACGCGCGCATCACTCCCGCGTCTTCGAGCCTGATGCCGAAGCTTCTCGCGCCGGGATACGGCCAGCCTGCTCTGGCAACTTCTGCGGGCGCGCATCACTTCCGTTTCATCGGCATCGAGTTCAAGCCCGTCAATGGCTCCGCCACCGTTTATGATATGGTACAACTGGGCGACGGCACGGGCGCGCAGAATTCCCTCAGCCAGGTGCCGCATCATCTTATCCTCGACCGCTGCTACATACACGGCGACCCCGCCGGACAGTTAAAGCGCGGCGTGAGCCTCAATAGCGCGGACACGCAGGTCATCAATTCATATATCTCTGATGTCAAGGGTTCCGGCTATGACACGCAGGCTCTCTGCGGGTGGAACGGTCCCGGCCCCTTCACGATCATCAATAATTATCTGGAGGCGGCGGGCGAAAACGTCATGTTCGGCGGCGGCGATCCGGCAATCCCCAACCTCGTGCCGTCTGATATCGAGTTCCGTCGTAACTATGTTTACAAGCCTCTCTCATGGCGCGGCGTGTGGACAGCCAAAAATTTAATAGAACTCAAGAACGCGCAACGTGTGACGATAGACGGCAATCTCTTTGAGAATAACTGGGCGGGCGCGCAGGTCGGCTTCGCAGTCGTGTTTACCGTTCGTAATCAGGATGGCGGCGCGCTGTGGAGTATCCTTCAGGATATACAGTTTACGAATAATATAGTGCGACACACAGGTTCGGGCATTAATGTGAGCGGTCGGGATTATGACCACCCCAGCCAGTTATCACGCCGCTTTACCATCAAGAACAATCTGTTTGAAGACATCAACAATGCGACATGGGGCGGCGACGGACGCTTCCTGCAAATCACGGAAGCGGTGGATGTGAGGGTTGAGAACAATACCGTCTTTCATAATGGAACGGACATCATGGCCTATGGAGTGCCTGTTCAGAATTTCGCCTTCCGCAATAACATCATGGCGCATAACTCTTACGGAATCATCGGCGATGGAACGCCAATGGGGATGCCGACCATCAACAACTATTTTCCGGGAGGGATATTCGAGAAAAGCCTGATCGGAGGCGCGCCGACTTCGAGCTATCCGGCCAACAATTATTATCCCTCCACGATTGACGCGGCGATGTTTACAGATCGCACGAATGGTAACTATCGCCTCGCCGCCGCCAGCCCTTACCGCAATGTCGGAACTGACGGCAAAGACATCGGCTGCGACTTTAACGCGCTGGGTGCGGCGATGGCCGGAACTGCCGGACCGACTCCGACTCCCACACCTACGCCAACGCCGACTCCGACTCCCACCCCGACGCCGACTCCGACGCCAACACAGCCGCCCGCAAACGGCGCGCTGGTTGACGATTTCAACGACAACTCTTTCGATCCTACGAAGTGGATTTACGACACGATTCAGGGAGCTATCTACGCAGGCCCGGCGGCGTGGGATGCGACCGTTCCGGCGCTTGAGCGCAATCAGCGTTTGGAGATTTCGCCGCGCCTCAATGTGACGGGCGATCATTACAACGGTTACGTCTTTGCCAACGGCTGGAACCTGACGAACGCGCGTGCGAGCGTCGAAGTCGTGCAGACAGCCGTCAACAGCGCGGACACGAACCTCGCTGTCTGTTTTGACAGTCGCAACTTCTATATGATCTCGGTCGAGAACGGGCAACTGCGTTTCGAGCAGGTGCTCGCAGGCGCGAGAAGCTCCGTCAGCATCGTTTACAACGCGGCGCAGCAACGCTTCTGGCGGATTCGCCACGACCCGTCAACCGATTCCATCGTCTTTGAGACAAGCTCCGACAGACAGGCCTGGACTGTGCAGCGCACGGTCGCTCGCCAGCTCAGCATCACTTCGATGAGAGCCGAGATCAGTGCGGGGACATGGCAAGCCTTGAGCGCGCCCGGCATGGCCGTGTTCGATAACTTCCGGCTTGAATCGAATGCGCAGCTACCGCCGCTCACTTCTCCGCAGATGGTTTACGCCGCGCAGCAGTTGGCTCTCTCTCTCGGCGCGCAGCAAATCCCGGACAACGCGGCCATTCTTACTCTGGTCTCGAACATCACGCAGGCTTACACGACTTTCCTCGGCGAGTCGAGCCGTTTCTCCGCCGGCACCTCTATCCAGAGAGACCTGCGCAATGCGCTCGGCTCGGCCAGCGCAGCACATCTGGCTCCGCGTCCGGCCATGCGCAAGCGTCTGCTTATCGCGGCGGATTATCTGAGCAGCGCGTACAGTCAGATGCAGGCCACGGGCGCGCGTGGGACTGTGACGAGCAGCGGTGGTAGCAGTTCGTCCCGACAGCGATAACCGAATTGGCATGGGTTGTCCCGTGTCATAAAAAGAGGCGCGAAGAGCGATAACTCAGGCCATCGCACTTCGCGCCTCTTCTTTTTAACTTCGAGCTTAGTTCTTTGTGCTTTGGCCTTTGCACGCGGTTCAATCTTGAATAATGAGACTCAAGTTGATTCAGACATCAAAGACCAAAGCACAAAGAACTAAGACCAGGTTTCTGTGATTTTGTCACGCGCTCTTGTAGAGGCAAGCAGTTTTTTATTGTTCCCGCAGCCTGTTTTGCGTTAAGCTTTAAGGCGCGCGATTAAATTTCGCGCCTGCACAAAGCTTCTCGTGCGGTGAAAGTGCCCCTTCAACGCACGAGATTCCTTCTTACCCGTTTAACCAACATGAGTGCTCTCCGTGCGGTCTGGAAACCTTTGGCTCTTGCAGCCTCGCTCAGCTTTCTTTACGCGAGCGTGCTGGCGAAGCTCGGCCACGATTGGTGGACGGACGAAAACTATTCGCACGGCCTGCTGATTCCTTTCATCATCGGCTATATCCTCTGGCTTGAAAGAGACGCTTTGAGGCGTGCGGCCTCGACGCCGCGACTGTGGTACGGAGGCGCGTTTGTGTTCTTCGCGCTGCTGGCTCTGTGGGCCGGAACTGCGGGCGCAGAGCTTTTCGTGCAGCGCGTCTCGCTGGTCCTGATGCTGGCGGGCATCCTCGTATACTTCTGGGGATTCAAGCTGCTGCGTCTGGCTTTTGTCCCGCTGGTATTATTGATGCTGGCGATTCCGATTCCGGCGATTATCTTTAACCGCGTGGCTTTCCCGCTACAGCTCTTCGCTTCGCGCTGCGCCGTGTGGGTGATGCGAGCCTTTGACATTCCTGTGATAAGGCAGGGAAATGTTATCGAGCTGATGCCGCGCGGCGCGAGCGTGAGCAAAAAGATGGAGGTCGTCGAAGCCTGTAGCGGCATACGCTCTCTGATGACGCTGGTCACGCTCGCGGTCGTCTTCGCTTATTTCACGTATCCGCCCACAGATGACCAAGAGGGCGAGTCGGGCGGGCGTCGCTTCGCGGCTAAATTTAAGAGCTACGGTTTCTGGCGTTCCGTGATTCTGGTCACGTCCGCGATTCCGATAGCGATTGTGACCAACGCTCTGCGCGTCAGCGGCACGGGCGTGCTCACGCACTATTTCGGCTCGAAGGTGGCGGACGGATTCTTTCATTATTTTTCCGGCTGGATAGTTTATCTCTTCGCCTTTGTCCTGCTGCTAACCATCGGCTGGCTGCTGGAACGCGCGAGCCGCCTGTTCGATAAGCGGCAACGCCGTGAGAGTCAGGCCGCTGATGAGAAACGCGCTACAAGCCTTGAGCCTGCGCCGAAGAGCAGAGAAAAAACTCCGCCCGCTGTCGAAGCGATTCCGGTGAAGGGAATCGAGTGAGCAGAACATGAAGTCGAAGCTCAACGCGATCATCTCATGGAGGTACGGACTGCTGCTGGCGGCGCTGCTCGTCGCGGGCGTCTTCATCAACCTGTGGGAGCGCGCGGGCGAAGCGCACGTCGAGCGGCGTCCTTTGAAGCAACTCCCCGCACAACTCGGCGCGTGGCGTCAGGTCGGAGCGGATCAGCGTTTTGCGCCGGAGGTCGAGAACGTGCTTCAGGCGGATGATTACGTCGCGCGCACATACGCTCTGCCGGACGGGCGCGCGGCCTCTATCTACGTCGGCTATTACGTGACGCAGCGCACGGGCATCACGTATCATAGCCCGCTCAACTGTCTGCCCGGCTCAGGCTGGGCGATGTACGACCCGGCGCGAGTCAGGATTAGCACGGCGGACGGCTCGCGCACGTTTGAAGTCAATCGCTATCTCGTGCAGAATGGCAACCATCGTGAGCTTCTAGTCTACTGGTATCAGGGACGCGGGCGAGCCGTCGCCAGCGAATACTGGGACAAGCTGTATACTGTGATGGACAGCGCGCGTCGTCGCCGTTCGGATGGAGCGATGGTGCGTTTGATGACTCCCGTGATAGAGTCCGAAGCAGCCGCGCTTGAGTTGACGACCGATCTGGCGAAGCAGATGTCCGCCACGCTTCCGGCCTTCGTCCCGGATTGAGATTCTCTTGAAATCAACCGAAAAGTGGTAAATCTTCCAGCACTTTCAGGAACATTGCCTGAATTGTCACTTTTCATATATTGCCTTCGTCCGCCCTTTGAAAAGAAATTGAAGGAAGGGATGAGAGCACACGACAGACGATTTTTGTTCGCGCGAGTTTAGAGACATTGCCCGTCGCTCTGCACGCGCGAAAAGATTTTGAAAATACCCAGACGCGACCTTGCTCTCTTTGAGACCGTTTGCTCCGGTCTTCGGAGAATCCTTGTAAGGCCGCGGTAGGAGTGACCGCCGCAGATGAATCAACAAGAGTGCAATCCCCCACGCAATCTCAGAACATTCCTGTGCGCGCTGCTCATCGCGCTCGTCGCGATGTCAGCAGGCTGCGCGAATCCCGAAAAGGCCAAGCTGGAATATGTGCGTCGCGGCGAAGCTTATCTGAAGCAGCTACGCTATCAGGAAGCATCCATCGAGTTTCGCAATGCGATTCAGATTGACGACCGCTACGCGACGGCTCACTGGGGACTCGCGCTCGCTTACGAAGGCTTGCAGCGTTTCCCTGAATCCATAGACGAGCTAAAGCGCACGATTGATCTGGACGCGAATCACCTTGACGCGCGCGTCAAGCTCGCCAACTATTTTCTGGTCGGCAGGCCGCCGATGCTCGAAGCAGCCGAACAGCTCGCCAATGATGTGCTACAGAAAAATCCGAATCACATCGAAGGCATCATCTTAAGAGCAAGCATTCTGTCTGCTAGGAATCGTCCTGCTGAAGAAGTGCTGGCGGAGATCAATCGCGCCATCGGTCTCGACCCGAAGCGTGTCGAGTCTTATCTGAGCCTCGCGCGCTTCTACATGGGACGCAACGATTCGGGCAAAGCCGAAGAGACTTTCCGCCGGGCAGTCTCGATCAATGAAGCTTCGGCTCTGGCTCACACGCAGCTCGGCAAGTTTCTGGCGCAGATGAAGCGCAACGACGAGGCCGAAGCGGAATTCAGGCGCGCGGTCGAGGTCGAACCCGCCAGCCGCGAATCGCGTCTCGCGCTCGCCAGCTTCTATCTCTCAAATCGTCAACTCGATAAAGCCGAAGAATCCTACACGGCCCTTGCCAATATGGAGAGCGGACGCGTGGACGCGCGCTCTGTGCTCGCAGACTTTTACGCGAGCGTCGGGCGACCGGATGATGCCGCCAAAATCTATCAGGATATTTTGACCAAAGCGCCGGATTACATGCGCGGCCATTATCGTCTGGGCGAAATCCTGCTTGAGCGCGGCGATACGACGGGCGCGCAGGCGCAGGCAGACCTCGTTTTGAAAAAGAATGAGAGTGACCGTCAGGCTCTGCTGCTGCGAGCGCGCGTGCGCCTGCAAGCGGGAGCTTCCAAAGATGCGCTCAAAGACCTTGAAGAGGTTTTAAAGCAGGAGCCGAATTCGCGCTCCGGTCTCTACTTCATGGCGGAAGCGCGTATGCGCGCGGGACAGATCGAGCAGGCGCGAAATATCGCCGGAGAGCTTGAGCGTTATTACCCTGATTATCTTCCCGGCAAGCTGATGCAGATGCAGATTAATTTTGCCGCGAAAGACCCGAAGACCGTGCTCGCTCTTTCAAACGAGCTGCTCGAACGGATTTCCAAAACGACTCCCGACATGGAGACCTCTTCGCAACTGCTGGCGGACACACGCGCCAAAGCTCTGACGGCGCGCGGGCTGGCCTCGTTGCAGCTCGGCAACACGGAGGCTGCCAAGCTAGACCTCAGCGCAGTGCGCGATCAGGCTCCCGGCTCGCCCGCCGCTTATATCAATCTGGCGCGGGTCTCTTTGAAGGAAAACAACACGGAAGATGCCGTCGCGTTGTACGAGCGCGCACTGGCTATTGACAGCGTGAATTATGATGCGCTAAATGGACTGGTCAATATTTACGTCAAGCAGAATCGTGCGGATCAAGCGCACGCGCGCGTCGATCAGTCCGCCGCTTCGCAGCCCGGAAATCGGGACGCCCTCGCGACGCTGCATTACCTGAAAGCTCAAGTTTACGTCTTTGAGAAGAACTCTTCGAGCGCGGAAGCAGAGCTTCGCCGCGCGCTCGAAAATAATCCGAACTATCTGGCCGCATACTTCGCCCTCGGCGCGCTCTTTTCCAACGCGAGCCAACAGGAGCGCGCCATCGCCGAATATCGCCGCGTCATAGAGCGTAAGCCGGATGATGTCACGGCCTACACTTTAATCGGGATGATCGAAGACAGTCGCGGCAATTACGACGCGGCGGCTGAGAGTTATCGCAAAGCTCTCGAACTCGACCAGAACACGGCGATTGCCGCCAACAATCTGGCGTGGATTTACGCCGTCTACGGCAAAGGCAATCTGGACGAGGCACAGCGGCTCTCGCAGGGCGTAGTGCAGAAGTACCCGGACGAACCCGGATTCGTGGACACCTTCGGCTGGGTTTTTTACAAGAAAGGTCTCTATCCGGCGGCGGTTGAGCAGCTTCAAAAAGCCATCACGCGCGACGAGGCCGGAGCAGCGCGGACGGGCGCGTCGCCGACTCCCGTCTATCATTTCCATCTGGGTCTTGCGCTCGCGGCACGCGGCGACAAAGCAGGGGCGCGCAGAGAGCTTGAGGCGGCGCTCGCTTTGGGCAGAAGAACGCCCTTCTCCGAAGCGGACGAAGCGCGCAAGTCTCTGGCGACATTGTAAAGAAAGTAATAGGTGATAGGTGATGGGTGATGGGAAAAAGATTTCTGCCTTCTTCCTATCACCTATCACCCATCACCCATCACCGTTTTGAGGAGTGCTTATTATGAGCGTTGATTTTCGCCAGCGAACGCCTGCCGAGTACGCGCACATTTTGTGGATACGCAAGTGGCTGATTATCTTACCGGCCATCGCGGTCGCCTGTGCTGTCGCGTGGATCGTCTGGGGACTGCCTAACCTCTACGAATCAACTACGTCTCTGATGATCAAGCCGCCGATGATTCCCAACGCGATGGTTCCGTCCATCTCCGAAGATGATCTGGCGATTCGCATCAACAATATCAACCAGCAGGTGCAGAGCCGCTCGTCGCTTGAGCCTTTGATCAAGAAATACAATCTCTATTCGGCAGAGATTCAGAAAGGCGTGCCGATGGAGGAGTTGGTCGGGCGGATGCAAAACAACATCCGGATCGATATCGAGAACAACGGCGCGGAGAGCGCGCACACGCCTTCTTTCCGCATCGCGTTCAAGGGGCGCGACCCACGGACGACGCAAGCCGTGACGGCTGAGCTGGCGAGCAAGTATGTCAACGCGCAGTCCGATTACGCGCAGATCGGAGCCGAGCAGACGAGAAAGTTTTTCGAGACGCAGGCCAACGAAGCCAAAAGCGAGCTGGATGCGATTGACAACAAGCGGCTCGACTACATGATGGCGAACGTCAACCGCCTGCCGTCGAGCACGCCTGCTCTCATCGGCCAACTCAACGGCCTGCGCGAGCAGCAGAAAACGCTTACCACAGAGATCGGACGGATGCGCGACACGCGCACGCTCCTCAGCCGACAGCTGGGCGATTATCAAGAGCAGGCCGCACGCGACAGCACGCTGGACGCGGAGAATTCGACCAACCCGCGCAACACGACGGCATGGGGCATGCTTGCCAACAAGAAGGCGGACCTTGAAGCAGAGATGCAGGAGATGCGTACCACGCTCAGGCCGGAAAATCCTGATGTCAAAGCAAAGCAGGCGCAACTCGACTCCATCAAGCGCGAGATGGCGGAAATAGAGTCGGACGCCGGGTCGAAGGCCGAGCAGATAAAAACAAATCGCGCCGGAGCCGCAGACCTCAGAGCCAAGAGCATCGGCTACGAGATTGAGAAACTTGACCGCGAGGTCACGCGACAGGAAGGAATGTTGGCGCAAAGCAACGGCCAGATTGACCAGATTCAAGAACGCCTCAACAATGTGCCCGATGCCGAAGTGACTCTCGAATCCATGAACCGCGACTATCAAACGAAGAAGGCTCTCTACGACCAGCTCCTGGAAAAGAAGCGTGATGCAGACCTTGCCGCGACCGTGCAGGTCAACGCGCAGGGCGAGACGATTCAGGTCGTTGATCCGGCCAACCTGCCGACGCGTCCCGTCGCGCCGAAACGTTTGACGCTCATCGGCCTCGGCCTCGCGCTCGGTCTCGGCGTCGGCGTCGGCCTTGCGCTGATGTTTGAGATTCCGCGCCTCTTAACGATTCAAACGGTGGACGATGCGGCACATTACACGGGGCTTCCGGTGCTGGCCTCCGTGCCGGATTTGCTGACGCCGCAGGAGGCGCATCGGCTGCCGCAAAAACGCGTGCTACTGCTCGCCGCAGGCATCGTCGCGACCGTCATCAGCATTCCGCTGCTCGCGTTCGCACTGAAACTTTCGCATATCTTCGACCGGTTTGTGACCTAAGGAAATTGTTTCATTTACTCATTTACTCATTGATAGATTGAAAAATTGAGTCAATGAATAAATGAGTAAATCTGAAAATCGTGTTATCTCCATTTGCCCCGGAGGTTGATAAAGAGTGTACAGAGAATTTTACGGACTCAAAGAGTTGCCCTTCGCGCTGACGCCCGATCCGCGCTTCATCTACTTTACGCCCTCGCACAAAGAGGTGATGGCGAACCTGCATTACGGCATTGAGAACGGTAAGGGCTTGATCGTCGTGACGGGCGAAGTCGGCACGGGCAAGACGACCATCCTGCGCTGGATGCTTGAACGCCTCGACAGCACGGTGCTCGTCGCATACATCTTCAACCCGCGTCTGACCGTGCCGGAGTTTTATCAATACTTCACGACGCTGCTCGACGTGCGCGAGTGGGAGACGAAGTCGGAGCTGCTGATTCAGCTCGGCAAGACGCTTGAGTCGCGCCACGCGCGCGGGCTTCGCACGGTGCTCATCGTTGACGAAGCGCAGGGACTCTCGCCTTACGTGCTCGAAGAGATTCGCCTGCTCTCGAATTTTGAATCCAACTCGGCCAAGCAGTTGCAGATAGTTTTGACCGGACAGCCTGAGCTGCGCGACGTGCTCAATAAGCCTGAACTCCGGCAGCTCAAGCAACGCGTCGCACTGCGCGGCCTCATCAAGCCGCTGCCGAATGTCGAAGAGACAGAGAAGTATATTTTCGCGCGGCTACTGGTCGCGGGAGCGGATCGCACGGATATTTTTTCGCCGGGCGCGGTCGATTTTATCTTTCGCTGCTCCGAAGGCATCCCGCGACAGATAAATAATCTTTGCGACAACGCGCTCTTGACCGGCTACGCGGCGGGCGAGCCGACCATCGGTCGAGCCATCATCGAAGAGGTCGCGGAGACTTTTGACATGCTGCCGCGATCCGAGCGAGGGCGTCAGATGGGCGAGGAGCGCGAAGCTCCGGCGCGTATTTTTTCAGCCGCCGGTCGCGCGGAATTGTGGAACGCCGGAACGGGTCACACCGGCGGCACAGTCCAGTCGGCTTCACCGCTTGCGATGCGTGACGAGGCGGCACAGAGAACCGAAGACGCGCCGGGCGCAGAAGAAGTCGGCACAGCTTTTCGTCATTCGGGATTAACCGGAGAGTAAGATAATGGGCAGAGTTTATGAAGCATTGAAACGGGCCTCAACGGGCGGGAGCAACGGCTCAACGCGCCGGGGGTCTGATGACGACTCACAACGCCGCAACGGCGAGGCCGAGCGCGAGAGCCTTCGAGCGCGACTCGCGGAGAACGGCCATGAGAGCGCGGAAGAAAAGCATCCGTGGGAGCTTTCGCCCCTCTTCAATCGCTCAGTTGCGGTCTCAGGCTCAGCGTCCACTGCGCACACCGAAGCCATCGGCGGGTCGGCACTCCCCGTCGGCGAAGCATCGCGTGCTGCTGGGGCAACTTTGGACGCTGCCGGTTCGACGCGCGTGTTGCGATGTGTCTCACAAGACATCAACGCAGCGCGCGTCGAACCACACCTCGTCGCCATCACTCAGCCGCGCTCGGCCTACTGCGAAGAGCTGCGCTCCCTGCGCACGCACGTCATACATCTGGCCCAGCGCAAGAAGATGAAGTCCATCGTCGTGACGAGCACGGGCGCTTCCGAAGGCAAGAGCCTGACTGCTGTTAACCTCGCGTGGCTGCTCGCGCAAACGGACGGCGTACGCTGTCTCTTGATTGACAGCGACCTGCGCCAGCCGTGCGTCACGGAATATCTCGGAATCGAAGATGAGGCTCCGATAGGGCTGTCGGAAGTGATGGGCGGCGAAGCCGTCCTGGAAGAGTCGATAATTCGTCTGGAGCCTTCGGGGCTTTATCTCTTGCCGGGCGGAGCGTCGCGCGACGATGTCGCGGAGCTTCTCTCAGGCCCGAAGTTCAGCAGTATCCTCGAAGACCTGCGGGACATGTTCGACTACATCATCATAGACGCGCCGCCGCTCGGACTTTTCACGGACGCGACCGTCTTGATTAACCGCGCGGACGGCGCGCTGATGGTCGTGCGCGCGGGCAAGACGCGTTACGCGCTGGTTGACCGCCTGCTCAACACATTGCCGCGCAGCCGCATGCTCGGCGTCGTCCTGAATCGCAATCACGAACAGTTGGCCGAAAGCGACTACTATTACAAGCGACGTTATCGTCGCACGGATGCGGGCGCGAGCGTGCCCGAAGGGATGAAAGAATTGGAGCAGTAAAAGTCTCTTGAAGAGTCCGAGACTAAACGCGCGCACAGTCCTGCTCATACTCACCGAAGCCATGTTGATGTTCGGCGGGATGATTATCGCTGTCTACGTGCGGCTCGGAACGCTCGACGCGGACTTTGAGCTGATTGAGAAGCACGGCTTTTATAAAGCCGCGTTTGCCACGCTCTTCTGCCTCGGCGCGTTCTATCTTTACGACCTCTACGATTTCGTCATCATGCACGACCGGCGCGAGCTGGTCTTGCGTCTGATTCAAGCTCTCGGCCTCGCATGGATGGCGCTCGCGCTCTCTTTTTACGCCGTGCCCGCGCTGATGATCGGGCGCGGGGTCTCTATAATCTCGCTCGCGCTCGCGTTGATGCTGATGGTCTGCTGGCGGCTCTCGATTCACTGGCTGCTCGGACACCCGCACATCGGCGAGCGCATTTTGATAGTCGGCTCAGGCGAGATGGCCGTCGAGACTGCGCGCGAGGCTCTGGAACGGCGAGACGCGGGGTATCGCATCATAGGCTTCACGGATAACGACCCGGAGCTGCTGGGCAAGAGCCTGATTAACCCGCGCGTCATCGGCCTCACGAACAATCTGGTCGAGATCGTCAAGCGCGAGAATGTTGATCGCATCGTCGTCGCGATGGGCGAGCGGCGCGGGCAGTTTCCCGTCGAGCAGTTGCTTCAACTGAGTTTGTCGGGAGATGTCTTTATCGAAGAGTGCGCGACGTTTTATGAGCGCGTGACGGGGCGCGTACACCTCGGCATGATGCGTCCGAGCCTGATGATATTTTCGGGACGCGGCAGACAGGCGCGGCTCAACTCGTTCACGCGCGTGGCGATGCATCGCGCAGTCGCGCTCGTCGGCGCGATTCTCTCGTTGCCGCTGGCGATCATCACGGCGATTCTCATCAAGCTCGATTCCAAAGGCCCCATCTTTTACCGGCAGGAGCGCGTCGGGCGCAACGGGCACACGTTTACCCTGATGAAGTTTCGCTCGATGCGTATGGATGCGGAGAAGGACGGCCCCGTCTGGGCGCAGACCGGAGACGACCGCACGACGCGCGTCGGGCGCATCATACGGCGGATTCGCGTTGACGAGATTCCGCAGTTCTGGAATATCCTCAAAGGCGAGATGAACTTCGTCGGCCCGCGTCCCGAACGCGCGCACTTTATCAAACAGCTCGCGGCGGAGATCCCCTACTACGAGCAGAGACACCTGATCGCGCCGGGGCTGACGGGCTGGGCGCAGATCAAATATCCATACGGGGCTTCGGTCGAAGACGCGCGGCAAAAGCTGCAATACGACCTTTACTATATCAAGAATCAGAGCTTGCTCCTTGACGCAGCGATTCTCTTTGAGACGATCAAGACGATCATCTTCAGTCGCGGCGCACGTTGAAGAAGGAAAAAGTAAAAAGGTAAAAGGCAAAAGTAAGAAGAGAATTCCATTTTGCATTTTACGTTCTCTCGTTGTTTGGAGGTTGAATGATGAAGATGAAATCCACGCTCAAGCTAATCGCGCTCATGGCCGCCCTCGTGCTGGCCTGTCCGCTCGCATTCTCACAGCAACAGCCGGATGGAGGCGGGTCGAAGAAAAAATCCGGCTTCTTTGAAAAGGTCTTCGGGCAGGACGCGAAGACGAAGAAGAAACCGGCGAAGGGTGAGATGGCGTCCGCCTCATCAACCGCCGCGAGACGGCTTGAGCCGGACGATACGACCTCTCTGCCGGCGGACGTGCCCGCTGAGATTCAGGCCAACCGCCGTGGCCTGATGAGCGAAGAAGAGTCTGCGGTCGTCCCTTATTACAACAACTTTATGACGACCTATCGCCTCGGCCCGGAGGATGTCATTTCGGTCGCCGTCTTCGGTCAGGAGCGTTATTCGAAGACTAACATCATCGTTCCGCCAGACGGTCGCATCAGCTACCCGCTGATTCCCGAGGGCATTTTCGTCGGGGGCAAGACGACGCAGCAGATACAGGACGAGCTGGTCAAAAAGCTTGACGAGTACATCATAGACCCGAAGGTGACGGTCTCGCTTGATCAGGCCAAGAGTGCGCGCTACAGCGTGCTCGGCGATGTCGGGACGCCGGGCATCAGAACCATGACGCGGCGCGTCAGCGTCTATGACGCGATAGCGGAGGCGGGCGGCGTGCTTCAGACGGGCGACAAGAGCAAGGTCTTTATCCTGCGCCGGCAATCGGACGGCCACCTTGCGCCCATCTTCGTCAACATCAAGGAGATTGAGCGCGGACGCGCCAAAGAGATAGCTTATCTCATTCCCGGAGATCAGGTGGTCGTGCCCGGCAACAAACTGAAGACGTACCAACAGGTCATGAGCTTTGCCTCCGTCATAGGCTTTGCACGTCTCTTCCTCGGCTTTTAAGAAAGCAGTGACAAGTGACGAGTGACAAGTGACAAGTTAAAAACTTGTTCTTGCTTGTCACTTGTCACTCGAATTGAGAATTAGCAATGTCGAAAAAATCTTCTCTCCCAAAGACGCCGCTGGCGCAGTTGATTACAGACAGGTTGCAGGAGCTTGGCCTCAAGCAAGTTGATTTTTGTCGGCGGACGGGATTCGATCAGGGCTTGCTCTCAAAGCTTCAAACCTCCGTCATCACGACCGTCAATCTTGAGAGCGCGCTCAGGCTGGCGGACGGCTTGCAGGTCTCTCCCGGCGATATCCTGACGCTGCTCGGCAAGACGGATGCGCATATCCTGATTAAAAAATTGTATGGCAATAACGTCTGCGCGCAATGCTCCGGCGAGGTGAGCGTGACGCCGGAGCCTGTGCGCTGGATTACGCGCGCCGCCGAACAGGCCTTCACGCTCGGACGCGATGTCTCGCCCGTATTGATGCTCCTGCAACACCTCAGCACTCAACGCCGCCCTTCGACGGAAGCCGAGCGCATTCTCCTCGGGGGACATTCATGAAGAGAATCTCAAATTTGAAATTTGAAATCTGAAATCTTTAAATCACTTAAGATGCGCTTTGACTTCAAACTCAAACTTGGCTGTGCAGCATTCGCGTTGATGCTGTTGGCGACGTGCGGCCACTCTGCTTTCGCGGGCAAGTGGACGAAGCAGAAGTCTGGGACGCTGGCGTGGCTGCATGCGGTCTACTTTCTGAATCAGCAGCGGGGTTGGGCAGTCGGCGGCAGCGGCGCGCTGCTCTCGACCACGGACGGCGGCGAGAACTGGAAGGCTATGCGCCAGCCGACGGAAGATACTGTGCGCGATATTTATTTCGCGGACGAACAGCGCGGCTGGCTCGTCTGCGAGCGCAGCATGTATCTGCTTCGCACGAAAGACGAGCAGCGCAGCTATCTGATGAACACAGCGGACGGCGGAGCGACATGGCGGCGCGTGAATTTGAACGGCGACCCTGACGCGCGTCTGCTGCGCGTGCTGCTGACTCCGGACGGGCACGGCTGTGTGTTCGGTGAAGGCGGGATGATTTTTACGACGAGCGACGGGGGCGCGAGTTGGAGCAAGCGGCGGACGCCGACGCGGCACGTGCTGTTCGGCGGAGCCTTTCTCGACACGATGCAGTTCTGGCTGGTCGGAGCGGGCGCAACCGTCATCCAGACCAGAGACGGCGGCGAGAGTTGGCGTCTCGGAAACGTGCTCGGCATCACTGAGGGCGTGCGTTTCACCGCTGCCTCTTTCGTGGACAGGTCGCGCGGCTGGGCTGTCGGAAATCGTGGCGGCGTCTTCCTGACTGCGGACGGCGGCAGGACGTGGCAGGCGGTTCAGTCGAATGTGTCTGAAGACCTTTACGATGTGAAGTTCATAGACGCGTCGGAGGGGTGGGCTACCGGAGGCGCGGGGCTTTTGATTCACACGACGGACGGCGGCTTTCACTGGACTGAGGAGCAGATAGGCACGACGCATCCGCTTGAGCGCATCTTTTTCGCAGGGCGCGAGCGCGGCTGGGCGGTCGGATTCGGCGGCACGATTCTCTCGTACAATTCCGCCGCGCCCGACAAAGCTCCCGCACTCAAACAGGCTCCGGTATTAAAAGGCACGGGCAGTCATTAGAGAGTTTGTGGAGAACGCAATGCAGCATTACAGAAATTTATTTGAGACTCAAATTGTTTCCTCTTCTTTGCGCCCTTGCGCCTTTGCGAGAGACGTAAATTTCGCGCAAAGGCGCAAGGGCGCAAAGAAGAGGAAACGCTCTGAGCGCACGAATATGATTTTGAGAGGCATGCTGACTGTGATGCTTCTTCTCGTCTGCTGTATCACAGTCACGCAGGCGCAGACTGAGACGCGTGCGCGGCGCGCTCCGGTTGCGAGCAGTGATGCTAAGGAGAGCGATGACAGCTCGGCTGCGATGAATGACGCGACGACGGACGCGCAACCGTCTCAATCTGACAAAGACGATTCGACGGCGACTTCTGTGCCCGCTAAAGATACGGGGCGCACGGATCGCATCAGCGTCCTTCGCGCGCAGATCAGGGACGCGAAGACGGAGATCGAGCGCGTGCGTTTGCAGCGCACGCTGGTGGATTATCTGGTCGCGCTGGATCGCAAGAGCGAAGCGGTCGCAGAGCTTCGTTCCATGCTCGGCGCGGAGAATCTGGATGCCGCGAGCTATTACAATATCGGCAACGGTCTGGCGCGGCTCGGTGACAGAGAGCAGGCCGTAGAGGCTTATCACAAGGCCGTGAAGATGCGGCAGGACAACTATCCGCGCGCGCTCAATAATATGGGCGTCGTGCTGCTTGAGCTTGAGCGACTGGACGAAGCCTTTGACGCGTTCGTGCTGGCTATCAAGCAACAGAACTTTCGCTATGCCGAAGCGAGCTACAACCTCGGCAGGCTCTACGCCGAGCGCGACGAAGCGGAACTCGCCATCAGCGAATGGATACGCGCCCTCTCAGTCCAGCCCGATCACGTTGACGCGGCGATTGCGCTCGCACGCGCCTACGCCGTGACGGGCAAAGCCGAACGCGGCCTCGAAGTTATCGAGATGACGCTCAAGCGCACGGGCGCGAACGAGCGGCTCGAAGCCGCGCGCGATGAAATTACTGCAATGTCTGCTAAAAAATAAGGGAGGGAATTGTTGACGCGGAGCGCGCCTCCCGCGTTGAACTCTTTTTTGTAAAAAGCGACCGGCACATCTATGAGAGCGCGCTCTCGGGCAGGAGATGTGCCGGTCGCTTTCGTTTCAACCGAACAGACGATTCATTGCCTTTCAAGCAATCACACGCTTAGACGCCCGCCCGTAGAAATTGTTTCAGCTTAATCACCCCTCTATCTCGTCCGCCTCTTCGTCGATCTCCGCAGCCTTCCGCTCAGGCCGCATGTGCGGGAAGAGAATCACATCGCGGATACTTCGCTGTCCGGTCAGGAGCATGACCAGACGATCAATGCCGATGCCGATGCCTGCGGCGGGCGGCATCCCGTAAGAGAGCGCGCGTATGTAATCTTCATCCAGCACCATCGCCTCTTCATCGCCGCGCTCGCGCTGTGCGGACTGTTCCATAAAACGCTCGTACTGCTCTTGCGGGTCATTCAACTCTGAGAAGCCGTTCGCGCATTCCATTCCCGCGATGAACAACTCGAAGCGTTCCGCGATGGCCGGATTAGCTGGCGAAGCTTTGGAGAGTGGGGAGATTGGTTTAGGGAAATCGGTGATGAAAGTTGGTTGAACTAATTTATCTTCAGCAACTCTTTCAAAGAATTTTTCTACAATAAACGCATCTCTTCTCTCATCAGAATCGAACCTGTTAATTTGCCCATACGCATATTCCAAAGTGATATATGCAAAGTCAGCAATTCCTAATTCTTCCGCTTCTTGTGCTAAAGGAATTGCGTTAATATAAGTTAGACTTTTCCCCCAGATTTCGTCTTTTCTTTCATTCTCAATGTTGCTTTCAGATTCAGCTTGGCGATTGCGATGCCATTCAATTGAGGGTCTTCCATCAGCCGCAATAAGAGTTGGACTTACTTTAACTGCGTGCAAAAGTGCTTCAAATATATAAAGCCTTTTTAGCTTGGCTGAATCATTTAACCAGCCCTCTTCAAAAGTCTCATGATTCAGTGTTTTCAATCGCCAATGTCTAGCAATCGCTTGCTTCATTGTTAGTCTTTCAAAATTTGAAAAATCAATCTCATTACCACCGAATTGCGCGCGTGTGTCGCTCGTCGCTTTCTCAATCGTCGCTCGCAACATCTCTTCGCAAAAATCCATCATTCCGTTCGCGTCCATGTACGCGCAATAAAATTCAAGCATTGTAAATTCAGGATTATGCTTGTAAGAAATACCTTCGTTGCGGAAATTGCGATTGAGTTCGTAGACTTTTTCAAAGCCGCCGACGACGAGACGCTTTAAGTAAAGTTCGGGGGCGATGCGCGCGAAGAGGTCTATGTCGAGGGCGTTGTGATGCGTCTTGAAGGGACGTGCGGCTGCGCCTGTGGCTTTGGGCGAGAGCATCGGCGTCTCGACTTCGATGTAGCCGTGGTCGTCCAGGTGGCGGCGCAGCTCGCGGATGACCTTTGAGCGAAGCTCAAAGACTTCGCGCGGCGTCAGTTCGTCTTTGTCTGTGTCGTCATCCGTACTGACTTTCAGGCTTCCGGCAATCAAATCTGCGTAGCGTTGACGCTGGCGAATCTCAGGGTCTGCGATGCCGTGCAGCTTGTCGGGCATCGGCAGGAGAGCTTTGGAGAGAAACTGAAACTCGCGCACGTGAACGGAAAGCTCGCCCGTCCTGGTCACGAAGAGATAGCCGTCAACTCCTATAAAGTCGCCGTGGTCGAGCAGGCCGAAGACTTCCCAGCCCTGTTCGACGGGCGCGCCGTCGTCATTGTGTATGGCCTTGAGGTCATCCCTGCGCGCGTAAATTTGCAGGCGCGAGACTCCGTCGGAGAGATGCACGAAAGCTGCTTTGCCCATCACGCGGGGCGGCGTGCTGATGCGTCCGCTGATGCGGACTTTGAAGTTGTTCAACTCTTTGTTCGCGGCTTCGAGTTGTTCGGGCGTCGGTCGCACTCCCTTTTCGAGTTGCGGAAGATGTTTTGTAATCTCTTCATGGCGGACAATCGCCGTCACTGTATCGTCGTCGCCGGTCGAGCGGCTGCGCTGAAACTTGTTCGGGTAGACATTGCCGACGAGTTGGCGCAACGCGTCCAGATGTTCGAGGCGTGCGCGCGTCTGATCGTTCTCTTCGATAAAAGGAATGCTCACAGTTTGTATTATCTCCATTTAAGAAAAAGGGAATTATAGAGAAGCTTTCATGCATCAGCAATCAGGGTTCGGCTTTTCTAGGTTTGGTGGGCATGATAGATTCTTAAATTCAAATCAAAAGAAATTTCTCGCAAAGGCGCAAAGGCGCGAAGAAAGCAAGTGCATAAGGGTTGAGGAAGATGATGAGTAGCACGGTTGAATCCACATCAATTTTGCAGGACGCGTTGAGGCGTGTCACCGAGACAGAGGAGTTCGCGCGGCTGTTGGAAGAGTTGCGGCGCGGGGCGCGTGTGGTTTCGGTGAGCGGTCTGGCTGCGGGGCCTGCGCGTGCGCTCGCGCTCGCGGCGTTGCAGCTTGAGAGCGGGAAATGTTTCGCGGTCGTGGCAGAGGCCAATCGTGACTTGGAGACTTGGGAACGCGATGTGCGCTTCTGGTATTGCGCTTTGCGCGGCAGGGCTGAGTGTGATGAGACAGTGCTGATGCTGCCCGCTTCCGAGGGCGACCCGTATGCAGGCGTCTCGCCGCACGCGGAGACGTTGGAGCAGCGCGCACTGACTTTGTGGCGGCTCGCGCGCTCGTCGCAGGATTTCGTTCTGTTGACGGCCCGCGCGCTGGCCCGTCGAACCATCTCGCCGCGAGAGGCAGCGACGCTCGGCGCGTTGCTCAAGCGTGATGAAGAGCATGCGCCGGAAGAGCTGCTTGAAAAACTGTTCGCGTGCGGTTACATGCGCGAAGACCCTGTGGGCGCGGTCGGCGAGTTCTCGATGCGCGGCGGCATTCTGGACGTGTGGCCGCCGGGCAGGAGCGCGCCCGCACGCATAGAATTTTTCGGTGACACAGTGGATTCGATACGTGAGTTCGATCCCGAAACGCAGCTCTCGACGGGACAGCTCACGTCGGTCGAGATTGCGCCGATGCGTGAACTCGCGGTCAGGGGCGAGGACTTTCGCCTGTGGGCCGAGTTTGCCAGAGAGCGTTGGGCGGATGAGAGATACACGCGCTCTCTGCTCGACCGGACTGTTTACGCGGATGAAGGCGAAGCTTTCGGCGGTTGGGAATGGCTGATGCCGCTCGGCGGCGTGAGAGAGACGAGCGCGTTCGATTATCTGAAAGACAGCGTGCTTGTCGTTGACGAGCCGGGCGGAATCGAAAAGTTTCTGGGCAGCGTCTATCAAACGCTTGAGACGCGTTACGCGGAGACGGAAGAGGCGGATGAGCTTGGCCTGCGACCGGGTGAACTTTATCTGACTGCCGAAGAGTTGCGCGTTCGTGTGGATGAGATGCAACGTGTCGAGCTGCGTACGCTCGGACGCGCGGCGGCGGCAGTTGACGAAGCTCTCGCGCTTGAAGCCGAAGAGCCGAAAGTGACAATCGGACGCGCGCGTGCTAAAGCCGCTCCGCTCTTCCTCTTTCCGGTCGCAGAGGCCGCACCCGAAGTCGAGTGGAACGCGCAGAGCGTCCGCCGCTATCACGGGCGCATGAACGACCTTGCAACAGATATTCAAAGCGCGCGTGAGAAGAGAAGCACGCTCACGTTGCTTGTCATGAACACGCAGGGCATGGCCGAGCGCGTCGCTGAGATGCTTGAAGACTACGGAGTCGAGACGCGAATCGCCGTCGGAACAGATCGCGGAAGCCTGAGCCGCGACGGCGCGCTCGTCACAGTCGGCAGAACCTCCGGCGGATTCGCCCTGCCCTCATCGAATCTTATCGTCCACGTCGAAAGCGATCTCTTCGATGAAGCTACAGATGTCGCGCTCCGCGCCAAAGACCAGAGACCCAAGACCAAAGGCCAGAGAAAAAAATCAAAGACGGCGGCTTTCCTTTCCGACTTCCGCGATTTAAAAGTCGGCGATTACGTCGTCCATGTGGATCACGGCATCGGTCGGTTCGGCGGCTTGCAGACGCTAGACCTCGGCGCGAGCAGGCGCAGCGAGTTCATGCTGCTCTTTTACACGGACGACGCGAAGCTGTATGTGCCGGTCGAGCGGCTCGATCTCGTGCAGAGATATTCGAGCGCGGAAGGCAAGCAGCCTAACCTTGACAAGCTCGGCGGCATCGGCTGGCAGAAGACGAAGGCTAAGGCCAAGCGCGCGATGCGCGACATGGCGGACGAGCTGTTGCGTCTCTACGCCGAGAGAAAATTGGTCGGCGGCTTCGCTTACGCTTACGACACGCCTTGGCAGAGCGAGTTCGAGCAGGGCTTCGAGTTCGTCCTGACGCCGGATCAGGAGACCGCGATTGAGGATGTCAAAAAAGATATGGAACAGGCCGTGCCGATGGACAGGCTGCTGTGCGGCGATGTCGGTTACGGCAAGACGGAAGTCGCCATGCGCGCGGCGTTCAAGGCCGTGATGGAAGGCAAGCAGGTTGCCGTGCTGACGCCGACGACCGTGCTCGCTTATCAACACTTCGAGACTTTCCGCACGCGTTACGCGGCCTTTCCGGTGAAGGTTGAGCTGCTCTCTCGCTTTCGCTCCGCGAAGGAGCAGAAGGATGTCGTCAAGCGCGTCGAGGCGGGCGAGGTTGACATAGCCATCGGCACACATCGCCTGCTTTCCAAAGATGTGAAGTTTCGTGATTTGGGTTTGGTCGTGGTGGATGAAGAGCAACGGTTTGGCGTCGCACACAAAGAGCGTTTGAAGCAGCTGAAGAAAAAAGTTGACGTACTCACACTTTCTGCGACGCCGATTCCGCGCACGCTCAATATGTCTCTCATGGGCTTGCGCGACATGTCCGTGATCGAGACTCCGCCGCGCGACCGCCTCGCAATCAATACGCAGGTCGTGCAGTTTTCCGAATCGGTCATCAAGTCCGCTATCGAATTAGAGCTTGCGCGAGGCGGACAAGTCTTCTTCATACACAATCGCGTCGAATCAATCGAGACCATCGCCGCGCTCGTGCAGAGACTCGTACCGCAGGCGCGTATCGCGGTCGGCCACGGGCAGATGAACGAGCAGCAGATGGAGCGCGTGATGCTCGATTTCGTTGATTACAAATATGATGTTCTGGTTGCGACGACCATCATCGAGAACGGGATAGACATCCCGCGCGCTAACACGATCATCATAAATCGCGCAGATGCTTATGGATTGTCGCAGCTCTACCAGTTGCGGGGTCGCGTCGGTCGCTCTAATCGCCGTGCTTACGCATATTTATTGATTCCATCGGAACATGGCCTGTCGCCCATCGCGCGCCGCCGTCTGGCTGCGATACGCGAATTTTCAGACCTCGGCGCGGGCTTTCGCATCGCCGCTTTAGACCTCGAATTGAGAGGCGCGGGAAATCTTTTGGGTGGCGAGCAGTCGGGGCAGATGGACGTGCTCGGCTTCGATCTTTACACGCAGATGCTCGAACGCACGGTGCAGGAGCTGCGCGGCGAGACCATAGATGATGAGACGAGCGTTTCGATAAATCTCGGCGCGGACGTGGCGATTCCAGAGGATTACATCAACGACATGGGCCAGCGGCTGCGGACTTATAAACGCATCTCTTCGGCGCGCGATGAAGAGACTTTGCGGGAGATTATGACCGAGACGCAGGATCGTTACGGTCGCTTGCCGGAAGCAGTCCAAAGGCTCTTTGAGTATGCCGGGCTGCGCCGCGTGGCCGAAGAGATCGGCGTCATTTCGATTGACAGAACGCAGGGCGGCATCGCTCTCAAGCTCGGCGAAAAAGCGCGCGTCGCGCCTGAGAAATTGATGGCTCTGGTCGGCGAGCGCGTGGGCGCGAGCTTTGCGCCGACCGGCGTCCTGCGTCTCGCTCTGAGCGAAGATGAGAGTGATGCTGTCCTTGAGACCGCGCGCGGCGTGTTGCAGGCTATTCGCGCGGAAGGGTAGAATCCCACGAGTCTGATGTGAGAAGACAGAAGACAGAAGACAGGAGACAGAAGGAATAAAAGATGAAGATGCTTTTTATTCTGACTCCTGTCTCCTGTCTTCTGTCTCCTGAAATTTAAGGAGTTATCATTGTGAGATTAAAACTAATATCAATAACGCTGGTCGCCT
The DNA here is from genome assembly GCA_964246305.1 of uncultured Pyrinomonadaceae bacterium. Lineage (GTDB taxonomy): Bacteria > Acidobacteriota > Blastocatellia > Pyrinomonadales > Pyrinomonadaceae > JACMLC01. Next base: position 68,307 of record CAXTPS010000004.1, read on the forward strand.
TCGCGCTCGTCGCGTCGCTTGTTCCGAACGCACGGGCGCAGGAGGGCGAGGCGCGCGTGATTGACGAAGTCGTGGCGCAGGTCAATAACGATGTCATCACGCTCTCGATGATTAAGCGTGAGATGAAGGAGGCCGTCACTACGCTGCAACAGCAGGGCAAGAGCGAGCAGGAGGCGACCGCCGAGATAACTAGCCGCCAGCCTGAACTCATCGCCAGCCTCATCAACGAACAGCTTCTCTTGCAGCAGGGCAAGGAACTCGGCCTCGCCGACGACGTTGAAGCCGAAGTCAACCAGCGCATGCTCGCGGTGGCAAAGCAGCAGGGCATCAAGACTATAGATGAGCTGCGCAAGGCCATGAAAGAGAGCGGCTTCGACTATGATTCTGTGCGCCAGACCCTGCGGACTGAGCTGATGAAGCAGGCGGTCTTTAGCCGCGATGTGGATTACAAGCTTTTCTATAGCTGGTCTGCCAAAGACTTACAGGACTATTTCAACGCGCACAAAGATAAGTTCAAAAAGCCTGAGACGATTACCCTCTCGGAAATATTTTTGAGCCTCGCCGGAAAGCCGGAGGCCGAAGTCAAAGCCAAAGCCGAACAACTGATCGCGCAGGCTCGCGGAGGCGCGGACTTTGCCGCGCTCGCCGTCGCCAATTCGGAAAGGTTGCAGGACGGCAAGCTCATCGCAGCCGAGACGAAAGGCAAGGTCGGCACTTTCCAGTTGACGGATTTGCGCGAGAACATCGCTGACGCAATCAAGAACGTGAAGGCCGGAGGCGTGTCCGAGCCTCTCCGCTATGATGAGGGCTTTCAAATCCTGCGTGTTGACGAGCGCGTCGCCGGAAGCGACGTGCCGACTTTTAATGACACGCGCGTGCGCGAAGTTATGACCGCGGAACATTCGGAGAAAGAGCGCACAAACTACATGGAGAAGCTGCGCAAGGATGCTTACATCAAAATCTCCGAAACCTATCGCGCAGCCGTGATGCCCTTTCTCGGCTCAGGCGCAGCGCCGGCAGCTTCGACCACCTCCACTCAAACCCCTGCCGCCAGCGCAGAGAAAAAATCTGACTCGCGCGGGAACAGCAAACCCTAAAAGCAAGGATGAAGGATGAAGGCGGAAGGATGAAACTGAAACTCTTCAAGTTGAATTGCTCATCTTAAAAAGCCCGATTAAAAAACCAGACTTTCATCCTTCATCCTTCCGCCTTCATCCTTGTACTTATGCGTCTCGATCTTTTTCTCAAAGCCTCACGGCTGGTGTTGCGACGGACGGTGGCGCAGGAGATGTGCGAGGCCGGACTGGTGCAGGTGTCCGGCAAGCCTGCTAAATCCTCTCGCGTCGTCAACGTCGGAGACGAGATTGTTCTGCGTCGCCGCAATCGCCTGCTCACGGTGCGCGTCCTTGACGTGCCCGCAGGCAAACAGACCTCGCGAGCCGAAGCCTCAAACCTTTATCAAATCCTGAGTGAGACTGAAGTGATTGAATTATAAATTAAGCCGACGATGTTCCAAACAACCGTGGGTTGAAGTAAGCGATAAAACTTTATTTGGGTTTATCAGTTTTTTGTATAGAGGCCGGTCGTTTTACCAAACTTTTTTGCGCTTTGTTCATCCATCGAACGAGCGGGTAGTTATTCGGGTCGGTATCAACGTCTGAGCCTGCAAGCGTGAAATGAACCTCGTTGGAGATGGCTCTATACCAGAGGTCATATTCCGTGTAATGCAAGCTGAATCCTGTATTTAACTGTGGTGAAAGCCGTAGCCCGGAAAACCTTTTAACCAACTCGCGCAGTTCGGGCGTTTCCTGAATGACCCTTTTCTCAACCTTAATTCGCTTAGCTATCTCTTCTATAGTTTCCTTACCGGTCAAGTCATTCATCGCATCAAGCTGTGCCTCCACGCTCCGGCTTCCCACAGGCAGCGTGTAAATGATTGCCTCTAACTTCCCGTTGTTGCGCTCGATGATATTAATCTGCATCTCAGGTTCGTAATAAGGCGTGATTCTCAAGTCAAGGATAAAATGTTTGAGGTCGCTGAAATCATCCGAAAAGCGCGGGAAGATTACGTCAAGCACTCTGTGGTAAGCATCCTCCGGCATCCTCTGTGTTTCCTGTGCGATTAGACCCGGAGAAATTGAAGCGAAAAGTAGTAGCAGCAATCCTATAATTTTAGACATGACTTGAGCTTTTATCATTTCTCGCCTCTATCGTTTCTTCCGTCACATGGCTCTCGTCTTTGATGATTGCTTCGCGCAACTCTTTGCGCTCAAGCGTTGAGAGTTGCTGGTAGCTTGCGATTAGTCCTCGCGCGTCTTCGTCACTTTTAAACGACGGCGCAGGCGGGAGCAGGATGAGTCCGCCGACGTAGAGGGCGAGCGTGAAGAATGAGATATATCCTGTCGAGGGCGCGAACGCCTGCGTGTCGAGCGTGCCGAGCGAGGCGCCTTCGACGAGCGCGCCCGCCAGTCGCTTGAGCCATCCGCCATCGGGTGCGTAGAGGCTGGCGATGATCATGTGCTTCAAGACAAAGGCTGTGCCGAACAGAACCGTCAGGCTGCGCAAAAGTCTCTTCGCGTCGAAGGATGCGAACTGGTTGTTCCAGAGCGTCCACAAAAAGAAGAAAGAGAAGAGCCAGAAGAGCAGGCCGCGCTCCGGCAGGACGGAATTGAACGCCTGCGCCGAAGCGAAAAAGAGCGCGAGCAACGTCAGCGCGTGCGAGATATTTTCAAGCGCGGGATGAACGCTTGAGAGCCAAGCCTTCAACTCTATCAGATGCCCGCGCACGAAGAGCAGCATCAGCAGCGTCGCCAAGATGAGCGTCACGAGCGGCGGCGCGACGAAGACGAAGACGCGCGCCTCTGCGCTCACGCGTAATCCGCCGAGGAGCGCGGCCGTCAGAAAGATCATCGGCAATGCGATGTAACGCACCAGCGCGCGATTCCTTGAGCTGTGCCGCGTTTCCGTGCTTGAGCTGTGCTGTGCTTCAGTCATTTGCGCTTGCGCAGGACTTTCAACGGATTCAAATCGTCAAGGCTGCGCTCCGTGCCCTGCTCCAACTCAGCTTTGAGTTCGGCAGCCGTGTGCATCTGCAAGTCCGCGTCGTCAACCCTGAGCGGGCCGTCCGGCGAGAGCTTGATCGCGCGATTGACCGCTTCGACTCCCTGCTTAAAGAGCGCGTCGTCGCTGTAGAGCCGTCCCCAGCCTTCCCTGTAAAAAGCGTATGCGATATAAAACTGCGTCTGCGCGTCCTGCTGCTGCGGGTCTGCGCGCCCCCATTCGTCGCGCGCCGCGCGAAACTGTTCCTGACGGAAAAGCTGCAAGGCCGCATCGAACTTCTGCCGGTCAATCTGATAAGTCCCGGCGGCAACCTGTACGCCCGAAGCCGCCTCTTTAAAAGTACGCGGCTCGGTGGCGTAAATCCAGATGATGAAGACGGCGAAGAGCAGCGTCCATGCCACGCCGACGATTTGGATGAGTCTATGCTGCATTTGTTATAATCCCTGCCGTTAACAATGAAGCTAGAGGATGATTCCTTCAGTTGTCAATCAACGAATAGAGGCAAGCCATGATGAGTTTTACACGCGTCTTCAAAAGAAGTTTTAAAATATACTTACTCCTTCTGCTCATTACCTGTTTCGTTTTTAGCGGAGAGCCGATTGAGGCTCAAACCTCTTCACCCGATTCGCAGGCGAAGAATCAGGCCGTTCAGTCCTGGGAAACTATCACGACCAGGAACAACGAGTTCGCTATTTCGATGCTCTCGGAATTTCAGGTTTATAACCATTCCGAACCGTTCTATCTGAAAGATGGCGGCGCGAAGTTTCTGGAGGAGCATGTCGTGACCGGCTATCTGGACAGAGTCGTGATGGTCGTCACAGTGAGCAGAGTTTCAAATCCTTCGCAGGGATTGAACGAACTGCTTTCAACCAGCTACAAACGGATGAAGGGCTGGCAGGACATCAATCTCAACGGCTTCAAGGGCAAACATTATCAGTCATCTGAAAGGGGTTATTACAGGGACATTCAGCTCTTCGTGTCCAAAGAGCACATTTACGGCGTCGAGGTGGCGGCGAAAGATGCGGAAAATCCAGTCGTGAAAAAATTCTTATCGTCGCTTCGTCTGGGCAAAGATGCTGTCGCGCAGGCAGCAGATGTTGCTGCGAAGGAGACTGCGAAAACGCAAACTCAAATTCAGACTCAAACACTGCTAACGGTTGACGGTCAGCCGCTGAAGTTTGAGGATTTCAAAGATGATAATCCGAAGCTGCGCAAAGCGATTATCATCTTTAAGCCTTCGCCGTTCTATACTGATGACGCGAGGCAACACCAGACGACGGGCACTGTGCTGTTGAAGATGGTTTTATCTGCAACGGGAATGGTGACGGACATCGAAATAGTTGATGGATTGGGGCATGGCCTGTCGGAGAAAGCAATCGAGGCCGCAAAGTTAATCAGATTCCTGCCTGCCGAAAAGGATGGCCGCCCTGTCTCTCAATATGTCAGGGTCGAATATGAATTCAATATCTACTGAGGAATAATTCCGAGATGATAGAAGAACAGGTGCAAACACAGATCGCACAATATCGCACGACGGCGCAGGAGATGGGCGATGCCGCGCTTGAGGCGATGAGTCGCGGCGATGTCGGATTAGCTAGAACGGCTGCGCGTCAGGCGGCTCAATGGGCGCGCGTCGTGATACAGCTTGAGACGGGCGAGAAGTTGATTGAGCCGGAAGACGAAACGCCGCCGCTCGCTTCCGGGATAAAAATGTGAAAACTCTGCTGAAGGTCTGAAAGCTTTGATGAGATTCACCTGTACAATTCTGATGAGCGCGTTGCTGTCCGGCTTCATTAGCTGCGGCGGTCAAAGCCGTAACGTCGTACACGATGACTCTCAAACACAAACGCGACAGCAGGCAAGCGATTCAAAGAAGAGTAGCCCCGTGCGGCAGAATCCGGGAAAGGTCGTGCATGTTCTCGTAGCCTTGTGCGACAACGCGCATCAGGGCATCGTGCCCGTCTCAGCCACGCTCGGGAACGGCGATGACCCCGAAAAGAATCTTTACTGGGGCGCGGCCTTCGGCCTCAAAACTTTTTTCATAAAGAGCAGAGATTGGCGGCTCGTCTCGGACACGCTCGATCCGAAGTATGCGGTCATGGAGCGGCTCGTCTTCAAGCATCGAAGCCACGATGTCTATCTCGTCGCGGATGCTTACAGGGGCTTCGAGATTCAAAGAGCCATCATGAACTTTCTAGCTTCGGCGTCGGGCGGGATCAATGAAGTTTTAGAATTCAATGTTGATTCCAAAAAAATCGAGCTGAACATAGGCGGCGGCGCAGACCTCCTGGCCTTCGTCGGGCATAACGGCCTGATGGATTTTCGGCTGCCAAGCTATCCCGAAAAACAGGACGACGCGCGCCGCGAGGCGATCATCCTTTCGTGCGCCAGTAAGAATTATTTCGCCACTCCGCTCAGGCGCACGGGCGCGCAGCCGCTCCTGTGGACGACGAACCTGATGGCTCCCGAAGCCTATATCTTGCAGGCCGCGCTCGCGGGCTGGATGCTCGGCGAAGATGGCGAAAGCGTGCGCCAGCGCGCAGCCGAAGCTTATAATTCGTATCAGAAATGCGGACTCAAAAGCGCGCAGAGCTTATTCGTTCACGGTTGGTGATTTGATATAAAGCGGCCCTCAACACTTTGCGTCCTTTGCGTGATTTCTCTTTGCGTCCTTTGCGTGAAATAATCAATTAGCCGCAAAGGCCGCAAAGATTGAAGACGCAAAGACGCGCAGAGAAGTTGAAGCTTTCAAGTTGAATTAAGAAATGACCAAGTCTTTTAAGATTCGTGATATCGAAATCAATCCGCCGCTCATCCTGTCGCCGATGGCGGGCGTGACGGACATCTCTTTTCGCCGCCTGCTCAAGCGGCGCGGCGGCATCGGCCTCACAGTTTCGGAATTTATCTCAGTCGAAGGACTGACGCGCAATAATCCGAAATCGAAAAGGCAGATGCGCTTTTTTGAAGAGGAGCGTCCATACGCTGTACAGATTTTCGGCGGGCAGCACGCGCGCATGGCGATGGCTGCGGAGATGGCTCAAGAGATCGGCGCGGACATACTCGATATCAACTGCGGCTGTCCCGCGCCGAAGGTCGTCAAGCACGGCGGCGGCTCCGGCCTCCTGCGCGATTACCCGCGTCTCGAAACTATTTTGAACGAGATCAAAAAGGCGATCACGATTCCGATGACCGTCAAGATTCGCGCTGGCTACTATGACCACACGATCAACGCGGTCGAGACGGCACGCCTCGCGGAAGCCTGCGGCGCGGAGCACATAGCCCTTCACGGTCGCACGAAAGAGCAGGGCTATAAGGGACTCGCCAACTGGGATTTGGTCAGGCAGATCAAAGAGGTCGTCAAAGTTCCGGTCTCAGGCAGCGGTGATGTGACGACGATTGAGGGAGCTTTCGCGCGCTGGCGCGAAACAAATTGTGACGGCATCCTCATCGGTCGCGGCGCGATGGCGAACCCGTGGATTTTTCGCCAGATAGAGGACACGCTCGCAGGGCGAGGGGTTTTTCAGCCGACGCTCGAAGACAAGCAGGAAGTATTGCTTGAATATTTCGACATGCTGCGCGAAGACATGCCCGAACTCGCCGCCATCGGGCGCATGAAGCAGCTCGCGGGACAGTTCACACGCGGCCTGCATGGCGGCGCGCTCTTTCGTACCTCGCTCTACCACTCGCATTCGGTCGAAGAGATTCTCCATCGCATCGCGGAATATTTCGACGCCATTTCAAGAGACATTCCTTACTACGGCGAAGCGGGCGCGAAGGTCGAAGAAGAAGCTCCTGTGCTCGATTCATGCGAAGTCGTAACAGCAGCTTCTTAATACAAACATCTCAGGCAAAGGCGCAAAGACGCAAAGGAAGAGCTTGAATGCTTTTCTTTGCATCTTTGCGCCTTTGCCTGAGACGTTCTTATCGCTTCAATCCCAAAGGTTGCAAAGGTCGCGGGCTGGTGCCCTCGAAGAACCAGCTTGCGCCGACTTTGAGGCGGTGATGCCACGTCGGCAGACGCCCTGTGTAGAGCGTGAAGCGCGCCTGTCGTGCGAGCGCGCCGCCGAATGCCTTGCCACCGGCGAGCACAGCCGCGCGCTCCGTGCCGAGGCTGACGGCTTCGCCAAGCTCCGCGAAATGTTTTGTGCCGAGCTTCTTTCCCGCGAGCAAAGCTTTGATGTTATTGCCCACGAGTCCGGCTTCCTGAAGCGCGAGCTGCGCTGTGCCTGCCAGGCGCGGGCTGGCGTCTTCAAAAAAAGCTATGTCGCCGAGCGCGAAAATGTTTTCATGTCCTCTGGTCTGAAGCGTCTGCTCGACGAGAATCAGCCCGCGCTTGTCTTTCTCTAAATCCAGTTTCTCGACGAGCGGATTGACGCGCACGCCGCCGAGCCAGACGGTCGCAGCCGCGTGCATGTCGGTCGTCTCGCCGTTATGCTCGAAGGTGAGGCCGTCTGCTCGCACGCTTTTGACTCGCGTCTGTGTGAAGACTTCGACGCGCGATTCTTTGAGCGCGTTCTCGACAAACTCGCGTATCTCGTCGCCCATGCCGGGCACGACGCGGTCGCCCATCTCGATCACGACAAGGCGCGGCTCGCCATGCAGCGCGCGGCGTTTGAAAGCGTCTCGCAAGAGGTCTGCCATCTTGGTCGAAAGCTCTACGCCGCTCGCGCCCGCGCCGACGATGGCGAAGGTCAGAGCTTGGCGCGCGTCCTGCGGCGCGAGGTCGGGCGGCACGCGGTCAAGCGTCTCTATCATTCTCTGCCGCAGAGCGTCCGCGTGCGCCAGCTTGCGAAAAGGCATCGCGTGCTCCGCGGCTCCTTCGACGTTCCAGTAATTCGTGACTCCGCCCGCCGCCAGAACCAGCACGTCATAAGCGATGCGCTCGACGCTTCCCTCAATCGCGGCCTCGCGTGCTTCAAAGTCAATCGACGCCACTTCGCCGCGCACGAAGCGCACGTGTGGATCGTCAACCAGCTCTCTGTAGCCGGGCGCGATGTGCCACGCCTCGACCTCGCCGCTCAGGTATTCGTAGAGCATCGGCGTAAAGAGAAAATGGTCTTCCGAGCTGACGAGCGTCACCTCGCACGCGCCAGCCAGCTCAAGAGCCGTGAAGAGACCGCCAAAGCCTCCGCCGACGATTAACACACGCGCCTTATTTTGTGCCATGCTTTTTCTTTAGACCTTCCTGTGAAAGTTGTCAACTTGTAAGAAAGCTGAGCGAAAAGAATTTCCCGCAAAGGCGCAAAGGCGCAAAGGAAGAACGCAAAGTTGTTGAATACCGATTGCTCTTTGCGTGCTTCTGCTTTGCGCCTTTGCGCGAGATGTTTTAAAGCTCTCTCATTTCCCTTCGGCATTAGAGTTGACGACGATGGCGCGTGTGGCTGCTTCAAGCTCTGCTTGCAGACGGGCGCGTTCGGTTGCCGCCGTGCGTCGCTCGCTGGTCAGTTGCTCGATGCGTGTCTCCTGTTCGTTGGCTTTGGTGACATAACGCGCGATGAGCTGTTTGGCTTCGGCTGTGTCTTTGAGCGCAGTGATGTTCTCGCGCAGTCGCGCCTGATCTTCGGAGATTTCCTTTACTTCCGCGTCAATCGCTGCCAGCCGCGCGTCTATCGCGGCGATGCGGCCTTTGATCTCGATCAGCTTATTGAGCGCGTCGCGTGTTTTCTCGTCGATGTAGCGGCGCGAGACGAACATCTCGACATCGCTCGTGGTGAGGTTCGAGATAGCGTAGCTGTCCATCAATGCGCGCCGCTCCGTGACGGGCAGCGTGACTGTCTCGCGCGGTTTCAGCTCGACGCGAAAGCGATAGAAACTTTCCGTCTGGTCGGCGGGCTTGGGCGCGCCGCCCGCTTCCGCCAACTTCCAATCGCCACGTAGCGGATGTTCTATGTACAAGAGTCGCGGCTTGTCCGTCTGGTTGGTGATCGTGTAGGTCTTCTGCTCCATCTGATAATAATGAACCTGAAGCACGCCGTTAATCGCCGTGACCATAAAGACCGGCTCGCGGTCATTGGTCGAACGCACAGTCACGAGCGTGCCGAGGTCGAGCGCGAAAGTGATAAAGCGTTTCTCGCCGGGCTTGAATCTGGCGAGCAAAGCCTCGCCCGCGTAAGCATCGCCGTCAAGCACCGTCAACGCGCCGTCATCGAGCGTCAAAGGCGAAGTGTTCTTCAAACGCATCCCGCTCAGCGGTCGGTCGCGGCGCACGGCTTCGTTATAGACCGAGACGCGCTCGCCCTCCATCCGCGTTTGCAAAATCGGAATCAGCGCGGAGCGGTCGTGGAGCACAGTCACCGGCTGCTCTATGCGATACTCGAAGAGGTCGCCGACTTCCGCGCCGCTCGCGGCAGTCCGCACGCCCGCCTCTCCGCCCGTAATCGCATTGCTCAGGCTGGTCGTCGCTGTGGCTCCATTGGTGTCTGTTCCGTCAATCGCGAAGGTATTCGTGCTTCTGGCGCGGTTCCCGTTCGTAGAAATCCCGGCTCCCGCACTGAGTTCCGAAGAGTTCGGACCCTGCATCGTCTCCATGGGCGCGCTGGCGTTTCCAGCCCCCACGGCAGTGGTCTCGCCAGCGCCCGTACTCGGTTCATAGGTCTGCGGATCGAGCTTCAGGTCATCCGGAATCGGGACGACCGGGCGATAGCGATAGAGCGGCTGCTGTATCGGCTGTATGAAAGAGATGGGCGTGCCTGAGACGAGCGACAAAGAGACGTTCGTCCAATCGTCTTCGCTGACGTTGTCCACAATCGCCCAGCCCTGAAAGAACGGCTGGCCTGTCGAGTCGAGCACGACGCGATACGATGTCTTCCAGATCGGCGCGGCGATGGTATAGCTGACGACCATCTCGCGCGATCCCGCCCCGTCGGAAGTGACGACGATGGTCTTGGCGTCGCGCCGCCGCGCGGAGGCCGAAGCGTCCGCGAACTGCGAGACATCCCTGCGCGCTCCTTCGTCAACCAGACGCACCGAGCGCACTTCCGCCAGATCGAAGCTCATCAGCTCGCCAGACTCCGAGGCGATGACGAGCGTGTGCGTCGTGGCCGCAGGCTTGTTCGCATCTATCTGAGACTTTCTCTCTTCGATAGTCAGAATCGCGCCGGTCGCCGTGCGGCTGTTGGTTGAAACGATGACACGCGCGCCCTGCAACTGGCGCAGGACTCCGGCCAGACCGCCCTGCGTATTATCGTTATCAGTTCCGGCCTCTATGGAAAAAGGAATCTCCGACATGCGTGCGGCGGGCGGCGCGGACGAATTATAACTGACCGCTCCGATCTGCCCGCGTCCGAGGTCGAGCACGACCATGGACTTTAAAACATCGTCCACCTGCGATTGCTTGAATTGTAGATTAACCTCCGCGTGTCCAGTCACCATTCCGCGCCGCTCGAAATATGCGACGCCATTGCTGTACACGATGACGCGCCGGATCGGGAGCGCGTCACCTCTGTTCTGCGGTGCAGATGTGGCGGGCGAGCGCGTGTTGTTTGCGGTTGCTGTGCGCGTGCGACGCGGCGTGCGCGTCTGTGCGTAGGCGTGCGGCGCGAGCATGAGAGACATCAATATCAAACTCAAAATCTGCTTCATAAAGCTTGTCGGCCTCCTCCGAAAGATGTAAATCACTAAATGCGTTCGGACAAAATTAAGCAGCGATGGCGGTTCAGACAGATATCCGATAACTCGCTGGCTTTTCAACCCGTTGGATGCTGATTACGCTAATCCGTCGCTCCAAGAGAACGAATGACCGGTAAATTCCTGCGCCACTCTACTCTATTCCATAAAACCTCCCGTCGCTGGACAGTGCATGAACGCCATGTTAGATTGCGTTGTCTTTTAATCTTAGCGGTTGCCGTATGTTATAAGGCGGATGTACTGCGGTCTGGGAGGACCATCTGGAGAAGTTATGCCGTTAGCCAAAGAAACGAAAGAGAAGATAGTTACTGATTATCGCACGCACGAGGCGGATACGGGTTCGCCGCAGGTGCAAGTCGCCTTGCTCAGCCAGCGCATCAATGAGCTGACCGAGCATTTCAAAACGCACAAGAAGGACAACCACTCGCGGCGCGGCCTGCTCAAGATGGTCTCGCAGCGCAGGAGTCTGCTGGATTACCTCAAACGCAAAGATATAGAGCGTTATCACGAGGTCGTCAGTCGTCTCGGCTTGCGTCGCTAAGCCGCAGGGGCGCGCCGGAACCGTAAAGAGAGAGCTTCGAATCTCTAACTTAAAAATCGTATCCGTCGAAGAGCTTGCGCCAGTGCCGAACGTGACGGCGATGACTGAAGGCGAGCGGATGCGAGCAGAGAGCTTTAGGCGGAAATCTTAAGGCGACGCAATGCTTCACGGCACACAAGCTGGAGGCAGCGTCGCCTTTAAGTTTAATGTGCGAAATGCTTTTTTTCAGTCCGGCTGCTAACTTTTGCGCCTCACGTAGCGCGAGAGTCTTGAGAGAGTCCAGAAAGCCGGATTTGAGCAGCCCGACGATTTACTTCTAGAGGCGCGGCGGATGAGACGCCTTGCGCCCTCCTCGCTCATCAAAAGAGCAGGAAGTCTTTGTCCACGAAGGAGACAAATTACATTATGGCAGTCAAGAAATATTTGAAAGAATCAATCAAGCTGGGCGACAAAGAGCTGACGGTCGAAACCGGACGCGTCGCCAAACAAGCGAACGGCTCGGTCGTCATACGTTATGGCGATACGATGCTCTTAGTCGCCGCCGTCGGAGCGCAAAGCCCGCGCGAAGGCATAGATTTCTTCCCGCTCACGGTCGAGTATCGTGAAGCCAACTACGCCGCCGGACGCATTCCCGGCAACTACTTCAGGCGCGAAGGCCGCCCCGGCGAAAAAGAGGTTTTGACCTGCCGCCTGATTGACCGCCCGTGCCGCCCGCTCTTCACCAAAGGTTATCGCAACGAAACGCAGGTCATCGCCTCTGTCATCTCGGCAGATCCGGACAACGACCCGGATGTCATTGCCATCACCGGAACTTCATGCGCGCTCTATCTTTCCGACATCCCTTTTTCGACTCCGATTGCAGGCGTGAGAGTCGGCCTCCTCGATGGCCGCTACGTCATCAATCCGACCTACGATGAGCGGCGCGAGTCGCGCTTGAATCTCATCGTGGCCGGAACCGAAGAGGCCATCGTGATGGTCGAAGCAGGCGCGCTCGAAGTCTCGGAAGAGATCATGGTCGAAGCCCTGATGCTCGCGCACAAGGAGATTAATCGTCTCTGCCGCTGGCAGAAGGAGCTGTACAAGGCGCTCGATATTCAGAAGCGCGAAGTCGTCGCGCCCGAACTCAATGAAGAGATGCTCGGCGAGGTCGAGAGGAATTATGCTGAAAGGCTTCGCACTTCGCTCGACACGACGCAGCAAGACAAGATCGCCTCTTATGCGGCGGTTGACGCGCTCAAGAAAGAGGTCGTCGAGTCTTATCCCGAAGACCAGCCCGAACAGCGTCAGATGGCGAAGAAGATTTTCGACCACCTCAAGGAAACGATATTCCGCGACGACATTCTGAACAATCGCCGCAGGCCGGACGGACGCCGCTTCTCCGAGATTCGCCCGATTACCTGCGAGGTCGGCTGGTTGCCGCGCGCACACGGCTCCGCGCTCTTTACGCGCGGCGAAACGCAGGCGATGGTCTCGACCACTTTGGGAACGAAAGATGACGAGCAATTCATAGACGATCTGGAAAAGGGAGAGGTCAAGCGTCGCTTCCTGCTTCACTACAATTTCCCGCATTACTCGGTCGGTGAAGTTGGCCGCTTCGGCTCTTCCAGCCGCCGCGAAATCGGGCATGGCGCGCTCGCACGCCGCGCTATCGAGCCTATCCTGCCCGACGAGTCGGAGTTTCCATACACCCTGCGCATCGTCGCAGACATCACGGAGTCGAACGGGTCAAGCTCTATGGCTACGATCTGCGGAGGCATTCTCAGCTTGATGGACGCGGGCGTGCCTTTGAAGAGACCCGTCGCGGGAGTCGCTATGGGTCTCGTGATGGAAGGCAACAAGTACGCTATCTTGTCCGACATCGCGGGCGCGGAAGATCACTACGGCGACATGGACTTTAAGGTCGCTGGCACCCACGACGGCATCACCGCGCTCCAGATGGACATCAAGATCGGCGGCATCAACTCGCAGATTATGGCAGAGGCTCTGGAGCAAGCCAGAAAGGGACGCCTGCACATACTCGGAGTGATGGAGCAATCGCTCGCAGAGCCGCGCGCGGAGATTGCGCCGCACGCGCCGCGCATTATCCAGATTAAGATCAACCCGGACAAAATCCGCGACGTGATCGGACCGGGCGGCAAGATGATTCGCTCGATAGTCGAAGAGACCGGAGCCAAGATTGATGTCGAGGATGACGGCACGGTTTCGATTGCGACCGCCGATGCCGAAGCGGCTCAAGCCGCCGTCAATAAGATTCGCGGCCTGACGGCTGAAGCCGAAATCAACGAAACTTATCTCGGCACCGTCTCGCGGATAGTTGATTTCGGAGCTTTCGTCGAAATCTTTCCGGGCACAGACGGCCTCCTGCACATCTCTGAAATCGCAGACCGCCGCGTTAAAGACGTGCGCGACGAGCTGAAGGAAGGCCAGCAGATTCTGGTCAAGTGCATCGGCAAAGAGGGCAATAAAATCAAGCTCTCGCGCAAGGCAGTGCTGCGCGAAGAGCAGCAGAAGGCTGAAGCCGCCGGAGGCGGGGAAGGCGACTAAGGAAAGCAAAAAGTAAAAAGGTACAGGCAAAAGTGAGCGCGTGTGTTTCGCTTTTGCCTGTACCTCTTTTACTGCTTCTTAAAAGTTAAAGTAATTTTTTAACTTTTCACCCGATTTTTTCTTGACATTAGGGTGTAAACGCTAGTTTAATCACGCCACGAAACTGGAATCCATACAGTATTCGGCGTCTTTCTCTAGTGATGAAGGAAGCCTCTTCATCGGTTTTTCACTATTGAACAGAGACTTTTGACGACGAGCAGGCCGCGAGCAGAGTTTGAGCCAAGAGGAAATCCCGACAGGCTTTTCGAGCCAGCCAGCCTCGGCAATTTGTTAAAGCTCTAACAGCAAATTCGGTTGTTTCGCAGAAACGGCATCGTTGTCTTCGGTCGCTTTTGACTTTTATAAGTATAGATCGGTTCGCGTCTTCCGCCGCTTCACGCGGGCGAGAGAATTGCGAACCCGGAGTGTCCGAGGGAGGGACTCCTGAAATGTGGAATCGAGCTTTTCGCCCCATTGCTACGATACTCAGCATCTTGCTGATAACCGCTGTCTCGGTGCAGGCCAGCCCTGTCCAGATGAACGATGTCATCAACGTCGTCAGCGGAAGTTCGCGCGCCGGCTGGCAGAATGCGTCTACAGAGCTTCGTCTCGTCGCGCAGGAAGACAGAGCCGCGACCGCTAACACAGCCGCGCCGCAAGACCCTGCCACCACCGCAACGCAGGATGGCGGGATACAGGTTCAGACCGAAGAACAGACCGAAGTCACCGCCGAAACATGCGAGTGCGAAGATATTCCGGTCGCGGGCGGAGGCATTCCGAAATGGCCTTTCCTCGCGCTGATTCCGGCGGTTTGCCTGACAGGCATCTGCACGCCCGATAGCAAATGCAAAGATAGAGTGAACCAGTGCATCACGCCGTCGCCGTCAGTTCCGGTTGAGGTCGTGCCTGAGCCTGCATCGCTCCTGCTATTCGGCACCGGACTCGCCGCGCTCGGCGCGGGCGCACGTCGTCGTTACACACGCTCTAAAAAAGCAGCCAAGGAAGTCGCAGCCAATTAGGAGGGCTTTTTGAAAACCACCATGCGAAGAATCTATTTCAGTTGCGCTTTTGCCCTCATGCTCCTGCTGCTCGCGTCTTCAATGACGTTGCATGCATCGGGCGATACCACCAAATCGGGCGATGCCAAACCGAGCGCCGCCAAATCGAAAGAGCCGAAGCTCAAAAAGGGTTTTGGACGGATGGACGTGAAAACGTCTCCGGCAGGTTATCCGCTCGTCGTTGACGGCAAGGATTACGGCGTCACTTACAATCCTGCGCAGTCGATAGACCTTCCGGCGGGGCCGCACACGGTCGAGGTGCTTTTCCCGAACCGCCGCTGGTCGCAGCAGATCAACATCGTCGCCGGAAAACGAAACTGCGTCTGTCTCAACTACGTCAAGCACATCATCACGAGGCCGTGCCCGTATCCGGTCAGCGTCTCCGCGCCTTCGGTCGTGGACGAGGGCGACGTGATTACCTTTAGCTCCGATGTCTCGTATGGCGGCACTTCTCCGCTCAACTACACATGGACTGTTAGCCCGCCGTCTGCGAGAATTCTGAACGGCGCTGGCACGAACTCCATCACGGTTGATTCGACCGGACTCGGCAAACAGAAAGTGACGGCGATTCTCGTCGTGGACGACGGCTCAGGCGATTCGACTTGCCGTCAGATGGCGCAGGGAACAGTTGATGTTACGGCTCCGCCTCCGACGTTGATTCCGCCGCACAAGTTCGACGAATTCCCGTCGGTCGCCTTCGATGATGACAAGGCGCGTCTGGATAATCTGGCAATCGAATTGCAGAATGCGCCGGATTCGACGGGCTACCTCTTCGTCTACAGCGGTAAGAACAGCCGCGTGGGACAGGCGGATCGTCTTGGCGCACGCACTTTAGAATATCTGACCAAGACGCGCGGGCTTGATTCGCAGCGGATAGTAATCGTCAACGGCGGTTATCGCGAAACCGATTACTACGAGTTCTGGATCGTGCCGCAGGGCGCACAGCCGCCGCAACCCAGCTCGACCGTGCCGCTCAGCGATGTGAAGCCCGCGCCTGAAAAGGTCGCGCGTCCGTCGCGTCGCAGCAACGGTCGTCGCCGCAGGTAGAAAAACTGATAACAGGTGACAGGTGACGGGTGATGAATAAGAGCAATCTACTCATCACTTGTCACTTGTCTCTGTTTCAGCCTAGTCTCTCCCAACGATTCCGGGGTTTCCCTGTCCAAAGAATTGAAAGCCCCCGTATTTTTTCTACGTTCACAGACTTGAAGGAGGATCGGACTTATGGGTGACGATAATGGCGGCGGAGGCAGTAGCGTCGGAGTGGTTGCCGTGTTGGTGATTTTTATAATCGTAATCGTGGCGTTGTTTCTGGCCTATCGCGGCGGCATGTTCGGCCCCAAGAAGACGAACGTTGACATCAATGTCACTGCGCCGAGCAAGTAGCTCGCCAGACGGAGGTTCGACCGTAAGAATTTTGCAGAGAGGAGCGCGACGCTCGCGCTCCTCTCTGCTTTTTATTTATGGCTACAGCGAGCCGCCTTTGTCTTTTAGCTGCTAACCATTTACCATTAACTAAACGAATACGATTCTTAACGAGGGCTGAAGCAAAAGTGTCTGCACCGAATATTGAAACCATCGTCTCACTCGCCAAGCGGCGGGGCTTCGTTTTTCCTTCATCCGAGATTTACGGCGGCCTCGGCAGCGCGTGGGACTACGGCCCGCTCGGCGTCGAGTTGTGCAACAACGTCAAGCAGGCTTGGTGGCGTTGGATGGTTCACGAGCGCGACGACATGGAAGGCATTGATTCAAGCATCATTCTCAACCGTCAGGTCTGGAAATATTCCGGTCACGAAGAGACGTTCAGCGACCCGCTCGTTGATTGCAAAGAGTGTAAAAGCCGCATGCGGGCAGACAAGTTAGAAGTTCCGCGTGGTGTCGTTCTTGAAGGTACGGACAGCTACCCGAACGCTTTATTAAAAGCGATTCAGGATGAAAAGATGGAATGTCCAAACTGCGGTTCGAGAAAGCTAACCGAGCCGCGCCCTTTTAATCTCATGTTTCGCACGACTATCGGTGCGGCTGCCGAGGAAGACGACCCGAACGCTCTGGCTTATCTGCGACCCGAAACCGCGCAGGGCATCTTCATCAACTTTAACAACGTGCTGACGACGATGCGCCGCAAGATTCCTTTCGGCATCGCGCAGATCGGCAAGAGCTTTCGCAACGAAGTGACGCCCGGCAACTTTATCTTTCGCACGCGCGAGTTCGAGCAGATGGAGATGGAATATTTCGTCCGTCCCGGCGAAGACGAAGCCGTGCATCAGGAGTGGATTGATTATTGCCACAACTGGTTTCTGACTCTCGGTGTCTCAAGCGACAACCTGCGCCTCTACGAACAGCCGAAAGAGGAGCTGGCGCACTACGCCAAACGCACGGTTGATATACATTATCGCTTCTTCCCCGAGCGCGACGAAGACGAGCGGCAATGGGACGAGCTGATGGGCATTGCGAATCGCACGGACTTCGATCTCAAAGCGCATTCGAAAAAACCCGAAGACGCGGAAGGCAAACGCATCAATCCTGACTCGACCGAAGACCTCTCGTACTTTGACGAAGCGACGAAGGAACGCTTTTATCCTTTCGTCATCGAACCCGCAGCCGGAGTCAATCGCACAGTGCTCGCGGTCTTGATGGACGCTTACACTGAGAAGACTAACGATAAGGGAGAGAAGCGCGTCATACTCAAGC
The DNA here is from genome assembly GCA_964246305.1 of uncultured Pyrinomonadaceae bacterium. GTDB lineage: Bacteria > Acidobacteriota > Blastocatellia > Pyrinomonadales > Pyrinomonadaceae > JACMLC01. Next base: position 85,866 of record CAXTPS010000004.1, read on the forward strand.
TGCATCCGTCGCTCGCGCCGATCAAGGCCGCGATCCTGCCGCTTGCGAAAAACAAGCCTGAGATAGTCGGCATGGCAAAGGCCATCAAGCGCGGCCTGCAACCGGTGCTGCGCGCGGTCTATGACGACACGGGCGGCATCGGGAAATTGTACGCGCGGCAGGACGAAGTGGGCACTCCCTTCTGCATCACCGTTGACCATCAATCGCTCGAAGACGAAGCCGTCACCGTGCGCGACAGGGATACTTGGGAACAGGAGCGCGTCAAGGTCAGCGAGCTTCAAGAGCATTTGCAGGCTAGATTAAAATAAGCCCCAAGACCCAAGTCCCATGTCCCAAGTTAAGAAGCAACGGATTTGTGACTTGAGACTTGGGACATGGGACTTTTGAATCATGGCGATAGTCAAAAAACGTAACGAGCAAACCGAAACCCGCCTGCTGCTTGAATCGAAGGAGCCGGTCGAGTTGCCGCCCGCAGAGATCGCGGACAGCGCGGTGCTGGTTCAGTTCGATAAGTTCAAGCCCTACGTGTCTGAGCTTTTGGAAACACTGCGCGCAGGAACTACGGCGGAGCCTGTGCCGGTGATGCTCGACGGCTCGACCTTTGCGATTCACACGAACACGCGTACCTTCTGGGTCAAGCTCTGGCACGCCGCTTCGACGGAATTGACGCACATAGACCGCGCACAAGTCATCAGTTGCCTGCCTTCAACACGCGGCATTCAAATCGTAGTTGACGAATAGGTTCAAGATTCAAGGTTCAAGGTTCAAGGTCTAACTGCTTTCGCTCTTGAACCTTGAAGTTTGAACTTTGAGCTTTGAACTTTATGTCCGGCATTCCCGAAAAAATTCTCGAACTCGCGGGGCAGGTGCGTGCTTTGGGCGGGCGCGCATTGCTGGTCGGCGGATGTGTGCGCGACCGTTTGATGGAGCGCACGCCGAAGGATTGGGATGTCGAAGTTTACGGCGTCGCGCCCGCAAGTTTGCGCACGTTGCTCGAAAAGTTCGGGCGTGTGGATGCCGTCGGCGAAGCGTTTACGGTTTACAAGCTCGGCGCAGACCTCGATGTCTCTCTGCCGCGCAGAGAGCGCAAAAGCGGGCGCGGCCATCGAGGGTTCGTCATCGAGGGCGATCCTCAAATGACGATTGAAGAGGCAGCGCGTCGCCGCGATTTTACCATTAACGCGATTCTCGAAGACCCCTTGACGGGCGAGACTATTGACCCGCACGGCGGACGCGCGGACATCGAACGGAAAATCCTGCGCGCCGTCTCGCCCGAAACTTTTATCGAAGACTCTTTGCGCGTGCTTCGCGCAGCACAGTTTGCCGCGCGCTTCCAGTTTGAGATTGAAGCTCAAACATTCGAGCTGTGCCGCTCGATTGATCTGACAGACCTGCCGCGCGAGAGAATCCGTGGCGAGATGGAAAAGCTCCTGCTCGGAGCGCGCAAGCCCTCCATCGGTCTCAAGCTGATGTACGAGCTGGGCGCAGTCGAGCAGCTCTTTCCTGAGCTGCAAGCTCTGGTCGGCGTGCCACAAGAATCAGAGTGGCATCCTGAGGGCTGGTCTCTTACGGCATTGTCGCCTGAATCTTTCATAGCAAGCGTGACACAAGCCTCTAGCGTTAACAGGAGTCTGCTGCCCCTTCGGGAGTTCCTGTCGAGTTCGTCCGCAGGCTCGACAATGATCCCAGCTAGCAATAACACAACGAACACACAGTCCACTGAAGCCTCGACTACCAATCTCCCAACCACAAATAACACAAGGACGGACAACCTTAGCCAATCGCCTGTGACTGCCCCAGCAATTGATACACAATCCGAGAGCCTTGTGTGGTCTTTTGGAACTACCGCACCGCGAGCAGACGAAACTGTTCGGGTCATGTTTAAGATTTCTTTGAATAATATGTTCACGATTGTGCGTGGGGCCGTCAACGACTTCGAGATTATCAGGGGAATTGTTCATCCGGTTGCCGTCTTTGTGGTGAACGTGCTCCCGGCTTTCAAGATCGCGCCCCAAGATCAACTCCATGATGATACGGTGGACACCAGTAGTCCCGTTTTTACCCTTCCAACTGGTGTACATGTAGCCTCTGTTATAGTGGATGCGCGAACGACGCCCGTTGATAACAACATACTCTTTTATTTCGATCTGGCGTTCGTAAGAGACAGTAACTTTACTCATGGCAATGAGGCTCTCCTGTCAGCGAGGTATTTTGAAGTTGAGGTTGGGGACGTATTCTATCACACCCAACTTGTCGTTGATCGCGCGCGTGAGTTGATTGACGATCTATCTTATCCGAAGCAGTTGACGGTGATGCTCGGCGCGCTCTGTCATGATCTGGGCAAGCCCGCGACGACAGAGTTTATAGAGGGGCGCATACGCTCGCGCGGGCATGAGGAGGCGGGTGTCGCTCCGACCGAAAGTTTGCTTGAGCGTTTGAACGTACACACGCTTGATGGCTATGACGTGCGGGCGCAGGTGATCGCGCTCGTACGTGACCACTTGAAGCCGGGCGAGTTTTATAAGAAGCGGGCTGAGGTTGGCGACGGCGCGTTTCGTCGTCTGGCGCGTAGGTGCGAGCTTGAGCTTTTGTATCGCGTGGCGAAGGCTGATTCTCTGGGGCGCAATGCGGATTGGGTTCCGCGCGAAAAGTGGTTTGACGCAGCCGCGCAGGATTGGTTTATCGAGCGCGCACGCGAATTGCAGATTGAGGAGAAAGCTCCCGCGCCGCTCCTGATGGGCAGGCATTTATTGGAAATGGGCATCACTCCGGGCGCGCGTGTCGGCGAGATTACACGCGCCGTTTACGAGATGCAGCTCGACGGGCGCGTGCGTGATTTGGAAGAAGCAAAGAAAGCCGCACAGCAAATCCTCGATGGCGGCAAATTGCGTTAGGTCTTTGGTCTTTGTCCTTTGGCCTTTGCCTGTCTTCTCAAGCTTGACCTTTATCCCTCAAGGTTGAACTGCGTGCAAAGACCAAAGTCCCAAGTCCGCCGCCGCCTTTCACGCTTGCGCATTGATGATGATAAGATACGCAGTTACGCCACCGGCTATATTTACTCCCGTATAAAGGAAGATTACTTGAATGATTGAGCTTGAGTTGACCGAAGATCATAAGGCCATACGTCAGACCGTGCGCGATTTCGCTCTGGGTGAAGTCGCTCCGCGCATTAAAGAGCTTGATGAAAAGCAGCAGTTCGACCGTTCCATTCTGGATAAGATGGCGGAGCTTAATATCCTCGGCGTTTGCATCCCGGAAGAGTACGGCGGAGCGGGCTTTGATTACATCTCGCTCGGCCTCGTCTGCGAAGAGCTTGAGGCCGTGGACACTTTTCTGCGCGTCGTGATGTCCGTTCACACGGGGCTTAATTCGATGACGCTTTTGACGTGGGGCACGGAGGAGCAGAAGCAGAAGTATCTAGTGCCGCAGGCCAAAGGCGAGAAGATTGCGACCTACGGTTTGACCGAGCCGGGCGCGGGTTCCGATGTGGTGGGCGCGCGTTCGACCGCGCGGCGCGACGGCGGCGATTGGATTTTGAATGGTGAGAAGATGTGGATCAGTCTCGCGGATGTCGCGGACAATTTTCTCTTCTTCTGCTGGACTGATGAAGAGAAGCGCAAGAAACGCGACCACACGGGCATGTCCTGCTTTATCGTCGAGCGCACGATGCCCGGGTTCACTTCCGGCACGATTCACGGCAAGCTCGGCATACGCGCGGGCAACACCGGATATTTTTCTTTGCAGGACGTGCGCGTGCCTGCCGGGAATATGGTGGGCGAAGAGGGCGAGGGTTTCAAGATCGCTATGTTCGCTCTGGAGCAGGGACGCTACACTGTGGCGGCGGGCGCGACCGGATTGATTCGAGCCTCGCGGGACGCCTCGGTCGCTTACGCGATGGAGCGCGAGACGTTCGGCACGAAGATCGCCAATCACCAGCTCGTCAAGCAGAAGATCGCGTTGATGGAAGCGGATTACCAGATGTCACACCTGCTCTGGCTGCGCGCGGGCTGGCTCAAGAACGAGGGCGCGCTCAACGCGAAGGAGACTTCTCTGGCGAAGTGGCAGGCGACCATCCGAAGCGAGCAGGCCGCTTCGATGGCGATAGAGGTTCACGGCGCGAACGGTTACTCCAACGATTATCCGGTCGAGCGTTACCTGCGAAACTGCAAAGCCGCCGTCATCTACGAAGGGACGCGCGACATACACACCCTGATGCAGGCCGATTGGGCTTTGGGTTTGAAGAAAGAGAAGACCGCGCGCAAGACTCTGCCGCCTTACAAGCCCGCGCAGTCGCGCGAAGCCGTCGCGGCTGATTAGATTTTAGAGAGCGGCTTTGTAAAGAAGAGCGGGGGCAGAGCCGCCTTTCCCAACCCTTTGAGACATTCAAGCTTGAGAGCCTGTCTCTCAACTATTTTAATCTCACAGGTCAGGAAGGGCGGCCTTGCCCCCGCTCTTTCAGCTTCTCGTTAAAATCTACCGACTCATTTCTTCCCGGTGTCCATCTTGTCCAGCACGTCTGCCATTTCATCAAACATGGCAATCTTCCATTGACCGTTCTCCCGTATGAGCGGAACCGTATTCCACTCGTCTGTCTTGTTATCTTTGGCCTCAATCGTAGCCTTGTCGCCGTCTATCTTCTCATTGCGACTTTCGAGCGCGGTGGACGGGGCATCCTTAATTATATCTTTGATCGAATCATCGAGCGTCTTCTTATCTTTAGCCGCGTCTTTCTCGATAACCTGCAAAGACTTTTTGGACATCGAACGCTTGACGGCTTCTATATCGCTCTTCTGTGCGGCTGCATAGAAAGTCTTCAAGGCGGCAGTCGGCGTGGAGTAATCGCCCGCGCCCGTCGTTGCGGTCGCGGTGTTGTTATTCGCCGCAGCGTTCGTGTTTGATGTGCTGTTCGAGTTATTCGAATTATTCGAGTTATTCGAGTTGTTGCTGTTAGTCGCGCTCTTACTGCAAGCTGTGAGCGCGAGCGCGGAGAGTACGAGAGCGGCTACGAGCCGTGCCGGTTGTAGGGTCTTCAAAATATTTTCCTCCGAGAGATTGTGTTTGAATGTAGGGACACGCGACGCTTAATGCGCTTTGCACAATCCGAGGCGCAGCATGTACACAAGCATTGAAAGCGATTCAGTATACACGAGTCGTAGCTCTATATGACGAGTTGATTCAGGCAAGCTCTATAGAAGGCAGGGTGTGTCTCAGAAAAATCGCCCGCAAGTCTTTTACAACTGTGCGGGCGATTTGGATGAGCATGTCCTGATTTGTGAAAGCTTATGGCATGGCTCGCACTAGAAAGACATCCCACGCCCAGCGTCCCGCTTGCGCTCCCTGTGCGTCCCTGACCCTGGCTCGATACCTGAACCAGTTGCCGTACTGGTCGCGCCTCCTTGATTCATGATAATCGAGGTCTAAGCGAACGATGCCCAGCGATGGCAATGTATGCAGCTCGCCCGGCTCTGAAATGCCGTTATGATTTACGTCCTGCCATAATCGTAAGCTGGAAAAGATGGCATCCTGCGGGCTGACCCAGCCGTCATTGTTGCCACCTTTGGCTGGCTTGTCATACTCGGCCAGCGCAAGAAAGCCGTTAGGTGAAGATGAGACAGGCTGCGGAGTGAAATTACCGAAAAGCTCCGCACCGTTATCTATCCTCCCGTTGCCATTGCGATCTAAAGCCAGCCACGCGTCATCAGAGTTGGCGATTGTCCATGAAAGCCGTTCGGCTAGGCCGTCATGATCGAGATCGAAATTGACGCTATCGTTGATGTCCGTCATCTCGAAACCATTGCCGTTGATGTCCAACAGAATGGGCGAATAGCAGGCATGACTGCCGGGATTATCTTCCGTCGGCTCAAAGCCCTCGGTAAAGTGACATGTCGCCAGATGCGGTCTCGGTGTTGGTGAAGGAGTTGGGCAGGCGACCGGACACGTAATGGCTCGAACTTCATCTGTTATTGTACTGCCACACATATATGAGTACGTAGCGCCAGTGTTTGCTGGTGAACAGGCTAGCGGATTCAAGACAATGCATCCGGCCGGAACATTTTGACAGAGCTGTTTCCTGTCGGATACAGGGTCAGGTTGGCAGCCTGGCGGAAATGAGCCGGAACAGTAAATAAAGGCGCAGGGATGTGCGCCAGTTGTATCAAGCTCACATGTGGGAGTCCCGATTTGTACTTGTCCAATAACAGCCATGCACGCAAATAAAATCAGTGTAAATACTAACGGGAGCGATTGATATAGCAGGCGGCTATTCATGAGCCTTGCCTCCCTTCGGAAGCGTCATATGGTTGGCGCAACTCAAGCTCGATTTGCTCCAATCCGCCGCTATTATTCGCGCTCTTGAGCCGTTCTCGCATGGCGGCTGTGCCTGTTTGAAATCCTCCTTCCCATTCGGCTGTATGACCGGATGAAGGTTTGACCTCAAGGTCAATTTTTGTAATCGCGTTTATAAGAGAGGATGCCCCTTCTCGCTCCTTCACGCCCAAAAGATATGTCTTTACCGCGTTGGCTCCAGCGCGTTGTCCCGCTACTCTTTCGCCTGATTTATAAATATCTTGACCCCAAGTAGTCCCATCTACAAACTCAACGAAGTCCACTGACAGCATAATTGCGGTAACAGGCTCTACATAACCGTAACTGGCAATATTTACGGCCTTTGATTGAGTTGGCTGTATAGCTTCTTTAAGCGAAAGTATATTCGTAAGAGTAATATTGCCGCCTCCCCATTTCTTTTCCAGAGATGCTGCGGTATAGATAATCGCAAAAGTGCAGATAGCTTTGCTGCTGATGTTTATTACTTGAAGTTCAAGCTGCGGACTTAGCGGATTTGTCGCATCGGTTTTTATTACTGAGATTTGCACGGGGACGCCTGCCTGCTGCTCCACAGAGACGACGAGCGTTTGATCCGCAATCATTTTGCCGGGATTTTTCTGCGAAGTGATTGAGAGGGGATTAACATGAGATGTAACAAGCAGCATGGCGATGGCTACGCCGCTCACGGGAAATACCCAACGCCATCTTCGCGTCAGTCTTGAGTGCATATTCATGATGTAGGCTCCTTGGAATCAGTGGTTGAGAAGTTTGAGGTTACTGGTTGAGTGGAACTTACTATAATGCGAGGTGCCTTCAACGGCACGTTTTATATACTCAACTCTAAAATCAGTCAATAACTTTTTCACTTTGAATTTATCCTTGTGCGGGTGATCGAGGGTAAGTCCTAAGGCAAACGCCTCTAATTTGTGCAGGCTCTATAGAAGGCAGATTGTGTCTCAGAATAATCGCCCGCAAGTTTTCTATAACTGTGCGGGCGATTTTGCGGCGCATGTCCTGATAGATGGGCCAGTCCTGATTCGTCAGAGCTTATGGCATGGCGCGCACTAGAAAGACATCCCACGCCCAACGTCCGGCTTGCGCTCCCTGCGCATCCCTGACCTTGGCTCGATACCTGAACCAGTTGCCATACTGGTCGCGCCGCCTTGATTCATGATAATCAAGGTCTAAGCGAACGATGCCCAGCGATGGCAAGGTGTGTAACTCGCCCGGCTCTGAGATGCCGTTATGATTTACGTCTTGCCATAATCGTAAGCTGGAAAAGATGGCATCTTGCGGGCTGACCCAGCCGTCATTGTTGCCGCCTTTGGCTAGCCTGTCATACTCGGCCAGCGCAAGAAAGCCGTTAGGTGAAGATGAGGCAGGCTGCGGAGTGAAATTGCCGAAAAGCTCTGCGCCGTTATCTATCCTGCCATTGCCATTACGATCTAAAGCCAGCCACGCGTCATCGGAGTTGGCGATTGTCCATGAGAGCCGTTCGGCTAGGCCGTCATGATCGAGATCGAAGTTGACGCTATCGTTGATGTCCGTCATCTCGAAACCGTTGCCGTTGATGTCCAACAGAATGGGCGAATAGCAGGCATGACTGCCGGGATTATCTTCCGTCGGCTCAAAGCCCTCGGTAAAGTGACATGTCGCCAGATACGGTCTCGGTGTTGGCGTAGGTGTGGGGGTTGGGCACAGATTATTTGGCAGAGCTATAAGAGCCTGTTGGGGGCCGCAACTGCCATCGCCATCGCAGTTCACTTGCCGGAGGTCTTGATACATGCGCCCGGAGCCGGTCTGGAACTGGTTGGAATTATAACCGCCACATGAAACATGCTCGCCATCCGAGCCGCAATAATTAAACTCAGTGGAGAAACTGTAACAAGCAGTGCTGATTTGGATCGGGGAAGAAGTTTTAGCAGCGTGACTGACCGACTGTTTGTCAGCCGAGAGAGCAACGCCGAATGCTAGGCAAGCGAGTAGACACAGGTTCACTCTTAAGAGGGCTTTTGACTTCATGCTTAATATCTCCTTATGAGGTTGAGAGAAATTAGGAGTTATCTACAGGAACGTACCTCTCAGGGCTGACAGGATCGGGGCGTAGCATCTTTCCCGCAGACCAGACGGTTCCGTCATCAAAAGCAATAAAGCTGATTCTCAGAGCAACTTTTTCGATGGTTGAGATTTGTCGCTCATTTTCTACGAATCTCTTCAAATCCCGATAGCTACCGGCAACATCGACGTTGAGATATTCTCCGGGCGCAACCGCAAGCGGTGAGCGCATTTGTTGTTTGACCCCCGGCCTTTGCCCGAAACGGATCAGGTAAGTCAACTGCGTGCCGGAAAAGTCCAGCGCAATTTCCGCGTAGACGATCTGCTTGTGGGAAGTGTTTTTTAATCTGAATGACAAATCTTTGAGCCAATCATCCCCGCCTGCGACTTTTTCGCCGGGTTGGATGGGTTTTTGTGAAGCTCGTAAGTCCACGACTTCAACCGGCTCGCTATCGTAGGTCGCTTTTTCGACAGTTTTACCTTGTTGTGGACGTGCGGTGACGACTACGTTCTTAGCTATCACTCCAAGCGAGATTAGTGAAAGTAACAGCAGAATTGTGGTTGCTCGATGTGAGAGAGAATTGAGAAGTATCTTCATAAGCTCCTTTGCGTGAAGTGATAAGGGAAAAGCTTGTGAGACTCTCGTCATTAACATCATTTGAAAATGACGAGGAGCCGTGAGTAACACGAGTATATTTAACGCCCTCCCGCAGTGTCAATGCATATTTTGTTGCAGTCGTTAATTTGTGGAGGCTCTGTAGAAGGCAGATTGTGTCTCAGAAAAATCGCCCGCAAGTTTTCTATAACTGTGCGGGCGATTTTGATGCGCATGTCCTGATAGATGGGCCAGTCCTGATTCGTCAGAGCTTATGGCACGGCGCGCACTAGAAAGACATCCCACGCCCAACGTCCGGCTTGCGCTCCCTGCGCATCCCTGACCTTGGCTCGATACCTGAACCAGTTGCCATACTGGTCGCGCCGCCTTGATTCATGATAATCAAGGTCTAAGCGAACGATGCCCAGCGATGGCAATGTATGCAGCTCGCCCGGCTCTGAAATGCCGTTATGATTTACGTCCTGCCATAATCGTAAGCTGGAAAAGATGGCATCCTGCGGGCTGACCCAGCCGTCATTGTTGCCGCCTTTGGCTGGCTTATCGTATTCGGTGTGCGCGGGAGAATTTGCTCCTAATTGAGTTGAGCTGAGAAGAAGCAAGGAGATGATTAGTAAGGTGTGTGAGGAGGTAGGTCTGAGGCTTAGTTTTTACACTGGTCTTGTCACCCCCTATTCCTTCGGCGCCTGTGAGCACTTGGTGATAAAGCTTTGGACCGTACTTAAGAAGGCTGATTCATCCATGCTGTCGTAAACAGCAAACTGAGACTCTTTGGAATCCCGGCCATCTACCGGAAAGACACGACCTGCGCGCAATTCGTATGCGGTAAGGACGGAATAATCTTGATCTATGCGCTTGAGGAATAGCAGATAGCGACCTTGAGTGAGCAAGCGACCTTCGACGGCAACTCTGTGTACGAGCGTATTGCCGGAGGGATAATGAACTCCGCCGCCTTCACGATCAGCGATGATGGGAGCGCCCTCGGTCAACGGCTGTTGCTCGTCGTTCTTGAGCACCTTATCCACGCGAATCGAGAACTCCGTGTAGACGCCCGCCTTATCGTTGGAGAGGAATGCGTGAGCGTCCGTCACTTCGCCGGTGATTACGACGCCGCTTAAAGCTACGGGTAAAGCGGGCATCGCCAATCCCTTCCCGAAGGTGTTGGAGTAGAGGATTTCATTGTGCAAAGAGGGGATGTCAGCCAGACCTTGTCCGTCGTAGCGCTGTCCCTTAGCTTGCCTTTTGGCGCGCTCCTGCGCGTCAGTAGGTTCCGGAGCCGTAAATTCCACCACCGGCTCTTGGGTTGTGACCGAACTCACTCGCTCGGTATTGACTGACCTCTTCGGACTCTGAGCGCGGAGCGTGACGACCGCAGTGACTGCGGAGATTACGATGAACGCAACTGTCAATGGGAAAAATTTTTTCTTTTGATTTTGCATGAAGTACCTCTTTTGTGAGTATTGGGTAAGACCGAAGGCATTTTGCAGGGGTGCGCCACACCGGCGGATGCAAAAAGCCCACTTGAGCGGAGAGCAGTTTAGGTTTTCCTCTGTTCCATGTCAATAGTCTTGTAAATAGCTGGCAGAGCGCATCCCTTGAGGCTCTGCTGGTACTATAAATTCTTTACCCGCTCTGCTACTATGGCGTCCGCAATTCCAAACCCCACGCGAGTTTCAGGGAGTGAAGTTTCAGGACGCTCGCGCGCTACGCACACTTCCACGGACAGAGGAGAATCACTTCGGATGAGACATGAGCTGAGAACGGAACGCGAGTTGTCGCTCGATTTTTTGCGCGTCTGCGAGGCGGCGGCGATTGCTGCTGCGCGCACGATGGGGCAGGGCGATAGAAAGTATTCGGATCATGTCGCCGTCGAAGCGATGCGCGAGGTGATGGACACGGTGCCCATGCGCGGGCGCATCGTCATCGGCGAGGGCGAGCGCGATGAAGCTCCGATGCTCTACATCGGCGAAGAGCTGGGCGGCGGCCTCGGCCTCGACGAAGATATGCGCGACGAGTTCCCCGAAGTTGACATCGCGGTTGACCCTTTGGAAGGCACAAACCTCTGCGCGCTCGGAGCCAACAACGCCATTGCGGTGCTCGCGGCGGCAGAGCGCGGCGGACTCTTGAACGCGCCGGACATCTACATGGACAAGATCGTCGTCGGCCCTTCTTCACGCGGCGTCGTGGATATTGACGCGCCCGTCAAAGATAATTTGAAGAACATCGCGCGCCGCCTCGGTCGTGATATAGAAGACCTGACCGTCATCGTGCTCGAACGCTCGCGCCACAAGAAGCTGATTAACGACGTGCGCGAAGCCGGGGCGCGGATTCGTCTCATCTCGGACGGCGACCTGTCGGCAGGCATCTCAGCGGCTGTGGCGGGCACGAACATACATGCCCTGATGGGAATCGGCGGCGCGCCCGAAGGCGTCATCACGGCGGCGGCGATGAAGTGCCTCAACGGAGAGATACAGGCGCGGCTCGTCTTCGATCCAGAACGCCTCGGCGTTGATAAAGATAAAGTGCCCGCCAGAGACGAGGTCATCGGACGCCTCAACGAGATGGGCATCACCGACCCGGATAAAATATATGACACGGACGATCTCGCGCCGGGCAAGAAAATCATCTTCGCGGCCACGGGCGTCACGGACGGCGCGCTCCTACGCGGCGTACGGTTCTTCGGCTCCGGCAAGCGCACGCACTCGCTCGTCATGACCACGGAGTCAAAGCACATACGCTTTGTGGATACAGTACACGTCGAGGGCGGCCCCGATGCGGTGATAAGGTTTTAGAATTTGTACTTTGGTCTTTGTGCTTTATTCTTTGCACGCAGCTCAAACTTGAGTATCAGGATTCAAGATGAGCAAACCAAACAAAAACCAAAGCGCAAAGACCAAAGCACCAAAATAGAGCTATGTCTGCCAATCAATATATTCCCCAGCATGGATTAAATAATTCTTTGCGCCGCTCGCAGGTCTTGATGTGGAGCGGAGCGGCGGCGCTCGCGTTGGTGTGGATGGGGATGATTGTTGGCGCGCCGCTCGCAGAGGCGCACGGATATGTAGGCTTGGCTCAGGTTCTCTACAAGGCATTCGACCCGCTGTGTCATCAAATATCGGAGCGCTCTTTTCATCTCGAAGGACATGCGTTCGCGGTCTGTGCGCGCTGTACTGGCATCTATGCGGGCTTTGCTGCGGGCATCATCTTTTATCCGCTTGTGCGTTCTCTCAGGCGCACGGACACGCCCGCGCGTGTGTGGCTGCTTCTGGCCGTGCTGCCGCTGGCGGTTGACTGGTCGCTGGGATTTTTCGGCATCTGGGCTAACACGCATCTCTCGCGGTTTTTGACAGGCGCGCTATTGGGAGTTGTTTGCGCGCTTTATGTCGTGCCGGGTTTGATGGATGTGTTGCAGGTTGACTGGCGACGCTTTTTTAAGAACAGCCCGGCGGACGCCGTGCAAAAGCCTGCGGCGGCTCTGCCTGTCTCGCACGAACGTGTCGCGCAGAGCGATTACGGCTCACCCTCAAGTCGCATCTGAGATTATTGATTTCCGTCCTTTCACCTTTGCATCCAATGGGGTACAATCTCGCGTCTTAAGAGTGGGCAGCGCTGGATGCTTGCGTTAAAGCGGATGCGCTGCTCGTTCTATGTGGTCAGGGCGAAGCCGGAGTGAGAGCGCGAAAGTTTTCCGGCGTCGCTAATCTTTTCCAAGAACTTTTTTCTCAGCCCGCGCAGATTTTCGGATTTAGAATTAACCGCTATGTTTTTTCACACGCTCGCCACGTTGATTCCGACGACAGAAGAATTGATGAAGGTTTACATCTATGATGTGGTGGATAGGACTGCTACAAATATCAGTCCGCTTTATCAGTTGGACGCTTTCGATTACACGATTCTCATTCTCTATTTCAGCATCCTCGGCATCCTCGCCATCTATGGCGGATACCGCGTCAAACAGGTCATAGACTTCTGGCGTTATCGCAAGATCAAGCCGCAGCCGAAAGAGCTTTTCGATGAGGCCAAGCTGCCGCACATCACCGTGCAGCTCCCGCTCTTTAACGAGATGTACGTCGTCGAGCGTCTGCTGAAAGCGATCACGGAAATTGATTACCCGCGCGAGCGTTTCGAGATACAGGTCCTGGACGATTCGACAGACGAGACGGTCAAGCTCGCAAAGGCGACGGTCGAAGCTTATGCCGCCAAAGGCTTCGACATGCATTACATACACCGCACGGATCGCACGGGCTACAAGGCCGGCGCGTTAGAGAACGGATTGAAGACTTCTAAAGGCGAGCTGGTCGCCATCTTCGACGCGGACTTTGTGCCGAAGCCGGATTGCCTGCGTAAGCTCGTAGACTATTTCACAGACCCGCTCGTCGGCTGCGCGCAGATGCGCTGGTCGCATATCAACGGCAGTTATAATCTGTTGACGCGGCTTCAGACCATCATGCTCGACGGACACTTCGTCGTCGAACAGACCGTCAGAAATCGAACCGGCGGCTTCTTCAATTTTAACGGCACGGCTGGCATCTGGCGTCGCAAGGCGATTGAGATGAGCGGCGGCTGGCAGCACGACACGCTGACCGAAGACACAGACCTTTCGTTCCGCGCGCAACTGATGGGCTGGCGTTTCGTGTATCTTCTGGATGAGGACGCGCCTTCGGAGATTCCGGTTGAGATAAATGCTTTTAAGGCTCAGCAGCATCGCTGGGCGAAGGGCGTGATGCAGGTCGGCATCAAGCTCTATAGCCGCATCTGGGCTGCGCCGCTTCCGTTGCGCGTCAAGCTCGAAATGTTTTTTCGCCTGACGGGAAATATCAGCTACCCCTTGATGATTCTTGTCAGCCTGCTGCAATTTCCGCTTCTATTGGTGCGTTACAATCAGGGCTTTTATCACCTGATGATTTTCGACGTGCCGCTCCTTTTCTTTTCGACCATCTCGGTCGTGATGTTTTACGGCACGGGAGTCTGGTATCTGGACGAGAATCGCGCGAAGAGGCTCATGCACCTGCCGCTCGTGATGGCTATCGGCATCGGCCTCGCCTTCTCGAACGCTCGCGCAGTGCTCGAAGCCATCGTCGGTTTCAAGACAGAGTTTGTACGCACGCCCAAGTATCAAGTCGAAGAAGCCAGTGATGAGACATGGAAGCGAAAGAAATATAAACGCAAGCGCGGATGGCTGCCGCTGCTTGAGCTGAGCTTCGCGGTCTATTTCCTGCTCGCCATTCTCTACGCCGTGCGTTTCAGTTTGTGGGGCACGATTCCGTTTCTGGCTCTCTTCTGTTTCGGCTACGGCTATATGGGCTTGATGAGCATCTTGCAGGCCGTAGGCGGACACCGCTTGCAAGTCCTCTGGCGTCCTTTGATGCGCAGAACTTAAAAGCGTGGGTCTTGGGTCTTTGTGCTTTGGTCTTTGCACGCTACTCAAGCTTGAATGCTGAAACTCAAGCCGAGTAAAACATCAAAGACCAAAGACCCACGCTCTTAAAATTAAACTAAAGCTCGCCCTCGTCCGTAACAACGATGAGGGCGTTCGCGTCTCTACATCATTCTCGAAGGAAATATTTATGAAATCGTTTCGCGTTGCAGCCGGCATGTTGGCACTTGCGCTCTTTGCCAGCCAGTCTCTCTTTGTCGCTTCGGCTTCACCCGACAAAGGTGATTTTTATGACGAGCCGGGCGTGCGACTTTTGAACCAGCCCGTCGCTGAATATCGCGCGCGGCGTCAAAAGTTGATGAGCGAGATCAAGGACGGCGTGGTCGTCATTCTCGGCAACGTCGAAGAGGACAACGGCATTGAGCAGCGTTACCGGCAGAGCAACTGGATGGCTTACCTGACAGGCGTGCGGACGCCCGGTTCCGCAGTGATGCTCGTGCCGCAGGGCTTGCCCTCTTTGAACGGAGCGCGCGAGATAGTCTTCATTCCGCCGCGCGATCTCGGTGATGAGAAGTGGACGGGCGTGCAGCTTGCGCCGGGCGACGAGACAGCGAAAATTTTCGGCGTCGAGCGCGTGCTGTCATACAGGGATGAGTTGTGGACGAAACTGAAAGAGGCCGCGAATCTTCCGGCCTTCAAGGACGCGCAGGGGAAGAGCCACATGAAGCTCTACACGATTGCGCCGAGGTTCGTGAAAGACGGCAACGTCCGTGAATATCTTTTCGCAGAGCAGGCGCAGCGAGAGTTGCCGGGCGTTGATCTCGTGCGCGGCGACGATTCCGCACAGACGCCCATCGGTTTCATCATCGGTGAGATGCGTAAGTCTAAATCGCCAGCCGAAATCGCTCTCCTGCAAAAAGCCATAGATATCACGGGCGAAGCAGAGCACGACGTTGCCATGAATCTGAGGCCGGGGCTGTACGAGTATGAAATGCAGGCGATTCTCGAAGCAGCCTTTACGCGCGGCGGCTCAGAGCGCCCAGGCTTTCCTTCCATCGTCGGCAGCGGCATCTATTCGACTATTTTGCATTACAGCGAGAATCACAAGAGGATAGATGAGGGCGATCTGGTGGTCTGCGACATCGGCGCGGAGTATTCGCTCTACACTGCGGACATCACTCGGACTTTTCCCGCGAGCGGAAAATTCACGCCGCGCCAGCGAGAGATTTACCAGCTCGTGTTCGACACACAATCAGCCCTTGCCGCGCATTGGCATCCCGGCATCACTTTTTTCGAAATGGACTCGTTCACCAAAGAGTTCCTGCATAAAAGTCCTTTGCGCGCACGCGATTTGGACGGGAAAGAGTACAGCATGGATCACTTTTTCTTTCATAGCTTCGGCCATTATTTGGGGATGGATGTCCACGATGTGGGGGATTACCGCCAGCCGATGAGAGCGGGCGAAGTCTTTACCATTGAGCCGGGCATCTATATTCAGAGCGAGAAGCTCGGCGTGCGGATCGAGGACGATTATTACGTGACACCGGAAAGCAGTTTGCGCAAGCTGTCGGAAAAAATCCCTTCCGCGCCGGACGAGATCGAACGCCTGATGGCCGATGCCGCAAAGAGGCGCGGACGATGAAAGCTTTTCGGCAATAGAACGATTTTCAACTTAAAGTGATTCGCTGCGAGACGAAGTACACGTCTCACGCAAAGGCGCAAAGACGCAAAGAAAAGATCCAGGGTGAAGGGGATAGGGTGTAGTGAAAGACAACTTGCTTTCCTACACCCTACACCCTACCCCCTTCACCCTTTCTTCTTCGCGCCTTTGCGTGAGAATTTCTTTTTGTTTTATTTCCTGACGCGATGGTTGAGTATATCGTGTGCAAACAATCCATATCGGTTACGGGGAGAGTGCAAATAAATTATTGTGGGGCATCAATCGTCATTGTGTTTTTATTGCAGCGCACGAATTTACGGGCACCAGCCGCGAAAACCGGAAGGTTATCTGCTTTCGTGTTTGCTTCGGGACGTGAAGGGAACGGGACTTGCCATTACTTCCGGCGTACAGCCCGGCCACTGTAGGCACGGGGCAAGATAGCAGAAGAGGAGAATCTGAATGATGTTAAGCCCAACGAAAACAATCTTACCAATCGCGCTTGTCGCAGCCCTGCTGGGTGGATCAGTGGGAGCGTTTGTGATGCGCGCCCCGAAGACTACAGACACGGCTAATGAAACACTGACGGCAGCAACGCCTGCGAGCACAACTGCGGCAAACCTGACGCAGCCGGTCAGCAACGAACAGGCGACTGCGAGTTTGAGTGGCGATCAGGCCGCGTACCGCGACGGTTTTCAGGAAGGCTTTCTGGCCGCGCAGGACAAGAGCGTGAGCAACGATGCGACCTACAGCACGGCTCAGAATCGTTCGAGCAACATCGTGCCCGTACAGTATCGCAGTGGCAGCCGCACAAGACGCGCTTCGAGTAACTCGCGTCAGGTCTACTATGATTATAACCAGCGTCAGCCACAGAAGCGTTCGTTCTGGCAGAAGCATCGTGACAAGTTGACGGTCGCGGCAGGCACAGGCGGCGGCGCGCTTCTCGGCGGCTTGGTTGGCGGCAAGAAGGGTACGATTATCGGCGCGCTGGCTGGTGCAGGCGGTTCCGCGCTCTACACTTACAAAATTCGTAAGAAGGATCGCCGTTACTAACGCTAGTTACCTGACAGGACTAGAGACGAAATGAAGCTTGCTTTGAAGGCAAAAACAGTCGTTGCAGCTTCATCCGTTCTCGTAGCTCTCGCAGCATGGGCAGCTTCGTATACTTACGGGGCTGCCCATTCTTATGCGCGTGATGCGAGGAGAGCTGTGCCTTATGCCGTTCGCTTCCGTGAAGTCGAAGGGCGCGGGCTGCTCGTAAGAGTCTGGGTGAATGGCGCAGGCCCTTACAGTTTCGCCGTAGATACAGGCGCGGGCGCGACTATTCTTTCTGAACGCGTCGCGCAGGAAGCGCGCGTGGGAATTCGGCGCGGATCTGCCGTCAATATCGGCGGCATGAGCGGCATGAGCGGCGGTGCGGGGCGTGAAGCTCTGGTGCGCGAGCTGGCGATTGGCGACGAGAATAATCTGCTGCCGTCGCGCGGCGCGGTCATCGTCACGGGCGGTCTGCCCGGTGATATTGACGGCGTGCTCGATCCGGTCGAAGCTTACTGGCCTCTCGGCTTTGTGCTTGACCCGGCGAGGAATGAGATTAGCGAGTTTGACCCGCGCGCGAATCCTTTGCGGCTTGATGATGTGCCGCAGGGCGGAGCGGTCGTGCCGTGGATTTTCAGTGGCGGGAGCCGACGCCCGTTCGTCATGCTCGATGGCGGCAGACGCGCGCTGATTGATACAGGCTCCGGCTTTGGCCTTGCCGTCAGCCCTGATGCAGCGCGTTCTCTTGGCCTCATATCTGGCGAGGGCAGAGTCAGAGATGTCGTGCGCGATCTCGGAGGCGGAAGCGTCACGTCGCACCGCGTCTCGCCCGCGACCGTAAGAATAGGCGCGCTTGAGTTGCGGCGCGTTCCGACAGACCTGCTCTCAGGCGTCGCTGCGGGCGCGCCGATACTGCTTGGCCGCGAAGCTCTCGCGCCGTTCCGCCTGACGTTTGACCCACTCCACAAGCTAATTCAACTCGCGCCGCAATGATGCTTCGATCTTAGCCGTGAAGGGACAAAAAACGTGCTCCGTTTTCATCGCCGCGCGCTTTTCATCGCGCTCCTTTTATTCATCACGACGGCCTGCACAATGCTGTTCGGCGCACACGCGCAGCAAAAGCCTACTCCAACGGCTGCCGCCGAGCAGGATGACGAAGTCGTGCGCGTCGAAACCGATCTCACGAATATCTTGTTCACGGCGGTTGATAAGGACAAGCGTTTTGTGACAACGCTGCAAAAAGATGACATGCGCGTTTTTGAGAATGATGCGCCGCAGCAGATTTTCACTTTTGAGCGTGAGACTAACTTGCCGCTCTCGCTCGCGATTCTGATTGACACGAGTTGGTCACAGGACGAAACGCTGCCGGATGAGAAGGCCGCCGCACGCGCCTTCGTTGATGCAGTGATTCGCCCCGATAAGGATCAAGCCGCAATCGTCTCTTTCACGGGCAAGCCGACGATAGAACAAACGTTGACCGGGAATCCGGCGAGCCTGCGCAGCGGCATAGACAAAGTAGTCATCGTGCATCCACGTATCAAGGAGGACGGCGGCGAGACAGCTACGCCCGAAGAGAGAGCCGACCCCGATTATGATGATTCAATTGGCTACACGAATATCTGGGACTCTGTGTTGTTCGCCTCGGACTCTATTTTGTCGCAGACGCCTGAACGCACGCGTCGAGCCATCATTCTGCTGACCGACGGAAATGACACCGACAGTCACATCAAAAAAGAGGAGGCCATTGAGCGTGCGATAAAAGACAACGTAGTCATCTACTCAATCGGCATTGTCGGCGACAGGCAGGGCATCAAAAAGGACACTCTGCGCAAAATATCCGAGAAGACCGGAGGCCATGCCTTCTTTCCCGAAGATGAGAAAGACCTGAGCGTGGCTTTCAAGCAGATCGAACAGGAGTTGCGCTCGCAATACCTGCTCGCCTACTCGCCCACCAACAGCGCACGTGACGGCTCGTATCGCCGCATACGCATCGAAATCGTAAATCCCGAACTGAGCAAACGAAAGCTGCGCCTGCTTTACCGTCAGGGCTATTACGTACGTCAAGCCACGAAATAAAAGTTCCAAGTTCCGAGTTCCGAATTCCAAGTTCAAAGATCGAGACACGGCCTCTGTCTTTCAACCTTGAACTTGGAATTTGGAACCCGGAACTTTTATTTTCCCGCCTCAAGAATTCCTCAACCCACATTCGGGATAATTAAAATGTCATAGGGGACGCGGCTTTGCCCGACGTGCCTGAGGGGTCGCAAGTTGTTGAAGCGTAAGGCGTATAACTTTCAGAGGACATTCCGGCTTTGATCCTCATGGGCACTGTCCGAGATTGAAGCTAAAGGTAAGGAACACGAAAAGCATGCAATTAATCCTCGACAAGATTAAATCCCCCGCCGAGCTTTCGCGCATTTCGCGCACGCGCCTGATGACCGAGTTGCGCGTGTCGCTCGATTCCTGCACTTCGACCATCATCAACGGTCGCGCCGGAACTGGCAAGACGCTGCTGGCAGCCGATTTCGCGCTCGGTTGCGGGCGGCGCATAGCCTGGTACAAAGTTGATGCTTCGGACACAGACCGGCGTGTCTTTTTTGAATATCTGGTCGAGAGCGTGCGAGCGCAGCGTCCAAAGTTCGCGGGCGATGCCATCATGCGTCTGGTCGAATCGTCCGGCCTCGAAGACATTCCGCTGCTGGCAGAATCTTTTATTTACGAGCTGCTTGAGAGCGGCAGCGAGCCGCTGCTGATCGTGATAGACGACCTGCACCTGATTTATGACGCGGATTGGGTCGTGCCGTTTTTCCGCCGCCTGCTGCCGCTGCTGCCTGCCGAGGCGCACGTCATGATTACCGGGCGAAGCTTGCCGCCCGCTCCGCTCTGGCGCATGCGCTCGAAGCAGACCTTGTGCGTGATTGATGAAGCGATGCTCGCGTTCTCGAAGGATGAGGCAAAGGAGCTGTTTAATACTTACGGGTTAACGGGCGCGCAAGCCAGCGCGGCGCACAAGCAGACGCGTGGGCGCGCTTCCGCTCTGGACACTCTGGCTAGGCTGCTTGTCGCGGGTGAGGCCGAGAGGCAGCCGCGAGTTAAAAGACAGAGAGGGCTGCGCGTCGTGCAGCAGTTACACGGTTATGTTTTCTGAAATGTAGAGGCTCAGGATAGAGCCTCCGACCCTGCAAATTTTAAAATACCCTCGCAGATGGAGCGTAGCTTGCAAAGCTTTCGATATGTTAATCTCCATCCGCAGACAGCCCAAACAATTTATGAGGCACATGCCGATGTCGCCCAGACAACGTCATAACGCAGTAGCCCCGACTGCGCCGGTAGAGGAGACGGATGAAAATCCCGCTATTCAGACTCCAACGGCGACGACTGCCCAGCGGCCTGCCTTTTTCCTGCGCACCAAACTGCTGCCACCGCGTCCCGCTCCCGAACTGCTCTCGCGCCCGCGCCTGACCGAAAGATTGCTGGCGAATCTGGCTCAGCCCGTCACGCTCGTTGCGGCCAATGCCGGTTCCGGCAAGACCACTCTGGTCGCGGATTTTGTCAGGCAGCACGCGCATCAGGTCGTCTGGTATCAGCTCGACCACACGGACGCAGACCCTTCCGTCTTTCTCGGCTACATCACATACGGCATCAAGCAGGCAGTGCCCGGCTTCGGCGAAGTGATGTTCTCTTACTTGCAGGAGTCTGCTAACGAGCTGGCGCGACAGCCCGAAAGAGCCGTTGACGTGCTCTTGAACGAAGTGCTCGAACAGGTCGAGCAGCAGATGATTCTGGTGCTCGACGACTATCACCACCTCGGCGCGGAGACGCCCGTTCACAGAGTCGTTGACCGGCTGCTCGCTTACCTGCCGGATGTGATGCACGTCATCATTATCTCGCGCGACGTGCCGCCGCTCGCGCTCGCGCGCCTGCGCTCGCAAGCCTCGCTCTCCATCATAGACCGCGCGGAACTTCTCTTCACGGATCAGGAGACGCAGGAGCTTTTCCGTCAGGTCTTCGATCTGGAGCTGACGCCCGAACAGTTATCCGAATACAGAGAGCGAACGCACGGCTGGATAACGGCCCTACAGCTTGTCCGTCAAGTAGCGCAGCGGCAGGCGCAGGCGCACGGCTCGCACGACGGCGAGGCGGAAGCTCTTAACCTGAGCGAAGTCCTGCGACAGTCCGAGCGCGACATCTTCGACTACTTTGCGGAAGAAGTCTTTGCAGACGAGACGGAGGAAGTGCAGCAACTGCTCTTGCGTATCTCGCTGCTTGAGAGAATCGAGGTTGATACCTGCGGGCGGCTCTACCCGGACATGCAATGCGCCCAGACGCTGCCCGCGCTCGTGCGCCGCAACGTCTTTCTGACCATCGCCAGCGACGCGAACGGAGAAGAGTTTCGCCTGCATCCGCTCTTTCAGAGTTTTTTGCGTAGACGTTTTCGCTCAGAAGCGGGACGCGCCGGATTGATCGCGGAACACGCGCGCTATGCGGACTATTTCCTCGAACGCGGCAAGTGGGAGCAGGCAATGCAGCATCTGCTCGCGGCTGAAGATTACGTCCGCGCGGCTCACCTGATCGCACAGCGAGGCGGCGAATGGATCGCGTCGGGCGCGCTCTCCTCGCTCGTCTCGTTTGCGGAAGCTCTGCCCGTCGCAGTGCTCGAAGCACAGCCGCGCTCTCTGGCACATCGCGCGGAGGTCGCGCGCTTGCAAGGCGATGAGGCGGCTGCGACCGGATGGTTTCGCCGCGCAGTGACGCTCCTACGCGAGCAGGGCGACCGCGAAGGCGAAGCCGAAGCACTGCATTCGCTCGCGGCCATCGCGCGCAGGCAGGGAGATTACGAAACCGCTTTCTCTCATCTCGACCGCGCGGTCGAGCTGACGGGTGAAAATTCCATCGTGCGCGTCAAGTGCGGCAACACGCGCGGCCTGTGCCTCGTCGCGATGGGCGAGTGGACGAAGGCGGAGCTTGAGTTTCGCGTCGCTTTGCAGGCTGCGGAAGAGCGCAACGACGAGTATTACGTGCGCCTCATCGCGCACAATCTCGGAACGCCCGCCGGGATGCGCGGCGATTTCGGAGAAGCCCTGCGCTGGCTGCGCCGCATGCTGCGCGACGACACGGGCGCGCCGATGCCGCAGGAGGCCATCGGACATCTGAACATGGCGCGCTGCTATCTCTATCGCGGAGATTTCGCGTCGTGCGAAGAGCATCTTGATCGCGCGCTTGAAACCTGCCAGCTTTTCAATCTGATGTCACTGCGCGGAGAAGTCTTCGAAGCTTACGGCAATCTTTACCGCGAGCGCGAGGATGCCGCGCGTGCTTCGGAGTTTTACGAACGCGCCGCACGCGCTTATGAAGAGGCCGGGATTGACCCGACGCGGCGCGAGCTTTGGGAAGAGCAGGCTCTGCTTCGTTTTCAGATGGGAGATGCGGCGGGCGCGCGTACACAGCTCGACCGGCTGGTCGGCGCGCGGCTTGACGCAGGTGATGAGCTTGGCCGTTACACTGCCGTCCTGACGCGCAGCCGCGTCATGCTGGCGAAGGGTGAGCATGAGACTGTGCGGCAGCAGCTTCAACCCGCGCTCGAATATTTTCACGAGCACAAGCTTTACTATTACGAAGCGCAGGCGTCGCTCGCGCTCGCGGCCTCGCTCTTTGCGACGGGCGAGAGCGAGGAGATGCTTGAGCCTTTGCGCCGCGCGCTCGATCTGGCCGCGCGTTATGATTACGAATACTGGCTGCAACGCGAGGTCGCGCACAATCCGCAGCTCTTCGCTTCGGCTGACGCTTCAGAGCTTTTGCCGCCAGACGTGCGCGAGCAAGTGCCCGCCGCCGCCGCCGCGCAAAGAGAGAACGGCACAGGCTCTCTGCCCAGCCTGCCGCTCGTCCAGACGCAGCAGGCCGTCACAGACCTGACGATCAACATGCTCGGCCCCGTGGAGATTTTCCGCGACACTGCGCGCCCGCTCGCAGCCGACGCGTGGACGACGAAACGCGCGCGCGACATCCTCTGCTTCATAGCTTCGCGCAGGCATCGCCGCGCCTCTAAAGACAGCATCATAGATACCTTCTGGGGCGAATCGGATTTCGACGCGGTAGAGAAAAACTTTCATCCGACCGTCTCGCACATACGCAAAGCTCTGAACAGCAATCAGCCCTTGAAGCAGAATTTCCTGCTCTACCGTGACAGCGATTACCATCTCAATCCGAACTTTTCATACTCGATTGATACGGAAGAATTCGACCGGCTCGTGGCTGAGGGCGAAGCAGCGCGCCGCGCGGGACAGCATGAGCTTTACGTCGAATCTTATGAGAAAGCTCTCGCGCTCTATCGCGGCGATTTTATGCAGTCGGCTTACGACGAATGGGTTGACGAGCATCGTTCATATTATCGTGAACAGTACCTGCGCCTGCTCGAATCTCTCGCCGCCGCCGCGGAGAAGTCGAAGGAGTGGCCGCGCGCACTCGATCTGGCGCATCAAATCCTGCGCGATGATTCGTTCCGCGAGGACATACACTGCACGATCATGCGCGCACACGCTGCGCTCGGAAATCGCGTCGCGGTCAAAGAACAGTATGAGTCGCTGCGCAAGCTGCTGCGCGAAGAGCTTGGAGTCGAGCCGGTCGCGGAGACGCAGAAGATTTTCAGGGAGCTGGTGAAATGAGAAAAGTCTGTATCACCTGCGTCACTGACTGCCTAACTATTTCGAGCTGTAAAAACGGTTTGAGGGCGATGGGTGTTCGTGCTAAACTAACGCGATTTTTGGGGACGCTTCCCGAGCCTTCGCGTGCCCTTTCACATCCCCCGGCAAACAGACAGCCTCCATTTCGAGCGGAAGCTTAAGCTTCTGCTTTTGAAGTATTGATGTATATGCTCAACGAAATCTGCCAGAGGTCGAAGCGATTTATCGCGCTGCTTTTAGTCTGCGTGCTCGGCGCAGGCCCGGTCATCGCGGGAGTGACGATCACGGGCGCGAACGGCATCACGATGACGGGCGCGGACGGCATCAACTACATAGGCACAAACGGCATCACGATGACGGGCGCAGACGGGTTGCTCTCCTTCACACCCAACGGCATCACGATGACGGGCGCGGACGGCATCACGATGACCGGAGCCGACGGCGCGACTTACACAGGCCCCAACGGCGTCAGCGCGGTCAGAGCCAACGGCATCACGATGACGGGCGCGGACGGTATCACGATGACGGGCGCAGATGGCATCACGATGACGGGCGCGGACGGGACGCGCTATCAAGCAGACTCGGTCGTCCTACGGCAACCGGACGGCATCACGATGACGGGCGCGGATGGCATCACGATGACGGGCGCGGACGGCGTCACGCGAATGGGCGCGGACGGCATCACGATGACGGGCGCGGATGGCATCACGATGACCGGGGCAGACGGAATCACGATGACAGGCGCGGACGGCTTGGTTGCGACGCGCTCTGATGGGACTACTTATACTGTTTCGCCGAACGGCATCACGATGACAGGCGCGGATGGAATCACGATGACGGGCGCGGACGGCATTACGATGACGGGCGCGGATGGAATTACGATGACAGGCGCGGACGGTATGATGGGCACGACCGGCGCGCAGACAGGGTTGCAGAGCGTTGATCCGCAGCTTGCTGCGCGTCTTAACAATGCGGCGGATGACAGCAGCATCAATGCCGTGATCGTTTATCATCACCAGCCGACGGATGCGGATATCGCAGAGCTGCAATCAATCGGAGTGCTGGCGGGCACACGCTATCGCGTGCTGCCGATGATCTGCATCTCCGCGAGGCCGGAGCAGATAGTCGCTATCTCGCGTCTCTCATCCGTGCGTTCAATCTACGGCAACCGCACGCTTCAACTAAATCTGGATACGAGGCTTGCTATCAACGGCGCGTCGCGTGTTCCGCGTGACAGAGATTTGACCGTCAGAAATAATGGCATGCCT
Source organism: uncultured Pyrinomonadaceae bacterium (assembly GCA_964246305.1). Classification (GTDB taxonomy): domain Bacteria; phylum Acidobacteriota; class Blastocatellia; order Pyrinomonadales; family Pyrinomonadaceae; genus JACMLC01. The sequence goes on from CAXTPS010000004.1 coordinate 110,875, forward strand.
GTATCGGGTCGCAACGTGACGGTCGCAGTGCTCGATACTGGAGTGGACGGCACGCATGCAGACCTTTCAGGCCGCGTGGTCAGGAACGTCAAGCTGCTTGACACGCAGAGCGCGGGCGCGGGCTTTAGCAATCCGACGAGCGTAGAGGGCTTGCCGAACACGGATCAGGTTTACGGTCACGGAACTTTCGTGGCGGGCTTGATAGCAGGAAACGGCACGCGCTCTGGCGGCAAGTACAGCGGCATCGCTCCGGGGGCGCGCATCGTGGGACTCAGCGCGGGCGACATTAATCTCTCTTTCGTCCTGTCGGGTTTCGATTACCTGCTTGCAAACGGCGCGGGGCTGAATGTGCGCGTCGTCAATTGCAGCTTTTCCGCCAACACTGCTTTCGATTACAACGATCCGGTCAACGTCGCCACGAAGATGCTGACCGAGGGCGGCATCAACGTCGTCTTCTCCGCGGGCAACACAGGCTCAGGGCTTAACTCGCTCAATCCTTACGCGGTCGCGCCGTGGGTCATCAGCGTTGGCGCGACGGATGAGAGTGGTCGTGTCGCTGCTTTCTCTTCGCGCGGGGCGTTCGGCAGCTCGCTGTTTCGTCCGACGCTGGTCGCGCCGGGCGTGAGCATCGTTTCGCTGCGCGGCGCGCTGATTACGAGCGTGGACGGCGTGCTCGGCAATCAATCCGAGACGGACGCGCAGAGATTGACGCCGGGAGAGATTCCTTTTTACACGACCGCGAGCGGGACTAGCTTTTCCGCGCCGCAGGTGGTCGGAACCATCGCGCTGATGCTCGAAGCCAACCCGCAACTGACGCCCGCACAAGTCCGGGACATCTTGCAGCGCACGGCGACTCCGCTTCCAAACAGTTACGCGCATGAGGTCGGAGCAGGGATGCTGAACGCACATGCGGCGGTGCTTGAGTCAGCTTTTCCGCAGCGGCGTATGGGCATGTGGCGCGCGACGCTCGATCACGGGCAGGTGCAATTCGTCACAGACCAGTACCAGACTTTCAACGGAGTGGTTCAGCCGGGCGGCACATACACGACGACATTCAACGTGCCTCAGAACACGCTGGTCGCTTCCACCGCTGTCGCGTGGGGGCCGATGACGAGTCTTAACGATCTGTCCCTCGCCGTTTATAACTCGAACGGCGTCAAGCAGGGAGAATCTAATGCTATCAACTTACCGGGATTGAGCGGCAAGCGCGAGCGTGTCGCGCTCAAGCTTCCGGCGGAGGGAATCTATCAGGCGCGCATCGCCAATACGTTTGGAGTGGCGGGCACGCTTCAATCTGTGTTCGGCGCGATGGAGACGACGCGTGTCGTGTATGCTCCGCTCTCGGATGTGGGTGGTCTCACGAGTGCGACGCGGGCGGACATTTACTCTGCCATGCGAACGTTCTCGATGTCGTCTTACGGCAGAAATTTCCGTCCGGGATTCGCAGTCTCGCGCGCAGACCTCGCCGCCGCTCTCGTGTACATCGGGCGTGCGCCGCAATACCTGTCCGCGCAACCGGGCTACACGGATGTGCGCGATGGGATGACCAGAATTTTTGTCGAGACCGTGCAGAATGCACCGAGCGGGGCGTTCTTCACAGATGCGACGGCGGGCGGGAGCTTCCGTCCCTTTGAACGCGTGAATCGCTTGACGGCTGCAATCGTGCTGGTGCGCGCCGCTGGTCTCAGCGCGGAGGTCAGTAATGCCGCGCCGCTGACGATTCTGGATGCCGCCTCGATTCCGTCTTCGTCGCGCGGTTATGTTTCGGTGGCGATCTCGCACGGCTTGCTGGCGCAGAACGGCGCGCTCTTTAACCCGCAGGCTGCGTTGACGAGAGCCGAGCTGGCGCACGCGCTGGCTGTGATGAGCAATCTAGCACCTCAATAAAATTGCGGAATGCGGAATGCGGATTTCGGATTTAAGAATCAAGCTGTCTTTTAATCCGTAAATCCGCATTCCGCAATCTACAATCCGCAATCCGAACACCTGCCCGCCACCGCAGGCGGTTCTGACCTCGATCCACAAACCATAAAAAAGTACGGATTTCCTCATAAAATCAAAATTTTAATTTTTTTTCGGCGGCTCAAGTTTTTCTCAACTCATGTTCGCTATATTTCAAAGTGTTGGTAGCACGGGTGGGAAATCTCAGGGAGATTGAAAAGGCTCACGGGGAATTTCAGGAGGCGCAGGCTGAGAACCTGACGCGTCGTGTGATAAACGGCAATGATTGAGAATCTCTGCGGGTAATTAGAAATCGAGCTGTCGTGGCGTCTCTTAGTCGGGAAGCGGCGTTACGGCCTCGAAGGTTCGAGGGCGACCCGATGCCTTTTGGCTTAGGCCGCCCTCGAACCGATTATTTAAAGTCAGGCGAGTATTATTTGCCTCGCCCCAATTGCGTTGAAGCTCTTTTGGGGGAAAGGTCTTCATCGTAATTGCCCTGCCGGTTTCGGCGCGCGTGTGGCTTGTCGGGAGCTGCCGTGCGCTGAACCGGCTTTTTTTTGAGAGCGAAGCTAGCAATAGCTTCGCTCCTCTGCGCTTTAAAGATTGCAGCGCGCACGCAGGCCGTGTTAATTATTTGATGGTCAAGATTTGAAATCATATCGCCGCCGATAAGGAGAGCTGGAAGATGACGTATGTCGTAGTAGAAATGTGCGTTGATTGCAAGTACACGGATTGCGCCGCAGTCTGTCCCGTAGAAGCTTTTCATGAGTTGCCGGATCGTCTCTATATCAACCCCGACACCTGCATTGATTGCGATGCCTGCGTGCCCGAATGTCCGGTCGAAGCGATTTTTGCGGACACGACCCTGCCTGAGGATTATGCGGAATGGCTCGCGCTCAACGCAGAGGCTGAGAATTATCCAACCATCACCAGCAAGATTCCCGCGCTTCACGGGCCGGGCTGTGCAGGCCCGGCGGAAGGTTAAGCTTTAAGCGCCTAAAATCTAGCAGACGGCTGAAAGCATTGCTCCGTTTATTTCTTTGCGCCCTTTGCGAAAGCCTCTCTGCGTCCTTTGCGTGAAAAAAACTGACCCCGAGGGACGCAGAGAGGGAACCAAGCTGTTGACGCGAAAGAGTTGTCCGCTCGCCTCACTTGCCTGAGCCGGAATACAACAATGATTAAAACAGTTGTCAAACCGCACCCGTTTATCCTAATATTGTTAAGTTGGGCTGGCAGTCCAACTCTTTGCTGTCAGTCGCTTTACGAGCCTGCGGGCGGTGGCGGCTGAGGCGTCCTGAAATTCCGATCTCTTAAACTCGAATAAACCATTTCCGCAGACTGTTTTAGATTAATCCCGGCGACGGGAAGAATTCACACGATTAGCGGAAATCGTGCGGCTTTAATCCTCTTTCTGTATTGTCAGAGAGTGGTCGTCCAGCTCTAAAGTCCAGACTCCACAAGTCCCGAAACGTGTTGACCGGGAAGACCTCTCCGGCAAAAGCGCCCCAATCATGAGTACCAGCACAGCGACAATATCCCGGCTCAACTGGCTGAGACTGTTTAAAGCACGGCGACCCTCCGCCGCGCCCCGCAGAAAAGTGCTCACACTCTTTGGCACGCGCCCGGAAGCGATCAAGCTCGCTCCTGTCATACACCGTCTGGAAGCTCACACAGAATCTTTTCAAACCATCAACGTCGCCTCAGGCCAGCACACGGACTTGCTCTATCCTTTCATCAAACTTTTGGGAATACGCATTGACCGCGACCTGCATGTGATGTCGCCGGATCAGACGCCGAATCAGGTTTGCGCGCGTGTGCTTGAAGCGATGGACGCGATACTGGAAGAGGAGCAGCCCGAGTTGATTCTGGTGCAGGGTGACACGACCACTGCGCTGGCGGGCGCGCTCGCCGGATTTCATCGCAAGATAGCGGTCGGGCACGTCGAGGCCGGTTTGCGTTCTGGCAATCCGCGCAGCCCTTACCCGGAAGAGATGAACCGCCGCATGATCACGCGGCTCGCGACTTATCACTTCGCGGCGACAACGCGCAATCGCATGACGCTGCTCGCGGAAGGCGTCGAGCAGAAAAATATTTTCGTGACGGGCAATCCGGTGGTTGATTCGCTCAAGGAGATTATCAAAGGAGCTTCAACGAAGAATCCCGCGATTGAAGATTTGATTCAAGCGACGCGTGGATTGAAGCGCGTTGTGTTGACGACGCATCGCCGCGAAAGCTTTGGCGAGCTGATGACGGAAAATCTGCTGACGCTGCGCCGCTTCGTCGAGTCGCACGAGGATGTCGCGCTCATCTTCCCGGTGCATCCGAACCCTGCGGTCGTCAGCGCGGCACGTAACGCGCTCAACAATCACTTGCGCATACATCTGATCGAGCCGCTCGGCTACGAAGATTTTATCGCCCTGCTTTCCGAAGCATGGCTCATCATCTCCGATTCGGGAGGCGTGCAGGAAGAGGCTCCGACGCTCGGAAAGCCGCTGCTCGTGTTAAGGGAGAACACGGAGCGGCCTGAAGCTCTGGAATCCGGCGTGGCGCGTCTGGTCGGCGGGCAGCCGTTGGCTCTGGCGCGTATGCTCGAAGAAGCGCACGCAGACGATAGCTGGGCTAATGATGTGTTGCGTATCGAAAATCCTTTTGGCAAAGGGGACAGTGGAGAGCGCATTGCGGAGATTATCGCGGAGTTGTTAAATGTCCGTGCGGCACGCGCCGGACTGGCCGTGAGTGTTTGAGATGAGCGAGACTACTAACATCCAAACTTCCAAGCGGCACCTGTTGACGGTGTTGTTGGAAGACTATTTCCACGTTGGGGCTTTCAATCGAATCATCCAGCGCGGGCAGTGGTATCGCTTTGAGACTCGCTTTGAACAGAACACGATCAAGGCTCTTGACCTGCTCGACCGCTATGATATCAAGGCGACCTTCTGCGTGCTCGGATGGATCGCGGATCAGAATCCTGAGATCGTCAGAGAAGTCACGCGGCGCGGGCACGAGATCGCGTCTCGCGGTTATTACCATCGAACTATACGGCAGATGACGCCGACCGAATTTCGTGAAGACTTGCAGCGAGCGCGTGTGGCTCTTGAGCGTGCGAGCGGAACGAGAGTGATAGGTTATCGCGCGGCGCATCGCCTGTCCGCGACCTCGGATACATGGGCGCTCGACGTGCTGGCCGAAGAGGGTTATGCATACGATTCAAGCTTTATGCCGGACGTGCGCTCGACGCAGCAGGAGCCGCACCTGCGCTTTGCACATCAGCACAACTCCGGCGAGAAAAATATCTGGGAGTTTCCCGTCTCGACCTTCAAGCTCGGCAGATACATGGTTCCGATTGCGGGCGGGAATTATTTCCGCCAGATTCCGCACACGCTTCTCAGGCACGCCGTAGACCACTGGCACACGGCTTACGATGCGCCGTTCGTGATGTACTTTCACGTCTGGGAGCTAGACCCTGAGCAGCCGCGCATCAGCGCCGCCTCGCCGCTCACGCGCCTGCGCCATTACCGCAAGCTGGACAAGATGGAATGGGTGCTTCGGGAATATTTCAGCAAGTACAAGTTTGTCGGCGGCGCGGAGTATCTAGGCATCAGCACTGCGCTTGATGAAAGCCATGCTCTAGCAAATATCGCAGCGGCGGCTCAAGCGCAGGCCGCGCGCCTTGAGACAGCGCAAGCCGCACAAGTTGAGATAGCATCAGTTTCATCAACCATCGCGCCGCAGTCGAAGGCTCCTGAAATCACTTCCTCGAACGGGCGCACGCCCGTCAGCATCATCGTCCCGTGCTTTAACGAAGAGCTGGCTCTGCATTATCTCTCCAATACTTTGAAGAGCGTCGAAGACACGCTCGAAAAAGATTACGACCTGCGCTTTATTTTCGTGGACGATTGCAGCACGGATAAGACATGGAACTCGCTGCACGAACTGTTCGGAGCCAAGCCTAACAGCAAGTTTCTGAAGCACGACCGCAATCGCGGAGTCGCCGCCGCGATCCTGACGGGACTTCGTCACGCGGAGACTGAGATAGTTTGTTCGATTGATTGCGATTGCACATACGACCCGCACGAATTGCACAACATGATTCCGCTCCTGACGGATGGAGTGGATATGGTCACTGCCTCGCCTTATCATCCGCAGGGCGCGGTTCGCAACGTTCCGTCGTGGCGGCTCTCGCTCTCGAAGGCTTCATCGTTCCTTTACCGGCAGGTCTTAAGGCAAAAGCTTTACACCTACACGAGCTGTTTTCGCACTTATCGCCGGAGCGCGGTCGTTGATCTCAAAGTGAGAGAGGGCGGCTTTCTCGGCGTGGCGGAGCTGCTTGGACGGCTTGATTTAAGCGGAGCGAAGATCGTCGAATTTCCAGCGACGCTCGAAGTTCGTCTCTTCGGCTGGTCAAAGATGAAAATCCTGCGAACCATCGCGGGACACTTACGGCTTCTTTCACGCCTGCTCACGATGCGCGTCATGCATCGCGGCGGCGCATCACAACGCGCGCAGCTTTCGGCGCAACTTCTGGCCGAAGCTTCGCTCGAACACGGTTATCCACCGGCACACGTCCCGACACCACAGAAATAGAGAATATGACAGAAACATTATTGCACCCCGAAAAGCTTTTAGAGCTGCCGTCGGATCAGGATGCATCGGGCAGGACTCTCGGCGCGGAAGAGTTAGCATTGCTCTCGGAAGTCATCGAGAGCGGAACCCTGACGAGCACCAAAGGAAATTTCGTCAAGACGCTCGAAGAGAGATTCGCGCGCAAGCTTGGCGTCAAACATGCGTATGCGTGCGCGTCAGGCTCTGCGGCAGTCCACACAGCCGTCGCCGCCATCAATCCGACGCCGGGCGACGAGATAGTCACGACCGCAATCACGGACATGGGCGCGCTCGCGCCGATACTTTATCAGGGCGCGATTCCTGTCTTCGCAGACGTTGACCCGCGAACTTACAACCTGACCGCTCGCTCAATCGAAGCCGTCTTGAGCGAGCGCACGCGCGCCATCATGGTCACGCATCTCTTCGGCAATCCAGGTGAGATGGATGAGATTATGGAGCTTGCCAACTCGCGCAACATTCCCGTGATTGAAGACTGCGCGCAGGCATTTATGGCGGAGCATGAAGGGCAACGTGTCGGCGGCATCGGCGCGGTCGGCTGCTTCAGCCTGCAACAGGGCAAGCACATGACGACGGGCGAGGGCGGCATCGTGACGACCAATGACGACGCTTTAGCTCGCCGCATGTTCCTCTTCATCAACAAGGCTTGGGGCTACGGCGATGCTAACCCGGATCACTACTTTCTCGCGCTCAACTATCGCATGTGCGAATTGCAGGGAGCGGTCGCCGTCGCACAGCTTGAAAAGCTGGATGGAGTAGTCGAGAGCCGCGTTCGCACGGCGAATGAGCTGACGAAAAAGCTGTCGGGCGTGCGCGGCATTGAGACTCCGCATGTCAGCGCAAAGAGCTTTCACACTTACTGGAAATATTGTTTACGCGTTGACGACCGTTTAATCGCGGACGGTGCGCCGGGGATGGCGCGGCTCTTGAAAGAGCAGGGCATCGCGTCCGCGCCGCGTTACATACAGAAGCCTGCCTTCATGTGCGAAGTTTTCCAGAAACAACGCACGTTCGGCGAGAGCAATTACCCGTTCAATCTCGCTCGCCCCGAAACGGTTGATTACAGCGCGGAAAAATTTCCCGGCACGTTCGAGGCGTTGCACGGCGTGCTGGTGCTGCCGTGGAACGAACGCTACACAGAGGAGCACGTTAACTACATCGCGGACGCAGTACGCGAAGCCGCAGAGCAGTTGGCGATTTAAACAAGGATGGACAGGATAGGCAGGATGAAAGATTTGAGATTTGAAACCTCAAATTCGAGATTAGAAAATTTGAAATCTCAAATTTGAAATCTCCAATCTCAAATCAAAGCGAAAAACCTGAATCTGAAATTCAATCTTAATTCCGCTTTTTCTATCCTGTTCATCCTGTCTATCCCTGTTAATTGATTTTGAGAGGAAAGATGAAAGACAAACTCAAGTTCGGACTCATCGGAGCGGGGAGCATCGCGCAGGCTTACGCGCAGGCTTTTGAGGATTGCGAGACGGCGCATCTGGTGGCGGTCGCGGACGTGCGTGCGGATGCGGCGCGTGCTCTGGCCGAAGGCTTGGGCTGTCGCAGCTATGATTCCTTTCAGGCTCTGGCATTGGCTGAGCCTGAGCTGGACGCGGTCGTTGTCTGTACGCCTCCGGTGACGCATCCGGAAATCTCGATTCATTTTCTAGAACGCAAAGTCCACGTGCTTTGTGAGAAGCCTCTGAGCATTGACGCTGCAAGCGCGCGTTTGATGCTCGATAAAGCCAGAGAGCATGGCGTGACGCTGACGATGGCGACGAAGTTTCGTTATGTCGAGGACGTGGTGCGCGCCAAGAGCATCGTGACTTCGGGAATCCTCGGCGAGATAGTGCTGTTTGAAAACGCTTTTACTTCGCGCGTGGACATGGCTTCGCGCTGGAACTCGAACCCGGCGATAAGCGGCGGCGGCGTGCTCATAGACAACGGGACGCACTCGGTTGATTTGATGCGCTATTTTTTAGGCCCGCTCGCGGACGTGCAGGTCGTCGAAGGCAAGCGCAGTCAGGGACTCGCGGTCGAAGAGACTGTGCATATCTTCGTGCGCAGCACGGGCGGCGTGATGGGCGCGATTGACCTTTCGTGGAGCATCAACAAAGAACTCGACAGCTTTATCAACATCTACGGCTCGCAGGGCACGATCTCGGTCGGATGGAAAGAATCCAAATATCGCCAGTCTTCGAGCCGCGACTGGGTCGTCTTCGGCAAAGGCTACAACAAGGTCGAAGCCTTTCGTAATCAGATAAATAATTTCGCGCGTGCGATTGCGGGCGAAGAATCGCTCTTGATTACAGCGGCAGACGCGCTCGCGTCCGTCGAGGTAGTCGAGGCCGCGTATGCAGCGTTGCGTCAGAATCGCTGGACGACCGTCAACGGCGAGAGCTATGAGAGAGGCCATAGCGCGGGTCCCGTCATCGAAGCCAGCAACATAGTATGAGCGATGTACGCATCCATCCGACAGCGATTATCGAAGAGGGCGTCAAGCTTGGCAGCGGCACGTCCGTCTGGGACAGCGTACACATACGCCACTCGACGACGCTCGGTGAAGAATGCATCGTCGGCGAAAAAACTTACATCGCTTACGGCGTGCGGATAGGCAACCGGGTCAAGATAAACGCGATGGTCTACATCTGCAACGCCGTGACGATTGAAGACGGCGTGATGATCAGCGCGGGCGCTATCTTTACCAACGACCGTTTCCCGCGCGCAACCACTCCTGATTTAAAAAGCCTGCGTTCATCAGAGCCTGACGAGCACACGCTGCCCACGCTCGTGCGCGAGGGCGCGACCATCGGCGCGGGTTGTGTCATCGGCAACGACCTCACCATCGGACGCTTTGCGATGATCGGCATGGGTTCGCTCGTGACAAAATCCGTAGCAGATTTCCACCTCGCCGTAGGCCATCCCGCGCGTCCCGTCGGCTGCGTCTGTCGCTGCGGGCAGATGCTGATGCGTTTCAATGATGACGAACCGACGGAGCTGGATGAAGTAGAGTGCGGTGCGTGCGGTTTGAGTTATGAGATTAGAGATAGAGAAGTCAGAGAGTTGATGATTAATTAGGTCTTGGTTCTTTTGGTCTTTGGACTTAGTCCTTTGGTCTTTGCCTGTGTTTGTTTAGCTGCCCCCTGAATTTTCAGAGGAATCAATGAAAAGCAACGATCAAAGACCAAAGATCAAAGACCATCATTGCTGTGAGTGAACATTCTCAAACTGAATCTGAAAGTTGGGCGATTGTCGGCGGCGGGCTGCTCGGCATGACGCTCGCGCTGCGTCTGGCGGAAAGCGGCAGGCGCGTGACGTTGTACGAGTCGGCTGAACAGCTCGGCGGGTTGGCGAGCGCGTGGCAGTTGGGCGATGTCGTGTGGGACAGGCATTATCACGTGACGCTATTGTCTGATGGTTTTCTTCGCGCGTTGCTGGACGAATTGGGACTCGAAAAAGATATCCGCTGGGTCGAGACGCGGACGGGTTTTTACACTGACGGCCAACTGCTTTCGATGTCGAACACTCTGGAGTTTCTGAAATTTCCCCCGCTCGGCTTGATTGGAAAATTCCGTCTGGGCGGCACAATCTTTTACGCTTCGCGTGTGAAGGATTGGAAGCGGCTGGAAAAAATTCCGGTCGCAGAATGGCTTGGGAAATTATCGGGGCGACGGACGTTTGAGAAAATCTGGCTGCCGCTGCTGCGTGCGAAACTAGGGGAGAGTTATAAAAAAGCTTCGGCGGCATTTATCTGGGCGACCATCGCGCGATTGTATGCGGCGCGGCGCACCGGCCTCAAGAAAGAGATGTTCGGTTACGTGCCCGGCGGCTACGCGCGCATCCTCGCGCGCTTCGGCGCAATGCTGGAAGAGAAGGGCGTCCGAATCAGACTCAATCATAAGGTCAGGAAGGTTGAGACCGAAGAGAGCGGCGCGTTGAGCCTTGAGTTTGAAGGAGGCGTGCGCGAGACGTTCGATCAGGTTGTGTTGACGGTGCCGGGGGCTGTGGCCGCGCTCACTTGCGCGGAGCTGACGGATGAAGAGCGCGCTAAACTAAACGGCGTAGATTATCAGGGCATCATCTGCGCGTCGCTTTTATTGAAAAAGCCGCTGGCAGATTTTTACGTGACGAACATCACGGACTCGTTCGCCCCTTTCACGGGAGTGATAGAGATGTCCGCCCTCGTGGATAGAGAACAGTTCGGCGGCCACGCGCTCGTTTACCTGCCGAAGTATGTCGCGCCGGACGACGCCATGTTCGCGCTTTCGGATGAAGAGATTAAAGAGAAATTTCTGAACGCGATTGCGCGCATGTACCCGCAATTCGAGCGTGATGATGTAGTCTCTTTTCGCGTCTCGCGCGTGCGTTACGTGTTTCCGATTCCGACTCTGAATTATTCTGAAAAGCTGCCCGCGATGGAAACGAGCGTCGAGGGCTTGCACATTATCAACTCTGCGCACATCGTGAACGGGACTTTGAATGTCAACGAGACTGTACAGCTTGCGGAAAAATCCGCCGCGCGTCTCTTATCCCTGCCGCGTAGATTTGTTTCGCCGGATGTTAAGCCGCAGGTCGTGAAGAAATATGAAGACGAAGCCATTTGCCAGCCTGTCTCTGGACCTTGATAACCAGTGGTCTTATATGAAGACGCATGGAGATGCAGGCTGGGAGACGTTCCCTTCCTATCTCGATGTGATCGTGCCGCGCGCTCTGAGATTTTTGCAGGAGCGCGGCCTAAAGATTACTTTCTTCATCGTCGGGCAGGACGCCGCGCTTGAGAAGAACCGCGAGGCTCTCGCTCAAATAAGCGCAGCAGGCCATGAGATAGGCAACCATTCTTTTCATCACGAGCCGTGGCTGCATCTCTATCCCGAAACAGAGATAGAAGCGGAATTAGCCGAAGCGGAAGAAGCGATTGAGCGCGTGACGGGGCAGAAGCCCGTCGGGTTTCGCGGGCCGGGTTTTATCTTCTCGAACGAGATTTTGAGAGTCTTGCTGAGACGCGGTTACGAGTACGACGCTTCAACCTTTCCGACTTATCTGGGGCCGCTCGCGCGCTCATATTATTTTATGACGGCGAAGCTCACGGAGGAGGAGAAGCAGGAGCGCAAAGAGCTTTTCGGGAAGATGAGCGAGGGTTTTCGTCCGGTCAAGCCGTATCGCTGGCGTATGGATGAGAAGAGTCTGCTGGAAATTCCGGTGACGACGATGCCGCTTTTCAAAGTTCCGATTCACGCGAGCTACGTGCTTTATCTGAGCGTCTTCGCGCCGAAACTGGCCGTGCGATATTTCAAGACGGCAATCAAACTCTGTCGCTTGACGAAGACGGAGCCGTCGCTGCTCCTGCATCCGCTCGATTTTCTGGGAGCAGACGACACGAGCGCGCTCTCCTTCTTCCCGGCCATGAGAATGCAGAGCGCGAAAAAGCTCGAAGTAGTCGGCGAGGTCTTGGATTCGTTGACGGAGAATTTTACAGTGCTGAATCTACGCGAGTACGCGCGCAATGTGTCGGCAGATATTCCGATGGTCAAGCCCAACTTTAGCATCCCTCGCGTGACGCGCATGCGCAGCGTCGGCACGGAAGGATGAAGAAGATTCAAACAAGGATAGATAGGATGCACAGGATAAGAATTTGAGATAGCAGATTTGAGATTTGAAATTATTAATCTGAAATCTTTATCCTGTCCATCCCTGTGAATTCTTCCTTGAGGTTAAAAGAATGAGCACAGAGCTTGCAGAAGAGAGTCCGGCCTTGAGCTTTCGCATGACGAGCGCGGTGCGCGGGCTGCTTGTGAGTTTGCGCCCGCAGCAATGGGTTAAGAATACGCTGCTCTTCGGCGGCCTTATCTTTTCGCGTTCGCTGATGCACTGGACGACTGTGCGTTTGAGCCTCTGCGCGTTCGCAATCTTTTGCATGGCGTCGAGCGGCGTGTATCTGCTCAACGACCTGTGCGATGTCGAGGCTGATCGCAGGCATCCGCTCAAGCGTTTTCGTCCGCTGGCGGCGGGCAAGTTTAGCTTGAATGTGGCGCGCGGCGCGATGGGAGTGTTGCTGCTTGGCTCCGCTCTGCTCGCGCTCTTGTTGCGCCCGGCCTTCGCGCTGACGCTCGTCGTCTATCTTTTGCTCAACGTGGCTTACTCGCTCGGCCTCAAGCGCGTGGTGATTCTGGATGTGATGGCGATTGCGTTGGGCTTTGTGCTGCGCGCAGTGGCGGGAGCGGTCGTGATCGGCGTGACTGCATCGCCGTGGCTGGTCTTGTGTACGCTGATGCTGGCCTTGCTGATGAGCTTCGGCAAGCGGCGGCACGAGCTTAATCTGCTTGAGGGCGAGGCGCACAATCACAGGCAGAGTCTTGACGGGTACTCGATACAGTTTCTAGACCTGATGATGACCATCAGCGCGGGCGCGGCGGTCGTCACTTACGCGCTCTACACGATGGCCGACGAGACGGTCGCGCGTTTTAATTCGCACAGCCTCGTGTTGACCGTGCCGTTCGTGTTGTACGGAATATTTCGTTACCTGTTTCTGGTTCACAAGCGCATGGAAGGCGGAGACCCCGCGCGACTCCTGGTGACGGATATGCCGACGCTGATTAACGTCGGCCTGTGGGTCGTAGTCGTCTGCTTTATTCTGTACGGGCCGCGCGCGTGGCATCCGTGGTAAAGAAATTTCTCACGCAAAGGCGCAAAGACGCAAAGAAAACAATTGAGTCTTTCCTTTGCGTCTTTGCGCCTTTGCGTGAAACCTTCCCTCGCTGATGGAGCAATAGAAGTTGAAGAAAGTAACGCTCGTCTTTGTGTGCCTCTTCATCCTCGGCGCGGGCTTGCGTGGGGCGAATGTGCTGCGGCCTGTGGACACGACCTCGTGGCGCGAGAGCGATGAGGCGACCATCGCCAGAAATTATGTGCGCGAGGGAATGAATCCTTTTTACCCGCGCATTGATTGGCGCGGCGACGGGCCGGGTTACGCGGAGATGGAGTTTCCGCTCTACCCGTGGCTGATCGCGGTCTGCTATAAAATCTTCGGCATACGCGAAGCCACCGGGCGGATTATTACTTTTATATTTTCGCTGCTGGCATTGTTCTTCTTTATCAAGCTGGCGCGTTACCTGCTCTCTGAAAGGGGAGCTGTCATCGCCACCCTCTTCTTCGTCCTCAGCCCGCTGGTCATCGGCATCTCCAACTCGCTTCAGCCGGAAGGCTTGATGTTCCTCGCATATATTCTGGCGGTCTACTTTTTCATACGCTGGCTTGACGGCGATTCGTGGAAGAATTACGGCCTCGCGCTCTTTGCCACCGCGCTGGCTATCTTAGCCAAAGCATCTGCCGCGCACATCGGACTGTTTTTCGCCATGCTGGTCTTGAGCCGGATGGGTCTCAGCGCGCTCAGGCAGCCGCGCATCTGGCTGTTCGGAGCGGGCGCGCTCGTCCCGTCGTTCATCTGGTACACGCACGCGCATAGGCTGTGGCTGACTTACGGTAACTCGCTCGGCGTCTCGAACGAAACGCACTGGGCCGGATGGGACCTGTTCACCAATCCCTCTTTCATCTTAGGCATCGAGCACTCGGAAGTTTTTTATGTCTGGATGCCGACGGGTTTGATTCTGGTGGCGCTGGCGGTCTTGCTCGGCAAATCCGAGAAGGCGATTAAGCCGGGACTCTACTGGCTCGTTGCCATCGGCATTTACTATCTGATCGCGGCGCGCACGACGAGCGACAGTTGGGCTGTCTACTATCACGTCGTTTCCGCCCCGCCGGTCGCGCTCCTCATCGGAGCAGGCGTTGATGTCATCACGCATCTCAAATATGAACGCAGGCTGCTGCGCGTTCTGCTCCTCGCTTCCGGCGTGTTGACAGTCATGCTTGGTCTCGCAGGCTCTCTGCACGTGGCGGGTTTTCACTCAAGGCTGCTAGTCGAGCTTGCCATTCTCTTTGCGCTCACGGCGTTACTCGTGATGCTGCTCTTTCTCAATCGCAAGCCCGGAGAAGATGTGCGCGATATTGGGAGCAGGTATGCGATGCTCAATACTCTGCTTATCTACTTTGCGATAGCGGGCACGGCTGCGACTTTTCTTTACCAGCTCAGAGAAATCAAAGCGGAGTTCGAGGCGCGAGATGCGGAGGGCAGTTTCTACGCCTGCGCGCAAAGGTTCGCGCCGGTGATTCCCGAAAATGTTTTGATCCTTGCTTCGGGCGGCGCGTGCTCAGACCCGACAGGCTATCCGGTCGCTTACAACTCTTCGTATATGTTCTACTGGCTGAATCGAAAAGGGTTTAATATCTGCGTCGAGCAGCAATCGGTCGCGGCCTTGAAGAGATTGACGGAGCGAGGCGCGCGATACTTCGTAGCGGAGAAGGGCGCGATTAAAATGAAGCAGGGCTTTGAGGAAGAACTGCGCGGCAGCTTTCCTCTCGTCGCAGAGTGTGACGAGGCTTACCTGTTCCAACTCAAATAATCCGGCGGCGCGGCAACAGCGTAGATGGCAGAGACGGAAACAGAATCTTTGCGGCAACATGATAAAGTCAAAGCGGAGGTCACATCGCCGCTCGATTTCCGTCAAAGGCTGTTCATCCCGCTCCTGATTACGCTGCATCTCGCGCTCACGATTTTCTTAGCCTTCAAGCTCAACATCTGGGTTGACGAAGCCTTCTCTTTGCAGACGACGGAAAGGGGCTTCGGCTATGCTCTGCGCCAATCGCTGAACTTCGAGCTGCAAGCCCCGCTCTATTTCCTGCTGCTCAGCCTGTGGCGAAAAATCGGTGGCTCTATCTTTTTCGCGCGCCTGTTTTCCGTCGCGTGCGTCGCGCTCTCGATAAAGGTCGTCGCCGGATTGGCGCGTAGATTTTTGAAAGACGTGCATCCGGCATGGGTTGTTTGCATAGTCGCCTTCAATCCGCTGACCATCGCCGTCGCCGTGGACATACGCCTCTACGCGCTGACGCTGCTCTTATCCTCACTGCTCCTGCTCACGTTTTATGACGGCTACCTGTCGGAAACTCCGAACCGACGCGCACAGGTCTGTTATGTCCTGCTGGCGACGGCTGCGCTCTATACGCAGTACTACATAGGCTTTCTGCTCGCGGCCAATGCGTGCGCTCTGGTTGTGCTCAGGCGTTGGCGTCCGCTGCTTGAATACACAATCGGGATGCTGTTGGCCGGACTCTTTTTTGCGCCGATGCTGCCCTTCATACGCTACCAGATGTCTGCGCACACCAGCCCGATACAGAACCGCGAGTCATGGTTCGAGGGCTTTAAGTTCGTCACGTGGCGTATGAAGGATTACCTGTTTCCGCCCGGATGGGACGCCTCGCTCGTGGTGCGTAGCTGGCTCTTGCGATTCTGTTATGTGGCCGCGCTCTTTCTGATTTACAGGAATCGTCGCCGCCTGTCGCCTGAAGCTATCGCTCTCTGGACGATGACGATGGTCATCACGCTCTTCTTTCTTTTGACCGCGCGATTGTCCGGCGAGATACTTTTGCAGGTACGCCACACGACCGTACTTTTTCTTCCGGTCAACTTCGCCGCGCTCTCAATCGTCGCGCTCGCGGATAAAAGAAAAGCTGTTCTGAGTTGGACGCTGGTCGCGCTGCTCTTTTCTACGACCGCGCTTTATTTTCATTACACGCCGCTGGCGAAGTCGGGCGACTGGCGGAAGGTCGCGGCCTATCTGATGTCAGTGGAAAAGCCGGAGCAAACGATTCTGGTCTTTCACGCGGGAGCCGCCCTGCCGCTTGAAAGATATTATGGCGGAAAGAATGCGCTCGTGCCTTTGCCCAGAGAGAACACGTTTGAGAGGTTCGACTTTCATGATTACGTCTTGAGAGATGAGCGGGAAATCCCTGCCGCGCTTGAGCGCACGCCCGGCAGCCATGAGCAAATCTGGCTCGTCACCGATGGAGATTGCGGCTTCGCTGACCTCAATTACCATTGCGAGATTCTCGAAGGATTCGTCAGCAAATATTATACGGTCGAAGAGACACAATATTTTCACGGCTCGACGGTCAGGCTTTTGATAAGTAAAAAGTAAGAAGCTAAAGCGTGCTTTGTACTTTGTGCTTTGGTCTTTGCACGCGTCTCAAGCTTGAATGACATAATTCAAGATAAGCCAGACAATCAAAGAATAAAGCACAAAGTACAAAGAACCGCCCTTGCTCCTCCCCCGCACTTGCGCTACGTTTGAAGCGCAACATATGCTCTTGCTTTGAATGCACGTCTTCCGCAGAGCGCAGACATCTCCGGCTTGCAAGCGCGGCTATGGGCTTAGCTCACCAAAAATGGCTCGCCGCGCCTTTGCTGATGACTTGTTCATCTTTGCGGGCCGGAGTTGCCTGCGCTCTGCGGGCGGCTCATAGATATGCAAACAGCTGTGAAGGATTGAGGTGAAGAGATGCCGGAAACTTTAGAGAACGCGCCCGTCAGGTGCGAGCGGTGCGAGCAGGATAGCCGTCACGTCATCAAGTCTATCGGCGCGGACAATCGCGTCCATTACATCTGCTGGTCGTGCCTCTACAGGGAAGAGAAGCGCATCAACCTGAAAGGGAGTTGGAAGCGCGGCGGGCGTGTGCGATAGCCGCGCAGGGTTTTTGAAGAAATGACGGTGCTGAAAATTACAGAGTACCCGGCAAAAGTGCTGGCGGAAGTCGGCGAGCCGGTCGAAGCTTTCGATGACGGGTTAAAGAAACTCGTCGCGGATATGTTCGAGACGATGTACGAGGCGGAGGGTGTCGGCCTCGCCGCGCCGCAGGTCGGGCTGTCGCTGAGACTGTTCGTGATGGACTGTGACGGCATCAAGCTGGTCGCGGCCAACCCTGAGATTATCGAAACGGACGGCGAGCAGTCGGGCGACGAAGGCTGTCTCTCGGTCGGCAAGGTCGCGTCGCCGCTCAAGCGCGCCGCACGCGCACGCCTGCGCGCACAGGATGCGGAAGGAAATATTTTCGAGAGAGAAGCGACGGGGCTTGCCGCGCGCTGCTTTCAACACGAGACGGATCACTGTGACGGCACGCTCTTTATCAATCGCCTCTCGCCGCTCAAACGCGAGATGGTCAGGAAGCGTTTTCAAAAATTGAAGAAGTGGGAATAAGAGCCAAGCTGTGAAAGCTTTGATGTGAGAATCGTATGACCCGAAACGAACTTGAAGAACTCACAAAATTTCTCGCGGAGACGCCTCTGCGTATACGCCAACTCGCGGAAGGATTCGTCGAGAGCGAGACGCGACGAAAGCCCGCCGAGGATGTGTTCTCAGTCGTCGAGAATATCTGTCACCTGCGCGACATCGAAGTGGACGGCTACGCGGCGCGCATCAAGAGGATTTTGAGAGAGGATGAGCCGTTCCTGCCAGACCTGAACGGAGCGGAGCTGGCCGCAGAGCGTCGTTACAATGAGCAGGAACTCGCTGCCGCGCTGGATGCTTTTACAGATGCGCGGCGTAGCAATGTGCTCGCGGTCAAAGAGCTTTCTTCCGCGCAGCTTGAGCGACGGGGCATGTTTGAAAATACCGGCGCGATTACCTTGAGCCGTTTGCTTGAGATGATGCGAGAGCATGACCTCGCGCATCTGGATGAATTGAACGGCTTGCGCGACAGGGTGGCTCAGTTGGCCTGAGCCTTTATCCCTGCTCAAACTATTCTTTCACAAATGGCAAGCCTCAGCCCGCGCCGGTCGAAACGCGAGAGGCAAGCTCAACCGGCTTTCTTGGCGTGCAAGGCTTTGATTCTGGCGTTGATGGCTTTGATCCGGCTCTCGTAAAATTGTATGTCATTCTCTACCTTCATGTGTGCGTCATGAGCATGTTCGTGAGCCGTGCTGCATTCATCGCACTTGTTTGAGAACTCGTGCATATAGCTTTTTAGTGAAGCCAACTCCTCTTTATATTTGAGCTTTGTGTTTCGTAATATCTGACGCTCTGAGTGCATGCCGATTTCCTCTCTGGATTAAAATTTGAAAAATAACTCTAAGACCGCGCGAGGGCGCATACTCTATCGCTCGATACGCTTGACTGTCAATCAAAACGCTTCAATCGCTCTTAGCGTCTTAAGCTTGAGTTTTGTGGCGACACTTACTGCTCCAAAATTATGCGGTGTCGCTGCTGGTCGAAGATGACGGTTTTGAACCGGCGCAGGAGTTTGCCTCCGATGAAGCCCGCCCCGATATTGCTCGCATCATCGCCGCGTATCGCTTGAGAGAAATGCACGACCGGATTGGCGATGACGGCTCGACCGAGTTGTATCTTCGTCGCGTGGCCGATTCGTATTTTGCTCACGCCCCCGATGCCGGACGCGTCGGCTTCCGTAATCTCCTGTCTGGAACTCAGGAGCTTACGCTTTTTGACGAACGGGCTGAAGAAAAAAACGTCCGTGTCTGCCCCGCCATCAAACACGAACATAGCTTTGAAAGGAGCCATGCCCGGTAGCTTGACTCTCATCTGAACATACGGGTTATTGTCCAACATCTTCACCGGAATGATTTCGCCGCGACCGCGATAATTATATTTCGCAGGCTCATGCAAATTGATGACCTGCGCCGCGTAATCAATTTCCATGACGAACCGGCTGATAAAATCATAGCCCAGAATTCCGCCTACGCTTTCGCCTGCGACGGGCGCGGGAAACTGTAGCGGCACTACGCCGACTTCAGGCAAAATGAGAGTCAGACCGGGCAACTCGAAAGTAACCTTACGTGCCGTAGAGAACTCGACTGTTCCTTCACCTCCTCCGGCGGCCTGCGTTTCTCCCTCAAGTGTAAGCTTCAATGCCGCAGCCTGTTCCTTACGAATGAGCGTGCTCTCCGCGCCGCTGTCAAGTCCGAACCAGAGCGGCCCGGAGTCGTTGACACGCACGCGCAGGAAAATGTGGCCGCCGCCGGAAAGCTCAAAAGGAATTTTTATGACGCGATTACTTTTCGGAGGATGATAGGGAATCGGGGCCGGGTCTCTTTGCGCCTGCGCTCTGCCGTATGAAGAGATTCCCGAAAGCAGGAATAGAAACAGCACGGGCGCGAAGAGCCGTGGCACAGAGCTATTAGTCGAAAGTTTCATCAGGAATTTCGGCGGGGCGTGTCGGCAATCTTTTTGAGAAACACGATGCCTCTCAAATTCGGAGCGTCAATACGGCAAGCCTGTATCGCCCTCGGCCTGCTTGCGCAACTGCTCCAACACAGAGCGAATAGCCGTTGCGAGGCTGCCATCCGGCGCAAGCTCAAGATATTTCTCGTAAGCCGCGACAGCCTCTTTGTACTTCTCCTGCTTTTCGTAATTCGCGCCGAGCAGTTCATAAAGGATAGGCTCTGTATCTGAAAGCTGCGCGATGGCCGTGCGAAATTCCGCGGCGGCCTCTTCATACCGCCCCTTGTCTTCGTAGACCAGAGCCAGTCCCGTGTGAGCTTCCGGCTCAAAGCCTCTGGCTTCGCCGATGGCGCGCTTGAAGGCTTCCATAGCGGCGGCAGTATCAGCAGCCATACGCAGTGCTCGCCCTTCGACCACAGAAGCTTCCGGGTAAACCGGACGCGCCTCGCGCGCAGCATCTATCTCTTCGAGCGCGGTGTTGTAATCATGCAGCTCAAGCAGGGAGCGCGCCAGTCCCAGATGTGCCGCGGCAAAATTTGGACGAAGCTTTATCGCAGAGCGATAAAGTTCCGCAGCCTCCTTGCGTTCGGCCTCATCCTTCGCCTGCTCGCGCATGGCTTCGGCCTGCTGAAACAACAGCTCCGCCTCATCCGTCGTCCGCAACAAACGCACAGCCACATCCGCGCGCTGCACGGATGTGAGCGTCATGCTCGTCTCTTTAAATCCGCTCGCGCGCACGCGCAACGTGTGCCGCCCCGCCGTGACATTCTTGATAGCAAGCTTTCCAGACGCATCCGTCACGCCGCGCCTAACCTCGTCAAGCCAGACGGTTGCATTCGGCTCCGTGCGAACGTTGACGGATTTAGCGGAAACGTTTGAAGCGGCGACAGGCTTCTTTCGTTTCTGCGCGGGTACGCTCTGCGCGTGGAATGATGACATCGAAAGCGCAATGATTAATGCGAGAAGCGAAGAAGATTTCACGCAAAGGCGCAAAGACGCAAAGGAAGAACGCAAAGCCTTGATAGACGGGCGCTCTTGGCGTGCTTCTGCTGTGCGTCTGTGCGCCTTTGCGTGAAACGCTTTTGTCTGCATTCGCACATTACTAACAAGGGTGTTCATTCTTCTTCATTGCCTCCGACCTTGCGCGGACGCACGGTCGAATCTCCGTTCGATTGCGCGGCATCGGTCAGCGGACGCACGGCGCGCGTGCCGACTTCGGCGCGAAACTTTCCGTTGTCGTCATAGAGCCGTTTGTATTGCAGCGTGTTCCGCACGACTCCCTGCACGTAGCCGCGCGTTTCTTTGAAGGGAATCGCTTCGGCCCATTCGTCCATCTCAAGCGGCAGCGACGCGCGCCACTGCACGAGGCGTCCCGGCCCCGCGTTGTAAGCGGCGGCGACGTATTCGATGCGCCCGTACTTGTCCATCTGATCTTTCAGATAAGCCGTGCCGAGCTGTATGTTGAGACGCGGCTCGTAGAGCGACTCAACCGTCACGTCGCGCTGGACGCCGTACTTCTGCGCCGTCAGCTTGCCCGTCGGGACGAGTAGCTGCATCAAGCCGTATGCGTTAGCGGGGGAAAATGCGCGCGGATTAAAGACCGATTCCTGACGAATCAATCCCGCGACCTGATGCGGGTCGAGCGAGCGTGCGCGCGATTCCTGCACGATGATGTCCCAGTAGGCGAGCGGGTAGAACACGTCCCACTGCTCGCGCGTCAACTCTTCCGGCTTCATCTGCGAGTAATCCGGGAAACTCTTTTTCAGAGTGTTCAGAGCGCGCACGTTGTCATCACGCGAGCGGTAAATCTGCGCGAGCGCGAGGTTGACGCGCGGGCTGTCGCTCGCGCTCTGCGAGGCGGACTCAAGCTCGTCTATTGCCCAATCCTCAAGCCCGATATTGGTCAACTGATCCGCTTTCGTGATTCGCTCCTGCTCGTTCGCGCCTGCGGTCTCGTCCGCGACCGAGACTGTTTTCAGATTAGCGACGGCGCGTCCGACCATCGAGTCGGCTGCGAACTCCTGTTGCGGCGCGGTGCGGTTTCGCGTCATCGTGTCGAGCCGCTGCTGTGCCAGATAGCCGTACCAGTTGGACTCATAACGCGCCTGCATCGCCTGATACAGCGCGCGTGCTTCGGCAAGTTTCCCTGCGCGTTCGGAATCGCGCGCAGCCCAGTAGCCTGCGCGCCCGCGATTGTCCGTGTTCCTGTCCGCATAGAGCGCGAGATGCTCCGTCAGTTGGCGCGAAGACTCCTGAAAATTTTTCGCTTCATGCGCGAGCCAAGCTATCTCGAACTGCGCCTGCGCGACTTCGACCGCATTCGGATAAGAGTTGATGGCCGCGCGGAAGAAGCTGGATTCGTCTGCCGTGTTCTTCGCATCCCGCGCAAGCTCGCCCGCTTTGACCATCGCGCGAACGGTAAACGGGCTGCCTGCGAAAGCGCGCCGCATCTCTTCAATCGTCTGGCGCGCCATCTCCCATTGCTTACTTTGCGCGTAAGCCTGAGCGATGTAATAGAAAGCTTCTGCGCGCGTCTCGCCCGCCGAGGTCGGAATGAGATTGAGAGCCGCGACAGCATCGGCTGTGCGTTTCAGACTTGCGAGCGCGATGCCGCGCCTGAGTTGCGATTGCGCGCCGGTTGTTTGCGGGAAACGCGCGAACGCATCCGCGTAAGCATCCGCTGCCTCCTTGTAACGTTTGCCCTCGTAGAGTTTTTCGGCGCGCGTCGAAGCCTCTTCGTCAGTGGCGGGCGCGAGCGTGGAATTGAGCCGCGTAATCGCAGCCTGCGCTTCAGTGCTTTCGATTGAAGCGGGAGCGTAGAAATAGAGCCTGCGATAATTCGCCAGAGAGCGCGTCGCATCATTCGTCTGCTCGTAAGCTTTCGCCGTGAGCAGCAACGCCGAAGCATCATTCTTACCGTTCAAATCTTTCAAGAGGACGGGCGCGGCAGCCGGTTGCCCGTCCTGCGAAACCATCTCCGCGTTATGCAATGCGGCCTCGCGCGCGCGCATCGAAGAGGGATAATCCCCGAAGAGTTTTTCGTACGCGGCTCGCGCTTCCGTCCTGCGACCGGCCTGTTCGAGAGCGCGTGCGCGCATGAGCAGAGCGTAATCGCCGAGCGAGGTGTACTTGCCGATGACATTTGAATCGAGCAGGGCGGCTGCACCGGCTGCGTCGCCTGCGCCGAGCTTGATTCGCGCGCGAAGGATGCGTGCCAGCCCCGCGACCTTCGTGTCAGGGAAATCGGATTCGAGCTTGAGGACGATTGATTCCGCAGGCAGCACGCCGCCGTGCGTCATCGAGCGAAGCTGCGCCAGAGCCTGCGCTTCGCCCTGCGGCGAACGGCGCGTGCTGCAACTCACGCTCAAAAAAGGCGAGATGGCGAGGCCGATGACGACTGCGACACCGACGAAGATTAAAACCAGATGATGCTTGCGGACATTGATCATGAAAGCTCCTGAAAACAGTGATAGGTGATAGGTGATGGGATAGGAAAAAACAGGAGACAGAAGTCAGAATACAGGAGCCAGAATAAAGCGAAAGATTAAAAGCGGGTTGCCGCCTCTGCTTCTGTTTCCTGACTCCTGACTCCTGTATTCTCCTCTTCTCTTATCACCTATCACCTATCACCTATCACCGACTTTTACACTGAGACGCTTGAGCCGGGATAACCGTTGCCGAGCTTTGACTCGTCGCCTTCGGCAAGGGCGTTGACTAGCTCGTGATGAAAATAGTCGTATCGCGTGCCGACCGAGGCGGCGTAACGCTTGTCATACATCGCGCGTGAGCGGTCTATGTCTTCGCGCAGGCGGTTGTAGAGGTTTCCCTCCGCGCGTCCTTCATTGACCTTCGGCTCGTTGTAAAGCTTGATCTCCGAGACCAGCAGACGCGCGAAGCGGCGTGCGCCGACGTGCTGCGGCCTCTCTTCGTCACTGACCGCGACGGGAAGCTCTGCATCAGCCCCGCCGCTGTAACGACGCGCCGTGCCGAGTGGGTTGGCAAATCCTGCGGGCTGCGCGGCGGGCTGCTCTTCTGCTGCGGGCTGCTCTTCGGCTACGGGTTGCTCTTCGGCTGCGTGCGTCAAGGCTGTCTCTGCCAGAGGCGAAGTCGCTGTGACGGCTTCAGTTTGAGGAGCAGGCTCAATCTGCGGCGCGGCTTGCTGTGTCGTGTCCGATGATTCTTCGGGAGCGTGCGCTTGGGGCGCGGGACGCGGCGGGCGCGGCTCTATGCGCGCGGCAGGGCGTTCAGCCGGAGCAGGCCGCGTGACCGCTAGCAGTTCGACGGCCATCCCGGCGACGCGCACCAGCGATTCCAGAGCCTCAAGGCTGACGGCATCGGATTCGAGCGCGGCTGAATCCGCGTAAAGGACTGCGACGGCTTTGCCGCGCGCGATCAAAGGAATCGCGGCCATGCGTTGCGGCGGCTCGTCGCCGAGCTTGGAGAGCAGTATATGATTGTCCGCATGGCTGCCGGGCGAGCCGCTCCACGTGGCGCGCGTCTTGACGACATCGCTCAAGACCGTGTCGGACGTGAGCGGCATCGCAATATCGCGCACGGCATTATCGCCGACCGTTCCTTCAAGCCCGCGCGCACGCCAGCCGATAATCTGATCGTTTTTGACTACGAAAAAAACTATGCGCGGAGCGAAAGAGGCTGCGCGATTGACGAGCGTGTTGAGAATATCGGCCTGCGAGCGTTGATCGTCAAGCTCTTCAATCGCGGCCTTGAGAATCGCCACATCGCTTGATGCCTGCGTCTGAGTTGACTCTGCCGCCGCGTCCTCTATCCCGCGCTCGTGCGCCGCCCGTATGTGCTCAAGGATAGACACGCCGATCTTGTTGTCAGTCCGCGCGCTGCTGGCCGCTTGTTCCGAGAGACGCGTGAATGATTCGTTGAACTCGCTCTGCAAACGCCCGATCTCTTCTTGCAGCCCGCTCAAACGTGAATTGATGTATGTGTCAATCTCTGCGCGCAGACTCTTTTCCAATTCTTCGCTCGCCACAGTTGGTTATCCTCCGAATGATGATTGCGCCGCTCTCTGATTGAATTAGAACTTTTCCGAAGAGCCTTGCGCTCACTTGAGTTGAGATGAAAACGTGGGTTGAAGACGCGCTCGACCAGCGAGAGACGGCCTCCCTCGAATTATGGACGGGCGGATAGAAGAGTGTCAAGAAATGCTTTTACCGGGTAATGGGTCAGTTTGAAATCTGATGTAGCTCAATCATCGGAAAAGAATTTCCCGCAAAAGCGCTGGTGGCGCAAAGGTGTTGAGCGATTCATTATCTAGAATGCTTTCTTTGCGTTTTTGCGCCTTTGCGCGAACCCGTTTTTTCTTCCCCTTATTTGAAACTGACCCACTATCTTTTACCGGCACATCTTGGATTGCTTGCGTGTATAAGAAGGGGCGCGAGGTTTGACACCTGTTTGGAGGCTACGCTATAACGACTCATCAATCACTTATGCCAGCCCGGATTCTTATTGCAGATGATTACGACGACAACAGGGAATTATTGCGTCTGATGCTGGAGGGCGACGGCCACTCGATTCGTGAGGCGCGCAACGGGCGCGAGTGCGTCGAGATGGCACAGGCAGAGCCGCCGGACATCTGTCTGATCGACCTTTCGATGCCGCTCTTAGACGGTCGGGGAGTCTTGCACGAGCTGCGCGCCGACGAACGCACGCGCAACATCCCGTGCGTCGCCGTCACGGCCTTCGCGGACGCCGCGCACGGAGGTAAAAAAGTCTCCGAAGATTTCGACGCCTACATCTCAAAACCCTTTCGCGGCAAAGACCTGCTGGAGACTGTCGCACGCCTGCTCAACGGAAAAAAGTAGGCAGTTGGCAGTGTGCAGTTGACAGTAAAAGTTTCTGTGGCAGCTACACCTAAAGATTCAAATGGCTCTGAAACGGATGAGCTGAATGCGGGCGTGATTCAGGTCGCGTTCGAGAAATTGTTCGGAGGCGGGCGCGGCGTCCTGAAGTTTGCGCGGTCAGGTCTGCGCTACGTGAAGCTGGCTGGCAGCGCAATCCTCGTCGAGCAGAATCCGAAAAAGAAGAGCGAATGGGCGAGGCTCTCGCAAAGCGGCCAACGCATCGCGTGGGTCATGCGCGACGGCGAATATGTAGCGCGCGTAGTTGACGGTGAAGTAACAATGCTCGATTAAGAAGAAACAGTTTTCCCTTTGCGTCTTTGCGCCACCAGCGAGAGAATAAGTTTCACGCAAAGACGTAAAGGAAAGACAAGATTTCTAAAGGGGAAGTTTAAAATGGCTCTTATCGGAGCGAACGATCTGAAACGGAAGATGATGATTTCGGTTGACGGCCAGCCTTACACTGTCGTCGAAGTCTTCTTCGCATCGCCGACTGCGCGCGGCGCGGCGACGATGGTGCGGACGCGCCTGCGCCACATGCTGACGGGCGCGGTACAGGAAAAGAGCTTTCGTTCGAGCGAGAAGTTTGAAGAGCCGGACGTGCAACTGACTCCAGCCTCTTTTCTTTACGCGGATGCGGAAGGTTTTCACTTGATGGACGAGTCATCTTACGAACAGTTCGTTTTCACGGGTGAACAGGTCGGGGATGATCGCGGCTATCTGAAGGAGGGCGCGACGTTGCAGCTATTGAAGTACAACGGCGACCCGGTCGCGTTGCAGCTTCCGCAATTCGTCGAACTCAAAGTGTCGAGCGCAGAGCCGGGGATGCGCGGCGACACGGCTGCCGGAGGCGCATCCAAACAGGCTACGCTTGAGACGGGTTTACAGGTGCGCGTCCCGCTCTTTATCAAGGAAGGCGAGGTCGTGCGCGTCAACACGCAGACAGGCGAAGTCGCCGGGCGCGCTTAAGACTTCTGTTGTGCCGGGTTGCCCGTCGCAGTGTAGCCGGGTCGTGCGACGACTCTTCCTGGCGCACGCTCTTTCGCCCTCACCAACATCACCTTCAGCTTGCGGTAAGTTTTACTCTTCGGAATCTTCGCCGGAGTGTAACCGATGATGTATTGCGTGCGCAGGTCTTGCATGATCTCGTTTGCGGCCTGCGTCACCTCGGCCTCCGAACGCGGGTAATACGCGAGGCCGCCTGTCTGTTGCGCGAGGCGGTCGAGCAGGTCTGTGGCTCGCTTGCGCGAGTATTTTTTGAAATAAATGCCGGGGTCTTTTTCGAGCTTTTGAACCAGACCGATGATGAAAATCTGCACGTCGCTTTCGCGCAGCAGCTTGAAGAGCGCGTCCGGGTTGTAATAGCTGTTGAGGTCTTGTCCATCAGTAATCAGAATCAGCGCGTGGCGACGGGGCTTAATCCCGTCCGTCTTGGCGCGCTCCGAAATATGTTGAGCCGAGAGATAGATGGCATCAATCAATGCCGTGGCTCCGTTTTCAGTCTCCATCGAATCGAGCGCGTCCAGAAGCGACCCCATGCTTGAAGTGAAATCCTGCACCACATCTATTTTCTCGCCTGTCACGAAACGGATGACG
Source organism: uncultured Pyrinomonadaceae bacterium (assembly GCA_964246305.1). Classification (GTDB taxonomy): domain Bacteria; phylum Acidobacteriota; class Blastocatellia; order Pyrinomonadales; family Pyrinomonadaceae; genus JACMLC01. The sequence goes on from CAXTPS010000004.1 coordinate 137,960, forward strand.
AAGGCTTCATCATCGGGCTTGCTTTTATTGATGATGGATTTGGCGGCGAGCAGGACTTGAGGGAATTGATCTCGCAGCGAGCCGGAGTTATCAACCAACAGACCGTAGCTGAGCGGAATTTCTTCTTTCGAGAAGAAAGAAATCTGTTGCTCTGTATTCTCTTCATAGATATGAAACTCATCCTGACTCACGTCATCGGCGGCGCGATTCTGTTCGTTAAGCACTAGCACGTTGAGCTTGACCAACGGAGCGGATGGAGCATTCTGCGGTTGTGCAGTCTTGTCCTGCGCCATCGTCATCGCGGCGAAAGAGATGGCGAGAGCGACGGCAATGGTCGTGGCTCTTGCTATTAAAATTTTTGCACCATGCATTCCTTTATCATGCCCTCTTTAAGATTTACCCGTCGCAGCGTAGCCGGGACGCGTGACGGCTGTGCGCTTATCGCGCCCTTTCGCTCTGACGATAGAGACTTTGACTTTGCGATAACCTTTGCTTTTCGGGTTACTCGTGGAGTTGTAACCGACGACATATTGCGTGTGCAGGTCGCGCATGATGTCGCTCACGGTGTCCGACAGGTACTCCGCAGATTTGGGATAAAAGGCGCGCCCGCCAGACTCTTTCGCCAGCCGGTCGAGCAGATCAGTAGCCTTGCGGCGCGGCGGCTTTCTCATGAATACTCCTTGATTTTTATCTTCGAGCATCGAGACAAGACCGATCACGAAAATCTGCACATCATTCTCGCGTAGGAAATTAAAGAGCGTCTCAGGCTTGTTCGCGCTCTGGCGGTCTTCGCCGTCCGTGATGAGAATCAGAGCGCGATGAGGCTGCTGGCCGCCCTCCGCCTGCTTACGTTCCGCCACGTGTTTCGCCGCGACATAAACCGCGTCAATCAGAGCCGTCTGCCCGCCTTTGGGATAGAGGTCGTCAAGAGAGCGATCAAGCGCCGTTTTGTTCGAGGTGAAATCCCGGATGATATCTATATCTTCAGTGCCAACGAAACGCATCACGAAGGTCTCGTCTTCGGGTCTGTTGGCGTTGATGATCCTCTTGCCCGCTTCGATAACTTCTTCGAGCTGCGAGCGCAATGAACCGGAATTATCAATCATCAGGCCGTAACTGAGAGGCGTCTCATCTTTCGAGAAGAAGGTGATTTGCTGTTCCACGTCGTCTTCGTAAATATGAAACTCGTCCTGACTCACGTCGTTGACCGCCTGCTTTGAATCGTCAAGCAAGAGCACGTTCAGCTTTACCGTCGGAGCAGGCGAAGCCTCCTGCGCTGGCTCAGACCTGCTCTGTGCTGTCGCCAATGCATAGGAGATGACGAGAGCCGCGACGATTGCTACAGGCATCGCTTTGCGGCATCTCAAATAACGCATCGCGTCTTTCATCCTTTTCATCTTTTGAATCATCTGCTTTCTCAACATCTCTTAACGCGGGCTGTTTTCCGCTCGCTCATAAATCACTTTGCCGCCGAGGATAGTCATCACCGCCTCAGTCTTTAAAATCTCATCAGGCTTGATCGTCAAAAGGTCGCGCGAGTGTACGACCATGTCCGCGAGCATGCCGGGAGCGAGCCGTCCTTTATCCTTCTCTTCAAACGTGGCGTAGGCGCCTTCGACCGTATAACAGCGTATGGCGTCGGCGATTGAGACGCGTTCCTGCGGCCACCATCCGCCCGCAGGATCGCCGTCCTCGCTCTGTCGCGTGGCCGCCGCGTAGAGGCCGACGTATGGACTAAGCGAGTCGAAAGGCCAGTCCGTGCCGAACGCCGTGTGAACATCAAAAGCCTGCATCATGCGCCACGCGTAAGCTCCCTGCACGCGATACTCGCCGAGCCTGTCCTGCGCCCAACGCTTGTCTGAGATGGCGTGCGTCGGCTGCATCGAAGCGATGACGCCGAGGTCACGAAAGCGCGCAAAGTCAGAAGGCGCGACGACCTGCGCGTGCTCTATGCGATGACGATCAAGCTGAAAGATGGAATATCTTTGCAGCTTAATTTCATCACTGACGTTGCTCCCTTCCGGCCTAAACTTGATAAACTGCGGACTTTGCTTGATGGCAGTTTCAAAACCGTCAAGCGCCATGCGATTCGCTCTATCTCCAATCGCATGAAGAGCGATTTGAAAACCGGCCTGCGCCCGCTCAACGATCATCTGCGTCAACTCTTCGGGCGTGCGGCGCGGGATGCCGCTGTTGTGCGGGTCATCCGAATACGGCGCGAGCAGAGCAGCCGTGCGCGAGCCTAAGGTGCCGTCAACGTATCCTTTGAGTGGGCCGAGCCGCAGGCGCGTCGGGTCGTCCTTGAAGGTCGCAAACTCTGCGCGCTGCCGCACGAGTTCTTCGACTGGGTTTTCAAAGTTAAGACCGATGGCGATGCGAAGCGGCAACTTGTCCTGACGAATCAGCTCGCGGTAGAGCTTTGACATCTCATAGCCGGGTCGCTCTGTGCCCGGCGCAGCTCCGAAAAAGTTTGTGATGGAAGTGATGCCGTATCGCTTCGTCTCTCCGAGCGCGCGTTCGAGAGCCTGTATCCTCTCTTCGCGCGTGGGCGCGGGTACTGCGCGGTCTACAAGACTGTAAGCCTGCTGCTCTTTCAAAATCCCGGTCGGCTCGCCCGCTGTGTCCCGCAGCATCTCGCCGCCTTCGGCCACAACCGTCTCGCGCGTCACGCCCGCCTTTTGCAGCGCAAGCGAATTAGCCCAACCAACATGCCCGTCAACCCTGTAAAGCCAGACTGGATTATCCGGCGAGACTTTGTCCAAATCCTGACGCGTCGGCCAGCGATTGCCCCACAATGTATGATCCCACCCGCGCCCCAGAATCCATGAGCCTCGCGGCGCTTCGCGTATCCGCGCACTGATGCGGAGCAACGCTTCGTTCAGAGTCTTCGTGCCGCTCAGGTCAACCCGCGTGAGCGAAAATCCGCCGTCCATGAGATGCAGGTGCGCGTCATTAAAGCCGGGCGTCAGGAGCCTGCCCTGTAAATCAATCTCGCGCACGCCCTGATAACGCGCTCTGATTTCAAGCGTCGTGCCGACCGCCACGATGCGCTCGCCTTCGACCGCGACGGCTTCTGCCATCGTGCCGCGCTCATCCGCCGTGAAAACTTTTCCGTTAAAGAGAATCAGCCCTACCTTGCGCTTGCTCTGCGCGTGTGAAACGAAAGATGAGAGCAGCGAGATGATGAGCAGCGAAGTTAGAAGAAGGCGTAATAGCATTTCTTTTAAGCAACAATGGATTAGGATTTGTCGAGCGAGGATTGTTATAGCACCGATTCAGCCTGTTCAGAAGTTTTACGATGGAAACAGAACGAAATGTTCGCGCAAAGGCTTCAACAGGGGTGAAGGGGATAGAGTGTAGGGTGTAGTTCAAGACAATTCTGTTTTCGCTACACCCTATCCCCTTCACCCTCGCTGTTGCGGCTTTGCGCGAAACGTCTTATCTTATCCTCAACCAACCCAACAAAATTCGGAGCGCAAAAAATGAAGACGGAAACTATGACGCTGGAAACATCATACGGCGCGACCACCGCGCACATCGCCGCCCCCGGCGACGCGCAGCCCGATGCCGCCGTGATCTTGATTCAGGAATGGTGGGGCATCAACGATCACATACGCGGCCTAGCCGGACGCTATGCGCGCGAGGGCTACATGTGCGTCGCGCCGGATTTGTATCGCGGCAAGCTTGCGAGAGACGCACAGGAAGCCTCAAGGATGATGCAGGAGTTGGAAGTGGATGACGGGATGGCGACTATCAAACAGACCGTCGCAGAATTGTCGGGCGCGCACGGCATCAGGAAAGTAGGCATCACGGGCTATTGCATGGGCGGCACATTTGCTTTGCGCGCAGCCTGCGAGCTTGAAACGCTCGACGCGGCTGCTCCGTTCTACGGCGATATCCCGGAAGAAAATGTGCTGGCGCGATTGAAAGTCCCGACGCTCTTTATCGCGGGCGCGCGTGACAATTGGATCACGCCTGAAAAGGTAGAGGGTTTGAAAGATGCCGCGCGTAAATACGATCTGCCCGTGGAGGTCGTGAGCTACGATGCCGACCATGCATTCTTCAACGATACGCGACCAGAGGTTTATGACGCGGAGGCTGCCAGTGACGCATGGCGGCGCGTCCTCGAACTCTTCGATGCGCGCCTGCGGCAGTCAAGTTAGCAAAAAAAAGTTTCACGCAAAGACGCAAGGGGCAGAGAAGAAAGGGCGTAGGGTGTAGAAAAAGCATCTGTCTTTCACTTACACCCTACACCCTTCCTGCCTTCTTTGCGCCTATGCGCGAGACGATTCTTTGATCTTACCGACAATTTATTGTTTGATAAAATCGTGGAGTTCCGCCCGCGTCGGCAGAGATGTGCGCGCTCCCAAACTTCTGCATTTGAGCGCGGCGGTCGCGTTGGCGAGTCTCAAGCCGGTTTCGATCTCTTCTCCATTGAGCAATCCATAAATTAAGCCTGCATGAAAAGCGTCACCCGCGCCCGTCGTGTCACGGCAACCGCCGGGCACTTGAAAAGCTTTTGACTCGACGAAAATTCCTTCGTGATAGACGAGCGAGCCGCGTGCGCCGAGCGTCATTCCCACGAGCGCGCCGCCGTAACGATTTTTAATCTCGACCAGTGCCGCGCGCTCATCCGCTATCCCCGTCAAGCGACGCGGAAACTCCGAAGAAGAGACCAGAATGTCCACCAGCGGCAATAGCTCCTGTAAGCCTTCGTAAATATTATCTATGTCCAGCGAGACAATCGTCCCGGCCTCGCGCGCAGCCCGCGCCATACGAACGCACGCGGGCGGATCATGTGCGTCGAGGTGCAGCACGCGGCTGCGCGCAGGCAATGTCACAGGGGCTTCATCGGCCTTGTAAGCCAGCCGCACATCTCTGTCCCAGATAATCGTGCGCTCGCCGCTTCGAGCGTCAATGATAATAAAAGCTATCTGATTTCGCGCGCCCTCGATCACTTCCGCAAGCTCCGTGTTGACACCCTCCGCACGCAGCGTCGCGATGCCGAAGCCGCCTTCCGCGTCCGAGCCGAAGCGTCCGGCGTAAGCCGTCTTCAATCCCAAACGCTGCAACGCGACCATCGCCGAAGCGGTCTGCCCTCCGGCGGCCTGCACGTGCTCTGAAAGCTGTATCTTCGTATCGAACGCGGGATATTCCGGCACGACGACGAGGTGGTCTACCGCATTGAGGCCGAAGCCTGCGGCGTCGAATTCTCTCGTGGGCGGTAAGTTGAAAGGGAAGCGCAAGCTTGTTTTCCTCTTGAAGAATTAAGGAGCGATTATTTTCTCGCAAAGGCGCAAAGCCAAAACCGAAGACCGCTAAGGATTGAATGCTACCTGTTCTTTGCGTGCTTTTCTTTTCATCTTTGCGCCTTTGCGTGAAACTGGATTTTCATTGTCACAAACTCTGCTTTAGAATAACACCACAATCTTTCTCAAACGGAATAACGCAAAGTGAATTTGGCCTTAGAAGAAAAACTGAAAAACCTTCCCGTCGCGCCCGGCGTCTATTTGCACAAGGACGAGGCGGGCAAGATTATTTATGTCGGCAAGGCTAAAAACTTGCGCAATCGCGTGCGCTCGTACTTTCAGTCCGGGCGCGGGCATGACCGCAAGACGCGCGAGCTGGTTAAGCGCATAGCGGATTTGGAATTCATCGTCACCGACACGGAAGTCGAAGCCCTCGTGCTCGAATCGAATTTAATCAAGCAGCACAAGCCGCGCTTTAACGTCCTCTTGAAAGACGACAAGCAGTATCCGCATCTCAAGCTCACGATCAACGAGCCGTTCCCGCGCGTGATGATTACCAGAAAAGTTAACCGCGACGGCGCGCTATATTTCGGCCCGTTCCTTCCGGCCTCGCTGGCGCGGCGCACGATTGATCTCATCAACCGCACGTTTCAGCTACGCACCTGCGACATAGAGATTGACGGGCGATTGCCGCGCCCGTGTCTTGAGTATCACATCAAACGCTGCCTCGGGCCGTGCGTCAAGGGCTTGTGCGCGCCCGCCGAATATCAGGAGGCTGTGCGAGACGTGCGCCTCCTGCTCGAAGGAAAAAACAGAGAGCTGGCAGACCAGCTCGAATCGCGCATGTCGCAGGCTTCGGAAGAGATGCGTTTTGAGATGGCCGCGAAATATCGTGACCTCAGAAAAACCGTGCTGGCGATTGCGGAGCAACAGAAGATGGCTACTTCGCCGGACAGGGACGTGGATATCTTCGGTTATTACCGAGAAGGCGCGCGGCTCGCACTGCAACTCTTCACCATGCGCGAGGGCAAAGTGGTCGGGCGCAGAGAATTTTTCTGGGAAGATTTACCGGAAGATGATTTCGACCCGTCCGCATTTTTGAGCGATGTGCTGGCGCAGTATTACTCGACCGATTACGTGCCGCTTGAGATTCATGTGCCGGTGGATTTCGCAGACCGCGAAGTTTTGGAGAAAGCTCTGACGGAAAGACGCGGGCGCAGAGTTCGCATATTCGACCCGCAGCGTGGCCAGAAGCGCGAGATGATTGACCTCGTCGAGAAGAATGCGAAGCTCGCTTTCGAGCAACGCTTTCGCGTGCTCAAGCCGGACATGGAACGTGTGCTCGAAGAGTTGCAGGAAGTCCTTGAGCTTCCGCGCTTTCCCGCGCGCATCGAATCGTTCGACATCTCGAACATCTCAGGCGCGGAGAATGTCGCCGGAATGGTCGTCTGCGAAAACGGCAAGATGAACCGCGCCGAGTATCGCAAGTTTCGCATCAAGACTGTCGAAGGCTCGAACGATGTCGCTTCGATGCGCGAAGCCGTCTATCGCCGCTATCGAAGACAGCTTGAAGAGCGTAAGCCGCTGCCCGATCTGGTGATGATTGACGGGGGCAAAGGACAGCTCGGCGCGGCGGCTGATGCTATGCGCGAGCTTGACCTTGAGGCCATCCCGATGATCGGCGTCGTCAAGCCGCCGCGCCGCCACAACGAAGTCTCGCACCTCTTGATAAAGGGTAGGGAACACGAGCCTGTCTTTCTTGATTCACATTCGCCCGTGCTGAGATTGATTCAGATGATACGTGACGAGACGCATCGCACGGCTGTCTCCTATCATCGCAAGCGGCGCGAGCTGCGCGATTTCACTTCCGAGCTGACCGCGATTCCCGGCGTCGGCGAAAAACGCAAGACGCGGCTCCTGAGAAACTTCGGCTCGATTCAACGCGTCTCCAACGCTTCCGTCGCGGAGCTTTCTCCCTTCGTCGGACGCAGGACGGCGGAGGATGTGGTCGAACACTTCACGCGCCAGCGCGCTCTGGCCGGAGGCGCGCAGGAGGATAATGGCGTGGCGTCCGGACTCAACGAAACGGATAGAGAATTTGAGTTAGACGGAGATGACGCGATGATCGAGCCGGAGCAGATTGAGACGCGGCTTGACGACCCGGCTGGCGAGGCGGAAGACCTGCAACCGATTCGCTCCGTAGATCACATGGGAGAGCTGCGCCGGAGAAAGCGGCGCACACGCAAACGCGGCGAGCGTTCGACCAACCCGCACTCGGTCAAACGCGAAAAACTCTCCGATGAAGAGCAAGGGTAAAACACTTCGCCACGGAGGTTCAAATGATTTGAGATTTGAGATTTGAGATTTGAGATTTGAGATTTCAAATTTGAGATTTAAAGCTTGAGGTCTGAAAATTATTTCAGTCATCTGCGCCCTGTGTGGTAAAAACTCTTATTCCAAAAAAGAGGAGTTTCAAATGAAACTGAAAATCTCGTATTGTGTGCTCGCAGTTCTTCTCAGCTTAATTTTTGTCGGCTTTGCAGACGCGCAGACGCGTGGCAAGGCGCGACCACAAAAAGGCAGGATTTGCGGAGACCCGACCGCGCCGTGCAAGACGAGCGTGACCTTCGAGCCGCATGACCTCGCGTTCAAAGTTCCGGCGAGCGGGGCTATCTGGGAGTCCGAATCGTTCTACGCGATTGTCCTCATGAGCGTCAAACAGGACGACAACTGCGAGCGTTTTATCTCCGAAGACACGCGTTTGGAGGCGCAGGCTCTCTTTCCGAAGAACAAAGTTTTCACTTCGAGATGTGAGTCTGGCGGCGAATTGTATTACACGGGCGTGGATGGCAAATATTTCTTCATGGCTGTCTACGGCGGGGCGACGCGTGCCGAAGCCGCGCGCGTGCTTGAGACAGTCAAGGCGACCGGCCAATTCCCCGGCGCGAATATCAGGCGCATGAGCATGGGCTTCAACGGCACATAGTCGCGCTTAGAAATTTGTTAAAGCTTTGTTTCATACTTTGTGTCACCAGCGCCTTTGCGTGAGAATAAATTTCTCGCAAAGGCGCTGGTGACGCAAAGTAAGGCAACAGCCACTCATCTACGCTTTCAAATAAATTCTCACGCCATCGAAAAATCCTGCCACAAATCCATCGAATGCGGTGTTTACGAATTAGAAGCGCAAATAATCACTGCCGCGCGAGCGTAAAGAAAGCGTAAAAAGACGCGGGCAACGGTAACAAAACAGACTGAGCGGCGTATTATAGTTAGCAATGACAAATCGTGCTTAGAGTTTTTCCGTGGGCATTCAACAAACAGACGGGTAGGTGGTTAGGATGAAACGCAAAGGGCTGACGATCTTTTTCTTCTCGGCAATGGTCTTAGCGGCGACGCCGCGCGCCATACTTCATTTTCAAAATTATGTGTCCGCCGCGCAGGCTCAGGCGCAAACGGAGTTGCTGCATCTGCTGGTAAACATCGGCGCGCCTGCCGCGGAGAGCCAGCCCGCGCAGCCGGATTCGCAGACACAGCTCGCCTGCACAACTCCCGTCGAGAACAGAGCGCAGGCCGCGACTCCCGTTAAGGCGCGCTCTGCCGCGCACGCAATCAACGCCGCTGCAATCGCGCGAAACAGAGCTTTTGAATTTACTGTTCCAAGCGCGGACTCGACCCCGGCAGAGTTTGCAAGGCGGGCTGCGAGGGTTGACCGCACCGCTTCGGACGTTGAAGCTCGGCAAGTGTTCGTGAGGGTTGATTCCAGACTGGCCGCGGTTGCTCCGTACCTGAACAGGCTGGCGAAATCGGAATATGTCAAGACTCTGCTTCGCGCGGGTAAGCTGAATGATAAGCAGGCTGCGTGCGAGGTGCAGAAAGAGTTGTTGGCTCTGGCGAGAGCCGGTAGGCGAACGGCTCCTCTCGTGCAGACGCGATTGGCGGGAGAGGCTGTGCAGTCCCCAATCGCACAGCCCGAACCGGCGCGGCGTGAGACGAGCGACAGCAAGCATACTGATGATGATACGATGCGTTAAGCCATCGCAGGGAATGAAAAATTAAAAATGTAAAATGCAAAATTAGGAAAGCATTCAAGCCTTCTTCAATTTTGCACTTTACATTTTTAATTTTTCATTGAGTAACGCGAGCTTGACCGTAACAGCCCTGCACAGGCAAGATTACGCGTTATGATTTACCCGCGCTGTGTCGCGCAGCTTCCCGCGCGCTTTTCCCTTTTTTGCCGCAAGATATTTCCCGCGTTGTGCGTCTCGCTTCTGCTTCTCAGCTTAGCGACGGCGGCTCGCGCGCAGAGGCTTGAGCGCGAGCTGAAGACGCCCGAAAAAATTTCCGTCTCAATTAAGAATCGCAACGGTCGCGTCATCGTCATCTCGTCGGACGAGCCGCAGCAGAAGGTCACTATCAGCGCGGTCTCGTCGGGCGCGTCCGTTTCGGAATCGGATATTTCGTCCGTCGTCTCGGGCGCGCACGTCTTGATAGATGTGCGTGACCGCAAAGAGGCTGACCGGATAGACCTCACCGTGCGCGTGCCTGACCGCGCGAAAATAAAAGTGACAAGCGACGCCGGAGCGGTGGATGTTATCGGCAACTTCGCTCTCGCAGAAGTCTTGACCGACACCGGGACGATTCACGCGGACGTGCCGCTCGATTCGGTCAAGCTTAATTTCGTCTGGCAGGCGAGCCGTCCCAGAGTTTTGAGCGACCCCGAACTGCCGAAAGTCAAAGAGAAGGCGGGCGGCTGGTTCGTTATCAATGGCAAGCTCGGTGATAAAAAAGCCAAGAAGGAGACGCGCATCGAGCTTGATTTTCAGACACGGCGCGGCGTTGTCCTGCTCAATGTTGAGCCGAGCATGGTTCCGTCAGACCTGCGCGACCGCGCTCTGACCGAAGCCGCGCGTGCCATCGTTCGCAGCGGCAACAACAATTTGATGGACGCCATCAGGCAGGTCTCGCCCAAGCTTTTCGGAGATTATGCCAGAACGTTGCCGCCGCGACAGGAAGCGCCCGCCCTCATCGCAAGACGCGCGCCCGGAGACTACGCCACGCCCGTCGCGCCGCAGTTGATGCGCGTCACTGCGAACGTGACGGATCGTCAGGGACGCGCCGTGAGCGGACTCGGTGAACGCGATTTCGTCGTCGTCGAGAACGGCGAGGAGCGCAAAGTCACGGAAGTGAAGCCAGCGACCGAGCCTTTCAATCTGGTCTTGCTGCTTGATGTCTCAGGCAGCGTCGAAGAGCACATAGATTTTATACGCAAGGCCGCGCGCAATTTCCTGAGCACGGCGAGCGCGCAGGATCGCATCGCCATCATCAGCTTCCGCGACGACATACAGGTCATCTCTAACTTCACGACGGATCGCCGCGCTTTATCTGAAAGGCTTGACCTGATAGATGCGGGCGGCTCGACCGCGCTCTATGACGCGCTCGCTTATGTGCTGGTGGACACGCTCAAGCCCTTGCGCGGAGAGCGCACGGCGATTGTGATTATGTCGGACGGCGACGATAACAGGTCGTTCGTGCCTTTTGAAGCATTGATTGATGAAGTGCTCGAATCGGGCGCGCTCGTTTATCCGCTCTACATTCCATCGGGCTTGATACCGGAAGCGAGCGTGCCCGCGCCGAAGACGACGCTCGATCCTTTACGCACACGCTATCTGACGGTGACGACGCGCGCGGAAGAGGAAGGCAAGCGGCTCGCACGCGTCTCAGGCGGAGTCTATTATCCAATTAAGCGTATAGAAGATTTGCAGCGCGCCTATGATGATGTGGTCGCGCAACTGCGCATGTCTTACACGATCACTTATGCCTCAAGCCCCGGAGAGTCGCGCGAGCGTCGCGTTCGCGTGAGAGCCAGAAGAGATGACGTGTCTGTGCGCTTGAGCCAGACAGTGAACTTGGCTGCGCCCTAATGTAAAAGATGGCCTAAAAGATAGAGCGAAAGAATCTGCATGAACGTGGACGCGAACATATACATCCTGAGCATCGGCTTCGTGCTTGCGCTGGCGTTGCTGCATCTCCTGCTCTACCTGTTTTACCCGCGCGAGCGCGCCAATCTCTTCTTCTGCATCTTCGCTTTCGGCCTCGCCGCACGGATGCTCTCGTCCGATGTCCTTCGTGCTTCGGACTACGGCGCGAACACCGCTACGCTCATCAATCTCGCCAAGTCGTTTAGCCTGGCGACAGCGGTATTCGCTTTCGTCTTATTTCTCTACGCGGCTTTCTCAAGGCCAATCGCCAAACAGTTCTGGATTGTTCTCGCGCTCTGGATATTGATTGCGCTTCTGCAAACCATCTATCCGCCTCTCTCAGACTCCATTCTGCTCAGGATGCTGCTGCCGGGTTTCGTCGTCATCGAATCACTGCGGATCATCATTCGCGCTTTAATCGAAAGACTCGATGGAGCGTGGATCATCGGTCTGGGCGTCGCCCTGCTGGCCTTGGGGCCTGTGAAAGATGTGCTTGCGTTTTCGACCAGTTTGTCCATCCCGCCGTACTTGAATACGCTCGTCAATCAGCTTGCCATCTGCGGCATTATCATCGCCAACTCGATTTTCCTCGCGCGCAAATTCGCGCGCACGAATATCAATCTCGAAGCGCAGCTCGTGCAGGTCAGAGAACTTTCCGAGCGTGAGCTTGAGCACGAGCGCACAGCCGCAGAGCTGCGACTGCAAAATGAGCAGGAGCGCGCGAGGCTCGCTCTGGTGGAACAGGAACTCGCGCTCGCTGCAAATATTCAACAGGAACTTTTCCCGCAACGGATGCCAAAGCTAGACGGCTACAATGTCGCAGCCGAGAGCAGACCCGCGCGCGTCTGCGGCGGCGATTATTATGACGCGCTGGCGATCAATCACGCGAACGGAACGAAGAATTCTAAATACCTGTTCTGCGTGGCGGATGTGTCGGGCAAGGGTTTGCCGGCGGCTTTGCTGATGAGCAATATGCAGGCGACGCTGCGCGCTCTGGCCGGACAGGTGGAATCGCTCGTCGAACTCGCCGCGCAGACCAGCGAGCTGCTCTATGCCACTTCGCCTTCAAATAAATTTGTGACCGCGCTCCTGCTTGAGATGGATACGGCGACGGGCGTTGGCCGCTACGTCAACGCGGGGCATAACGAGTGCATTCTGATGCGACCCGAGGACGGCGAGACAGAGCTGCTGACATCCACCGGCCTGCCGCTCGGGATGCTGCCTGGCTCGCGCTATGAAGAACAGGGTTTCGAGATGAGACCGGGCGATGTCCTCGCGCTCTATTCCGACGGCGTTTCCGAAGCCTACAATAAAGACGAAGAGGAATGGGGCGAAGACCGTTTGCGCGAACACCTGCACGCGGTCGCCGGGCAGCCCGCGCACAAGATCGTCCGCAGCATTTTTGAAGCGATAGACCGCTTCGCAGACGGCACGCCGCAACACGACGACATCACGCTGCTCGTCTTAAAGCCGACACAGGGCTGATTAACTATTCGACCTCGTTACGATAAGATGACCGTCGAACAATCCGTAAACGAAAACCGCAGGTGGATAAGAGGCAAGCTGTTGATGCTCTATCGCGTGAGAGTTCTAATATTTCTCATCATAGCTGTCTGGCTCGTCGGCACGCGTGTGCAGGGGCAAACTCCCGCCACGCCGTCTCAAACAGTGCGCTTCTCATTCACTGCGATTGATAAGAACAAACAGGCCGTGACGAATCTGAGCAAGGAAAAGATACGCCTGCTTGAAGATGATGTGCCGCAAGTGATAACGGGGTTTGAGCGTGACCCTGAGCAACCGTTATCGCTCGTCATCATGCTCGACACCAGCGTGTCGCAGGAGCGCGCTCTGCCTAATGCCAAGCTGGCGGCGCGCGGGTTCATAGACGCGGTGATGCGTCAGGGCAAAGATGAGGTCGCCATCATCAGCTTCACTGACGAAGCGATGCTTGAAAGCGACTTGACGAATGATGTCTCGAAAGTAAAGCAGGCGCTCGACAGCGTAAAGTTTGTGATACCTATTCCGCTCATCAAAACAAATCCTGATGCGGCGGGCGGGACTGCGCTCTGGGATACTATCTGGCTGGCTGCCGGAAGAGAGGTGTTGGGACGCAGCAGTAGCCGGTCGCGGCGCGGAATCATCATCCTCACGGACGGCGTGGATACTGCCAGCCACGTCAAGATGAAGGACGCGGTGGAGCGCGCCATCAAGTCGGACACGGCGATTTTCATTATCGGCATCGCCGATGAGAAATACGGCGAGGTTGACAAGGAGCCTTTGCGCGACGTGGCGGAAAAAACGGGCGGCAAGTTTTTCCTGCCGAAAAAAATCACAGACCTGCCGGAAGTCTTCGCCGAAATCAAGCAGGAGCTGGTCGCGCCTTATGTCGTCACATATACTCCGACCGTCACCAAGAAGAAGAAAGATTCGCTGCGCCGCGTGCGAATCGAAATCACCGATTCCGAATTACGCAAGCAGGATTTGCATCTCTTTCACCGGCGCGGCTATTTCGTCGAATAGCATGGTTGAATAGCACGCGTGAAATTGACGCAGAGGGGTTTACTTTTACCACTTCATCGCGCATCCTGCCGCTTTAGAATTATGGCTCATCCACTTCTCATGTCGCTGTTCGATGAAACGGAGCGGCGTCCGCTCTCCGTGACGGAGCTGACGATGCAGGTGCGCTCGACGCTTGAGAGCCGCTTCGCTTCGGTGTGGGTCGAGGGCGAGATTTCCAACTTTAAAGCGCACGCTTCCGGCCACTGGTACTTCACGATTCGTGACGAATCGGCTCAACTGCGCGCGACCTGTTTTCGCGGCACGAACCGCGCGATACGCTTTCGTCCTTCGGACGGCTTGCAGGTACGCGCACGCGGTCGCGTCTCTGTCTATGAGCCGCGCGGCGAATATGAATTGATGGTCGAAGCTCTCGATCCGGTCGGGGCGGGCGCGTTGCGCGTCGCCTTCGACCAGATGAAAGAGCGGCTGGCGCGCGAAGGATTGTTTGACGAAGCCGGAAAGCGTCCGCTCCCGCTATTTCCGCGTCGCGTCGGCGTCGTCACTTCGCCTTCGGGCGCGGCCATACGGGACATCCTTAATATTATCTCGCGCCGCACGCGCACGGTTCACGTCCTCTTTTCGCCGGCGCGTGTGCAGGGCGACGGCGCGGCGGTCGAGATAGCACGCGCCATCGAACTGCTCAACGAGCATCACGCGCAGGCCGTCAGCGAGCGTCGCATCGAAGACACGATTGATGTCATCATCGTCGGGCGCGGCGGCGGCTCTGCCGAAGATTTGTGGGCTTTTAATGACGAGCAGTTAGCGCGCGTCATACGCGCTTCAAAAATTCCGATAATCTCCGCGGTCGGGCATGAGACGGATTTTACCATAGCGGATTTCGCGGCGGACATGCGCGCCCCGACGCCTTCTGCGGCTGCGGAGCTGGTCGCCGCGCGCGAGGACGAACTCGCCGCGCAGGTCGAAGATTTGACACGCGACCTCGCGCTCGCCGCGCGGTATCGAATGGTGGAACTGCGTGCGCGATTGCAGACGGCTGCGATGTCCGCTGCTTTTGACGAAGTGCGCGTGCGTTTGCGTGATGCTAAAGAGATTGTGAGCGCGGCTTCACATCGCATCGAAAATTTAGTCTCAAGCCGCATGCAGCGTGCGCGTCGTCAGACGGATGCGGTCACCTGCCGCCTCTCGCCCGCACGCCTCGGGGCGCGTGTCTCTGCCGGGCGGCACAGGTTCAGCGTGCTGTGCGCGGCGCGTGATGCGGCTCTATCGTCCCGGCTTGAAAATGCGCGGCTTCGTTTTCACCTATCGGCTGTTTCGCTCGACGCGCTCTCGCCGCTCGCAGTCTTGCAGCGCGGATATGCGCTGGCACATGATAAAGACGGAACGCTTGTGCGCGACGCGCAGGCTGTTCAAATCGGAGAGCCTGTCAGATTGCGCCTCGCGCATGGAATATTGAATTGCCGCGTGGAAGAGAGAGAGAACACTTGATGCCCCCTACAGACGAATCAGGCGGTCGCCAGAAGCCGAGCCGTATCATCATCAATTTCGAACGCGCGCGACAGATGGCGCACGTCCCCAAACGCGGCAGTCGCGCCGCGAAAATCCTCGGCATCATCGCCATCGCGCTAGTCCTGATCATCCTCGGAGCGATTGTCGGCGGCTATTTCTGGTGGCAAAGTTATAAAACGAAGCCCGCCTACTCGCTCGCGCTTCTGGTGGATGCAGTGCAGCGCAATGACACGGCGGCATTCGATGAGATAGTTGATACGGATAAGATCGTGGATAACTTTGTGCCGCAGGTGACGGAAAAAGCTTTCGGGCGATACGCTTCGGCTTTGACCGGGCCGCTTCGCAGTCAGGTCGAAGCGCTGGTTCCGAAGCTGCTGCCCGGCGTCAAACAGAAAGTGCATGAAGAGGTCGTCGCGCAGGTCAAAGAACTCAGCACGCGTGCGGAAGGCAAACCGTTTATCCTCGTCGCGTTGGGGCTTCCTTACATCGTTGACATCAAGCAGAACGGCGACAAGGCCAGTGTCGCGGTCAATCTCAAAGACCGCCCGGTGACGCTCACGATGGAGCGCAACGGTCAGCGTTGGAAGATAGTTTCAATCACGGACGAGACGCTCGCGGCGCACATCGTTGACAGCATCGAGAAGGACTTGCCCGCTATCGGGAGCCAGTTGGAAAAAGAGGTTCGCAAGAATCTCAAGAAAAACCTGCCCGGCGGATTGCCGAACATTCCTCTGCTGAATGATGAAAATAAAGAGAATAAATGAGCATGAGAAAGTCTGAAGCGCGAACTAAGAATTTTGAAGCGTCGCTGGCCGCGCTGGAAAAGATCGTACGCGAATTGGAGCGCGGCGACCTGCCGCTGGAAGAGAGCCTGCGGCTCTTTGAAGAGGGCGTCAGCCTCTCGCGCGAATGTCAGGAGCGTCTCAATCAGGCGGAGCGGCGGATAGAAACGCTGTTGCGAGACGCGGAAGGGCGCGTGGTCTTGAGCGCGTTTGACGAAGAGGCGAAAGAGCCGCGTTTGTCTGATGAAGCGGAAGCGGGACAGGATGAGAGCGTCTTCTGAAATCTCTGCGGCGGCGGAAACGGGCGACGCTCAAAGCTTTCTCGCAGAGCGACGCGCGCTCGTGGATGAGCTGCTTGATTCGCTCGTCCCGGCGGAAACGGCAGAGCCTGTGAGCGTTCACGGCGCGATTCGCTGGAGCCTGTTCGCGGGCGGCAAACGTTTTCGACCGGCTCTCATGCTGGCCGTGGGCGAAGCCTTCGGCGCGCGTGCATCAGACCTGCTGCCGACGGCCTGCGCGCTTGAGATGATTCACACCTATTCATTGATACATGATGACCTGCCTTCGATGGATGATGACGAGCTGAGGCGCGGGCGTCCGACCTGCCACGTGCGGTTCGGCGAAGCGACGGCGATTCTCGCGGGCGACGCATTACAGACGCTTGCCTTTCAAGTGATAGCGGAGGATGAGCGGCTTGAGCCTGCGACACGCGTGTGCGTCATAGCGGAAGTGGCGCGGGCGGCAGGCACGCCGTCCGGCATGGTCGCGGGGCAGGCTTATGACCTTGATGCAGAATCGCGTCAGGTGACGGGCGCGGAGCTTGAACGCATTCATCGCCACAAAACAGGAGCATTGATCTGCGCCGCCGCTCGCACGGGCGCGATCATCGCGGAGGCGAGCGCAGAAGAGCTAGTAGCAATCACGAGTTACGCTGAGCAGCTCGGATTACTGTTTCAGATAACGGATGACCTGTTGGATGTGACGGCGAGCGTCGAAGACCTTGGCAAAACGCCCGGCAAAGACGCTCGTTCGAGCAAGGCCACATACCCCGCTCTGTACGGCTTAGAAGCGACGCGTGCGCGAGCCGCAGAGGCTCATCAGGAGGCACGTGAAGCTTTGAGTCAGCTACCTTTCGACTGCACGCGAATGCTGCATGAGATAGCCGATCTGATTCTTCACAGGCGAGGCTGAAACACCCGCTGAGTCCTTGAGCCTCGTGCGCCAAATCAAAAAGGGAAGCGCGTAACCACGCGTTTCCCCTTTTTTAATTCACTGCTTCTTTGTCAATCTCTTTATCAGCTCAGGGCGTGCTCTTCGGCGGATTGGGGTTGTCGCTTGTCGGCGGCTGCCAGTCTAAAATAGGTTTTCTTCCATCCGTGCAGACCCACGCGCTGACACGCATGTTGGGATTGAGCCGCCCCTTTGACGATTCAATCTTCGGCCAGTCGTCTCGCTCGAACGCCTCGCCGTTCAGGAGAAACCATCTGGACGGGCTGCTCCCGCGCGGGTAACGCAGCGTGACCATCTCGGTCGTGTCGGAATCGGTGTAGATACGCAGGGCTATGCGATCAGAACGGCGTGTGTAAGAGAGAACCTTGCCCTCATACACAGTCAAATTATTGCGGTCGCAGGTGATTCGCGCAGGCGGACGCACGCGCCCGCCCTGCCCTGATGCGCGTCCCACATCTTGAGACGCAGGCAGCAGGCGCGGGTTCTGCGCCCGCACAGCCGTCGCAGCTATCAGACCGCAGATGAAAAAGAGCGTTAACCATCTCCCCGTATCGCTTTTCAAAAACATCGTAGCCATCCTCCGTCATCCGTCTTTGCAAGTCAGGGAGATCATTTACCGTTTGCGCGTTGCATGGCGCGCAGGGTCTCCGGGATGAGTGTGGTGATGTGATGCGTTGCCGTGCGCCCGTCTGCGAACGCCTGATACAGTGTGAAGCCCGGCAGCTCAAGGCAGCTCAGCGGCGAGTGTATGTCGTAGCCTGTATCAATCCCGATGGCGCTGTGAAAGATATAGATGCCGTGACGCCCGAGCCGCCCGCGAAGCGGGAGAAAAGGCGTCGGCGTGTGCCCGAACAGACAGGGCTTGCCCGTGTAGTGCTTGTAAAACTCCATGTCGCGCGTCCACAAGAGCGCGTGCGGATCTGTCTCGCGCGGATGCTTACCGTGATCGAGTCCGGCGTGAACGTAAAGCGCGTAAGCGTCCTCGTAATAGAGAGGCATCAAGCGGAAAAATTCTATGTGCTCGGAAGGAATTGCGCTGGTGATTTTCTGATGCGCCTCGTCGAAATCCGCTTCGGACTTGAGGCACAGGGCGCAGCCCGTGTACTGCTCAAAAGTACGCGCGCCGCCCGTCTTCGGAGCGAGCCAGATAGTCGCGCCTTCGTCTATGCAATCGAGCAGCATCTGCTCGTGATTGCCGCGCAGTGTGATGACGCGCTCGGGCTGCTCGCGCTTGAGTTTGATTACGTCCGAGACGACTCCGGGCGCGTCCGCCCCTCTGTCAATCAGGTCGCCGAGAAAGACGAGCGTATCCGAAGCCCCGTCGCGCGGGATCATCTGCATAATGTTATGCAGTTGCGCGCGGCGTCCATGAATGTCTCCGATGACAAAGGTGCTCATCTACAGAGTTCCTCGGATGTGTAATCAAGTGTAGAGACGCGAAAGACGCTGGTCGGCGCAAATGAGGATTCGCGCCCGCTGACTCAAACTTCTTTTAGCTGCCTTGGTGATTCAACGCGCCTTCGTCTCCCTGCTTCATCTGGGGGCTTGCTTTGACGTGCCCATCTTGCGCATCAACTCCTGAAACCTGTCATCGCCGCGTAGCGCGTCCCAGTTCGGGTCTGTTTCAAACCACGCGCGATTCTCGTTGCCCAGATCAATCGCCCGCGCCAGCCAGCGGAAAGCCTCGTCGCGCTCGTCCTCCAGAGCATACGCGGAAGCAGTCCAGTAAGCTATGTCATGATCGGCGTCGGCGATTTCCAGCACGCGCTCCGTCAATTCGGCGCACGCCGCCTCATGCTCTCCGAGCTTGCTCAGACACATGGCATAGATCGGGCGTATGCCTTCCAGTCCCGGATTATGCTCCAGCACTTCGCGCAGGAGGCTGCGCGCCTCCTCGACTTTTCCCTGATAATAAAAGACGCGTGCGCGGAAAGTTTTAATCAGCGGATGGTCCGGCTCCATCTCGCTGCCGCGATCAAGCTCCTTCAAAGCTTCGTCATAGCGTCCCTGATAAGCGTAGATGCGCGCGCGATTATAGCTCGCGACGACGATTGCCGCAGGGTCTAAGGTGGAGAGCTTGTCCCATGCTCTGAGCGCGCGTTCGTATTCGCCGTCGAGCCTGTGAAGCGTGGCCTTGACGAAATAAACAGACCCCTCGTTCGGAGCTTTGCGCCTGAGACGCGCCACCTCGTCGCGCGCCTTTCTTTTCTCTCCGCGCGAAAGGTAGATGAAGACCATCAGCATCCGCGCTTCGACCAGCTCCGGGTCTAAAGCCAGAGCCTCGCTGAAAGCATCTTCCGCGCGCTCGTAATCCTCCGCGTCGCCAAAGCCCTTGAAGACGCGATTGGCATAGCACGCGCCGAGGCCGCTATGCGCCAGTGCGAAAGCTGTATCGAGATGAATGGCGCTCTGAAAACGCTCGATGGCCTGATCGCAGTCTTCACGCGCCAGCGTGCGAAAGATGTAGCGACCGAAACAGTCGCGCGCGCGCAGGTACTCTTCGTAAGCTTCCGCGTTCTCGGTCGGACGTTTGGCGAGCTGTCCCTCTTCATCAGGGCTTAATTCGAGCCGCAGTCCGCTGACGATGCGCTGCACGATGGTGTCCTGTATCGTGAAGATGTCGCCCGCCGCGACATCTATCTTGTCGCTCCACAGAATCTCTCCGCTCGTGACATCAAGCAGTTGCGCTCTAACCTGAAACCTCTCGCCCGCTTTGAGAAAGTTGGCGGCGAGCACTGCGTTGACATTAAGCTCGCGCCCGATGTCGCGCGGGTCGTCGGGTTTTCCCTGATACTTTGCCACCAGAGACGACGGGCGCACGACGAGCGAGCGGAGCTGCGCCAGCTCTGTAATCACTGCGTCCGCGAGAGAGAATTCATAAAAACTCGCTTCGGCGTCGTTGCTGATATTCTTGAAAGGCAAGATAGCGACGCTCTTCTTCTCCGTATCGCCGACGCTCGTCATCGGCGTTTCATGCAAGTCGCGCGGCTGCGATGTTTGCGAGGGTGAAGTCGGCGGAGATGTTCTCTGGTCTGAGTTCGTCTTGTTACGCAGCCATCTGAGTGCGCGCTTGACGGGGCTTGCGCTCGTCGCATGACGCGGCGCAATCGGCATCACCGAATCAACGTATTGATCGCTCTGACTCGCGCCCGCCGAAACTTCCTGAAGGACGCGGCGCAGGTCGTCTCGCAGCTCTGAAATCTTCTGGTAACGATGGCGCGGGTCTTTCGCAATCGCACGATCAAGAATCTCCTGCAATACGGGCGGCAGGCCGGGACGCGCTTCCGCGAGCGGCTTCGGGTTGTCATGCAAGACAGCATGGCGCACGTCTATGCTGGTCTTGCCGTGAAAAGGCCACATCCCCGTCAGCATCTCGTAGAGCAACACGCCGGTTGAAAAGATGTCCGCGCGATGATCCACGCGGTCGCCGCGCGCCTGCTCCGGCGCGGCATAAGTAGCCGTGCCGTAAGGCACTCCGATCTCGGTCAGCTCCGTGCGATGTATACCAGCCGCGCTCGCTTCGTCTTCATCAAGCAGTTTGGCTAAACCGAAGTCGAGCACTTTCACTTGCCCCGTGCCCGTGACCATCACGTTGCCGGCTTTGATGTCACGATGGATGATGCCTTGCGCGTGCGCCACCGCCAGCGCGTCCGCGACCTGAACAGCGATGGTCAGCGCACTACGCAATTCCAAAGGACGACCGTTGACGAGCTGCCGCACGTTACGCCCTTCGATGTACTGCATGGCGATGTAGTGAATATTGTTCGCCTCGCCCATGTCGAAGATAGTGCAGATGTTCGGATGATCCAGAGACGAAGCGAGGCGCGCTTCGCGCTCGAAGCGTTTGAGATTGGCTGCCTTGACGGTCAGGTCCGGCGGCAGGACTTTGACGACGACCGTGCGTCCCAGTTTTGAATCTACAGCCTTGTAGACCGCACCCTGCCCGCCCTCGCCGATCTTTTCGAGGATACGATAGTTGTTGAGAGTTGCGCCGATCATCAGGATTTTAGATTTTAGATTTTGGATTGAAGATTTGCAATGATTTTGCGGGACTCAGCGATTAAAGCCTGAACTTCAAATTCCGTATCGCCAATCCAAAATCCAAAATCCAAAATGGTATTGGCTCCCGGCCAATTAATCATGCACGGTTCAACCGCGCGGGGGCGTGCCCCAGCCTGAGCCGACATACTCACCGTTCTCGACGATGCACGGCACGGTCGGGTCGCCATCGGAAAAAGCGAGCATCTCTTTGCGCCGCTCGCCGTCATTCTGCGCGTCGTAGTCTGTGTAGCTTGTCCCCTTCGAGTCGTAGAAATCACGCGCCTGCTGGCAATACGGACATCCCGGTTTCGTATAAATAATTAATGACAATTTCAGCTTTACCTCCGTGTCTTTAGTTTAACAGCCACGCGAATGAAACAGAAAGGAAAACGCGAAGGGAAAAATCTTGGAAAATAAGAAATCTCGCGCAAAGGCGCTGGTGACGCAAAGAAAAGCAGGCAAAGTTTAAGAAGCATGCTATCTCTTAGCTGTCTTCCTTTGCGTCTTTGCGCCTTTGCGTGAAACTTCTTGTTGTTGATGAGCTTGTTATCTGAAATTGAACCGCTACCCAAAGGAAAGCTTGCTTGTCGTCTTTCGGCTTCATGCTATACTCCACACGTTTTTCCAGCATGCGAGAGGCCGGAGCCATTGCCCAGATGGACAGCGACCTTTTAGACCCGTACGAAAAATTGATCGAGATAGAGATTCTAGGCAAGCGCGTCATGGTGCCTGAGAACAATCGTGTGCTGCGATGTTTTCAGTATCTTTCGATGCAAACGATCTCTTACGGAGATTTCTGCTGGAACGGCGACTGCACGAACTGCCAGATTTGGTATCACGCGGAGGGGCAGACCGAAGCGGACGACCGCGTCGCGCTTTCATGTCGCACGCAGGTGAGCGAGGGCATGGTCATCACGCGCATGAACAGTTGCGTCGAGCTATATGGCATCAACAAAAAAAGCCCCGAGGCTGAAACCCGTAGAAGCCGCACTGCTTCGGCTAACGAACTTCAGACTCAGGACTTTTCAAACATGACCGGCGACAATCAAAGCTAAAGTTCAGCTTCTGCGCGCATCGCGCCGGTCGCGCCTGTAGTCGCGCACATCCGCGCGGCGGTCTCTGCGATCACCTCTTATCTCGTGATGATCACCTACGATTTCGCGCCTGTCGCCTCTGATTTCGCGGCGGTCTCGATAAAGCTCCTTCTGCGACGCGCCGTCCCTGCGATCACGACGATAATCACGCACATCCGCTCTGTAATCGCGCGTGTCTCCGCGAACCTCGCGCCTGTCGCCGCGAATCTCACGCGTGTCACCCCTGACCTCACGCCTGTCTCCGCGCAACTCCTTGCGCTCTTTCGGAGTGATTCCGTTCGGCCTCGTCTGTGCCTGCGCGGACAGTCCGCCCGCTATGAGCAAAATTGCCGAGAGCGTCAAACTGCTGAATAGTATCCTTCTCATCTTTCTTGTTCCTCCATTGACTTCAAAGTTTCTTGAAAGCGCGCCGAGTGCGCGCCGCAAGTTGCTCTGCCGCCGAAGGCGTTGGAGGAGAGACAACAAATAATTACATGAGAGCGAGCACCGAAGTCCCGCTCCGCCGAATTTGTCAACTTCCTTTCGGACGACCCCTTGCCACTAAGTTAGACGCGCACGTCTGCCGAACGGTCGAAAAAAGTTCCGGGTTCCGAGTTTCAAGTTCAAGGTTGAATTCAGAGGCCGTGTCTTCAACCTTGAACTTGAAACTCGGAACTCGGAACTTTTCTTAATACTTCGGGATGCTGGGGTCTACTTCGTTCGACCAAGCGTTGATGCCGCCTTTGAGGTTGGTGAGATTGCCTGTGAAACCGGCGCGTTTGAGTGCCTCAATCGCCTTCGCGCTGCGCCCGCCCATCTTGCAATGCACGACCGTCTCGCGGTTCGGGTCAATCTCTGACATACGGCCTACGACCTGACCGAGCGGTATCAATTTGGAATCTGGAATGCGCGCTATCTCATATTCATTCTGTTCGCGCACGTCTATGACCTGCACGTCGTCGCCTCTGTCGAGCCGCTCTTTAAGCTCCGTTGCAGTAATCTCCGGCATTGGTTGACTCACTTCGCTTGCCTCCATGATGTGGTGTGATGTGCGCCGCATTGTAGCCATTGAGGGAAAGCATGTAAACTTGATGACAACACTGTTGCCTCGCACGAAAGGATATGTCCCGATGAGATTCGAATATTATCACGCAGGACTTGATAGCGTGCCGAAGCTTTCGATTGACGGCACGGTCGCAAACGCCCTTCATTTTTCTCACTGGGAGGGAAACGAGACTCCCGCTTCGGTCAAAGCCGATACCTCCACTGAGATAGCTTTAAATCTCGTCGGCTCGCCGCACCGCGATGAGTTGACGCAAGGCATAGAGCTGGTCACGAACAATCATTTCGACACGGACGGCGTGCTCTCAGTCTGGACTGTGATGACGGGCGCGCGTGCGTTGGACTTGCGCGATGAGCTGATCGCTGCGGCGGAGGCTGGAGATTTCTCCGAGTTCACGGGCGAGAACGCAGTGCGCGCGAGCATCGTCATCCAGGGCTCTGACGAGCCGATGGATGAAGCAGGCTCGCCGCTCGCGCGTCACCTGTCAGGCGGAGCCGCATTCGACGATGCACGGGCTTACGAACTCGTGCTGCCGGAAGTCGAGCGCGTGCTGACGCGCATTTATGATTACGAATTCCTCTGGCGAGATGTGTGGGAGCGCATCGTCGCGGCGATGGAAAGCTTTGAGCGCGGGGCTTCAAGGGTGGAAGAATTTGATGACGAGAAGCTTTCACTGATTACGCTCGCGCACGACATTTACAGCTCTCGCGGTTTCAAGCCGACGAAGCACGGCGCGCCTTTCACAGCTATCTCGCGTTACGCGCGCGGCCAGCTTTACCTGATCGCCAGACCGTTAGCCAACGGGTGGAGCTATCGCATGGATTATCCGTACTACTCATGGGCTGAAACCATCGTGCGCCCGCGCGTCGTGCGGCGCGATTTCAGCGCGCTCGTCGCAAGGCTCAACGAGTTGGAGAGAGATGCGGGCGGGACCTGGAAAGTTGATAAAAGCGAGTTGGCATCGGCGGTCAAGTTTGCGGGCGACGACGAGACCGCAATGCGATCTAGTCTCACGCCGGACGTAGTCGCGCTTGAGATACGCGAGGCATCACGGCATTCAGCACAGCATTCGGTTAAGCCGCCAGCCGTCGGAGCGTAAACGCGGAATGGCAGATTGGGACGAACGCTATCGTCGCGGCGAGCACGCCACCACGGAGCCGAGCCGCCTGCTCACACGCGCCGTCAAAGACCTCGCGCCCGGTCGCGCGCTCGACGTAGCCTGCGGCGCGGGGCGTCATGCCCTCTATCTGGCGATGCACGGCTGGCGCGTGACGGCTGTGGACGCTTCAAGCGTCGGAGTGGAGATTATGCAGTCGCGTGCGCACGAGCGCGGAGTCTTGATTGACGCGCGCGTCGCAGACCTGGAGCGCGGAGAGTTCGAGATTGAAGCAGAGGCTTACGATCTCGTCTGCGTCTTCTATTATCTGCAACGCGACCTCTTCGCGCAGCTTCGCGCGGGCGTGTGTGCGGGCGGCGCACTCGTCGCGGCGATTCACATGGTGGACGAATCTCCCGGCATCAGACACATGAACCCGTCCTTCCTGCTTGAGCCGGGGGAACTACGCGAATTTTTTAACGACTGGGAGATAGAGCATTACCACGAGACTCCCTTTCAAGACCCGGACGCGGGCGACCACACACGCCGCACGGCGGAAATCATTGTTAGAAAAGTGACAGGTGAACAAGATAAAAACAGTTTGGAGTCGGGAGTCTAGAGTCTGGAGTCAAATCCAAAGACGATTATTCTGACTCCAGACTCTAGACTCCAGACTTCTTGCTCTTACTCGTCACCTGTCACCTGTTACTACTTTTATGCTTGACGTAATCATCATCGGGGCGGGGGCGGCGGGTTTGTCGGCAGCTTTATGGTGCGACGAGCTGGGGCTGGATACGCTCGTGATTGAGCAGGGAGCGGAGACGGGCGGGCAGCTTCTGTGGATTTATAACCCGATCAAAAATTATTTGGGAGCGCAGGCTCAGCACGGGCGCGAGCTGCGCGATCTGTTTGCAGCGCAGGTTGCGGATTCCGATTTCGATTTATGGACTGAGGCGGAGATTGAGAGCGTTGACCTGCACGCAAGGCGCGTCAAGCTCAAAAGCGGCGAGCAGCTTCAGGCGATTAGTCTCATCATCGCAACGGGCGTGCGCCGCAGGCGGCTGGGGATTCCGGGCGAGGCGGAACTGGCGGGTGCGGGCGTCGTCGAATCGGGCACGCTCGACCGTGATTTCCTTGCCGGAAAAGATATCTGCATTGTCGGCGGCGGCGATGCTGCGGCAGAGAACGCGCTGATGCTCGCGGAGGTCTGCCCGACCGTGACGATGGTTCATCGCGGACGCTCTCTGGGCACACGCAGAGAGTTCGCAGAGCGGCTGCAAGGCAATCACTGCATCACTGTCTTCAAGGAATCGGTGGTCAAGCGCATCATCGGCGAGAGCCGTGTCGAAGCGGTCGAAATTTTGCGCAGCGGCGCGCTCAAGCCGTTTCAGATGGCGGTCGGCGGGGTGCTGGTGCGCATCGGAGTCGAGCCGAACACCGAACTCTTTCGCGAGCAGTTGCAGATGGATGAGCGTGGCTACATCGTCACGACGGGCGAGCAAGAGACGAGCATCTCAAACGTCTTCGCCGTCGGCGATGTCTCGAACCCGCTGGCTCCGACCATCTCCGGCGCGACCGGCGCGGGAGCGACCGCAGCAAAAGTCATCTCTTCGCGCCTGCACAGTTAGAACCGCTTTACTCCAGAGCCTTTAGCTTTGTCGCTCAACTATGTTTTAATACGCCCCTCTTCTCAGAGCCACGCTCCACTGTTTTGTGTGCGGCGTCGGGCGCAAGTAGTCAATTCTCTAACAGGAGTTTTTTTAAGGATGAAAAGAAATATCGTCTTATTCGCTTGTTTCGCGCTGATGTGTTTCGCTTCGAGCACGCTGGGACAGGACGCTAAAGAAAAAAGCGACACGAAGGCCGCCGAAAAGCCTGCGTCTCTCACCTCCAACGGTGAGGCTCAGGCGGCAGTGAGAGCTGACGCAGATACAAAGTATATTCCGGTGCTGGAGTATGACCCTGCGCGTAACGCGGATCAGGATATACAGGACGCCGTGAACGAAGCGCGGCGAACGAAAAGGCGCGTGCTGGTCGAGGTCGGCGGGCTGTGGTGCATCTGGTGTCACTACATGGACGAGTTTTTTGACAAGCACCCGGACATGCTCGCCCTGCGCGAAAAGAATTTCGTGATGGTCAAGGTCAACATGAGCGATGAGAATAAGAATGCCGAAGTGCTCTCACGCTATCCGAAGGTCGCGGGCTACCCGCATATCTTCGTGCTCGACATGGACGGCAAGCTCGTTCACACGCAGGACACTGAAAAGTTGGAGGAAGGCAAGGGCTACAACATGGAGAAGTTCAAAGCCTTCCTGACCACGTGGGCGACTGCTGCCAGCGATGTCGCGCAGAAATGAGCTACGCGACGATGACGCCCGCCGAGCTTGCGTTGCGTCTCAAGCGCGGCGACACAATCGCTCTGTTGGACGTGCGCGAAGTTGAAGAGCACGCTCTGGCTCACATCGAAGGCGCAGACCTCATGCCTCTCAGCCGGTTCAACGAGTGGGCCGGAATGCTCGGCGCGGATGAAGAGATCGTCGTGATGTGTCATCACGGCATACGCAGCGCGCAGGTCTGCGCCTATCTCTCACAACAGGGATTCGAGAAGCTTCACAATCTAGCGGGCGGCATTGATCGCTGGTCGCTCGAAGTGGATGAGAGTGTGCCGCGATATTAAAAAAGGTCTTTGGACTTTGGTCTTTGGCCTTTGATGTCTTACTCAACTTGAGCTTCATCACCCAAGGTTGAGCCGCGTGCAAAGACCCAAGTCCAAAGTCCAAAGACCTATGAAAACGAAACGTAAAAATTTTCTACTCGGCCTCGCTGTGATTGTCGGGATATCTGTTTTGTATCTGGCTCTGTGGCCGGTGCCGATTGACCCGCAGGCGTGGACGCCGCAGGCGGCTCCGCCACTGACGGGTGATTACCAGACGAATGACCGCCTCGCGTCCGTCGAGAAATTAAAGGCTGGTCATAACCCGGAAGGCGTCGCTGTTGATGCGGGCGGCAGAATCTACGCGGGGCTTGAAGACGGTCGTATCCTGCGGCTGCGCGCAGACGGCGGCGAGCCTGAGCCTTTCGCACGCATGGAAGGCAGGCCGTTGGGGATGCAGTTTGACGGCGCGGGAAACCTGCTCGTCGCGGGCGGAGACAAAGGCTTGATCGCTTTCGCTCCTGACGGCACCGAGAGCGTCCTGACAACGGAAGCTCAGGGCGTCGCTTTTCGCTGCGTCAACGATCTGGACGTGGGTGCGGACGGCACTGTCTACTTCAGCGACTCGTCGTACAAATTCCCGATTTCGGTTTACAAAGAAGATTTGTTCGAGCATCGCCCCAACGGACGCCTGCTCGCTTACGATCCGCGAACGAAGCAGACGCGCGTCGTGCGCGGCGATCTATACTTTGCCAACGGCGTCGCGGTCAGCCCCGACCAGAGTTTTGTGCTCGTCTCGGAAACAGGCAAGTACAGCGTCACGCGCGTGTGGCTCAAAGGCGAGCGCGCGGGACAGGCGGAAAATTTTATTGACAATTTGCCGGGCTTCCCCGATAACATCACCTCGAATGGGAAAGATGAATTCTGGCTGGCTCTGGTCACGCCGCGCAATCATCTACTCGACTCGCTGTTACCCCGACCTCTTCTAAGAAAAGTCGTTTTAAGATTGCCGAAGTTCTTGCAGCCCGCGCCGGAGCGTTACGCTTTCGTGCTCGGGCTGGATGAAAACGGTCGCGTCGTGCATAACTTGCAAGACCCGACCGGCAAATCATTCGCTCTTATCTCAAGCGTCCTCGAACATGATGGGAAGCTTTATTTCGGAAGTATCGGAGAAGATGCGGTCGGACGCCTGCCAATTCCTGCAAAATAAGAGCGATTAAGTGTATAATGAACATGTAAATTTTTTTTGAACGGCCGCTGCCTTGAGTGGGAGTCAAGGTGACTAGGCACGGTCAAGCAAAAAGCAATTCCGAATTTACCAAACCCCGTCCGAATAATCTTAGAAACAATTAGCGATACGTTTTTCGCTTCACCGCAGTGGGACGGTGGATTGCTGTGCCGCCTGTTTCTTCAAGCACCCTAGTTAAGGAGCATTCCTCGAAAATGATTGTAAACTTACTTTCCTCAGCTACAGCTCTGCCTCAGCACAGGTTCAGCACGACCGAACTCATCGCATCACTGATGCACAAGTTGTCGCCTGAGTTAATCAACACGATAGGAACCCTCGGAGTAGACCAGAGATATTCGACGCTGGAAAACTACCCGTCATACCTCGCGGGCGAAGAGATGCGCCCGACGACTTCCGTCACGGACATGAGCGTCAAAGCCGCCTCGGAGTGCATCGAGAAGTGGGGCGGCGACCCGCACAAGATAGGTCTTTTGATTGCTGCGACCAATACCCCCTCGCAGCTTCTGCCCTGTCTCGCGTCGGAAGTGATGGCTGGAATGCACGGCACACTGTCGCGCAACATCAGCACCGTCAGCATGCAGGCGCAGGGCTGTTCCGTGCTGCTCAAATCCATCGAAGTCGCGCGCTGGTACTTGTACGCCAATCCGAACAAGGTCGCGCTCGTGCTCGTGGCCGAAGCGCACACGCCGTATATCAGGCCGCTCTTGAACGACGATTATTTCGGTTACAGAGAGCTGGCGCGGATGCGCAAGCGTTGCACGGAAGAGGAGCTTGAACAACTGCGACTGGATACGACCTTTGTCGTGCAGGCGATGCTCTTCGGAGACGGCGCGGTCGCGTTCCTCATCGGCAGGGAAGAGGGCATCGCGGCCTTCGGCCCGATCTCGCACCTGACCAACGAAGAGGCCGAAGACGTAGACCTGCTGGCGATGGAAGGCGGCAGCATGAAGCCGTGCGTCAACGGCAAGGCGCAATACCTGATGCGTCCCAACGTGCCTTCGCGCGGCGCGCATTACGCAGTCTCGACCGTCAACAGCGTGCTGGGCGATTCGCGCTCGCCGATTACGAGCCTCGGTCAGATCGAGCGTTGCTTTATTCACACCGGCAGCAAGAAAATTCTGGACGGCGTCTGCGCGCAATTGGATTTAGACCCGGATTCAACTAAAGTGAGAACGTCCTACGAAGTCCTGCGCAACTACGGGAATCTTTCGAGCGCGTCCACCGGCTTCATGCTGGCGGAAAAAAACTTTTGCAAGGGTCCCGCACTGGTCGTCGGCTTCGGCGTCGGCTTCGCCGCCAGCGCAGGCTTGCTCAACTTTAATTGATAGCGATAACACACGTCTTCCGTTGCGACTTTGCGCCTTTGCATGAGATATAATTTCTCGCAAAGGCGCAAAGTCGCGAAGAAGAGAATTCAGTATGAGCGCAATCGAGAAAAGTGAAGCGACAAATCCGGCTTACTCCGAGGAGCATGTCGCGGCCTATCCGATTGAATTTATCGCGGGCATAGACCTTTACAACGAGCGCGAGTTTCATGCGGCGCATGATGCATGGGAAGACCGCTGGCGTGATGATGTCGGCCCGCAGGAAAAACTTTTCCTGCAAGCGATGATTCAATCGGCGGTCGCTTTTCATCATCTCGACATCGGGCGACCGGGCGCGGCGCGGCGTATGTACCAGATGGCGAAAGAAAAATTTGCGCGCCTCGGCAGCACGAGTTTCATGTCACTCGATCTGGAAGAGTATCAAGCACAGCTTGACCACTCGCTCGACTGGCTGACGAGCGGGCCTGACCCGCGCGAGCTTGTGCGGCCTGAAATCGATCCGCCATTCATCAGATTGCAGCCCGGCGTGATGGAGTACGATTAAAGATGGGCACGGGAGTCAAAGAAACTGCGGCCAAGACTCGCGCGGTGGTCGAAAGCAGAGACGCAGCGCAAGAGCAAAGCTTGAACAGCTTGCCTCTCAAACTCGTGCGCGATTTGAGGCTGCTGCTCATCTCGCTCTGGCTCGGCGCGGCGGTCTTCTTCAGCTTCGCAGTCGCGCCGACGCTCTTCAGCATTTTGCCTAAGCGCGAACTCGCGGGCGCGGTCGTCACGCGCTCCCTCGCAATCATCAACACGGGCGGCCTCATCATCAGCCTGCTGCTTCTCGCCAGCGCATTTCTCTTCAAAAACATTGTGAGCAGGCGAGCCTTTTATGCGGAGCTGGTGTCGCTCGCGTTAATCGCGCTCACGACATTTGTCGGGCAATGGATTATCTCCGCCAAACTGCTTCAACTTCGCGCCGCGATGGGTCGTCCGATTGACGAAGTGGCGCAGACAGACCCGCTACGAATTGCTTTCAATAGCCTTCACGGTTACTCTGTCTTTGCGCTCGGCATCGGCATGATTGCCGCTGTCACGGCTCTGTTGCTGATTGCGCGCCGCAAAGCATAAATAATTTTTCAGAAGTAGGAAGTATGAAATATCCCGCCGCTCGCAGGCTGCTCCTGATCGCGTTTCTCTCCCTGTCGCTTCTTTCGAGCAGCTTCAACATCTCGCAGGCGCAATCGCCGCAAACGATTTCGCCCGTCGCCGTCTCACCGTCCGCAACTTCCGCCGAGGCTGCGAAGCGACAAGAGGCTTTCGAGATAGTCTGGACGACCGTCAAAGAGCAGTTCTACGACCCGACTTTCGGCGGCGTTGACTGGGACAAAGTGCGCGCTCAATACGCGCCGCGTGTGGCTCAGGCCGCGAGCAATCAGGAGCTGAACCTGCTCTTGCAGGAGATGCTCAACGAGCTGCACCAGTCTCACTTTCTAATCATCCCGCCCGAAGCGATTCCGAAATTCCCGGCGGCAGATGATTCCGCTGAATCGCTTGAAGATGAAGCCAGCGGCGCGGACGATGGCGCGAGGGACGCGCGCAAAAATGCTGGCTACAGGTTGACACAGCAGTTGACGACGGGTATCGGGATAGACCTGCGCGTGCTTGACGGCTCGGCGGTCGTGACGCGTGTCGAGCCGGGGTCGAGCGCGGCGCGTGCGGGGCTTCGTCCCGGCTATCTTATCAAGCGCGCGGACGGCATGTCGCTCGATCTGATTATCGAAGAGACGCTCAAGAACCCGACGTGGCAGTCAATCGTCCGGCCTGAGATGCATCAGGTCTTGCTCGCCGGGTACATCAACGGAGATTCGCAGTCGCCCCTCAGCCTGCTCTACCTTGACGCGCGCAATCACACGCGCCGCGCACAAATCAGGCGCGAGAAGCTCAAGGGCGAGATGTCGCCGCCTATCGGCAATCTGCCTTCGATGTTCACGGAGTTTGAAGCGAAGAGACTTGAGAGCGGCGTCGGCTACATACGCTTCAATGCTTTCGTGCCGCCGGTGATGGAGAAATTGTGCGGCGCGATTCGCAGGATGCACGACGCGCCCGGCCTCATCTTAGACCTGCGGGGCAATCAGGGCGGGTTGATAGGCATGATCGGCGGACTCGCGGGGCTGATTGACGAGCGTCAGATTTCGCTCGGCTCAATGCAGGTGCGTAGCGGGCGCAGCGACTTTTATACTTTTCCACAAAAGTCTCCATACACTGGCGCGGTCGTGATTTTGATTGACGGCTCGACGCAATCAGCCGCAGAAATTTTCGCGAGCGGTATGCAGGAGAACCAGCGCGCCACGGTCGTCGGCGAGCGCAGCGCGGGAAATGCTCTGCCGTCCGTAATCAAAGCTCTGCCGACGGGCGCGTTCTTGCAGTACGCCTTTGCGAATTTTCGCTCGCCGCGCGGCACGACGCTTGAAGGGCGCGGCGTCGTCCCCGATGTCAACGTGAAACTGACGCGTCGCACGCTGCTCGTCGGGCGCGACCCACAGCTCGATGCAGCCGTCAAGCAGGCCAGGCAACGCATAGCCCTCAACGCTTTCATCTTAAAAGCCGAACAGCGTGCAGAGCAGTCCGCCTTTAACTCTGAGACTCGCGCAACTTCCGGCACCAGCACGGGCGGCCCGATTGTCAGGATTGATGCAGAGCCTCCCCCGCCTCCGCCACCTGTCGTAATCGCAGCCACTAAATCTGATAAGCCGAAGACGGAAGAGAAGTCCGCCGACGGCATGCCGGGCGTGAGCGAGATACTCGAAAAATATTTGACGGCGAAGGGCGGGCGCGCCGCGCTGGAAAAGCTGACGAGCCGCGTCACCAAAGGCAAGGCCGAGATTTCATCCATGAACCTGAACGGGACTGCCGCGCTCTATGAGAAAGCGCCGAACAAATCCGTCACGAATATCAACGTGCAGGGCCTGGGCTTAATGCAGCGCGGCTTTGACGGGACGAAGGGCTGGTGGCAGGATTCCATGCGCGGCTACATACGCTTTGTCGGCTACAGCCTGACCGACGCGCGCCGTGAAGCCACCTTCAACCGGGAACTCAATCTCGGAGAGCTGTACAACCGTCTCGCAGTCACCGGCAAAGAGAAGGTCGGAGGACGCGAGGCTTACGTCCTACAGGAAATGTTCGGCAGCTTCGGCGCGGAAAAATTATATTTCGATGTCGAGACCGGCCTCCTCCTGCGACACGGCGATACCTTTTACGAAGATTACCGCGAGGTTGACGGCGTCAAGCTCCCGTTCCTTATCCGCGAAGAATCTGCAAACGGCTTTAGCTTTGTCTTCCGCGTGACGGAAATAAAGCACAACGTAGCCATCGACGACGCCACCTTCGCGGAATCTCCAAGCTGCTTCACGAAGACGAATTAAAAGATGGTCTTTGTCTTTTGTACTTTGGTCTTTGTCTTTTGTTCTTTGCACGCTATTCAATATAGAGCTTGATGCTCAAGATTGAACGGCACATGCAAAGACCAAAGTACAAAGACCAAAGTACAAATTCTTGTTACAATGTCTCTCAAATACAAAATCTGAAGAGGGGGTTTTCAAGTGGAGACGATTGAGCGAGTTGACGAGTGGCGGCGGCGTTATGCGGATTGGGAGCAGAAGGGCAAGGCTTCCGGTGATGATGTGGGGGATGATTATCCCTTCGTGGAAAACAAACGCGCGCCCTTCACTCCGGCGAAGCGTGCGCTGTCAATGCTCCGTCTCGCTTTAATCTCGTCGGCTGGCGGCTACATTGACGGCACGCAGCCCTTCGACACGAACGCGTCCGGCGGCGATACCTCTTTCCGCGAGATTCCGATTGAAGTGGAGTCGGAAGATATACTCTTCGCCGCGCGCGGCTATGACCCGCAAGCCGTGCGGCAGGACCTGAACTCTCAGGTTCCGATTTCGCGCCTCTTCGAGTTTGAAAATAACGGCATCATCGGCCAGCTCAATCCAGTCTGGTGGAGTTTTAACGGTTTCATCCCGGACGCAGCGCGCCTCGCAGATGAGCTGCTGCCCAAACTTATCGAGCGCGTGCAGCGATACGAAGTTCAGGCCGCGCTGCTCATCCCCGCCTCGCGCCTCTGTCATCAATCAATCGCACTCGTCGCCCGCGCGCTTGAGCAGCAAGGCATCCCGACGATCATGCTGGCGGTTGAAAAGTATGTGCTCGAAAGAGTCAGGCCGCCACGCGCCGGATTTTACAGCGGCGAGTTCGGCAGCGTCGCAGGCCGCCCGCTCTGGCCCGAACATCAACGCCGCGTCCTCGACGAAGCCTTACGCTGGCTTGAGCCGATAGACCAGCCAACTATACGCAAGCTCGTCGTGGAACTGGAAAGTGCGGTCGAGAAAGAGCGCGGGGAAAAGTAAAGAAGTGATAAGTGATGAGTGATGAGTGATGAGTAAAAGACAAAAAGCTTGTCTCTCATTACTCATTACTCATTACTGCTTTTGAAGTTACCTGGCGAATGGTCTCCGTGACCTGATCGAAGTCGAAGGGTTTGCCGATCACGCCGTCAATGAGATCGGTCTCGCCGGAGGGAGGCTCAGTGCCTTTGCCGTAGCCCGTGACGAGGACGATCAGCGCTTCCGGCCAGCGGCGTCGAATCTCGCGCGCGACTTCCCAGCCATCCATCTCAGGCATTGAAAGGTCTGTAAAGACCAGATCGAAATTCCGCGCATCGAGCAGCTCCATCGCCTCGCGCCCGCCCTCTGCCTGCGCGACCCTGTGCGAGAGAATCGTCAGCATGTCGCCCAGAGTCTCACGCACGAACGCTTCATCATCAACCACGAGGATTGAGAGGGAATCTGTCTCGGCTGGCACGAGCTTTTCGCTCGCCTCCGCAGGTGAGGGCACGGCCACGGGCAGGTCAATCTCGAAGGTCGTGCCTTTATCAACTTCGGATTCGACGTTGATGTGCCCGCCGTGCCGCTCGATGATGCCGTAGCTGACGGCGAGGCCGAGTCCCGTGCCCTGCATTCCTTTGGTCGTGTAGAACGGCTCGAAGATGCGCTCGCGCACCTCTTCGGGCATGCCCGTTCCGGTATCGCTGAAGCGCAGGTGCAGATGCTCTGCATTGGCCTGACAACTGATCGAGAGCTGGCCGCCGAAGGGCATCGCGTCAACCGCATTGACGATCAGATTGACGAAGACCTCGCGCAACTCCGAAGCGGAGCCTTGTGCGAACAACTCGCAATCTGCTTCAAGCAGGACTTCATAATGCAGCCCGCGCGTGCGCGCCTCGTTCTCCCAGCGCGTCCGCGTGATCTCCACCGCATCGCGCAGGAGACTTCCGACTTCCAATAGCTCAAACTCTTTGGCCTGCGACTGGCGCGCGAAGGTTTGAATGCGGCGCACAGTGGCGGCGGCATCCTCTGCGGCAGTCTGTATGATCTCCAGATTGCGCGTCTGCGCTTCATCCTGCGTCTGCCGTCGCATCAGTTGCGCGCGACCGAGGATAGCCGCGAGCGCGTTGTTAAAATCGTGCGCTACGCCGGACGCGAGTTGCCCGAGTGCGCGTAATTTATCCGCCTGAGAGGCGCGCTGGCGTTCCTGTTTCTGCTCCGTGATGTCGCGCGCGATGCCGAGCACGCCCGTCGTGCGTCCGTCAGCGACCAGCGGCGCGTTGTCGATCAGCGCGTAACGCATCTGGCCGTCTTTCGTCAGATAACGCGACTCGTATGTCTGCGGCTCGCCGCCGAGCGTGCGCTCGAAACGCTCGCGGATCATCTCGCGGTCGCCCTCGTATGTCATTTCGAGGAACGAGTGGCCGATTAAATCTTCCGCCTTGTAGTCGCCGATGGTGAGCGTCGCGATGTTGCACCACTGAAAGCGGCCCTCCGTGTCCACCGCGTAAATCGCTTCGCGTGCGCTATCAAGGATATTCATGAGGAGCGTCTGATGCTCGCGCGCTTCGGCTTCGACCTTGCGAAGCTCCGAGAGGTCACGCGCCGTGCAGACCGCACCGACCGTCTGGTTGCTGTTCTCGATAATCGGCTCGACCGTTACCAGCAGCGGGCGATTGTAACGCTCTGGCGAAATCTCGACCGTCGTCGTGCGGCCTTCTTTGATGGTCTGTTCGACGATGCAGCTATGGCTGTCGCTGCCCGTGCGCAGGATGTCGCAGCAGTGACGATTGAGCAGGAGGTGCGGCCAGGTGTCTTCCATCGTCGCCCCGGCGCGATTGACGCGAATGAGCTGTCCCTCGTTGTCGAAGATAAAGATGCCGTCCGACATCGCGTTGAAGGTGGTCTCCCATTCCTTGCGCGCGCGCTTTGCCATCTCGTAAAGCTCCGCCTGCGCGATGCCCGTGGCGAGCTGCGCGGCGACAGACTCGACCAGCGCGACCTCGTCTTCCTTCCAGTGGCGCACGCGGTCTGTCTGGTTGATGCAGAGCGTGCCGCGAAAGCGTCCGTTGACGACGAGCGGGCAATCAATGCTTGAGCGCACGCCGGTCAGAGACGCCTGCCGTCGAACATGAAAGTTTAAATCCGCCGCGCCGCCCGC
Source organism: uncultured Pyrinomonadaceae bacterium (assembly GCA_964246305.1). GTDB lineage: Bacteria > Acidobacteriota > Blastocatellia > Pyrinomonadales > Pyrinomonadaceae > JACMLC01. Next base: position 174,256 of record CAXTPS010000004.1, read on the forward strand.
ATAGTTGGGCGCGTCGTTGATGACAATCGTTTGCAGAGAGCGCAAGAGCCGCTGACCGACCGGATCGTCATAGCTCACATCCATGTGCTTGATGCTGCGCGAATGCGGCGCGACGTACTCGTGCTCAAGCGGAGAAGCCTGTTGCCCCGGCTCATGCAGGCGCAGGTGAACGCGCGAGGCAGAGAGCGCGCGTCCCAGCTCGCGCGTCGCCGTGTTAAGGACTTCCGGCAGATTGAGCGAGGCGCGAATCGCCAGGCTCAGGCGGTTAATCAAAGTCTCGCGCGCGGAGGTCGCTTCGGCCTTCTGGAACAGTTGAGCCTGACGAATAGCGATGCCCGTCTGGTCTGCGACCGCCGCTGCCAGAGCGATGTCGGCCTTGCGCCAGTGGCGCAGGCTGCGCGTGGTCGAAAGAGCGAAGGCCGCCGGAGTCTCGTCGCCGACTTTGATTGCCGCGTACATGATCGAGCGCACGCCGACCGTGCGCAGGAAGCGACTGTAAAAGCTACTCAGACGCTCGTCCCCGGCGGCATCGTCGAAAACGAGCACGCCCTGTTGATCTATGCCGCTAATCAGGTCTTTGAGAATACCGATCTCAAAATCGCGTCCGACCGGTTGCACTCCCGGCGCATGGTACTCGGCCATGTTGCGCGCCACGCCCGCTTCCTCGTCGCTCATAAAGAGCGTGCAGCGATCCACGCCGAGATACGAGCCGATCTCGCCGACGGCGGTGCGGAATATCTCCGGCAGATCGAGCGAGCGGCGAACTGCGCTTGAGATGCGATTGATCATCGCCTCGCGCTCGACCTGTTGCGCGAGAGCTTCGGCAGCCATCTGCTGCGCCAGCAGTTGCGTAATCTGCCGCGCCAGAGCCACGACCGGCAACACGCTCTGGCGATCCGGCGCGCGGCCTGAGCGCGGGTCGTCAAGCGAGATCAGGCCGATGTATTCACCCTGATGCGTAATTAAAGGGACGAGCAACTCGTCGCCTGCATACCATCGTGGCCCGTCCGCCGGATGCGGCGCGCTCATATCTGTTTTGTAGCGGTCGGGAATATGGCGGTCGAGCAGGTAATAATGGCTCGGCGGATAATAGGCCGCGAAGCCGAGTTCCCCGACCTCTATGTGTACGCTGCTTTCCATTAGCCTGCGCATGGTAGCGCGCGGATATGGTTTAGTGCAGAGCAGCTCTATGTATTCGGCTGGAATATTCGACGAGCGCGAGAGGCAGCGCGGATGGTACGGATGCTCGTCCGTGAAGAGCAGGACGACGCAACTGCGATAGTCAGTAAAGTTCGTGATTGAATCTGCCAGCCCGATCAGTAGCTTGTCAGCTTCGCGCGAATCCTTGACGGCGGTCGCCAGCGCGGTCAGCGTTTCAAGCTGTTGCATAGAGGCGAGCGTGCGTTGCTCCGCTTCGGCGCGCTCGGTCACGTCCTGACCGATGCTGGTCGTGCCGATGACTTCGCCCTGCGCGTCACGCAGCAAGGTATTGCTCCATGAGATGAGACGCTGCTCGCCCGTTCGCGTTTGCACCTCGTTCTCCATGTGCGGAGTGACTTTGCCATGCGAGAACATCTCCACGAAAATGTCCTCGATCACTTCGCGCTGAGCCGCCGGAATAAAAAGCTCGAACCAGTTACGCCCGATGACATCTTCGCGCTGCCAGCCGGTCGTGTGCAGCAGAAAGTCGTTGCAGAAAGTGAGGTTGCCCTGCGTGTCGAGCATGAACGCGATGAGCTGTATGTTTTCCAGCATCTCACGAAAACGTCTTTCGGATTCGCTCAAAGCCTCTTCGGAGCGTTTGCGTTCGGTGATGTCGCGCGCGATCCCCTGCACTCCGAGCGGCTGTCCCTCGCCGTAGATCAGGCGCGTGCTCAATTCAAGCGCGACGCGTCGCCCGTCTTTGGCTTCGATGTCTAATTCGTAAAGGGTCGAGACATCTTCGGCGGCTTTGCGTGCGATCATCTGGCGCGCGCGCTCAAGGTGTTCGGGCACGACCACCGACGCGATGTTCATCTGCAACGCTTCGTCCAGCGTGTACCCCGTAATGCGCTCGCCAGCCTTGTTCAATGAAGTGAAGTTTCCAGTGAGGTCGTGCGTGTAGATGAGGTCGTTGGCGTTCTGAAACAGCTCGCGGTAACGCTCCTCGCTATCGCGCAAGGCTTCTTCGGCGCGCTTGCGATCCGTGATGTCCTGAATCTGCGAGATTAAATAGAGCGGCTCATGCTGAGCGTCTCGCACCAGCGAGACGCTCAGCATAGCCCAGACCACGTGTCCCAGCTTGTGTATGTAACGCTTCTCCATCTGGTACGAGGGTATCTCGCCGGAGAGCACCTGCCTCACATGCTCAAGGTCTTTTTCCAGATCGTCAGGATGCGTGATGGTCTGAAAATCAATTGCCAGTAGCTCTTGATCTGAATAGCCGACGATGTCGCAGATGGAACGATTGACTTGCAGCCACCTGCCGTCCGGGTAAACGAGCGCCATGCCGATTGACGAATAGTCGAACGCGGTGCGAAATTTCTCCTCATTCTCTCGCAGCGCGGCCTCGGCGAGCCTGCGCTCGGTGATGTCGTGAACGATTGAATAGAGCACCTTCCGCCCGGCAAGATCAATCGGACTGGAATGGATCTCCACATCTCTAATCTCGCCGGAAGCAAGCCGATGTTGAAAGATGAAGAAGGCGCTTTTTTCTGAAGCCGCCTGCGTCAATTTGTCGCCCAGCGCTTCGGCTGAGAGCGTGTTGATGTCGGAAATCTTTTTCGCTTTAAGCTCTTCAATCGTGTAGCCGTAAAACTCGCAGGCCGCCGGATTAGCATCAATGATCGCTCCATTCTCAGGATCAATCAGCAGCTTGAGCGCGCGGTTCTTTTCAAACATCTGGCGATAACGGCTTTCGCTTTCGCGCAGAGCCTCTTCGACGCGCTTGCGTTCCGTGATGTCGCGGACGACTCCGCGCACGCCCGTCAGTTCGCCGTTGGCGTCGCGCACGAGTGTGATGATGCCTTCCAGATGACGCGCGACGCCCTGCGCGTCTTTCAGGTAGTGCAGGGAGCGCGCGGGAAACTTATCGGGATTCTCTCGGGCCTCGGCGACATCTCTGGCTGCGGCCTGCTTGCCGATGAGCGCGCTCAAATGTGCGCCGACCAGTTCAACGGCAGGCCGACCGAAAAAGCGCGCCCCGGCTTCGTTGATGCTCGTCAGATACCCGTCCATGTCGCGCGTGAAGATGATGTCGGCGGCCTGCTCGACAAGCTCGCGGTAATGCCTTTCGACGCGATGCCGCTCGGCGAGCCGCGCCACTTTGACGAGCAGCTCCTGACGGCGAAAAGGAACTTCGAGATAATCGTCAGCCCCTGCGATCAAGCCCTTCAGGCTGTCCTCGTTCGCCGTGCGAAGCGCGCTCACCAGCAGCACGGGCACGTCCGCCGTGCGCGGATGCTGCTTGAGACGACGACAAAACTCCAGCCCGTCCATCTCAGGCATCACGACATCGCTGATGACGATGTCAGGCTCTATGGAAAATGCCAGCTCAAGCGCATGCAGGCCATTCTTCGCCGTCACCACCCTGTAGCCTTCACGCTCCAACAGGACTGTGAAAAGCTCAAGCACGTCGGGCGTGTCGTTGACGGCGAGGATGGTCGGGCTGTATCGGGTCGCTTTCATATTTATACGAGGACAGATGTTTGCCGGAGCAATGCGTGTTTGGGATATTTATTCAGAAGCGTTATTCAAAATCACCCTGCGAGGCTTGCGGTGGAGCAAGCTTAAAAGAGTTGGTGAGGGACAGTTAACCGTTTGAAGCTTATTTCAGCGAGCCGGTGATTCAATCTCCTGCTCTTCGCATCGGGGCAGATGCGCCAGAGCCGACTCCCTACGAAGTATAACAAAGCGAAAGACGGAAAGGCAAAAAAAAGGTTCAAGGCTCAAGGTTCAAGGTTGTAAAGCAAAAGTCATGTCTTAACCCTGAACTTTGAACCTTGAGCCTTGAATCCTTATCTTTTTACTTTCGCCTTCTCCTCGGTCTTGGCAAAGTAGCCCTGCCGGTAGTTGAGGCGTATGTTCTGGGTGCGCAACTCCGGATTGACGATCTCTATCTGGACTTTGCGATAAGAGCCGTCGCGCTTCTGATTCGTCGGCGAGTAGGCGACCAGATACTGTTCGCGCAGCTCTCTTTCGATCTGCGTGAAGGCCGCGCGCAGGTCTGATTCATCGCGCGGAAAGTAGGCGCGACCGCCCGTGCGTTCCGCCACTTTGCTGAGTGAGCCTTCGTCCACTCCTCTGTATCCATAGCTGTCGCCGATGCCGATGGCGAAGATTAAAGCGTCTGCTTTGATGGCACGCTGAATCGCATCATCTATCTTCTTACGACTGGATGTGTCGTCGCCGTCCGTGACGATGATAATGGCGCGTCGAGTTTTCTCCGCGGCCTGTGCCATCACCTCGTCAGCCGTCACCCAGATTGCGTCCCAGAGAGAGGTCGAGTAAGCCAGCGAATTGTTCGAGCCGGAGATGGGCGGCGTGCCCACCACGACGCCTCCGCCGACATAGCCGGAGGGCGGGACAAACTCGACCCGGTCAATCGCCTGCCTGATGCGTGCGACGTTGCCCGTCAAGCCCTGTTCGAGCGTGGATTCACCCGTGAAGGAAACGATGGCCGCCTCATCCTTGCCCTGACGCAGAATGGCATCAATGAAAGCGCGTGCAGCGGCCTTCTCATCCGGCAGCGTGCGCTCCTGCGAACGGCTGGTGTCAATCAGAATCGCGAGCGAGAGCGGCAGGTCGATCTGCGTCTGGAAAGTGAAAATCTCCTGCGGCTGACCGTCTTCCAGAATGCGTATGTCTTCCTTGCGCAGGTTAGTGATAAATCGTTTGTTCTTGTCCGCCGCTGTGAACAGAATGTTCGTCAGGTCTGTATCCACGCGCACGACCTCGTCATCCTGAAGCGTGACTTCATCCTGTTTGGATGACGGCTGCGGCGTCGCGGGCGTGGGTTGCGGCGCGGGACCGTTTGAAGCACGGCGCGGGCGGTTCGCGTCCGGCGTTGCCCCCGCCGGGTTTTGCCCGCGCGCTCCCGACAATCCGCTCAACGCCAAAACGCAGAGCGACATGACCGCCAGCATGCTCTTTATTCGTTTATGATGAAACATATTTTTTCTCAAGTGATAAGGAAAAGCAGAACTCAGGAGTCAGAATAAGAAGCTGAAACCGTTTTCTTCAAATTCTCTTTTCTTCTGGCTTCTGACTCCTGAATTTTGACTCCTGATTATTACCTATCACCCATCACCTATTACTTTCTTACGCTATCCCTGATGGCCGTGTATCCGCGTCGCGTTCGCAATTTCATGCCGTCGCGGTTATTCCTGAGACGAACTTCAATCGTGCGGAAGCTGCCGTCATAACGCTCATTCGTGGGTTTGTAAGTGATGACGTATTCTGTTCGCAGCTCCTTCGAGATTTTGGTGAATGAGCGTTCGAGTTCCGTGATGTCGCCGGTAAAGAAGACCGTGCCGCCCGTTTCGGTGCAAAGCTTTTCAAGCTCGCGGTCGTTCTTGTCGGCAACCATTCCGGCTTCGACTCCCGGCACGGTGCCTGAGAATCCTTCTTTGGTCGAGATGACAAAGATGGTCGTCTCCGTGCGCTGTGCGATATCAATCGCGTCACGCAGGTCTGCGCGGCTGTAAGTATCCACGCCATCGGTGATGACAACCAGCACGCGCAATCCGGGCACGCCCCGCATCTTCTCGTCACAGAACTGCCAGATAGCATCATAGAGAGCAGTTTTCGCGCCCGGCTTTTTCACGCCGTCAACAGCGCGGTCGAGCAAGTCGAGCTTGTCCGTGAAATCCTGATGCAGCTTGATCTCATCATCGAAGGTGACGAAGGCGACCTTGTCCTTGCGCAGGCGCGTGACCGTGTAAATAAAATCTTTGGCCGCGTCCTTCTCAAACTTGAGCTTCCCGGCGGTCGAGGGCGACGTGTCCATCAGCACGCCGACATAGACGGGCAGGCTGTCTTTGTCATCACGAAAGCTGACGATCTGTTGCGGCTGCTTGTCCTCGAAGACCAGAAAATCATCTTTGGTTAGTCCGAGCACGGGCTGCTTCTTTTTATCAATCACGCTGATGGGCAGCCGCACTTCGTTAATGAAGACCTGCCCTCCGTTCTGCTCATCCTGCGCAGGCGTCGCGGCGGGCGTTGAAGTCGGAGTCGGAGCCGGATTGGGCGGCGCAGGATTTTTCTGCTGTCCGGGCGCGGACTCGTTCCACGCCGTAGAGCAGAGCGCGAGCGTTAAAATCAGAAGAGAAGTACGAAAAATTGTTCTCATATCCGAAAGAAAATAGAAAGCGGACTCAAAAAAATCGGGTCATCGTCCGGCGCACGCGGTTTTGATGCCGCGCTTGGGAAACCCAGTTGCTTTTCTGCGGGTCAAATGTCAACGGCACAGTATATCAATCACTCGACGCCAACGCACGATGCGATTCGTTGAGCGCGAGCGGGTTATTCCAGAATATCCATCAGGCCGGTCAGCTCTGCGGGCAGCGGCGCAGTGAAGCTCATGGCTTCGAGCGTGCGCGGATGACGAAAGCCTAGCTTTTCAGCGTGAAGAAAGATGCGGCCAAGCTTGCTTATAGCGGCGCGGGCGCGCACGTCCGGAATCGTCTTGTCGCGTCCTCCGCCATACGTCTCGTCGCCGACGACCGGATGCTTGAGCCATTGCAGGTGAACTCTGATTTGATGCGTGCGCCCGGTCTTGATTTCGACATCGAGCAACGTGAAGCGGTCGAAACGACGCCGCACCCTGTAGAGCGAGAGAGCCGTGCGACCGCCGCGCACGACTGCCATCCGCGTGCGGTGTCGCGGGTCACGCGCCAGCGGTTGCTCAACGCGCCCGGCGTCTTCTGTGAATCGCCCGTGCGTGAGCGCGACGTAGGATTTGAAAACCACGCGCTCACGAAATTGATCCGCGAGCTTTTCATGCGCATCTTCCGTTTTGGCGACGACGATGAGGCCGGACGTGTCTTTGTCGAGGCGATGCACGATGCCGGGACGCATCGCTCCCGCGCGACCCGATAGCTGCTCGAAATGATATGCGAGCGCATTCGCCAGCGTGCCGGAAGCGACTCCCGCGCCGGGATGCACGACGAGTCCCGCGGGCTTGTTGACGACGACCAGCTCTTCGTCTTCATAAACAAGCTGTATGGGAATCGGTTCGGGCGAAAAGGTCGCGCGGATCGGCTGAGCCAGCTCGACTTCCAGACAATCGCCCGCGCGAAGTTTATAAGCAGGCTTCACAACGCGACCGTTGACCAGCACCTCGCCGTCTTCGATCAGGCGTTGAATGCGCGCACGGCTCCAATCATCAATCTGCGCGGCAAGGTACGCATCAAGCCGCGCGGTAGCATTCGCCTCCTCAACGCGAAACTCAATCGCTTCTTGCTCAGGAATCTCTTCCATAAAAGTTAAAAGTTCAAGGTTCAAAGCTCAAGTTCAAAAGGCAGAGGTCATGTCTTAACCTTGAACTTTGAACCTTGAACCTTGAACCCTTTTTTTTACACCTGTGCCTGCGCGCGGTTTTTGCGGATAAAGTAGAGGATGACTGCGCTGACGCCGAGCAGGATGCTGATCATCTGCGAGCTTGAAAGATGCGTGAGCGTGGTCAGACCAGCGATGTCGCCGCGCGGGTCGTCGCGGTAAAACTCTATGATGAAGCGCGTCACAGCGTAGAGCATCGCGTAGGCCAGAAAGACCTGGCCGCTGAAACGCTTGCGCTTGTGCAGCCAGAGCAGGAAGAAAAATATCAGCAGCGTCGCTCCGGCTTCATAAAGCTGCGTCGGGTGCAGGTGCAACGCCGCGCCCGTCGCATCAACAGTCGGCACCCCGGTCACTTCGCGCCCCGCTTCCGTAAAATGCACGCCGTACCAACCGTTCGTCGGCTTGCCCCAACAGCATCCTGCGGAAAAACATCCGAGCCGCCCGATAGCCTGTCCCAGCGGAATCCCGCACGCGCACGCATCCGCCACCTTCCACCACGGCAACCCGTAGCGACGCACGCCGATATAGCCCGTGACGATTGCGCCCATCAGCCCGCCGTAAAAGACTCCGCCCGAACGCAGGAAGTCGAGCGAGAAGAGATGCATCGGATTATCTCTGTAACCCGGCTCAGTCCAGAGCAGCAATATCTTCGAGCCGACAATCGCTCCCAAGACCATCCACAAGCCCAGATCGTACATGCGCTCGCGCGGCACGCCGTCGCGCTGTCCGACATGCGCCGAAATAAAGATGCCGCACAGCAGCGCGAGCGCGAGCAGCACGCCATACGTGTTAATCGGAAAGCTGCCGATGCGAAAAAGCTCCGGATGCATAAGTCTTCTTAAAGAATGCTCTTCATCTTAACATGCTATCGAGAGCGCGAGCATCTGCCCGCCCGCGCGCTCGATAGCATGTTGCTTCAGGATTAAGAGCGGGTTTCAAAATCTCAAACCTCATTCTTTGCGCCTTGAGCATCTCTTTCTCTGTGACTTTGCGTGAAACGTTCATCGTTCTCGCAAAGTCGCAAAGATAAAACCGAAGGCGCAAAGGGTTGAACTATTCTTTAACTTGAAGTTTGAAACGGACTCGTTATTCAATCGTGACCTTCTCCATGCGAACTTCGTCCACCGGCCTGTCGCCGCGGCTTGTGGGAGAAGTAGCGATGGCATCAACCACTTCCTGCCCTTCTGTGACGCGCCCGAACTTGGAGTAGCTGGCCGGAAGCGGATAGTCCACATGCATGATAAAGAACTGCGAGCCGTTGGTGTTCGGCCCGGCGTTCGCCATCGCCACAGTCCCGGCTGTATATGGCCCCTGATAGAGAGCCGACGAGCGATTGATCTCGTCATTAAAGCGTCCGCCGGAAGCAGATTCGCCGCCGCTGCCTGTCCCGGTCGGGTCGCCGCCCTGTATCATAAATCCTTTGATGACGCGATGAAAAATCACGCCGTCGTAATAGCCCTTCTCTGCGAGCTTGATAAAATTATCGGTCGTCTTCGGCGCGTCTTCCTCAAGCAGCTCGAAGCGAATCGTGCCCTTGTTCGTCTGAATCACTGCCGTGCGGTTTGCCATGTACGTTTCTCCTTATGGAAGACAGAAGACAGGTGACAGAAGAAAAGCGTTTTCAGCCTTCCATTCTGTCTCCTGTCTCCTGTCTCCTGTCTCCTGTAGTTAAGATAAATTTTTCGATTGCGACCGCGACCCCATCTTCATCGTTGGTAACGGTTTGACGAAAGTCCGCCTGGTCGCGCAAAGATGAATCGGCGTTGCCCATCAGGACGCCCGTGCCTGCGTAATGCAGCATCTCCAAATCGTTGTAGTTGTCGCCGATTGCCATCACCTCTTCGCGTGTCAGGTCGTATTCGCGCGCGGCGGCGGCGACGCCCGCGCCCTTCGAGGCTTCCGGGTGCAGCAAGTCGAGCAGCGTGAAATCCTGTTTCGGATATTCCGTGCTCATGACTTTGATCGCATCACCTAGCTCTTCCGTCAATCGCTCGCGCAAACTTTTCATCGTCGCGCAAGAGCCTGAGAAGGAGATATGCACCGGCGCGTGGTCAAGATAATCTTCGAGCGACGGCACGCGGCGCACAGCGTCTTCGACTTCGTCGCCATGTATGCTGCGCGACCACGCGATGTACTTGGCGAGCGCGTGATTGTTCTCGCTGATGTGGTCGTAAACCAGCAAGCCCTTGCCGTGCGGGTCGTCGCTGACCATCGCATCCATCCCTGTCTCGCGCCCGACGCGCAAGACTTCGCGCGCGGCCTTCAAGGGAAGCAACGACGCGCTGACCGTCTCAAGCGTGCGCGCGTGCTTGGTCAAAGCTCCGTTGTGCGAGATGACGGGCACGTCCAATCCCAGTTCCAGAGCGGGCGGGCGCGCATCACGAAAGCGGCGACCCGTGACGACCGCGACGCGCACGCCCCTCTCACGCGCCGCAGCAATCGCCAGACGGTTGCGTTCCGACAATAGACCACGCGAATTGAGCAGCGTTCCGTCAAGATCGAGGGCGAGTAAGCGTATCGGCATAAAATCAGTGACAAGTGACGAGTGACAGGTGACAAGATAAACTTTTTTCACAGACGGCGCAAAGAGCAAGGATGAAGGCGGAGGGATGAAGGATGAAAACGATGCTATCGAAGATGAAGGGTTTACATAAAGCTGAGCCGCACAACTTTCGATAGCATGTCCTTCAAGTTTGAATAGCACGCCTTTCATCCTTCCTCCTTCCTACTTCATCCTTGCAATATAAATGCTCCACCTGACGGAAAGGTTCGCAGGCGTTATCATGCTTCTGACTAATCCCTTGAAAGGAAACCCTGATTTCTTATGAACGTGACGCATCTTGAATGCGCTTCGTGCGGGCTTAAGCATGAGGCACGACGCTTGCACAACCTTTGCACGGAATGCGGAAAGCCTCTGCTGGTTCGCTATGACCTTGAGCGCGCCGCGCAGAGTTTGACAAAAGAATCTTTATTGCTCAGACGCGCAGACCTGTGGCGATACAGGGAGGTCTTGCCCGTCGAGCGTGTGGAGAATATCGTCTCGCTCGGCGAAGGCTGGACGCCACTGCTCGATGCTCCGAGGCTGGCGCGAAAGCTTGGTCTGAATAGCTCGCTTCTTATCAAAGACGAGTCGCAGAATCCGACGCAGAGTTTTAAGGCGCGCGGGATGGCGGCTGCGGTCTCGATGGCGAAAGAGCTGGGCGCGATGAAGCTGGCCGTACCGTCCGCCGGAAATGCAGCGGGCGCGCTCGCGGCTTATGCCGCACGCGCGGGGATGGAAGCGCATATCTTTATGCCGCGCGATACGCCGCGCGCCAACGTCGTCGAATGCGAACAGACGGGCGCGCATGTCGTCTTGATGGACGGACTGATTACGGACTGCGGCGCGGAAGTGGCGCGGCGCAAAGAGGCGGAAGGCTGGTTCGATGTCTCGACTTTGAAAGAGCCGTACAGGGTTGAAGGCAAAAAGACGCTCGGTTACGAGTTGGTGGAACAGCTCGATTGGAAGTTGCCGGATGTCATCATCTACCCGACCGGCGGCGGAACCGGATTGATAGGAATGTGGAAGGCGTTTGAAGAGATGGAGGCTTTGGGATGGATCGGCTCAGAGAGGCCGCGAATGGTCTCCGTGCAATCGAGCGGTTGCGCGCCCATCGTTCGCGCCTTCGAGGAAGGGAAGCGATTCGCGGAAGAGTTTCCGAATGCCGCGACGGTCGCTTCCGGCCTTCGCGTCCCGCGCGCCATCGGGGATTTTCTGATACTAGACGCACTGCGCGCCTCCGGCGGCACGGCCATCGCGGTGTCGGATGAAGAACTGCTCGCCGCAGTGCTTGAAATCGGCGCGAGCGAAGGCTTGTTCGTCGCTCCAGAAGGCGCGGCCTGTTTGCCTGCTCTCAAAAAAATGTTGGAAGCGGGTGAAGTCGAAAGGGATGAGCGCGTCGTGCTTTTCAACACCGGCGCGGGCGTGAAATATCTGGAGGCATTCAAAACGTAGACTGCCTTCGTGGAGCTTTTTTGTTTCGACCTTTTCAAGAGATTGAGCGTAAAAGGATTTGATGATGCTAAAAAGATTATTGACTGTTTTTTTGCTGGCCGCGCTAACGGCTCAAGCTATCGCGGCGCAGTCAATCGCGCCGCAAACATCCATCACGGGTGAGCAGATCGCGGAGCGCGTTTCTCCTTCCGTCGCGTTGATTCTGACGGGAATGGGTGGCGGGCGGCTTGAGAGCGCGGGGTCCGGATTGATTGTTCGCGCGGACGGAGTGATATTGACTGCGTATCATCTCATCAAAGACGCACGCGAAGTTCAGGTCAGGCTCAAGAACGGCGAAGCTTACGATAAGGTTCAACTGATAGCTTTCGACGAGCGGCGCGATGTCGCCGCGCTTCGCATTCCTGCCACGAATCTGCCGCTCTTGCCTATCGCAGAGACGGATAACGCGCGACCCGGCGAGCGCGTTTACACCGTCTCAAACCCGCAGATGCTTTCTTGGACTGCGTCCGATGGAGTCTTGAGCGCGATGCGATTGGCCGACGAAGTTCCGGGCGCGGGCAGCGGCTACCGTTTGCTGCAATTCACCGCGCCGGTTTCGGGCGGATCGAGCGGCGGCGTGCTGGTGGACGCGCGCGGCGGCGCGCTCGGCTTGATCGTCGCTTCCGCGTCCGGCCAGAATCTGAATTTCGCGATTCCCTTAAACAGCGTGATGGGATTGGCGAACGCTGCGGGCGGAACTCCTCTCGGCGATGGCAACGCACTGCGCACGCCGGAGCCTGTGCGTCCGCCCAACTCCGCCGCGATTGCCAGAGCCGACCCGGCGGAGATGCTCCGCACGGCTCAGACCATTTTCATCACTTCCAACACGGACTTTTTCGAGCCTGTGCAACTGCAAAACGCGCTGAGCAAGAGAACAGAGTTTACGACATGGAAGATGATGGTGGTTGACGGGTGGCAGGCAGGCCAACTGGCAGACATAACTATCGAAGTAGACCGCCCGCTCTTCACCTACACTTTCACTTACAAGATCAAAGACCAGAAGACGAGTGTGATTCTCGCCACCGGAAAGATCACGGCCTTTGACGGCAACCTCGCCGCTCCCGAACTGGCGAAAGAAATTATCAAGCGCATCAAAGCCGTGCGCCCGCTGCCAGCCGATGAGACAAAGGAGGCTAAAAAGAAGTGATTGATGAGAGTGAAGCTTTGAGACATAAAACTTATTTTCTGCAAACTTATTTTCTGCCTTAGACGATGCGCTTTGAGAGTAGAGGATTGTTTATGAAGTATCGAAGACAGGCATGCGTGCTCATGCTCGTGCTTATCTCATCATTGACCGCAACGGGACAGCAAGCACAATTGGCGGGCGTGAAGATGAGCGAGGCCGACCGCGCTCGGTTTGAGAAGTTGCGCGGCGACGGGTTCGAGGCTCTTTATAATCTCGATTACGAGGGAGCGCGCAAGCGTTTCAAAGAGATCGCGTCGGCTTTCCCAGACCATCCGGCGGGGCCGCAGTTCCTCGCGGCGACGTTGTGGGCTGAAGAGTTGAATAACTCGCGTCGCCTACAGGCTTCGCTTTATAACTCCGACTCATTTTTTAATGCGAAGGAGGACAAGCCGAACCCGTTGACGGTCGAGCAGTTTCGCGTGCTGACACGGCAGGCGACGATGCTCGCCAAAGCGCGGCTCAAGCGCGACAGGAATGATATTGAAGCGTTGTATTTTTTAGGAGCGACAGAAGGCTTGAAGGCAGCGTTTGAGACGGCGGTGGAGCGTCGCTTTATGGCCGCGCTCGGCGACGGCTCAAGCAGCGTTGACCGTCATCGTGATGTCGTCAAGCTCGACCCGAATTTTCATGACGCGGAGCTGACGATAGGGCTTTACGAATACATCGTTGGCAGCCTGCCGCTGCCTGTCAAAGTTCTGGCGAGCATCGTCGGAGCGAGTGGCTCAAAGAGGCGCGGACTTGAGACGCTGCAACGCGTGGCGAAAGACGGACGCTGGGCGCGCGATGATGCGAAGGCTCTCCTGATAGTTCTTTTCAAACGCGAGAAGAGATACGCGGACGCGCTCGCACTATCGCGCGAGCTGGCCGAAAGCTACCCGCGCAATTATCTGTTCAAGCTTGAGGCTGCGGATGCGCTCGTCTCGCAGGCAGTGGTCGAGCGCGAAGCGGAGCATGCCGCTGTCGCAACTGGAGCGGAACGCGAGGCTTTCAATATTTTCGACACGCTCCTCAAAGATCGCGCGGCGCGCGACACCGCCGCTCGCTCGCTAGACCTGATTCATTATCGTTACGGCGAAGCATTGTTCACGTCGGGACAGTTCGAGCGCGCGGCGAAAGAGTTCGTAGCCGCCTCAACGGTCACAGGCGCGGAATCAACCACGGCGACGATGTCGCGGCTCTACGCGGCACGCTCCTACGACCTCGCGGGCAAGCGCAGCGAAGCCCTCGCGCAATATCGCGCCGTGCTCAATCGCCCGGACGTTTACGACACGCACGAGAAGGCGAAGAAAGGCTTGAGCGAGCCGTACAAGTTGAAAGATAAGGAAAAGAAGGTTTCAGAATGACAAGCAGCGGGGAAATTTTGAAAGACGTTGGAGCCGGGCGCACACGCCCCAGACGATTGTTGCTCTGTCTCGACGGAGTGCCGCATGAAGTTATCTTAACCGCGAAAGGGCGCGGGCTGTTCAAAGCTTTCGGAGAGCCGTCGAGATTGCTCTCGCCGTTTCCGACGATGACGAACATCGCGCTCTCATGCATGCTCGACGCTTCCGCGCCGCTCGGTTACGAGAGCCTCTATTTTGACCGCAAGGCGCGCGAGCTGCGAGGCGGCGTGCGTAAATACATCGGACGCCGCACGCCCGACAAAGCTCCTTCGTCATACATGGACAAGCTCGATTATCAAGAGCCGCTCGCGTTCGAGTTCCTCGTCTACGTCGCGCCGGAAGCGGTCTGGCGCGCGGATATGCAACGCTTCCGCGAACGCTTTCGCGCCGCGCCGCAGGATAGAGATTTTTTCGCTTTTCTCAAAGGCACGGACGGCCTCCTGCACATACGCGGGCGCAATCGCCTCGATGCCGCGCTCGAATCGCTCGACAGGATTTTGACGGAGATACACGGGTGGTGCGGGGCGGAAACGGAGATCGTGCTCTTCTCCGATCACGGGATGAACTTGCAGGAGAACAAGCGCGTGCATCTACAGACGCACCTCTTTCGTTACGGCTACAGCCTGACGAATCACCTCGGCAAGCGTGCGCGGCACAGCGTTGCCGTCCCGGCCTTCGGTCTCTGCGGGTACGCCGCGCTCTATTGCGGAAGCGAAGAGGACGCGCCCACTCTGGCTGACACGTTCTCAACTCTCGAAGGCGTTGACTTCGCGCTCCATCGTGAAGAGAGCGGCGACGCCGTGATCCTCAAAGGAGCGCGCGGCACAGCCCGCATCGCTCGACAGGAGAAAACATCTCGAACGTTCTATCGTTATCAACAACTGACGGGCGACCCCTTGCAACTCGCGCCGGTCGTGCGCGGGCTTAATAAAGAAAATTTGCTCGACGAGCACGGCTACGCGCCCGACGAAGTCTGGTATGCGCGCACAGCGAATCACATGTATCCCGACGCGCTCTCGAATCTTTACGCGTCGCTCCACGCCGAGCGCGTAGGCCACACGGCGGACGTGCTGCTGAGCCTACAGGACGGCTACTATTACGGCGCATCGCTCTTCAGCCGCTTCGTCCGCCTCGCCGCCACACACGGCAACGCCCTGCGCGCCAGCACTAACGCCTTCCTGATGAGCACGCACCGCGCCTTCCCCGCGCACGTCCGCGCCGTCGAAGCCAGACCACACTTGCAGGGGTAACTCTCACTTGACCTCCGAGCCTGCGCCCTATGTTGCCAGTCGGGCTCTGAATTTGATGACACAAGCATAATTAGTAGTACAATGAATCCAGTTAAATAGTCCTCGTTGCCAGCATACAGTCTCTCGGCATCGAACCCGGGCCCATGCACCTCAAGACGTAATCAGGGAACTAGCATGAGTGACATCTTCATCAGTTACGCGCGGGCGGACAAACCGAAGGCGCAGGTTTTAGCCGAAACGCTTGAACCTCTGGGGTGGTCTGTCTGGTGGGACTCTGATATTCGCATCGGGGGCAAGTTCGATGAAATCATTAAAGCAGAATTAGACGACGCGAAAAGTGTCATCGTCATTTGGTCTACAGCATCCGTGCAATCCGAATGGGTGAAAGATGAAGCGGCGGAGGCTAGCAAACGAGGAATTCTGGTGCCGGTTTTAATCGAAGAGGTTGAAATACCATTCGGCTTCGGGTTCAGGCGTATTCAGGCAGCCAATCTGGTAGGGTGGAAAGGCTCATTAGATCATCCAGAGTTGGCCCGTTTGGTGCATGACCTTTCCGAAGTTATCAAAAGACCTCCGCGCATAGTTCCAGCTATCCGACCTAAAGGCAATAAGTTTAAGTTGGCGATAGCAGGAGCCGTTGCCCTCCTGTTCGCGCTGGGATTAGGGATTTACCTGACCAGAGGGGTTGGCCTGCGAAAGGCTGCCACTCAAACGCAAACATCTTCTGCCGTTCCCAACCCTAAACCCACGGAAAAGCCTGTTCCAAAGACGCCCGTCGTGTGTAACAAGCCATATCAGCAGATGACGGACAGTGAACGCATCGCCTTCGTCGATGATCGAGCACGGCGCATTTCGTTGATGTTAGGCAGACGCGAATACAACATCCCGCCGGACGCGCGGCTCTATATCAAAAGGCGTGTGGATGCTTACGCAGAGCGGATCGGCACAGGGTCTACGTCATTGTGGCATGATGACCTCAATCTCGTTTTCAAACGCGCGAGGCCGTACGTTCCGATTATTAGTTTTGTCTTTAAGCAATATGATGTGCCACCCGTTATCGGCATTTATATACCGTTGATTGAGTGCGAATATCGAACATGCATTGTGTCGCCGCAAGGTTCAATGGGACTATTTCAATTTATTCCCGATACTGCCCGCAACTACGGTCTTGACCCGGCGGATCGTTGTCAATTTGAGAAGGAAACGCCAGCCGCCGCCAGATACATTAAAGCTAACCTGGCAAGGTTCGAGTCCGACCCGATGAAGACTGCGCTGAGTATCATTTCGTATAATAGGGGCCAGGGTTTAGTTCAGCAGTATTTGAACCAAGTCACGGTGCTGAATGATGAAGAGGCGGAACAAAGATTCTGGGGTTTCGTTGATAGTGCGCCTGATATCTATCCTGACCTGATATCTGACAATCGTCAGGCTCTTTTTGGCCTGACGACAGGTAAATATATACACGGCTTCTTTGCCGCCGCGATTGTCGGCGAATACCCGGAATGTTTCGGCCTCGATATGCAGCCGCTCTCAACCTACGATAAAGTCACCGGCCAGCCTTGATTGATGCACGCGCCTTTGAGAACTAGCCCTGCGTCTGTTTCACCTACCTGCACGTGAAGCCATTTCATTGTCTCGCCTCACTCGCCTAACCTTTTAATCTTCGACCGCGTATCACACGAAGCTCTAACCTTTCTCAAAATTTTTGCGTGACGATTGAATATCGCGGGTATATGCTACGGCTGACCCGGGTTGAAGAAGAGCATGCTTCCGGCTCTTACCTGAAAAAGTTCAAAACTACGATTGATTACCCGAACGAGATTCTGCATCTGGAGTAAAGGGACGCGATGAGCAAAGATGAGCGAGATGAGTGTGACGGTTCGACGATGAACCGTCGTGGCTTCCTGCAAGCGAGCATGTTGGGAAGCGCGATGTTGCTGACGCATTCCGTGTGGGCTGTCGGGGTGGAGAAGAGAGCTGCTATGCCATCACGCCTTGATAAAAAATTCGAGCTTGAAGAAGTAACGATCAAAGAGTTGCAGGAAGCGATGACGACAGGCAAGCTGTCCGCGCGCTCCATCACTGAGAAATATCTGAAGCGTATAGAGGAAGTTGACCGTCGCGGCGCACAGCTCAACTCTGTGATAGAAACCAATCCGGACGCACTGGCGATTGCCGAAGCTCTCGACCGTGAGCGCAAAGAGAAGGGAGCGCGCGGCCCGCTGCACGGCATCCCCGTGCTGATTAAAGACAACATAGACACGGCGGATCGCATGAAGACCACCGCCGGTTCGCTCGCGCTGATGGATTCAAAGCCCTTGCGCGATGCATTCGTCGCGCAGCAGTTGCGCGAGGCGGGCGCGGTCATCTTAGGCAAGACCAACTTGAGCGAGTGGGCTAACTTTCGCTCGACGCATGCGACGAGCGGTTGGAGCGGGCGCGGAGGCCAGACGCACAATCCTTACGCGCTCGATAGAAATCCGTGCGGCTCTAGCTCAGGCTCCGGCGCGTCGGTCGCGGCGAATCTCTGCGCCGTCGCGGTCGGAACCGAAACGGACGGCTCGATAGTCTGCCCTTCATCCGCTAACTCGCTGGTCGGCATCAAGCCTACGGTCGGACTCGTCAGCCGCGCGGGTATCATTCCCATCTCGCATACACAGGACACAGCCGGGCCGATGGCGCGTAACGTGACGGACGCGGCAATTTTGCTCGGCGCGCTCGCGGGCTTTGACGGGCGGGATGCTGTGACGAAAGAGAGTCAGGGGAAAGCCTTTAAAGATTACACGCAGTTTCTAAAAATGGGCGGCCTCAAGGGAGCGCGCATCGGCGTGATGCGAAAGACTTTCGGCTTCAATGACCGCGTGGATAAGCTGATGGAAGATGCGATTGATGCGATAAAGCGGCAGGGCGCAGTCATCGTTGACCCGGCTGAGATTGCGACCAACGGAAAATTCGACGACTCGGAATTTGAAGTCCTGCTTTATGAATTCAAAGCAGGCATCAATAAATATCTAGCGGGGCTTGGCGCGAACGCGCCGATGAAGTCTCTCAAAGACCTGATCGATTTTAACGAGAAGAATAAAGAGAAAGAGATGCCGTATTTCGGGCAGGAGATTTTCACGCGCGCCGAAAAGAAGGGGCCGCTGACGGACAAAGCTTATCTGAGTGCGCTCAGGAAAGATCAACGCCTGTCAAGGAAGGAAGGGATTGACGCGACGATGATGAAAGACAGGCTCGATGCGATTATCGCTCCGACCGGCGGGCCTGCGTGGACGACGGATTTAATCAACGGCGACCACTTCGGCGGCGGCAGCTCGACCACTGCGGCTGTCGCTGGCTATCCGAGCATCACCGTTCCCGCAGGCTACATCTTCGGCCTGCCCGTCGGCATCTCCTTCTTCGGCGGAGCCTACAGCGAACCCGTGCTCATCCGCTTAGCTTACGCTTTTGAGCAGGCGACCAGGCATCGCCGCCCGCCGGAATTTCTGGCCTCCGCAGATTTAGCTTGAAATGGTTCCAAGTTCCGAGTTCAAGGTTAAAAGACAAAGCCATGTCTTAACCTTGAACCTTGAACCTTGAATCTTAGACCTTCTAAAGCAGAGGAATTTAAAAAGCTATGCTGAAAAAAACAATCTTGATGAGCATTGTGCTGCTGCTGTCGGCTTACGCGATTGCCGCTCAGGTCGAATCGCCGAAGCTGACGCCCGTTGCCCCAACCGAAAACCAGCAACGTTTGACTCGAGAGGGCGTCGCTTTGCACGATCAGGGGAAGTATGACGCTGCGGCTGCTAAATACGAAGAGGTGTTGAAAGAGAATCCGGATAATGTCGAGACTCTTTACGAAATAACCTTGACGTATTTTACCAAAAAGGATTACCGCAAAAGTTTGGAGTTTGCCTATCGCGGCGCGCGGTACAAGTCCAATCTCTTGGGGGAGTTCTACGTGGTGATTGGAAGCAGTCTGGATGATCTGGGCGATTCCAAAAAAGCTATAGAGGTTTATAAAGCCGGCATCAAACTGGCTCCGAACGCGGCTCTGCTTCATTACAATCTGGGTATTACCTACGGTCGAATCGGAAAACCCGAAGAAGCCCGAAAGAGCCTCAAAAAATCCCTCTCGCTCAATCCTAATCATGCGTCCAGCCATCTAGCCCTCGGCGACCTTTTCTATAAAGGCGATTATAAAACGCCCGCGCTGTTAGCGATGAGCCGCTTCCTCATGCTTGAGCCGGATTCGCCACGCTCCGCCACGGCCTACAGGGTTTTTAAGGAGATATTGCAGGGCGGCGTCAGTCAGGACGAGAATACAAAGCATATTAATGTTGTAGTTACCATGTCGGACAAAAAGGATGAAGGAGATTTCGGCCCGGTTGATATGGCGATAGGGCTTACCAAAGCCGGGGATTATTTGGAGGAGAATAAAGGGAAAACGCAATCGCAACTAGCGGTTGCGCAACTTAATACATACTTCGCTATTCTGTCGGAGCAAAACTCCAAAGGGAATCAATCCAAGTTCGTCTGGAAATATTATGTCCCTTACTTCAGCGAGATGAAAAAGCGGAATTACATCGAGCCGTTCTATTATTACGTCAGCCGCAGCAGCGATAACGCGGAAGTGAAGAAATGGCTCGAAGAAAATTTCCGGCGAGTCAGTGAATTTCTCAACTGGTCAAAGCAATATCAATGGGCCAAAGCTGAAGATTGATTGAGCCTCGAAGACGGCTGAGGAACAGGCCGGGGAGCCTGCCTCTCATCCCTCTTTTTATCACATGCGAGCCATCGAAGTGTGCTGCGCGCCGCGCACTTTTTCAGTCTCGCTTTCAAAGATAAAGCCGAGAGATTTGTAGATCAGCTTGGCGCACAAAAACGCAGACGCATCGAAGCCTTCGACGTAAGAATATTCGGTCAAGTCCATTCCCACCACACGCCTCTTGCGCGCGAGCGTGCGAATCAAGCCGATGGTTTCGTACCATCCAAGCCCGCCCGGCTCCGGCGTCCCCGTCTGCGCGACGAGCGAAGGGTCTAAGCCGTCTATGTCCACAGTCAAATAAACATTCTCCGTCAGCCCGTCGACCGCTTCGTCCCACCAATCGGTCTTGCCCACAATATCTTTAGCCCAGAAGATTCGCGTCGGCAAAGTGTCGAGCGAGCGCGCCTCTTCCGCAGAGATAGAGCGTATGCCGCATTGGACGGAAGGGATTCGCATATCACGCACGACGCGCGCCATGATCGAAGCATGAGAGTGTTTCGTCCCGTCGTATGTGTCGCGCAAATCCGCGTGAGCGTCTATTTGCAGCACGGAGATATTTTCATACGCTTCGGCGTGCGCGCGTATGACGGGCGCGCTGACCGAATGCTCGCCGCCGATCATCGTGACGAACTTTCCCGTCGCCACCAACTCTTTCGCACGCTCATAAAGCGACTCCATCATATTCTCCGGCGGGTCAACCGAAGCCGATTCGTCGAGCGTGTGTATGCCCAGCTTGTAAACCTCCGCATCCGTCTCTTCATCGTAAAGCTCCATATTGCGCGAAGCCTCGATCACGGCCTGCGCCCCAAGCCCCGTCCCCGTCCCGTAAGAGACAGTGCCTTCGTAAGAGACAGGCCACACGAGTATGCGCGAGCGTTCAAAACTCGAAAATTCCTCTTCGGCAATCCCGCCGAAGTTTTCCGGTAGCTGTGCTGATTCGGACATGCTGCACAGTTTAAAGCAGTTTCGCGCAAAGGCGCAAAGGCGCAGAGAAGACAGGGTGAAGGGGATAGGGTGTAGGGTGTAGAAAAGAAATCTCTTTCACTACACCCTGTCCCCTTCACCCTCGCTGTTACGCCTTTGCGCGAGCTTATTTCGCAGTTGCCGCGCGTGCTTTGCTAATAAAAGTCATCGCGTCATCAGTGAAAGGTTTTTGAGCGTGGTCAGGCCAGTTGGCCTGATCTTTGTAAAGGTTGGAGAGGCTTTGTGCGATGCCGGGGTTGCCGCCCGTAAAGCTTTCGATCAGGGCAGACCAGCGAGCAGCCAGAGCTTGCGCCCTCTCGCTCGACGGGTCAACGCCTTCGCTGACAGCCGCGTTCACTTCCTGTAGCAGCACAGCCCATTCCTTCTGCGCCTGTTCCAGAAGCTCCGGCGTTGCGCGTCCGGCCAACTCCTGTAACTGCTCCTCCGTGTAATATTTCTTCACCCATTCCCAATCGTTCTGCATATTAATCACCTCGATTATTTTAGCGAATGTCTCCCAGTCAGGCTCGCCGTCCGCAGCCATCAGGCGTTCGGCCTTCGCAATCGCGCTGATAGCCATTTCGAGCTGGCGTCGCTTCTCTCCCAAAATCTCGCGTTGGAGCCTGAGCGCAGTCAAGAGGTCGAACGAGTCGCGTTCGAGAACACTCCCAATCTGCTTCAAAGAGAGGCCGATGAACTTCAGCGTCACGATCTGTTGCAGGCGCGCGAAATCCCTCGCGCCGTAGAGCCGATAGCCGCTCGCCGTCCGCCCGCCCGGCTTCAACAGTCCGAGCCGGTCGTAGTGATGCAGCGCACGCACCGTCACGCCCGTCAACGCCGCAAACTCGCTCGCCTGATACAGAGTCTTTTCCTTCTTCAACACCCGCGTCTCTCCCTCCAACACGCATCCTACGGCCTGACGCTGCGTCAGGGTCAAGAGTTTTTTTGAGAAATAATTCTGTTACAATATCGGCCTCAAGCTTATTGACTCCCGGCTCTATTCGGCAGAGGAGACGCAACATGACCGACGAAGAACGCCAGCGACAGATGGATTTCATCATCAACACTCTGGCAAATATTACAGCCACACAAGAGAGAACAGAACTGGAGCGTAAAGCCGATGCCGTGCGAATAGGGCGGCTTGAGGATTCTATGGTCACTCTTACGCAAGTAAGTGAAACCCTCACTCAGTTAGCGCAGAAGTCTGATGAGAGACTGGACGAGCATCAGGAAAAGATTACGGACTTGAGAGATGTGCATCAGGAACAGATTACTGACCTGAGAGAAGCCATACTGATACTCACTAAGATCGTGAACGAAAGACGCAACGGTCGAGCTTAAAAAAATAGCCAGCAATCAGCATTTCTACTGACTACTGGCTATTGACTGCTGACTGCTTGCCACTCTTACGGCACTTCAATCGTCAAATCTCTACCCGTAAAAGTAAAGTTCGGACGCTTGCGCCCCTTCATGTACTTGGCTGCGGTTTGCGAGAGGGCGGTAACCAGGATTGGAAGCGCGATGGTCGCGTCGCAGTTGACGTAGGCCGTGTGCGCGCCGCGCGCGAGCTTGCCGTAGATCAGCGAGTCGTCGCTGGCTGTGGCGTTCGAGCGTCCGCCCGGATGCGGGGCGTCTGTGGCGACTGTGATGGCGTATTTGTGTCCGCGCGCGGGAGTCTTGACGATATTGGTCGAGACTTCCATCTGCTGTATGAAGCTCTTGGATGTCCCGCCGCCGAGGTTGATGATGCCGGAGACGCGCGCCCGCGCGGCAATCTGCGTCATGTCGAGCACGTCCTGAACCAGATCAAACTGAAAATTGTTCTTCTTCTCGAAACGCGCGGCGGCAATCCCGATGGCAATCGCGCTGTTAGAGATGGCGGGGCAGAAGACCGGCACACGCGCTTTGTAAGCGGAGGTCAGGACGCCGTCTTCGGTCGCAATCTCGGCCAGTTCGCGGCCTAAGAGATGCAGAAACTCGCGCGTCGAGTAGGGGCGCGTCTGGTCGAGCTGGTTGGCAAAACCGCCGACCCACTCGTCCGCCTCGCGATACTCCTCGTCGCTCGCCAGCAAGTCCCACATACGGTTTATCTGCGACGCTTCGAGTTCGGCATCGGTCATCGAGGGATGCGCTTGAAAGTGATGGCGTCCGAGCGTCTCATGCAGGTCGTGGAAAATAATCGAGCCGGAGAGCACCAGCACGTCCACGAAGCGATTCTTGATAACATAGGCGAGCAGGCGGCGCATCCCCGCCGGTATCAGCGCGCCGGAGCCTGCGACGAAAATCGTCGTGTTGTCGCCCAGCATGTCGAGCCAGATACGGTGCGCCTCAGCCAGTTGCCGCGCGCCGAACCCGGTGCCTTCCATCTTTTCCAACAACCCCGCAACTGAACGGTCGCGATCCACCTGCACGGGACGCGTCGGCACAGTCAGATACTTCGACGCTTTGGGTTTTCGTTGAGTTACCATAGAGGTTATTGTCATCCTTCTTTTAAGGTAATGGGTGATAGGTGATAGGTGATAAGAAAGAGCAGGAGTCAGAAGTCAGAAGTCAGAAACCCGAAGAAAGCGAATTTCCGCCTGCTCTTCCGGCTTCTGGCTCCTGTATTCTGGCTTCCGCTTTTCCTATCACCTATCACCTATTACCTATCACTCCGTTAGTCTCTGCCGCGTTTGCGGTTGTCGCTGCCGTTCACTGCGAGGTAGGTATATGCGCTGAAACGCGCTTCGTAGAACTCGATCATCTCTGCGCCTTCGGCCTCGGTCAGTTCGCCGCGCTTGACGCGTTGCGCGACCTGTTTGCGAAAGCCGTCATGCAGAAAGCTGCGCTCGTAACGGGCGCGCTCCGCAGCTTCGCCGATGGATGTTCCCTTGATGACCTTTTTTATCAGGTAGCCGTCGTCGTCTATGTGTATATGCGCTTCGTTGGGCGCGCCAAACAGGTTGTGGTTGTTGCCCATCACTTCCTGATAGGCTCCGACGAGCATAAAGGCCAGATAATATGGCTCATCCTTTTGCAGTTTATGTAGCTCAAGCACCTGCTTGACATCATGCAGGTCAACGAACTTGTCTATGATTCCGTCCGAATCGCAGGTAATGTCGCACAGCGTCGCGTATTCGGTCGGCGGTTTGTTCAAGCCGTGAATCGGCACTATCGGAAAAAGCTGGTCGAGCGCCCAGTGATCCGGCACAGAGCGAAAGACCGAAAAGTTGGTCAGGTATTTAGCGCATAACAGGCGACGCAGGTCGTCAAATTCTTCCGCGACATACTTGGCCTGCTGCGCGTATTTGTCCGCGCGCTCGCAGACATCCCAGAAGAGCACTTCGCCTTTGGCTCGGTCTTCGAGAGAGATGAGTCCGAGATTGAACATCGTGAACAGCTCGTCACGGTGTTCGAGCGCGTCGTGGTAATACTCCCTGTAATTTTTCGGCCCGATGGTCTCGCACAGGTCGCTCAGCTCGATCACGGTTTGCGGGTCATCTTCGTCAACTTCAATCGGCGTGATGTCTTCGACGACGGTTTCTATCTCGTCCACAACATTAGTGATGATGAGCGCGTGATAGGCTGCGAGAAAGCGTCCCGATTCCTGTATGATCGTCGGGTGCGGGACGTTCTCGTCATCGCAGACCTGCTTGATGGTGTAGGTCACGTCGTTGGCGAATTCCTGCGCCGTGTAGTTGGCAGAAGAATCGAACGCCGTCTTCGAGCCGTCATAGTCAACCGCCATCCCGCCGCCGACATCCAGAAACTCAATCGGCGCTTTCATCTTCTTGACCTTGGCATAAACGCGCGCGGCCTCTTTCATAGCATTCTTGATACGCTTGATGTCCGTCAGCTGCGAGCCAATGTGAAAATGCAGGAGGCGCAGCATGTCCATCCGGCCTGCGTCCTGTAAGCGGCGTATGACTTCTAAGATTTCGGTCGTCGTCAGGCCGAACTTGGCGGCCTCGCCGCCGGACTTTTCCCAGCGGCCAGAGCCTTTCGAATAGAGCTTGACTCTCATCCCGACCATCGGCAGGTCGCTGTCGCCCTCGTGCGCGTCCGCGAGGTTGAGAATGTGTTCCAGCTCGCTCATCTTTTCGATGACGATGACGACGCGCTTGCCCGCTTTGGCTCCGACGAAAGCGAGCTGTATAAACTCTTCGTCCTTGAAACCGTTGAGGACGAGCAGGCTGTCGGCGGCCTGTTCCATCGCGAGCGCGGCGTAAAGCTCCGCTTTCGACCCGGCTTCGAGGCCGAACTCGTAACGTGAGCCTTCGCGCAAATATTCTTCAACGACGGAGCGTTGCTGGTTGACCTTCATCGGATAGACGCACATGTGCGCGCCCTCGTACTCAAACTCGCGTATCGAATTGCGAAAGGCTCTCTGGAGTTTTCGCACCTGACTGGCGAGAAGCTGCGGAAATCTGAGCAGCACGGGAGTCTGTATGCCGCGACGGCTGAGATCATCTATGATCTCTTTGAGGTCGGCGGCGCGCGAATCGTTCTCCGAAGGGCGAACGATGAGATTTCCCTTACGATTGACGCCGAAATAGCCCGCGCCCCAGTTCTCTATGCCGTAAGTTTCGAGCGTCTGCTCAATAGCCGTGGTCAATTCGCGGTCTCCTGCCCTATCGCTGCGCTAGCCCTGCGCGATCCCGCAATCGTGGAGGCACAACTGCCTCCAGTCGGAAGGTCATGGGGGATATTCATGGTTGGAACACTAGGCGCGCAATGTAACAGAAAATGCGGGGTCGGTCAAAAACTATTTTTTTTGCCGCCGGAATCGCGCGGCACGGGTTAAAGTAAAAGCTGGTAAAGGTTTAAGTGGCAGAGAGGGGAAGAGCGGCAGTTGGCTTGCGCTTGTCGCGTGCAGTAAACAGCTTGACACGGGCGCGAAGGTCAATATAATGCCAAGCTTTTAACGCGCTGCCGTATGACCCTTGCCGCGCTCGCAAGACGCCAACCACGACTCAGGAACTCTCGCCGCACCGCAATCCGGCGCGGGAATCCTCCGACACTCCAAAAATTTCAACAGGAGATTACATGAACGCAAAAACAGCCTTGAAGTTTGCCTCCGATCAGGGAGCAAAGTTCGTTTCAGTAAGATTCACAGACCTGCCCGGCGCGTGGCATCATCTGACCTTCCCTATCGGACAGCTTGACGGAGCCTCCTTTGAAGATGGTTTCGGTTTCGATGCCTCTTCCCTGCGCGGCTGGGCAGCGATTAACGAATCGGACATGCTGCTCGTCCCGGATGCGACGCGCTACTGGATGGACCCGTTTTCCGACGAGCCGACGGTGTGCCTGATCGCGGGAGTTTACGACCCGATTACCAAAGAGGGCTATGGCCTTGACCCGCGCTCGGTCGCTTCGCGGGCTGAAGCTTATCTGAAGTTCACCGGACTCGCCGACATCGCTAACTTCGGCACGGAGGCCGAGTTTTTCGTCTTTGATAACGTAAAATTTCATAACGATCAGAACTCAGCCGGGTACACGGTTGATTCCGACGAGGCGCACTGGAACACAGGGCGCGACGCGGACGAGTTTAACGGCACGAATCTGGGCTATCGGATACGCGCCAAAGAAGGCTACGTGCCCGTGCCGCCCGCGGACTCTTTGAGCGACCTGCGCTCTGAGATTTCGCTCACGCTCGGAGAGGTCGGCATCAGCGTCGAGTGCCATCATCACGAAGTCGCCACCGCCGGGCAATGCGAGATAGACTTTCGCTTCTCGAATCTCCTGAGCACAGCCGACAATCTGCAACTCTTCAAATACGTCGTGCGCAACACGGCATACGCTTACGGCAAGGCCGCGACCTTTATGCCCAAGCCGCTCTACGGTGACAACGGCTCAGGCATGCATTGTCATCAATCGCTCTGGAAAGACGAGAAGCCGCTCTTCGGCGGCGACGGCTACGCGGGACTCTCCGACATGGCGCGCTTCTACATCGGCGGACTCCTCAAGCACGCGGCGGCTGTCGTAGCCTTTGCCGCGCCGACGACCAATAGCTACAAGCGGCTCGTCCCCGGCTTCGAGGCTCCCGTGAATCTGGCTTATTCGGCGCGCAATCGTTCGGCGGCGATACGCATTCCTATGTTCTCGACCAACCCGAAACAGAAGCGGCTTGAGTTTCGTCCGCCCGACCCGTCCTGCAATCCGTATCTCGCGTTTTCGGCGATGCTGCTCGCGGGGCTTGACGGCATACAGAACCGGATCGAGCCGGGACAGCCGCTCGACAAAGACATCTACGACCTCTCGCCCGAAGCTCTGAAGAACGTGCCGTCTTTGCCCGGCTCACTCGACGAAGCGCTCAAAGCGCTCGAAGCCGATCACGAATTTCTGCTCAAGGGCGATGTCTTCACGCCCCAACTGATCGACCGCTGGATTTCTTACAAGCGCGAAAAAGAGATTCAGCCCCTTCGCATGCGCCCACATCCGCTTGAGTTCGCGATGTATTTTGATATTTAAGAAGGATTCAAACAGGGATGGACAGGATATAAAATAGCTGATTCGAGATTTCAGATTTGAGATTTCAAATTAGAGACAAACAGATTTCAAATCTGAGATTTCAAATCTGCTTATCTGAAATTCTTATCCTGTCTATCCTGTCCATCCCTGTTAATTTCTGATGCTTGTTGAACCAGTCACACTCGAAGGCCGACACGTGCGGCTTGAGCCTTTGTCGCTTGAGCATCATGCGGCTTTGTGCGAGGTGGGATTAGATGAAGATCTCTGGCGATGGATTCCGCAGCCGGTGACGACGCCCGAAGAGATGCGCGCTTACATCGAAGCCGCGCTTGAGGGACAGGCGAGCGGCGGGTTTCTGCCGTTTGCGACCATCGAAAAATCATCCGGTCGGGTGGTTGGCTCAACCCGTTACGGCAACATTGAGCGAGCGCATCACCGCGTCGAGATCGGTTGGACGTGGATTGGTCGCGCGTGGCAGCGCACAAGCATCAACACGGAGGCCAAGTACCTGATGCTGCGCCACGCTTTTGAGACTTTGGCCTGCATGCGCGTGGAGTTCAAGACGGACTCGCTCAACGAGCGTTCACGTAATGCCATTGGACGCCTCGGCGCGAAAGAGGAGGGACTCTTTCGCAATCACATGATGACCTCGACGGGGCGCATACGCCACACGGCCTACTTCAGCATCATTGATTCCGAATGGCCTACGGTCAAGGCCGGTCTGGAAGAGAAGCTCTCCCGCGTTTACCCTCTTACCTGACGACATTAAGCATGCACACAACCAGCCACGGAAGGATGAAGGGCAAGCTATCAATACGTTGCGCTTCATTCTTTTGGTAGTGGTTCAGTTAGAAATTCTGTAGACTATCTATCAACACGAAAACATTTCCCGCAAAGGCGCAAAGGCGCGAAGAAGACAGGGTGAAGGGAATAGGGCGTAGGGTGTAGTAAAAACAGAATTGCTTTCCTACACCTTACACCCTACTTCCTACACCCTCGTGTTTTGCGCCTTTGCGGGAAACCGTCTTGTTCCCAATTTGAATCTGAACCACTGCTATTTTGTTAAAGCTTGCAGAAAAAATCGAATCGCTCATCAACGACCTGCCGGACAGGGACGGCGCGCGGCTGTTCTTTGAGCGGCTGATGCGCGAGCATCCGCGCGAGGCCGAGAGGCTGGCGCGTAACGAAGGCTTGTTGTCGGACGCGCTCGCGCTCGCCGCGTGGAGTCCTTTGCTCTCGACGACGCTCGCGCAGCACACGGACTACCTGCAATGGCTCGCGCGCGAGCGCACGCACACGCGTGTCAGGACACGCGAAGAGCTGGGTGAATCGCTCGCGCGTTTCAATCTCACGCATTCGCAATTAGACCCGCAGGTGTTGCTCGCGCGTTTTCGTCGCCGCGAGCTGCTGCGTATCTACCTGCACGACATACGAAAGGCGAGCACGCTGGTCGAGATTACAGAGGAGCTATCGAATCTGGCGGACGCCGTGCTCGAACACGCTTTGAGCCTCGCGCGGCAGGAGCTTGATAACCGTTACGGCGCGCCGCAGCGGATTGATGAGAAGGGACGTGTGACGAATGCCAGCCTGTGTATCGTCGCGCTCGGCAAGCTCGGCTCAGGCGAGCTGAACTACGCCTCGGATATTGATCTCACGTTTTTATATTCCGAAGACGGCACGACCTCCGGCGCGGGAGAGCGCGGCGAGACGAGCAATCGAGAATACTTCGTGCGGCTCGCAGAAGCCGTGACGCGCATGGTCGGGCAGCAGTCGGGCGAAGGCGCGGCGTATCGCGTTGACCTGAGGCTCAGACCCTTTGGCCGTGACGGCGCGCTCGCTTCATCGCTTGACGAGGCCGTGCGTTATTACCGCCGGACGGCGCAGGCATGGGAGCGTCAGGCTCTGATCCGTTCACGCGCGGCGGCAGGGAGCCAGCAGCTTTACGCTCGCTTTGCGGAGAGCGTTCAAGCGAGCATCTACGCGGCGGACGTGACGGTCGCACGCGCTCTCGGCGACGTGCGGCTCGCCAAACAGAAGATTGATCGCCATCACGCGCACGATGCCAGAGGCTTTAACGTCAAGCTCGGGCGCGGCGGCATACGCGAGATAGAATTTATAGCGCAGGCTCTACAGCTCGCTTTCGGCGGGCGCGACGAGTGGCTGCGCGCTCCGCACACTCTCATCAGCCTCGGTCGGCTCGCAGACCGCAAGCTCATCACGGAGCGGGAGCGCATGTTGCTGTCCGACGCTTACGATTTCCTGCGCACGCTGGAACATCGCTTACAGATGGAGCATGGCCTGCAAACACACGCCGTGCCGGACGAAGACGCGCGCCGCGCGCTCTTTGCGCGTCGCATGAACTTCACGGGCGAGCATGCGCTTCTCGATTTTGATCGCGCGCTCAAACTGCATGCTACAAATGTGTGCGCCGCGTATGACCGCATCTTCGGGAGGACGGAAGAGGAGTCGGCGGAAGCGAGCTTGGCGCGTGAAGATTCGATTCCGGCACATGTCAGCGTGAGAGCGGGACTGGACGAGCCGTTCGATGCCGAGAGAGTAGCGACAGTGGCTGCGGCTGCCGTCTTCGCCCCGCTCATCTCGCCGCACGCGGATGCGGCTAACATCGAAGAGATTGCGCGACGCCTGAGCGAGACTGCTTCGCAATCGCTCAATCCGCATCGCGCGCTAAAACTCATCGCGCGCATCGCTTCTTCGCTTGATAAATCGAATTCAAAAGCAGAGCTTCTAGCCGCACATCTCGACGCGCTCGTGCGTCTGTGTGGCGTCTCTGAATTTTTCGGCGAGATGATCGCAGGCCGTCCCGCGCTCATCCAAGCCGTCGCGTGCGAAGAACATGACGAACACGATTATCGCGCGCTGCTCAAGGCTGCGGTCGAAAAAGAGAAAAGCTTTCGCGCCGAAATGGCCGCGCTCAGGCGTGCTTGGGCTGAGCTGCTGGTTCAAATCGGAACGCTCGATGCGGCCTGCGGCATCAACATGCGCGAGGCGAACCGGCGACAGACTCTGCTCGCCGCCGCGAGCCTCGACGCCGGATATTTGATCGCACGCCGCGAGATGGAGCGACGATACGGCGGCCTCGATGCAGAGCCGCAGCTTGCTGTGCTTGGCCTCGGTCGTCTCGGCGGCGCGGGAATGGATTACGGCTCCGACCTCGATGTCGTGCTGATTTATGATGACGAAAAGCCGTCGCCTGTCGCAACGCTCAATCACGCCGAAGCTTACGCGCGTTTGTGCGAACTGCTCGTCGCCGCGCTCTCAAGCCTGACGCGCGAAGGCTATCTCTACCGCGTTGACCTGCGCCTTCGTCCTGACGGGAGAAACGGAGCGACCTCGACGGGCGCACGTGCCTTCGCTTCTTACTTGTCGGAACGCGCGCTCGCGTGGGAATGGCTGGCTTACGTCAAGCTGCGCGCAGTGGCGGGCGAGTTGACGCTCGGCGCGGAGGCTGAAAGCGCGGCGCGGCGCATCATACATCAAAGAGCGCAGGAGATGGACGACGCAACTCTGCGTGCAGAGACGCGGCGCGTGCGCGAAAGGCTTGAGCAAGAGAAAGGAAGGGGGAGCGGCGCGCGACTCGACATCAAGTACGGGCGCGGCGGCATGCTCGATGTTTACTTCGCCACCCGCTACCTGCAATTGAGAGACAACGTGCCTGACACATCCTCAGACCGTTCGACCGTCGGCATGCTCGCGCGCCTGCTCGACAGAGACTCGCTCGAAGCAGCCGATTTCGCCACGATGAACGAAGGCTACGCACTCCTGCGCTCCCTAGATCATAACCTGCGTCTCATCCTCGGACGCTCGACGCGCCTCCCCGCCACAGACCATCCAGCCCTCTCAGACATCGCCCGCCGTATGGATTACCCAACGGCAGGCGCGCTCATCGCAGACCTCACCGCGCACATGATAAACATCCGCGCAGCTTATGACCGCGTGACGATGGAGTAAGCAGCATTCGAGATGCTAAAATATCGAGCACCACATTTACGGCAAGCGAAATATCCAAGACTCAAATTGATCGCTTGGGCGACCGTTTGAAGAAAGGCAACATTACCGAAACCGATTTGCGGCTTCTTGATTCATATCGCCGCGCGTTTACTGAATCATACGAGATTGTCGTCGGAGCTATTCGCAAGGAGTTGGAACTGGAGCCAACAGGAAGACCCGCAAAATCAACCGCATCAATAGCTGATAAGTTGCGCCGAGAGAGCATCCGCTTAACACAGATTCAAGACATTGCAGGCTGTAGACTAATTGTTTCAGACATCGCGGAACAAGAGAAGGTTGTTGAATCTCTCACGAGTCTCTTTGAACACACCATCATCAACGACCGTCGCCAGAAACCTAGTCACGGCTATCGAGCTGTCCACGTGATTGCTAGTTGTCGCGGCAAGTTGATTGAGATACAAGTTCGGACTGCATTGCAGCAAACCTGGGCTGAACTTTCAGAAAAGTATTCGGATGTGATAGACCCGGCAATTAAGTACGGTAGTGGAGATGAAGACATCTTAGCTTTACTTACCGTTGCCTCTTCTACGATTTCAGAAGCAGAGTTGGCCGAGAAAGCATTAGCAAACGCATCGGCAGAATTATCAAAAAAAAGCAAATAGCTGATATTAAGGAGGAGCTACATTTAGCTAAACAACGTACAATCAAACTCCTTCGTAATCTAATCGACCGTTTGGATGATTGAAAGGAGAAAACAATGCTTTTTCTGATTGAATATGATCGTAAGCGCGGCCAAATAGTCACCATTAGAGAATTTGACGCTTCAAAGCGGCAGCAGGCTGATGACTCACGGCTCGAAATGGAACTTGAACTTAACCGTCTGGGGACAGAGCGTGAGGTTGTCATATTGGAAGCCGACTCTGAAGAAGCTTTACGGCTTACCCATCGTCGTTACTTTGAGGATTTATCTGAACTTGTAAATTCCCCTGCCTAGTGACAACGAATTGTCCCACAACGGAATCAACTACGCTTCATGTTTTCCGTCTAGTCCTTCATACCAACAACGCACACACCATCTGTGCTGCGCTTCGCGTTCGCTCAGAGAATAGCCGCCGCTTGGCAGGCGGCGTGCGAGCATCTGTTGTTCTTCGTTCAGTTCGTGCCAGCGGCGCAAGCGGCCTTCGCCGCAGCGCGGGCAGTGTGCGTTGGTTAGTGTGTCGTTCATAAAATTTCCTGCTCCACAGCTCATCCTAGCGGCTCGCGGTTTGAGAATCAAAGCGAAAGCGGGGTAATATCGCGTGCGTAAAATCCGTCGAAAACGCTCCACAGGTTTTGAGAAGGAAAGCACGCCTGACAGAGATGATGTCACACATTCGCCGTCTCGCCGCCGCCGCCGCACTCTTCTGTATTTTAGCTTCCATCGCTTTCGCGCAACGCGATGATTCGCGCTTCGACTTCTACGCGCGCGGGCCTTACCGCGAGAGCGTGCCGCGACCGCAGAGCATACTGCGCTTTGATGTCGGAGAGTTTCACACGAATTACGCGCTGATGGAGCGCGTGATAGAAAAGCTCGCGGGAGCCGCGCCTGAGCGCGTGCGCGTGATGGACATCGGCGAGACGAACGAGCACCGCATGATGCATCTGGTCGCCATCAGCTCGCCCGAAAACATCGCGCGATTAGATCAGATCAAAGCCAACATCGCGCGCCTCGCAGACCCGCGAAAACTTTCTGACAAAGAGGCTCAGAGTATTATTAACGAGACGCCCGTTATCGTCTGGCTCAACTATACGATTCACGGCAACGAGTCGGCTTCGTTTGAAGCGATGATGCAGGTCGCCTATCAGCTCGCGGCATCCGAAGAGCCTGCGACGCAGGAGATACTCAAAAACAGCATCGCTCTCATCAACGTCTGCGCCAACCCGGACGGCCACGAGCGTTTCGTCTCGTGGTACAACTCCGTTGCGACGGGCAACCCTGAGCCGCTGGCGAACGAGCACCGCGAGCCGTGGACTGTTTACGGCAGATTGAATCATTATCGCTTCGACCTCAACCGCGACAACATAGCTTCATCACAAACAGAGACGCGCAATGTGCAGCGCGCTTATCTGGAATGGAACCCGCAGGTCTTCGTGGATCATCACGGCCAGCCCGCGCAGTTCTTCTTTCCCCCGGCAGCTCAGCCGATAAATCCCAATCTGCCGCAGGAACAGACCGCGCGCTGGCTGACCACTTTCGGAAGAGCCAACGCGGCGCAGTTCGACCAGCGGCAATGGGACTTTTACGTGCGAGATGTTTTCGACCTCTTCTATCCGGGCTACTGGGACTCGTGGCCGAGCCTGAACGGCGCGACGGGCATGACGTATGAGACGGACGGCGGCGGCTTTAAGGGGATTAACTGGAAGCGAGACGACGACACGATTGTTACTCTGCGTTCGGGCATCGCCAAGCACTTCGTCGCTTCGATGACGACGCTTGAGACTGCTGCGCGCAATCGCGCGGCGCGGCTCAACGATTACTACGAGTTCAGAAGAACGGGCATCGAAGAAGGCCACACCGGAGAGATGAAGCGCATCGTGATTGTGCCGGGCAAAGACCCTGTCAAAGCGGCAGACCTCGTGGAGATTTTGAAGCGTGCGGGAATCGAAGTAGTCCATGCGCGCGAATCGTTCCGCGCACAGAGCGCGCACGGCTACGCTGGAAATGATGTAGCCGCTGCTCGCGTTTTCCCGGCAGGCTCTTATGTGATTGAGCTGGCGCAGCCGCAGAAGCGTCTGGCGAAGGCTCTGCTTGAGCCGAACACTGAGCAGGACGGCAGCTTCGTGCGTGAGCAGCTCGCGCGCTTCCTGCGTAACCAGCGGCGCGGCGAGAGCGCCGCGAAAGAGGATTACGGTTTTTACGACATCACCGCGTGGTCGCTGCCGCTCGCGTTCGGCGTCGAGGCTTATTGGACGGAAGATACAGCGAAGGTAGAAGGAGATCAGGCTCAGACGGTCAGCGAAGCGGTCATCAGCGACCGTTACAATCGAGAGCGCATTGCGTACATCATTCCATACGAGAGTGACGGTGCGGCTTCGTTAGTCTACCGGCTTCAGCGCGAAGGTTTTCGCGTCGCTGTCGCCATGCGGACATTGAATGCGGGCGGGCGCGACTGGCCGCGTGGCACAATCGTCGTGCGTGTCTCGCGTAATCCTGAGAAGCTGCACGAAGCGATAGCGCGGCTCGCGCAGGAAACCGGCGTGACGGTGACGGCAGTCAGCTCAGGCTTTAACGAGACGGGCGAGACGGGCATCGGCTCTGAGAACGTCATCTCTTTGAAGCGTCCGCGCGTCATCATGGCGGCGGATGAGGGTGTGAGCCAGACGAGTTACGGCTCGCTCTGGTACATGTTCGACCGTTTGGGCGTGGACTTTACGCCGATGACGATTTCGAACATCAAGCGCGCGGAGCTTGATAAGTATAACGTCATCATTTTGCCGGACGGCTCGCCCGACGCATATTTTTCATCCTTCGGCAAAGGCGGGATTGAGACCTTGCGCGGCTGGGTCTCGCGCGGCGGCACGCTCGTGTGCATCAAGGGCGCAGCCGTCTTCGCCGCGCTCAAGGATGTCAATCTCACTTCGTCGCGGCTGGTCGGAAGCGATGACGACGATCAGAAGAGCCAGCCCACGGAAGTGAAGGAAGCCGCTCCGACGCCTTCGCCGTCGCCCGCAGAAGCCGGTCAACAACTTTCCGCCTCGACCGCTAAAGGCAAAGGCAAGACGGCGCGAAAGACCGCGACCGAGCAGCAGCGTACGGAAGCGAATGAGACAGAAAAGATGGAAGGCGCGCCGCCTGAATTGCCGCCCATCGCTTCGCCTTCGGCAAGGCCGGGGCAGGTGCCGGAAGCAGTGCCGGGCGCGATCATGCGCGCGACGATTGATCGCACGACCTATCTGACTTACGGTTATGAAGAGAAGGAGCTGCCCGTGCTCATCTCTTCCGGCTACTTTTTCCGCCCGTCGAAAGAGGGAACTAATGCAGTCGTCTTCTCAAATGATGGGAAGCAGGCTCTGCGAATCTCAGGCTTCGTGTGGCCCGGTAATACGGAGCGGCTGCTCGGCGGGACGGCTTATGTGATGGACGAGCCAACGGGACGCGGCCATGTCGTCATCTATGCCGAAGAGCCTGCCTTTCGCGGCATCTGGCGCAACATGACGCGGCTCTTTTTCAACTCGATTCTTTTTTCATCATCCTTTTAGGAGAAGCACAAACGTGTTCAAGATCAAGGCAGATTACACAGAGCAGTTGGAAGTCAAAACAACCGTCGAGCGGGCGCGAGAGTTTTTCACGGAGTGGAGCAATTTCGTAGAGCTGATGCCCGGCATCGAGAGCATCAGAAGAGAAGCGAGCGGCCTCTTGCGCTGGACTGTGCGAACGGACGTGCCGATGCTGGGGCCGATGCGCGTGGCCTTCGCAGTAGAGCAGACGGACAACCTGCCAGACCGCGTCGAATGGTCGCCCGCGCCAATCGAAAAGAAAAATTACCTGCGTTATGCCGCCAACTTCATAGAGCGCGGCGCGTCCTCGACCCTCGTACGCATCACGCAGCATGTGGAGCTGCGCCGCCAGAACGCCAGAGAACTACACATGCTCGCCGGACTCGTCGGCGAAAATCGCATCAGCGCGGAAATGCAGAAAGCCGTTCAGGCCATGATCCGCACCTTCCTCGAACGCGCACGCACAAAATTGGAAAGTTAAGCCAGCTTCAAGTTATACCTCACGCAAAGGCGCAAATAAGACAGGGTGTAGGGGGAAGGGTGTAGGGTGTAGTGAAAACAAAAAAGCTTTTCCTACACCCTACACCCTTCCCCCTACACCCTCGTTCTTACTTTGTCGCCGCTCGCCCGTAGCTAATCATATTCGCAAAGACACGATACGCGCCGGGGACGCCCGCGCGGAGTTGCCTGTACCAGACCATGCTCGTGTAGATGTAACGGCCTCTCCCGTAGTCGAGCGTCAACAGACCGCCGCGTAATGATTCCTCTCCGGCGTCGCCCATCGCCAGCGGCGCGTGATAGCCAGCGTCCCACGTCTTCGGATAATACAACCCGCGCTCCTGTATCCAATCCTTGAAATCATCCTGCGTAATCTTGTTCGGAAGATTGAGGAGCGGATGCTGCGGTTCTGTAAAAGTAATGCTTGCGTTCTCGTCCGTCACGCGCTCGCCTCCGAGCGTGATGGGCAGGGGAGCGAGCTGCGGGCGATTCTTCGACGCGTCCGGGTTCCACTCGTTCGACTTGTGATAGAAGACTATCAGCGTGCCGCCGTTCTTCGCGTAGTCGAGCAGGCGCGAGTTTGCCGCGACGAGTTCAGGGTGAAGCTGATAGCCGCGATTGTCTATGATGATCGTGTCGTACTTTGCGAGGTCGCCCGTTTGGATGTCTTCAACCTTCAACTCTTGAGCCTCGACGCCGAGCGCGTGAAGCGCGTTTCGCAGAGTCTCATCTGTGCTGCGGACGTAGCCTACATGTAGATTCGGCGCGACCCGCGCGTCGCTGTAGGCGACATAAACATTCTTCGTCGGGGCAGAGGGAGGGGATTGCTTTCCACCGAAGATGGTAAAAGATACTAAGAGATCATGATAACCTCCGTTTCTATAAACATCTAAAATCTCGGAGGCATTAGCCAGTGTAGCCTTCACGTCTTGCGTTTCACGGGCTGAAAGACGTAGAGGCATATCAGTCGCATCTCCCTGATTGAAGTAAATGCTTTTCCCCCTTTGTGATGGATGAGGAGAAGCCGTCAGCCATGTGAAGTTGAGTTCTCCCTCGAACGATGCATTTTGATGATTTATCACGCGGAGATTAAAAGTAACTGGTCGTTTGATTGTCTCCGGGGTCAAAATTAAATGCGACGGTGTGATGCTCTCAATCTCGACGGGCGGCGCGATGTCCATGAGTTTGGTTGCCGAAATGGCGAAAGCCTGCTTGTCAATTTTAAGCATAGCCGTGACCGTAAAATCTTTGCCGAACAGATTACCGTCATAGAGATGTTCCGCGTGAGGCAGATTGCTCTGCGCCTGAAGGGGCGTCTGGATGCCCGGCAGGTTGACGGTAACAAACGAATGCGGTTTGATACTCACATCTTCAGCCTTGTCGCTTAAGCTTCCCCATTTATTGAGTATCAGTTCGCTAAGTTTCACCGCGCTTTCGCCATTGTTGGTGATCTTTAGAGAGAAATCTGTCGAACTCCCAAGCACGAGCAGCGGATCGGATGAAGTGAGCGTGAGCGTAATGCCGCCAAGCACAGCCACCGCACTGCTGATGCGCGGGGTCATGAGCATGAAATGCGGGTCTTTCGTGATTTCAAAGTTTCGGTCAGTCCTGATTACTTTCCGGCGCATGTTTTCTGTGAGGGCTGCCAGAACGCGTTCGGGCTGCGCGATGAAATCCGTCAATGGCTTGCCTTCGATGGTTGGAGGGATGAGAAGCTGCTCGACCGTTTTGGGCAGGCGCAGGCCGTCGAGAAAAGTTTTCGCGTTCGCGGGAAGCGGCGTGGCGTCTTTGGCTTCGCGCGCGAGGCGATAGCGGATGGGCGGCCAGCCGTCTTTGGGCAGCGTCTGCGGCCACGGGCCTTGAGAGGCATGCTGTTGCAAGGCTTGGAGGGCTTGCTCGGCATAGGTCGAGCCGCGCACGGGGTCGGCTTCGTTGCGATTGATGGTCACGACGCGCCCCGCGCTCTCCGCTTCTTCATCCAGCTTTTTGCTGGCCGCGCCGCCCTCGTAGCTCATACGCACGAAGAGCCGCTGCACCTGCCACACGGACGCCTCTTTTAATTGCTCTGGAAATTTTTTCGGGTCGGCTGCTGCGTCGAAAGCTTCGAGGATGAGTCGTCCGGTGGCTTGATGATGGCCGTGCCCGCCGGTCGTGTCGTGGTTGGTGATGATGACATCCGGGCGAAGTTGGCGTATCTCTAAGACCATGCGGCGCAGAGCTTCGTCATGTCCCCAGATGCGAAAAGCCTCTTCGGCGGATTTGGAGAAGCCGAAATCGCGCAGCCCCAGAAAATGCGCTTCGGAGCCTTGTATCTCAGCCGCCTTCATTGTCTCGCGTGCGCGAATCGCGCCGAGTTCTTCATACAGCTCCGGCCCGACGGCGTTCTGCCCGCCCTCGCCGAAAGTCGAAAAGAGCGAGACAGTGTGCGCGCCGTACTTGCGCCTCAAGACGGTCAGCGTCGCGCCGTCTTCGTCGTCCGGGTGCGCCGCGACGCACATCACAGTCCACGGATTCGTCAGGTCGAGCAGCGATTGATAGAGCGCAATTTTGTCTGCATCGGTCGGCGCGGGCGTGGGAAGAGCGGCTTGCGGCCTGACCCGAACGGGCGCGGCGATGACGAGCAGAGCGATCAGAGCGATGCTGTAGAAGCTTTGCCGCGACAGGGGCTTGAATGCATTGTTTGTTCGTTTCATAGCTGTTGGCTCAACTATACAATCTCGAACGGAAAAGCTGTAGTCCGCGCGCCCGAAAATTTGCGTGCGGGGAAGATGAAAGCCGTGCTATAGTCGCTCGATTTTTGACAATTCAACGAACGGGATTCAGGAGAATTATGCACTCTCAAACAAAACTCAATACGCTGCTCGCGCTCGCCCTGATGCTGGCCTTCGCGCTGGCATGCAGCGGCGGCGACGAGACCGAAAAGGCTAACAAACTGGTCTCCGACGGCAATGCCGCCATTACCGAAGGCAATAAGTTTGCGACCGACTTCGGACCCAAGCTCGACAAGCTTTTTGATGACATGTCCCCCTCCAACTATGAGGCGGATAGAGAAAAAGTGTTGCCGCAGGCTAAAGAGGTCGTGGACGGATTGGGCAAGGCCGGGGATAAATATCGCGATGCGTCGAAGAAGTTCGACGAAGCGAGCAAGCTCAAGGTCAACGACAAGTTCAAAGAATACCTGACGCTCAAATCTCAGGAATTCAGCAAGCGCGCAGAGCAGATGGATGTCGGCAAGGCCAACGCGCAGGCGATCGTAGACAGCAGCGACGCGGACAGCCTGAAGTCGAAGATCACCGGGAACAAGACCAAATACGACAAGCTCGATCAGGAGAGCAAAGACCTCGAATCAAAGGCCGCTAAGATTCAGGCGGACAACAAAGACAAGATTCAATAAAAGTTCAAAAATTCAAGGTTCAAAGTTCAAAGACAGAGGTCATGTCTTAACCTTGAACCTTGAACTTTGAAACTTCCACGCCTTGCTCATCCTTTTCTTTCGAGCCGCGCGGCAATCGTCATACTCAGGGCGATGGCCGCGATCAGGGTGACGCCGTAGGCTGCCGCTGTGCCCAGATTGAAGTCGCGCATGGCCGCCGCGATGGCAATCGAGATCGGACGGTTGCGCGGCACGAAGACGAGCACGGAAGCGACGTATTCGCCCAGAGCGATGACGAACGCGAGCAGCGTTCCCGCCAGCGCGCCCGGCCAGATGAGCGGCAGGCGCACGCGCGTGAACCTCTTCCACCAGCGCGCGCCGAGACCGCTCGCGGCCTCTTCGAGCGCAGGGTCTATCTGCTCCATACTCGCCTGCACGCTTCGGACGACGAGCGGCATAAATCTCAAAAAATAGATGACGGGCAGAATCCAGAAAGTGCCGACGAGGATGAACGCGCCCGTCAGAGGGTTCTCCTGCCCGTAAGCTTCAGCGACGGCGACGGCGACGACCGTGCCCGGCAAAGCCCACGGCACGAGCACCAGCAGCGAGATGATGCGCCGCCAGAACGTGCGCTTGCCCGCCACCAGAGCGGTCACGCAAAAGCTCCACAGGAGCGCTGCGAGCGCGGCTATGCCCGACATCAAAATGCTGCTGGTCAGCACTCCTCCCGCGCCCTCTTCCGTCAACACGCGGCGATAGTTGTCGAGCGTATAAACGTGCGGCAGCGTCTCTGTCGTCCACGCGCCGTCGCGCGCAAAGCTGATGATGGCCAGCGTGATGACCGGCAACGCCAGGACGAGCGAAAAAAACACTCCGCACGCAGCAGCCAACAGACGCGCCCTGCCGCTCTTAATCGTCGCGCGTCTTTTCGTAGCTCCCTTCATGGCGGCTGAGACGAACTGCCGCGTGCCTTCATATCGCTGAAAAAAGATGAGGGCAAACAGCGAGATGGCAGCGAGAATGACCGTCTCCGTGAGAGCCGTCGTCACATCGCCGCGCTGCCTCGCAGTGTAGATTTCGAGCGTCAGGACGCGCACCTCTCCGCCGAACAGGAGCGGCGCGCTGAAGGACGCCATCGAAGTCATAAAGGTCAGCAGCCCTGCCGCGACCAGCGAGGGCGTCAGTTGCGGTAGCACCACTCTCGTTAAGACTTTCAAGGGACGCGCGCCGAGGCCGCGTGCCGCCTCTGAAAGCCCTGCGTCAATGCGCTGCAAGCCCGCGCCGACCAGCACGTAAAAGAACGGGTACATCGTATAAGTATGAAAGAGCAGCAGCGCGCCCCACCCGCGCAGAGTCCACGGCGCGGCCTTGAGATGGAAAATCTTCTGCACCAGCCGCGCCAAAATCCCCGACTCGCCGCAGAGAAAAATAAACGCGACCGTTCCGACCAGCGGCGGCAGCACGAGCGGCAACGCCGCCAGCGTCGCAAACACTTTGCGCGCAGGGAATTCATAACGCTCGAACAGGAAAGCGAGCGGCACGCCCACCAGCGCGCACAGTCCGACCGTCAGGAGCGAGAGCAGTATGCTCGACCACATCGCTTCGAGCGTCGTTC
Source organism: uncultured Pyrinomonadaceae bacterium (assembly GCA_964246305.1). GTDB lineage: Bacteria > Acidobacteriota > Blastocatellia > Pyrinomonadales > Pyrinomonadaceae > JACMLC01. Next base: position 215,518 of record CAXTPS010000004.1, read on the forward strand.
GCTGCGAAAATATCTCCGCGTAATTCGCAAGCGTCCACGCACCGCCCCGCTGAAGCGAAGCCAAGAGCACATGCAGGTTCGGATAGATGACGCCGTAGATGATTACGAGCGCGACGAGCAGGGCAAGGATGAAGGCGGAAGGATGAAGGGTGAAAGGAAAGCTATTAGTGATGCGTCGTTTTTCATCCTTCATCCTTATCCCTCATCCTTTAATACGCTGATGCGTCCCGGCGGGAGCCCGACCATGCAGGAGTCTCCGGGCGCGAGACCGACTAGACGCAGCACCAGAGCTTCGAGCGCGAGACCGTCCGCGTCGAGCCTGACCGTCGTGGTCGCGCCCGCGAAGTTGACTTCACGCACGGTCGCGCGCAGCACGTTGTCTGCCGGAAAAGACGCGCCCTCTGTGATCGAGATGTATTCGGGACGAATCGAGAGGACGGCTGGCTTATTGATCGGCTCAAGCTCCTGCGCGGTGACGGGCACATAGAGCGTGTGGCCTCCCGCGAGCGTCTTGAACTCGCCGTGCGCGTCGTGCGTCTTGCTCAAACGCATGGCCTTGATGAAATTGTTGCGTCCCAAAAATCGCGCGACCGTGATATTCGCAGGCCGCTCGTAGAGCGCACGCGGCGTGCCTGTTTGCAAAAGCTGCCCGCCGCTCATCACGCCGATGCGGTCGCAAAGCGCGAACGCTTCGTCCTGATCGTGCGTGACGTAGACGGCAGTCAGCCCCAGACGCTTGACCAGCTCGCGCAGTTCGCCACGCGTCTCTTCGCGCAAACTCACGTCGAGATTAGAGAGCGGCTCATCGAACAGAAGCAGGTCAGGCTCTATGGCTATGGCGCGTGCGATGGCGACGCGTTGCTGCTGCCCGCCCGAAAGCTCGTCCACGCGCCGCCGCTCATAACCGGGAAGCTGCACGAGATCGAGCGCGTCCGCAATCTTCGCTTTGACTTCTGCTTGCGGGCGGCGACGCGCACGCAGGCCAAACGCGACGTTCTCGAAAACATTCAGATGCGGAAAGAGCGCGTAGTTTTGAAAGACCATGCCGAACCCGCGCCGCTCCGGCGAGAGACGCGTGAGGTCGCGCCCGTCGAATTCGATTGCTCCGGCGTCCGGCATCTCCAATCCGGCGATCATGCGCAACGTCGTCGTCTTGCCGCAACCGGACGGCCCTAAGAGTCCAAAGAACTCGCCGCGCTCGACCTCAAGCGAGAGGTTGCGGACGGCCTGCGTCGCGCCATAATTTTTCGAGATGTTTTTGAGAGAGAGAAAGGCCATACATAAATTGGGTCTTTGGTCTTAGGGCTTTGGTCTTTGCATGTGTCGGGCCAGTTGATGCATAAAATTTAGCGAGCAGATTGAATAGCACAAATCAAAGACCGAAGCCCAAAGACCCAAGCCCAAAAACCAAAGACCATCATCTTAATCAGCCCCGACAACTTTGCTGCGACGTTCGAGCAAGACCGTGTCGCGCCAGACGCCGTTCATCTTGCCGATGCGTTCGCGCTTGCCGACTTCGCGAAAGCCGCTTTGCTTGTGCATGGCGATGCTGTGACTATTCTCCGGAAAAATCCCTGCCTGAAGCGACCAGATGCCGTTGTTCTCAGAATCGCTGATGAGCGCGTCGAGCAGAGCCTTGCCGATGCCTTCGCCCCTGTGGCTCTGCCCGACGTAGACGCTGATTTCCGCGACGCCGGTGTAAACGAAACGGCTTGAGACGGGACTCAAAGCAGCCCAGCCCTTGACCGTCTCGCCGTCGCGCGCGACGAAGCGGCTGTAAGGCAGATGGCGCGCGTCCCATTCTTCCCACGCCGGAGCCTGCGTCTCAAACGTAGCGTGCCCCGTCGCAATGCCTTCAAGATAGACCGCGCGCACCTGCTCCCAATCCTCTGCGGTCATCCTATCAATAATGAAACTCATGCTATTAAATCAGTGATACGTGATAAGTGATAAGAAAGACAGGAGACAGAAGACAGGAGACAGAAGACAGGAGACAGAATACAGAGGAAGATTAAAAGCGGGTCAACGCCTCTTCTCCTTTCTCCTGTCTTCCTTTCCTCACTCATCACTGCCCTTATTATTTTCGTTGCCTTCCGCGAATCTCCGTGTCCCAGTATTTGAGCCACTCGCCGCCATCTTTGCGCAGCAAGTTCCAATCGAGCGACATCCGCGTGAACGGCTCGTTCATCCACGCAGGAAGCTGCGTGCGGTCTAAGTCCGTGCGCGTGGGGATGCGATAGTAAGCTTGCGCGGCATGTGTCAGGCTCTCAGGCGTCGTGACGAATTCATAAAAGCGTTTCGCCTCTTCTTCATGCGGCGCGCCGCGCACGATGGCGATGGCGTCAATCACGACGGGCGTGCCGCTCGACGGAATGACGTAGGCGATGGGCAGCTTTTTCTGCTCCTGATAGAGCCGCGCGTCCGGCATGTTATAGAGACTGATAAGCCCCTCGCGCCGCGCCAGTTTCTGCATCAACAAAGTCCCGTCAGCCGTGTACTCATGCACGTTCGCATCGAGCCGTCGCAGCCAGTCATATCCGCCCGCAGGGGAATTCGTCTCTTTGTAAAAACGCCAGATCATCGCCCCGAAGATGGCGCGCATGGAATCGGACGGATTCGGATTGCGTATCAAAACTTTGTCGCGCCACTTTGCGTCGAGCACGTCGTCCCAGTCGCGCGGCGCATCCGAAGCCTGTACAGCTTCGCTGTTATACACGATCACTTCCGGCGTCTCGTAAGTCCCGTACCAGCGATCCTGCGCGTCACGCGAGCCTGACGGAACTTTGTCAGCCCACGTCGGGTGATACGGCGCGAGCAGGTTTTCTTCCGCCGCCGTCTGAAAGGTCGCGTGCGAGGCTCCCCACCAGAGGTCTGCCTGCGGGCGATTATGCTCGACGCGAAGGCGCGCCAAAACTTCCTGCGAACCCATATCTAAAAACTGCACGTCCACGTCCGGGTTCGCCTGTTTGTAGCGCGCGACGAAATCACGCAGCATCTCCTGCCCGTGCGGCGTGTAGATGAGCAGCGAGCGTTTCGGCGTCGTGTTCTTTGATTTACAGGCGAGCGCGCAGCAGATCAAAATCAGCGCACAGCAAATGACAAAAATGCGGCTCTGTCTGAGAGACATCCAGGAATCACGAAAGACAAAATGTTATGAGTTGGTCGAACGCCTTTTATGCTAACACAGAGACGCAGGAAATGAACACGCACGCACCGCAGGCAATGACGGACTTGGGACTTTGATGTCTGATTTAGCTTGAGTTTCATCATCCAAGGCCGGAGTCGCGTGCAAAGACCAAAGCACAAAGTCCAATCTGCATTGGCTTAGATGACGGCTCCCAAGTAGAATAGCCTTCTCGTCAGGAAAAAGGTTTATGGCGTTGAAAAGGAGACAGGTATGATGAAGAGCACGAAGCCGACTTTAAGGCGGAGACTGGCGCGTGCCGGCGGTTGGACGATGGCAAAGCGGCTCATCAAGCCGATTCCAATCGTCGGCACAGCCGTCGTCATCGGCATGGCCGGTTATGATATTAAGAAGAAGGGACTCCTGCGCGGCAGCCTCCACGTCGGCCTCGACGCGACCCCCATCGTCGGCACAGCCAAAGGCATCTTAGAACTTTTTACGGGCGACTTGATTCCGGATAAAGCGGATCGCAAGCGAAGATAGAACAGGCTCTGTCTTTCCTTTGCGCCTTTGCGTGAGAATTAATTTCACGCAAAGGCGCAAAGTCGCAAAGAAAGCAGGTATTTTGATTTTTGAAACTGATTGTTAGCTTGCAGCCACTTTCACCATCGGCTGAGCCGTGAACGGATGCGCCTGCTCGTAGGCGTGTGCGAGTTTGAGAAGAATGCTTTCAGACCAGTGCGGGCCGACGAATTGGAGGCCAATCGGCAGACCTGCTTCGGAGAGGCCGCACGGAAGCGAGATGCCCGGAATGCCCGCCAGATTCGCAGTGCAGGTATAGATGTCGTTGAGGTACATGGCGAGCGGGTCGTCTGTCTTTTCGCCGAGCAGAAAGGCCGTGGTCGGCGTGGTCGGCGTGGCGATGGCGTCGCACTTCTCAAATGCTTTTTGAAAGTCCTGCTTAATCAGCGTGCGTACCTGTTGCGCTTTGCGATAGTAGGCTTCGTAGTATCCGGACGAGAGCACATATGTGCCGAGCATGATGCGTCGCTTGACCTCCGCGCCGAAGCCTTCGTCGCGCGTCCGGCGATACATCTCGCGCAAGGCGGGCGCGTCCTCCGCGCGAAAGCCATAGCGCACGCCGTCAAAGCGCGCCAGATTCGACGAAGCCTCCGCAGTGGCGATGATGTAGTAAACCGCGATGCAATACTTCGCGTGCGGCAGCTCGATGTCTATAATCTCTGCGCCAAGCTCCCGATAATTCTCAATCGCGCGCTCGACGCTCAAGCGCACTTCTTCATCCAGTCCTTCGCCGAACAGAGCACGCGGCACGCCTATGCGCGCTCCCTTGAGGCCATTCTTTATCTCGCCAGCATAATCCGGCACGTCCACCTCTGCGGTCGTAGCATCATTTGCATCACGTCCGGCGATGATGCCCAAGACATAGGCCACGTCAAGCGCGCTTCGTCCGAAGATGCCGATTTGATCGAGCGATGAAGCGAAGGCGACGAGGCCGTAACGAGAGATGCGACCGTAAGTCGGCTTCAAGCCGACGATGCCGCAGAGAGCCGCGGGCTGCCGCACGCTTCCGCCAGTCTCAGAGCCGAGCGCGACGGGCACGATGCCTGACGCGACCGCCGCCGCAGAGCCGCCGCTTGAGCCGCCGGGCACGCGCGCAGTGTCCCAAGGATTTGCGACCGCGCCGAACGCAGAGTTTTCATTCGACGAACCCATCGCGAACTCGTCGCAGTTGGTCTTGCCGATGATGACCGCGCCTGCCGCGTTGAGGCGTTCAATCGCGGTCGCGTTGTAAGGCGGATGATAAGGGCCGAGTATGCGCGAGCCGCATGAGGCTTGCAGGCCGCGCACGCAGATATTGTCTTTGATGGCGATGGGCACGCCGCGCAAAGCCTGCGCCGCCTCACTTGAAGCAGCGCTCTTATCCATCTCTTCAGCGCGCCGGAGCGCGCCCGCACGGTCTATCTCAAGAAAAGCATTGAGCGTTTCGTTCAAGCTTTCGGCAGCATCCACAGCCGATTCCGCGACGGCACGCGCCGTCGTCTTTCCTTCTGCGAATTGCGAACGCAATGATTCAATGTCAGTATCGAAAAAATTCATGATTTAGATTTTCGGTTTTTGGTTTTTGTGCTTTGGTCTTTGGTCTTTGATTGTCTGGCTTATCTTTAATCTTAAAACGCAAGGTTAGCCAGCGTGCAAAGACCAAATCACAACGCCCAAAGACCGTTTTTTACAGTACCCTGGGTACACGGAAATGGCCTGAAGCCGGGTCGGGCGCTTGTTCGAGCGCAAGCTCCTGTCCGAGCGAGGGACGCGCCGCGTCTTCGCGTGACGAGTCTGTGGCTTCGCCTTCGGGCGTCAGCCCGCCCGTCGCCGGTTCGACATCGCTCGTGTCAAGCTCATTAAGCTGTTCGACATAAGCGACGATGTCCGCAATCTGCGGCGTAAAGGAGCGCGTCTCTTCCTCTGTGATTTCCAAGTGCGCGAGCTGCGCGATCTTTGCGATGTCGGATTCTGTGATAGGCATAATTCGATTTTGGATTTTAGATTTTGGATTAAGCGATTGATGAAAGACGTGCTTTTCAAAATCCCACTTCAAGCTGCCGCAGCACGCCAATCCAAAATCCAAAATGTTATTTCTCTTTTTCCTGTCGTTCGATGCAACTGCCTGCGGCGACTAGAAAGCGGCGGCGCAGTTGTTCGTCATGTATGGCGTCGGCGGCGTGGCTCAGTTGTCCCGAAGCTTTTTGCAGCGCGCGTTGTTCCTGTTGCTCGCGGTCTGTCTCTTTGAGCGCGTGCGCGGCGCGTTCTGCGCGAACGGTTTTCGCGTCAACTCTGAATTCGATGAAGGTGACGACCGGCTGCCCCAGTAGAGAATTGAGCCGAAAGAGCAACTGGCCGGCGACGGCTTCGAGCTGCTTCTGCCACAGCGTGTCCGCGACGGCGACGATGAGCGTCTTGCGATAGAGCCGGAAGGGAACCGCCTGCCCCCGCAATCCCTCGCCCGCAACCCTACGCCATGCCACCAGCGCGGCGGCTTCGCAGACCTCTTCGGCATCGCCCGAGGCGCGCAAAAGTTTCGGCAGTGAGCGTATCAGGTCTTCCATAAGAATTTTAGATTTTGGATTTTGGATTTTGGATTGACGAACGATTAAACGGCTTTGAGCCGTTCATCCTTGAATTCAACACTCGAAATTGCTTTAATCCAAAATCCGAAATCCAAATTCTAAAATCGAATTGAGTGTAATGGAAAACAAGCGAGAGTCACAAGCTGAGGGCGCAGTGTTGGACGTGAGGGGATTGAAGTTAGAGCCGCTCGTGCTGGCTTCGACCAGCCCGCGACGCGCGGAGATTTTGCGTGCGGTCGGCTGGCCTTTTGAGACGTTAAAGGTCGAGATAGACGAGACGCCGCGTGCTTCGGAAGACCCCGCCGCTTACGTCGAGCGATTGGCGCGCGGGAAGGCCGAAGCGGCTGCGCATCGCGTGCAGGGGCGCGCTATCGTGCTCGGCGCGGACACGACCGTAGTGGTCGAAGGTCGTATGCTCGGCAAGCCGCTCGACGAAGCGGATGCGCGCAGTATGCTGCAGCGCTTGAGCGGCAGGTGGCACGAAGTCCTGACCGGCGTCGCTCTGGTTCAAGCGGGCGTTGAGCCGCAAAGCGTCGTCGCGCATCAGACGACGCGAGTGCGCTTTGCCGCTCTGTCGGACGAAGAGATCAAGTGGTACGCGGCGACGGGCGAGCCGATGGACAAGGCCGGAGCGTATGCCGTGCAGGGACGCGGCGCGCTTTTTATCGAACGGATAAAAGGCGAGTACTACAACATCGTCGGCCTGCCCGTGCGCCTGGTTTACAGGTTAGCGCGAGAGATAAGCTGACGGCGATTTAAAAACAATTTCCCGCAAAGGCGCAAAGACGCAAAAGGAAAGCATTCGAGCTTCTTCTTTGCATCTTTGCGCCTTTGCGGGAAAATGCTTTTAACTCTTACAAAACTTTATCCAACGTCGGCGCGAGCTGGCTCGTCACGTCGCCTTTTAGATCAAGCCCGCCGATGGGCGTGCCGACCATATGCCCCTCTTTGTCGAGCACTACAAAAGCGGGTATCTGATCCACACCGAACTGTTTGGAGACCGCTCCGTCAGCGTCGCGCAGCATAGTCAGGTTCAGCTCGTTGCGCTTTGAGAACATGCGTAACTGCTCGTCGGTCGCATAGTTCTTCGACTTCGGCGAATCGGAATCGGTGGCGACGAAGTAGACGACTACGCCACGCTTCGCATACTCGTTAGCCAGCTTGCGCAAACCATCCGCCTGTTCGCGCGAGAGCGGCAGCCATGATGCGCCGAACGCCAGCACCACAACCTGCCCGCGCACGTCCTCGGAAGAGATCGTGTGGCCGTCAATCGTGCGCAGCGAAAAATCCTGAACGGCGACGACGGCGGCAGCGCCGCGCGGCATGAGCGCGACTGCTGAAAACGCCAGCAGGATTGATAACGTCACAGCTACTTGAGACCTGCGACTCTGCGTAAACATTTGGTTGCTCCTTAAAAAGTGTGCCGCCCTTTTCGAAGCTCAACGGCTTAAATTGCCTCTTGAGCTTCAGGCTCGAACTGATAGCGGAATCGTTCAAGCGGTCAATTAGATGAGCGCGCCCGTCATTCAGTTGGATAGCGGGACGAAAGACTTACTCACGCATTTAGCTCTCTCAGGATGGAGCGTTGACGGGCGGCTCGCAGTCGAAAATTTCCCTGTACAACGCGCGGTAATCATCCCACGTATCCATGTCGCGCGCAATATATGTTGAAGAGACAGGGACGCGCAAGACCTCCGTGCTATGCGTCTCAAAGAACGCGCGCAAGCCTCTCTGCGGATCAAGCTTTAAAAGCTCGTCGCGATATTTGAGATCAATCAGCACGGGATGGCCGCCGCGCCCTGCATACAGCGGAACGAGCAGAGAAGCGACGGCACGTTGCCTTTCATGAATCAAGCGTCGAACGACTTCGGGCGGGATAGCGGGCTGGTCTACTAAAGCAATAAACACGGCTTCAACTTCATCGGAAATCTGCTCTACGCCGCGAGCGATTGAGACTCCCATCTCGCTCAACGCTTCCTCATTGACCGCGAATTTTACCGGAAGATGCGCGAGCCGATCCTGCGCCTCTGCGGCGCGATGCCCCACGACTACGATAATTTCTTCGACGCCGCCTTCAAACAAATGACTAATGCAAGCCTCGATTACACTCCCGTCGCCGAATGGAAGCAACGGCTTGAACGCGCCCATGCGCCGTGAGCGTCCGGCGGCTAAAAGAATGGCAGCAATCATAAAAAAATTGGCAGTAGGCAGTAGGCAGTTAGCAGTTAAAACAGCGCGTTTGATTTTGCTTTTACCGCCAACTGCCAACTGCCTACTGCTTTTGCAACTCTTCCAACGCACGCAACACGTATGGCCTCGCCATCTGCTTGCGCCAGTTCATCACGAAATCGGTATTGTCGAGCGGGCGTGCCTTCATGTAACAAGCCTCAGCCGCCGCCTGCATTCTTTCATCATCGAGCGGCGCGCCGATGAGAGCCTGCTCTGCTTCCACGACCTCAATCGGAGCCGGGGCGATGCCGCCTAAGATGAGCTTCGCAGCCGTGACCGTGCCGTCCGCGGCCATGTCGAGCCGTGCCGCGACGCCAAGCACCGGAAAGTCGAACGCGCCGCGACGCCGCAGCTTCTTGTAAGTCGCGCGCCACCCGCCCGTCGGCGGAAGATGTATGTCCGCCAGAAGCTCATCCGGCCTCTTATGCAGGTAAGCTATTCCGTCATCGTTATAAAGTCCCGCTGCATCCACCATCCGCTCGCCCAGAGTCGAGACGAGACGGACGCGCGCTCCAATCGCTACCATCAAAGGCACGAGGTCTGAAGACTGCACAGCCCAGCACTTCTTGCTGCCCGGCGCGACCCAGCAAATATCGCCGTCCTTCTTCAAACAAAAATTGATGCCCTTGCGCCACTCGTAATTCTGGTCGTAATAGTTGCATCGCGTGTCCAGCAGCAGGTTGCCGCCAATCGTCCCCATGTTCCGCAGCGTCGGCGTAGAGATGACGGCTGCCGCGCATGCCACCATCGGATAGTCACGATTGACAACCGGATGCTCGCAGATGTCCGTCAAAGAAACGGACGCGCCGATGACGAGGCCGCTCCCGCCGTCGCCAGTGATCTGGTTCATCTCCTTGAGCCGCATCACGGAGATGACCGTCCGCGGAGTCTGCTGCCGCCGCTTCATATTCGGATACAGGTCTGTGCCACCCGCCACAAACTGACCTTCAGAGCCAGCGTCGGCCATCATCCTCACCGCGTCTTTAATGTCAGCGGGGACGCGGTAAGAAAATTTGGGAAGTCTCATCATAACTTTTTGGAATTACCCTTCGGCTGCTTTTATTGACTAAGCGTGGACTTCTCAACCATCGCGTCATATTTTGTTCTGAGCTTGCTGACGGACGAGCCTGCGCGTTGTTTCTTCCACCAAGTCGTGTTGGTTTCCGTGCCGGACTTAACTACGGACAGCCGCTCGATGGTTTGCATGCCGCCAGCCTCTTCGATATATGAGCTGACGACTTGATAAGTCAGCGTCAACTGCTCGCCTTTGTGCGCGGCCAGGAAATACTGCACGCTCTCTGTGTGCGGGAGAAAAAACGAGACCTCTTTGCCGTTCGCTTTTGTGATAACGGCATGCATGTAGTCGCCCATTTCAAAGCCCTTGAAAGTGCCTGTGATGGTTCTCGTCGCTTTGACCTTGTCCTTCGGATGGGTGGTCGGGCCGCAGCACTGCGCGTATGTGGTGATGGACGCGTAACCGGCGGCAAAAGTTAGAAGCAGAAGCGGGAACAGTCTTTTCATTTCGGATTCTCCTGATTTGCAAATGTTATAGAGCTTGATTTCAATTATTGCTAAGAATGAATCGCCACGCTTGGCATCTCGCGTCCGTCGCCGCCGTCGGCTGGCGTCTGGACTTTGAGAGGCTCAGGCCAAACGATTTCGGGCACGCCTTTCGGGCCGTAGCGGCCTTCCTTGCCTTTCGCTTTGTCGCGGAGCGCGGTCAGGATTTTTTCGGGCGTGATCGGGACTTCGTCTATACGCACGCCGACGGCATCGTAGACTGCGTTGGCGATGGCGGGCATGACGGGCAGGAGCGGCCCCTGTCCGACCTCTTTCGCGCCGAAGGGGCCGTTCGGGTCTGCGTCTTCGACGAGGTATGTGAAGACATCGCACATCTCAAGCGTCGTCGGACTCTTGTATTCAAGCATGGATGGAAACTTGTGTACGACGTTGCGATTGGCGCGATAGGTCATCTCTTCCATCAAGGCTTCGCCGAGTCCCATGTAGACGCCGCCCTCGACCTGTCCCATGACGAGCATAGGGTTGATGCTCTGTCCGATGTCGTGGCCGATCCAGATTTTCGGGACAGTAACGATGCCGGTTTCCGCGTCAACTTCGACCTCCGCGACCGCAGCCGAGTAGCTGTAAGCTGGCGAGGGGCCGACGCCCGCGCCCTTGAAATGACCGGGCGAGCGCGGCGGCGTGTAAGAGCCGACCGTCCCGATTGTCCCGAACTTCGATTCCGCGAGCACGACCGCTTCCGCGAACGTGACGAACGTCTCAGGGTTCTCGACATCGAAGACGCGGCGGTCTGCGAATGAGAGATTCACGCCCGGCAGCGAGAGCTTTTCCGCGACCGCCATCGTCAAAAGCTCGCGCGCACGCTCTGCCGCTTGCAGCGCGGCGTTGCCGGTCATCAACGTGACGCGGCTCGAATAGCTGCCGAGGTCTACGGGCGTCAAGTCCGTGTCGGCTGTGATGACGCGTATGTCGAACGGGTCTATGCCCAACACTTCCGCGACGATGTATGCGAGGATCGAATCGGAGCCTTGACCGATGTCGGTCGAGCCGCACTGCACGCAGACGCCGCCCTGACGATCAAGACGTAGCTGCACGCCGCTGTGCGGCATGTTGTTCCAGTAGATGGGCAAGCCCGCGCCGCAGATGTATGAGCTGCAAGCTATCCCGACTCCGCGACCGTATGGAAGCTTTCTATACTTGCTCTTCCAGTCCGCGCCCTCGACGACTTTGTCTATGCACTTGCCGAGTCCCATGCTCCCGATGCGTAGATAGTTCGCGGTCAGCGAGTACGGCTGAACGAGATGCTGCTTGCGTATCAACGCCGGGTCGAGGCCGAGTTCGTCCGCAATCTTGTCTAGCTGAACTTCGAGACCGAAGCGCGGCTGCGGCGTGCCGTGCCCGCGCTTGGGGCCGCACGGCGGCTTGTTGGTAAAGCAACGCACGCCGCGAAAGCGATAGCGCGGAACTTCATACGTCACTGTCTGAAGCGCGCCCGTATAAAATGTAGAAGCCACGCCGTAAGAGCCGTATGCGCCGCCGTCGAGGAACGATTGAAAATCCATCGCGGTGATCGAGCCGTCTTTCCTGACGCCCGTTTTAATCTTCATCAAGACCGGATGGCGACCGCGATGGCAATAGAAAACCTCCTCGCGCGTCAACGTAACTTTCACGGGGCGTCCCGTTATCATAGAGAGTTTGCAGACAGCGATTTCGTGATTGAAGGGATCGCTCTTGCCGCCAAAGCCGCCGCCGTTGGGCGTAGCGATGACGCGTATGTGGCTCGCGGGAAGCTCTAAAGTTTTGGCGAGCGCGCGATGAACGTAGTGCGGCGTCTGCGTCGAACTCCAGAGCGTCAGCTTGTCATCGGCATCGAAATGCGCGACCGCCGCGTGTTGCTCCAACGGGAGATGCGTGTTGCCTTCATAAAAGAAAACGTCTTCGCGCACGAGGTCTGCCTGAGCAAAGCCTTGATCCAGATCGCCGAATTCGAGATTGACTTTTTTGTGTATGTTGCCGCCGTCGCCGTATTCATGTATGCGCGGCTCGTCAATCATCACAGCCTCTTCGATGCTCGTGATGGTTTGCATCGGCTCGTATTCGACCTCTATCAAATTCATAGCGTCGAACGCTGTGTCTTCGTCAACGGCTGCGACGGCTGCGACCGGGTCGCCGATGAAGCGCACCTTGTCTATGCACAGAGCGTGCTCGTCCTGACTGACTGGAAGAATGCCGTAGGGAATCGGCAAATCTTTTCCGGTGATGACGGCGAAGACTCCGGGAAGTTTTAAAGCTTTCGATACGTCTATGCTCTTGATAACGGCGTGCGGCTCATGCGAGCGCAGGAGCTTGCAAAAGAGCATACGCGGCAGCACGATGTCGTCCGCAAACTTCGTCTGCCCCGTGCATTTGGCGCGCGCATCGACCTTGCGAAAAGGCTTGCCGACAACTTTCAGCGGCGAGCCGTTTTTATCTTTTCCGTTTTTACTCATCTAATTCATTTACTCATTTATTCATTTACTCATTGGCTCATTTTTCAATCATTAAATGAGCCAATGAGTAAATGAGTAAATACGTTCATTCGTACCCGTAGACGCTCTCTCTCGGCAACTCCATCTCTTCGCCGCGCATGCGTGCGGCGGCCAGCTCGACGGCTTCGTAAATCTTGATATAGCCGGTGCAGCGACAGAGACTGCCGCTCAAGGCTTTTTTAATCTCTTCGCGCGTGGGCTGCGGGTTTTTCACCAGAAGCTCTTCAGCGACGAGCAGGAAGCCGGGCGTGCAATAGCCGCACTGTGCCGCGCCGAGGTCTGCGAAAGTCTTCTGCAACGGATGCAGCACGCCGCCTTGGGCCATGCCTTCGACGGTACGCACTTCGCGCCCCTCCATGTCGAGGCCGAGCGCGAGACACGAGAGCACGGAACGCCCGTCAACCAGCACGGCGCACGTGCCGCACTCGCCAAGCTCGCACCCATGCTTCGTGCCCATCAGGTTAAGGTCTTCCCTCAAAACTTCGAGCAGCGTTTTGTGCGGCGCAAAGGCGACCTCCGCAGGCTCGCCGTTGAGTGTAAATTGAATATGTTCCTTCTGCTTCATCTCAAAATCAAAAAATCCCGGCTCAGGGAATTTCAGAAAGCGGACGCCTTTGCGCGCCTTGCGGGGCAATAAATTATCTCTGTTAGCGAGTTGATTTTCAGAGCATAGAGTCAAGGCAGCTTTAAGACTGTCCGCGACAGAAGAGATATGATAACAGTTTTGCCGCAGAGAGGCTAAGGGCTGTTAAGACTCTCCCAACGGAGAGGCGATGATGAGTCCGCGAAGCTTTCAGCGAGGATGATTTACCCGTCCGCAAAACGCCGCTCGGCAGCCCCGGTGTGAGTCTTCATGGTCTCGCCGTTCAGAATGATAATAAGATTATTCTGGCGGGAGATAGCTACAGTGCGATCACTCAATCGGGCTTTGTGCCCGTGCGGTACGAAGGCGGTCAATCCTTCGCTCTCGTCACACATAAGCCTTTTGACTTCGACGGCGATGGCAAAGCGGAGTGGCCGTGCCGTCAGTTTATGTGCCGCAATAAAATGTTCTTAAAACTTGACGCTCTATTTTTCAAGCGCCGGGTCGCCCACATCTGCCGGGCCGCCTTCTTTATCCGCCCCGCGCAAGACGCCCGTCTGGTCTATATAAAAAGAGCTGCGCCCGAACAGGCCGTAGGTTTGCGGGGTGGCGTAGGCCTTAAAGGCCGCGGGTGATTCCGGCTTGCCCGCCTGAATCTTGATTTCAAAAGTGTAGCCGTTCTGCGTGGCAGCGGCACGCGCGCTCTCAAGCAGCTTCTGCTTTTCGAGTTGTTCGAGGGAGCCGTATTCACCCGCGCCCGCCTTTATCTTAAAACCCGCCTCGGCGGAGACGATGGCTCGCAGAGTGTTCATTGCCCATGCCTCGTTAGCCTCCAAATCTTTGGCCGCGACATCTTCATCGGATGTCTCGGACGACAGCGGTTCGGTGCGCGCAGCAACATCGGCCTTTGGCTGCACGGCTCCATTGGCAAACGGGCGCATCCCGGAGAGCGGAGCGTCCTTCACGTCAGAAGTCAGAAGCACGCCGGATTCTGTGAGGTAAAAAGAGCGACGCCCTGACTTGCCGTATTCGCTCGGCCTTGCGACGAGATCAACTAACGGAGACGTGGTCAGCGAGCTTTTTTTGATAGTAATGGTAAAGCGATAGCCGCCTTTGACGCCCTTTGCCAGCTCGTCGTCTATCAATCCGGCGGCGCGCAGCTCCTTCAAGTCGCCGTATTCTCCCGTTCCGCCTTTGCTCTGAAATGTGGTTTCCGCGCTCAAGAGCGCCCTCAGTGAATTCATCGCCGCGCCTTCGCTCGTGCTGATGGCTATATTCTCTTGCTGAAGGCGCGGCGCGGCAACGGCAGAGACAGCGATGCGCCCGTTCCGCAGGTTAAAGGCGGCGACATCTGAAAAGAGGAAGAGACCGCAAAGCAGAGAAACAAGAAATCTGTACTTCATATCCTTATCTTAACTTTTCGATGTGCTGTAGGCAAAATGCGGAAGCATGAAGCGGCGTATCGAAGGGGAGGCGCGCAATAAGTTTTTACTCGCACTAGGTTTTTAGTTTCACGCCGTCCTTTCGATTGAGCACGAGGTTATCTATCAGGCGCGTCTTGCCGAAGCGGACGGCGACGGCGATGAGCACTGTGCGGTCGTTGAGCTTATCAAGCCTTTCGAGCGTGTCCGCATCCGACACGCTCACATAATCAAGGCGCGCGCGCGGCTCACTCTCAATCGTCGAGCGGACGATGCCCGCGAGCTTCGCGCCGTTGCGCTCGCCCTCTGCATAAGCCGACTCGGCGCGCGTCAGAGCGCGATAGATAACGGATGCGGAATGTCTTTCCTCGCCGTTCAAAAACGCATTGCGTGATGAGAGGGCGAGGCCGGAAGCTTCGCGCACGGTCGGGAGAACGACTATCTCCGAGTCCAGAGCCAGATCGCGCGAGAGCCGTTTGACGACGAGCGTTTGCTGCGCGTCCTTCTGCCCGAAGAAGGCGAAGTCCGGGCGAATAATGTTTAAGAGAATCGTGACGACTGTGGCGACGCCGCGAAAGTGGCCGGGACGCACCGTGCCTTCCAATTGTTCCGACAAGCCTTCGACCGTCACGTAAGTCGCAAAGCCTTTCGGATACATCTCTTCCGGCGAAGGCGCGAAGATGTAGTCCACATTATAGTCGGCCAGCACCGCCGTGTCTTTGGTCAGGTCGCGCGGATATCGCTCGAAATCTTCGCCGGGCGCAAACTGCGTCGGGTTGACGAAGACCGAAACGATGACCACGTCGCAAAGCCTGCGAGCCTCGCGCACGAGACTGAGATGCCCGTCATGTAGCGCGCCCATCGTCGGCACGAGTCCGATGGTTTTATCCTGCTCGCGGCGCACCTTGCGCGCGACCGAACTCATGCGTTGCCGCCGGTTGATGATTTCCATAAACAGTTGGCAGTTGGCAGTTGGCAGTTGGCAGATAAAAAGCAGTTAGACTTGTCTTCACTGCTAACTGCCAACTACCAACTGCTCTTAAGACTTTTCGATTTTACTATCCTTGCTCGCAGTCTCGATATTGAGTTCCGCGGCGGCTTCGGACGGGAGGCCGTAAGCTTCTGCCTCTGCCGGGTAAGCTCCTGTGCGTACATCGTCTGCGAAACGGCTGATGGCATCGGTCATCACTTCGCGCAGGTTCACATACTGGCGCACGAAGCGAGCCGTCTTATCAAAGGTCAGCCCCAGCATATCGTGCAGGACGAGCACCTGTATATCGCAATTCACGCCCGCGCCGATGCCGATGGTCGGAATCGAGATGCTCTCCGTGATGATTGCGGCAATCTCGCGCGGCACCACTTCGAGGACGATGGCGAAGGCCCCCGCCTCTTCGAGCGCGCGTGCGTCTTCGATTAGAGCGCGAGCCGTCTCAGCCGTTTTCCCCTGCACGCGATAACCGCCGAGCTTGTTGACCGACTGCGGCGTGAGGCCGATGTGTCCCATGACGGCTATCTCTTCATCCACAAGCCGCTTGACGAGCGGGGCGCGCCTCACCCCGCCTTCGAGCTTGACCGCCTCCGCGCCGCCCTCTTTGACCAGCCGCAAGGCCACGCGCACAGCATCATCTGCGCTCGTGTGATAAGAGCCGTACGGCATGTCCGCGACGAGCAGCGCGCGATGCACGCCGCGACGCACGGCGCGCGTGTGCTGGACTATCTCGTCAACCGTGACCGGAATCGTGTTGCCGTAACCGAGCACGACGTTGCCGAGGCTGTCGCCGACGAGGATGATGTCTATGCCCGCTTCGTCAACGACACGCGCGGTCGGGTAATCGTAAGCCGTCAGGCAGACGAGCCGCTCGCCGCGCTCCTTGCTCGCACGCAAGCTCGGCGCAGTCACTTTCTCAGGACGCTGCGGTTTGAGATAAGCCATCTCCGTACCTCTTTTCTACAGACCGAAACCAAAGCGACCGAATTTTCGCCCGGTCGCTCGAATCAATCGTTAAGTGTCGTTAGTCCTTGTAGCGCAAGGCCACAATTATAGGCGAGCCGCGCGCGAGAATGCAAAATTAAAAATGTAAAGTGCAAAATCAAGAAGCTCTTTCAACGCTCAAGAGATTGAATGACTCAACTCTTTGCGTCTTGAGCCTTTCTTTGTTTGCGCCTTTGCGTGAACAGTTGGTGTTTCTCGCAAAGGCGCAAAGATGAAACCTCAAGACGCAAAGAGTGCTTCCGAGTTTTGAAACAATCACTAAGCATCATCTATTAAGAGCTTGCTCTGGCGAACAGCCCACACGTGGCATTCATGAAAAAAAGTCTCTTCGACCTCTTTCAGATTAAGCCATGCGAGATCATATTCAGCTTTGCTCTCATGCACGCCTGTGAATTCGGCTGCGTAAAAAACAGCTCTCATGCAGTAGTGTTCCTCGCCGGCTGAAAAGTATTGAACAGCCTCGCCTACGTTGAGCCGGAGCCTAACGGTGCGCGCCAGCTCTTCAACTACTTCACGACGGACTGTCTCTTCGGGCGTCTCGTCCGGCAGAGAGCCGCCGCCGGGGAGGAAATATCCGCGCGCCCCACGCACGGCTGCAACTCTCCCGTCACCATCCGTAATCACTGCATAGGCCGCGGGGCGATCCAGATATTCGATTCCCGCGCGGATATTTCCGAATTGCACTTTGCTATCCGTTCTCCAAATTAAAAAATATCGGGCGATGTATTTTAACGCTCTGTGTGCGCTCTGTTAATTCGATAGTGCAGGGCACACTGTCGGGCAAGGTTTTAGGTAGCCTTCATACTCCTCTAATTTATTGTCCTTTAATTAAAGTATTCCGGCGGCGCTTGGGCGTCAGTCTGTAATACGAATTCTGTCCAGCGGACTTTGCGGTCGAAGAGAAACGCTCTTCCGACTTTTAGGAGAACAAGCATGTACCCGGTATTCCCTCGTTACATATTTTCACTGCGCCGTCAGTCAATTCTCGGCGCGGCGCTTTCTCTGGCCTTCCTGATGTCGGCCTTCTTACTCGCTCCCGCTAACGCGCAGGCGCAGTCGGCCACCATTTTCGGCGCGCTCTCAAACTTTGATGTCGTTAATCATACGGAGCATGAAGCACACGGTTTCGAGGTCGAGCTTGAAGGCTTGCAGGCTCAGGATGTTTATTACACCTTCAGCGCACAGCGTTACGGAAGCCCGAGCGTCGTGCCGAACGCTGCGGGCACGGGCGTCATCGTTCGCTGGATGAGTTCTTACGATCCTGCGACGCAGCAGTTCGTACAGACGACGGTCTCGCACGCGCCGAACACTCCCTTTGCCGGAACATGTTACCAGTGGGGCGGAGCAGGTTACGCCACGAGCGGCTGCGAACATTTCGGCGTTACCCTGCGCGCCAACGCGACGCACACGACCTATCGTTGGCTCATCGCCGACGCGCAAACGCCCGGCGCATTGACGCCGCTCGATCCGCCAGTCGCTATCCCTGCGCCCGTCTACGTCGTGCTTCCGCCCGCGCAAGCGGCAGAGCCTCCAGTGCTCGAAGCCGAAATCGAAGCGCCTGAGCCTGCCGAAGGGCCGGAGCTGTTCGGCAACGCGCAGTGGGTCAAGGTCTTCAAAACGGAACTGCAACGCGAAGTGACGCTTGATGAGCTGGTCAGCGACAATCCGGTCGTTCCACTGGACGCCGCGCACGCGGAAGTCTCATGGGAGATTTTACAGGCTGAGCCGCCGAGCCATAGTAACGGTAACGGAGGTCGCAACCGCCGTCAGAATCAGGGAAGCATCGGCGCGAACACGCGAGCCGTGATTCGTCGTTACGAAATTTACCAGTACACGGGCGCATACGATCCCATCACGCATGAAGCGGTGTGCGCCGACGGCGGCCTATGCAACGCACCGCAGGACGGCGAGGTGGGCGACTATGTCGGCGCGCAGATGGCTGCGGCCAATGTCGGAGTTCCATCGGTCACTGTCGCCAGGACGGGCAGCGGCAACGTGTCTTCCGCCGACAGGTTCATCAGTTGCGGGAACAAGTGCTCCGCTTCATATAATGCGGGAGCGTCCGTGACCTTAACGGCCAATCCCTCTTCGGGCAACGTCTTCACCGGCTGGGGCGGAGCCTGCAACGGCAACCAGTTGACCTGCACTGTGAATGTGAACGAGGCTCTCAACGTGACGGCGACATTCACTCCTACTTTCACTTTCTCGCTCAAGACTGTCGGCAAGGGAACTGTCAACAGCAATCCGACAATGACCTGCGGCGGCGGCGGCAGTTGCTCAAGCAAATTCCCGCAGGGCACAATCATCACGCTGACAGCCACTCCCAGCGCCGGGTCGCAGTTCACGAACTGGACGGGCGCGTGCTCAGGCGCTGCTCGAACCTGCACCGTGACTGTAAATAAAGACACGTCAGTGCAGGCGAATTTCAGTAAGTGAGCGAATAAAATTTCAGCTAAAAAGCTGAATGCGGGGCGGGGCGGAAATCGTTCGAGAGCTAAGGCTCGTGCGACGAAGCTCCGCCCCAATATCATTATCGTCTGTGATAATTCGTGGTTGGACTGACAGTACTGATAAACATGTAAGGGATGATATCAGGCGGTCGAATGATTCGTCGGATACGTCATAGTTGATAAAGCTACTATAACCATCTGATTGAATATCACCCTTTGAAAATTCTTCTTTGCGGTCTCTTGTTCAGGATAAACATTCCGTTATTCCAATCATACTCGAACGTAGCGATATACTGGGGGATGGCGTGTGAGCCTTCGGCAAACATTTCAATTACAAGATTACCGTCTCTTGTAGTTACTCCATTATCAATAATACGCCAAAGCGTACCATCAGAATAATAGCGTTGGTAATCCCGCTTCATATCGTTATCATTAAGCTCTGCAAGCGATATCGCGCTTCCGTTTTGCAGTGTGTAGATAAAAATTTCAGAGAGACCGAAATTGGCAATGTGTTGACCACATCCAATTTCGATGATTGCTTCCTCGGAGCCATCGCCTGTGATGTTCCCGTAGATAATCTTATTATCCACAACACCAAAATAAACTTCTTTATTCTTAAATTCTCCATTGTGAACGTGAACTGTTTTACCAATGCCATCTCTTTGAAATTCCTGTGAGCATAGAGATGAGTGGTATGTAAAATTAAGGAAATCAACTTGCCGAATGTCGGTTACGGTATTTGGGCGAGGTGTTAACCTCGGTCGCCTACGCCGAGACTGAGCAGAACTGCATGCCGCACATAGCAGGATTACTGCAAGACAGAAAACGCACTTCCTAATCATTAGTTTAGCTCAACAAAGGTTAGTTGAATCTGCCATTTTGATAAATATGAACGCCGCCGGCATCGGACTCGCAGGGGCCGTCAAATGGTGCATCGTTCATCAAAACACGATACGAATCTTCGTCTTCAGAATCACCCATCGGAACGCGCGCTCCTTTTCGGAAGACGCTTATTCCAGTCCTTTTTATTTCTGCGGTTGACATGTTCTCATGTAGAACGT
This sequence comes from uncultured Pyrinomonadaceae bacterium, assembly GCA_964246305.1. GTDB lineage: Bacteria > Acidobacteriota > Blastocatellia > Pyrinomonadales > Pyrinomonadaceae > JACMLC01. The sequence goes on from CAXTPS010000004.1 coordinate 235,574, forward strand.
GGGCTTCATAGCTGGATCTCCGTTCGAGAAATGCCACAATATAACCCTCGCGATTTCTAATGAACTTCAGAACATAATCACGTTTTCCATCGCCGTCAAAATCTCCTGTAGCAAAAGCGCCTTTAAATTTCGAAGAACAACCATTTGCCACAGAAACCAGTTTCCAGCCGGGGTGATTCTTGTTTAGATAGCTCTGAATTTTTACAGGTAAAGGCTGCGCGTTGTTTGGGTCACTTATTATCCGACCATATCCAATGAGCGGTAGAGTTATTAGAAGTAACATCAGTGGGATTCTACGTATATTCATTTTCACACCTTTGATTGTAGATGGCTGAGGCGGTAAAGCTCAATGTCTGCTTGGTCTAAATGAAAATCATAGCTTGTTGTCTTCGAGGTACTACGAGGAACGCGAATCTTATCATTGATTCTGTGAATAGCAACTCATTTTAATCATACTTTCCATGAGGACGCCAGGAATGAAACACTTGCCTTCACTTATCTCCAAAGCTTCACTTCCGAGTCGCCCTTAACTTCTTCGAGCAGTTGTTTGATGCTGACGTGAAGCGTCGGATGAAGAAGCGCGGGCGCAAGCTCCGCGAGCGGAGTGAGGACGAAGCGGCGCAGGTGCAGGCGCGGGTGCGGGAGGATTAGGAAATCGGTGTCGCGTTGCTCTGCGCCGTAGAGCAGCAGGTCCAGGTCAATCGCGCGCGGGCCGCGCGGCACGTCGCGTCGGCGTCCGAGTGCGTATTCGATTCGCAGGAGGCGCGCGAGCGTCTGTTCGGGCGAGAGGTTTGTGACGCGCAGCTCCGCCACCATGTTGAGAAATGAGGGCTGCTCGCGCACGTCCACAGGCTCCGTCTCGTAGATGCTTGAGAGGCGCGCTACATGCAGTCCCGCGTCCATCATCCCGCGCACGCCGCGCAGCAGGTTCCCCGCGCGGTCGCCCATGTTCGAGCCGAGGCTGACGTAAGCCTTTAAAGAGTCTGGAGTCTGGAGTCCGGAGTCTGAAGTCAAATTTTCCTCTCAACGGTTGATGGCTGCTACGCAAACCGGGCTGAATTGCGCGTTCATATTCGTGCGCTTAGTTTGGCGATGAAATATGTTACACTGATGCTGTTCGCATTTGAAATTATGAATGCCCGAGGATGTATGAGAGACAAGCTGTCTTTGCTTCATCCTTTATGAATCATAACTGACTCTATTCCAGAGATGCGTCAGGCTCAACAGCTTTTACGCATCCGGGCGGGTTGAAGCAGGCCCCGTCCAGACACAAATGGCTCGCAGAAAATTTCGCAGTAACCAGCGACACGAACCCGTCACGGAACGCTCCTTTCAAGAGTTCCTCTCTTCCACCCCTGCGCCGCAAACTTCACGCACGGAGTTGATGCGCCTTGTGCGCGGCGGCGAAGATACTTTTCTCGAACTCAAAGTAAAACTCTCGAACACTGAGAAGATAGCGCAGGAGATAGTCGCGCTCGCCAACACGGGCGGAGGCGTGATCGTCTTCGGCGTCAACGACCAACTGCGCGTGGAGGGCGTGGACGATCCCGAAAACGTACAGGAAGAACTGGTGCGTATCTGCCGCGAAGAGATAGAGCCGCCGCTCGTGCCGTTCATTGACCGCATCTCTTTCGATAACGGTCGCCGCATCGTCTCGCTCGACGTTGACGGTCGGCGTCGGCCTTACAGGACGCGCGACGGTCGCTTCTATTTGCGTATGGGTTCGGAGAAACGCGAGGCGACGCGCGAAGAACTCTCGGCCCTGATGGATGAGGCGCGTCCCCTCGGTTATGAGAACGTGCCCGTCATCGGCTCAAGCGTAGAGGACATAGACGAAGCGCACCTGTGGAGCTTCATCAAAGAATTCGAGGGCGATGCTTTCGAGGAATCGTCGCTCGCGGACTATCCGACCGGGGAGGTCTTAAAGCGCGATCTGCTGCTGGGCACGGGCAGCATGGGAGAAGTCCTGCCGACCGTCGCGGGGCTGCTGCTGTTCGGGCGCGACGAGCGCGTGACGGAACTCCTGCCGCGCTCCGCCGTCATCGCTTCGAGATACGCGGGCGATAATGTGCAGGCTCCGCTCGTCGAGACCGTCAAGCTCAACGGAAACCTGCACACGCTTTATGAAGCTGCTCTGCGTTTCACAGAGCGTTACTGTGACCTCTGGGACGCGAGGCCGCGCAGGTTTCCCGGACGCGATACGGATGGCGCGTCGGGCGTTGATGCTCCGGTCGCGGCGCGTGCGAATTACCAGCGCGGCGTGCTTTGCGAAGGCTTGCGAAACGCTCTGGTGCATCGTGACCTCGCCTTGCGAGATGTGCCGACGCGGCTCTACGTTTTCGATCACACGATTGAGATAATCAATCCGCGCCGCACAAACGGGTTCGCGCCGCCCGCGCAGAGGGCGATTCGCTACGGCGTCCCGATGCGGCTCAACCCGCAACTGGCCGCGCTCTTTTCCAATCCGGCTTATGGATTAAAGCTGCCGCCGGGCGGCCTCCCGACGCTCCTCAAACAGTCGCGCCTCTTCTCAGGCAAGCGTTCGGATATACACGCCTTCAACGACGAGTTCCGTCTGCGATTGCATGGAGTTTGAAAAGCAGAATAATGGTTATGGCGGTCAAATTCCTCGCAGGGTATAATCAGAGCCGGAGATTAAAAATGAATTACAAAGTTATCGTGCATGAATCGGAAGAAGGCTACAGTGTCTCTTGTCCAGGTCTGCCCGGCTGCTGGTCGCAGGGTAAGACGGAAGAAGAGGCTGTGGAAAATATTCAGGATGCGATCAAGGAATATCTGGCTGCGTTGGATGATTTGATAAAGGGCGAAGATGTGCGCGAAATCGAGGTGACAGTTTAGCTGTGCCGAAGCTCCCCGGCGTCAATCATCTGGATGCGGTCAAAGCTCTGGAGAAGGCGGGCTTTCGCATTCTTCGTCAAGGTAAACACATAGTGATGTCTGATGGCATTCGCATCCTCACGATTCCGCGTCATAATCCGGTGAACGCTTTTACAATGGGCGGTATCGCGCGCGATGCCGGGCTGACGGTCGAAGAATTCAAAAAGCTGCTTTAAAATCAAGAGGCGTGCGAGTCGCTCTTAAATGAGTGACGCGCACGCCTTTTGATGTAGTGCTTGAGTGAGCTATTTCTTTGCGGGAACGACTGAATCCTTCATCGCCTTGCCGAGACGAAATTTGAGCGTGGTCTTGGCTGGAATCTTGATCGGCTCGCCGGTCGCAGGGTTGCGGCCTTCGCGCGCTTTGCGCTTGGCGAGCACCAACTTGCCGAAGCCCGGCAACACAAACTCGCCGTTCTTCTTCACCTCTTTGCCCGCGAGCGCGGCCAGCTCGTTGAAAAACTCTTTGGCGTCGGCGCGTTTCACTTCAAACTTCTCCGCGAAGTGATTGATGACTTCCGACTGGCTCATGCGCTTGTTCCCGTTGCCGGATTTACCGTTTGTCTTGTTCGTTGCCATTAAAAATGTATTGCCTCCAAATCAGATTTTAGTAAAGCTTCGTGCCGGAGTTATAACATGCCGCGCCGCGAAAAGCAGAATCCGCGCGTATGAAACATTGTTCCCCGCCATTCGTTTAATTGCTCGATAGAATAATGTATGCTTCATTGCTGCGGCATGTGAGTCTAATAAAACTCGTCCGAGTCGCAGCAAGCTTTACACGTATAAAGCATTTTCGCTTCAAGCTTCACGAATATACAAAGAGCATGGATTTAAAGAACCTTATCGGGGAAACCTTAGACGGCAAGTATCATATCGAGCGGCAACTAGGCGTGGGCGGGATGGGCGCGGTCTACTTTGCGACGCATCTCGGCACGGAGCGTCCGGTCGCGCTCAAAGTCATCGCTCCGCAGTTTATGAAGGACGACGAGTTCGTCGAGCGTTTCCGGCGAGAGGCCCGCGCCGCCGGACGCCTGCGCCATCCGAACGTGGTTGATGTCACGGACTTCGGCTTTGCGCGCGTCGGAGCAGACCGCGTCGCGTATCTCGTGATGGAATATCTGGATGGCTGCACGCTCGATGAAATTCTGGCGGAAGAGACGAGCCTGCCGCTCGGTTGGGTGATAGATATTTTGGAGCAGACCTGCTCGGCGGTTGACGAAGCGCACCAGCAGGGAATTATTCACCGCGACCTCAAGCCAGATAATATCTGGCTTGAGCCGAATCGTCGCGGCGGCTACACAGCCAAAGTCCTGGACTTCGGCATCGCCAAACTAGACGAGCCGGGACTGCCCGCTCCGACATCAGGAGCAATCCCGCCGCGCCCGTCGCTCTTCAATTCGCTCGCTTCCACACGCGCCAGCGAATCGCCGACGCTCATTCCAGAAGCCACATCCACAGCACACAAGTCGCAGCAGTCGGAAGCAGCGACGCAGATGTACTCCGCGCCCGTGACCGAACCGGATTTGTCAGAATCGAATTTGTCCGAAGCGGGGACGCGCATGTTTGCGCCGGAAGATGATTCATCGGAAGCAGGCACGCGTATGTTTGAGGCCGTGGCTGATTCATCGGAAGCAGGCACACGCGTGTTCGGTGCGGCGGAGGATGCTTCGGAAGCGGGCACGCGTATGTTCGACGCGGAGAGTTCCGAAGAGGCAGGGACGCGCTTATTCGAGCATCAGACGACCGACAGAAAACAGCTTGTCTCTCAAACATCAAGCTCGTCGGGGTCGCTGACGCGCGTCGGCTCGATTTTGGGAACGCCGCTTTACATGTCGCCCGAACAGTGTCGCGGCGAGATGCTTGACGCGCGGGCGGACATTTACAGCCTCGGCGTCATTGCGTATCGCCTGCTCTCAGGCCGCACGCCTTTCAGCGGCGATTATCTGGCCGTGATGAAGATGCACCGGGAGTCGCCGCCGCCGCCGCTCAAGGTTAAGCGCGTGCCGAAAAAAGTGGTCGCGCTCGTGATGTCCGCGCTCGCCAAAAATCCGGACGAGAGGCCGCCCACCGCCGCTGCCTTTGCCAGCGCGCTCCGCGCACATTCCGAAGGGACAGGCTCACTGCTCAGGCGCGCTCTGACGCTTTACAGCGAACACCTGCCGACCTTCCTACGCCTCGTCCTACTGGTTTACGCGCCGGTCGTGATTCTCACGCTGTTGCAGGTGACGATTGCGTTTCTGGACATGCAGCACATGTTAGCCAAACCGTGGGACAGCATCTTGTCTGGAATCTCAGCCGTGCTGACTCTCCTCGTTACTTTCTTAGCTTCGTCAGTAATCAGCGGCGTCACGACCTGGCTGGTCACGCAAATGCTCGCACTGCCTTTGCGTCCGGTGGAACTGCTTCCGGCTTTCGTCGCATTCAAAAAGCGGATGCGCCCTTTTTTAATAACGAGCATGCTCATCAGCCTTGCAATCCTGCTGGGTCTCGCCATGTGCGTCGTGCCGGGATTGTATCTGGTGATCAACTTTGCGATGGTCGCTCCGGTCTTGATGATGGAGGAATATCGCGGGCGAGCGGCTTTGAAGCGTGCGCGCGCGCTCTACAAAAGGTCGCGGCGGACTGTGATCGCGGTCATCTTCATACAGATGATCGCGCCGTTTATCCTGAGCCTCGTCAGCTCCGGGCTTCTCCTAGCGGTCATCGTCGCGCTCCATTCGGGAAAATTAAAAGGGTCGGCGGAAATCTTCAATGTCACACAGAAGCTCGTCGCGCTACCCATCATGATCTTCTTCGGCTCGATGACTGCGGTCGTCACTGCGCTCCTTTACTGGAAGACGCGTCTCGCAGGAGGCGAGACCTTGAGGCAGGCTTTCATCCAATTCGCGGAAGAGGAAACGCCCGCCAGCAAGTGGCAACAGAGAATGCGAACGCGGCTTCACCTGCCGACGCGAAACACACGCTAAATCAGGGTGTAGGGTGTAGTGAAAGACAAATTGCTTTCCTACACCCTACACCCTTCCCCCTTCTCCCTAGCTCTGTGGCGGCGATGGCCCGCGCTGTGCTTGAAAGTCATAGGTGATGTGCAGGCGCAGTGAGCCGTCTGTGACTTCTGCGCGCACGTCTTTGACATGAGCGGTGAGCGTGCCGTTGCTGGCCTGCACCGGAACTGTGAGCGCCAGTTGGTGTGCGCGCAGGATTTCGAGCGGGTTGACGCGCTGGTTGATACTGCCCTGCACGAGCGGCGTGATGAGGCCGCCGACCGCGACCGGCGTGCCTTCCAGATTGACCCCTTCGACATTGAGCTTCCCGTAGACGGTCTGCTTCTCCTGATCGAAGGTGAGTTGAAGATTTGCCTGCGCCCAGCCTTTGAATTGAATGCAACTGCCAAAAACGCTGTAGCTGCCAGTGAAGGCGAGCGGAGCCATCACCTTGCCGTCCGTAAACCGCACGCCCGTCTTAACGCCGCTGCCTTCGGGCACGAGGACGACCTTATCTTCACATCCGCTTTGAAAAGCAGCGAAGCGAAAGTTTGCCTCGCCCCCTTGCTCAGGCTGTTGATTCAAACCGATGAGCTTGAGCGGAAACGAAGGCGCGTTCATATCTCTGAAAATCGCTCCGAGCACTGCGTCGAAAAATCTCTCGTCGAGCGTCACAACGGCAGTTCCCGGCGGCGGGCCGCCCTGCTCCGGCGGCTTGATCGGAGAGCCGGGAATAGCTTTGGCTCTCGGCGCGCCTGTGAAGAAGAGGAACACCAGCACCGCGCCGATGATGATGCCGCCGAGCAGAGTCAGAAAATATTTCATCTATCCGGTCTCCTCTTTATTTAGTAGCGGGCGAGGTGGAAGCTGACGCCGACGGAGATGCCGCCGGAGCGTTATTGTTGTTCGCGCTCTGCATAAGCTGCCCGACGATGGCGATGACCGCGCGCCCGACAGCATCCACGGACTGCCGCACCTGCTGGTCGGAAACTTTGCTGTACCCTTGTGGGACTTCAAACATGCTGGCGTCAACATCCGTCTTGATGTCCGTCATCTCCGTGACGATTTTGAGTCCCGTCACGCCCTTCACATTGCCGCTCTGAGATTCCGAGACCGTCTCCGAACGCAAGGGCAGCCCGGTCTCTTTATCAACGAGCACGATGGCTTCCGTCTGCACATCGCCCGCCTGCGTCCCGGTCTTGGTCGTGCCCGCGTAACGATATTTGATAGCGGTACGACCGCTGACATTTTCTTCGCCGACGCGCTCATACCCTTGCATGCTTTTAAGCTGCTCGACGATCTGCGCGGGCGTCATCATGCGCGGGACTTCAAAGCCCGTGGACTCCTGCGTCAGCTCCGCATACTGTTTGCGCTTGGGCAGGATGATGTAACGCTTATCCGTTCGATCAAGATAAACGACCTGCTCGCCGCCCGGCAGCGTGAGAGCGAAACGGTGATCGGCTCCATTGCGCGCGACCTCGGAAGTCAGAGCCGGAATCGAAATATTCTGTCCGCCGCCAGTGGTCTGCGCCGTCAGCGAGAGCTTCGCCTGATACTTGTCAGGCTCGCGCGCTTCGATGGCGGAGCCGGGCGCGGGCGACGCGCTCGCGTTGACGCTCGCGGCAGGCGTCGCATTCACATTAGCCGTGTTCATGTTGGCAGTATTGGTGTTCGTCCCTTGCACGCAAGCCGCGCCGGAGAATCCGACCGCGAGCAAAGCTGATAACAGCAACGGCGTTGACGGCCTGAAAGCAAAGCTAGGCATGAGTTCACACTCCTCTATTGAACGGCGTCGGGGTAGCCGTCGTGATATTTTCCAAATGCTCTCGAAGGGGATTTTAAAGTCGCCCAAGCATATCACGCCTGAGCATGAAGACAGAAGAAAAATGATAGGCAGATAGCGTGTCAGTTTGAAATGATGAGAAGAAAAAAATCTCACGCAAAGGCGCAAAGCACGAGGGAGTAGGGTATAGGGTGTAGAAAAGAAATCTCTTTCACTACACCCTACACCCTATACCCTACTCCCTTTCTTCTTTGCGCCTTTGCGTGAAACTTCTTCTTCCTCTTTGATAATTCACCCGCTATAAGTTGCCATTCACTGACGAGAAGATTATCGTATCTACGCTCTCTACCGAAGACTGCTTTTTAAACGGAGGTACGTCAATCCCGCATGAAGCAAATTCCCGTATTGATAGTCTTGTCACTTGCCATCTCGTTCTGCAATCTGCTAACAGGCAATAAGAACGGCAACACGAACTCGAACACTTCCAACTCGAACAATTCCAACTCGAACAGTTCCAGCACAGGCGGCACGGATAAGAGCGGCTTGCCTGCCGCAGACAAACCGGAGCCGACCGCCGCACAGACCGCCACGCTCGAAGGCGGCCAGCCCGTCAACTGGAATCAGCAGGGCATCACGTGGATGATGCCCGCGAAGTGGAGCGAGGGGAGTAAAAGCACGACCACATCGTTCATGTGGAAATCGCCCGGCTCAGGGGACGCAGCATTCGTCATCGGCAGCATCTCGAACATGAACGCGGACTTTCCGGTAGACGTGAGCATTAAGGCTTTCTACGATCAGGCAGCGGGTCGCCAGAAGAACGGCGAGGTCTCGGAAGTTCACTGGCTTGAGCTTGACGGAGTGCGCGGCGTGCAGTTTCTCGAAACTCCGCCCGAATCCAAAGACAGCCCGCGCCGCCTGCAATGGATGGCCTATCGCAAGTACGCAGGGCAGACGCAGCTAGTAAATCTCATCCTCAGCTCAGAGGGGCAGCATTTCGACAAACATAAAGACGAACTCTTCGCGATTCTTTATTCGACCAAGCTCGTCCACCAGTGAAGAAAAGGGGGAAGATGGTAAAAGGGGAAGTGGGGAAGGGTAAGAGCCGGAATGCTTTCCTCTTCCCCCTTTACCCTCTTCCCCTTTTACCCCTACTTTCTTTTTAGTCCGCAGCTTCCGTGAGGTAAGAGGTGGGTGCGTCCGCATGCGGGACAAAGCAGCGACGGCAGCGCGCTTCATACATGCCGCCCGCGCCGACCGCGACGCGCTCTTCGGATTCAAAAGTGCGCTGAGAATAGTTAGCGGTCTGGCCGCAGCGAACGCAGATGGCGTGCGTCTTGGTGATGTACTCTGCGATGGCTAAAAGCTGCGGCATCGGCTCGAAAGGTTTTCCGGTATAGTCCTGATCCAATCCCGCGATGATGACGCGCACCCCGCGATGAGCTAAATCGTTGACCACCTCAATCAACGCGTTATCGAAGAACTGACCTTCATCAATGCCCACCACCTCAGTCCCGTGCTCGACTTTTGTCAACAACTCGGCGGCAGTCTCGACCGTAGACGATTCGTGGCGCATCTCCGAATGCGAAACGATGTGATCGTGCGAATAACGTATATCAATCCGAGGCTTGAAGACCTGCACCTTCTGGCGCGCGATCTTGGCGCGGCGCAAACGGCGAATCAGCTCCTCAGACTTGCCCGAAAACATCGAACCCGCGATGACCTCGATCCACCCGCTCTGCGGGCGCAGGTGTATCAGATGATCGTCATTCCCCTGTGCAGTGAGTTCATCCATGCTTGAAATTACCTTCGGAAAAAGAATTTTAAGATAAAGGCTTGCCCGATTAAAGCGGCGCAGCAGCAGTCATGCATCACAGGCGACAAAGGCTATAACACTGTGACCCGCAATGCGTCAAAGAGAGCCGAAGCACAAAGGCAGAAAAGCTCGCTACGCACCTTCACTCGCCGACAGCCTCGCCGGATTGCTCGGCTGCTATCCTGTCCGCTAACTCCTTCGCCCTTTCTCTCAGCCACGGCGTCGGGTCATTCTCCGCCCGCTCGCGCAACAGCGGCAAAGTGTCTGGATGCGATGCCCAATGCTTGGCAAGGGCTTCGATAGCTGCCTCACGTGGATAGTAAACATTATTTAGAGCATCTGCTGAAGGCATTTTGTCGTTGACAGCTCGATCACGCAGCCACGGTAAAATCTCTGTCTCATCGCGGAAGTGCGCTCCGATTGCTTGAATTGCCGTGCTGCGCACATCTACATACTCTGAATTACTTGCCCAGTCACGCAGCAACGGTAAAGTCTCTGCCTCATCGCGGAAGTGTTCTGCTATTGCCCCAATTGCTGCGTGGCGCGCATAACTATCTTCATCATTAACGGCACGACCACGCAGGAAAGGTAAAGTCTCAGCATCGTCGTGGAAGTATATGCCGATGACTAGAATAGCCATATAGCGTACGTCTCCGTCCTCATCATTGACGGCGCGGTCTCGCAGAAGCGGAAATGTTTGCTCATCGTTGTGGAAGTAGTCGCCGATAGCTTGAATTGCAACGTAGCGTACGTCTTCGTTCGCGTCATCGACAGTACAATCATGCAACAGCGACAAGGTTTGTGCATCATTAGGCCAACCTGTCGCTAAAGCAAACGGAGCCAGAGCACGATACCGTCCATCGTCATGAGTAGCATAACCGATAATGATTTGATGAGCCTCGTTCAAGCCTCTACAAACCGACCCTATGACCTTTCCAAATGATTTAGACAACAACCAGCTATATTTAAATGGCTCAAGTCCCTTCAACCACTCTACCAAAACGTATCGGTTAGGCCAGTTGGAGCCGATTGCTTCCGCAGAGGCAGCTATCTGCGCAATAAAAAACCTATGAAGCTCAGGAAATAAGCGGGTTCCATCAGATTGAAAGAGCGCACATACGGCTCGCAATAATCGCTCCGCAGCCTCCGAGACTGTGCCGGGATTCCTCAACTCGCTCAGGCATTGTACGGCGAGCGCGATGTTCCAAGGCGGTTGTTCAATAGAATATTCATCCCACGGTTTGCTCAAATCCTGCACCAGATAATCAATCAGCTCTCCGGCGAATTTTTCGTCAATGAGGCCGCAGATGAGGCGCAACACTTGGTGCCAACTACGGTCTTCGTAGTGCGCGCCGTAGATGGCTTTCAGTTCGTCAAGCGTTATCTCCTGCGACTTCTCGAACCTGTTCACGAAGGCGGTCGCGCAGAAATATTCGAGGAAGGCGCGGTGGACGAAGCCGTAGACGTTCGCGCCGTAGAGCGAGAGGATGAAATTTCGCTCGCGGAACTGTTCGATCATCGCACGCGCCGTCCGTGCGGCTTCGGCGGGCGTTTGACTATAACGCTCTTTGAGATAGCCCTCAAATTCTTCTTCCAGTTGTTCGCGGTGAATGTAGTTGCCCGCCAGGCCGCGTTCACCGCCCTGCATGTTGTACGCCAAACGCCTGAGCAGTTCCTTCTTGTCATCTTCTTCGATAAGACCGCTGCTTATCTTGCGTGCTTCTAAATGCTTGTTAATATCCCAGTGTTGAATCAGGACGCTCGCGGCGTGGTCGTAGAGCTTCCAACGCTCTTTGGGCAATTCCTGATGTTTGCCGATGAGCGCCATGATGGTGAGCAGCATCGGATTGCCCGCAAGCTGGCGAATCGAAGCCGAGTCCTGAAATGAGTGCATGATTCGCTCGCGGCGGCTTTCGGCTTCGTCGGGTCTGTCGCTCAGTGCGAGCGAGTACCATTGATTGACGAAGGCTGCGACCTGCTGTTCATCAAGGTCTTGCAGTGTGAAGTGTGCGAATCCCGCGTCTTCAAGAATCTTACGACGATAGCCGATGACGCGACTGGTGACGATGATGCGCGCCTTCGGATAATCTTCTGCGAACCCGGCTATCTGTCGCGCGACGCGCTCGCGCGCTTCCGGCTCAAAGATTTCGTCCAGCCCGTCGAAGATGACGACCGCGCGCCCGTCAGTTTTCAGATATTGATGGAGCGAGTCTTTGTTGAGATGCCAGCCCTCCGTCTCTCCCATGTAATCCAGAAACTCTAGGAACGTGTCGCACTTGTCGTCTGTACTCAAGGCGGCATAGCTTCGCAGCTCGATCAAGAGAGGCAGGTAGCCCCCGAAGGTGCGCTGCAATTTCTCATCGCCCGTATCGGCTATGAGCGAGAGCAGCACATAGCGCGACAAGGTTGATTTGCCTGAGCCGGGGTCGCCGAGAATGATTGCGCGTTGGTGGCGCGCATCCGTCAGGGCGTCGAGCGCGGGACGCGAAGGCTTTTCATAATAGACCTCGCGCGCCCTCAGCGCATCGCCGAGCGTGACATCCGAGGGCAGATCGTCCGCGTGTATCTCTTTCTCGCGTTGCAATCGCTCCCAGAGTTCTTTGGTCAATTCAACGGGCGGCGGATTCTCGCGCACGCTCTGCTCGACGAAGACCGAGCGGAGTTGCAGTTGAAGATATTCTTCCTTCTGCGGCGGCGTGAGCGCGTCCAGATCGAGACGTTGATAGCGTTTGGTGAGCGCAGTGTAATAGGCGGTCAGATCGAATTCGGGAATCAACGCGCGCGGCAGGATAAGGCCGTGCGCTTTCTCCCATTTGTGAATCGCTTCGGCTACCAGCCTGCCGAGTTCATCGGGCGAATTAAAGTGCGGGCCGGATGAATGCTCCTCCGCAATTTCATTCCGCAGCCTCTCAATCTGCGTCGGGTCACGATCCATGAGCTTGCGCGGCCACGGCGCATCTTCATTGAGCATGAAAATAAAGCACGGCTTATTCGTCTCAATCGCCTTGCGGTACTCCATCTCTGTGATCGAGAGCTTTTCAGGGTTATGCTGCGTCGGAACCCAGCCGTAACGCCACGCAAAGACGCCAACGTATACATCGCATGCCGCCACGTCCTCCAGACATTTGCTGACAGGACGCTTGTCCTCTGCGACGTAATATTCCATCGCTACATCTTCATGCTCCATGCGGCGCAGCACGATACGGACTTTTTCACGGTACTCTTGTAAGTCCTGATAGGTTGATGAGACGTAAACTTTAGCCATCGAATGTCCTCCGGGAAGATGCGTGCATGGTCACGGATGCCCACTGTATCTTTAGTGAGAAAGAGAATCACGAGGGGCGTATTGTCTATTTTCTGACTCTGTGTGGCAAGATAAATCGGCGCGTCTATTATCCTTCCAAGCCGCTGTCCGCCTTGTGCCTGATTTGCCGGAAAATGTACTTGACGCGCGCGTGCGGAAGTCCTGCTTGACATTCGATGCGGTGCTTGCTGTAATCAAATTTCTCCTTAAGTTAAGCCGTTTCGCGGTGACTTTATTGTTATAAGAGGTATCAAAAAGTGTCTTCTCACGAGCTTGTTTACGATTGGAATATTATCGAGCCGAGCGCTCCCGCGCCGGGTCGCAAGATCAGTTTTGACGACGAGACTTTGCGCGATGGCCTGCAATCGCCGTCCGTCTGCGAGCCGTCCATCGAGCAGAAGATAGAGATGCTGCATTTGATGGATGCGCTTGGGATAGACACCGCCGACATAGGCTTGCCCGGCGCGGGCGGCACGCACGCAGAAGGCGTCGAACTCCTCGCGCGCGAGATCGTTGATAAGAAATTAAAGATTCGCCCCAACTGCGCGGCGCGCACGCATCGCAACGACATCGCGCCGATTGTCGAAATCTCTCAGCGCGCGGGCATCGCCATCGAAGCCTGCACTTTCATAGGCTCATCCCCGGTTCGCTTTTACGCGGAAGACTGGACGCTCGACAAGCTCCTGAGGCTGACGGAGGACGCCGTCACCTTCGCCGTCAGTGAAGGCTTGCCCGTCATGTACGTCACGGAAGACACGACGCGCGCAGACCCGGAAACGATTCGCGCTCTCTACACGACGGCTATCAGAGCGGGCGCGCGTGCCGTCTGCGTCTGCGATACCGTCGGGCATGCGACGCCTGACGGAGCGCGTTCCGTCGTGCGCTTCGTCAAAAATATTATCGAAGAGCAGGGCGAGAAAGTGCGTCTCGACTGGCACGGGCATCAGGACAGAGGGCTTGGAGTTATTAACTCAATCGCGGCGATTGAGGGTGGCGCGGATCAGGTGCATGGCTCTGCCTTAGGCGTCGGCGAGAGGGTCGGCAACACGCCTATGGATCAACTGCTGGTCAATCTCAAACTGATGGGATGGATTGATAACGACCTCTCGCGCCTCGGCGAGTATTGCGAAGTCTCGGCCAAAGGATGCGGCTGGACGATTCCGCTCAACTATCCGGTCTTCGGGCGCGACGCGTTTCGCACGGCGACGGGCGTGCATGCGGCGGCTGTCATCAAGAGTTACAGGAAAGGCGATCCGGGGCTTGCCGATCTGGTTTATTCGGGCGTGCCCGCAGGGCAATTCGGCCTCAAGCAAGTCATCGAGATCGGACCGATGAGCGGCAAGTCGAACGTCATCTACTGGCTCGAATCCAGAGGTCTCGAAGCGAGCGAAGACCGCGTCGCGCGTATCTACGAACACGCCAAAAGCTCTTCGGCAGTGCTGGAAGAAGAAGAGGTCAGGCGTTTAGTCTGAATCTGGTTTGAAGGAAAATGAGAATGAAGCGAATTTTTTTCGGCGCGTTATTGCTTGTGAGCTGTTCGCTGTTGACCGCGCATGCTGTACAGGCGCAATGCGGCGGCAAGGCTGAGCCGTCGCGCATCACGTTCAAGCGCGGCTCGCATAGCGTTACGCTCAAAGGCAAGCTGCGCGGCGACGAGCAGGCAGAATATACTTTCGGCGGGCGCAAGGGGCAGCACCTCACCATTAATGTCGCCGCTATTCCGTCTGTCTTCATCTCTTTGGAGCTGCAAGACCCGAATGGCGCAGCCTTTAGGCTTTTGGGCTCCGGAAACAGATGGTCTGGTGATCTGCCGGAAACGGGAGATTATCTGCTATACGTTAAGATCCTTGACGCGAAAACCCGTCGCGCCAGTTACACGTTGACGCTCTCGATAAGATAACGGGCAAGCTATCGAACCGCCGCACCTTGCGTTATGTCTTCAACTGCAATACTGACGCCGGAATTGATCGTGCGAGGGATGCTTTCTATGGAAAGGGTCTCCCGCGCTTTTGGCTTTTTTGAATCCCGCGCAGAAGAGTTCACAGAGGAACAGATACGCCTCTGCTCCATCCCCGCGCCGCCTTTCGGAGAGTCTGAAAGAGCGGCTTATCTTCTTAGTAAATTTATCGAGTGCGGACTTCATGAAGCTTCACTGGATGCGGAGGGCAACTGCGTCGCTCTGCGTCGCGGGCGCAAGCTCAATCCGCTCGTGGTCGTCAGCGCACATCTCGATACGGTCTTTCCGGCGGGAACCGATTGCACTGTGCGGCGCGAGCAGGGGAAGCTTTTCGCTCCCGGCATCGCCGATGACGGATGCGGGCTGGTCGCGCTCGTCGCGCTCATCAAAGCTCTCGATGCGTGTGCGATTGAGACCGAGGGGACGTTGCTCTTCGTCGGCACGGTGGGCGAAGAGGGCGAGGGAAACTTGCGCGGCGCGCGTTACCTGTTAAGGGAAGGCGAATGGGCTGGACGCGTGGATTCGTTCATCAGCTTTGACGGTCCCGGCGTCGAGCGCATCACACACTCGGCTCTCGGCTCACGTCGCTATCGCCTGCGGCTTCGCGGCATGGGCGGGCATTCGTGGGGAGACTTCGGCGCGGCCAATCCAGTGCATGCGCTGGGACGTGCCATCGCGCGGCTCGCGGCCTATCCCGCTCCGGCAGAGCCGCGCACGACCTTTAACGTCGGGCGCATAGAGGGCGGCGCGGGCGTCAACGTGATTCCGACAGAGGCCGCGATGGATGTGGATTTACGCTCGGCTTCGGCTGAAGAGCTGCAAAGGCTAGATGCTTTCTTTCGTCGCGCGGCACGCGAAGCAGCAGAGGACGAGAACTCCATGCGGCGCGCAGGAGACCCGCCGCTTGAGCTTGATCTGAAACTTATCGGAGACAGGCCGAGCGGCGAGACTCCGGCTGATTCGATCATCGTGCGGCTCGCAGAAGAAGCGACGCGCGCAGTCGGCCACAGCCCGCGTCTCGACCGCTCTTCGACCGACTCGAACATAGCCATCTCGCTCGGCATCCCGGCGGTCACGCTCGGCGCGGGCGGCGCGTCCGGCAACTCGCACACGCTCGAAGAATGGTACGACCCGCGCGGGCGCGACATCGGCCTCAAGCGCGCACTGCTCCTGCTGCTCGGCTTAACAAGGTAAAAGTAAAAAGGTAAAAGGCAAAAGTGAGGAAGAGACAAACATCTCTTCACCAGCACTTTTGCCTTTTACCTTTTTACTTTTGCCTTCTTTAGTTGACAGGAATCGTGACTGTTGCCGAGCCTGCTTTGCCCGCCGGAAAGCGTTTTTGTCGCGCGATGCGCAGGGCGTTGGCGTCGCCGCCCGAAGCCTGCGTGACGCGTCCCGCTTCATCGTAAGTGACCTGCACGGTGGTCGAAGTCTTCGGCTTGGCCGCTTCAGGTTTCTTCGCGGCCTCGGCTGATGCGGGAACTGCCGGATTGGTCGCGCCCGGATTGGCGGCATCGGCTTTTTCCTGCGCAGCCTTCCATCGGTCGCGGTCGCGGGACTCTCGCTCGCGTCGTGCGGCAAGAGCCGCGCTGTCGTTGACGGGGCCTGCCGCCTGCTCTGTCGGTGTAGTCTCGGCTGTCTCTGATGCGGGCTGCCCGGACGGATTGCTGCCGGGATTGCTCGTCACCTGTTGTTCGACGCCTGCGGCGGCTGGCTGAGAAGCGTTGACGGCTTTTTTCTTATACCATCCGGCTGGAAAGCCGACCGCGGCGAGGCTGATGATGACGGCTGCCGCGATAGCTCCGTAGACCAGCACCCTTCTTCCTCCGCCCGCAGCGTTTTCGACCGTCAGCGACAACGGAGCTTTATCGTCCGAGGCGTCCCTACGCACACGCAGCGGCAGAATGCTTTCGCTCTCGTCATCTTCAGCGCACGCTATCTCATTCGCGCCGTCTGTGTCTTCCATGCACGCGGATGTATCGTAGCCTTCGGGGAAGGCCTCGGTCGGCGCGATGCCTTCGTCCATCCGGCGCAAGCCTTCGAGCGCGACCTGCGCCCACGGCTGGTGTATCGTGCGGCGCGTCGGCTCGAATGACGCGCTGAACTTGAACGAAGCATTCTCCAGCGTCAGCGCAAAGTAGACAGCTTCGACGCCGCTCAGCGCGCCGATCTTCGCATCCACCAGCGCGCCCTGCTGAAAGTAGAAGAAGCCGGGAGCGCGCGGGTACGAGACTTTCAAACGTCCGGACTTGCGCTGGTTACAAAAAAATTCAATCAATTCAGCCAGCGACAGATCGCTGAGTTGTCCACTGAGTGCCATATTCGCTCCTGTAGCTTGAGGCAGAGCCGTCGGTTTCGGATGCGCGCACACGAAATTGGCGCACGCTTCAGGTTATTAGTTGAGAGAGAAATTGTAGTTGATCGTGCCCGCGACCCTGACCGGCTGGCCGGACAAAGTGGTCGGCGAAAAACGCGCGCGCATGGCTGCCTGAACTGCCGCCTGCTGAAGCACTGAGGGGCCGCTCGTGGCCTTCGCAGAAATGACCTTGCCGTTGACATCTATCACGACCTCGACCGCCACGAGGCCGGCTGCGCGCATGCGCTTGGCGACTTCGGGATATTCGGGCGTCGGCAACTGAACAGCCTTTCCGTTGAGTACGCCGCCGGAGACAGGCTTCATCAAGGGCTTCGGCGCAGGCTTGGCCGGAGGCTCAGACTCCATCACGACGAGAGGCTTGCTGTTCGCAGTCGAATTGCCTCCGGGCATGGAAGCTGAATTGATCGGGCTGGCAGAGGCTGCGGATTTGTTGAACGATGCAAGATTCGTTGAAGGCGGGATAGCTGCGGATTTCTGCACATTATCTGCCGCAGGTTTCGCATCGGGAACTGAAGCGGGCGCGGCTGCATTCGTTGAAGCGGGCTGAACCATCTTCGCTAAATTCTCATCGAGGTAATAAGAGATGGTTCTGTAAGTGACTTCGGTCGGCTCAAAGCTCAGCTTGCCGCCTTCGATCACGGCCACGGAAGTCGTCATCTTCGTCCAGTTGCCGACAAAGTCATATTCGTATGTGTAGACCTCTTTGGTCAGGAGCGAGCCGTCAGCATTGTACAGCGTCATCTCGCTGATGTTTCCCTTGTCGTCATACTTGTACATCTCTCGCCCTGTGAGCGTCGCTCCTCCGGCGATGGGAAAGTATGCGTTCTCGATCTTCGCGCCCTTCAAATCGTAGGCGGCGGTTTCGAGCGTCTGCTTTTGTCCCTCTGTAGGCTTGCCGCCCTTGTTCGTCAGCTTAACGGTCTCCGTACGTATGCGCCGCACGGGGCCGAGCAGTCCATCACGATCACGATCCGTGTCCGAAATTGTGCTGAGCAGCATCAGGCGGTGCGTCATCGTGCCGATGGTTTGCGCCGTCGCTGAAACGCCGAGAGTCATCACGAACATCAGTGTCAAAGAGATCAGGTTGGTACGTTTGGACATGATTTTATGCTCCTGCAAAGTTCATGTGTGCGTGAGTGGCTTTCTGGAGTCTGGGTCGAGGTGAGAAGCGCGTGTCGCCTTGACGGTAAGCCGAAAACTCACTGCCGCCGGATTGCGCTTATAGCCGCGCTTGGGCGGCAAAATCATATTACAACGCCAAACATCGTTTGTCCAGACAAAACATGAAAATTATTTTTCGAGCTTGGGAATGTGATTCGAGGCGTCGGGGCAAACTCACTGTGAGGCTTAAGTGTAAAGATAACAGGGTTTAGCTGCTCAAGTCAGCGATGGCTAGTGAGCAGTAAGGCAATCGTGTCAATGACGGGGATGCTGCTGGACTGCGTAGTTTCGTCGTTACAGATGATCGAAAAAACAAGCATTTCGCCCTCGTCTGTCACGGCGTAGCCCGATAAAGAGTTGGTATAGGCGAGCGTGCCGGTCTTGGCATAGATGCGCCCGCCCGCCGTGCGCAGGCGTGAGCGCAAGGTTCCGTCGCGTCCCGCGATGGGGAGCGAGTCGCGGAAAATACCGCTTGCAGAACTTTTTGAGATAGCTGCGAGCAGCCGCGCATTGGCTTCGGGCGTGACGAGGTCAAGACGCGAGAGGCCGGAACCGTCATGCAGCGCCATGTTCTGTGTTGAGATGCCCGCCTGTTCGAGCCAGCGCATGATGACTGCGAGTCCGGCCTCATCGTCTCCGCGTGTGAGCATCTTGCGCGGGTCGGTCGAAGGAGCGGTCGCGCCCTTCACTTTGCCGAGCGTGCGTAGGATCAATTCGGCTTCGAGATTGAGGCTCTCTTTGTTGGTCGCGCGTGCGATCTCTACGAGCGGCTTGCTGTTCAGGCTCGCCAGCTCGACCGCGTGTTGCGGGTCGAATCTGTCGCTCTCCTTTGTGACACGCGCGTCTTTCATCTGTGCCTCGCCTTCAACCGAGATGCCGTGCGCGCGTAGTTCCGCCAGAAACATATGCGCAGCCCAGAGCGCGGGCTGATGCACGGCGAGTCGCGCTCTGTAGCCGCTGCTCCTCAGCGGGAAATCTCCCCACACGCGAATCAGGTTATCCGAGAGACCGCGATTGAGGCCGATGGTCGCGGGCTGTCCACGCTCGACAGTCATCGTGTCGTTTATCAGGCGAACGTAATCCGTCTCCGTCTCCAGCTTGAGCGCGGCAGGCTCTCCGGCCTTGCCTGATGGCGCGAGCGTCAGCGTCACTTCATTGTCGCCGATGGAGAGCGCGCTCGTTTCCGCGCCGAAGTACCATTGCACATCATTCCACAGCCAGCCGTCGCCGAGCGGCTCGCCTCGAAAATAGCTCTCGTCGCCGACCACATTGCCGCGCACGCGCCGCACGCCGCGCCGGTATAACTGCTCTGCTAATTCTGCGAGCGAAGACTTGCTGCCTTTTACATTTAAAGCTAAATCGGGCGCGCCGCGTCCGTAAAGCGTCAGGTCGCCGTTAAGCGTCCCGCTCTTATCCGCTTCGCTCGCGGCGTAAACGGAGGTGCGCCAGCGATAATCCGCTCCGAGCAGGTCGAGCGCGACGGCGGTCGTGTATATCTTCATGTTCGAGGCGGGAATGAATGGCCTGTCCGAATCGCGCGCATACAGCACGCGATTGTCTTTGAGGCTCATCACGAAAACGCCCCAGCGCGCGGAACTGAGGCTGCTCGACCCAAGAGCCTCGTCAATCTTGCGCCGCAGCTCTGCATCGGCAGGAGCGTTCGAGAGCAAGAGCGGCGCGTGCGTTTGCGGCGCGGTGTTTGAAGCATCTAAATCGCCGCGAGACGATTGCTCAAGCACGGGCGCGGTTGCTTCCCGCGCGTGCCCGTTAATCTGTTGCCTGAAAAAAAACAGCGAGAGGAAGAGTAGCAGAGTGACAAACGCGCCTGAGATGAGCAGGATGCGGCGCGTGTTGTGAGACTTATACATCATCCGGCATCCTCGGAAATTTCAACCGGCGAAGAGCGTAGCCGTGCGTCCGCTCGCCAGCAGCTCGCGCGTTGCCCCGTACACTTCGTCAATCGTCACATCATCAATCATGCTGCTGTAAATAATCTGGTGACGCCCTTCGACCGGAAGATAGCTATCGGGCGCGCGGCGGTCAAGCAGCAGGACGACGGCAGCTCCGACCGCCGTTGCGATATGCATCGGGCCTGTGTCGTTCGAGACGAAGACCGAGAGCCGCGCCAGCGCGGAAGCGAGTTGCGGAATCGTGAGCTTGTCGAAGATGACTGTGCCCTTGGGAAACTTTGAGCGCATCTCTTTGACCAACGCGCGCTCTTCCGGCCCTGCAAAAACGATGATACGCACCTCTGTTTCGCGCACGAGTTTTCCCGCCAGCTCTGCGAAGCGTTCGAGCGGCCAACGCCTGCTCGGATGTCCCGCGCCGGGGAAAAGCCCGATGAGCGGCTTCCCTGCGTCGGCCCTCTCTTTCTTTAACAACAGCTCGACTGCCGCGTCGTCTCCCGCTCGCGTCCGCAGTCGTGGCACGCGCGGCGCGTCCTTGATGCCGAGCGGCGCGAGCACGCTCAGGTAACGATCAACCGCGTGCCCGGATTTATCCTCCGGGACGGGATGCGGGCGAAAGTTTGAGAGAAAATCTAGCGAGCGTCCCGGCCTGCGCGCATAGAGCCTGTGCGACGCGCCTGAGAAAAAGCCCAGCAGATTTGTCTCGGACAGGCTGTGCAGGTCAATCACAAAATCAAAACGCGAGCGTCGCACTTCTTTGACGAACTTTATGATACGCATCACGGCCCAGGGCTTCGGCCCGTCTCGCAGCGCGACGCGGTCAACGACCAGCGTCGTATCCGCGTAGCCGGAAAGCTCGACGACGGGCGCGCATGATTTTCCGACTGCGACGGTGATGCGTGCGCGCGGGAAACGCTGCCTGATGGCGGCGAGCGCGGGCAGACTCAAGACCACGTCGCCCAGTTGGCCGAAGTCTATGACGAGTATGTTGCGCGGATCGAAGTTCAATTGCTGTGACAAGTCTTAAATTAAACGAGAAATGCAAAAATTTGTTCCGTGAAGAGTTTAGCATGAGACGCAGCTTTAAAATAAAGCGCGCCATCATCCGAAGCAACACGGCAAAAACGACGAGGCGCGAGCCGATCCTGCTCGCGCCTCGTTCAAAAAAAATCACTGCCGTTGAAGCTCAAGGTTTCCCGGAAGATGGGGCATTGATCGGAGCGTCGGGCGGAACATCAGAGACGGCTTGCGGCGCGACGCTTTCCGCGAGCGCGATAAAATATTCCAGCTTCGCCTTGCGTGTTCGCTCCGCCGGGCTGCTTTCTGTAGAGTTGCTTTCTTTGTCGCTCTGTTCGCTTACACTGGCATCGCCGGACTCATTATCCGGGCTGCTTTCGCTCGCTTCATCATCGGCGACGCTCTCTTCTTCACTCGAATAATCGTGGTTGCGAAATTCTTCGACCAGAGCGATGAGAGCTTTGTCGCCCAGCTTGTCTGCGACAATCGCCATCAGTTCTTCGACTGGATAAGGAAAGTCGCCAGCAGGGCGACGCATCTGCGATAAGAGGTACGGGACGAAACGCGGGTCGTTCCAATCCTTGACCACTTCGAGGAGAGGAAAATCTTTGCCGGTGAGGACTTCGATATTAAGCAGAGATTGCACCAGGCGATTTTTCTGCTCATCCGTCAGCGACTGTATAAGCTTGCCATCATTGTCATAATAGACTTGACGCAAACTCTCCGGCGCTTCCTTTATAGAGTCCGTGTCGTCTGCAACTTCAACGGCAGCCTGCTCGTCCGAGTTCGATTCGACGGCGACATCGGCTTCTGGATTGGCCTCATCCGCCTGCCGCGCCTGAGCCTCGACCAGAGCATAGTGGCTCGTCCAGAGATCGTATGCGCCCTCCCAACGTGTGGCAGGCTCTTCCGTGCATCGCACGAGCCAATCAACTATCTCCGCCTGACTCGGCTCTTTCACCTGCATGATCGTGTTCAACTCGTCAATCCGCCGCGTGTAAATCTTCAAATCCGCATCCGGTAGCGTCTTGACGCCGTAGCTCATATCGCTCACATAGTAGCCGTCTTCCCCTTCCTCACCGCTACGATTGAGAAATACCAGCAGCGTATCGCCGTCCGCCGCACTGCTGAGCGCATCTTTATATTCGCCGTACATCGTGTGATAGACGTAGACCACAGGCTCCGCTTCGCCCTTCAGAGTTGAAGCGACGAGCAGCGCGGTCTTCAGATAGTTGAACGGAATCTCATCGGCGGTACCTTCATTTATCTTTTCAATCTTCACCGTCTCGGTCTTGCCGATGCGAGCCGTGACGATGCGATTACTATTGAGGTAAAGCACGCGCAAAGGTTGCGGGTTTTCCACCGGGCAGCCGGGAGCGCGTGTGGCGAACGAAGCGGCGACGACGATTGCGCCTGCGAAGACGAGTGCGCGGGCGACAAAACGTGAGACACGTGGAGCGAACCATCTGGCGTTTAGCATTTCCTTTAAACTCCTTAACGGTGTGGTCGGACAATTTTCTGAAGAGAAAGAGAGCGGGGGCGACCGGAACTGCGACGCGAAACAAAGTTACATGCTCATCCGCCCGTCTGTTGAAGCTAAGCATGCCGGGCATGTCTGGCGCGGAATCATGGGGAGCGCGAAGCGCCGTGCCTGCCTATGGCCTTTTGCTTTTTGTTTAAGAGATGAAAATTTCAAACATTGGTTGCTTCGAGCAGTGTGAATATATTTTTAAATGATACTGGGCGACAATGAGGCAAGCCTCAGTCCATGACCGTGCTGCCACATTGATGCTGATTCAAAACTTCTCAGTCCGTTTGTTCCGATAGCTTGAGAGCTTCGATTCATTAGACGCACGTTAGGTAGTTAAGTTCCAGAAGCGCGGTTTTGATATAGAAGCAGAGCGGGGCCAACCGCCCTCCTCACCTATGAGACATTCAAGCCTGAGAGCTTGTCTCTCAAACATGAATGTCTCACAGGTCTGGAAGGGCGGCTTGCCCCCGCTCTTACTTTCTTTAAATTTCTCGCAAGTCGCGCCCGGTCATCTCCGCAGGCTGCTCGACTCCGAGCAGGCTGAGCAGTGTCGGCGCGACATCTTCGAGCGCGCAGTCTTCGCGCAGTCTGGCTCCGCGCGAGGCTTCGTCTATCAGGTGGAAGGGCACTGGATTGGTCGTGTGCGCGGTGTGCGGTTGTCCGGTCTTGAGGTCGAGCATCTGTTCGCAGTTGCCGTGATCGGCTGTAATCAAAGTCGTGCCGCGCGCCTGCCGGATGCCTTTCGTAATCCAGCCGAGGCACGTGTCAACATATTGCACCGCTTCGATGGTCTGCGCGAGTTTGCCCGTGTGCCCCACCATGTCCGGGTTCGCAAAGTTGATGATAAAGATATCTGTCTCGCCTTCTTCAATCGCTCTTAGAACCTTATCCGTGACTTTGAAGGCGGACATCTCAGGCTCTAAATCATAGGTCGCAATCTTGGGCGAGGGCACTAGCAGGCGGCGTTCACAATCGTATTCTTTCTCGACTCCGCCGTTGAAAAAATATGTGACGTGCGCGTACTTCTCAGTCTCCGCCATGCGATAGTTGCGCACTCCGTCGCGCGCGAAAACTTCCGCCAGGACGTTTGTGTGAGACTGTTTGGAAAAAGCGATGGCGAGCGGAAAGGTCGCGTCGTAAAGCGTGAAGCAGGCGAAATCTATTTTGGGTCTCTGCGGCGTGGAAAAGCCGCCGAAGCCGGGAACTGCGAGCGCGTTTGTGAGCTGCCGCGCGCGATCCGGGCGAAAGTTAAAGAAGATGACTGCGTCATCCTCCTGAATAGTTGCGACCGGCTCGCCCTGCTCGTTTTGGGCGATGATGGGTTCGATAAACTCATCCGTGATGCCGCGCTCGTATGATTGTTTGATAGCCGCCACCGGATCAATCGCCCGCTCGCCTTGAGCATTGATTAATAAGTTATAGGCGCGCTCGGTGCGCTCCCAACGCTTGTCACGATCCATAGCGTAATAACGACCGACAACGGAAGCGATGCGTCCGCATCCGATCTCGCCGCACTTGACCTGCAACGCTTCGACATAACCGAAGGCGGACATCGGCGGCACGTCGCGCCCGTCCAGAAAGCAGTGAATGTAGACGCGCTGTAGCCCGCGCGCTTTCGCCATACGTAGGAGCGTATAAAGATGCTCCTGTGAAGAATGCACCTGCCCGTCCGAGACGAGTCCCATCAAATGCAGAGCAGACTTGCGCTCTTTCGCGCCATCCATAGCTTTCGTCAAAACTTCGTTCTGAAAAAATTCTCCGGTCTCAATATCATGGTCTATGCGCGAGACATCCATGCGTATCACGCGCCCGGAGCCGATGTTCAGATGCCCTACTTCGGAGTTGCCCATGATGCCCGCCGGAAGACCGACGCGCGCCCCCGAAGCTTCGAGCAGCGTGTGCGGATAATTCTCCCGCAGCTCGTCATAAAAAGGAGTCTGAGCGAGCGCGATAGCATTGCCCTCACGCTCCGGCGTGTAGCCCCAACCGTCTATGATAATCAGCGCGACCGGCCCTCGTTTGTTACTCAAAAGCTATCTCCTTTACGCGGTCAACTGGTAGCGTGCACGGCACGCCGGACATTGCGCGAGTTGCTTGATGCCGCTAATCGGAAGCACCGGGATGATAAAGAAGAGTGTGATGAACTGCATGCCTTTCTTCAAAGTGAAATTGCCCACCGTGTGGCACTTGCCGCACTGCATCTGCTGCGGTATCACATCCGACCCCCACGTGAAAAAACGTGTTCCGATGATGAAGAAGAAAAACATTTCTCGCCGCCTCCTTAAAATTTAAAAAACCATAACATAGCCACAAAGGACACATAGGTATAAGAAGATTTCAAATTTGAGTTTGAGATTTGAGATATTGAATTTGAGCTTCCTCTGTGTGCTCTGTGTCTAATTCTTGGATTTCATGTGCCTGTGTTTTCAGCCCAGTAGTCCGGCCTCTCCTTCATGTTCGGATCAGGCCGCTCCATCCATCTTTCAGGCCGCTTCAGCTCCCGAAAACCGTACTTGCGATAAAGCTCGTGCGCGTCTTTGGTCGCCAGCACCCAGCGGCGAAAACCTTGCAACTCAGGATGCTCAAGAATCACTTCCATCAGCCACTTCGAGATTCCCTGACCGCGATACTCATTTAAAATAAAAACATCAGCGAGCCAGGCGAAGGTCGCGCGGTCTGTCACGACGCGCGCAAAGCCGACCAGCTCCGTGCCGCGATAGACGCCGAACGGCAGCGAGTTATCAATCGAACGCTGCACGGTCTCGATGTCTCTGCCGGTAGCCCAGTACGTCTCGGTTGATAAAAACTTGTGTATAACTTTGATGTCAAGCCGCGCGCGATCATCGCTAATCTTATACTCGCCGCGTTGCCATTCGTGAGCCATTACAGAATCCCTCTCAAAAAAATTCACGCAAAGGCGCAAAGATGCAAAGGTGTTGAGTGCTTCCTGTTCTTGAATGGTCTTCTTTGCGCCTTTGCGCCTTTGCGTGAACTTCCTATTTCTTAGCTGCCCTTGCCTTCTTCTTGGAATTGCTCGCAGGCCGCGCGAGTTGATAGAAAGCTTCGCGCCCCGGATAGCGAGCTGCGTCGCGCAGGTCTTCTTCGATGCGCAGCAGTTGGTTGTACTTCGCTATGCGGTCTGTCCGAGAGAGCGAGCCGGTCTTGATCTGTCCCGCGTTGGTGGCGACCGCAAGGTCTGCAATAAAAGAGTCTTCGGTCTCGCCTGAGCGATGCGAGATGATAGCCGTGCGCCGGTTCGTGCGCGCCAGCTCGATACAGTCGAGCGTTTCCGTCAGCGTGCCGATCTGATTGACTTTGATGAGAATCGAATTGGCGACGCCGCGCTCGATGCCTTTACGCAGGTACGAGGTGTTGGTGACGAAGAGGTCGTCGCCGACGAGTTGCACGCTATTACCAATCGCGTCGGTCAAAGCCTTCCAGCCGTCCCAATCATTCTCGGCCATCCCGTCTTCGATAGAGATAATCGGATACTGCTCAGTCCAGCTTTGCCAGTAAGCCGACATCTCATCGCTCGACAATTTTCTGCCGTCCGATTTTTTGAAGACGTAATTCTTGCCGTCATAAAACTCGCTCGCCGCAGGGTCGAGCGCGAGCATGATCTCGCGCCCGGCTTTGTAGCCCGCCGCGTCCACAGCTTCCAGAATCGTCTCAATCGCTTCTTCATTAGACCTTAAGTTCGGAGCAAAGCCGCCCTCGTCGCCGACGCTCGTGGCATAGCCGCGTTTCTTCAAAACCGTTTTGAGCGCGTGAAAAATCTCCGCGCCCATCCGCAGCGCTTCGCTGAAAGTTTCCGCGCCGACGGGCATCACCATGAACTCTTGAAAGTCCACGTTGTTGTCCGCGTGCGCGCCGCCGTTCACAATATTCATCATCGGGACGGGCAGCGTGCGCGCGTTCGGCCCGCCGAGATACCTGTAGAGCGGCACGTCCATGTACGCCGCAGCCGCACGCGCCGTCGCCATAGAGACCGCGAGCAGAGCGTTTGCGCCGAGCTTCGATTTCGTCTCCGTTCCGTCAAGCTCGATCAGCATTTGGTCTATCTCGGCCTGATCGAGCGCGTCCATGCCTTCAATCATCGGCGCGATCTTTTCGTTGACGTTCGAGACGGCTTTTAAGACTCCCTTGCCGCCGTAACGCTTCTTGTCGCCGTCGCGCAGCTCGACCGCTTCATGCTCGCCGGTTGACGCGCCGGAAGGCACAGCCGCGCGCCCTAGCTCGCCGCCAATCAATATCACTTCGGCTTCCACCGTCGGATTGCCGCGCGAGTCCAGAATCTCGCGCGCGTGAACCTGATCTATTAAGCTCATAAATGAATCCTTAAAGAAATAGTTTTAGGTCTTTGGTCTTTGCACGCGCCTCAACCTTGAGTTTTGAAAGTCAAGCTAAGCCGGACGAACAAATCTCAAATTTGAAATCTCAAATCTTTCACCCTGTCGCCTTCGCCTTATCTTCCTGCTTCTCGCTGTCCGCCTCTTCGGTCTCTTCTTCGGGTTGGAGGCGGACGCGCACGATGCGCCTCTTCTCTACCTTCTCAACGTGAAAAAGCAGGCCGTCGTACTTGACTGTTTCGCCGGGTTGCAGGATATGTCCGGCTTCGGTCATCAGAAATCCGGCGATGGTCGTGTAGGCTTCGGACTCCGGCAGCGTGAGCTTCAGGCGGCGATTGAGATCGCGCACGGCGAGCGCGCCGTCGAGCACGTATGCGCCGTCGCGCTCCGTTTTAATCTGCTCGTTGACCTCTTCGTCGTGTTCGTCCGAGATGTCGCCGACGATCTCTTCCAGCAAATCTTCGAGCGTGATGATGCCTTCGATTCCGCCGTGCTCGTCAACCACGAATCCGAAATGGACTTTGGCCCGCTGCATCTGCCTCAAGACCTCTTCGAGCCGCGCAGTATCAACCACGTAAAGCGGCTCTTGCAGGGCAAGCTCAAGCCGAAAGCCCTCCGGCTTCAAGAGGTGCGGCATGACATCCCTGCTATGCACAAAGCCGATGACATCATCGAGCGATTCACGATAAACGGGAAGCCGCGAGTAGCCGTGCTTTTGAAAAGCCAGCGCGATCTGCTCAAACCCGCAGTCGCTTGAGATGGCAGCCATCTGCGTGCGCGGCACCATCGCCTCGCGCACCAACGTGTCGGAAAACTCGAAGACGCGGTTTATCAGCCGTCGCTCATCATTGCGCAGGTGTCCGCTCTTGTGCGAGATTTCGACGAGCTGGCGCAACTCCTCTTCCGTGTACACAGCCGCGTGCTCAAGCGATGATTTGAGTCCTATCATCTTCCCCAGAGCCGCACCCGTTTTGTTGAGCACCCAGATCGGCGCGCGGAAAATTTTGGAGAAGAGCACCAGCGGTCGCGCGGCCAGCAGCGCGAGGCGTTCGGCGCGGTCGAGCGCAATCATCTTCGGCATCAATTCGCCGAGCACGATGTGCAGAAAGGTGATGGTCATAAACGCTATGACCGTGGCAAAGATGTGCGCGGCGACATAGGTCGCCGTGCCGGTGACGCCCATGTGGTCTGCGATTGGGATGAGCAGGGCTTCGACCGTCGGCTCGCCGAGCCAGCCGAGCGCGAGCGAAGAGAGCGTGATGCCGAGCTGCGTCGCGGAAATAAAGATCGTCGGATTGTCTACCAGATACATCGCGGCCCGCGCGCTTTTGCTGCCACCGGCGGCGCGTGCGGCGAGCTTCGGTCGGCGCACGGAGACGAGCGCGAACTCCGAGCCGACGAAAAAGCCGTTGGCTATGACCAGCAAGAGAACGGCGGAAAGTTTGAGAATGGCTTCAACTGCCGAGACATGCTGAACGGTCGCAGCCCCGTCGAAGAGAAGTGTCAGAAGATAACTCGCAGGTTCATCCATCAGGCGGCAAAAGCGTGTGGTAAATCAGACTCGGATTGTTAGAGCTTTGAACGTGGGAAATTATATCACGCGAAACACGAGAATGCGGATTACCGAATACGAATTACGGATTAAAGACAGCGCGCTTCTCATCATTCTTCAATCCGCATTCCGCAATCGAAAATCCGCATTCCGCAATTGACAGACTACTGTCTGCACGGCCTCGCGGCTGATGCTTTGCGGTTGATGAACTGATTGATAAATTCCGCCGGTCAGTGACCAGCCGTCGCACTGACAGCGCGTGCGCGTGCCGGGCGGCGGTCATGCTTTGCGCATGCGCGTGCGAGCGCCTGTTCGACGCGAGGCTCGATGCTACATTCGGGTTGGCGACAGACCGCCGCCAGTTCGGAAATGACCAGATAACGCGCGCGCTCAAGCATGCGTTGCTCACGGAAGGAGAGCGGTTTGATATGACTTAGAAAGGTTAAGTTCTTGAGCACGTCTGCGGCTTCGAAAATATCTCCGGTACGCATCTTTTCCGAAAAATCTTTGAAGCGATCTTTCCAATCATGCGTGGGGGTAGAGAAATCATCTGCCAGATTTTTCAAGAGCAGCTCGCATTCGCCGCTCGAAATCGGGGAACGAAGACCAACTTCTGAAGCATTGGCGACCGGAACGAGAACGACAGAATTTGTTGCAGCAAGGCGCAACGTGTAAAAGGGAAGTGAGGTTGCGCCAATTTGTTTCTGTGCGATCTGCTCGATGGTTCCGATCCCGTGATTGGGATAAACGACCTTTTGGCCGACTTTAAAGCCCACCATTTCACCTCCATCGATTACAAAAATCAGACTACGCCGCACGCACGAGTCAGAAAGGGGACTCTTCGGCGACGCAGCATAGCGTCGGGTTCCGCTTTGATCTTACAAAAGTGTAACAAGCTGCCTGATGAGCGTCAAGGTTTATCAAGCGGTGATAAGTGATGTGTGATAGGCGATGAGAAAAGCAGCTATAAGTGCTGAGGATAAGTGATGAAAGACAGGCTATGAGAAATCGTTTTCTTTTGTCGCATCAACTATCCCAACACCTATCGCACATCATCTGCAAACGCTTTGGGTAGCTCAATGATAAAGGTAGAGCCTTCGCCGGGAGTGGACTGTACGGTAGATTCGCCGCCGTGCGCGCGTGCCAGATGTTTGACGATAGCGAGACCGAGACCGGTGCCGCCCATCTCGCGCGAGCGGGCGCGGTCTATGCGATAGAAGCGTTCAAAGATGCGTTCGATGTGGTCTGCGCCGATGCCGTCGCCTGTGTCTGCGACGCTGATGCGGTCGCGCGTCCCGGTCGCCTCATGTCGAATCGTGACGCGGCCTCCTTCGCGGTTAAACTTGATTCCGTTGTCAACCAGATTCGTAATCATCTGTTCGAGCCGACGCGCGTCAGCGTAAATCATCGCGCCGTTCGCCACTTCATTATGGAGCGTCACCTGCCGCGCTTCTGCGCGTGAAGCGAGCGCGGTCGTGATGTCTTCGATGACGGCTGTGAGCCTGACGGGGCGAGGCTCGACCGTGACGATTCCGGCCTCGATAGACGAAAGCTCCAGAATGTCGTCAATCAGATTGTGCATGCGTTCGGCGTTCCTGCGAATCACCTTGAGAAAGCGGCGATTGTTTTCGCCGTCTTCCATCGCTCCATCTTCAAGCGTTTCGACGAAGGCGATGATCGCGGTGAGGGGCGTCCGCAGCTCGTGCGAGACGTTGGAGAGAAATTCCTGACGCACGCGCTCAAGCCGTTCGAGCTGCGTAATGTCGAAGAAGACTCCGATAGCTCCGCGCATTCCCGCCGCGCCTTCAAAGCGAAGCGGCGCGACGCCCAGATCAAAGATTCGACGTTCGCCTCTGCGCATCTCGACTTTCACTTCGGCGCGCTTGCCCTCTTCGAGCGCGGCGCGAAACGTGTCGTGAATCAAAGGATTACGCGTCAGCTCGCTCAGGCGTCGTGCTTCGAGGCCGCCTTCGATCTGCTCGAAAATATCTCGCGCCGCCGCGTTGGATGCGATGACGCGCATCTCGCTGTCCACAATCAACACGCCCTCGCGCATGCTGTTCATCGTCGCGTCAAGCAACGCGCCCGGCGAAACCGCACCGGCCTTTGCTAAGCTCCCGGCGGAAGCATTCGCCGGTGCGGAAGCGTCGGCGGCCGCGTTCGATGACGCTTGAAGCTGAGCTGTTTTTGGAGAAGTGAGAATGCGTGTGAGACCTGCGGCTGCAATGGCCGCGCACAGGCAAAGCACGGCTGCGAGCGGATTCCAGAAGACGATGATGATGAGAGCCGCGACGCCGACTCCGCCCAAGATCAACGCCATTATGTGACGGGCAGACACGATATTCAAAGCAAGGATGAAGGATGAAGGATGAAGGATGAAAGTAAAGCTTTTAGAACATGTGCGGCGCGGGTAAAGCCGAACTGCTCAAGGTTGAATAGCATGCCTTTCATCCCTTCCGCCTTCACCCTTCATCCTTGCTTTTGCATCCGGCGAAACGATAGCCGACTCCGACCACTGTCTCGATGGCGTCGCAGCACTTCTCCAGCTTCTGCCGCAGGCGGCGTATGTGTACGTCGAGCGTGCGCGTGTCGCCGAAATACTGGTAGCCCCAGACATGATCCAGAAGCTGCTGGCGCGTCGCCACGCGGCCTGCGCTCTTGGCGAGCACGGAGAGCAGAGCGAACTCTTTGCGCGTCAGCCTGACGCTCGCGCCGTCGCACACGACGCGCATATCCGCGAAATCAATTTGGAGGTGCTCGTCCTCGTAACGCGCGACCGTGTTTTCGTCAACGCGCCGCAGCACAGCGCGCACACGCGCCATCAACTCCCGCACAGAAAAAGGCTTCGTGATGTAGTCGTCCGCGCCGAGGTCGAGACCTGCGACGCGCTCCGCTTCCGACACGCGCGCGGTGAGCATGATAATCGGCGTGCGCCGCGTGGCAGGCTCGCGCCGCAGGCGGCGACAAAGCTCC
Source organism: uncultured Pyrinomonadaceae bacterium (assembly GCA_964246305.1). Classification (GTDB taxonomy): domain Bacteria; phylum Acidobacteriota; class Blastocatellia; order Pyrinomonadales; family Pyrinomonadaceae; genus JACMLC01. The sequence goes on from CAXTPS010000004.1 coordinate 267,176, forward strand.
GTCCCGCTCATGCCCGGCAACATCAGGTCTAGAATAATCAGTGCGGGCGGTCCCGCCTGCGCGTCCAACGCAGCCGCTAAACCCTTCTCGCCCGTCTCGGCAATGCGAGTCTTCAAACCGTCGCGCTCAAGGTTATAACGCAGACTCTCGGCGATGTCAGCGTCATCTTCAACAATCAGGACTGGTGCAGGCATAGTTTTAAGGATGAAGGATGAAGGCGGAAGGATGAAGGAATGATAAGTTTGGGTGACTGAGTCATGCTAACTCGCCGCGCTTTCATCCTTCATCCCTCATCCTTCCGCCTTGCATTAGTTGCTATGTTTAATGAACGCGGCTTCCGTCATGTAGACCGTCAGCTCGCAGATGTCCGTGACGTAATCGCCGACGCGCTCGATGTGTTTGGCGACGAAGAGCAGGCGCGCGGCGCGCGTCGTGGTCGTCGGGTCTGTCACCATCATATCGATCAGATCATGAAAGAGACGATCATAAATCTTGTCAATCTCCACGTCGCGCCCGATGATCTTTCGCGCCGCTTCCGCATCGCCGGAAGTGAAGGCGTCGAGCGCGGCATGCAGCATGCTCGACGCAAGGTCTGACATGCGCTGCAAGTCCACATAAGATTTCATCTCCGGCTCGTCGTTAAGATCAATCGCGGCGCGTGCGATATTGCAGGCATGGTCTGCGATGCGTTCGAGAATCGGCGTGATCTTCGCCACCGAGATGACGAAGCGCAGGTCTCGCGCGGCGGGCTGGCGGAGCGCGATGGTGTCCACACAGAGCCGGTCTATCTCGACTTCCAACCGGTCTATCTGGTCGTCGTCCTCAATCACTTCCTGTGCGGTTGTGCTGTCGCGCTCGACGAGCGAATAGATAGCCCTCTGCAAAGCGTTCTCCGTCTCGCCGCCCAACAGCAGCACACGGTCTCTTAAGACATCAAGCTCGCGATCAAGTAATCTGTGATCCATAATTCTTATTTTGGTCTTTGTGCTTTGTTCTTTGCTTTTGGCGTTCAACCTTAACCTTTCATACTCAAGGTTGAGTCGCGTGCAAAGGCCAAAGCACAAAGTGAACGGTTTTTATCCGAACCTCCCCGTAATGTAATCCTCCGTCAATTTCTCGACCGGGTTGGTAAAAATCCGCTCGGTCGAGTGTACTTCGATAAGCTTGCCGAGCCAGAAAAAGGCCGTCTGATTCGAGACGCGCGCGGCCTGCTGCATGTTGTGCGTGACGATGACGATGGTGTACTGCTGCTTAAGCTCTACGATCAGCTCTTCGATTTTTTGCGTCGCAATCGGATCGAGAGCCGAAGCGGGTTCATCCATCAGGACGACTTCGGGACGCACGGCGAGCGCGCGAGCGATGCAGAGCCGCTGCTGCTGTCCGCCCGAAAGACCGAGCGCGGACGATTTCAAACGATCTTTGACTTCAGGCCACAGCGCGGCGTCCGTCAAAGCCTCTTCGACTCGCTCCTGAAGCTCAGTCTTGTTCGTCGTCATACGATTGATGCGCAGGCCGTAGGCCACGTTGTCGAAGATGGATTTCGGAAACGGGTTCGACTTCTGAAAGACCATCCCGACCTTGCGCCTGAGCTCGACCACGTCCGTCCCCGGCGCGTAGATATCGCTCCCGTCAATCTCGACATGACCTTCGGCGCGCGTCCCCGGAATCGTGTCGTTCATGCGATTCAGGGTGCGCAGGAAAGTTGATTTGCCGCACCCCGAAGGCCCGATAAAAGCCATCACGACGCGCTCAGGGATTTCCATGGAAATGTTATAGAGAGCCTGCGAGCGGCCATAAAAAAAGTTGAGCTGCCGGACGCCGATCTTCGTCTGCGCGCCACGCTCGTCTGCGCGCTCCGTCTCATCACGCTGCTCTCCGGCGCGCACATCGCCGACGCGCGGCTTCATCAATGGGGCTGGTGTAGTCGCTGGTGTAGTCATTGACATTATGCAATGGGTCTTAGGACTTTGTCCTTTGGTCTTTGTCCTTTGGTCTTTGCATGTGTCTGGTAACTGATTCAATTTCCGTCACACATGCAAAGACCAAAGGACAAAGTCCTAAGCACAGCTTTTCAAATCTTCTTCCGCGTAAAAAATCGAACCGCGATATTAATGGTTAAAATCAATGCCATCAGGACGAGCGTGGCGGCCCATGCCATCGCATGCCATTCATCGTAAGGCGAGATGGCATAGGTGTAAATCTGCACCGTCAGCGAAGCAATCGGTTGATCCAGCCCCTCGAAAAAATAGCGGCTGCCGAAGGCCGTGAACAGGAGCGGCGCGGTCTCGCCGGAGACGCGCGCAATCGAGAGCATCGCGCCCGTGGCGATGCCGGATGCCGCCGCCGGAAGAACTACGCCAAGCGTCACGCGCCATTGCGGTGCGCCGAGCGCGAGCGCGCCTTCGCGTAAACTGGTCGGCACGAGTCTTATCATCTCTTCGGTCGTGCGCGTCACAATCGGAATCATAATCAGCGCGAGCGCGACGCCTCCCGCGATGGTCGAAAAATGTTTGAACGGGATGACGATCAGAGTGTAAACGAAAACGCCGACGACGATGGACGGCACGCCCGTCAGTGTGTCTGTCACAAAGCGCACGGTGTTGCCGAACCAGTTGTCTCCGAACTCCGCGAGGTAAATTCCGGCGGCGATGCCGAACGGCATGCCGAGGCCGGACGAGATGCCGAGCAGGACGAGCGAGCCGATAATCGCGTTCCCGATGCCGCCGCCCTCGCCGACGGGCTTTGGCGCGTCAACTAAAAAATTAAGGCTGATCGAAGACACGCCGCGATAAGCTATGTAGCCGAGGATGATGACGAGAATTGCGACCACAAAAAAGGCGCAGCACGCGGACAGCATCGTCATCACAGCGTTCGTCGCGCGCCGCATCTTTTTGCCCTGTGCTACAGCTTCCATTATGCAGCCCTCGCCGTGCCGCTCGTCCCGCGCGTGACGCTCCACACCAAAAGCTTGGCGACGCCGTTAACGAGAAAGGTCACGAGGAAAAGTATGAGGCCGATTTGAATCAGCGCGCTCAAGTATAAATTGCCGGTCGCTTCCGTAAACTCGTTGGCGATGACGGAGGCGATGGTGTAAGACGGCTCGAACAGTGACGCGCTGATCTGCGGGCGGTTGCCGATGACCATCGTGACGGCCATCGTCTCGCCGATTGCCCTGCCGAGGCCGAGCACGATTGCGCCCGCGATGCCGGATGCGGCATTGGCTAAGACGACGCGCGTCGTCTCCCACTTCGTCGCGCCGAGAGCGAGCGCGGCCTCACGTTGCGAGACGGGGACGGCTTCGAGCACATCTCGCACGACCGCAGTGATAATCGGCGTAATCATGATGGCGAGAATGATGCCGCCAGTGAAAAGTCCGATGCCCGTCGGCGTGCCCTTGAAAAACGGCGTCCATCCGAGCCAGCGCGCGAGCGGCGGCTGCACATACTCGCGCAGAATCGGCTCCAGAACGAAGATGCCCCACAGTCCGTAGACGACAGAAGGAATCGCCGCCAGCAGCTCGACCAGAAAAGCCAGTGGACGAGCGATGCTTCGCGGAGCTTGCTCGACCAGATAGATCGCCACGCCGATGGAGAGCGGCACTGCGATCAGGAGCGCGAGCACGGATGAGACCACTGTGCCGTAAATGAAAGGCAACGCTCCGAACTGGCCTTTAATCGGGTCCCATGTGCGTCCAGTCAGAAAGCCGAAGCCGAACTGTCGAATCGAAAGTACAGAGTTGGAAGCCATCGCCGCGATCATCGCCGTCACGATGACGAGCAACAAAAGCGCGCACAAAAGTAGTCCGACGCGAAAGACAGCATCGCCGCGACTCCCGGTCGGCGACAACGCGCGCCGCCAGTTCCACACGCGCGCCCTCACACCGTATTCGTCGGCTGGAGATGGAAGGTCAGTCATCTTTATGATTCAAGTTCCAGCTCCCAAGACCCAAGTCCCAAGTCAAAAGCAGGTTCTAAGACTTGGGTCTTGGGACTTGGGTCTTGAGACTTTTATTGTCGCAGCGCCTTGCCGCCGGAAGTTATCGAGTTGATCTTGGCTTCGGCGCGCTTGACGATCTCTGCGGGCAGCGGAGCGTAATTCAAGTCCTTCTCTTTCGCGTACTGCTCGCCGTCATGGATGCCCCACCAGAGAAAGTCCACAAGCGCTTTGCCTTTGCCTGCGTCCTTCTGATCTTTGTAAGCGAGAATATATGTGTAGCTCGCAATCGGATAAGCCTGTGCGCCACCCGCATCCGTAATCGAGACGCGCAGGTCATCGGGCGTGGTGGCGATTGATTCGGAGGCGGCTGCGGTGACTGCATCGAGCGAAGGCTCGACGAAATTGCCGGACTTGTTTTTGATGAGCGCGACCGGCAGGCCGTTCTTGACGGCATAAGCCAGCTCTACATAGCCGACGGAGTTCGGCGTTTGCTTGACCAGCCCGGTCACGCCTTCGCTGCCTTTGCCGCCCAGACCGACAGGCCAGTTTGGAGACGCGCCTGTGCCGACTTTTTCCTTCCATTCCGCGCTGACTTTTGAAAGATACTCTGTGAAGACTGCGGACGTGCCGCTGCCGTCAGAGCGATGCACGACAGAGATATCTGCCGATGGAAAATTGACGCCCTGATTATCAGCCTTGATGCGCGCGTCGTCCCATTTCTTGATTTTGCCGAGAAAGATGTCTGCAATCACGTCCGGCGAAAAATGCAGGGGCTGCGAGACGCCTTGCAGGTTGTAGGTCAGCACGACCGCGCCGAGCACGGTCGGGATGTGCAGGATTTCGCCGGGAGCGGCTTTCAAATCTGCGTCGCTCATCGGGGCATCGCTGGCTCCGAAGTCAACGGTCTGTTCCTTAATCTGCTTGATGCCGCCGCCCGAGCCGATGGATTGATAATCAATACGCACGTTCGGATTAAGCTTCGTGTACTCGCTCAGCCATTTTTGATAAAGCGGATTCGGGAATGTCGCGCCCGCGCCCTGCAAACGAACAGAGCCGCCAGCGCCAGCGCCATTACCGCTGCAACCAAACGCCAGCGCGACCATGCAAACGAGCGCACAGCAGAGCGTCACCTGTGAAAAATTTTTCGAGAGTGGCATACAAGCATCTCCTATTTTGAGGAACTTAAGATGAGATTGAAAAACATAGCACTGTGGACACGCGATGTTACATCCGCCTGAACTATGCCTGAAAAGTTTCCGAACAAGGGCGACGAATTTAACAGAGATGGACAGGATAAACAAGATAGAAAAGATTCAACCGGCTTACTGATTGGCTCATTCCTTATCCTGTCTATCCTGTCCATCCCTGTTTGAATCACTTCGTCAAAGGAAGCAGGCGGTAGCCGACGTTGACCATCGTTTCGATGTTTAGCCCGTAGGGCGCGAGCTTGCGCCTGAGCCGGTACATGTAGACGTGCAGGCTGACGGCATTGAAGGGTTTGCGCTCGCCCCATGCGTTTTGCCAGAGTTCCTCCGAAGACACAATACGCTCAGGCGTGCGCGCCAGCCGCGAGATAATCAGAAACTCCGAGCGCGGCAATTTGATAGAGCTTCCCGCGCACGCGACATAATAGTTGTCATGCTCCACGCGCAAGTGTCCGTCATCGTAAACGTTTGCTTGTGACATAACTCGTCGTGATAAGTACTCTGTAATTTAAGAATCTTTGTATCTGACATTCTCAGCTTGCACTTGCTCGT